>NZ_JBITKV010000033.1:0-1243 GCF_044461365.1 Amycolatopsis sp. NPDC049868 | reverse complement strand
ATCCGCCACACTCAACCGCAGCTTCTCCACCACACCCGGCAACCCACTGAAAGCCCCACCAAAATTCGGCCCCGCACCCTGCGACCGACTCACCACCCCCAACAACCCCGCCGACAACGGCGACGCCGCCGCCCCACCCTCATACTCCTCCCCCAGCAACTCCGCCGCCGCCACCCCCGCCGGCCCCTGCGCCACATTGATCGCCACATTCGTCGCCACCCCACCCACCGCCACCTGCAACCCGCTATACAACACATCCTTCAACGGCTGCAAACCCCGCGACAACTTCTCCAACGACACCTCCGGCAAATTCCGCAACACCGTCCCCGCCAACGCACTCCGCAAATCCGCCGTCACATTGTCAATCCCCCGCGCCAACGACCGCCCCGCCCCAAACAACGCACCCCCCAACCCACCCATAAACGCCATCACCAACGCCCCCTGACCATCCACCCCCTCACGCAACCGCTGCCCACCCTCCGTCTCCTCCAAATTCTGCACCCCATCAATCGCCAAACTCGTAAACCCCATCACCCCCGCACCAAACGCCCCATACTTCGCCACATCCACCACAAACTGCCTCCCCGCCCGACCCGCCACCTCACCCGCCGCCTTCAACCCCTCCCGCGACAACGCACCCCCCACCTGACCCGACAACGCCACCCCCGCCCGCTGCACCACACCCCCCAACGCCGCCAACCCCTCCCGCGTCGTCAACTTCAACACCACCTCCCGCAACGACAACGACGCCGCCTTCTCCGCCAACCACCGCAACACCGCACCAATAGCCGCCCGCCCCGCCGCAATCACCACCGGAATAAACCCCGCACCAAAAAACGAAAACGCCAACTCAATAATCGTCGCCGCCAACAACGCCAAAAAAACCCCAATCATAATCTTCGCCTTCTGCACCGACGCCGCAGTCTGCAACATCGCATCCCCGAACTTCCCCGCCGCATCAACCAACTGATCAAACATATCCGCCATACCCGACGAATAACTCTCCACCACCCGATCCACCCACTCACCCGACATCGCCCCACCCAACCGCGACACATCATCCCCAAAAGCCCCCCGCGCACCCTCCAACACCTCCCCCAACCTCAACCACACATCAGCAGACTCCCCCAACAACACCTCATTACCATTCGGCCACTTCATCCCCACCGTCACCTCAAGAAACCCCTGCAAAGCAGCAGGAAGACGCACAGGCTCATACCCCACACCAACACACCTCCTCTCC
>NZ_JBITKV010000032.1:0-1337 GCF_044461365.1 Amycolatopsis sp. NPDC049868 | reverse complement strand
GGGGCGGATTTCAGGGGTCGTTGCAACACGGGTGATCAACTGGTTTGGGTGAGGAGTGTAGTGAGGCGCTCGGCTGGGGTGTCCCAGTCGAGCGTTTTGCGTGGGCGGCGGTTGAGCTGGGCGGCGACGGCGGCGAGGTGGTCGGGGGTGTGGACGCTCAGGTCGGTGCTTTTGGGGAAGTATTCGCGGAGCAGGCCGTTGGTGTTTTCGTTGGAGCCGCGTTGCCAGGGTGCGTGGGGGTCGCAGAAGTAGACCGGTGTGTTGGTGGCGATGCTGAATTCGTGGTGTCGCGCCATTTCCGCGCCTTGGTCCCAGGTGAGGGAGCGGCGGAGGTGTTCGGGCAGGGTTGTGATGGTGGCGATGAGGGCGTCGCGGACGTGTTCGGCGGTGCGGGATTGTCCGAGGTGGACGAGCATGACGTAGCGGGTGGTGCGTTCGACGAGGGTGCCGATCGCGGATGCTCCGTTCTCGCCGATGATGAGGTCGCCTTCCCAGTGGCCGGGGACGGCGCGGTCGTCTGCCTCGGCCGGGCGGTCGCTGATCATCACCATGGGTGCGGTGAACCGGGGCTGGCGTTGCTCGCCGCTGTCGCGGGGTTTGCGCTGGGTGCGGCCGGTGCGTAGCGCGGCTTTGAGTTCGCGGCGCAGCTCGCCGCGGCCTTGGACATACAGGGCTTGATAGATCGTTTCGTGGGCCACGTGCAGCTCCGGCTGGTCGGGGTGATCACGGCGCAGCCGGTTACTGGCTTGTTCGGGGCTGCACCGGTCGTCCAGCATGCCTTGGATCCGGTCCCGCAGCTCGGGGTTGGTCGCGATCTTGCCTGGTTTGGGCCGGGGCCTGCGAGCGTCTGCCCGGGCCTGCGCGGAATAGGGAAGATACTCATCGCTGGCGGGATCGGCGTTGCGGCCCAGTTCCCGGCTGACCGTCGAGGCAGGCCGGCCGATCCGGCGGCCGATCTCCCGAGGGCCGTGCCCGGCCCGCGCCAGATCCGCGATCAGAAGCCGCTCGTCCTGAGACAGAAACCGGGTGGCGGGCACCGACGGCCCAGCAGCAGAAGGAGACTCAGGCGCGGGCGGACGTGCAGGCGGGGCGGACGACTGGTTCGTCGCCCGCCCCGCCTGACTCGCACGTCCTTGCCGCCACCGATGCCCGGTCCGGCGGTTGATCCCCACGATCCGACACACCTCAGCACTGCCCGTCCCCTGCGCCACAAGATCAAGATATGTCCGGCGCTCGGCAAGCAGCTTCCTCGGCCCCTGAGGCGACCGATCCTTGCGGATTTCGAACAACACAACCCCTGAACAACTCAGGTGTTGCAACCACCACTAGAACCCAAG
>NZ_JBITKV010000031.1:2729-4777 GCF_044461365.1 Amycolatopsis sp. NPDC049868 | reverse complement strand
GTTAGTCCGGCGGTGTCCTACTCTCCCACAACCCTTCGGTTGCAGTACCATCGGCGCTGTCAGGCTTAGCTTCCGGGTTCGGAATGGGACCGGGCGTTTCCCTGACGCTATAACCACCGAAACACTACGAAACACCCACACACGCTCACACAGTTGTGTGTGGTTGTGTGGTGTTTCAGAGCTGTAGAGTGGATGCGTAACATCTTTGTGGGCAAGTCCTCGGCCTATTAGTACCAGTCAACTCGACAACACATTACTGTGCTTCCATTTCTGGCCTATCAACCCAATGGTCTGTTGGGGGCCTTAACCCACATGGGGTGGGATACCTCATCTTGGAACAGGCTTCCCGCTTAGATGCCTTCAGCGGTTATCCCTTCCGAACGTGGCCAACCAGCCATGCCACTGGCGTGACAACTGGCATACCAGAGGTTCGTCCGTCCCGGTCCTCTCGTACTAGGGACAGCCTTCCTCAAGTATCCTACGCGCGCGGCGGATAGGGACCGAACTGTCTCACGACGTTCTAAACCCAGCTCGCGTGCCGCTTTAATGGGCGAACAGCCCAACCCTTGGGACCTACTCCGGCCCCAGGATGCGACGAGCCGACATCGAGGTGCCAAACCATGCCGTCGATATGGACTCTTGGGCAAGATCAGCCTGTTATCCCCGGGGTACCTTTTATCCGTTGAGCGACACCCCTTCCACCAGGTGGTGCCGGATCACTAGTCCCGACTTTCGTCCCTGCTCGACATGTCTGTCTCACAGTCAAGCTCCCTTGTGCACTTGCACTCAACACCTGATTGCCAACCAGGCTGAGGGAACCTTTGGGCGCCTCCGTTACTCTTTAGGAGGCAACCGCCCCAGTTAAACTACCCATCAGGCACTGTCCCTGAACCAGATCATGGTCCGAGGTTCAGATTCCCAATCCGACCAGAGTGGTATTTCAACAACGACTCCACCAACACTAGCGTGCCAGCTTCACAGTCTCCCACCTATCCTACACAAGCCGAACCGAAAACCAATACCAAACTATAGTAAAGGTCCCGGGGTCTTTCCGTCCTGCCGCGCGTAACGAGCATCTTTACTCGTAGTGCAATTTCGCCGGGCCTGTGGTTGAGACAGCCGGAAAGTCGTTACGCCATTCGTGCAGGTCGGAACTTACCCGACAAGGAATTTCGCTACCTTAGGATGGTTATAGTTACCACCGCCGTTTACTGGCGCTTAAATTCTCAGCTTCACCCCCAAAGGGGTTAACCGGTCCTCTTAACGTTCCAGCACCGGGCAGGCGTCAGTCCATATACATCGTCTTGCGACTTCGCATGGACCTGTGTTTTTAGTAAACAGTCGCTTTCCGCTGGTCTCTGCGGCCACCCACCCCTAGTCCGCAAGGGACTTCAGAGTGTTTGGCCCCCCTTCTCCCGAAGTTACGGGGGCATTTTGCCGAGTTCCTTAACCACAGTTCACCCGATCGCCTTAGTATTCTCTACCTGACCACCTGTGTTGGTTTGGGGTACGGGCCGTGCACGCACTCGCTAGAGGCTTTTCTCGGCAGCATAGGATCACTCTACTTCGCCTCAATCGGCTACGCATCACGTCTCAACCTATATGAGCGGCGGATTTGCCTACCACTCGGTCTACACGCTTACACCAGTACTACCACTCACTGGCGGAGCTACCTTCCTGCGTCACCCCATCACTCGACTACTACGGAATCAGATCCCACGCTCCACACAGAAACCTCCATCCGAAGATATTGGTAACTGGCTTTGGGTGGTTAGTATCAACCGCCTCATCCTGGGCGCACGTGCTCGGGTACGGGAATATCAACCCGTTATCCATCGACTACGCCTGTCGGCCTCGCCTTAGGTCCCGACTTACCCTGGGCGGATTAGCCTGGCCCAGGAACCCTTGGTCATCCGGCGGCAGAGTTTCTCACTCTGCATTCGCTACTCATGCCTGCATTCTCACTCCCACACCCTCCACGACTGGCTTCCGCCGCCGCTTCCCTGGATGCAGGACGCTCCCCTACCCATCAACACGACTAGACACTT
>NZ_JBITKV010000031.1:0-2631 GCF_044461365.1 Amycolatopsis sp. NPDC049868 | reverse complement strand
GGACGCCCTATTCAGACTCGCTTTCGCTACGGCTACCCCACACGGGTTAACCTCGCCACGCAGCACTAACTCGCAGGCTCATTCTTCAAAAGGCACGCCATCACCTCAACATCACAAGGATGTGCTCGGGCTCTGACGGCTTGTAGGCACACGGTTTCAGGTACTCTTTCACTCCCCTCCCGGGGTACTTTTCATCTTTCCCTCACGGTACTAGTCCGCTATCGGTCTTCAGGAAGTATTTAGGCTTACCGGGTGGTCCCGGCAGATTCACAGCAAATTCCACGAGCTCGCTGCTACTCGGGAACACCACCAAGGTCTCTGAAACTGGTTTTCGCGTACGGGACTCTCACCCACTCCGGTCGCCCATCCCAAGGCGTTCCACTAACCAGCACATCAACCCGAAGAGATGTCAGTCTCTCCAAGGCGGGTCCCACAACACCACACACACAACGCCTGACAGCTTGACATGTGCATGGTTTAGCCTCTTCCGCTTTCGCTCGCCACTACTCACGGAATCACGGTTGTTTTCTCTTCCTACGGGTACTGAGATGTTTCACTTCCCCGCGTTCCCTCCACGCACCCTATATATTCAGATGCGGGTAACACCACATAACTGGTGCTGGGTTTCCCCATTCGGAAATCCTCGGATCACAGCTCGGTTGACAGCTCCCCGAGGCATATCGCAGCCTCCCACGTCCTTCATCGGCTCCTGAAGCCAAGACATCCACCATGTGCCCTTAACAACTTGACCACAAAGATGCTCGCATCCACTCTACAGTTCTCAAACACCACACCAGAAACAAACTCCTGGAGCTCGTGTAAGCCCCTCGGCGTGTTGCCTCAGGACCCAACAGCGTGCCAGTGAACAATTCTTCCGACCTCCCAGGAGCACCCGTTCCACGCACCGAAGTGCAGTACTAGAGCGTCCCGGCAAAAGCCGACCGAACCCTAACCAGTAGTTCCACAATTCCTTGAGCAACCAGCACAACACCACGTTCGGATGTTGAGTGCCGGCCACTCCACCACCGTTGGTCCGGGTATCCCGGCGGGGTGGATGTGTTGCTCCTTAGAAAGGAGGTGATCCAGCCGCACCTTCCGGTACGGCTACCTTGTTACGACTTCGTCCCAATCGCCAGTCCCACCTTCGACCACTCCCCCCCTTGCGGGTTGGGCCATGGGCTTCGGGTGTTACCGACTTTCATGACGTGACGGGCGGTGTGTACAAGGCCCGGGAACGTATTCACCGCAGCGTTGCTGATCTGCGATTACTAGCGACTCCGACTTCACGCAGTCGAGTTGCAGACTGCGATCCGAACTGAGACCGGCTTTAAGGGATTCGCTCCACCTCGCGGTATCGCAGCCCTCTGTACCAGCCATTGTAGCATGTGTGAAGCCCTGGACATAAGGGGCATGATGACTTGACGTCATCCCCACCTTCCTCCGAGTTGACCCCGGCAGTCTCCCACGAGTCCCCGCCATAACGCGCTGGCAACGTAGGATAAGGGTTGCGCTCGTTGCGGGACTTAACCCAACATCTCACGACACGAGCTGACGACAGCCATGCACCACCTGTACACCAACCACAAGGGAAGCCCTATCTCTAGGGATGTCTGGCGCATGTCAAGCCCAGGTAAGGTTCTTCGCGTTGCATCGAATTAATCCACATGCTCCGCCGCTTGTGCGGGCCCCCGTCAATTCCTTTGAGTTTTAGCCTTGCGGCCGTACTCCCCAGGCGGGGCGCTTAATGCGTTAGCTACGGCACGGACAACGTGGATGTCGCCCACACCTAGCGCCCAACGTTTACAGCGTGGACTACCAGGGTATCTAATCCTGTTCGCTCCCCACGCTTTCGCTCCTCAGCGTCAGTATCGGCCCAGAGACCCGCCTTCGCCACCGGTGTTCCTCCTGATATCTGCGCATTTCACCGCTACACCAGGAATTCCAGTCTCCCCTACCGAACTCAAGTCTGCCCGTATCGCCCGCACGCTCCACGTTAAGCGTGGAGTTTTCACGAACGACGCGACAAACCGCCTACGAGCTCTTTACGCCCAATAATTCCGGACAACGCTCGCACCCTACGTATTACCGCGGCTGCTGGCACGTAGTTAGCCGGTGCTTCTTATCCAGGTACCGTCACTTGCGCTTCGTCCCTGGCGAAAGAGGTTTACAACCCGAAGGCCGTCATCCCTCACGCGGCGTCGCTGCATCAGGCTTGCGCCCATTGTGCAATATTCCCCACTGCTGCCTCCCGTAGGAGTCTGGGCCGTGTCTCAGTCCCAGTGTGGCCGGTCACCCTCTCAGGCCGGCTACCCGTCGTCGCCTTGGTAGGCCATTACCCCACCAACAAGCTGATAGGCCGCGGGCTCATCCCGTACCGCCGGAGCTTTCCACTCTCAACCATGCGGCCAAGAGTCATATCCGGTATTAGACCCAGTTTCCCAGGCTTATCCCAAAGTACAGGGCAGATTGCCCACGTGTTACTCACCCGTTCGCCACTAATCCACCCCGAAAGGCTTCATCGTTCGACTTGCATGTGTTAAGCACGCCGCCAGCGTTCGTCCTGAGCCAGGATCAAACTCTCCAACAATGTCAAATTTGATCGAGGCAATTTAATGCTCTCAAAGGAACCTC
>NZ_JBITKV010000030.1:2714-6605 GCF_044461365.1 Amycolatopsis sp. NPDC049868 | reverse complement strand
TCGGCCACTTCATCCCCACCGTCACCTCAAGAAACCCCTGCAAAGCAGCAGGAAGACGCACAGGCTCATACCCCACACCAACACACCTCCTCTCCCAAACTCAACAAAACCACCACAAAGAACCAAACAGCCCTAGAACCCCGCCGCATTCTCCTCGTCTTGCGCCGCAAATTCCCCCGGCACCTTCCGAATGTCGCTCGCGTTCAGCGTCAATTGGTCCTTAAGCTCATGAAGAGAAGCCATGAGCTCCTTATATGGCTTCATATATTGCCCTTCGAATTTCTCGCCAGTCTCATCGTCACCCCAGCAGCCCGACCGTTCCTCCAGCTCCTGATGAACGTCGCCAATCGCCCGTGAAAGCTCGGCGGTGTCGTCAGCAAGCTTTTTCGTAGCCGCATCCGCGGCATGCATGTCAACGCTGGTGATGTCACCCATGATCTATCACTTCTCACTTTCCTTGACGGGACGACTTCCGCCCTTTTCCTCATCCACTTTGTCGGCGAACGGGGAGAACAGTGACTCGACGAGTTTGCCCGGGTCCATCCGGCCGGCGACCAGATCACCGAAGTTGATGCCGGGCAGTCCGCCGTAACCGCTCATACTCTCGACCAGTTTTTCCATGCACTGCGCACGACCGGCCTGCACGGTTTCGACGATCAGGTGAGCCAGCTCGGCGGGCGCCATGGTCCGGTACTTCGTGCCGAGGAACTTCATCGCGGTCAGGTCTCCGCGTCCATCGAACGTCATCGAGAGCGAACGATCCTTGGACCGGACGGTGGTACTGTCGTCGTCCACCTTCTGCTGCAGCTCTGTCAGTTTTCGCTGTTCGCCCTCGAACGCCTGCATCGCCGCTTCAGCGGCTGCCGCCAACGGGGCGTTTTCCGGGAAATGGAACTCAACCATCGTTTTCTCCTTCTGTGGCGGGAGCTTCAGGCGGCGGGTCCGGGATCCGAAGCGGGCGGCCGAGCACTGGGGCAGGGAGATCCCCCACCCCCCAGCTGTCCATGTCGGCGGACAGCTGTACCGAACTCGATACCTGGCCTTTGTCGTCCTTACCGAGGACCTGCCCGCCCGTCATCGGAACCATCGCCCCGGGTGTTGCCGCCCCGCCGCTCGTCACCGGCGCACTCGCGGGCATGCCACCCGAGCCACTCGAGGCAGAAGCCCCCGACGGCGTATTCGGCGCCGGGGCTTCGGCGGTCAGGTTCGTTCCCGTCGGCTGCGCCCCGGACGCAGGCCTCGCGTGCTGCCCCTGTACATCGAACGCGGAATCACTCGCCGGCGCGTGAGCGACAGGTGGAGGTGTGTGTTGTGCGGGAGCAGCGGTCGAAGCCGTCGCCGCGACCTGAGCATGCTGAACGGGCGGAGTCGCCGTCACGGCTGGAACGTGCTGAGCCGGTGTAGCGGCCGCAGCCTGGTGCACGGGCGGAGCCGCAGGTCGAGCCGGCTCGGCCATCGACTCCACCGGAACCGTGGATGTGACAACGGGCTTCTCCATTGCGGACTTCTCCACCTCGGACTTCTTCGGCGCAGGCTTTCCCTCGGCAGATTTCGCAACGGTGGATTTCGCGACGACAGGTTCGCCCGTGGTCTGTCGCCCTATCGTGGTCTGCGATCGCGCCGACTTGCCGATCGCCGAAGCTTCGGCGGTGCGCACGAGAGGCGGCGACCAGCCCACGAGCACGTCGTCAGCCCCCTCGCTCCTGACGACGTGCTCGGACGGGCCGGGCGAGGTGTCCGGTGACCGCTCAGGTGCGCCGAGCCCTTGGTCACCGGCAGCCGACGCCCACAACGACTTGGATCCGCCACGACCGTCCGGCACGAATGCGCCGGGAGGCATGCCACCCACGATGAACGAAGCCTCCGCAGGCGCGCCCAGGCCACCGATTACCTCTCGTCCGGCGGGCTCGCCATAACCAGCGTGTCCAACGGCGAATCGGACAGGCGGCTGCCCCATGCCGCCGCCATATCCGGCCGGGACGAACACTGGCGATCCGGCGAGTCCTTCAGGGGCGTGAGCGTTGGCCTCCGCGAAGAACATGCCGATCTCCGCGTAGGCGATCTCAAGATCGAGCAGGATCCGGCGGGCCTGTTCGTCCAGCAGCCGAGGATCGGTCCCCGGCTGCTCGGCCCGCAGCAGGTGCAGATCACGCAGGCGACGCTGCCCGTTGGCAAGGGCTTCACCGACGCGACGCGACAGCTCACCGTCGGTGGGTCCCGGCGGACGCTGGCTGATCCTTGTGACCATCGTGTCTGCGATCTCGGCATAAGCATGCGCTGAGACGCCGTGCCACACATCGGCAAGGTTCTTGGCGTGCTTGCGATAGCTGTCCACCGCCTCACGCAGTACCTCGGCCGCCCGGTCGAACCAAGCGGCCAGGACGTACCAGCTCTCCGGCTCGGCCCCTTCCAGCAGGTGTGACACCTCGTCGACGGTGGGCCCCCCGACCGGCGGTTCAGGGGGCGGCGAAGGGGCTGTTCCCCGGCCGATGACCTCGGCCATGGCTTACGAGTTCCGTCCGAGCACGGACGATGGGACATCCTCATCCTCGTGCTCGTCCCGCCACGCGCCGCCGTCGTCCTGGAGCCAGGTGTTCGGCTGCCGCTCGCGGTTCTCGTTCTGCCCCATACCGCCCATGCCGCCGCCCATGCCGCCCATGGGCATTCCGGCGCCGCCCATGTGGTCTGCCGGGATGGCGGATCCGGGTCCGGTGGTTCCCACCGGCGCCTGCTGGGTGACCGCACCGGTCGCCGGCGCCAGCCCCTGACGTGCGGCGACGTCGGTGTCAAGCACCGAGTCCGCCCGCGGGGTACCGGCACCGTCGAGCGTGTTGTGCGCCGGCAAATCGCCGCCACCGACGCCTCCGCTGCCCACACTTCCGCTCACGCCACCGCCGGTGCCGCTGTCAAGACCGCCGCCGCTAGGGGGAGCGGACTCCAGCTTGACCGGGTGCTGCCCACCCGGAGACCTGCTGTCGGAGTTCGCCGACAGACCGTCGATCGCTTCGTCCGCCTGCTGCTTCGCGTCGTGCAACGCCTGCGCATAGGCGTCGTTCCCGTTGTAACCGGGCAGGCTCTCGATGGCCTTGTCGATCGCTGCCTTGGCGTCCTGGTGCGCTTTGTCCGCGATGGGGGAATCCCCGTCTTGGCCAGATCCTGCGTCTGGAGACTGACCGGACAGGAAGTCGTTCAGCGAGGACCGCGGCTCGCCTGAGCCCGGCTGCGATGGATCACTCGCGAGGCCGTCGAGCGCTCGGTTCGCCGCATCCTTCGCCTCCTGCAACGCCTGTTGCCGCTGCTGCTCCGCCGCATCCGGCGTACCGCCGTCCGAGGAGCCGCCGCCAGAGGTCCCACCCGCACCAGTGCCCGTGTCGGCGGGAGCGCCGGTCAACGAATCCGGCACCTTGAACTTCTGCGTATCCGGCGGCGCACCGATATCACCCGACGAACCCTGACGGCTGTCGTCCGCACCGCTCGACGAGTCTCCCGTGCCGGTGTCCGCACCGCTGCCCGTGCCTTGCAGCCCTGAGATGGCCTTGTTCGCCGCGTCCCGAGCCTCCTGCAGGCCTTCCTGGCGCTGTTGCTCAGCGGGGTCGTCGACACCACCGCCGATACCCGCGCCTCCGCCGGCGCCCGGATCACCCGTGCCGCTGTCGCTTCCGCCTGTGTCATCGGGCGAACTGGTCAGCGAGTCCGGAATCTTGACCTTGTCGCCCGAACCGCCCGGCGAAGCACCACCACCAGTGTCCGAACCAGGCGCATTGCTCCCCGAACCCGACAACGGCGCTAGGGCACCATTCGCCGCGTCCTTCGCGTCCGCCAACCCCTTCTGCCGCTCAGCCTCATCAGCCTGCCGCTGCCTCTCGGCCTCATCAGCCGCCGCGGAACCAC
>NZ_JBITKV010000030.1:0-2617 GCF_044461365.1 Amycolatopsis sp. NPDC049868 | reverse complement strand
TCCATTCGCCGCGTCCTTCGCGTCCGCCAACCCCTTCTGCCGCTCAGCCTCATCAGCCTGCCGCTGCCTCTCGGCCTCATCAGCCGCCGCGGAACCTGAATCCGAACCAGCGCTACCTCCAGCATCATCGGCGGGCGCACTACTCAGCGAAGCCGGAATCTTGACCTTGTCACCAGAGCCGCTCGGCAAGCCGCCACCACCCGTCCCCGAGCCCGGCGCGCCACTCCCCGACCCCGACAACGGCGCGAGCGCGCCATTCGCCGCATCCTTCGCGTCCGCCAACCCCTGCTGCCGCTCCTGCTCAGCCGCGTCAGCCGCCGAAGCCCCCTCGTCTCCAGCACCCGAGCCACCGCCACTACCGGCTTCACCGGCGGCCCTCTGGGCCGGAGTCATTTGCGCCAGTTTCCTGAGCTGGCGCGGCTCCGCGGGCCTAGTCGGCTCGCTCCCCCCGCCTGGAGCCACCGCGCCCGACGTATCCGGCACACCGAGGCCCTCCGTGGCGTCCAGGCCCTGCTCGTCACCAGGCTGGGACGCGGTCTGGACCGGCTCCTTCGTCAAATCTCCGACGCCGGCCGCCATCTGTTGCTGCAAACCGCTGTTCGCGTCAGCCGCCGCGTTTTCCTTCCGCCACTCCTGGTTCTCACCACCCGCGTCACGGAGCCCGTTCTTACCCGTACGACCGTCCTCCGCGTTTTCCTTCCGCCACTCCTGGTTCTCACCACTCGCATCACGGAGCCCGTTCTTACCCGTACGACCGTCCTCCGCGTTTTCCTTCCGCCACTCCTGGTTCTCACCACCCGCGTCACGGAGCCCGCTCTTACCCGTACGACCGCCGGAGTCCGTGGCACCGGGGGGCAAGGCGACGTTGAGCGTATCCAGCTCATTGCCACGGTCCGCGAAACGATCACGCCAATCCGCGAGGAGGTTACGGAGCGATTTGTACAGCTCGATCTCTTGCCGGTTGTACGCGTCTTGTGCCTGGACGGTCAGGGCGTCGACCTCCTCGCCGTACTCCGCCATGTTGATGGCATTCGCGTAATGCTCCGCGAGCTGCTTCTCGTAGTCGTGGGCTTGCTGCACGAAGTCCCAGAACGTGTTACTGAAGCTCTGGATGTCATGTCCGATATTGCCGAAGGTCGTGGCGAAGTCACGAGTGGTCAGCGTGTTGTAAACGTCCTCCCCGCCTTGGTAGATACTTTTCGCGAATTCACGAAAAGAGTCCGCCGCCTCGCCAGCGAAGTCCTTGAGGCCGGTGTATTCCCTTTGGAAGTCCTCGAGAACCCTTCCCAGAGTCCTCGTCGCCTCCGCGAAGTCGTCTTGCAGCTGATACCACATGTGGGACATGAGGTTGTTGGTGAGGTCCGTATGGGAGTTGGCGTCCCCCTGGTTGTGGACCATGTCATCTACCGCGCCGACGATTGCGGGCCAGGTTTGCAGGGCTTCTGGATCCCAGGCCGGCGGAGGGGTCTTGTCCTGCCCCACCCCGAGGGTGTTATTCGGTTCAGACATGATCTCGGTTCCTCACGGAAGTTTCCCTTGGTATGACTTACGAGGCGACCTTCAGTTCGCGTTCGAACTCAACTTCCGGTCAGGTGGACGTGTCCTCGAAGGGGTCGCCGTCCGTCGACTGGTCGTCGCCCGACGAAGGTTCACCGTTCTCTGACGACTCATCGGAAGTGCTGTCGCCTGCAGGTTGATCATCACCCGACGACTCATCGGCAGGCGACACCTCGTCCGGAGGAGCCGGATCGCCGGCAGACGAAGCGCCCGTGGACGACGTGCCGTTCGCGACACTGTCCTTCATTTCCTGGATGTCTTTTTTGATCTGGTCACTGTTGTCGCCGTCAGCGTTCTCAAGGTGATCGGCGACATTCCTCAACCCGTCACACATTTTCCGGAACGCGGTCGCCAAGATATCGGCCTGCGCCTGGGTCGCCCGGATCCTGTCCTCTACCAGGCGTTGCAGCGCCTGGCCGGGTTCCCATTTACCGGCGGTCGGCGGCTGGCTGTCGAGCTTGTTGAAAACCTGCATGACGCCGTCATCCATGAGGTTGCCGATACGATTCGCCGCCTCCCGTACGGCAGCGGGATCGAGTTGCGTCTGGTCGCCCATTCCTCGTCCTCTCCGCGGTACGAGGTGTGCCGGGCTGTTCCCAACCCGGCACACCCCATACCAGCTTCATCAAAACAGGTCTGCCAGTTTCCTGTCCTGGCCCTGGAAATCGTCACTACCGGTCTGCAGACTGAGAGTGAGCCTCTGCAGGGTTTCCGTGCTCTCCTGGAGATCCTGATCGATCTGCCCGGCAGCAATCCCGTAACGTTCGGAGCTGGCACCCAAGTACTGGTCCTGGTTCTGCTTGACCTGCTGCTTGAGTTGCTCCATCTCCTGAGTGATCTGGGCGTTGATGTTGAACATCTCCTGCACCGCCGCGTTCAGGGCATTGTGGTCATACCTGATGAGTCCATCGTTGGCAACCATCGACAATTCCTTTCGTTTCAGAGATATGGATGACCGAAGAAGTGCCTAGGGCGTGTCCTGGGGATCTTCATCGGAGGTGGAGGATGATGCAGGCGAGGATGATCTCGGCGCGGTGGTAGGCGGCTCGTTTGGCGAACC
>NZ_JBITKV010000029.1:0-13326 GCF_044461365.1 Amycolatopsis sp. NPDC049868 | reverse complement strand
ATCGACCCCTCGACCGACAGCCCGGACAAGCCGCGGGACCGCGCGGTCACCACTCGCGCCGCGTCCTCCAGCGACAGCATCCCCGCCACAGTCGCGGCCGCGACCTCACCCTGCGAGTGACCCACCACCGCTTCCGGCGTCACGCCCGCGGCCTCCCACACCGCCGCGAACGACACCATCACCGCCCACAACAACGGCTGCACGATCTCCGCCGAGCCCAGCTCCGCAGCCCCGGTCAACACCTCACGCGGCGACCAGTCCACACAGGACTCCAACACACGCTCGCACTCCGCGAACCGCGCCGCGAACACCGGGCTCTCCGCCAACGCGGCACGGCCCATGCCCACCCACTGCGCACCCTGCCCGCCGAACACGAACACCGCACGCACACCAGACCGCGCCACCCCACGCACCGCCGCACCCGACAGCAGAGAATTCAGATCCCCGCCGATCGTCACGGAACGATGCTCGAACGAAGACCGCGTCGCCGCCAGCGACCAGCCGACATCCAGCGGGTCCAGCTCCGGGCGAGCCCGGACCCACGCCGTCAGCCGATCCCGCTGCGCCGCCAGCCCGTTCGCCGAACGGCCCGACACCGGCCACGCCGTCAACCCGCGCGACTCCAGTACCGGAACCCGCTCCTCCGCGGCCTCCAGTGCTTCCTCTTCCGGAGCGTCCGGTTCGGGCGCGGTCTCTTCGGCGGCAGGAGCCTCCTCGACGATGATGTGCACGTTGGTGCCGCTCATGCCGAACGCCGACACCCCGGCCCGGCGCACCCGCTCCCCCGCCGGCCACGGCACCGGCTCGGCCAGCAGCCGCACCTCGCCCGCCGACCAGTCCACATGCGTGGTCGGTTCTTCCACGTGCAAGGTACGCGGCAGTTCCTGATTGCGCAGCGACAGCACGGTTTTGATGATCCCGGCCATGCCCGCGGCCTGTTGGGTGTGCCCGATGTTCGACTTCACCGAACCCAGCCACAACGGCCGCCCCTCCGGCCGACCCTGACCATAAGTCGCCAGCAACGCCTGCGCCTCAATGGGGTCGCCCAGCGGCGTACCGGTCCCGTGCGCCTCCACCACATCAACGTCCTCAGTGGACAAACGCGCACTCGCCAACGCCGCCCGGATCACCCGCTGCTGCGAAGGACCATTCGGCGCCGTCAAACCATTCGACGCACCATCCTGATTCACCGCCGAACCCCGCACCACCGCCAGAATCCGGTGCCCGTTCCGCCGCGCGTCCGACAGCCGCTCGACCACCACGACACCCGCGCCCTCGGCGACGCCCATGCCGTCCGCGCCCGCGCCGAACGTCTTGCACCGTCCGTCCGGGGAAAGTCCGAGCGACGTGCTGAAGTCGGTGAACAGCACCGGAGTGGCCGCGACAAAGGCACCGCCGACCAACGCCATCGAGCACTCTCGCGAGCGCAACGCCTGGCAGGCCAGGTGCAGCGAAACCAGCGACGAGGAGCACGCCGTGTCCACGGTGATCGCGGGCCCCTCCAGCCCCAGCGTGTAGGAGATCCGGCCGGACAGAATGCTCGTGGCATTGCCGGTCATCACGTGTCCGTCGTGCTCGCCCTGCTTGCCCGAAAGCCAGCCGTAGCCCGAACCGGACGCGCCGGCGAACACACCCGTCGCGGATCCCCGCAGCGAGGCCGGGTCGATCCCGGCGCGCTCCAACGCCTCCCACGCCACCTCCAGCAGCAACCGCTGCTGCGGGTCCATCGAAAGCGCCTCGCGCGGACTGATCCCGAAGAACCCGGCGTCGAAACCGGTGGCGTCGTCGACGAAGTTGCCCTCGCGCACCTCCGCGGCGGTAATGTCCCAGCCGCGGTCTCGCGGCAGTTCGGCGACCGACTCGCGCCCGTCGGACAGCAGCTCCCACAGGTCCTCCGGCGTCGCCACGCCGCCAGGGAACCGGCAGCTCATGCCGACGATGGCGATCGGCTCCTCGCCGGAGGATTCGACCTCCTGCAGGCGCTGCCGCGTTTCGTGCAGGCTGGCGGTCACCCGCTTGAGGAAGTAGCGGAGCTTGTCTTCGTTCACTTACGTCACCCCGTCGAGGAAGTCGCGTCTTCGTCTGGTCAGTAGATGCCGAGTTCTTTGCCGATGAAGTCGAAGACTTCGTCGTCCGAAGACGATTCGAGCTTCTCCTCGACGCCGTCGCCGGCGTGGTTTTCCTTCGCTTCTTTCCACTTCGCCAGCACGACTTCGAGCCGGTTGGTGATCAGCGCGGACTCGTCCGCGGTGGCCAGCCCGTCGAGCAGGCCTTGCAGCTTGTCCAGTTCGGCGAGCACCGGGGCGACCGCGCTGACCTCCGCGACCAGGCTCGTCCGCAGGTGTTCGGCGAGCGCGGCCGGAGTCGGGTAGTCGAACAACAGCGTGCTGGGCAACGACATCCCGGTGCTCGAACCCAGCCGGTCGCGCAGTTCCACCGCGGTGAGCGAGTCGGCGCCGAGATCGCTGAAGGACCGGTCGGCCTCCACGACGTCCTTCTCGTACCCGAGAACGATCGCCGCCTCGGCGCGCACCAGGTCGACCAGCAGCCGCTGCTGTTCGGCTTGGGAGAGCCCGGACAGCTTCTCGGCCAGCGCGTTGCCCGCGGCCACGCCCGGCTCCTCGTCCCGGCTCTCCAACGCCTCGACGACGTCGGGAAGGCTTTCGATGAGCCGGCTCGGGCGGCGCAGGGTGAACGGCGGCGCGAACCGGCCCCAGTCCACGTCGGCGACGACCGTCAGGCTCTCGCCGCTGTCGAGCACCTGCGCCAGCGCGTTGACCGCGTGGCCGGGATCGAGCATGCCGAGCCCGCGACGGCTCAGCAGCGCCGCGTCCTCGACGTCGGTCATTCCGCCGCCGCCCCACGGACCCCAAGCCACCGAAGTGGCGGCGAGGCCGCGGGCGAGCCGGTTCTCCGCCAGCGCGTCCAGGTAGCAGTTGGCGGCAGCGTAGCTGGCCTGCATACCGCTGCCCCAGGTCGCCGCGATCGAGGAGAACAGCACGAACGCGTCCAACTCGATCCCCGCGGTCAGCCGGTCCAGCGCGGCCGCGCCGTCGGCCTTGGCCGCCAGCACGGTCGCCAGTTCCGCCAAGGAAATCTCGTCCAGCGGCGTCGCTTGCGCCACGCCCGCGGCGTGGATGACCACCTTCAACGGCGGGCCGTCGTGCCCGATCCGGGTCAGCACTCCGGCCAGCTCGGACTCGACAGCGGCGTCGCAGGCGAACACCTCGACCGCAGTGCCCTCGCCGGCCAGTTCGGCGGCCAGCGCCGGTGCCCCCGCCGCGGTGGCGCCGGAGCGGCTGGTCACCACGAGCCGTTCGACGCCGCGCTCGCCGAGCCAGCGGGACACGTGCCCGCCGATCGCGCCGGTGCCGCCGGTGATCAGCGCGGTGCCGGACGGCGCGAACCGCCCCGCCGCGCCCTTGGGCGCACCGGCCCGGCCGAGACGACGGCCGAAGATCCCGTTCTCGCGGATCGCGAGCTGGTCTTCACCGTCCGAGTCGGCCAGCAGCGCGCACAGCCGTCGCGCGGCCGTGTCGTCGAACTCGACCGGCACGTCGATCATGCCGCCTCCGTGGTCGGGGTGCTCCAGCACCGCGACCCTGGCCACGCCCCATACCTGCGACTGCTCCGGATTCTCGGTCGGCTCGCCGGGAAGGGCGGACACCGCGCCCCGGGTGAGCGTCCACAAGGGAGCGGGCAGGTGCAGCGCGATCATCGCCTGGATGAGCGTCTGGGTCCCGGCCACGCCATTGACCAAGTTCGGGAAGCCGGGCGCCGGAGTCTCGTCCAGCGCCAGCAGCGACACCAGCCCGGAGACCGCGCCGTCGCCGACGACGTCCTCGATCCGCGCGGTCATGGCCGCCACGTCGGTGCTCTCCACCGCTTCCAGCACGCTCACCTCGGCGCCGTGCTCGGCCAGCACGCGCAGACAGGTCCGCGCCAACTCGTGCTCGGCCTGGTCCGGGGTGCGCACCACGATCCAGCGCCCGGACAACGTATGCGCGGCGGGCTCCGGGATCGACGCCCAGCTCACGCGGTAACGCCAGTCCGCGGTGGCCGTGCGGTCGTGTTCGCGTTTGCGCCAGGAGACCAGTGCGGGCAGCACCTCGCCGAGCTGCGCACTGTCCTCAATAGACAAGGTGTCGGCGAGTTCGGTCAGATCGCCACTCTCCACCGCGGCCCAGAACTCGGCGTCCGCCGGCGAACCCGTCGCGGTGCCCGGTCGCGTCTGCACGCCCTGCGGCCAGTAACGCTGGTGCTGGAAGGCATACGTCGGCAGCTGCGCGCGGTTCCCCTGGGGAATCAGCGTGCTCCAGTCGACACTCACCCCCTGCACGAAAGCCCGCGCCAGCCCGGCGACCAGGCCGGTGCCGTCCTTGCGCTGCAACGGCACGAACGCGGCGTCCGCGGTGCCGAGCGCGGACAGCGAACCGTCCGGCCCGACCTCCAGGAACACCGAAATCCCCTGCGCGACAAGAGACTCCACCGCATCCCCATACCGCACCGCACCCCGCGTCTGCGCAGGCCAATAACCCGCCTCGCACGCCGTCAGCACTTCACCCGTCAACGCACCCGCCCACAACAGCTCCGGACGCGCATACGTAAGACCGTCAGCCACCTGACGCAACTCATCCAGCACCGGATCCATCGCCGCCGAATGGAACGCATGACTCACCCGCAGCCGCCGAACCCGGTTCCCGCGCTCCTTCCAGAGCGCCACGATCTGCTCCACCGCATCAACTTCACCGGAAACCACCACCGACTCCGGACCGTTCACCGCCGCGATCGACACCCCACCGACCAGCGTCTCAACAACCTCGTCCTCCGGCGCGTTGATCGCCGCCATCGCACCACCCACCGGCAACGCCTGCATCAACCGAGCACGCGCCGCCACCAGACGGCACGCATCCGACAGAGACAACACGCCCGCCGCGTGAGCCGCCGCAATCTCGCCGACCGAATGCCCCACCACCGCATCCGCCCGAACACCCGCGGCGCGCAACACCTCGAACAACGCCACCTCGAAAGCGAACAACCCAGCCTGTGCATACAAAGTCTGATCACTGCCCGGTGTCTCCGGAACCAGCACCACATCCCGAACCGAAACACCCAGCTCCAGCTCCAACAAACCCGAAACCCGGTCAAACACCTCAGCGAACACCGGACTCGACTCATACAATCCCCGGCCCATACCCGCCCACTGCGAACCCTGACCCGCGAACACCAAACCCACCCGAACACCCGGATCCGCAACCCCGGACACCACCGACCCGGCAGACTCCCCCACGACCAGACTGTCCAGCCCGCTCAGGAGATCGTCGCCGAACACGACGGCCCGATGGTCAAACACCGATCGCGTGGTGGCCAACGACCAACCGACATCCACCGGATCCAGCCCACGGCCGACCACCCACTCGCGAAGCCGACCCGCCTGCGCGAGCAACCCGTCCGCGCTGCGACCCGACACCACCCACACCGTCGGCTCGTCCGTCGCCACGACCTCGGCAGCCTCTTCCCCGGGGGCTTCCTCGATGATGATGTGCGCGTTGGTCCCGCTGATGCCGAACGCCGACACGCCCGCCCGGCGAGTCCGTCCCTCGGATTCCCAAGCCACGTTCTCCGTCAACAACCGGACCTCGCCCGCCGTCCAGTCCACATGCGACGACGGCGTCTCGACATGCAACGTCCGCGGAAGTTCCTTGTTCCGCAACGCCAGCACCATCTTGATCACACCAGCGACACCGGCCGCCGCCTGCGTGTGCCCGATGTTCGACTTCACCGAACCCAGCCACAGCGGGTCCCGCCCGGCCCGTTCCTGTCCATAGGTCGCGAGCAACGCCTGCGCCTCGATCGGGTCGCCCAACGGCGTCCCCGTGCCATGCGCCTCCACCACGTCCACATCGGACGCCGACAACCCTGCATTCGCCAACGCCGCCCGAATCACCCGCTGCTGCGAAGGACCATTCGGCGCCGTCAACCCATTCGACGCACCATCCTGATTCACCGCCGAACCCCGCACCACAGCCAGCACCGCATGTCCGTTGCGCCGAGCGTCGGAAAGGCGTTCCAGCACGAGGATGCCCGCGCCTTCGCCCATGCCCATGCCGTCGGCCGCTTCGGAGAACGCCTTGGACCGGCCGTCCGCCGCGATGCCGCGCTGGCGGGCGAAGCCGACCATCTCCCACGGCGTGGACATCACCGACACGCCGCCGACCAGCGCCAGCGAGCATTCGCCGGTGCGCAGCGCCTGCCTCGCCGTGTGCAGTGCCACCAGCGACGACGAGCACGCGGTGTCCACGGTGAGCGCCGGGCCTTCGAGACCGAGTGTGTAGGAGATCCGGCCGGAGATGATGCTGGTCGCGTTGCCGCTGATCAGGTGGCCTTCGACCGCTTCGGCGCCGTTCTGCGCGGCCAGCTGCATGCTGACCATCGCGTAGTTCGAGGAGTAGCCGCCGATGAACACGCCGGTGCGCGAACCGCGCAGCGCGACCGGGTCCAGTCCGGCGGATTCCAGCGCCTCCCAGGACAGTTCGAGCAGCAGCCGCTGCTGCGGGTCCATCGCCAGCGCCTCGCGCGGACTGATCCCGAAGAAGGCCGGGTCGAACGCGGTGGCCTGGTGGAGGAAGCCGCCCTGGCGCGCGTAGGTGGTGCCAGGGTTCGCCGGGTTCGGGTCGAACAGCGCGTCCGCGTCCCAGCCGCGGTCGGCCGGGAACTCGGAGATCCCGTCGCCCCCGGCGGCCAGCAGATCCCACAGCTCCTCGGGGCTGTTGACGTCCCCGGGGAAGCGGCAGCTCATCGCCACCAGCGCGATCGGATCGTCGTCGACGGCCGCCGCCGAAGGCAGTTCGGCCGGGCTGGCGGGCTGGGCGCCGAGCAGCGTGGTGCGCAGGTGCTCGGCCAGCACCGTCGGGGTCGGATAGTCGAACATCAGCGTCGCGGGCAGCGGCACGCCCGCCGCGGCCGAAATCCGGTTCCGAAGTTCGACCGAGGTCAGCGAGTCGAAGCCCAGCTCGCTGAACGCGCGGCTCGGCTCCACGTCCTGCGGCCCCGCGTAGCCGAGCACGGCGGCCGCCTCGGCGCGGATCAGGTCCACCAGCAGCCGGTCCTGTTCGGCGCGGGAGCGGCCCGCGAGGTCCTGGGCCAGTTCGCCCGCGTCGCGCTGCGCGCCGCCGTCGGCCTTGAGCCCGGCCTTCAACCGCTGCGCGTCCGGCAGGTCGCGCACGAACGGCAGATCCAGGATGGCGGCCTGTCCGGGCGCCGCGGCGAGCGCGGGCCAGTCCAGGTCCATCACGGTCAGCACGGTGTCCGGTCCGGCCATCGCCCCGGCCAGCGCCTTGACGCCCAGGTCCGGGTCGATCAGGACTTCCCAGTGGTTGCGGCGCAGCCGGGCGCGGGCGGCTTCGCTGGCCTGCGAAACACCGCCGCCGGACCAGGGTCCCCACGCCACCGACAGCGCGGGCAAGCCACGCGAACGCCGGTTCTCCGCCAAGCCGTCCAGATAGGCGTTCGCGGCCGCGTAGTTGGCCTGACCGGCGCCGCCGAAGGTCGCGGCGGCCGAGGAGAACAACACGAACGCGTCGAGCGGCAGCTCTGCGGTCAGCTCGTCGAGATGCGCCGCGCCGCCGGCCTTGGCCGACAGCGCACTGGCGAGCCGGTCGGTGGTCATCCGGTCGAGCACGCCGTCGTCCAGCACCCCAGCGGTGTGCATCACCGCGGTGAGCGCGGGTCCGTCGGCCCCGATGCGGTCGATCACTCCGGACAGGTCGGCGCGCGATGCCGCGTCGCAGCCGGTGATCTCCACCGCGGTCCCGGCGTTGGCCAGCGTGGCGGCCAACGCCGCCGCGCCTTCGGCCGAGGCTCCGGAACGGCTGGTCAGCACCACCTTCTCCGCGCCGTGCTCGGCCAGCCAGCGGGCCACCCGGCCGCCGACCGCGCCGGTGCCGCCGGTGATCAGCGTGGTGCCGCGCGGCCGCCATTCCCGCTCGGCGGGCTGCGGCGCGCGCACGATGCGGCGGCCGAGAATGCCCGCGGGCCGCAGCGCCACCTCGTCCTCGCCGCATCCGGCGAGCACCGCGCACAGCCGGTTCGCGGTGCGCTCGTCGAGCACGGCGGGCAGGTCGATCATCCCGCCCCAGCGGTCCGGCTGCTCCAGCAGCAGCACCCGGCCGAGGCCGCGGGTCTGGGTCTGCACCGGCCGGGTCAGCATGTCCCCTGGCCCGGTGGCGATCGCGCCCGTGGTGACCAGCCACAGCGGCGCAGTGACATCCGCGTCGGCCAGCGCTTGGATCAGCGTCGTGGTGCCCGCCAGTCCGCCCGGCACCACCGACGCTCCCGCGAGCGGAGTCTCGTCCAGCGCGAGCAGCGAGACCACTCCGGTCAGCGGCCCGGCGACCGCGGTCGCCAGTTCTTCACGGGTGGCGGTGCTCGCGTCGACTTCGAGCTCGGTCACGTCCGCGCCGCGGGCGGCGAGCGCCTCGACGCACGCGCGCACCAGAGCGTCATCGCCGTGTCCGGTCGGCACGACCGCCAGCCAGGTCCCGGTCAGCGGCGTGGGAGCCGGATCGGCGACCGGACGCCAGGTGACGCGGTAACGCCAGTTCCCGGTGATGTCCCGGTCCTGCTCCCGTCGACGCCAGGCCGCGAGCGCGGGAAGCACCTCGTGGAAGGAACGCTGCGCGTCCACCGCGAGAGCGCCGTCCAGCCGTCCCAAGTCTCCTTCCTCGACGGCAGCCCAGAACTGGGCGTCCGCGGCGGAGACAGCGCCGTCGCCGGACACCGGGGCGGGGCCGGACAGACTGGACCCGGCCAGCCAGTACCGCTGGCGCTGGAACGCATACGTCGGCAGGTCCACCCACTGTCCGGCGGGCAGCACGGCGGGCCAGTCCACCGCGGTGCCGCCGACATACACCTGGGCCAGCGAGGCCAGCAGCCGCGCGACGCCGCTCTGCTCCCGCTCCACCGTGCCGGTGATCACCGGCGCGCCCGGGACTGCCATGTCCTCGATGGTCTCGGCGATGCCGGTGGTCAGCACCGGCTGCGGGGACACCTCGACGAAGGCGCGGTGCCCGGCTGCGGCCAGCGCCCGGACCGCTTCGTCGAACCGGACGGTTCGGCGGACGTTGGCGAACCAGTACGCGGCGTCGAGTTCCTCGCCGTTCATCCACCGGCATTCGACCGTGGAGAACAGCGGGAACTCGCCCGGCTGCGGCTGGATGTCCGCCAGGCCTTCGAGCAGCTCGTTCTCCAGCGCGGCGATCCCGGCGGAGTGCGCCACGAAGTCGGAAACCGGGACGCGCCAACGCAACACCTTGCGCGACGCCAGTTCCCGTTCGAATTCGGTGAGTGCTTCGGTCTCGCCGGAGACCACCGTGGCGGCGGGCCCGTTGATCGCGGCGATCGCCAGCCGGTCCTCCCACCGCACCAGCAGTTCCCGCACTGCCTCGGCGGGCATGACGACCGAGAGCATGCCGCCTTCGGCGCCCAGCCCGGACAGCGCCTTGCTGCGGACCGCGACGACCTTGGCCGCGTCGTCCAGCGACAGGATCCCGGCGACGGTGGCCGCGGCGATCTCGCCCTGGGAATGCCCGAGCACGGCGCTCGGCGCGACCCCGGCCGCCGCCCACACCGCGGCGAGGGAAACCATGACCGCCCACAGGGCGGGCTGACCGACCTCAGCGCGGTCGAGATCTTCTTCGTTCCGCAGCACCTCGGTCAGCGACCAGTCCACGTACGGTCGCAGCGCCTGCTCGCATTCGGCCATCCGGGCCGCGAAAACCGGCGAGGACGCCAGGAGTTCCCGGCCCATGCCCGCCCACTGCGCGCCCTGTCCGGGGAACACGAAGACCGGCTCGCTCTCCTCAGCCGCCGCCGAAGCGCCGACCACGACGCCGGGAGCGGGCTCGCCGGCGGCCACCGCGGCCAGCCCCGAAGTCAGTTCCGCGAGATCGGTGCCGGTGATCACGGCGCGGTATTCGAACACCGTGCGGGTCGACGCCAGCGACCACGCGACGTCCGCCGGGTCGAGATCGGGGCGGGCGGCCACGTGCTCGGCGAGCCGGGCGGCCTGGGCGCGCACGCTGTCCGCGGTGCGACCGGAAACCGTCCACGCGTGCGGGCCCGCAGTGCTCTCCGTGTCTGCGGTGGCCTCCGGTTCGGGGGCCTCTTCCAGGATGATGTGCGCGTTGGTGCCGCTGACGCCGAACGAAGAGACCCCGCCCCGGCGTGGACGGCCCTCGGCCTCCCACTCCCGCTGCGCGGTGAGCAGTTCGACCGCGCCCGCGGACCAGTCCACGTGCGGAGACGGCTCGTCGGCGTGCAGGGTCTTGGGCAGCTGCTTGTGCCCCAGCGCCAGCACCATCTTCAGCAGCCCGCCGATACCTGCCGCGGCCTGCGGGTGCCCGATGTTCGACTTGACCGAGCCGAGCCAGACCGGCCGGTCCTGCGGCCGGTCCTGGCCGTAGGTGGCGATGACCGCCTGCGCCTCGATCGGGTCGCCCAGCGACGTGCCGGACCCGTGCGCCTCGACGACGTCGACGTCCTGAGTGGACAGTCCGGCGTTCGCCAGCGCCGCGCGGATCACCCGCTGCTGCGAAGGACCGTTCGGCGCGGTCAACCCGTTCGACGCGCCGTCCTGGTTGACCGCCGAGCCGCGGACCACCGCGAGCACCGGATGCCCGTTGCGGCGCGCCTCGGACAGCCGCTCCAGCACGACCATGCCCGCGCCCTCGGCGATGCCCATGCCGTCCGCCTCGGCGGAGAAGGACTTCGACCGGCCGTCCGGGGAAAGCCCGCGCTGCCGGCTGACCCAGACGAACAGGTCCGGAGTGGCCGACACGAACACGCCGCCGGCCAGCGCCAGCGAGCATTCGCCGGAGCGCAACGCCTGGCCGGCCAGATCGACCGCGACCAGCGCCGAAGAGCAGGCAGTGTCCACCGTGACGGCGGGGCCCTCAAGCCCGAAGGTGTAGGACAACCGGCCCGACAGCACACTCGTGGTGGTGCCGGTCAGCAGATGCCCTTCGATGCCTTCCTCCGCGCCGGCACCGGCGAGACCGTATCCGGTGAAGCTGGCCCCCGCCCACACCCCGGTCTTGCTGCCCCGCAACGAGGACACCGGGACGCCGGCCCGTTCCAGCGCCTCCCAGGAGACTTCGAGCAGAAGCCGCTGCTGCGGGTCCATCGCCAGCGCCTCGCGCGGGCTGATGCCGAAGAACCCGGCGTCGAATTCGGCCGCGTCGTAAACGAAACCGCCCTGTCGCACGTATGAGGTGCCGGTGTGCTCCGGGTCGGGGTTGTAGAGGCTGTCCAGCTCCCAGCCGCGGTCCTGCGGGAACGCGCCGATCGCGTCCGTGCCCGACGCCAGCAGCTCCCACAGCTCCTCCGGCGACCGGACGCCGCCGGGGAAACGGCAGCTCATGCCGACGATGACCACGGGGTCGTCGTCCAGCGCCGCCGTCGCCGCCGTCGCGACCGGAGTCGATTCCGCGGCGCCCAGCAGTTCCGTGCCGAGGTAATCGGCCAGCGTGGTCGGGTTCGGGTAGTCGAAAAGCAGTGTCGCGGGCAGTTTCAGCCCGGTGGCGGCACCGAGGCGGTTGCGCAGTTCGACAGCCGTCAGCGAGTCGAAGCCGAGTTCGCTGAACGCGCGGGAGGCCGGAATGGACGACGGGGACGGGTAGTCGAGCACCGCCGCCGCTTCGGTCCGGACCAGGGTGACCAGCAGCCGTTCCTGCTCGGCCGCGGACAGTTCCGCGAGCTGCTGCTTCAGGGAACCGCTCGCCTGCTGGTCGGCCGAGGCCTCTCTGGCGATGAGGGCGGTGCGCACCTCGGGCAGGATTTCCAGCAGCGGGCTGGGACGGCGCAGGGTGAACGGCGGGGCGAACTTCGCCCAGTCCACGTCCGCCACGGTGACCACCGTTTCGCGCGCGTCCATGATCCGCGCCAGCATCCCGATCGCCCGGTCCGGGGCCAGCGGCGACAGGCCGCGGCGTTCGAGCTGCGCCTGGTCGGCGGCGGAGTTCATCGCGTCCGCGCCCCACGGCCCCCAGGCCACCGAGGTGGCCGGGAGCCCGGCGGCAACGCGCGCCTCGGCCAGCGCGTCGAGCCGGGCGTTCGCCGCGGAGAACCCGGGCTGCCGCCCGCCGCCCCACACCGCGGCGACCGACGAGGTCAACACGAACGCGTCCAGGTCGAGGTCCGCGGTCAGTTCGTGGAGCCAGGCCGCCGCGCCCGCCTTGGCCGCCAGCACCGCGTCCAGTTCGGCCGGATCGGCGTCCTCGATCGGCCGGTCGTCGATGAGTTCTTCGGTGTGCAGCACCGAGGACAGCGTCGAACCGAGCCCGGCGACGACCGCGGCCACCTCCGGCCGTACCCCGGTGTCACAGGCCACGATGTCGACCGCGGTGCCCGCCGCCGCCAGCTCCGCGGCGAAAGCCGCCGCCCCGCCCGCGTCCGGACCGCGCCGCCCGGCCAACACGACGCGCGAGGCGCCCCGGTCGGCCAGCAGCCGGGCGACGTGCCCGCCGATCTTGTCCGCCTCGCCGGTGATCAGCGCGGTTTCCCTTGGCGTCCAAGGCGTTTCGCCACCGCGCGGCGTGGCGGCGCGCAGCAGCCTGCGCCCGAGGACACCCGTCTCGCGGATCGCGACCTGGTCCTCGCCGCCTCCGGCGAAGAGCGCCGTCAACCGCTTCGCGGCCCGACCCGCCAGCGTCGCGGGTACGTCCACGAGTCCGCCCCAGCGGTCGGGGTGTTCGAGCGCCGCGACCCGGCCGAGCCCCCAGAGACCGGCCTGTGCGGGATTCTTCGGTGCCTCACCGGGAACCGCCGCGACCGCACCGCTGGTGACAGTCCACAGCGGAGCTTCGAGCTGACGGTCGCCGAGCGCCTGAACCAGAGCGACGGTCTGCGTCAGGCCGTGCGTCTCGTCCAGCGAGAGCAGTGAAAGCACGCCCGACAACTCGTCGCCCGCCACCAGGGCGGCGATCTCGCCGCGATCCCCGGCACCGTCCGGCAGCTCCAGGATCCGCGTCTCCGCACCAGCGTCCGCCAGTGCGTCGCGGCATTCCTGCGCGAGCGGGTGCGCGGACTGTCCCGCCGCCGTCACGACGAGCCAGTTCCCCCCGAGCCGCACCGGCGCGGGCTCCGCGACGGGCACCCAGCCGACCCGGTACCACCAGTCCTCGCCCGGCGTTTCCGCACCGCTTCGCCGAACGGCGGGCAGTTCGTTGTTCAGCCAGTAGCGCTGGTGCTGGAATGCGTAAGTGGGCAGCTCCACCGGCTCGCCCACCGGCAGCACGGCGGCCCAGTCCACCGGCAGGCCGTGCACGA
>NZ_JBITKV010000028.1:0-21450 GCF_044461365.1 Amycolatopsis sp. NPDC049868 | reverse complement strand
CATACCCGGAGGCGCGGTTCCGTGGGCCCGGGACACCTGTTCGCGGAGCGGCGGCTTACCACGATCCGCTCGTGGCGGCAGGGTCGCCGTTCGTCAGTGATTCGACGCCGGTCGTGCGCGATCGATTGTCAGGCCCGGCGTGGACGAAGAAGGTGGGCGAAGACAAACCGAGTTCAGGTCACGGCCGCTGCCAGGGGTCGGATTCGAGGGAGGACGCGTGTTCGTTCATTGCCTCGGAGTGGCGGCAGGCGGTGGGTTTCCGCAGTGGAATTGCGCATGCGCCGGATGCCGTACCGCCCGGGCGAAGCCCGAGGTCGCGACGATGCACGCCGGTATCGCGGTTTCCGGAGACGGTGAGCGTTGGTTCCTGCTCAACGCGACCCCGGACGTCCACCATCAGATCGCGGCGGATCCCGTCCTGCATCCTGGGCCGGAGATCCGGGCTACGCCGGTCGCCGGTGTGCTCCTGACCGACGCGGAGTTCGATCACACGATCGGCCTGCTGATGTTGCGTGAGGAGTCGTCGCTGAAGGTCTATGGGACTTACCCCGTACTGGAGGCGCTGAGTTCGTGGTTCCCGGTCCGTGAGCTGCTGAGCGACTACGCGGATCTTTCCTGGTCGCTGCTCGAAATCGGCAGACCGCTGGAGCTGGACGAGCGACTGCTGGTGACCGCTTTCCTGACCGGTTCGAAGGCGCCGCGCTACGTCGGGAGGTCGCGGCATTCGCCGCATCGCGACTCGTCGGAGTGGGAGGTGGGCTTCCGTCTGCAGGACAAGGTGACGGGCGGAACCGTCGTGTACGCGCCGACGCTGCCCCGATGGGACGCGAAGTTCGCCGAGCAGGTGGCCTCGGCCGATTGCGTCTTCCTGGACGGGACATTTTGGACGGACGACGAAATGTCCTGCCAGGGTGCCGGAAACCGGACCGGAAGGTCCATGGGGCATCTGCCGGTCAGCGGTGCCGACGGTTCGGCCCGGGCGCTGGCGGCGCTTCCGGCGAAACGGAAGATCTATACGCATATCAACAACACGAACCCGATTCTCGACGAAGGGTCCAGCGAGCGGCGGTGGCTGACGAGCCTGGGCATCGAGGTCGGTCGAGCAGGCTTGGAGGTGGAAGTATGAACGCTTGGTCCGCGGAGGAGTTCGAAGCACGGCTGCGGTCGATCGGGGAGAAGCGGTACCACCATCTGCACCCGTTCAACGAACGGATGCATTCGGGAACGCTGACCGAGGAAGAGTTCCGTGGCTGGGTGCGCAATCGCTTTTACTACCAGATGAACCTTCCGGTGAAGGACGCGTTCATCCTGACCAAGCTCCCCGGCAGGGCGGACCGCCGCCGGTGGATTCAGCGCATCATCGATCACGACGGGCGTGAAGGAACCGAAGGCGGCATCGAGAAATGGGTGTGCCTGGGCGAGGCGGTCGGTCTGACCCGCCAAGAACTGTTCGACGTCGACACGGTGCTGCCCGGAGTGCGGTTCGCGGTGGACGCCTACGTGGACTTCTGTCGGCAGAAGCCGTGGCTGGAGTCCGTGGCGTCGGCGCTGACGGAACTGTTCGCGCCGGATCTGCTCAGCAGGCGGATCACCGACGTCCGGCAACACTACCCGTGGATCGCCGAGGAGGGCCTGGAGTACTTCCGGGCGCGATTGACCCAGCAGCCCAAGGACATCGCGCATCTGCTCGAGCTGGTGCTGGAGAACGCGAGGTCCAGGGAACAGCAGGACGCGTGCGCCCGAGCCCTGGAGTTCAAATGCGATGTCTTGTGGAGCCTGTTGGACGCCGTGCAGTTCGCGTACGGCAAGGGCTCGTGATGGACGACAGCGATCTGGCGGCCACCCCCCGGTTGGCGACGAAGGCGATGCTCAAGCACGACAGCGTCCGCGACGTGGAGCTTCTCCTGTTGCCGGAGCGGGTCGTGCTCCTGAACAAGTCCGGTGCGGCGATCCTCGGCCTGTGCGACGGCAGCAGGACCGTGCGGCAGCTGGTCGAGCAGCTCGAGCATGAGTTCGAGGCGACCGATCTGATGAACGACGTGATGACGTTCCTCCGTGACGCGAGCGGCCGGGGCTGGGTGGTGGTCACATGAACGGCACCCCGCAGCCGTACGGCCTGCTGGCCGAAGTCACGCACCGGTGCCCGCTGCACTGCGTCTACTGCTCGAACCCGTTGGAACTGCGCGAGCGGGAGGACGAGCTCGGGACCGACGAATGGGTGCGGGTGATCGGCGAGGCGGCCGGGCTGGGCGTCGTCCAGGTCCACTTCTCGGGCGGTGAACCCCTGGTCCGCGGCGACTTGGAGACGCTGGTCGCCGAGTGCCGCCGTCGTGGCCTGTACACGAACCTGATCACCAGCGGCCTCGGGCTGACCGCTGCACGGGCGGAGTCGCTCGTCTCGGCGGGCCTCAACAGCGCCCAGCTGAGCATCCAGGGGGACGCCGCCGAGTCGACGGACTTGGTCGCGGCGAGCAAACGTTTCGACAAGAAGGAAGCGGCCGCGGGCATCATCCGCGACGCCGGGCTGCCGTTGAACATGAACGTGGTCCTGCACCGGCTGAACCTGCACCGGCTGGACGCGATCATCGACGTCTGCGTGAGATGGGGCGCCGAGCGGCTGGAACTCGCCAACAGCCAGTACTACGGCTGGGCTCTG
Organism: Amycolatopsis sp. NPDC049868; assembly: GCF_044461365.1. NCBI lineage: Bacteria > Bacillati > Actinomycetota > Actinomycetes > Pseudonocardiales > Pseudonocardiaceae > Amycolatopsis > Amycolatopsis sp. NPDC049868. The sequence goes on along the minus strand of NZ_JBITKV010000028.1, from coordinate 18,794 downwards.
CGCAATCGCGAGTTGCTGATGCCGAGCAAGTCCCAGCTGGACGAGGCCGTCGGCGTCTACGAACGCCGGAAGGCCGAGTTGGCCGAGCGGATGGAAATGCTCTGGATCCTGCCGGACTACTACGAGCCCTATCCGAAGCCGTGCATGGGCGGCTGGGCACAGAACGCGCTGACCGTGGCGCCGGACGGCGTGGTCTACCCGTGCCCCGTCGCGGCGGAGATCAAGACGATGGAGTTCTCCTCGGTTCGCGACCACGACCTCGGGTGGATCTGGACGAAATCCGCCGCGTTCGAGGCGTACCGCGGCACGGAGTGGATGCCCGATCCGTGCCGCGGCTGTCCGCGCAAGGAGCTGGATTTCGGCGGATGCCGGTGCCAGGCGTTCGCGCTGACCGGGGACGCGGGCCGCACCGATCCGGTGTGCCAGCACTCGCCGGACCACCACCTGGTCCAGGCTGCCCTCGTCCGGGCCAATCAGGAGGACGCCGCGGGGAACGGTGAGGTGATCCGCGAGCAGCTCGTCTACCGACGGCCGACCGTCTCGGCGCGAAGGCGATGACCGCATGCCCGCCGGAAGTCGTGTCGCTGCCGGAAGCAAACTGACGCGGGACGAAGCCGCGGCGCGCTCCGCCGCGATCTTCGGCGTCCAGTACACAGTGGACATCGACGTGACGCTGGGGGAGCGGGCGTTCGCGACGAGTACGGTGGTCCGTTTCCAGGCCGGGACCGGGAGCGGCCCTGTCTTCCTCGACTTCGCGGGAACGGTCGAGTCGGTCGAGTGCAATGGCCGCGCGCTGGGGCCGGAGGCACAGGACGGGACGCGCGTCCGGCTGGAGGTGCGGCCCGGCGCGAACACGGTCAGGGTGGCGGGCACCGCTCCGTACTCGCGAACCGGTGAGGGGCTGCACCGGTTCCGCGACCCGCTCGACGGCCGCGTCTACCTGCACACCAAATTCCAGCCTTTCGCGGCGCACAAGGTGTTCGCCTGTTTCGACCAGCCTGATCTGAAAGCCACGGTCGAACTGGCCGTCACCGCCTGCGACCAGGCGGTGGTGGTCGCCAATGCCGGCCTGATCGAGTCGCGGGCGGCCGACGGGCGGACGGTGTGGCGTTTCGAACCCACGCCACCACTGCCGCCGTATCTGGTGGCCTTCGCCGTCGGACCGTTCCGCCGGCTGAACTCGCATCACCGCGGAGTTCCGCTGGCTTTGTACGCGCGGGAGTCGCTCTTCGCAGAACTCGTCACGGACGCGCCCGAGCTGTTCGACGTGATCAGCCGCGGCCTTGACTTCTACAGCGGGTTGTTCGCCCTGCCGTACCCGTTCACCAAGTACGACCACGTCTTCGCGCCCGAATACGCGTTCGGCGGCATGGAACACCCTGGCTGCGTCACGCTCAACGAGCGGTTCCTGTTCCGGCACCGGGTCACCGACGACAACCGGCGGCGGCGGGCGGAGGTGCTGCTGCACGAGATGGCGCATATGTGGTTCGGCGACTATGTGACCCTGCGCTGGTGGGACGACCTGTGGCTGAACGAGGCGTTCGCGGAGCTGATGTCGATCGTCGCGCAGCGCGACGCGACGCGGTACGGGGAAGGCTGGACCGCGTACGCGCACCACGCCCTGCCGGTGGCCCGGCACGCCGACCGGTTGCCCACCAGCCACGCGATCCGGGTCGAAACCGTCGACACCGACGCCGCGAGGGTGAACTTCGGCCCGATCGTCTACAAACGAGGCGCCGCCGTCCTGCGCGACCTCGCCGGGCGCCTCGGATGGGACACCTTCGTCGCCGGGGTGCGGACGTACCTGCGGGCACACGCGTGGGGAAACGCCTCCCTCGACGACTTCGTGGCGGCGCTGCGACAGGTGTCGGACGAGGATCTGGATCGCTGGGTGGACGAATGGCTGCTGCGCCCGGGTGTCAACACGGTCGAGGTGTCCCGGCTCGCCGCCGGTGACCGGCTGGTACAGCTTCCCGATCCGGACGTCCGGCCGCGTCACCTGAAGCTCCGCGTCGCCGCCTTCGACGACCACGACGGCAAGCTGGTGCTGCGGCGGCGCGTGCCCGTCGTGCTCACCCCCGGCGGGCCCGAAGTGGGACTCGCCGTATTCCGCGGCCCGGACCTGCTGGTGCCCAATGACGACGCGGTGTGCCACGTCAAGGTCAGGCTGGATCCGCGATCCCGCCGGACGGCCTTGCGTGCTCTGTCCACAGTGGACGACCGACGGACGCGAGCGGTCGTGTGGGGAGCGCTGTGGGATGACGTACTCGACGCGCGATTGCCCGCACGGAGCTACGCGTCGGCCGTACTCACCCACGGCGTACGTGAGAACGACGACGGCGTTCTGGAGGCGCTTCTGGAGCGCGCCGTGCAGGCGGTTCGGGTCTACGGAGATCCCCTCGAACGGCACCGGGCGCTCGAAGCCCTGACGCATCGCGTCCGCGTGCAGCTGGCGAGTGCCGCGCCGGGTGGTGATCGGCAGCTGGTGTTCGCCCGTGTTCTCGTGAAGGTCGTGCGGACCGGCGGTCACGGTCTGCTGAAGGAGATCGTGCGCGGACGGTCTCCCTGGGCCGGCTTGGAAGTGGACCTGGACCTCCGGTGGCGGAGCCTGTTCCGGCTCGCGGCGATCGGAGGCGACGTCGGCAGGCTGCTGGACGTCGCGCGGGAAGCCGATCCGGGGGACAGCGGCCGCCGGAACACCTTGATGGTGGAAGCCGTGCGCCCCACGGTCGCGGCGAAGGACGAGGCGTGGGCGCGGTTGTCCGGCGACGACCTTTCGCTCGCGGAAAAGAAGGCCGTCATGGCGGGGTTGCGGGAGCCGGGGCAGGAAGCCTTGCTCACCCGGTATACGGACCGCTATTGGCAGTGGCTGAAGGGCTTGCCGTCCACCGCCCAGCCCGAGTTCTTGCTCGCGTTCGCCCGCGCGCTCTATCCCCGGTTCACCGACGACGCGCACGGCGTGCCGGCGGACACCGATGCGTCGCTGGAGAGCGGACTGCTCCCGGACGAGGTGCTGAAGGCCGTCCGGGAGGAGCGGGCCGAACTCCTCCTCATCCGCGCCGCGCGGGCGTGTGACGCGGCTCTCTGACGGGACCCGCGACAACGAACGGCGGTGGATCGAGGACGAATGGGGTCTTCGCTGCCACGAAAGGGAGCGTGAGCCTGTTCACACCAGTCCTGGCTTCCGGTTCGGCCCGTAAGTGGCCTGGTGCACACCGTTCGTTCTCGGGTGCCGGGCGTTCGTGCCGGACGGATTGACCACGTGCTCCGCGCCCCGCAGGCTCGATCCACAGCACGGGGCGCCGGTGGCGGTCGGCACATTCCCGGCGTCCCGTGCGATTCGAACGCGACAGCACGACGAAGTCCGGAATGAGAGGTGAAACCGTGGTCCTTCCGTCAAAGATGCCTCAGCTCGCAGACCTCGATCTGCTGCTCTCGGTGGAAAGCCACGGGAGCGTGGGAAAGGCCGCGCAAGCGCACAGCCTTTCCCAGCCCGCCGCCAGTATCCGGATCAGCGCGATGGAACGGCGCCTCGGACTCAAGCTGCTGGAGCGCTCTCCCGCCGGATCGAAGCTCACCGAAGACGGGGAGATGCTGGCGAAGTACGCGCGCAATGTCATGCAGGCGGCGAGGGAGTTGCTCGAATTCGGCTCCGGGGCGAGGTCATCCGGCGCGAAACGGCTCCGGATCGCGGGAAGCCCGGCGGTTTCCGAGCACTTGATCCCCGAATGGCTGAACCGTTCGGGTTTTTCGTTCGGTGAGGCGCGCGTCGAGGTTCAGACGGGCAGCGTGGAGACACTGCACCGGCTGATCCGCGCGAGCCACGCCGATCTCGCGTTCATCGACGGCTGGTGCCATGCCGGAGGGCAAGGGCGGGAACAGTCCCGTGAAGACCTGATGAGCCGGTACATCTGCGACGACAAGCTGGCCGTGGTGGTCGGCTCGAAGCACCCATGGGTGACGAGGAACAGCCCTTTGACGGTGCAAGAGCTGGCGGCCGCTCCGCTCGTGCTGCGCGAGCGCGGCTCGGGGCTGCGCGAGTTCACCGACGAACTGCTGGGAACCGCACGGGTCCCGCGTGGCTACGTCGAATTCCCTTCCAGCGCCGCGATCAAGCAGACGGTCGCGACCAGCCGCCGGGTGACCGTGCTGAACGTCTCCACCGTGCGGTCCGAACTCGCGGAAGGGCGACTGCATCTGGTGACCGTCGACCAGGAGATGCCGGCCAAACCCATTTACGCGACTTGGAGTGAACGCCGGGGTCTCCCGGACCACGCGAAGGAACTCCTGGAGATCGCGGTGTCCAAGGGCAGCCCGATACCGCCGGTCGTCGTGCCGGGGCAGCAACCGAGGACGGTCGACTGGCGGAAGCGCAAGCACTCGCGAGAGCCCAGCTTGGCGGGCGACGGACACGGATCGATGACCTGATTCAGACCGCTCGCGGAAATGTCACACCATCCGGTGTCCGATACAGGAGGAGCAACAATAGATGTCAGCCCTGAACAAGATCGCGCGAACGATGGTCTCCGACCGTCGCGGTATCCTCGCCGCCGACGAGAGCATCGGGACGATGTCCGCCAGGCTGGAGAAGGTGGGCGTCGAAGCGACCGCGGAAAACCGCCGGGTGTACCGGGAACTGATCGTCACGACTCCGCGGCTCTCGGAATCCATCAGCGGGATCATCCTCGCGGACGAGACGTTCCACCAGAAGGTGGGCGACGGGCGCACGTTCCCGGAATTCCTCGAAGACATCGGGATTCTCACCGGGATCAAGGTCGACACGGGAGCGAAGCCGCTGGCGGGATCGCCGGAAGAGAAGATCACCGAGGGCCTCGACGGCCTGCGTGAACGAGTGACGGACTACGTGCGGCTCGGCGCGACGTTCGCCAAGTGGCGGGCGGTGATCACGATCGGCGAGGACGAGCCCTCGGCCCGTGCGGTGCGCGCGAATGTGCACGCCCTGGCGCGGTACGCCGGTCTCTGCCAGGAGGCCGGCCTGGTGCCGATCGTCGAGCCCGAGGTCCTGATGGACGGGGACCACTCGCTGGAGCGGTGCCGTCAGGTGACCACGGCCGTACTGGAGTCGCTGTTCGAGGAACTCGACCTGATGAGGGTGCGGCTCGACGGTATCGTCCTCAAGCCGAACATGGTGGTCGCCGGGACCGGTAGTCCGGAGCGGCCCACGGTGGCCGAGGTCGCCCAGGCGACGGTGGAGACCCTGCGGGAGACCGTGCCGTCGTCCGTGCCAGGGATCGCGTTCCTTTCCGGCGGGCAAAGTCCCGAGGTGGCGACGCAGCACCTTGGGGCTATGCAGAAACTCGACCCGCTTCCCTGGGAGCTCACCTACTCCTTCGGACGGGCGCTCGTCGGGCCCGCCCTGGAGGCCTGGCGAGGCGACGAAGGCAACCGGGTCGCCGCCCAGAACGCGCTCTCCGAACGAGCGGTCGCGAACGCCGCCGCCCGCTGATGCGGTTCGCGTCCGCTTGAAGGGCGGCCGGTCCGGCCACGCGGACATCCGGGCCGGCCGCCCGCGGCGCTGTTTCCTTGCTCGGTCGAGTGAAGTGAGAACGATGAAAACTCAGGAATGGGACATCCCCGGCAGTTCGGGGGCGGCGATCGAGGGCTCCGGTCAGGCTCTCGCGCTCGAACTCGTGCGCGTCACCGAGGCGGCCGCGATCGCGGCGGGTGGCTGGGTCGGGCTCGGGGACGAGAACAGCGCCAAAGCCGCCGCCACCCATGCGATACGCGAACTCATCGGGTCGGTGAGGATGCGCGGCGTCGTGGTGACGGGCGGTACGCCGGTCCTGTTCGCCGGCGAGGACGTCGGGAGCGGGGACGGCCCGGTATGCGACGTCGCCATCACCGCGGGCGACGGTGCGCTCTCACCGGTCAAGGACGTGCCGCACTCCCTGTCGGCGATCGCGGTGGCCGAGCGGGGCGCGTTGTACGACCCGTCGTCGGTCGCCTCGATGGAGAAGCTGGCCGTCGGTCCCGACTGCGTCGACGTCGTCGACATCCGCCGCCCGGTGGCGGAGAACCTGCGAGCGGTCGCCAAGGCCAAGGACATCCGCGTCTCGGACGTCGTCGTCGCCGTGCTCAACCGCCCACGGCACCGGGATCTGGTCCACGAGATCCGCGACGCGGGCGCGCGGGTCCATTTGCTGGAGGGCGGTGACGTCGCCGGCGCGGTCGCGGTGGCGCGGCCCGAGAGCCCGGTGGACATCCTGCTGGGCGCCGGGGGAGCGGCGGAGGGGGTCGTCGCCGCGGCCGCCCTGACCTGTTCGGGTGGCTCATTGCAAGCCCGGCTGCCGGACGGGAAGGTCCTCCACACCGAAGACCTGGTGGGCGGGGAGAACATCCACTTCTGCGCCACGGGAGTGACCGGAAGCGAGTTGTTGCGAGGAGTGCAGCACTACTCGGGCCGCGTTGTCACACAGTCCCTGGTGATGTCTTCGAAGCCGGAGACGGTGCGGACGGTGCGGTCCGAGCGCCCGCACGCCGTTCGGCGCGAGCAGGAGGGGCGCCGGAGGGCATGACGGGCGAGAACACCGGGGACGATCCGCTGATCACGCGGTACCGCGGCCTGATCTGCGACCTCGACGGTGTGGTCTACCGCGGCCCCTCGGCCGTTCCCCACGCGGTGGAGACCTTGAACCGCGTGACGGCGCGAGGCGTTCCGGTGGTGTTCGCGACCAACAACGCGTCTCGTCCGCCCGAGGACGTGAGCGACCATCTCCGCGGGCTGGGAGTCGCCTCGCGGGGCTGGTCGGTGGTCACCAGTTCGCAGGCGGCCGCGGCATATCTGGCGGAGCTTCTGGGGCGGGGGACGCCTGTGTTCGCGGTGGGCGGTCCGGGTGTCGCCCGTGCGCTCACCGAGGCCGGGTTGACCCCGGTCCGCGAAGCGGATCTCGACGGTGCGCCGGTGGAGGCCGTCGTCCAGGGGCTGGGAACCGACGTCACCTGGCGGGAGCTGGCGGCGGTGGGCAGGCTCGCCGACGCGGGAGCCACCTGGGTGGCCACGAACGTCGACCTCACCTTGCCCACGTCGTACGGGCGGGCGCCCGGCAACGGGGCACTGGTCGCCCTGGTGCGGACCGCAACCAGCGCATCCCCTTACGTGGTGGGCAAACCGCGAGCGGACCTGTTCGACTTGGCGCGCCACCGGCTCGGTACCGTTCACTCCGAGACCCTGGTGTGCGGGGACCTGCTGGACACCGACATCGAGGGTGCCAACTCGGCCGGCCTCGACTCGCTCTTCGTCCTGAGCGGCGCCTCCCGCCTCCGCGATCTGGCCTTCGCCGAGCCGTCCGCGCGTCCGACCTACGTCGCCGCCGACCTGAGCGGGCTGCTCGCGCCCGGAACGCCGCTGCGGGCCGGCTCCGAACTCACGTCGGATGCCTTGTCCCGTCTGCCGAATACGGTCGGCGACGACGAGCTGCTGCGGTCCGTCGTCACCACGGCGTGGGCCGTCCGTGACGCGGGCGGCGAGGTCTCCGCCGACGACGGCCTCTGGGAGAAGATCGAACAGCAGCTGAGCCGAGGCCGTTCCGCGTGAAGGCCCCCTTCCCTCGGCTCAGCTGAGGGAAGGGGGCCTTCAGTTCAGTTTCCTGGCAGGGTGGGCGCTTCACCGGTGCTCTCGTAGCCGGACAGCAGGTCGATCCTGCGCTGGTGCCGTCCGCCCTCGAACGCGGTGGTCAGAAACGCGTCCACGATGTTTTCGGCCTCTTCGACCGTGTGCATCCGGGCGCCGATACCCGCCAGCAGCGCGTTGTTGTGCTGCCGGGCGAGCTTGGCGGTGTCCACGCTCCAGGTCAGCGCGGCGCGTGCGCCGGGCACCTTGTTCGCGGCGATCTGTTCCCCGTTCCCTGAGCCGCCGATGACGATACCGAGGCTGCCTTCGTCGGCCACGACGCGCCGTGCCGCCTCGACACAGAACGGTGGATAGTCGTCGTTCGCGTCGTAGACGGACGGCCCGACATCGATCGTTTCGTGGCCGAGCGCGGAGAGCCTTTCGACGAAGTGGTTCTTGAGTTCGAGTCCGGCGTGATCGGAGCCAAGGTAGATTCGCACGTCGGCAGTTTAATCCCGGAGTCGTGGACCGGCGGATCGGAAATCGGCCGATCGTCATCGAAAAGCCTTATAGGTCAAGGTGAAGTTCTTATGGCCGCGGTTGACCGGTCGCTGATGGATGGTCAGGGGGCGCGTGTCGCGAAAGCCACTTTCGCGACGTGTGATGTCCCGAAAGTGGCTTTCGCGACACGATCGGAGGCGGCCACGAGAGGACCGGCCACCGCCCCCGGCACTTCTCGGACAAGTTGAATCGCCACTCGTGACCGGAGGGCCCGCGATATCCGCTTCGAATCACCAAGAGCGACGCTGGCCGGTGGCCATGCGACTTCGCCGAGACCCTGGTGGGACGGTCGAGTGCCGCGTCCGTCCGTGCACCCACCCGTCCCGTTCGTGGGCTTCAGGACGCCGTTCGGCACCGGTTGCCACCCAGTGGTTCAAGGTCGGTTGCACCGGCTTCGTTAAAACGAGGATGCTCTTTCATGGCCGCGAAATTTCGTGAGTTGGTCCTCGAGTTTGCGCGGATCACGAATGCCCGGTTCGCCCCGTCGCCGGGCGTAGTCAACAGCTAGGAGGAAATATGAAGTGGGAAACTCCGGAGTACACGGTCGTCGAGGTGTGCGCTGAGGCCACCGGCTACTTCTACCGTGGCTGACGGCCGGGCTCCAGGGCCCGTGCCGTTCGTTTTCCCGTAGTCGCGGCAGGTACCCGAAAGCCTGCTTCCCGGCTACGCCGGCGTTGACGCAAGGCCCCGGACCGGAAACTCGGTCCCGAGGGGCCTTGCGTCACGCCTTTCGACAGTCCACCGGCGAAGTCACGAGCTCCCCGTGGGTTGTGAGTTCCGGCCATCGAGAATCACACCGTTTTCCGGCTCGCTCTCCGTGGTCACCCTGCTTGTACTTTCGAGGTGGTTCAGATGTCTCTTGAATTCCTGCCACTGCTCGCTCTCGCCTTCGGACTCAGTCTCGACAACTTCCGCTCCTCGATCGCCATCGGGACGATTCCGTTCGGCTGGCGGCGCGCCTTGCAGGTCGCACTGGTCTTCGGGATGTGGGACGCGGTGGGGCCGCTCTTGGGCGGATTCCTCGGTAGCTATCTGGGCGATTTCCTCGGGGATTGGGCCGAGTACATCGGGGCGGCGGCGCTGGGGTTGTACGGCGTGTACTTCATCATCGGAGCGATCCGTCATCCGGAGCCGAAAGACATGGATCATCCATGGGTGACCCTGTTCGGAATGCCGCTTTCGCTGACCGTCGACAATTTCATCGCGGGTGCCGGGCTGGGGATCGCCGGTTTCTCCCTCGTGGTCCCGATGCTTACGTTCGGCGCGATGACAGTGGTCATGTCGTTCGCCGGCCTGTACGTCGGGAGGATGGCCGCCAAGGTCGTCCGGATCCGGTCCGACCTGTTCAGCGGGATCTCGTTGCTCGGCGCCGCGATCCTGTTGCCACTGGTCTTCGGTTGAGCGGTGTGGCCGTTCCGATGACAAGGCGGCGATGGCTTTGGGGAGGCGACGATGCCCGAGAATCCCGATACCCACGTCTACCGGACCTACGACAAGGTCCTGGGCGAGACCCGGCGGGCCCGGCGGCGGAATCATCCGGCGGCAGGCGGCGACGCCAACGATTGGTGGCCGGATCGGGTCGACCTGACGGCCCTGCGCCGGCGTCGGCCCGAGGACGACCCGCTCTTCGCGGACTTCGACTACGCCGAGCAGTTCAAGACGCTGGATCTCGGTGAACTGGCGCGTGACATCGACGAAGTGCTGACGACCTCGCAGGACTGGTGGCCTGCCGACTTCGGTCACTACGGACCTCTCGTGCTGCGCATGGCCTGGCACGCCGCGGGTACCTACCGCGTCAGCGACGGCCGAGGTGGTGCGGGCGCGGGGATGCAACGCTTCGCCCCGTTGAACAGCTGGCCGGACAACCGCAATCTGGACAAGGCCCGCCGGTTGTTGTGGCCGGTGAAGAAGAAGTACGGACGCAGGATCTCCTGGGCCGACCTGATGGTCTTCGCCGGTAACCGGGCCTTGGAATCCATGGGGTTCAAGACTTTCGGCTTCGGCGGTGGCCGGGTCGAGGTGTGCGAACCCGGCGAGCTGTACTGGGGCCCGGAACGCAAGTGGCTCGCCGACGAACGCCACAGCGGCCTGCACGAACTCGACGAGCCGCTGGCGGCCGCCGAAATGGGGCTGATCTACGTCGATCCGCAGGGCCCGGCCACCAATCCCGACCCGGTGCTCGCGGCCCGCGACATCCGGGAGACCTTCAAGCGGATGGGCCTGAACGACGAGGAAACGGTGGCGCTCATCGCGGGCGGGCACACATTCGGAAAGACGCACGGCCCGGCCGATCCGAACGTGACCGGTGGTCCCGAGCCCGAGGCCGCGCCCCTCACCGATCAGGGGCTCGGCTGGATGGGTGGATGCCGCAGCGGCGTCGGGGCGGACACGGTCACCAGTGGGCTGGAAGGGATGTGGACGCGCACGCCGGTCCAATGGGACCACACGTTCTTCGAGACGCTGTTCGAGTACAAGTGGGACGTCGAGCTCAGCCCGGCGGGGCTGTGGCAGTGGATCCCGAGCGACGGCCAGGGCGAGGGCACCGTGCCGGACCCCTTCGACCCGGACACGAAACACCACCCGGTCATGCTCACCACGGACCTCTCATTGCAGGAGGACCCGGTCTACGAGTTGATCTCGCGACGTTTCTTGGAGCACCCGGATCAGTTCGAGGACGCCTTCGCACGGGCGTGGTTCAAACTGACCCACATCGACATGGGCCCGATCCGGCGTTACCTGGGGGCGCTCGTCCCGGCCGAACGGCTGATCTGGCAGGACCCGGTACCGGAGATGGACCACGAACCGGTGGACACCGGCGACATCGCCTCGCTCAAACGCGAGATCCTCGGCTCCGGTCTGACGGTGGCGCAGCTCGTGACGACGGCGTGGGCCTCGGCTTCGACGTACCGCGACAGCGACAAACGCGGCGGGGCGAACGGGGCGCGTATCCGGCTCGAACCGCAGTGCGGCTGGGCGGTCAACGAGCCCGAGCAGCTGGCTGTCGTGCTGTCCGCGCTGGAGGCGATCCAGCGGCGGTTCAACGAATCCCAGCGGGGGGACAAGCGGATCTCGCTGGCCGACCTGATCGTGCTCGGCGGGTGTGCCGCGGTGGAACACGCCGCCGCGGCCGGCGGTCACGAGGTCGAGGTCCCGTTCCGGCCGTGGCGCACCGACGCGACCCAGGAATGGACCGACGTCGAGTCGTTCGGCGCGTTGCGGCCGAAGGCGGACGGCTTCCGGAACTACCTGGGTGACGGTTTTCGGGCGGCCCCAGAGCATTTGCTGATCGACCGGGCGAATCTGCTGACGTTGACCCCGCCCGAGATGACCGTGCTGATCGGCGGGCTCCGGGTGCTCGGAGCCAACCACCGGCGTTCCTCGATGGGGGTGCTTACCTCGTCGCCGGGGGTGTTGACGAACGACTTCTTCGTCAACCTTCTGGACATGGGGACGGAGTGGGCGCCGAGACGGCACAAGGACGTCTGGACGGCGGTCTACGAGGGCCGTGATCGAGGCAGCGGCGAAGTGAGGTGGACCGCGAGCCGGGTCGACCTCCTTTTCGGTTCGAACTCCGAATTGCGGGCGCTTGCGGAGGTTTACGCGAGCGAGGACGCGGGAGGGAAGTTCGTCAGGGATTTCATCGCGGCATGGGGCAAGGTCATGGAACTCGACCGGTTCGGTCCGCAGTGATGTCCACTGGCTGGAATTCCCTCCGTGCCAAGGAGTTTCGCACGAACGGTACCCGTCGCCGGGCGAACGGCGGAATCGGGCCGGTCGGAGGCAATGGATATCGGAACGACTTTCCCGGAGGTAGGGTTCGGACTCGTTGCACAGATCAAGCGCTGAATACGAGAACGTCGAGTTTTCGGGTGAGCGATATTTCAGCGAATCTATCGAAATAGGCATTTCCTGCTGACGAGGAGGTGAAGTCCGATGACGATTGCCCAGGAACGAGAAGATCTCCTGGCCGAGATCGGCGGACAGAACAGGGCCACCATCGGAGCCGTGCTCGGGTCCGGAACGATCGCCAAGGCGACCGAGCGTGCCGACGGGACAATGGAAGCGACCATCCGGATCCGTGAGGACGCGATGACGTGGGAACCGGGGGTGCTGATCCTGCCGCACGCCGGAATTCTCGAGCTGACGATCATCAACGACGACAAGAACACCCACGCCTGTCTGCTGCCCAGCAACGGCGACAAGCAGTTCATCGGCCTGCTGAACCACTCCAAGGGCACCGCGACGCTCGAACTCGACGGCCCCGGCTGCTATTGGTACGGCTCGCCGGCGGGTAACGACGAGGGCCGTGGCCTGACCGCCGCCATCGTCGTGACCGGCGAAGTCCCGCCGGAAGCCAAGCTCGACCGACCCGCCCAGCCGCGGCCGTAGAAAGGCAGGAATCACCATGACTCTCGAATACGTCGACGCCGGGAAGGCGTTCGACCACAGTCAGCTCTCCAACCTGCCGCACAGTGCGCCGGACGTGACGCGCGGCGTCAACTACGAGCGCATCCTCCAGGCGCGCAGCGAATCGCACAACTGGATCACCTACTACGGCGACTACGACGGCAAGCGGCACAGCCTGCTCGACGAGATCAACGCCGACAACGTCAAGAACCTGAAGGTCGCCTGGATTTTCCAGGCGAGCGCGACCGGCATGATCGCCTCCACCTCGACCTACGCCTTCGAGGCCTGCCCGCTGGTCGTCGACGGCGTCATGTTCGTCACCGGCTGGGACGGCTGGCTCTGGGCGCTCGACGCGAAGACCGGCGAGCAGCTGTGGCGCTACAAGCACGCCATCCCCATCGACGTCACGCTGTGCTGTGCCAACGTCAACCGCGGCTGCGCGGTGGCCAACGGCAAGGTCTACATGGTGACCCAGAACGCCCAGCTGGTCGCGCTCGACGCCACCAACGGCCGCAAGGTCTGGCAGAAGACCATCGGCGACGTGCGGGCGGGCGAGAGCGCTTCGATCGCCCCCCTGGTCATCAAGGACACGCTCATCACCGGTTCCGCCGGCGGCGAGTACGGCGTCCGCGGGCACATCGACTGCTGGGACCTGGAGACCGGAGAACAGCGCTGGCGCACCTACACCGTGCCGAAGCCGGGTGAGCCCGGTTCGGAGACCTGGCCGGACGACGGCGAGGCCTGGCAGCGCGGCGGGGCGAACCACTGGGTCACCGGAACCTACGACCCGGAGCTGAACCTCTACTACGCGGGCACCGGCAACCCGGCTCCCGACTTCGACGGCGAGGTCCGTGAAGGGGACAACCTCTACACCGACAGCGTGGTCGCGGTGGACGTCGACACCGGCGAGATCAAGTGGCACTACCAGTTCACCCCGCACGACCTGTGGGACTACGACTCCACCATGGAGATGACCCTGTTCGAGCGGGACGGCAAGAAGCTGCTGGCCCACTTCGACAAGAACGGGTACATGTTCGTCCTCGACCGCACCAATGGCGAGCTGCAGCACGTCACGCCGTTCGTCGACCGGATCGACTGGGGAGTCATCACCCGCGACGGCAAGGTGACTCCGCGGAAGTACCCGGACAAGGAGGGCGAGCCCTGCCACTTCTTCCCCGGCCCAGCCGGAGCGAAGGAATGGACGCACGCGTCGTACAACCCGGACCTCGATCTGTTCTACGTCCCGGTCGCCGACGTGGGCGCCACCGCCACCCGGCGTCGTCGTGAGTTCAAGGAGGGCATGCCCTACTGGGGTGCCGCCGTCGAGGTCGACATCGACAACATGGCCGGATCGGTCAGCGCGTTCGATTCCCACGGTGAGGAGAAGTGGCGTCACCGGCTCAACAACATGCCGATGGCCGCCTCGACCCTCAGCACCGCGGGGAACGTGGTGTTCGCCGGCACGCCTTCGGGTGAGTTCCTGGCGCTGAACTCGGAGACGGGGGAGAAGCTCTGGAGCTTCCAGTGCGGCAGCGGTCACCACAGCAGCCCGAGCACCTTCGTCGTCGACGGCAAGCAGCATGTCGCGGTGCCGGTCGGCTGGGGTGGCTGGCTCGAAGGGATCGTCCCCGGGCTGTCCGGTCAGGGGCATGGCGCCGCGTTGATCGTTTTCTCCCTGTGACAGGGGATCTTCACTGAGGTACCGGCCGGTGGCCGGGTCGCCGCGGCGACCCGGCCACCGTTTCGGTGCTTCGGGCGACGGAAGTCAAGGTGAAACGATGAACCAGCCGACGATGGCCCGCCAGGAGCGGTTGCCGTGCCTGTACTGCGGCGAGCGTTACGGACCGGACGACGTCGCGCGGCACACCGAACCGGTGCACTGTGGGCGCTGTATCACGTGCGTGGGCAAGCCCGAGTGCTTCGAGTGCCGCCTCATGTACTGCGTCTGCGACGTGCACCGGTACCGAGGCTGATCGGGTCGCGCCGGTCAGATCTCCAGTGCCCGGCGCACCATCGGCGCGTTCCGCCGGGAAACCGGCACCATGGTCTGTTCCTGGTCGTCCATGACCAGGAAAAGTTCGCCCTTGTAGCGCCGTTCTACCTCCCGGATCCGGCTGAGGTTCACCACGTACTGGCGGTGCACCCGGAGGAACCCGGAATCGCTCAGTTCGGTTTCGAGCCGGTCGAGACCCGGCGAGGCGGATCGCAACAGTCCTTGGTCGGTGGACAGCCACACGTCGTTGCCGTCCGACTGCGCGAAGGAGACCTCGGGGAGCCGCAGCAGGACCATGCGATTCTCGCGCGTCGCGACCATCCGATGCGGCTGTGTGCGAAGAGGGGTGTCCTCGACCGCCCGGTGCACCGGCTCCCCTTCGGACACACCGAACGCGACGATGTTCCCGATCAGGTGACCGGACAGGAAGACCGGCCGGAAGCTGATCGACGTCGGCTCGTTGGCGAGCCGGGTGCGGATCTGCGTCGAACCGGACCAGCCGGGATTGCGCGTAGCCTGCCCGGCGGCGTATTCGGCCGCCCGGATGAACTCCGGCAGTTCCGGTTTCCAGCGGACCGCGGGATCGGGTGCCGGCGTGGAGCCCGGGATGCCGAGGAGCACACCCGCGGTGTCGTCGGCGAGCACGACCCGGCCGGCGGGGTCCACGGCCGCGAGCGGTGCCCGCGAGCCCGACCTGCCGTGGTTGAAGGCGGCGATCAGTTCGGCGCCGTCGTCCTTGGCGTGCTGGCGCAGGATGCGCTGGGTCTTCGTGGCGGCGTTGCCGAGCCAAGTCCCCACGGCGGCGGGGAGTTCGCCGCGCCAGCACGAGATGTTGAGCACCGCGATCGGCTTCCTGGTCACCACGTCCCGCACCGCCACTCCGGCGCAGGTCCAGTCGTGGAAGGCCGCGCACCAGTGCTCGGCGCCGCGGATCAGCACGGGGGCGTAGGACATCAGCGCGGTCCCCATACCGTTCGTCCCGGCGGCGCCCTCGGCCCAGCAGAACCACGGCGCCAGGTTGGCGTCGGCGGCGACGGTGCGCGTGGCATGATCACCCCATTGGGCCAATACCCGGCCGGAGGCGTCGGTGATGGTCACGATGCCGCCGAGGGTGTTGACCTCGTGCGCCAGGGAGGCGGCGCGGAAGCCGAGTTGTGCGATCACGACGTCGTGCTCCAGCGCATGGCCGACCTCGGCGACGGCCGCCGGGGCCTCGGTGAGGCACGGGTCGACGCCGTACTGATCACGGCACCGGTGCCAGGAGATCGCGATCTCCGGCCTCACGCCGCGGAGGTCGTCCTCACCGCGCGCGAACCGCTCCCATGCCTCACGCACAGTCGTGCCTCCGCGACTGTGGGCGGCCTGCTCGGGCCGGCGTACCTGTGTCATCTGAGACCGCCTTTGGTCTGGTGTCGGCACCGGACGGCATAGGCCCGACCGGTGCCGCCGCAAGCTAAACTTTTCCCGGATTCCAGGGCAAGCTGCCTGGGACGAGTGCGAGTGAACGCCCTACGAACGGTCGTGAAGCGAGGACCGGCGGTGGCCGTCGGTACATCAGCGGTCGATGCGTTTCCCGCGCCGGGAAATCGTGTATCTCTATTCATCGCCGGTAAGGCGAACCTGTCTCGGTGGTGCGGGGCAGGTGACTGTGACGCATGGGTTGGAGGTGTGTCGCCGGTTGGAGGCCACGTTCACCCCGCACCGCACCTTTGCCTAGCCTCGCGATAAGTGAAAATGTTTCCGGTCTTCTGCCGCAGGTATGCGAATTCATCGAGGTGGCGTCGTATTCGGGAAATGCCCGGACGATCGATCGTGAATCGCTTTGGGCGACAATTTGCCGACGGTTAACCGTAGCCGGGGTTCACGTGCCCGTCGGCTGGGTACCTCCCGTGCCGGCGTGACCCGCCGATCAGGTGGTTCTACAACAACGTTTCCTAACGATAAGAAGTTGTATTGAAATCTCGTGTCGCATCGGGTTACCTTGTTTCCTCTGCCACCGCCCGGCGGTACCAGGAAACCCCGGTGCGCCGGCGACAAGGAGGTCGCGATGACCGGGAGAGTGCCGCCGCTCGTGATCGCATCGAGTCGGCCCGGCAGACGTGACCACGTGGCCGACGGTTCGCTGGTGACCACCTCATCGGCGAGAGAAGTGGCTCGTGCGTGGGAGAACTTCGCCTCGGGAGAGGACATCGAGACGGGTGTCCGGCCCGAAATCCTCGCGTCGTGGTATCGATGCCGGGATCGGTACGAAGTGGACCGGAGACTGGACGTCGCTCCGGGAGCGCGAGGCGATGAAGCCCAGCGGGCCGACAACGGCGTGATCTTCACGGCGCTGGGTGGTCTCGGTGCGTTGGCCGGCCAGGAAGTCGAACAGGACGGCGCCGTCGTCACCGTCACGGACGGCGACGGGCGTGTCCTCGGCGCCTGGGGCGATCCCTCCGCCCGGCGGCGAGCCGAGCTGCACAACCTCGCCCCGTGGTCCTCGTGGTCGGAGGAATGCACCGGTACGAACGGGATGGGGACTTCGCTCGAAGTGTCCGGCCCGGTGACGGTCACGGGGCCGGAACACTGGTGCGAGGCCTTTCATCAGTGGGCGTGCGCGGGCGTTTCGATTCGCGACATCGTGACCGGCGCACCGGTCGCGTCGATCAACATCTCCCGCTGGAACGCGTCGCTGTCCAAGTTCGTGCCGCCGTGGCTGACGAAAGCGGTCGCGTGTGTCGAGCAGGAAATCTATCGGCGCGCGATCTACGAGGCGGACAAGGTGATCGCCGAATTCACCAAGGAATCCACTCAGGCCGGTGGCTCCTTCCTGGCGATGGACCGCGGCGGGAACATCATCGCCGCGAACGAATCGGCCGTCGCGTTGCTCGGGCTGACCGGCGAAACGCCCATCGTCGCGGGTGCGACCGAACCGGCGGAGCGCTGGACCCCGGACATTCCAGGGCTTCCCGACGTGGTGCGGTGGGCCAGGAAACAGGCGCAGGGAAGTCCACAGTGGAGCGGCTACGCCCGGCTGCCGGTGTGCCCCGGCGAGGAGTCCACCTCGTTGACCCTGCGTTCCGTCGTCGACGCGAACCACGTGGTGGGCCTGCTGTGCGCGTTCGGCGTGCAAGAAGGTGAGGCATACGACGGAAGTTCCGGCGACGTGGTCGGTTCACTGCCGCGCTGTGTCATCGGGATGCGGAAGGACAGGCTTGTCCTCCTGGCTCCGTCGGAGATCCGCTATGCCGAAGCCGACCGGAACATCGTCTGGCTGGTCACCGAACGAGGCAGGATCCAGGCCGCTACCCGCGGCCTGGACAACGTGGAGCGGATGCTGACACCGCATGGGTTCCGCCGGGTGCACCGGCGGTATCTGGTCAACCTTCGCCGGGTGGCCGAGCTGGAACGTGGCATCAAGGGCGAACTCTTCCTGATCACGGATTCCCGTTCCCCTGAACTGGTTCCCGTTTCACGGCGCCACGCCCCGGATCTCCGGCGGATGCTCGGAGTGTGAAAGCGGGGTCTCGGACTCCGAGACCCCGCCCCGGCCCGGCCTCGGTCAGGTCACCGTGGCCAAAGGGCTTCCACCTGGCCACGCAGTCCCTCCACGGCCCGTGCGGGATCCTTGGCCGCGTAGACGGCGGAACCGGCAACGAAGCAGTCGACCCCGGCCTCGGCAGCCTGCTCGATCGTGTCGGCGTTGATGCCACCATCGATCTCCACCACCAGGTTCAGATGGCCGGTGTCCACCATCGTCCGCGCCTTGCGCACCTTGTCGAGGACGTCGGCGATGAACTTCTGCCCGCCGAAGCCGGGCTCCACCGACATCACCAGCAGGGTGTCGTAGTGTTCGAGCACGCCGAGGTACGGCTCCAAAGGCGTGTCCGGTTTGATCGCCAACCCCGCCTTCGCGCCGGCGGCTCGCAGGTTCTTCGCGAGCATGATCGGGTCTTCGGCGGCCTCGACGTGCACCGTGACGTTGTAGGAACCCGCTTCCGCGTAGCCGATCGCCCACCGGTCCGGCTTCTCGATCATCAGATGGCAGTCCACCGGTATGTCGGTGGTGGCCAGGAGCGACCGTACGACCGGTAATCCCAGGGTCAGGTTCGGCACGAAGTGCGCGTCCATGACGTCGACGTGCAGCCAATCCGCGCCGCGCCCGGGTTTTCCTTTCACCGCGGCCACTTCGTCGGCGAGCCGGGCGAAGTCGGCGGACAGGATGGACGGGGCTATCAAGGGATTCTTTGTCACGACATCGAGCGTAAGACGCCCTGAGAC
>NZ_JBITKV010000027.1:0-39360 GCF_044461365.1 Amycolatopsis sp. NPDC049868 | reverse complement strand
GTGAGGGTTCAACTCCCTCCTCGCCCACTTCTGTTCGAGGCCCCCTTCGCTCCGCGACGGGGGCCTCTTTCGTGTGGTCGTCGCTCGTCGGTACCGGGGGGGGGGGGGGGCCCCCCCCCCCCCCCCCCCCGCGGGGCGGGGGGGGGGGGGGGGGGGGGGTCCCCCCCCCCCCCACCACTCACGAGGGTTCAGCGGCCCTGCAAGGACTTCACGTTCCGGCCGAAGGTCCAGCTCCGCGAACCGTCCCAGTTGATCGACCAGGTCATCAGGCCCTTGAGCGAAGGAATGCTGCGGTACGCCTGGGAAACCAGGCTCGGCGACATGTAGCCGCCGCCAGCGCCCGCCTGCGCGGGGAGACCAGGGGCCTGCTTGTCGTAGGGAACGCGGATCGTCTGACCCTGGATCACCAGGCCCTTGTCGAGGCAGTTGGTCTGCGCGACGAAGCCCTGAACCGTCCCGGCCTGGTACGAATCACCGGAGCAGCCGTACATGCTTCCGTTGTAGTACTGCATGTTCAGCCACCACAGCCGGCCGTTGTCCGCGTACTTCTTGATGATCGGCAGGTACGCGCCCCAGATCGAGCCGTAGACGACGCTGCCGCCGGTGACGTACGCGGTCTCGGGCGCCATGGTGAGCCCGAAGTTCGGCGGCATCGCGGCGAGGACGCCGTCGATGATGCGGATGAGGTTCTTCTGCGACGCGGAGAGCGTGCTGATGTTCCCGCTGCCGGTGAGGCCGGTTTCGATGTCGATGTCGATCCCGTCGAAGTTGTACTTCTTCAGGATCGGCACGATGGTCGCGACGAATTTGTCCGCCACGGTGGCCGAATTCAGATCGATTCCCGCGGTGGCACCGCCGATGGACATCAGGATCGTCGCGCCGTCGTCCTTGGCGGCGCACATTTCGGACGGGGTCGCGACCTTCACAGTCGCGTCCATCCCATCCTCCCATTTGGCCGTTCCGTCGGACAGGATGACCGGAAAGGCCGCGTTGATCACGTTGTACCCATTGGCCTTGATGCGGGCGTCGGTGATCGGGATCCAGCCGAGCGGTGGATGGACACCGTTCGAAGCGCCGTCCCAGTTCTCCCAATAGCCTTGCAGGACCTTGCCCGCGGGCTTCGATTTGACCGCGCAGACCTCGGCGTCGGGTGAGGCCTGCGCCGGGGTCAGGACGACGAGTGTGGTGACGGCGAGTACCGCCGCGCCGGTGATTGCGAGCAGCCGTGAGACGCGACCGAACATACCCAGCTCCCATCTCGAAAGCGGTTTGAACGAACAGGAAGCGGCCGTTCGGCTCAACATAGGTCGCCGCGCATGAGTGGCGCTACCGACGATCGGGTGGTCTAGACCAGATATCGAAGAGTTGTCCGAAATTCTCCCCCACGCACGAAGGCCATCTCACGAGGCCGGGTGTCCTCGTGAGATGGCCTTCGCCATTCGGTTGGTTAGACGGTGATGGTCCAGCTGTCGAGTGTGCCGATGTCCTGCGCGTAGGCGTCGTAGAGCACGAGCGTCCAAGTGCCGGAAGCGGTCTCGTTGGTCACCGGGACCGAGTAGTTCCGCGTGCCGAGATCGGTGCACGGAAGGGAGCCGGTGGGCTTGACCGAATACGTGCTGCCGTCGGGCGCCTTCAGGCTGATGCGGAGGTCCTCGGAGCAGGTGTGCGTACCGGTGATCGACACCTTGACCGGCGAGGTCGCCGCCCCCGTCGCACTGGACGTGATCGGGCTGTTGACCGTCGCGTAGTCGTTGAGCGCGTAGTCGGTGCCGTTGGTGAACGTGCGCACGCTGACGTCGCCGACGGTGAGCGTGTACTGAGCCGTGCGGTCCACCGAGGTCCCGTCACCGGTCACGGTGATCGTGCTGGTGCCGTTGGGCGTGCTCGCCGACGTCGCGATGGTGAGCGTCGAAGAACCGCCCGACTGCACCGAGGCGGGATTGAACGTCGCGGTGGCGCCGGCGGGGAGCCCGCTGGCGCTCAGCGAAACCGTTTGCGCCGCACCGGAAGTCGTCGTGGTGTTGACCGTGACGGTGGCCGACTGTCCTGCTTGGACAGTGCCGGAGGACGGGGTCAGGCCGATCGAGAAGTCGGGCCCCGTCGACGTGCCGACGGCGAGCTTCCAGAGCGCGTAGGCGATCGCGTCGCTGTTCTTCTCCAGCGGGGTGTCCGGGATGTTGGACAGCGTGTCGCATGCGCGGTGATAGCAGCTGTCGAAGGGCCTGCCGGCGGTGCCGCCCCATTTCTGTTGCTGCGCGGCGCTCTTCGTGTAGCCGGCACCGGTCGCGAGGCCACCGACCGGGATGCCCGCGCTCTTGAACGACGCGTGGTCCGAACGGCCGTCGCCTTCGGTGTCGCCCTCGGTCTGGATGCCGATCGTCCTGAAGTACTCGTCGAACACCGCCTTGACCGAAGCCACGTCGTCATAGACGAAGTAGCCCCAGTTGTCGGAGCCGATCATGTCGAAGTTCAGGTACGTCTTGATCTTCGTGCGCTCGGTCTGCGGCAGGCTGTTGACGTAGAACTTGGAACCGCGCAGACCGGATTCCTCGTCGGCCCACCAGCCGAAGCGGACGCGCTTGGCCATCGCCGGGTTCTCGCGGGCCAGCGTCAGCGCGACTTCGAGGATCGAGGCCGAACCGGAGCCGTTGTCGTTGATGCCGGGGCCGGCGCTGACGCTGTCGAGGTGCGCGCCGAGCATGATGACCTGGCTGGCGTCGCCCTGCGGCCATTCCGCGATCACGTTCTGGTTCGAGCCCGCGCAGCTCGTGCAGGACTGCAGCGTGACGTTGTAACCCGCGTCGCGCAGCTTCTGCGCCACATAGGACACCGACGCCGGGTAGCCCGGTCGTCCGGAGGCGCGGTTGCCGCCGTTCTGGTTGGCGATCGTCTGCAGTGCGCTCAGATGCGCCTTGACGTTGGCGAGCGAGATATCCGGTGCGGCGGTGGTGGTCGCCTGCGCGGGCGCGGTGACGACACCCAAGACGGCGGCCATGCCGACGACGGCCGCTCCTATTCGCTTTCCCCACTTCATGCCGGGGTATTCCTTTCTGGAGGGGTTTGCGTGAAGGACTCCTTCCCTCGGGTGAGCCGAGGGAAGGAGTCCTTCACGCGCGAGGTGGAGTTAGACGGTGATCGACCAGCTGGAGAGCGTGCCGGTGTCCTGCGCGTAGGCGTCGTAGACCACGAGGGTCCAGGTGCCCGCCGCGACTTCGTTGGTCACGTTCACCGAGTAGTTCCGCGTGCCCAGGTCGGTGCAGGGCAGGGAGCCGGTGGGCTTGACCGAATACGTGCTGCCGTCGGGTGCCTTCAGGCTGATGCGGAGGTCCTCGGAGCAGGTGTGCGTACCGGTGACCGTCACCTTCACCGGGGACACCGCGTTACCGGTGGCGGTGGAGGTGATCGGGCTGTTCACCGTGCCGTAGTCGTTGATCGCGTAGTCGGTGTCGTTGGTGTACGTCCGCACGTCGCCGCCGGTACCGACGGTCAGCTTGTACTGCGCGGTGTGCGTGCCGCTCGCCGCGGTGCCGGTCACCGTGATGGTGCTGGTGCCGTCAGGGGTGCTCGCCGACGTCGCGATGGTGAGCGTCGAGGAGGCGCCGGACTGCACGGTGTCCGGGTTGAACGTCGCGGTCGCGCCGGTGGGGAGGCCGCTCGCGGTGAGCTTCACCGACTGCGCCGTGCCGTTGACGGTCGCGGTGTTCACCGTGACGGTGGCCGATTCGCCTGCCTTGACCGAGCCCGACGCCGGGGTGACACCGACTGAGAAGTCGTTGCCCTGCGGGGTGCACGAGGTGGGCTCGCCGGTCGCCGCGGTGACGCTGATCGCGTCCCACGCCGCCTTGGTGGTGTTGAACTCGGTGCAGGAACCCGGGTACAGCGCGAGCGCCGCTTCCAGGGTGGCCTTGCGGGCCGCCTTGTGGTTCCAGCTGGAGGTCTTCTTCAGCAGGCCGTTGTAGAAGATCTTCGCGGCCTTCTGGATGCCGATACCGGTGATCGAGGTGTTGTTGCAGGTCGGGCTGGCCGGCTTGCCGACCGGCGCGGTGCCCTCGGCGAGCAGGTAGAACCAGTGGTTCTGCGGGCCCGCGGCGGCGTGCACCTCGGTGTTCGGGATGGAGGAGGAGTAGCAGTCCGGGTTGCCGGAGATCCTGCTCGGCTGGTTCATGTAGCGGATCGGACCGCGGCCGACCAGGTTCACGCCCTCGCCGACGTCGTAGTCCGGGGTGTCCTTGGCGTTGTTGGCGTAATGCTCGGTGACCGCACCGAAGATGTCACCGGTGGACTCGTTGAGGCCGCCGTTCTCGTTGCCGCTGCCCGCGCCGCCCGGCGTGGTCTGGAAGATGGCGTGGCCGTACTCGTGCGCGACGACGTCCATCGGGGTGGCCTGACGCTGGCTGTCCTGCGAGCGGCCGTAGGTGGTCGAGGAGCCGTTCCAGTAGGCGTTGGCCTGGTTCAGGCCGACGTAGGCGGGGAAGCCGCCGCCGTTGCCGTTGATCCCGTTGCGGCCGAGCCATTCGCCCAGCATCTTCCACTCGGTCTGGACGCCGAAGAGCGCGTCGACGCAGGCGGTTTCCAAGTCGGTGCCGGTGCCGTTGCCCCAGTTGTCGTCCGGTCCGCTGTAGGGCGAGCCGTTCTGGCGGGCGCAGCTGATGTTGGTGCGCTGCGGATCGCGCATGGTGTACGTGCCGCCGGAGTTCGTCGTGTCGATGGTGACGTTGCCGACGTAGTAGCTGTTCCCGGCGCCCAGCGTGCCGATCTCGTTGGACGTGGCCTTCGGGGCGGCGGTGGGGAAGTTGGACATCTTGACGTCGTCACGGGTTTCGAGCACCGCGCCGGTGGCGCCGTCCACGAAGACGTGCAGGTTGCTCGGGTTCGTCGCCTTGGTACCGGCGACGACGACCTCGTAGGCGAGCTTGGGGGAGTTCCCCGCCAGCACGACGAGCTTAGGCGCGACCACACTGTCTACTTTGGACAGCTGGGCGCGCGCGACCTCGGTCGCCTTCGCCGCGGAGATCTTGGCCTTGGTGCCGACGGAGATCGCGGCGGTCTCCGCGGCGCTGGTGCCGCGGACGCGCCCGGCGCCGTCGGCCACCACCACCGCGTCCCCGCCGACGACCGGCAGGCCACGGTAGGTTCGTTCGTAAGCGGCGTAGAAGAGTCCTCCGCCACCCTGGGTCAGCCCGACGCGGCGGAAGTCCTCATCGGCTCCCCTCCGCAAGTGGTCCACCCCGGCCGCGGCGGCCTGGTCGGCGGCGCTCGCGGCCACGGCGTCGGGGCTCGCCTGCTGGATGGTGGCGGTGGTCGCGTTCGCCGGGGTCACCGGGAACGTCATGCTCAGGGCAAGGCCGGCGACGGCCGCCAACCCTGTTCTGAGCCCTCGCTGAACGGTCATGTGAACCTTCCATGGGCAGGACCGTGTACCCGTACGGCCTTAGGCGCGGCGGGGAATTCGACCGGGGCGGGTGCACGGGCGGGGGACGGGGAGCGTGCCCATTCGGATAACTGGAGTTATCTCGATGGACACGTTCGAGTAAAGGAGCCGCTCACAAGGCCGTCAATGGGCCGGATGGCCTAGCGGGCCGGGTGAAGATCCACATGCAAGGAATGAAATCCCTGTGTAGTAAGAGTTTTTCCCGCCATATGCGATATATGGCGACTTTCGTATGGTTTTCAGTCCGTCGGCCCGGAATCGGACATAGCGGCCGCGCGCACACCGCGCCGATAGGCCTCCGCCGCCTTTTCGATTAATCCGCGGGCCCGCAGCGTGTCGCCCAAATGCAGTGCGGTGGCGACGAGCGCACCGCGCAGTTCGGCCTTTTCCTGTGCGGTGGCGGCTTCTTCGAGCAACGCGGTCGCTCCGGGCAGATCGCCGCGGGCGCGGGCGATGAGTCCCAGTAACCGGAGAACCTCCGCCCTCGCCTCGATATCGGGGGATCGATCCAGAAGCGGCCGGATCCCTTCGGCGAGTTCGGCGGCCTCGTCGAGTTCCCCTTGGCGGCGGCGGACGTCGGCGAGCTCGATGGTCGCGCCGAGTACACCCTCCTGGGATCCGGCTTTGGCGAGGAGATCACGGGCGAGCCGTAGTTCGGCGTGCGCCTCCTCGAGTTTCCCCAGTCGTCGCCACAGGAAGCCGCGGGCCCAGCGGCTCCGGGCGGCGTCGCGGTCGTAACCGATCGAAGTGAACAGCCTCAGTGCCCGCGAAAGGTCCTTCTCCGCACGGTCGACCAGACCGATCTCCTGCCACAGTTGCGCCGCCTGCCGGTGGTATCGCGCGGAGATGTCCTTGCGGTGAGCGGAAGCGAGGGCGCGTTGGCCTTCTTCGGCGGCCCGTCGCGCCCGGCGCAGCGCGCCCATTTCGATGAGCGGGTGGATCAACGCGGTCAGCAGTGCCAGCTCGGCATCGGGATCGCTCGCGCCGGTGGCGCGAAGCTCGCCGAGCGCCGTTTCGACGAGCGCGACCGACGCGCCCAGATCGCCCGACAGCGCGCGGCAGGCCGCCAGCCGGTTGACGATCATGGCGCGCAACCGGGGCGAAGCGGCGTCGGCGAGCTCCATGGCATACGCGAAACCCTTGTCCGCCAACGGGATGTCGTAACGCTGCCACTGCACTTCGCCGAGATAGAAGCGTGCGTGGCATTGGACGTCCGGCAGCCGGTACTCGGCCGCGCGTCGCTCCACGCGGGTGAATTCGCGCTCGGCGGCTTCGAGTCCGCCCTGCTGCAGCTCGCGATACGCGGTTTCGAGCGCGTCGGTGAGTTCTTCGGCGGCGCCCGGTGGCCGGTCGAAGCGGAGTTCGTCCGGGGTGAGGCCGAGCCGTCGCGCGAGATGGGAGAGCACGTCGTCCGAGGGCAGGCGGCCGCCCGACTCGACCTTGGCGAGGAAGCCGCGGTCGTAGCGGGGCTCGGCCAGCTCGCGCTGGGTCAGCCCGCGTGCCCGGCGCAACCGCCGGATCCGCGCGCCGAGTGGTTCAGCCCCGTTCGGCTTGGACGGCACGCGACCACGTTAGACGACTTCCCGGCGGGTATCCGGGTTGAGCAGGACAGATACCCGCCAACAACTCCCGGATCCGGTGACTTTCGACCGCCGAAACGGACATATTGACTGGTGACGCTCCGGGCGCTAGCGTCTTGCGCCATAAAAAGGAAACTTTCTTAACTAATTCGAGCGGGGCGCCGATGATGGTGAGTTCCTGGTCCCGGGCGGTGGCCGCGGTTTCGGCACTGGTCCTCGGGGGTTTGACGGTTCCGGCGGTTTCGGCCGCGGCGGCGGTGCAAGGTGAGGTCCGGGTCGACCAGGTCGGCTACGGCATCACCGAGACCAAGCACGCCTATCTCCTTTCCAGCGCGCCGGGTTCGTTCTCGGTGATCGACGAACGCGGCCGGACCGTCCATCGTGGACGGACCGGGCAGTCGCTCGGCGCCTGGAACGCGAAGTACCCGGCGGTGTACCAGCTGGACCTGTCGAAGGTCTGGCTGCCGGGCAAGTACCGGATCGAGGTCAGCGGCGAGACCAAGGCGACGTCACCGACGTTCCGGGTGGACACCAAGGACCGGCTCTTCACCCCGCTCGTCCGCGCCACCAACGAGTTCTTCCAGGCGCAGCGCGACGGCGACGACATCATCCCCGGCCGTCTCGACCGCAAACCCTCGCATCTGGCGGACAAACAAGCCACCGTCTACGACTGGCCGGTGTTCGTCGGCGAGGGCGGCGACGAGATCGCCGAACCGCTGAAGCCGATCGGCGGCCCGATCGACGTCGAGGGCGGCTGGGTCGACGCGGGCGACTTCGTCAAGTTCACCTCGAACACGGCGTATTCGCTGGCGGAGCTGGGATACGTGCTCCGCGAGGACTACGACCGGGTGCTGGCCAAGGAGGTCAAGCTCGGTCTCGACTGGCTCGACAAGATGTGGGACGAGAAGACCAAGACGCTCTACGCCCAGGTCGGCATCGGAACGGGCAGCGAGAAGTTCGGCTTCCTCGGCGACCACGACGTCTGGCGGAACCCGCACGACGACGACGCGCTCGACGTGAAACCCGGTGACCCCAAGTACTTCGTCAAGCACCGGCCGGTCTTCCCCGCCAACCCCGGCGGGTCCGCGCTCAGCCCGAACCTCGCCGGTCGCGTCGCCGCCGCCTTCGCGCTCGGCGCGCAGGTCGAGGCGAAGCGGAACCCTTCGCTGGCGAAGAAGTACTTCGCCGAGGCCGCCTCGGTGTTCGCGCAGGCCAAGACGGAGAACGTCGGCGAGCTGGTCACGGCGTTCCCGCACGCGTACTACCCGGAATCGTCCTGGCGGGACGACATGGAGCTCGGCGCGACGCAGCTCGCGCTGGCGGCCAAGGCCCTGCGTGACCCGCGGTCGGCCGAATGGACGCGGCAGGCGGCACACTGGGCGAAGGCCTACATCGACGTCGAAGAGAAGAGCACGCTCAACCTGTACGACACCAGCGCGCTGGCGCACGCCGAACTGGCGAAGCTCCTGCGGCACGGTGTCCCGGGTGCGGCGCTGGGCCCGCAGGAACTGATCGGCGACCTCCGGCGTCAGCTCGACGAAGGTGTCGCGAGCGCGGCTCAGAGTCCTTTCCGGACGGCCGTCTCGGTGAAGGACTTCGACGCGGCCAGCAAGAGCTTCGGGTTCGCCGCGACCGAGCGGCTGTACGCGGACGTGACCGGTGACCGGCGGTACGCGGCGTTCGGTTCGCAGCAGCGGAACTTCACCCTCGGCGCGAACGCGTGGGGTGTCTCGCTGGTCGTCGGGGTCGGCACGACGTCGCCGAAGTGCCCGCACCACCAGGCGGCCAACCTCGCCGGCGAGGACAAGGTGCTCTACGGCGCGGTCGTGAACGGGCCGAACGGCGCGGAACACTTCGCGGACCTGCCGTTCCCGGCCGGGGCGAAGGAGTGCACGAAGCCGTTCGACAGCTTCGACACGACCGAGTCGCGCTACACCGACGACCTCGCCTCGTGGCCGAGCAACGAGCCCGCCATCGACTTCACCTCGACGGCCATGCTCGCGTTCGCGCTCACCGGACGTTCCTGAGGCGTGATCGCGGGGCCCGCTTCCCGGCGGGCCCCGCGTTCGCGTACCCGACAACTCCTGTTCGCGGCGATGCCGCCGCTCCGGACGGTGACGACGTCGTAGTCTTGGCGGGGTGAGTGAGACAAGCGAGTTCCCCGACGGCCAGTACCCGGAACGTCCGATCGAGCGCCACAAGGGCCCGGTCGTGCTGCGGCGGGATCGCCGTGACCAGGGCAGCACCACCGACCAGCGCCTGCTGGACTCGCGGGGGCCGAGCGACTGGGTGCACACCGACCCGTGGCGGGTGCTGCGGATCCAGGCGGAGTTCGTCGAGGGCTTCGGCGCGCTGGCCGAGGTGCCGCGCGCGGTGACGGTGTTCGGTTCCGCGCGGACGAAGCGGGATCACCCGGAGTACGAACTCGGCCGCAAGATCGGCGCCGCGCTCGCGAACGCGGGCTTCGCGGTGATGACCGGCGGTGGCCCCGGCGCGATGGAAGCGGTGAACCGCGGCGCCAACGAGGCGGGCGGGTTCTCCGTCGGCCTCGGTATCGAGCTGCCGTTCGAGCAGGGCCTGAACCCGTGGGTCGACCTCGGTGTCAACTTCCGGTACTTCTTCGCCCGCAAGACCATGTTCATCAAGTACTCGCAGGCGTTCATCTGCCTGCCCGGCGGCTTCGGCACGCTCGACGAGCTGTTCGAGGCGCTCACCCTGGTGCAGACGAAGAAGGTCACGAAGTTCCCGGTCGTGCTGTTCGGCAGCGACTACTGGGGCGGCCTGTACGACTGGATCGCCAGCTCGCTGCTCGGCGAGGGCAAGATCAGCCAGAAGGACCTTGAACTGCTGCACGTCACCGACGACATCGAAGACGCCGTACGCGTCGTGCAGGATTCCTACAAGGCTTGGGAGGACACCCACTGATGGCGGTGCCGCGCCGGATCTGTGTCTTCTGTGGCTCGTCGATGGGCTTCGACCCGAGGTATGCCGACGAGGCGCGAGCCCTGGGCACGCTGCTGGCCTCGCGGGGGATCGGGCTGGTCTACGGCGGGGCCTCGGTCGGGACCATGGGCGTCGTCGCGGACGCCGCGCTGGCCGCGGGCGGTGAGGTGATCGGCGTGATCCCCGAGGCGCTGGGCACCGTCGAGATCGCGCATGCCGGCCTGACCGAACTGCACGTCGTCGCCGACATGCACCAGCGGAAGGCGAAGATGGCGGCGCTGTCCGACGGCTTCCTCGCGCTGCCCGGCGGCGCGGGGACGCTGGAGGAGCTGTTCGAGGTGTGGACGTGGGCGCAGCTCGGGCTGCACGAGAAGCCGATCGGGCTGGTCGACGTCGGCGGGTACTACGCGCCGCTGCTGAAGTTCGCCGACCACATGGTGTCGGAGGGTTTCCTGTCGGCCGGGTACCGGGACATGCTTTCGATCGACTCGGACGCTTCGGTGCTTCTGGACGGCTTCGCGGACTACGCGCCTCCTCCTCGGCCTAAGTGGGCTAAGTAGGGCTTTGGGGTTGCGCGTGAAGGCCCCCTTCCCTCGGCTCAGCCGAGGGAAGGGGGCCTTCACGCGGGCTGCTTGTGACGTGTGGGGCGTGTGGGGCGATCCGTCGGTCCGTGAAGGCCTCCTTCATTGCGTCTAGCGCCGTGAAGGGGGCCTTCATGTACTTGGGTTGCGGTGAAGGGCGAGTTTCTCCGGCTCAGCCGAGGGAAGGGGGCCTTCACGCGGGTTGCTTGTGACGTGTGGGGCTGCCGGGGAACAGGTGGCGATCATCCGGTCCGTGAAGGACCTCTTGAGGGACCCAGGGTCCGTGAAGGCCTCCTTCCCTACCCTGAAAGTAGGGAAGGAGGCCTTCACGGCACTTCGCCCAGCACCAGCCGCACCGGAATGCGCCAAATGTCCCTTTAGTCCAACTCGCGCGTGCAATGAAAGTGTCTTTCCTTGCAAAATTTGCAAGGAAAGACACTTTCATTGCAGCGGCGGGGGAGGGGACGCGGGCAGGAAGGGAGCAAGGGACCTTTGCTACCACCCCGCCGCAACCGTCAAGCAGCGCTCTGATCAGGCCGTTTGTGATAAGAGTCGACGTACTCCTGCCCCGAAAGCTCCAGGATCGCGTACATGATCTCGTCGGTCACCGAGCGCCGGATCGCCGGCGACGAGTCCTGCCCCTCGTATCGCGAGAAGTCCAACGGCGAACCGTAGGTGACGGTGATCTTCGCCCGCCGCGGGATCCGCTTCCCGGCGGGCTGCAGGTCTTCGGTCCCGGTGAGCGCGACGGGCACGACCTTCGCCCCGGTCGCCAGCGCCAGCGCCGCGACACCGGTGTGCCCGCGGTGCAGCCGCCCGTCCAGCGAGCGGGTGCCTTCGGGGTAGATCGCGAAAGCGCCGCCTGCGTCGAGCACCTTCCGCGCCGCCTCCAGCGCGGCGAGACCGGCCTGCGCGTTGCCGCGTTCGACCGGGACGTAGCCGAGGCCGCCCAGGAAACCGGCCATCATCTTGCCCTTGAGCCCGCGACCGGTGAAGTACTCCGCCTTGCCGAGGAACTTGACCTGCCGCATCGCCGTGAAAGTGATCACGCCGGTGTCCAGCGCCGCCCGATGGTTGGGTGCCAGGAGTACCGCGCCGGTGGCGGGGATGTTCTCCACGCCGCGGATCTCGGGGCGGTACAGCGCTCTGACCAGCGGGCCGAGCACGAATCGGACGAGCAGCGGTAGCAAGGTTCCTCCATCGACAGGGTGTCGGACTCCAGCATGGCACGATCACTACTCATGAGTTGGTTCGAGCGGCGTACCTGGCAGAACCCCGGTTGGACGGTCGAAGACATCGTCGCTGCGAAGGGTGACCGGACGGTTTCGGTCGTGCTACCGGCGCTCGACGAAGAGGACACCGTCGCCGAGGTAGTCGGGACGGTCCGCCCGTTGCTGGGCACGGTCGTCGACGAGCTGGTCGTGATGGACTCGGGGTCGACCGACGCCACCGCCGAGCTCGCCGCCCGCGCCGGCGCGCGCGTGGTGTACCGCGAGGACGTGCTCCCCGACCTGCCTCCGGTGCCGGGCAAGGGCGAGGTGCTGTGGCGGTCGCTGGCCGCGACGACGGGGGACGTCGTCGTGTTCCTCGACTCCGACCTCGTCGACCCGGATCCGGCGTTCGTGCCGACCCTGCTCGGTCCTCTGCTCTGCGAGGACGGCGTCCACCTGGTCAAGGGCTTCTACCGGCGGCCGCTGCGGCTGGAGAGCAGCGGCGGCGGCCGGGTCACCGAGCTGCTGGCGCGACCGGTCCTCTCGGCGCTGCGCCCGTCGCTCTCCGGGCTCATCCAGCCTCTCGGCGGCGAGTACGCCGCGACGCGCGAGTTCCTCGAGTCGGTGCCCTTCGCGGCCGGGTACGGCGTCGAGATCGGGCTCATCCTCGACGCCGAAGCGCGCTACGGCCTCGAAGGGCTCGCCCAGGTCAACCTCGGCGTACGCAAGCATCGCAACCGCTCGCTGCTTCAGCTTGGTGTGATGGCGCGTCAGATCCTCGGGACGGCGCTCGCGCGCTGCGGCATCAAGTCCGACGACCCGGCCCAGCTCACCCAGTTCGCGCAGGTGGGTGACGAATGGCTGCCGGAGGTGGCCGAGGTGTCGGTGAGCGACCGGCCGCCGATGCGGGAAGTGCGAGGCCTACAGGCGTAGGACCTCGTCGAACCCGGCCACCTGCGATTCACGATGCGTCACGAGCACGACGGTCCCGCGCGCGGCGGCGAGCACGTCGGCCAGGACGGCGTCGCCGTGCGCCGGATCCAGACCCTCGACGGGCTCGTCCAGGACGAGGATCGGCGGTGCCGAGAGCACCGCTCTCGCAAGGATGAGCCGCTGGCGTTGCCCACCGGACAACGCGTCGCCGTCGGAGCCGACTTCGCGATCCAGCGGCAGATCGAATCCGGCCGTCGCGCACGCGTCGAGCAGTTCGGCGTCGGAAGAGCCGGGCTTCGCGAGCAGCAGGTTCTCGCGGACGGTCGTGTGGAAGACGTGCGCGTCCGCGAGCGCACCCGAAATCACCGACGGCAGCAGCGTCGGGTCGTAGGTGTCCAGTGGCTTCCCGTTCAGCAGGGCGCGCCCGGACGTCGGCGCCACGGATCCCAGCAGGACGTTCAGCACCGTCGTCTTCCCCGCCCCGCTCGGCCCCACGATCCCGATCCGCTTGCCCGGAAGCAGATCGAGGTCGACGCCGTCCAGCGCCGGGGCCCTGCCTGTGAAGTGAACGCCCACGCCTTCGAGCCGCAGATGTCCCGGTTCGGGCACCGCGGTCCCGAGCGCGGGCGGCGGTTCGGTCAGCAGCGCGCGCACCCGCTCGGCCGACGCGCGGACCTCGACCCAGCGCTGGGCGGCCGCGGTCAGCGGGAGGATCAGCTCGAACACGGCCAGCGCGCCGAGGGCCAGCGCCGCGGTCAGCGGCGGTGAAACCCCGGCGGTCAGCGCGATGGCGACGCAGGTCAGCAGCTGGACGAGGATCCCGGCGGCGGTCAGCAGGCTCGTGCGGTTCGCCGTCGCCCGATCCCGCGAACCCAGGGAATCGACCGCGGTGCGCGCGGCGTCCACAGTGGACTCGTGGACGCCGTAGGCGATCAGCTCGCGCCGCCCGGTGATCAGTTCGACCGTCCGTTCGGCGAGGTCCGCGCGGGCCGGAGCGCCCTCCTGCGCCGCCGCCCTGGTGATCCGTACGCACAGCCACGGCAGGCCGATTCCGGCGACGGCGAGCCCGAACGCGAGGACGAGCCCGGCGGCCGGGCTGACGATCAGCGCGACCGTCGTCGACACCGCGCCGACGAAAGCGGCCACACCTGCGGGCAGCAGACAGCGGAGGATCGCGTCCTGCACGGCGTCCACATCGGACACCAGCCGGGTGACGAGGTCGCCGCCCGAATGCCGGGAGACCCGGTGCGGCAACAGCGACGTGTACACGCGGGTCCGCAAGGCGCCGAGATACCGCAGGACGACCTCGTGCCCGGCGAGCCGTTCCGCGTAACGCAGCCCGCCGCGCAGCAACGCCAGGGTCCGCACGGCGACGATCGCCACGGTCAGCGAAGCCAGCGGCGGCTGCTCGGCCGCCTTCAACAGCAGCCACGCGGCGGTGGCCATCAGTGCCAGCCCCGCCAGCTCGGCCCCGGCCGCGATCAGCCCGGCACGGGCCAGCCGTACTACGTCCTTTGTGGACACGTCCCAGACGTTCACACCAGTTCCCGTTCTCGTACGGCGCCATCGTGGACTTCGATGACGCGGGTGGCCAGCTCTGCCATCGCGGGCCGGTGGGCGACGAGTACCGCGGTCCGGCCGGTGAGCAGTTCACGGGTCGCGCCGAGCACGGCCGCTTCGGTCCCCGCGTCGAGCCGGGCGGTCGGCTCGTCGAGCAGCGCCAGACCCGCCTCGGTGCGGGCCAATGCCCTGGCGAGGCCGAGCCGTTGGCGCTGACCGGCCGAAAGCGGCGCGCCCAGTTCGCCGATCCGGGTCCGGTAACCGTCGGGCAGGCCGCGCACGACCTCGTCGAACGCCGCCGCGCGTGCCGCGGCCTGGACGTCCGGCACCTGGCCCATGGCGATGTTCTCCTCGACGGTCCCGGTGAACAACGTCGGCCGCTGCGGCACCCATGCCGTCCCGGCCCGCCACGCCGCCGGATCCAGTTCGCGCAGGTCGACGCCGTCGACGAGGACCCGGCCTGACGTCGGCGTGACGAAGCCCAGCAGGATCGCCAGCAGCGTGCTCTTCCCGGAACCGCTGGACCCGACGAGCGCGACATGCTCACCCGCCTCGATCGTCATGTCCACTTCGGACAGTACGGTCTCGTCGCCGTACGCGACGCTCACCTTCTCCAGCACGATCCGGGGCGCACCGCGGCGGGCCACCCGCGAACCCCCGGCGACGTCCTCCGAACGGACGGCCAGCGCTTCCCGGAGCGTGGCGAGCCCTTCCGCGCTGGCGTGGAACTTCGCCCCCGCGGCCCGCAGCGGCAGGTACGCCTCGGGGGCGAGCAGCAGCACGAGCACCGCGGTGTGCACGACCATGCCGCCTTCCAGCAGCCGGAAGCCGATCGGCACCGCCACGAGCGCCACCGAGAGCGTCGCCACCAGTTCCAGTACCAGCGCGGACAGGAACGCGACCCGCAACGTGCGCATGGTCGCGTCGGTGTGCGCGTCCGCCATCGCCCGCACGGTCTTCGCCTGCGCTTCCGCGCGGCCGAACACCTTGAGCGTGCCGAGCCCGCGTACGACGTCGAGGAAATGCCCGCCCAGCTTGGAAAGCAGCGACCATTGCTTGGCGGTCTTCGCCTTCGTGTGCTGTCCGACGAGGATCGCGAACACCGGGATCAGCGGCAGCGTCGCGGTGATGATCAGCGCCGACGACAGATCCGCGGCGAACAGCCGGACGAGCACCGCGACCGGCACGATCGCCGAGAGCACCACCGTCGGCAGATAACCGGTCAGGTAGGCGTCGCCCGCGTCGATCCCCTTGGTCACCAGGGTCGCGACCTTGCCGGGATTCTCCGCCTCCGCACCGAGAAGCCGTTTGCGCAGCCCGGACTTGACCGTCGCCGCGAACCGGCCGCCGAGGGAACCCTGGACGCCCGCGAGCAGCGCCCGCACGGCGATGGCGGCCACGAGCGTCCAGGTCACGCCGCCGCCGGTGAGCAGCGTCGCGAGACCGTCGGCCTGGACGAGGATCGCCGCGGCGGTCAGCGTTCCGAGGACGGCCAGTACGCCGAAATGACGGCGCAGCCCGGGAAGGGGAGGCATATCGAGCTCCTAGAAGTGCAGCAGCGAACGCTGGTCGACGCGGGTGTCGTGGTTGCGCCAGGTGACCCACTGCACGGCGGCGATCGCCACGAGCGCGGGCGGCAGCACGAAGGTGAGCAGGCCGAGCATCTCGGTGCTGGTGGCCGCTTCCGTCAGGCTCAACGAGAAGCCCCCGTCCACAGAGGACACGAGCGTGTCCGGCAGGCGCAGCGTCCCGACCGCCAGCACCGGCGACGCGGACAGCGTCATCGTGGCGACCAGCGCCGCCTTGTGCCGCCCCGCGCGCAAGGCCGCCGCCGCGGTCGCCAGCGCGCCGAACGCCAGCACGATCGCAGGCAGTACCGACCAGGACGCGGTGGTCTCCACGGCGCCCCAGGCGACCGTCACCACCAGGAACGCGAGCGCCGGCGCGAGCAGGGCCTTGGCGATCCGGTTCGCCCGGGCGGTGAATTCGGCGGGCGCCCGGACGGCGAGGAAAGCCGCTCCCTGCAAGGCGAACAGCGCGACGAACCCGGCACCCCAGAGCAGCGCGTACGGACTGAACACCGCGAGGACGTCGCCTGTCGGGTTTCCGGCCGCGTCGAGCGGGAGCCCGAGCACGAGATTGCCGAGGAACACACCCCAGGACACCGCCGTCACCCAGGCGCCGACGGTGATCGCCAGCGTCCAGGCGCCGCGGCCCGCGTCCGGCCGCCTGCTGCGCAACTGCACCGCCGCGGTGAACGTGACGAGCCCGAGCAGCAGGCTGACGACCGGAAGGTAGGCCCCGGAGAACACTTTCCCTTCCAGATGCGGGAAAGCGCCGAACAGGACGCCGACCGCGGCCACCAGCCACACCTCGTTGGCCAGGAAGAACGGGCCGAAAGCGCCGAGCACGCGCCGTCGCCCGGCCTCGTCACGGCTGAGCCTGCCGAGCAGCATCCCGACGCCGTAGTCGTAGCCTGCCAGCGCGAAATAGCCGGCCGTCAGGAAACCGAGCACACACCACCAGAGGATCACCATCGGTCAGACTCCACTCAGGACGGGAAGTTCGGTACGAGGCGCGGCTGCTTCTTCGACGGGATCCGGACCGCGTTTGGCGACCCGTGACATCAGCACCCAGTCGGCGATCGCGAGCGCCGCGAACAGCACGGTGAACGCGATGAAGGAGAACAGGATCTGCCCGGCCGGGATCGACGCGACGGCGTCGGCGGTGGTCAGCCGCCCGCGGATCAGCCACGGCTGACGGCCGATCTCCCGCACCAGCCAGCCGAGGATCGCCGCGATGAACGGCAGCGGGATGGCCAGCACCATCACGTACAGCAGCGGCCGCACCTTCGTGATCCAGTTCCGGAACAGCAGCAGCGTGCCGAGGATCGAGGCGAGGAAGGCGATGAAGCCGATCTGGATCATGAAGCCCAGCGAGGCGCCGACCAGCGGATCCGGTGATTTGAGCTTGTCAGGGTGGTACTCCCCGAGCGGGCCGAACTGGCCGAAGCCGAAGCCGATCACCAGTGTGCTGCCGGCCAGCGAGGCGAGCACGCCGATCCGCATCGAGCGCCGGAAGAACTCGATCTCCTTGGTGCGCTTGATGAAGTGGTACGCGCTGACGCCGACCACGAAGAAGCCGCCGGTCATGAGCGCCGCGCTCAGCACGTGCGGCAGCGAGCTCGCCAGCGCCGGGTTGGTGAACAGCGCGCCGAAGTCGTCGAGTTTCAGCACGCCGTTCTCGGCGTGGGTGCCGACCGGGTTCTGCAGGAACGAGTTGGCCACCATGATGAACAGCGCCGAGGCGTACGCGGTCAGCGTGACCAGCCAGATCAGCGTCAGATGGACCCATTTGTTCAGCCGCCCCCAGCCGAAGATCCAGAGCCCCAGGAAGGTCGATTCGGCGAAGAACGCCACCAGCGTCTCGATGGCCAGCGGGGCGCCGAAGACGTCGCCCGCGACCGAGGACAGGCCGGTCCAGGTGAGTCCGAACTGGAATTCCATCACGATTCCGGTGACGATTCCCAGCGCGTAATTGATCACGTAAAGCTTGCCCCAGAAGCGAGTCATCCGCGTGAGTTCCGGCTTGTCGCCGAACGCGGAGCGTGTCTGCATCACCGCGACGAGTGTCACGAGCCCCAGTGTGAGCAGCACGAACAGGAAGTGGAACGAGGTCGTCGTCGCGAACTGGAGTCTCGCGATCGGGAGTGCGTCCATGCCGAAGCACTGTATACGTAGGCTGGCTACATGTAGCCACTAAATCTATGAAATCGGGGTGATCTCGGGGACATTCCCTGAGGCCGGTCCGGGAAAGACCCGGCTACCCTGGTATGCGGCGATGTGTAGACTGTCTATCTATGAAGGCAGACAGCCTGCGCGGGCACCTCGACGCGCTGCTCCTCGCCGTCCTCGACGGCCGGAAGCTGCACGGGTACGCCATCATCGAGGCGCTCCAGCTCCGCAGCGACGGTGCGCTCGACCTGCCGACGGGCACCGTCTACCCGGCGCTTCGCCGGCTGGAGCGCGCCGGATTCCTCGCCAGCGAGTGGGACGTCGTGTCCGGCCGCAAACGTCGTACGTACAAGCTCACCCGCTCCGGGCAGAAGGCCCTGGCGGCGGAACGAGCGGAGTGGCAGGAGTTCACCACCGTGATAGGTGGTGTCCTCGGGGGGAGCACGGCATGAGCACGATCGAGGCCTACATCGGCGATCTGGACAGGCGGTTGCGCGGGTCGGCGAAGGCGAAGGCCGATCTGCTCACCGAGGCGAGGGACGGCCTGACCGACGCTGCCGAGGCTTATCGTGCGGGCGGCGTGGAGGAGGCCGAAGCCGAACGCCGTGCCGTGGCCGACTTCGGCCCGGCCGCCGTGATCGCCCGTGACTATCAGGCCGAACTGGCGTTGCGCGGCGACATCGGCACATTGTGGAAGGTCATCGTCGGCGTCCCGCTGATCCAGGTGGGCTGGGAGCTGGCGCGGATCTGGACCTACGGCGACTGGAGCGGGAAGCCGAATCCGGACTGGTACCTGGCCGTCATCGAGATATTCGGTGTCCTGGTCCTCGTTCCGCCGGTGATCGGAGCGGTCTCGCTCTTCGGGGCGCGCAGGCTGGGGCGCAGGCTCGACAGCGTGAGCCTGGGGAAGGTGACGCGGTGGACGGTGGGCGCCGCGGCGAGCACGAACCTGCTGGCGCTGCTGCTGCTCACCGTGGGCACGACGGTCCTCGATCCGTCCATGCTGAACGTGAGCCTCGCGTGCAACGTGCTGGCGGCCGGCTGGGTAGCGTTCAGTTTCTGGCTGCTCCCATCGGCTTTCCGGCCCCGGCCCGCGCTCGCCGCATGAACGCGATCGAGGCCTACCTCGGCGATCTGGATGCCCGCTTGCGCGGGCCGTCGTCGGCGAAGAACGACCTGCTCACCGAGGCGAGAGACGGTCTGACGGACGCTGCCGAGGCTTATCGCGCGGGCGGCGTCGACGAGGTGGAAGCCGAACGCCGTGCCGTCGCCGACTTCGGCCCGGCAGACCTGATCGCCGGCGACTACCAAGCGGAATTGGGACTCCGGCGCGACATCCGCGTGCTGTGGGAACTGATCGTCGGTGTCCCGCTGCTGATCCTCGCCTGGGATCTCGCGCGCGGCTTCGGTGACTGGTCCCGGTTCGGTGACCCGCCGTCCTGGTACCACCGCGCGATCGGCGCGGCCGACACGCTGGCCGTGCTGTCCCCGGCCGTCGCGGTCGCCGGGTTGCTCGCGGCACGGTTGCTCTCGCGGCGAGCGGGCGGCCCGTTCGCCGCTCGCGCGGTCTCGTGGTCGCTGGCCGGGGCGGTGGGGTTGAACCTGCTCGCGGTCGCGACGTACGGCGGCGCGACCGGGCTGCTGGAACCCGCCCGCCTGATCGTCAGCGTGCCGTGCGCGGTCGGCTCGGGAATCTGGATCCTGTTCAGCATGCGGCTCACGGTCGCCGCGCGGAGTTGGAGAGCCACGGCATGACGGTGATCGAGGCCTACCTCGGACAGCTGCGCACCCGGCTGGACGGCCCGGCGTCGGCGAAGCGGGATCTGCTGCGTGAGGCACGGGACGGGCTCAACGACGCCGCGGCCGCGTATCGCGACGGCGGCTGGAGCGAGTACGAGGCGCAACGGCACGCCGTCGACGATTTCGGGCCGGTGCAGCTGATCGCGCGGGACTATCAGGCCGAACTGGGGATGCACAGCGGCACCCGGACCCTGTGGAAACTGATCCTCGGCGTGCCGATGATGCAGCTCGCCTGGGAGTTCGCCCGCAAATGGACCTTCGGCGACTGGTCGCAGCTCGCGACGCCGACCCCGGGTTGGTACAAGTACGTCGCCCAGTTCACCCACGGCTCGGTGTTCATCGTGCCGATGCTGGGCGTGATCGCGCTGCTCTGCATGCGCTGGCTTTCCCGGCGGATGGACGGCACCCGGCTGGTCAGGACCGCCGGCGTGCTGATCGGCGAGGCCGTCGGGCTGAACCTGCTTTCGGTGGCGCTGCTGGTGATCGCCACGGGGATCATCGACGCGTCGAGACTGTTCCTGTCGGTGCCCTGCGGGATCCTCATGGTGCTCTGGGTGGTGGTCAGCGTGCGACTCGCGTTGCTGGCGCGACGATCGTGGCGTTCGTGTGCCACGATCGTGGCGTGACGACCGCCCTGATCTATCTCGTAGTCATGCTGCTGGTGGCCGCCGTGGTGTTCTTGCTGGCCGCCGTGGTGTTCGGCCGGGGTGAGGAGCTGGCCCCGCTGCCTCCCGGCGGCTCGCCGACCAGGCTGCCCGCCGAGGACATCACCGCCGAGGACGTCCACGCCGTCCGCTATCAGATGGTGCTGCGCGGCTACAAGATGTCCGAAGTGGACTGGGTGATGCGGCGGCTCGGTGCCGAGATCGAGGACCTGCGGGCCAAGGTGGCCGAACTGGAGGCCGAGCGCGAGGGCGCCAGGTGACCGATGTCGTCGTCTCCGTCGACGTCGCGGTACCGGCCGGGACGGCTTGGCTGGCGCTGACCGACTGGGAACGCCAGGGCGAATGGATGCTCGGCACCGAGGTCAAGGTCGTCGAGGGCAACGGGCGCAGCGTGGGTTCGAAGCTGTCGGCGTTCACCGGTGTCGCCGGGATCGGCTTCACCGACACCATGGAGATCACCAGCTGGGAGCCGCCGCTGCGCTGCGTCGTGCGGCATCTCGGCAAAATCGTGCAGGGCACCGGGGTCTTCCAGGTGATCGAAAAGGGGCCGCATGCCTCGACGTTCGTCTGGGCGGAGCATCTGCGGCCGCCGTTCGGCGTCGTCGGACGGCTCGGCTGGCCGGTCGCGAAACCGGGCTTCGAACTGGGACTGCGGTTGTGCCTGCAGAGATTCGTGAAATACGCGGAGGGGTACCGGGTTGGCTGAGGCGGGTCTGCTGGGCGCGGACGGGATCAAGCGGTGTTCATGGGGGAATTCGGCCCCGGACTACGTCGAGTACCACGACACCGAGTGGGGCGTCGAGCTCCACGGCGATGAAGAGCTGTACGAACGCCTGTGCCTGGAGTCGTTCCAGTCCGGGCTTTCGTGGATCACGATCCTGCGGAAGCGGGAGTCGTTCCGGAAGGCGTTCGCCGGATTCGTGCCGGAGAAGGTCGCCGTCTTCACCGACGACGACGTCGCCCGTCTCATGGACGACGCGTCGATCGTGCGGAACCGGGCGAAGATCCTGGCGGCGATCAACAACGCGCGGGCGATCGAGGAGCTGGACGGTTCGCTGGACGACCTGCTGTGGTCGTTCGCGCCCGCTTCGCACGCCCGGCCGCGGCGGATGGCGGACGTCCCGGCGATCACCGACGAGTCGAAGGCCATGGCGAAGGAACTCAAGAAGCGCGGCTTCGCGTTCCTCGGGCCGACGACCTGTTACGCGCTGATGCAGGCGACGGGGATGGTCGACGACCACGTGAAGGACTGCTTCCGGGCGGTTTAGTGCGCTCCGAGGTCTCTCGCCAGCCGTTCCAGCGAGCGGTAGCTGCCGTCGAGTTCGATCTTCCGGAAGTCCCGCAGTTCGATCACGCAGCGCGCGGCGTACGCGACGGGAATCAGACCCGCCCAGAGGGAGCGGGTCTTGTACTTGACCGAACGGACTTCGGGCCAGGTGATCACGCACTGGACCTTGCGGCCGTGGACGTCGGCGAAACCACGATCGAAGACGTAGAGGCCGCCGTCGAGACGTCTCCTTGTCGACACGCACCACCACAGGAAAAGCGGCGGCCACACGAACAGCGTGATGGCCAGGGCGCCGGTCATGTCGCCTTCGCGGAGCCCGAGCGCCAGCGCTCCCGCGAGTGGCGCGAAGGCGAAGAAGGTCCCGACGGCTCCCGGCCGGCGGCGGTAGCGACGGAGGCAGTCACCGAGGTCGTGCTCGGCGGCTGTCGCCTTGAGGTGGGGCGGGATCACTGCCGGAGGCTAGCCGCGGCTGCCCGGTACCGGTCCCGGCACGCGCTATGAACGGTCCGTTCCTTGCAAAATTTGCAAGGAACGGACCGTTCATAGCACGCGGCGAGGGGTTACTTGCCCTGGAAGTTCGGCTTGCGCTTGCCCACGAAGGCCTCAACGGCCTCGGTGTGGTCGGCCGTGGCGCCCAGCGCGGACTGCGCCGCGTCCTCGGCGTCGAGAGCCTCTTCGAGAGAGGACTCGGCGGCGACGGCCAGGACGTTCTTGATCTTCGCGTACGCGACCGTCGGACCGGCCGCGAGCTTCGCGGCGACCTTCTGCGCACGGGCGGCCAGTTCCTCGTCCGGCACGACCTCGCCGACCAGGCCGAGCGTCAGCGCCTCGGCGGAGTCGACCGTGCGCGCCATCAGCATCAGCTCGGCCGCGCGGCCGAGGCCGATCAGCCGCTGCAGCGTCCACGACGCGCCCGAGTCCGGGCCGAGGCCGACGTTCGCGAACGCCATCAGGAAGTTCGCCGACGTCGCCGCGATCCGGAGGTCGCTCGCGTACGCGAAGGCCGCGCCCGCGCCGGCCGCCGGGCCGTTCACCGCCGCGATGACCGGTTTCGGCATCCCGACGATCGTCTTGACGATCGGGTTGTAGTGCTCCTTGACCGTGTGTAGCGGCGCCGGGTCACCCGCCTGCAGCAACCCGACGTGCTCCTTCAGGTCCTGCCCGGCGCAGAACGCCTTGCCCGAACCGGTCAGCACGACCGCGCGGACGCTGTCGTCGGCCGCGGCCTCGGTCAGGCCCGTCAGCAGCAGTTCCTTGAGTTCGACGGTCAGCGAGTTGTACGCCTGCGGCCGGTTCAGCGTGAAGGTGCGCACGCCATCGGCGTCGGCGGTCAGCAGAACGTCGGATGTGGTCACGGGATCTCCTAGTCGGCGAAACTGCGGTCTGAGACGAAGTCTTTCAGCCTCGCGAGCCGCATACCA
Organism: Amycolatopsis sp. NPDC049868; assembly: GCF_044461365.1. Classification (NCBI taxonomy): domain Bacteria; kingdom Bacillati; phylum Actinomycetota; class Actinomycetes; order Pseudonocardiales; family Pseudonocardiaceae; genus Amycolatopsis; species Amycolatopsis sp. NPDC049868. The sequence continues at coordinate 16,213 of NZ_JBITKV010000027.1, read as the reverse complement.
GCACCGATACGGCGGCAAAAGATCGGTCCGCGTTCGCGCTCGGCCGCTGATGAGGGACAATGGACAGTAGACCCGGCTGGCTTTGACGAGCGCGACCCGGGCGCGCCGGTTGAGACGGAGGGAGCACGCTATGGCGGCCATGAAGCCCCGGACCGGAGATGGTCCCCTCGAAGTGACTAAGGAGGGGCGGGGCCTCGTGATGCGCGTACCACTCGAAGGTGGTGGGCGCCTCGTCGTCGAACTCTCCGCGGAAGAAGCGAAGGATCTCGGCGCGGCCTTGCAGGAGGTCACCGGCTGAGCCGGACCGCACCAACGTTCAACCACCCGCACCCCGGTCTCCTCTCGGAGGCCGGGGTCGCGGTTCATCTGCGCCCGGAGGTCGCTCACTGTGCGTAACCCGCTACCCCCCGTTCCGGGGAAGCTGCTCGAACTTGAGGTCTCGGACGACCTAAGGCGCGGTACGCCGCTGGCCACGCTGATCGCGGCGCCGTCCGAAGAGGACGGTGACGCCGGGCTCGCGGAGATCGGCGGCGTGCGGCCCACCGGCAAGGCCGGGGACGTGCAGACCGTGCCGACCGGCGGCGTCCGCTGGCTGGCGGGTGTCGGTGACGGCGAGCCGAAGCAGTACCGCAAGGCCGGCGCCGCGCTGGTCCGCGCCGTTTCGTCGGCGCTGGAGGAAGACTTCAAGGCGGGCCAGAAGGCGTTCCGTTCCTTCGCCGTCGAACTGCCCGAGGACGCGGGCGTGGAGCATGTCGAAGAACTCGCGTTCGGGCTGCTGCTCGGCGGCTACCGGTTCACGGTGACGGCCGAGGAGCCGAAGCCGAGCCTGCGGACCGTGCGCTTGATCACACGTCACGAGCACGCCGTGGACGCCTTGGAGCGGGTCCGCGAGCTCGCCGCGGCCGCCGCGTTCGCGCGCGACCTGGCGAACGCGCCGTCGAATATCAAGACCCCCGCCTGGCTGGCGGACACGGCCGTCCGCGTCGCCGGAGGCATCCCGAACCTGACCGTGACGGCCAGGGACGAGAAGTGGCTGGCCGAGCAGGGCTTCGGCGGCGTCCTCGCCGTCGGTGGCGGATCGGCCGCGCCGCCGCGGCTGATCGAGCTGGAGTACCGGCCGCGCGGGGCGAAAACGCATCTGCTGCTGGTCGGCAAGGGCATCACCTTCGACACCGGTGGTCTTTCGATCAAGCCCGCCGACGGCATGCACCTCATGCGCACCGACATGGCGGGCGGCGCGGCGATCATCGCCGCGGTCCGCGCGATCGCCGCACTGCGCCTGCCGGTCAAGGTGACCGCGCTGGTGCCCGCCGCCGAGAACCACGTGTCCGGATCGTCGTACCGGCCCGGCGACATCGTCCGGCACTACGGCGGCAAGACGACCGAGGTGGGCAACACCGACGCCGAGGGCCGCATGGTCCTGGCCGACGCCCTCGTCTACGGCATCAAGAAGCACAAACCGGACGCGGTGATCGACGCGGCGACCCTGACCGGCGCCATGAAGGTCTCGCTCGGCGTCCGTACCGGCGGTGTCTTCGCCACCGACGACGCGCTCGCGGAACGGGTCACGAAGGCGGGCGAGCGGGTCGGCGAGGCGTGGTGGCGGATGCCGCTGCTGGAGGATCTCGCCGAGACCGTGCAGGGCTCGCTCGGCGACGTCCGGCAGGCGCCGGGCGGTCCCGGCGGCATCGTCGCGGCGCTGTTCCTGCGGGAGTTCGTCGGCGACGTGCCGTGGGCGCATCTCGACATCGCCGGCCCCGCGCGGGCCGACAAGACCTACGCCGACGTCGTCCCCGGGGCCACCGGGTTCGCGGCGCGGACGCTGGTCGAATTGGTCGCTTCCTACGCCTGAGCTGGGGTTACCTGCGGGGCGGGAGCAAGGGACCTTTGCTACCACCCCGCAGGTCCACCTTGGGCATGGGCTGGGTCGGCGCGTCACCGGCGTGGGCGGTGAGCCGTCGGGCGATCCCGGTCGCGGGGCCGGTCAGGTACCGGAACACGAGCCACGCCGTCACGGAGCCGAGGACGAGCCCGGCGAGGACGTCGTGCGGGTAGTGCGCGCCGACGAAGACCCGCGAGAAGCCCATCAACACCGCACCCGGGAGCACCCACGGCGCGAGTCTCCGCCAGGCGAGTGCCAGCCCGACGGCGGCCGCCGCCCCGATGGTGGAGTGGTTGCTCGGGAAGGACCAGTCGCCGGGCGGCGGGCAGTCGACGAGCGTGACGAGGTTCCGGCACGGCCGGTCCTCCTGGATCACGAACTTCAGGCCTTCGCTGATCAGGTACGCGATCGCGGTCGCGGCGGGCGGCAGCAGCGCCACGGCGATCCGGACGGGCGAAGTGCGCGCCCGCCACAACATCCAGGCGAAGAGCGCCGCGAAGGCGAGCAGTCCTGCTTCGGTGAACAGGATTCCCGCCGCCTGAAGCCAGTTCGGGCTCTCACCCGCCAACTCCACGATGTCGTCGTACATTCACCCGAAGTTAGCGAAAAAGATGTGCCCGCGCGGTGGACGAAGGGCAGGGATCGACCCTGACGATCGTCACCAGGGTCGCGCGCGGACCCGCTCCCGGAACCGCAGGACGGCGGGCGGCAGGACGACGTCCTTGCGCCAAGCCAGCCCGATGGTCCGCCCGACCGGCGGCACCAGCGGAACTTCGGCGACACCCGCCGGGCTGCCCGGCTCGAAGCGGGGAAGCAGCGCGACGCCGAGCCCGGCCGCGACGAGGCCCCGGACGGTGTCGGACTCCTGTCCTTCGAAAGCGATCTTCGGCTCGAAGCCGGCCGCGGCGCACAGTTCGTCGGTGATGGTGCGGAGGCCGTAGCCGGTCTCCAGGAGCACGAATTCCTCGTCCTTGAGGTCCTCGATGGCGGCGCTGGGCCGGTCGGCGAGGCGGTGCGAGGTCGGCACGGAGAGGAAGATCTCCTGCTCGGACAGCACGGCGGTATCGAGCAGCGGGTCGTCGACGGGGGCGGGCGCGAGCAGCGCGAGGTCGAGTTCGCCGCTGGTCAGCCTGTCGACCATGTCCTGACGTGAGCCCTGGACCAGCGTGAACCGGACTCCCGGATGGTCCGCGCGATAGCCGCGGAGCAAGGTGGGGACCAGCGACCGGCCGAGCAGGTGCAGGAATCCGAGGACGATGTGCCCGGATTCGGGGTCGACCTCCTCGCGGGCTTGACGGACACCGGCATCGACGGTGGCGAGCGCGCGTTCGGCGGCGTCGGCGAGCAGTTCGGCGGCCCGGGTGAGCCGGATGCCGCGGCCGTCGGGGACCGTCAGCGGTGCGCCGAGGGCCTCTCCGAGCGCCGAGATCCGGCGGCTTACCGTGGGCTGCGGGACACCGAGTAGTTCCGCCGCGCGTGTGACGTTCGTCGTGCGGCGCAGTGCGGTGAGCAGAGCGAGCTGCGGGGCTAGCTGGGCGGTCATCCTTTCATTCAGCACGGTATCGATTGTGGCAGATGAGCGTATTAGACGTATCGTTTAGCCAGGCTTAGCTTCAAGATCGTGCCTGCCACCGGAACCACCCGCCGCGTGACGATCGCCGTCGCCGCGGCCGGGATCTCCTCGTTCGCGCTGCTTTACGCGCCACAGCCGGTGCTGCCGCAACTGGCCGAGCAGTATCACCTCGATCCCGGTGGCGCCTCGCTGGCCGTGAGTGTCGCGACCGGCGCGCTCGCGATCGCCGTGCTGCCGATCGCGGCGCTTTCGGAAGTCGTGGGACGGCGTCCGGTGATCATCGCTTCGGTGGTCGCGTCGGTCGTGTTCGGTTTCCTGCTGCCGCTGGCGCCCAGCTATCCGGCGCTGCTCGTGCTGCGGGCGCTGCAGGGGGTCGCCATCGCGGGGTTCCCCGGCGTGGCCGCGGCCTACCTCGCGGAACGGCTCGGCAAGGCCGGGCTGGCGGCGGCGGTGGGCGCGATGATCGCCGGGAACACCGTCGGCGGCATGGTCGGGCGGCTCGCGGCCGGGTTCACCGCCGGACCGTTCGGCTACCAGGGCGCGCTGCTCGTGGTCGCGGTGATCGGGCTGGTCTGCACGGTGGTCACGGTGCTGGCCCTGCCGCCGGGGGAGCAAGGGACCTTTGCTACCACTTTCGCGGATCGGCGCAGGTCAGAGCGGTTCCGCGAGCAGTCCGCGGCGGTACTGGCAGGGCTCGGCGCGGCCGTCCGGAAGCCGGTCCTGCTGGTCCAGTACGCGGTCGCGCTGCTGGCGATGGGCTCGTTCGTCGCCCTGTACAACGCCGCCGGTTTCCGCTTGACCGGCGAGCCGCTGAACCTCACGCCCGCGATCGCGTCGCTCGTCTTCCTCGCGTACGCGATCGGCTCGGTCTCATCGGCGACGGCGGGCAAACTCGTCGGCCGGTTCGGGCGACGCCGGGCGCTCGCCGGGGCCCTGCTGCTCACGATCGCGGGCGCCGCGCTGACGCTGCCCGACTCGCTCCCCATGGTCGTCGCCGGTTTCGTGGTGCTGACCGGCGCGTTCTTCGCCGCGCACGCCGTCGCCAACGGCTGGGCCGCGGCGGAGGCGCCCGAGAACGCTCGCGGCCAGGTGGGCGGGCTCTACACGCTTTCGTACTACCTCGGCAGCAGTGTCGGCGGCGCCGTCGGCGCGACCGTCTACGGGCACGCGGGCTGGACCTGGCTGATCGTGCTCACGGCCGCCTGGCTGGCCCTCGCCGCGGTGGCCGTGCTGAAGGGGACTTTCCCCGCATCACACGCGGTGAAAGCACCCTTCGCCGCGTCCGATGCGGTGAAAGCGTCCTTCAGTTCCCGGCGGTAGCAAAGGTCCCTTGCTACGCGATCGCGGCGACCAGCAGCCCGCCGCCCACCGGCAACAGCGCCGGGACCAGCCGCTCGTCCTCCCGGAACGCCCGCGCGACCTCCCGAAGCGCGAGGGTGTCCGGATCACGTCGTGAGGGATCGATCACTCTGGCGCCCGAGACGTTGTGGAACGCCAGTATCCCGCCGGGCCGCAGCAGCGCGACGGCCTTCTCGTAGCAACTCGGGTACTCGACCGGCGCCGAATCGACGAACACCAGGTCATAGCCGCCGGGAGTGAGCCGGGGGAGGACGTCGAGCGCGCGCCCCAGGATCAGCCGGGTCCGCCCCGGCGGATAGCCGGCCTCGCGGAACGCCGCCCGTGCCGCCCGGTGGTACTCCGGCTCGATGTCGATCGAAGTGAGGATCCCGTCGTCGACCATGCCGCCGAGCAGGCACAACCCGCTCACTCCGGCCCCGGTGCCGACCTCGACGACGGCCTTCGCCCGGAGCGTCGTGGCGAGAAAACGCAGAGTCGCACCCGCGCCCGCGCTCAGCGGACCGCACCCCAGATCGGCCGACCGCGCCCGCGCGGTGGCCAGTACCTCGTCGTCGGGGACGTAGCCGTCGACGAGATCGGCGTCGGCGGCCTCGGCAGGCGAGCCCGCATGCGTCCCGGAATTCACACGCGGAGGTTAGCGCTGCCTATCGCCAAAAGAGCAGAAGACTCCTGGTAACGACTTCTCAGCCTCCTCTCAGTCCAGTCTCACTAGAAACATAAGCAGGCCGGACAGACTGGTCCTCGACAACGGGAACACCGTGCTCATCGCCCGCGTTGGGTGGAGTAGTTGGGAGAAGACGCTGATGGAGGTGCCTACTTCCCCGATGCAGGACACGATGCAGGACCAGCAAGCGGACCAGGTCACGCCGGTGACGGTGGACGAGGCCGCATGGACGCCGCCCTCGTGGGACGAGGTCGTGCGTGAGCACGCCGACCGCGTGTACCGGCTGGCATACCGCCTGACCGGTAACGCCCACGACGCCGAAGACCTGACGCAGGAGACCTTCATCCGGGTCTTCCGCTCGCTCGCGTCCTACAAGCCCGGCACGTTCGAAGGCTGGCTGCACCGCATCACCACGAACCTCTTCCTCGACATGGCCCGCCGCCGCTCGCGCGTGCGGATGGAAGGCCTCCCCGAGGACACCGACCGCATCGTCGGTGACGACCCGAGCCCCGAGCAGGTCTACTCGGACACGCATCTCGACCCGGACCTGCAGGCCGCGCTCGACGAGCTGCCGCCCGAGTTCCGCGCCGCGGTCGTGCTGTGCGACGTCGAAGGTCTCTCGTACGAGGAGATCGGCGCCACCCTCGGTGTCAAGCTCGGCACCGTGCGCAGCCGGATCCACCGCGGCCGCCAGGCGCTTCGCGCTTCTTTGGAGCGTCGTCGCGCCGCGGCGCAGGAGTCTGCGAAGGTGGGGGTATGACCGCACCGCGAGGTTGGGGACTCCCCGAGTCGCATCTGCTTCCGGACGCCATCGTCGCCTTCGTCGACGGCGAGCTGACCCTCGGCGCCCAGGACAGGGCTTCGGCGCATATCGCCCGTTGCCAGTCCTGCGCCGCCGAAGTGACCGCCCAGCGCCAGGCCGTCGCGGCCGTGAAGCAGGCGGGAGCCCCGTCGATGTCGGCGGGTTTCCTGGCCAGCCTGTGCTCCATCCCGCAGAACACCGAACTTCCCGGCACGCCGGACAACCTGGCCATGACCGCGGACGGCCAGCTCGTGGCCATCCAGCGGCCCGACCGGGTCGCCGGCCTTCGCGACACCGGAGTCTTGGGTGGTACCGCGCCGTTGGGATCATCGGCGCCCCTGGGCCAGTCGCCGAACGTCCTCGGCGGCGGGCGGTTCGGTCTCGCCCGGCGGAAGTACGCGCAGGGCGCCGGAGTCGTCGTTTCGGGCCTGGTGCTGAGCGCCCTGGCCCTGGTCGCGACCTCGGGTGACGGCACCGAAGACCAGCCGGCCACCGGCTTCACCCCGCCGCAAGGCGTCAACGCCGGGCTGCTGCCCGCGCAGCTGGGCGGCGGCACCCAGCCGGAACCGCCGCGCAGCACCACGCCGAGCCCGAGCACGTCCAGCCGGCCCATGCCCGTCTCGGCCCGCTGATCCGCTTCGTCAGGGTTTGACGAAGCAGATCGTCGCGCTCTTGAACTTTGAAGCCCCGTAGCTGGCGTAGGAGACGACTTCCGCCGTCCCCTCGGCGCACGGGCTGTTCACCACGCTCATCTGCGGAAAGACCTCGCTGATCTTCAGCCGCGCCGAGCCGCAGTCCTTCAGCGGCGGCGGGGTCTTCGTCTCGATGTCGTCGAAACACAGCCCGACCTTGGCGTTGATCGCCAGGCACAGGGCGACGCCCTCCCCGCGCAGCGGCGTCGGGACGGCGTACTTGTAGAAGCCGTCCTTGCAGTTCCACTCGCCCTTGTCGACGCCGGTGAGGCTCACCGCGTACGGCGCTTGCGGCGAATCGCACGACGTGGGGACCGCGTCGGCCTCCTTGCCGGAGCCGGTCAGCACGACGCAGTCGCCTTCGGTCAGCTTCCCGGCCTGCTTCTCCGGCCCCGCGACCGATTTCATCACGACGATCAGGCCGATCCCGCCGCCGACCACGACGAGCGCCGCCACGAGCAGCAGCACCTTCAGCTTGGTGGACATGCCCTTCTTCTTGGGCGGCTGCTGTGGCCATTGCTGCTGCTGTTGTTGCGGCCACTGTTGGTAAGGGACGTTCTGGGGCGGGAAAGGGGCCCCCGGGTTCTGTGACATGGCCGTCAGCGTGCCACAAGTGAGACATCTTTTCTCCAAGTGTCACATTTATGCCCGGTTCTGGGAATCAACGCGCACTTCACCGTGGTCACGGCAGAATCCACGGTGAGGCTTGGCGTACTCTCGCGTCCGGCCAACCTGATCTCAGCCCCGGGGAATGATGACCGAGCAGCCGAACGCGAATCCGCAGCAGCCTGGTGACCCGGCGGGGGATCGGCTGGCGCCGCGCCCGCTGGCCCGGCCCGCCGTCGATCCGGCGCAGGCGGCCACGTTCGGGAGGCCGCACGGCGTCGATGGCGCCTTCGACAAGCTGTACCAGCCAGGCAGGAACGGGCAGTCCGCGCCGGGAATGAATCTGGCGCCGCCGACGCCGGAATCGCTCGCCGAAGCCTTCCGCCGCCCGCCGGGCGCCGAAGGTGTCGTGTTGGAGCGGCCGCACGGGACCAACGGCTCCGGCCCGTCCGCCAACGATGCGGAAGGTCCGCTCTGGACCACGACGTCGGACCCGTGGCGTGATCCCGGCTCCGGCGCGGTGCTCGCCGGGCCAGCCGTGCAACAGGACTCCGAAGGCGAGAAGGACGCGAAGCGCCCGCAGGGTGCGCTGTTGAGCCTTCCGGAGGTCCTCTTCGGGCGGCGTGTGCAGACGAAGGCGCTGGCGATGCTCGCCGCGGTCGCGCTGGTCATCGGCGCGGTCGGCGGGCTGATCGGCTGGTGGTTCGCCGACACCGGCACCGAACTGACCGGTCAGGCCAGCATCTCCGAGGCCGATGCGGCCAAGGAGCGCCCGGCGGGCTCGATCGCGGACATCGCCCACCGGGTGGCGCCCGCCGTCGTCTCCCTCGAGGTGTTCAAACCCGGCGCCGACGCCGGCCAGCAGGGCTCCGGCGTCGTCATCGACAACCAGGGCTACGTGCTCACCAACGAGCACGTGATCTCCGCCGCGACCGCCGATTCGGCCACCAAGGTCACCGCCGTGTTCTTCGACGGCAAACGCGTCGAGGCGAAGGTCGTCGGCGCCGACGCCAAAACCGACCTGGCCGTGGTCAAGGTCGACGTCAAGAACCTCACCGCGTTGCAGATCGGGAAGTCCTCCGACCTCGCCGTCGGCGACTCGGTGATCGCCGTCGGTTCGCCGCTGGCGCTGCAGAACTCGGTCACCGCCGGCATCGTGAGCGCGCTCAACCGCCCGGTGACCGCGGGCGGTGACGGCGGCAGCGCGCCGGTGATCTACGAAGCCATCCAGACCGACGCCGCGATCAACCACGGCAACTCGGGTGGCGCGCTCGTCGACGCGACCGGCGCGCTGGTCGGGATCAACTCCGCGATCCGCTCGTCCAGCGCCGAAGGCGGCAGCATCGGCATCGGGTTCGCCATCCCCAGCGACTACGCGGTGAAGATCGCGAAAACACTGATCAAGGACGGCAAGGTCGTCCACCCCGACATCGGCATCAATTCTTCGTCGACCGTCGCGGGCTCCAGCACCATGGGCGCGCAGGTCCGCAACGTCGCCCCCGGCGGCCCCGCGGCCTCCGCCGGGATCAAAGAAGGCGACGTCATCACGGAAGTCGGCGGACGGCACGTGCGCGACTCGGCGGAACTGCTCGTCGCGGTCCGCGCCCGCGAAGTCGGCGAAGTGGTTCCTGTCCGGCTTGTCCGGGATGGGTCTTCACTTGTCGTGGACGTGAAACTGGCCTCGGACTAGCGAGTTCGGACGGGTACCCTGAACGGGGAAGACGCCGAGGCGGAGGTTCACACGGGTGTTCGAGAGTGTCGGCTGGGGAGAGATCCTCATCATCGTCGTCGCGGGTCTTTTCATCCTCGGTCCGGAACGGCTGCCCGAAGCGGCGTCCTGGGTGGCGAAGAGCGTCCGCAAGGTCCGCGACTTCGCGACCGGGGCCAAGACGCAGCTGCGCGAGGAGATGGGCCCGGAGTTCGATCAGCTGCGCAAGCCGCTGGAGGATCTGCGCGGCCTGCGGAACTTCGACCCGAAGCGGGTCGTCACCCAGCACCTGTTCGACGGTGACACGGATCCGCTGGGGCTCAACAACGTCAACGGCACCAACGGGGCGAACGGCTCCAATGGCGCTTCGAAGCCCAACGGCCACCCGGCGACGGCTTCGCAGCCCGAGCCGCTGAAGCCGGGGGAGCGCCCTCCGGTCGACCCGGACGCGACCTGAGGTCTCACGCTCGCTCAAGTGCCATGAACGGTCCGTTCCTTGCAAATTTCGCAAGGAACGGACCGTTCATAGCGTCCGGGCCGGTACGTGAGCCTCGCCAAGTGGTAGCAAAGGTCCCTTGCTCCGGCCGCCGCTAGGCCCGAGTACATGAAGGCCCCCTTCCTTGCGCCTAGCGCAAGGAAGGGGGCCTTCATGTACTTCCCGAGACAGGCGTCAGCGGCCCGCGGGAGTGACGTTCAGCATCATCCCGGCCAGCCCGCGCGCCCGGACGGTCAGCTTCTTCGCCGCCTCCTTGAGCACGAGCGACGCAGGCGCGTCCGGCTCGGCGAGAACGATCGGCGTGCCCGCGTCGCCGTTGGAGACCACGCGCGGGTCCATCGGGACCTGCCCGAGCAGCGGCACCGTCGAGCCGACCGACTTCGACAGCGAGTCGGCGACCGACTGCCCGCCGCCGGAGCCGAAGATCTCCATCTTCTGGCCGTCGGGCGTCTCCAGCCACGACATGTTCTCGATGACCCCGGCCACCCGCTGCCGCGTCTGCAGCGCGATCGCGCCCGCGCGCTCGGCCACCTCGGCGGCCGCCTGCTGCGGGGTGGTGACGACCAGGATCTCCGCGTTCGGGATGAGCTGCGCCACCGAGATCGCGATGTCACCGGTGCCCGGCGGCAGGTCCAGCAGCAGGATGTCGAGGTCGCCCCAGAACACGTCGGCGAGGAACTGCTGCAGCGCGCGGTGCAGCATCGGCCCGCGCCACACCACGGGCGCGTTGCCCGGGGTGAACATGCCGATCGAGATGACCTTCACGCCGTGCGCCTGCGGCGGCATGATCATGGTGTCGACCTTGGTCGGCTTCTCCCGCGCGCCGAGCATCCGCGGCACCGAGTGCCCGTAGATGTCCGCGTCCACCACGCCGACGGAAAGCCCGCGTTCGGCCATCGCGGCCGCGAGGTTCACCGTCACCGAGGACTTGCCGACGCCGCCCTTGCCGGACGCGACGCAGTAGACGCGCGTCAGCGAGCCCGGCTGCGCGAACGGGATCACCGGTTCCGCGGCGTCGCCGCGCAGGGATTTTCGCAGCTCAGTGCGCTGCTCGTCACTCATCACGTCGAGCTCGACCCGGACGTCGTTGACGCCGGGGAGCTTCTTGACGGCTTCGGTGGTGTCGTTGGTCAGCGTCGCCTTCAGCGGGCAGCCGGCGACCGTCAGGTAGATCCCGACGGTGACCACACCGTCCGAGCCGACCTCCACGTCCTTGACCATGCCGAGTTCGGTGATCGGTTTCTTGATCTCCGGGTCGTACACGGCCTTCAGCGCGGTGCGGACATCGTCGACGCTGGGGAGTTGCTGCGTACTGGTCACACGTCCATGTTACGTACCGGTAGCGGCGCGGTCGGGTTTGGCCTTGCGCGGCTTGGCATCAAGATCCTCACGGAGCCGGTCGAGCTCGCCCCGCAGGAAGTCCCGGGTGGCGACCTCGCCGAGCGCGATCCGCAGCGACGCGAGCTCCCGCGCGAGGTACTCGGTGTCGGCCTTGGTCTGCGCGGCGCGGTGCCGGTCCTCGTCGAGTGAGACGCGGTCTCGGTCGTCCTGCCGGTTCTGGGCCAGCAGGATCAGTGGCGCGGCGTACGCGGCCTGCGTCGAGAACGCCAGGTTCAGCAGGATGAACGGGTACGGGTCCCACCGCAGCGAGACCGCGACCAGGTTCAGCACGATCCAGACGATGACGATCAGCGTCTGCCAGAACAGGTACTTGCCGGTGCCGAGGAAGCGAGCGATCCGTTCGGTGAACCGGCCGAACGAGTCGGGGTCGATGTTCAGCCTGAACCGGCTCTGACCGCGGGGCTGGTCGAGCCGCCGCCCGGACGTCAGTTCAGGCACGTTCGGCCTCCTCGGTGATCTCGCCGGTGATGTCGTGCAGCCCGGTCTCGCGCCAGTCTTCCGGGAGCAGGTGATCGAGTACGTCGTCGACGGTGACCGCGCCGAGCAGATGGTCCTCGGCGTCCACCACCGGCCCGCACGTGAGGTTGTAGGCGGCGAAGTAGCGCGTGACCTCGGACAAAGTGGCCTTCGGCCGCAGCGCGGGCAGCTGGGAGTCGACGGCGCTCGCCACCATCTCCGCGGGTGGTTCGCGCAGCAGCCGCTGGAAGTGGACGACGCCGACGAAGCGCCCTGTCGGCGTCTCCGTCGGCGGACGGCAGACGAACACCATGCTCGCCAGCGCCACCGGGAGGTCGGCGTTGCGGATGTGCGCGAGCGCCTCGGCGACCGTGGCGTCCGGTGTCAGCACCACCGGCTCGGGCGTCATCAGCCCGCCCGCGGTGTCGGACGAGTACTCCAGCAGCCGCTTCACCGGTGCCGACTCCTCGGGTTCCATCAGCTCCAGGAACCGGTTCTGCTCGGCGGGCGCCAGTTCGGCCAGCAGGTCGGCGGCGTCGTCGGGGTCCATCGCTTCGAGGATGTCGGCGGCCCGTTCCTCGGCGAGGTAGGACAGCAGTTCCTTCTGGTCGTCCTCGGGAAGCTCCTCGATGACGTCGGCGAGGTGCTCGTCGTCCATCGCGTCGGCGACCTCGTGCCGTCGTTTGAGCGGCAGGTCGCGGACCGTGGCGGCGACGTCGGCCGGACGCATGGTGTCGAACAGCATCAGCAGCTGCGCCGCGCCCTGGGTCTGGCCGGTGAGGTCGGTGAGCCCGAGCCCGGACACCTCCGACCACGGCAGCACCTGCATCGCCGCTCGCCGCCTGCCGAGGCCGAGCCTGCTCGGCCGTTCGCGGATCGCGAGTTTCGCGAGCACCCAGTCCCGCGTCCGCGTCGGTTCCATGGCGGCGTCGACGACGGTGATCCTGGTGTCGGAACCCGCGAGCGTGGCGTACGCGTCGAAGAGCTGCCCGACCACGAGCACCTCGTTGGGCCGCTGATGGAAGCGCCGCATGTTCACCGATCCGGTGGCGAGCGTGACCGCGCCGGGTTCGATCGAGGTCACGCGCAACATCGGCACGAACACGCGGCGCCTCATCGTCAGCTCCACGACGAGGCCCAGGATCCTTGGCGGCTGCTGGTCCAGGCGCAGGCCCGCCACCAGGTCCCGCACCTTGCCGATCGATTCGCCATCGGGCCCGAAAACCGGCAAACCGGCCAGCTGAGCTGCGAATACCCTGTTCACGGCTGCCATGCCCGAAGGTTATCCGCTCCCGGGGCGGCAGACGATTCGTGTGATCACCGCAATGCCCAGGCGGCGATTCCGGGGACGGCGGCGTAGGCCGGGTCTTCGGCGATGGTCTCGGGCGAAGCGCCCTCAGCGAGGTCTTCGTACAGCCAGGTCCAGTTCTGCACCGCGCGCACGAGCGTCCACGCCCGCGCCCGCTCCGCGTCGACCTCGGCCGCCGCGCTGAACCATTTGAGCTTTTCGTCCATTGTGGACTCTTCCGCGCGGTTCCAGAGGATCGAGATCGCGCCGAATTCCAGATCACCCGAAAGCGGCTTCGGATCGATCACCAGCCACGGTTCGCGCGTCCCGGCCAGGACGTTCTCGAAGTGCAGATCCTCGTTCACCATCAGCTCACCGGCTTCCGGCCCGAGGTTCACGCAGATTTCCACCGCCGCGTCGATGTACTCGCGGCCGAACGGTTCGCCCAGTTCGCTCCAGGTCTCCGGGAGTTCGGTGACCAGCTCCGCGGCCTCCTGCCGCAGGGACCGCCGCAGTGCTTCGGGGGCGGGGACGGCCAGCCGCCGCGCCAGCGCGCCGACGGTTTCGACGGCCTCCTGGATCGGCTCCGTTTCCAGCGAGCGGGTGGCGTCGAGCCGCTCCAGGAGCAGCACGCCGTCTTCGGGCACGTTGTCGTACATCAGGACCGCGCCCTGACCGGCCCAAGTGGACAGTGCGAGCGGTTCGTCGTCGGACTCCTCGTGCGGCCAGCCGAGCTTGAGGATCGCGGGGGAGCCGTCCGCGCGGCGCACGGGCTGGGCGACGCCGACGAAACCGTGCATGGCCTCACCGTCGTATTCGAGCCGCCACTTGGCGGTGTACTTCTCGGCGAGGAACGGGAGGGAATCGAGCCACTCGGCGGCTCCGGGGCCGAGTTCGGCGGCGCGGTCGAGGAACTTGGGCGGGATCTTGAAACCGGTCACGGATCCACCTTGGCAGGCTTGTCCACCGTGTTTCCCCCGTGACTCGCCGGGCGTACCGTGAACAGCGAGAACAACCCCGGGAGCAGCCATGGTGGTGGAGATTCTCAGTGCGGTCGCCGTCGCGGGCGGAGCTTGGCTCGCGGCCAGCCTTCGCGTGGTGAAACAGTACGAACGCGGTCTCGTGTTCCGCTTCGGGCGGGTGCGCCCGGCCATCCGGGAGCCGGGGCTCGCGCTGCTGGTGCCGATCGCGGACAGGCTGCAGAAGGTCAACATGCAGATCGTCACGATGCCGATCCCCGCACAGGACGGCATCACCCGGGACAACGTCACCGTGCGGGTGGACGCGGTCGTGTACTTCAAGGTGATCGACCCGGTGCTGGCCGCGGTCAACGTGCAGGACTACCGCTCGGCCGTCGGACAGGTCGCGCAGACCTCGCTGCGGTCCATCATCGGCAAGAGCGACCTGGACGACCTGCTGTCCAACCGCGAACGGCTGAACGAGGGCCTGGAGCTGATGATCGACAGCCCGGCGCTGGACTGGGGCATCCACATCGACCGGGTCGAGATCAAGGACGTCGCGCTGCCGGAGTCGATGAAGCGCTCGATGTCACGCCAGGCCGAAGCCGAACGCGAGCGGCGGGCGAGGGTCATCTCGGCCGACGGCGAACTGCAGGCGTCGCACAAGCTTTCGCAGGCGGCGGCGACCATGGCCGACACCCCGGCGGCGCTGCAGTTGCGGCTGCTGGAGACGGTCGTGCAGGTCTCGGCGGAGAAGAACTCGACACTGGTCCTGCCGTTCCCGGTGGAGCTGCTGCGCTTCCTCGACGCGAACACGCCGAAGAGGGAGACACCTTCGGAGGACACGGCGGCCAACGGTCAGGTGGCGCCGTCACCCAGGGAACCGGGCGACGTGGAGCACGAGGCCCAACGCTAATCGAGCTTGCCGTTCACCCCGAGGATGATCAACGTCCCGAAGAACCCGACGTACAGCGCGATGACGACGTACGCGATGACCACCGCCGCGAGGGCTATGCCGCGTCCGCCCGCTTCGCCGCGGTTCGCCTTCGCCAGCCCGATGTGTCCCAGGATCAGCCCGACGATCACCGTCACGCACGAGCAGATCCCGACAAGCGAGCACACCAGCCCTGCGATCGCCATCCCGTTGTCCTGCGATCGCGGGGGTGCCGCCATCGCGTACGGGTTGTACGGCTGCGGCGGCGGGTACGCGGCCGGCAACGGCACGGGCGTGTACACCGGCGGGTTCGGAGCCGTGAAGGGCGGCGGGACGGGCTCGGCGGTCAGCGGATCGATGGTCTGCCCGTACGTCTCGGCCGGAACCGGCGTCGGGTCCGGAACCGGATCCGGAACGGACGCCGAAGGCACCTCGAACGGTGCGGGCGGCACGAACGGCGGGGGCGGGGTGAAGGGCTCCGGCGGTTGGAACTGCTGCGGGCTCGACACGGTCTCGGACGCCGAGGACGACGCAGACGACGCGGAAGTCGGGTCCGAGAAGGTGTTCGAGTCGGTGTAGGACGACGTCGAAGGTGTGTCCTGCGAGTCGGAACTGCTCATCCGGTTTGGCCCCCTGGTTCGTGCGGGACACCACCGTATCGTCCGAACGGGTCAGGAGACGCCCGCGGCACCGATCGCGAGCACCACGAAAATGAACCACAGGATGACCGGGATCAGCCACAGCGCGGTGACGACGTACCCGATGATCATGCCCGCCTGCGCCATGCCCTGGCCGCCCGCTTCACCGCGTTTGGCCTTCGACAGCGCGATGTGCCCGAAGATGATCCCCAGGATCGCCGGGAAGCACATGACCAGCCCGATCAGCGAGCACACCAGCGACGCCACCGCCATGCCCTGGTCCGGCGGCCGCATATAGGGCTGCTGGACGTAGTACTGCTGCGGCGGTGGTTGATACGGCTGGAGTCCGTAGGGCTGCTCGAACTGCCCGGACGGCTGCTGCCCGTACGGATCGTGCGGATTCGTCATGCGGGGTCCCCTCGTAGACGAGGACCGTATCGCTACCGGAAAGCCCCGTGTTTCGCGGCGACGTTGAGCAGGACCGGGATCGCGAAGGCGACGTGGCCCAAGGCGATCCCGGGGATCACGGATGGCGTACGCGTGACTGCGCTCATAGCGAGTCCCCACGTCAGGCGTCATACTCACCGGTAACCCAGCGCCGGGAGCCCGGTGCGCGCGAATTTAGGAGCAGCGATGGCTCGCCTCGCCCAGACCGCCGGCTTGACCGACGTGCAGTCCGAAATCCTGGCCACGGTCCGCCAGTTCGTGGACAAGGAGGTCATCCCGCGCGCGCAGGAGCTCGAGCACTCCGACAC
>NZ_JBITKV010000026.1:0-41522 GCF_044461365.1 Amycolatopsis sp. NPDC049868 | reverse complement strand
TGTACTTAGGCGCAAGGATGGGGGCCTTCATGTACTGGGGAAGGTGTGAAGGTCGAGTTTCCTCGGCTGAGCCGAGGGATGGGGTCCTTCACGCGCGGCCGCTGTGACTGCTGGTACTCATGGGGCGTATGTGGCGATCATCGTGTCCGTGAAGGCCTCCTTGAGGGACCCAGAGTCCCTCAAGGAGGCCTTCATGTACCTGGCCCGCGATCAAGCCGCACGTCAGTCGAGGACGCGGTCGTCCCGCGGCGCTTCGATGGTCAGGGAAGCCGATGTGCCGTCGGTGAGCTGGTTCAGCCGCGTCATGGTCCGGTCCAGCTGCTCCGCCAGCCTCGGGATCGTGCTCGACGGCAGGTACGCCTCGGCACCGGCGTCGAGCAGCCGCCGGACCGGCCCCTCGTATTTGACGCCGAGTTCGGCGTCTTCGATCTCCGTGATCACGATCCGCGCCTTCGGGTACAGCGCGCGGAAGTTGCCGATCAATTGCGGGCTGGCGGGCGGTACCAGCAGGACATCGACGGTCGGGGGCGCCGAGTGCAGGTCCAGGACGAGATACCCGGGGCCGAGCCGCTCGGACAACGAATCCCTCGCCGACGCCGAGAGCTTCATGGCGGTGGCCACGACCGTGATGTCCTCGGAGTCCGTCGCAGGCGCCGGTTCTTCTTGGACAGCGCCGGAAATCGTCCCGATCGTCTCGCCGTTCCTGGTGATGGTCACCTCCTCGCCGGGGCGGAGGGTGTCGATGAGGGCGACGAGTTCTTCAGGAAGCTGGGAGGCCTCGACCCACTGATCACTCATCACCCCATCATGGCCTGACTTCTAGCGAGGCCGCCCGGGGACTCCAGGCCGGGTCTGCCAGGGGTGAGGCCCGTCGAGCGGCCGGTATTCGACGCCCAGCGCGTCCAGCCGTGGCAGGTGATGGTCCCGCAGACGCGGCAGGAACTCCGCGTAATCCCGTCCGTCCGGGTCGCTCCACGCCACCTCGGCGAAAGCGCACAGACGCGGGAAGACGACGTAGTCCACCCGCCGCATGGTGTCGAGGTGCTCCGACCACACCTGCGCCTGCGCGCCGAGAATCGCCTTCCCCTCGGGGTAATCGGCGGGCACCGGCTCGTAGCCGTAGAAGCTCTCCAGTGTGCTCAGGTAGCCAACGGGGATCGGTTCGTCGGGGTGATCGGACTGCCGGTGGTCCAGGTACACGTGGTCCTCCGGGCACATGACGACGTCGTGCCCGGCGGCCGCCGCGCGGGCACCGGCCGCCTCGCTCTGCCACGAGCCGATGATCATCGGCGGCAGATCGCCCGCTTCGAGCACCTCGTCCCAGCCGAGCGGACGACGTCCTCGTTCGACGAGGTGCCGCGCGATCTCGCGGACGAACCAGCCGTGCTCCTCGGTCGCACCGGGCACCTCGTCGCCACCGAGCGCGATGACCTCGGACGGGAAGATGTCCAGCACGTGGTCGAAGACGCGTTTGAAGAAGTCCACAGTGGACTTCTTCGTGTTCAGCAGTGACGTGCTGATACCCCAGCTCGTCCAGACCTCCCACGGTTCGTCGGTCTCCGGCCCGAGTTCGGGATAGGCGGTGATCGCGGCCCTGGCGTGGCCGGGGATGTCGACCTCCGGGACGACCGTCACCGACCGCGCGGCGGCGTACGCGACGATCTCGCGGAGATCATCGGCCGAGTAGAACCCGCCGTGCGGCCGCCCGTCGCGCTCCGGCCCGTCGTGCCGTCCGACCATCGACGACTTCCGCCACCCGCCGACCTCGGTCAGCTTGGGGAACTCGGGGATCTCGATCCGCCAGCCCTGGTCGTCGGTCAGATGCAGGTTGAGCACGTTGAGCTTGTGCGCGGCGATCAGGTCGATGAACCGCAGCACCTCGGCCTTGGTGCGGAAATGCCTTGCCACGTCCAGTAAACAGCCGCGCCAGCCGAACCGCGGGTGATCGGTCACCACGCCGCACGGGATCGTCGCCGGTCCACTGTGGATGGAGGCGGCCCGGAACGCGTCCGGCCCGATGAGCTGCCGGAGCGTCTGGCGGCCGTAGAACTCGCCCGCCGCGTCGGCCGCGTGCAGGGTCACGCCCGCCGGGTCGATCTCCAGCCGGTAGCCCTCGGCCGGCAACGCGGCATCGCGGCGAACGTCCACTTCGGACGGTATGGAACAGTGTCCCGGCAAGGGTTCCACCGAGACGGGACGGGGGAGCAGACTTTCGAAGCCAGGCATGTCAACCCTTCACCGCGCCGCCCATGACGGACACGAGTCGTCGTTGCACGAGGATGAAGAACACCAGCACCGGGATGGTCATCAGGGTCGAGCCCGCCATCACCGCGCCCCAGTCGGTGTCCTCCGGTTTGAAGAACACCAGGATCGCCAGCGGGAGCGTCTGGTTCTCGGTGTTGGAGATGATGAACGTCTTCGCGAACAGGAAGTCGTTCCACGCGTGGATGAACGCCAGCACGCTGATCGCCACCAGACCGGGCGCCACCAGCGGGAAGAGGATCTGCCAGGTGAACCGCATGCGGCTCGCCCCGTCGATCTTCGACGCCTCTTCCAGCTCCTGCGGCACCGCGGCGACGAAGCCGCGCAGCATCCAGATCGCGAACGGCAGGCTGAACGCCAGGTGCACCAGGATCAGCGAGCCGAGATGGTTGGTGCCGAACGCCGGCGCGACGTCGCCGACCGACCGCATCAGGAAGAACAGCGGAATGGTCAGCGCCTCGACCGGCACCATCTGCGCCACCAGCACCATCACCAGCAGTACGGTCCTGCCCTTGAAGTTGAACCGCGTCAGCGCGACCGCCGAGAGGAACGAAAGCAGCAGCGACAACGCCACCACCACGACCGCCACGATCACGCTGTTCAGGAAGAACAGCGCGAAACCCTCACCGCTGAGCACCCGCTCGAAGTGTTCGAGGGTCGGTGTGAGCGTCCAGGGCCGGGGGTTCTCGGCCTGGATCTGCCCGGTGGGCTTGAACGCCGAAAGCACCATCCAGTACACGGGGAACGCGACCATCCCCGCGATCACCACGCAGACGATCTCGGCGATCAGCCTGCCAGGGCGCTTGACCCGGCGGGTCTTCGGAGCCGTCGTCACACCCATCCGGCGCTCCGGCGTTGCGACCGGACGTACAACCCGGTGATGGACAGCAGCAGCAAGGTCATCACGACTCCGAGCGCCGCGCCGAGACCGTATTCCTGTCCGGCGAAGGCCTGTTGATAGGCGAAGACGTTGAGCACGAGGTTGCGCCCGGCCACGCCGCCGCCGTTGGTCATCACGTAGATCTGGGTGAAGATCTTGAAGTCCCAGATGATCGACTGAATCGTGGCGATGGTCAGTAGCGGCCGCACCATCGGCAGCGTGATCGACCACGTGGTGCGCCAGGTCGACGCGCCGTCGAGATACGCGGCCTCGATGACCTCTTCCGGCACCCCCTTGAGCCCCGCGTACATCGTCACCATGACGAACGGGAACGAGCACCAGATGACCTCGGCGGCCACCAGGCCGAACGTGCCGTAGGTGTCGAAGGTCCAGGAGTGGTTCGCCATCCCGGTGAACCCGAGGCCCGACAGCACCTCGTTCACCAGGCCGAAGTCCGCGTCGAACAGGAACAGCCAGACGTACGAGCCTGCCATGGCCGGCGTCGCCCACGCCGCCAGTGCCGCCAGGAACAGCGGAACACGCGCCCAGGCGCGGACCCGGGTCGCCAGCACGGCGAGCCCGGTCCCGAGGGCGAGGCTTCCGACGACGCAGACCGCGGTGAACCCGAGGGTTTTGGCCAGCACCTCCCAGAACTGGAGGTTCTCCAGCAGTTCGACGTAGTTGCCGAAACCGAGGAACACCAGCGGCGCGTTGCCGACCGCCTGCGGCTGGCCGTAGTCGTAGAACGAGATCAGGACGAGCTGGTAGATCGGGTACACCAGCATCGCGAGCAGCAGGACGCCACCGGGAGCCAGGTAGAGCAGGGCGGCCCGCCCGTCCCGGCGACGGCGGGGCGACCGCCGTGCCGGGACGGCCGGAGCCGTGGTGCGGGGGATTTCCTTGGTGACCACTTAGCCGAACGCCTTGTTCATCTCGGCGGCCGCGGCGGTCAGCGCGGTAGCGGGGTCCTTGCCGCCGGTCGCGATCTGCTGGATCGCGGTGGGCAGCACGTTCTGCGCGTCGATCTTCGACCACGCCGCGGTGGCGGGGACGAATTTCGTGCCCGCGGTGAGCGTGTCGACGAAGGGCTTGACCGACGGGTCGCTCGCGGCGAGCTTCTGCTGGACGCTGCCGAGCGTGGGCAGGTTGCCCATCGCCACGTACATCTTCTCCTGGTACTTGGCGCCACCGAGCAGCTCGGTGAACTCGACCGCGAGGCTCTTGCGCTTGGTCGCGTTGAACACGCCGAGCAGGTTGCCGCCCGCGAACGCCGGGGCGATCTTGCCCGCCTCGGTACCCGGGAGCGGGATGATCGCGTACTTGCCCTTCACCTGGCCCGCCTCGACCGCCTTGCGGTTGAAGTCACCGCCGATCGACATCCCGGCCTTGCCACCGGCGAACGCCGTGATGCTCTGTGTCCCGGTGAGGTTGGCGCACTGCTCCGGCGGGCAGATGTCCGCCTTCAGCAGGTTCGAGTACGCCGCGACGCCCGCCTTGGCCTGCTCGGAGTCCACAGTGGACTTCCACTTGCCGCCGTCCTGCTTGGCGATCTCGCCACCGTGCGCCCACAGGAACGGGAGCATCGCGTAGGTGTACTTGCCGCCGACGGAGATGCCGTACAGCTCGGGCTTCTTGGCGCGGATCGTCTTCGCGGTTTCGGTCAGCTCCGCCAGCGTGGCCGGCGGCTTGAGGCCGAGTTCGGCGAAGATGTCCGTCCGGTAGTACAAAGCGCGGATACCGGTGAACCAGGGGAGCCCATAGGTCTTGCCGCCGGACTTCGCGGTCTCCAAGACCGCGGGCAGGATGTCGGCGCCTTCCTTCCACGACGACAGATCGCCGGTCAGGTCGGCCAGCGCGCCCGTGGCGGCGTAGCTGGAGACGTCGGTGTTGCCGAACTCGGCGACGTCCGGCGCGCTGGCCGGGTCGTTGAAGGCGCCGGAGAACTTGTCGGCACGGCCTTCCACCGGGATCCACTGGACGTCGACCTCGACGCCGGAATGCGCCGCCTTGAACTCGGCGATCGCTTCCTTGACGGCGGCCTCCTTGGGCGCGCGGTTGGCTTCGTCGAACAGCCAAACCCGGACCGTGCCGGATTTCTCGTCACCGCCGCTCGCGGCCGGGGTGTTCTGGGCCGGTGCGCAGCCCGCGACGAGGCCGACCGCCGCGAGGCCCGCGATGAGGACGCGAGTTCTCATGGGAGTTTCTCCTTATGCGAAAAAGACGGAATTGACTTGCGGGAGCGCCAGTTTCCCGGCGACGGCCCCGGGGAGGCCGGTACCGGGATCGCGCGGCAGCCAACTGAGCGTGCCGGACTTGTCGCTCGATACGTAGAACCAGCGCTCGGTCGGGTCGAGCGTGATGTGGCGTGGATAGACGCCGCCGACGGGCGTGTTGTCCAGCAGCTTCAAGGACTTTCCGTCCTCGCTGACACCGAACGACGCGATCGTGTCCGAGCCGCGCACGGAGGCGTAGACGAACTTCCCGTCCTTGGACGTGGTGATCTCGCCCGGGTACTGCGCGCCGGGCGTACCAGCCGGAACGGCCGGGACGACCTGTCCGGCGGTCAGTTTCCCGGTGGCCGGGTTCCACCCCGCGACGGTGACCTCGGCCCGCAGTTCACCGAGGATGTAGGCGTACTTGCCGTTCGGGTGGAACGCGAGGTGGCGGGGCCCGGCGCCGGACGGGAGCTTCAGCTGCTGGTTCAGCTTCAGCTTCCCGGTCGGGATGTCGAGTTTGTAGACATAGACCGAATCCGCGCCGAGGTCGACCGCGAGCACCCACTTCCCGGTGGGATCGTTGACCACCTGGTGTGCGTGCGCGTCCCGTTCGGCGCCCTTGTGCTGCGCCAGATCGACGACGTCGCCGAGCTTCCCGCCCGCGAGGATCGGGAGGACGACGACACTGCCGCTGCTGTAGTTCGCCGCCAGCACGTACTTCTGGCTCGAGTGGACACTCAGATGGGTCGGGTGCTTTCCCTTGGCCGGCTTCTTGTTGAGCAGCTTGGGTTTCGTCGGATCGGCCAGGCTGAACGCGGAGATCTGCCCGTTCTCGTCCTCATTGGTCACATACAGCGTCTTGCGGTCGGCGCTGAGGTCGAACCAGGAAGCGTTGCTCACTCCCGGAATCGTGCGGTCGACGACCACGGCGTTCGTGCCCGCGTCCCGGTGAGCGACATCGAGCCCGTGCCCGGAACTGGTGTAGCTGCTGACGTAGATGGCCCCGGTTCCCTTCGGTTCGCAGGTCTGTTCGGAGGCGTTCGCGAGGTGGGAACCGAGAACGGTGGTGAGTCCAGCCGCTCCGACGGCGCCGAGGAACGTGCGTCGATCGAGTCCGGTCATCGTGATCTCTCCCAGCTGTCGGGTGGTTTAAACCACTGCCATGAGCAATGCTGCCACGCCGAAACCGGAAACGGAAAGGACGGTTTCCAGTACGGTCCAGGTTTTCAGGGTCTCCGGCACGGTCAGGTTGAAGTACCGCGAGATGATCCAGAAACCGCCGTCGTTCACGTGGGAGGCGATGATCGAGCCCGCCGAAATCGCGACGACCAGCAGCGCGAGCTGCATCTGCGAGTAGCCCAGCGTGGCCACCGTCGGTGCGACGATGCCGCTCGTGGTCACGATCGCGACCGTCGCCGAACCCTGTGCGATGCGCATACCGCAGCTGATGACATAGGCGGCGAGGATGACCGGGAGACCGGCGTTGTCCAGCGATCCCGCGACCGCCTTGCCGATTCCGGTGGCGGACAGCACGGCGCCGAAGAACGCTCCGGCGCCGACCACCAGCAGGATCATCGCGACCGGACGCAGCGACTTCGCCGAAAGCTCGCTCAAATCCTTGCCCGTCAAGCCGCGGCGCAGGCCCAGCAGCCAGGACGCGAGCAGCACCGAGACCGTCAGCGCGACCGCCGGGGTACCGATGAACGCGGCGACACCGGCGGCCGCGGAGGCCTTGGGAAGCCAGATGCTGCCGAAGGTGCCGGCGAGGATCAGCACCAACGGGACCGCGATGATCCCCAGTACCAGCCCGAGCGACGGCGGGTTCGTCTCCTTTTCGCCTTCTTCCTCCGCGACCAGGAATTCCGCGGGAACGGCCACGTCGACCCGCTTGCCGATCCAGGTCGAATACAGCACACCGCCGACGAGGAACGCGGGGATACCGCAGACCAGGCCCATCAGGATGATCCAGCCCAGTTCCACGTGCAGCAGACCGGCCGCGGCCACCGGGCCGGGGTGCGGCGGGAGGAACGCGTGGGTGATGGAAAGACCGGCGAGCAACGGCAACGCGTACAGCACGAGCGAACGGCCGCCCTGTTTGGCGGCGACGTAGACCAGCGGCGCCAGCACGAAGATGCCGATGTCGAAGAAGACCGGGATGCCGAAGACGAACCCCGCGAGACCCATCGCCAGCGGCGCCCGCTTCTCACCGATGGCGCGCAGCAGCGCGCTGGTGAGCACCTTCGCCCCGCCCGAACGCTCCAAAATGGACCCGAGGATCGTGCCGAGTCCGATGATCGCGGCGATATGGCCGAGGATTCCGCCGAAACCCTTCTCCAGCAAGGAATCCGAGGCCTTCTGCGCGGATCCGACGATCTGGACGACCGGCAGGCCCGCGGCCAGCGCGGTCAGCAGGCCGACCACGATCAGCGCGATGAAGGGTTCGAGCTTGACCTTGATGATGAGGAACAACAACACCGCGATCGAGACGGCGGCGAGGGTCAGGAGACCGCCCGTCGAATGTTGGAGCCAGTCGATCATCGGGCACTCCCGGGGTTCCGCAGTGAATGGCCGGCGAGGGCGCCGGTCGGTTGACCATCGTCGATGGCGGCGACACCGTTGACGAAGACATAGGGGATTCCGGCGGCCTGCTGCCGCGGCTCGTCGAACGTGGCGGTGTCGGCGACGGTTTCCGGGTCGAACAGCACGAGATCCGCCGCGTATCCGGCGCGGACGAGACCCCGGTCGGTCAGGCGCAGGCGGTCCGCCGCGCGGCCGGTGAGATGGGCGACGCATTCCGCGAGTTCGAGGACGCCGAGTTCGCGGACGTAGCGCGCGAGGTAACGCGGGAAGGTGCCCCAGGCGCGGGGATGCGGCCGCGCGCCGACGAGCAGCCCGTCGCTGCCGCCGGTGTGCGTGCGGTGGCGCATGATCGCCTGGACGTTCTCCTCGTGCCCGACGTGCATCAGGCAGGACGTCCCGAGCTTTTCCGAGAGCAGGACGTCGAAATACAGCTCCGCGGCGGGTTTCCCGGCCCGCTGCGCCGAAGCGGCGACGGAATGCCCGACGAGGTGGGAGTTCTCGTCGCGGCGGACGCCGTTGATCTCGATGGCCTCCCAGTCGATCGGCACCCCGTGGGCGCCGTCGGAGCCGGTCTCCTCGATCTCGGCGCGGATGCGCTCGCGGGTGTCCACATCGGACAGCCGGGCAAGCGTGGCGTCGAGCCCGCCCTCGGTGGCCCAGCTCGGCAGTAGCGCGGAAAGGTAGGTGGCGCCGGGAAGGTAGGGGTAGGTGTCCAGCGTGATGTCGCAGCCGTCGTCGAGCGCCCGGTCGAGCAGCTCCAGCAGATTCGACGCCTTGCCCTTGTTCACCGAGAAGTTCATCGTGGCGTGCGCGAGGTGCAACGGGCAGCCCGAGCGGCGGGAGACGTCGACCATCTCGCCGAACGCTTCGAGCGCGCCCTTGCCGTAGCTGCGGTGGTGCGGGCTGTAGAAGCCGCCGTTCTCCCCGACGACCCGGCACAGTTCGACCAGTTCTTCGGTGGTCGCGTACATGCCCGGCGTGTAGGTCAGCCCCGAGGACATGCCCATCGCGCCCTCGGCCAGCCCGGTCGCGATGAGTTCCTTCATCGCGTTCATCTCGGCTTCGGTGGCGGGCCGGTCTTCCCAGCCGACGGTCAGCATGCGGACGGTGCCCTGCGGCACCAGGTAGGCCGCGTTGACCGCGACCCCCGCGTCGAGCCGGTCGAGGTACTCGCCGACGGAACGCCAGTTCCAGTCGAAACCGGCCGGATCGTCGTTCCAGCCGGCGAGCTGCTGGCGCAGCGCGGTGAGGACCTCGTCGTTCACCGGCGCGTAGGAGAGCCCGTCCTGCCCGAGTACCTCGGTCGTGACGCCCTGGGAGAGCTTCGCGAGGTGGTCCGGATTGGCGAGCAGCTGGAGGTCGGAATGCGAATGCATGTCGATGAACCCGGGCGCGAGCACGAGTCCTTCGGCGTCGATGGTGCGGCGGCCCGCGAGCGAGCCGGGTTCGGCGACACTGGTGATACGGCCGTCGGAGATGCCCACGTCATGCCTGGTGAGCGGATCTCCGGTGCCGTCGGCGACCAGTGCCGAGCGGACGACGATGTCCATGGTGATTCTTCCTCTGCGGCGGTGGAGGACGGATCAGAAGTGGGTGCGGACGAAATCGAGCACGGTCTCGCCGTCGGGGCCGACGACCGGGATCAGGGGCCACTTGTCGAAGACGGTGCAGGGATGGGACAGACCGAGGGCGATCCAGTCCCCGACCTCGACCGGTGACGACGCGGGCAGGGTGAGAAAGGCGTGCTGGTCGTTCATCTTCTGGATGGAATGACCTTCGAGCGCGGACGGTGGCCCGTCGCCCTTGCGGATGAGGCGAGGTTCGGGCATGCCCTCGTCGAACGAGGCGTCCCGTTTGCCGATGGTGAGCAGCGCGAGTTCGTCCGTCGGCTTCGACGTCACCTGTGCCCAGGCGCGCAGCGCGGACCGGAACGAGGCGACGCCCCCGATACGCGGGTGTTCGCCCAGCGGCGAGATCACCCGGTAGAAGCCGTCATCGTGGGTCACGTAGGCGCCGCTGCGCAGGATCGGCAGGACGTCCAGGCCGCCCCAGTCCTTCGTGAGCTCGTCGGCGACCCGGTCGAAGTACGCGCTGCCGCCGCCGGTGACGATGATCTGGCCGGCGTCGTCGAGCAGGCCCTTGGCGTTGAAGGCGAAGACGAGTTCGCGCAGACCGTCCACATAGGAGCTGATCAGCTGAAGCGACTTTTCGTCGGTGTGGTGGGAAAGCGCGCCTTCGTAGCCGCCGGATCCGCGCAGGCGAAGGGCCGGGCTCGCGTGCGCGGCCTCGGCGACGGCGAGTGCGGTTCCGGTGTCGCGGACACCGGTGCGGCCGCCCTCGGCGCCGAGCTCGACGAGTACGTCCACCTTGCGGCGGGCCCCGCGCAGGGCTTCGGTCATCAGCTCGACACCGCGGACCGAGTCGACCCAGCAGACGAACTCGAAGTCCTCGTCGGCGTCGAGTTCGGCGGCCAGCCACTTCAGGCCGGACGGGTCGAGCAGCTGGTTCGCCAGCAGGATGCGGGAAACGCCGAAGGCGCGGTAGATCCGCAGGTGACCGGCGTTCGCACAGGTGATACCCCACGAGCCGTGCTTCAGCTGCCGCTCGAACAGCTGCGGCGCCATCGTCGTCTTGCCGTGCGGGGCCAGCGCGACCCCGCGTTCGGCGCACCAGCCCGCCATCGTGCGGAGGTTGTGCTCGACGGCCTCTTCGTCGAGCACCACGAACGGCCCGAGGAAGCCGTCTTCGAACAGCTTCGCGCCGCGGGCGGCGGCTTCGCCGATCGTGAGACCGGACAGCGAGGGCGCGACCGAGCGGAAACGCCAGTCGACGCGCTCCTCCCGGACGGCCGCGACCGCGGCGGAATCGATGGTGCCGGCTTCGAACATGAAGTTCACCTCGGTTGCGTATGTTGCAACGGACGTTGCGCATATTGCGTGGGATAGGTGTAGCATCCGGTCCGCTGGAGGTCAACGGCGTGACGACTAGGAGACGTGAAGGTGACAAGCGCGCCCGACGTTTTGTGCATCGGGGAGTCGATGGCCTTGTTCGTACCGGCCGAACCCGGGCCGCCCGACGAGGTACGTAAATGGGTGCGAAGCATCGGAGGGGCCGAATCGAACGTGGCCTGCCATCTCCCGGCACTGGGTTTCACCAGCGCATGGGTGAGCGCGGTCGGCGATGATCCGTTCGGCCGGGCGCTGGTGCGTGAGATCGGTGAAGCGGGGGTGGACGTCAGCGCGGTCGTGGTCGACCCGACGCGCCCGACCGGGCTCTACGTCAAGGAGAGCGGTGCGGACGGCAGCCCCGTGCGCTACTACCGCAAGGGCTCGGCGGCGTCCGGAATGGACGCCGGATTGCTGGGGAAACTCGATCTCGACGGCGTGCGGGTCATCCACCTGTCCGGGATCACGCCCGCGCTGTCGGACGGCTGCCTCGACCTGGTGCGGGCGCTGATGGAACGACCGCGTGGCGACACGCTGGTGTCGTTCGACGTGAACTTCCGGCCCGCGCTGTGGACCGGGCGTGACCCGTCGGTGCTGGCCGGGCTGGCCGCGCGCGCCGACATCGTGCTGGCGGGTGAGGACGAGGCCGAGCGGGTGTGGGGGACCGGTGACCCGGAACGGCTGCGCGCCGCGGTGCCGGGGCCGAAGACGCTGGTCGTCAAGCACGGGGCACGCGGAGTGACGTTGGTCGAAGGCGACGGGGCGCCGCTGTTCTCGCCCGCGCTCCAGGTCGACGTCGTGGAACCGGTCGGTGCCGGCGACGCCTTCGCGGCCGGATTCCTCGCCGCCACCCTGCGCGGCGACGACCCCGCGACCCGGCTGCGCCGCGGTCATCTGCAGGCCGCGGCCACCCTGCTGACCCACGACGACGTGGGCACTCCGCTGCCCGGGTCCGTCGTCGAAGCGCTCCTCGGGGCGGATGAGGCAGCATGGTCGGCGGCCAAGCTGACGGACAAGGGAGTGGTGGGCGGATGAGCCAGAGCCTGGACAGGGCGCTCACGCTGCTGGGCGGCCTCGCCCGCGAGCCGAAGACACTGGATCAGCTCGCCGAGGAGATCGGCGTGCACAAGTCGACCGTGCTGCGCCTGCTGCGCACCCTGGAGGCACACCACTTCGTGCGCCGGGAAGGCCAGCGGTACTACCGGCTGGGCAGTGCTCTCTTCGACCTCGCGCAGCAGGCACTGGAGGACCGCGACGTCCGCCGCACCGCGCAGTCCGCGCTCGCCGGGCTCAACGCGCGCACCGGGCACACCGTGCACCTCGCGTCCTATGAGGACGGAGAGGTCGTCTACATCGACAAGTTCGAGGGCAGGCATTCGGTGCGGATGTACTCCCGCATTGGGAAACGCGCGCCGTTGCACTGCACCGCCGTCGGCAAGGTGCTCGTCGCGGCGATGACGCCGGAGAAGCAGGCGGACGTGGTGTCGAGGATCGATTTCTTCGTCCGCACGCCGAACACGATCACCACACCCGAGGCCTACGAGAAGGAACTCGCGCTCGTCGCCGACCGCGGCTACGCGGTGGACAACGCCGAACACGAGGACTTCATCCACTGCGTCGCCGCGCCCGTTCGCGGCCCTGGCGGCGTGGTGCTCGCCGCCGCATCGGTGTCGGTGCCGAAGGTGCTGCTCGACTACGACGGCCTGATGGCGCTCGTACCGGAGCTGATCGCCGCCACCGAAGAAGCTTCCGTCCACAGTGGATGGACGGGGAACCGAAAGGGGAAGTTGGAATGAGCAAGACCGCGATCAGCACGGAGAACGCGCCGAAGCCGGTGGCCGCGTTCTCGCAGGCGGTCCGCAAGGGCAACATCCTGCAGGTGGCCGGCCAGGTCGCCTTCGACCCGGCCACCGGCGCCATCGTCGGCGAGACCGTCGGCGAGCAGACCGAGCAGACCTTCAAGAACATCGAAGCGGTGCTCGAGGCCGCCGGTTCGAGCCTGGCCGACGCGCTGATGGTGCGGGTCTACCTGACCGACGTCGACCACTTCGGCGCGTTCAACGAGGTCTACAACAAGCTGATCGGCGAGGCGCCGCACCCGGCCCGCACCACCGTGTACGTCGGCCTGCCCGCCGGGCTGCTGGTGGAGATCGACGTCCTGGCCGTGACGGACTGACCCTCGCGCGTGCAATGAACGGGCCGTTCCTTGCAAATTTCGCAAGGAACGGCCCGTTCCTAGCAGCTGCTAGAGGACGCTCGTGTATCCGTTCAGCGCGGGCTGCCCGCCCAGATGCGCGAAGAGCACATTCGAGTCCCGCGAGATCTCGCCGCGGGAAACGAGGTCGATCAGCCCCGCCATGGACTTGCCTTCGTACACCGGATCGGTGAGCACGCCCTCCAGCCGCGCCAGCGTCCGGATCGCGTCCAAAGTGGACTCGTCCGGGATGCCGTAGATCCCGGCGTGATAGCGCTCGTCCAGTTCGACCTCGCCGATCCCGCCCGCACCGATCAGTTCGGCGGTCGCCTGGGCGATACGGGTGATCTGGTCCCGGGTCTCGGCCGGTTTCGCCGATCCGTCGACGCCCAGGATCCGCCGCGGCTTCCCGGAAAGCGCGGCCCCGGCGACCATCCCCGCCTGCGTGCTGCCGGTGACCGAGCAGACGACCACCGTGTCGAAGAAGACGCCGAGCTCAGCCTCCTGCGCTTCGAGCTCGACGATCCAGTTCGCGAAACCGAGCCCGCCGAGGCGGTGGTCCGAACCGCCGGCCGGGATCGCGTACGGCTTCCCGCCGTCGGCTTCGATCTCCTTGACCGCGTTCTCCCAGCTCTCCTTGAAGCCGACGCCGAACCCGGCCTCGACCATCCGGATGTCCGCCCCGAGGATGCGGGAGAGCTGGATGTTGCCGACCTTGTCGTACATCGGGTCGGTCCAGTCGACCCAGCTCTCCTGCACCAGTACGGCCTTGAGCCCGGCCCGCGCGGCGGCAGCGGCGACCTGGCGGGTGTGGTTCGACTGCACGCCGCCGATCGAGATCAGCGTGTCCGCGCCCTGGGCCAGCGCGTCGGCGACCAGGTATTCGAGCTTCCGGGTCTTGTTGCCGCCGAAAGCGATCCCGGAGTTGACGTCCTCGCGCTTCGCCCAGACCTGCGCGCCGCCGAGATGGGCGGTGAGCCGTTCGAGCGGGTGGACGGGGGAGGGGCCGAACAGCAGCGGGTAGCGGGGGAAATAGGCGAGGGTCATGGCGTCTCCAGGAGTGCTTCGAGTTCGGTCCAGATCGTGGCGGTGATCGCGCAGGCCGCGTCGACGTCGCCTGCTTCGATGGCGTCGGCCAGCTCCGCGTGGCGCTGGACGGACCGGTGGGCGGGCAGGGAGCCGAAGCGGGCGTATTCGAGACGTCGCAACAGCGGGGTGTAGCGGGCCAGCGTCGCCGCGATCGCCCGGTTGCGCGCGGCGGCCACCGGGACGTCGTGGAGCTCGTCGTCGGCGGCGATCGCGGCCGCGATGTCCCCGGCGGCGATCGCGCCGGCGAACCGGGTGTTGGCCGCCCGCATCGCGGCGACCTCCGCCGGTCCCATCCGCGGCGCGCCCGCGCGGACGGCGAACTCGTGCAGCGCGCGCACGAGCTGCAAGGCGTCACGGACGTCGTCGGGAACGAACCCGGCCACGCGCGTATAGCTCTGTGGCTTCGACTCGACGAGACCGTCCTCGATGAGCCGCAGCAGGGCCTGGCGCACCGGCGCCCGGGAAAGCCCCAGCTGCTCGGCGAGGTCGCCGTCGCGCAGGTTCGTACCCGGCGGCAGCGTCCCATCGATGATCGCCCGCCGGATGTTCTCGTAAGCCTCGTCCCTGAGGAGGGACCTCGGTACCTTCGCTAACCCACTCACATCTGAAATGTTAGCCGCTCAGTGCGCGTCCGGGGAAGAGGTCGATGCAAGGAACGGTCCTTTCCTTGCGAAATTTGCAAGGAAAGGACCGTTCATGGCGTGCCGGAGGGGTCGGGGAGGGCTAGTAGACCGGGCCCGTGTACTTCTCGCCCGGTCCCTGCCCGGGCGCGTCCGGCACGGCCGAAGCCTCGCGGAACGCCTTCTGCAGCGACTGCAGGCCGTCGCGCAACGGGCCGGCGTGCAGGCCGAGGTACTCTGCCGAAGCGGTGACCAGCCCGGCGAGGGCGGTGATCAGGCGACGGGCTTCGTCGAGGTCGCGGTGCGGTGAGCTGGCCGGGTCCTCGTCCGCGAGGCCGAGACGTTCGGCGCCGGCGGAGAGCAGCATGACGGCCGCCCTGCTGATCACCTCGACGCTCGGGATGTCCTCCAGGTCGCGGACGTCCGGGGAATACGGGGGTTGCTGAACGGGTTCATCTGACACGTCTGGTACCCTTCCACGAGCGACCAGCCTCCGAGCGATCGGGGGCGGCAAGTGGAGCCCCGCTCCCACCCGTGTCACCGCCGCAACATCAGGTGTCCGGGTCCGGTCTCGCCAAAGACGATTTCGGGCGTCGGAGGCGGTGCGTTCGGTTCTGGAGACTGAACGCGATCGGAATGAGTGGGCCTCGCGTACCTCACGGTACCGGGGCCTTCGGCATGTGGGCACCAGGTCGAAACGGTAGAAGAATTTACCTCGGACCAAGGAGGCCCCATCAGCTCCGAGACACGCATCAACGACCGAATCCGGGTTCCGGAGGTCCGCCTCGTCGGACCGGCCGGTGAACAGGTCGGCATCGTCCGGATCGAAGATGCGCTGCGGCTGGCACAGGAGAACGATCTCGATCTGGTCGAGGTCGCTCCGCAGGCACGCCCGCCCGTATGCAAGCTCATGGACTTCGGCAAGTTCAAGTACGAGAGCGCGCAGAAGGCCCGCGAGTCCCGCCGCAACCAGCAGCTCACCGTCATCAAAGAGCAGAAGCTGCGGCCGAAGATCGATCAGCACGACTACGAGACCAAGAAGGGTCACGTGTCGCGCTTCCTGGCGGCAGGCAACAAGGTCAAGGTCACGATCATGTTCCGCGGTCGCGAGCAGTCCCGGCCGGAACTCGGTTTCCGGTTGCTGCAGAAGCTCGCCGACGAGGTGACCGAACTCGGGTTCGTCGAGTCGTCGCCGAAGCAGGACGGTCGCAACATGATCATGGTGTTGGCTCCGCACAAGAACGTGAAGCCGCAGAAGGCCGCGAAGGCAGCCAAGGACGAGTCGTCCGAGCCGCCCGCCGACGCGTAGCGCCGACCAGCACATGTCAGCGGCACACCGGGGAACACCGGTGTGCCGCCGCACGAAAGAGGACAACGTAATGCCGAAGATGAAGACGCACAGCGGGACGTCCAAGCGTGTCCGCGTCACGGGCTCGGGCAAGCTGCGCCGCCAGAAGGCCGGCCGTCGCCACCTGATGGAGAAGAAGTCCAACAGGCTCACCCGTCGCCTCGAAGGCACGACCGAGATCGCCAAGAACGACGTCGGCCGCGTCAAGCGCCTTCTCGGCCGCTGACACCCCCGCACTTGTAAACCCCGGGCGCGCCCGCCGCGCCCCCAGATCGACAGGATGGACCAGTGGCACGCGTCAAGAGGGCGGTCAACGCCCAGAAGAAGCGTCGCGCGACTCTCGAACTCGCCAGCGGCTACCGCGGTCAGCGTTCGCGGCTGTACCGCAAGGCGAAGGAGCAGACGCTTCACTCGCTGAACTACGCCTACCGGGACCGTCGTGCCCGCAAGGGTGACTTCCGCCAGCTGTGGATCACCCGCATCAACGCCGCGGCCCGCGCCAACGGCGTGACCTACAACCGGTTCATCCAGGGCCTCAAGGCCGCGGGTGTCGAGGTCGACCGCAAGATCCTCGCGGACCTCGCCGTCAACGACGCCGCCGCGTTCACCGCGCTGGCCGAGCTGGCCAAGGCGAACGTGAACACCGAAGAGAAGAAGTCGGCCTGACCGGCGACAGCGCTCTTCCGCAACCCGGGGCGGCTCCGTTCACCGAACGGACGCCCCGGGTTGTTGCTGCGCGCAAGCTCACCCGCCGGGCCGAGCGCGAGAAGACCGGCCGGTTCCTCGCCGAGGGTGCGAACGCCGTCGAGGCGGCGCTCCAAGACGGCGGCAAGGTGTACGAGCTCTTCGTGACCGAACGGGCCGCCGCGCAACACGGGCGGCTGCTCGCCGTCGCGCGTGAGGCGGGCGTCCCTGTCTCGCCGATCACCGATCGCGCCGCCGACGGGTTGTCCGAGACCGTGACACCGCAAGGCATCGTCGCGGTCTGCGCCCTCGTCGACCGTCCACAAGAGACTGTCCTGAAGCCGGGCGCGAAGCTCGTCGTCGTCCTCGTCGACGTCGCCGACCCCGGCAACGCGGGGACCGTGATCCGGGTCGCGGACGCCGCCGGCGCCGACGCGGTCGTCCTCGCCGGGGACAGCGTCGACCCGCACAACGGCAAATGCGTCCGCGCGGCCGCGGGCAGTCTGTTCCACCCCGCCATCACCCGGATCCGGGA
Source organism: Amycolatopsis sp. NPDC049868 (assembly GCF_044461365.1). Lineage (NCBI taxonomy): Bacteria > Bacillati > Actinomycetota > Actinomycetes > Pseudonocardiales > Pseudonocardiaceae > Amycolatopsis > Amycolatopsis sp. NPDC049868. Next base: position 24,169 of record NZ_JBITKV010000026.1, on the reverse strand, counting down.
CGTCGACGCGGCCTTGAAGGCCTGCTCCGCCGCCGGACTCCGCACCCTCGGCGCGCACGGTTACGCCGACACCGAACTCGATCAGGTGACCTTCGACGAGCCGACCGCGTGGGTGTTCGGCAACGAGGCGCACGGCTTGCCGCGGGAGGTCCTGGAGACGGTCGACCTCGCGGTGAAGATCCCGATGTACGGCCGGGCGGAGAGCCTCAACCTCGCGACGGCCGCGGCCATCTGCGTGTACACAAATGCGATGGCTTCCCGGGCCGAGGCCACGTAGAGTCACGGGCATCACGCCGTCGCACCACGACACCAAGGGAGCTCTCATGGAACGCAGTGTTCGTTCCAGCACCTTGTTTACGGCGTAGAGCGCGTTTTTCGCACTCCAGAGTGACGGTGTGCCCAGCCCGAGGGTGATCGGGGGCCGCCGTTCGCTGTCCCATAGAATTCAGCAGCTGCTAAACCCATGTGTGCGCTCGTGTGCACCGGACCAGTCCCAGCGGACGCCGAGGAGTTATGTCCGAAGCCAACGACAAGCAGGACCCCCAGGCGGGGGCGCTCGCGCCGGAAACGTTGACGGCCGCCGTCAAGCAGGCCGAGACGGATTTCGCGGCCGCGGCGGATCTCGACGCGCTGGCCGCGGTCAAGCCCGCCCACCTCGGGGACCAGTCTCCGCTGCTGCTCGCCCGCCGCGAGATCGGCGCACTGCCGAAGCAGGAGAAGGCCGAGGCCGGCAAGCGGGTCAACGAAGCGCGCCAGGGCATTCAGTCCGCGTTCGACGCCCGCCGCGCGGTGCTGCAGGCGGAGCGCGACGAGAAGGTGCTCCGCGAGGAGGCCGTCGACGTCACGCTCCCGTGGGACCGTGTTCCCCGCGGCGCCCGGCACCCGATCGCGACACTGTCGGAGCGGATCGCCGACGCGTTCGTCGCGATGGGCTACGAGGTCGCCGACGGCCCGGAGCTCGAAGCCGAGTGGTTCAACTTCGACGCGCTGAACTTCGGCAAGGACCACCCCGCGCGCCAGCTGCAGGACACGTTCTACCTCGGCGAGGAGGACTCCGGCCTGGTGCTGCGGACGCACACCTCGCCGGTGCAGGCCCGCACGCTGCTGCACCGTGACCTGCCCGTGTACGTCGTCTGCCCCGGCCGCACCTACCGGACCGACGAGCTCGACGCCACGCATACGCCGGTGTTCTCGCAGGTCGAAGGGCTCGCGGTGGACAAGGGCCTGACGATGGCGCACCTCAAGGGCACCCTCGACGCCTTCGCCCGCGCGATGTTCGGCGGTACTTCGAAGACCCGCCTGCGTCCGCACTTCTTCCCGTTCACCGAGCCGTCGGCCGAGGTCGACGTCTGGTTCGAGGAGAAGAAGGGCGGCCCCGGCTGGGTCGAATGGGGCGGCTGCGGCATGGTCAACCCCAACGTCTTGCGTGCCTGTGGCGTCGACCCCGAGGTCTACTCGGGCTTCGCCTTCGGCATGGGTATCGAGCGCACCCTGCAGTTCCGCAACGGAATTCCGGACATGCGCGACATGGTGGAGGGCGACATCAGGTTCACCCTGCCCTTCGGAACGGAGGCCTGAGTGAAGGTCCCAGCCAGCTGGCTGATCGAACACCTCGACGTCGACGAGGAGGTCACGGCCCAGGATCTGGCCGACGCCTTCGTGCGTATCGGCATCGAGGTCGACGACGTCCGCGAACTCGAACCGGTCACCGGTCCGCTCGTGGTCGGCCGCGTCGCCGAGATCGAGGAGCTCACCGAGTTCAAGAAGCCGGTCCGGTTCTGCCGGGTCGACGTCGGCGAGTCGGAGGACGAGGACACCGGCAAGCCGGACGAGAACCTCGACGACGACGAGGACGACGAGGGTCCCTTCGAGGACGAAGGCCCCACGGGGATCAAGACCCGAGGGATCATCTGCGGTGCCACGAACTTCGCCGAGGGCGACCTGGTCGTCGTCGCGCTGCCCGGCACCGTGCTGCCCGGCGGTTTCGAGATCGGTTCGCGCAAGACCTACGGCCGGCTCAGCGACGGCATGATCTGCTCCGCGAGCGAACTCGGCATCGGCGACGACCACTCCGGCATCCTGGTGCTGCCGCCGAGCACGGCCAGCCCTGGCGAAGACGCGAACAAGCTGCTCGGCCTCGAAGACACCGTCCTCGAGGTCACGCCGACCCCGGACCGCGGGTACACGCTGTCGGTCCGCGGCCTGGCCCGCGAGCTGTCCAACGCGCTCGACGTCCCGTTCGGCGACCCGGCGTCCATCGAGGTCCCCGAGGCCGAGAGCGACGCCTGGCCGGTGCACCTCGAAGACACCGAGGGCTGCAAGCGGTTCGTCCTGCGCCGGGTCAAGAACCTCGACGCGACCGCGCCGACGCCGTGGTGGATGCGCCGCCGCCTGATGCTCGCGGGCATCCGGTCGATCTCCCTCGCGGTCGACGTGACCAACTACGTCATGCTCGAACTCGGGCATCCGCTGCACGCGTTCGCGACCGGTTCGGTCAAGGGCGATCTGGTGGTGCGCAAGGCGAAGCCGGGCGAGAAACTGACCACTTTGGACGATGTCGAGCGCACGCTGGACGCGGACGACGTGGTGATCGCCGACGACAGCGGGGTCATCTCGCTGGCGGGCACGATGGGTGGCGCGTCGACCGAGATCACGCCGGAGAGCACCGACGTGCTGCTCGAAGCGGCGCACTGGGACCCTTCGTCGATCAGCCGGACGGCCCGCCGTCACAAGCTGTTCTCCGAGGCGGCCAAGCGGTTCGAGCGCTACACCGACCCGCAGCTGTGCGCGGCGGCGGTCGAACTCGCCGCGCGCCTGCTGCGCCAGTACGGCGAGGGCTCGATCCTGCCCGGCCGCACCGACGAGGGCGGCGTCGTGCCGAACCCGCCGGTGACCATGCCGATCAGCCTGCCCGACCAGGTGGCCGGGGTGCGCTACGAGCGCGGTGTCACGGTCAAGCGGCTTTCGCAGATCGGCTGCAAGGTCAATGTGGGCACGTCCGAGGACGGCACCGCCCTGGTGACCGCGGTCCCGCCGAGCTGGCGTGGCGACCTGGTGCAGCCCGCCGACCTGGTCGAGGAGGTACTCCGGCTGGAGGGCTACGACAGCATCCCGTCGGTGCTGCCCGACGCCCCGGCAGGCCGGGGGCTCACCGACACGCAGCGTCGTCGCCGCTCGGTCGCGCGTGCGCTGGCGGAGAACGGCTACGTCGAGGTGCTGCCCTTCCCGTTCATCTCGGACTCGGTCTGGGACGCGTTCGGGCTGCCCGAGGACGACGTCCGCCGCAGGACCGTCCGGGTCCGCAACCCGCTGGAGGCGGACAAGGACCGGATGGCGAGCACCTTGCTCCCGGGGCTGCTGGAGACTCTTCAGCGCAACATTTCCCGTGGTTTCAAGGATGTCTCGCTGTTCCACATCGGGCAGGTCGTGCTGCCCGGGCCGAACCCGATCCCGATGCCTTCGCTCGGGGTGGACCGGCGGCCGACCGACGAGGAGCTCGCGGTACTGGAGGCGGCCGTGCCGCCGCAGCCGCTGCACGTCGCCGTCGTGCTCGCGGGTCAGCGCGCTCGCGCCGGCTGGTGGGGCGAGGGTGAGCAGGCGAACTGGGCCGACGCGGTGCAGGCCGCGCGGCTCGTGGCGCAGGCCGCAGGTGTCGAGCTGACCACGGCCGCGGCGGATCAGCCGCCGTGGCACCCCGGCCGCTGCGCGCAGCTGCGGGTGGGACAGTGGCCCGTCGGCTACGCCGGTGAGCTGCACCCGAAGGTCGTCGAGGCGCTCGGGCTGCCCCCGCGCACCGTCGCGATGGAACTCGATCTGGACGCGATCCCGATCCCGGACGACCGTCCGGCGCCGCGGATCTCGGCGTATCCGCCGGTGTTGCTCGACGTCGCCCTCGTCGCCGAGGCGGGTGTGCCGTCGGCGGACCTGGCCGAGGCACTGCGCGAAGGCGCCGGCGAACTGCTCGAGGACATCACGCTGTTCGACTCCTACCAGGGCGAGCAGGTGGGCGAGGGCAAGCGTTCGGTGGCGTACAAGCTGCGGTTCCGTGCCGCGGACCGGACGCTGACCGTCGACGAGGCCACCACGGCCCGCGACGCCGCCGTCGCGGTCGCCGGTGAACGCTTCGGCGCGAGCCTGCGGGCCTGACCCTGTAGTCCCGTGAAGGCCCCCTTCCCTCGGCTGAGCCGAGCGAAGGGGGCCTTCACGCGCTTCGGATGTGGCAAAGTGAGGACTTGTGTCACGTCCAGACGGCCGGTCCAGCATCCAAGACATCGCCCGTGCGCTGCTGAGCGACGGTTTCGTCGGCAGGGTCGGGGAACGCGAGGACTTCCGGCACAATCTGGGGTTGCCCGGAGCTGACCGGCGCCGCCGCTACCTGTTCTCGGTGCACGGTCTCGCCGGGGTCGGCAAGTCCTTCCTTCTCGACCAGCTTCGCGGTATCGCCGAGGAAGCCCGCGCCGCCGTCGGGTTCGCGGACGACCGGCAGCAGGATTTGCCCGCGACCTTGGTCAAACTGGCGAAGGACCTCGCTCGCGGCGGATACGAGATGCGCCGCTTCGAGAAGCGTTACGAGTCCTATCTCAAGGCGAGGGAACGGCTTCACAGTGATCCGCAGGCTCCCGCAGCGGGCCGCGCGCTCGTGACGAAGACCGTCGTCAAGGCCAGTCTCGGCGTCGCGAAGACCCTCCCAGGCGGGAGCATCGCCGCCGACGCGATCGACGCGGACGCGACGGCGAAACAGCTGGAGCAGCTCCAGGTCTACCTCGCGGCGAAGTTCAAGCGGAAGGCCGATGTCCAGCTGCTCCTCGAACCGGCGGAGGAGCTCACCAAACCGTTCGTCGAAGATCTGTGGCGCATTCCGGAGAACCGGCAGATCGCGCTGTTCTTCGACACCTTCGAGCGGACCGCGCCGGTGCTGGAGACGTGGCTGCTCGACCTGCTCGCCGGACTGTACGGCGATCTGCCGCAGAACCTGGTGCTCACCGTCGCGGGCCAGTTCCCGCTGGACGAGGCGAACTGGAACCGGCACGCGCCGCTCGTGCGCGAGATCGAACTCCGGCCGTTCACCGAGCCGGAGGCACGTCGCCTGCTCGCCGAACACGGGATCACCGACGAACAGGTCATCGAGATCGTGCTGCGGCTGACCGACGGCCTGCCCGTCCTGGTCGCCATGCTGGCCAGCAGGAATCCCGTCGGCGCGGACGCCGTCGGCGATCCCAGCGATGACGCGGTCAAGCGGTTCCTGCACTGGGTCCCCGAAAAGGCCAGGAAGGACATCGCCGCCACGGCGTCGCTGCCCCGCTTCCTCGACGAGGACGTCATCGGCGTGCTGACCGGGAAGGAGACCGCGGGGGAGACCTTCCGCTGGCTGCGGGAGCTGCCGTTCGTCGGGCGCCGTGAGCTTCCGGTGCGCTATCACCCGGTGGTCCGCGGCCCGATGGTGCGGATGGAACGCGGGCGTTCGTCCGCCGAGTTCGCCGAACGCCACCTTCGGCTCGGCGAGTACTACGAAGGCCGCTGTGCCGAACTCGGCCTGAGTAGCCATCGCGACGCCTGGAGCGACGAGCACTGGCAGAAGAGGAAGCTCGAACAGACCTATCACCGGCTTTGCGGCGCCCCGGCCGACGCTCTGCCGGACGCGCTGCTCGGCGCCGCCGAGATGATCACCACCGGCATCGCACCCGCACGCGCTTGGGCGCGCATGATGGAGCAGGCGGGTGTCGACGCGGACGCGCCCTCGGTACTGGGCTGGGGACAACGGCTGACCGCCGCGATCGGCGACGGCGACGGCCCGCGGGAGATCCCGGTGCTCGACCTGCTCTCCGGCGCGGGCGAACTCGACGCGGCGCGGCTTTCGACGGTGATCCGGCGGCGTGCCTGGGCCTATGAAGGCCAAGAAGACATCGAAGCGGCTACACGGGACTTCGACCGGGCGCTCGATCTGAACCCCGCCGACCCCTATGCGTGGAGCGATCGGGGCAACCTGTTCCGCAACGAGGGTGACTGGGAACGGGCGTTGCCGGATCTGAACCGGGCGATCGAGCTCGACCCCGGTTACGCCTACTCGTGGCGTGGACGCGGTTCCGCCCGTGCCGAGCTCGGCGATCTCGACGGCGCGATGGCGGACCTCGACGAGGCCGTCCGTCTGCAGCCCGACCACACGTGGGCGTACTCCATCCGGAGCGAGGTGTACTTCAAACGCGGCGATGTCCGGAAGGCGATCGACGAGATCGACATCGCGATCCGGCTCGATCCCGACTACGCCTGGGCTGTCCACTACCGGGCCACGCTGTTCACCGAGCTGGGAGACGACGACAAAGCACTCGCCGGTCACCGCGCGGCCGCGGCCCTCCGTCCCAAAGACGTCTTCTACCTGACCGAGCTGGCGTTGTTCCTGGAACGGACAGGAGACACGGAGGCCGCGTCGGCGAACTTCGACGCGATCGTCGCGACGGACCCCGGCAGCGCCAGGGCCCACGCGATCCGGGCCGCTTTCCACCACCGCGGTGAGCGGTACCGGCTCGCCGTCGACGGTTTCACCACCGCGCTCCGGATCGACCCGGACTACGAGTGGGCGTATTACATGCGTGGCCGGGCGCACTACGATCAGGACGAGCACCGAACGGCGCTCGCCGACTTCGACCGGGCCATCGAGCTGGCTCCCGACGACGCCGAGAACCATCTACAGCGAGGGAAGGCGCTCAGCAGGCTCAAGGAGAACAGCGCCGCGGTGAGCTCCTTGAGCCGCGCGATCGAACTCGACCCCGGCAACGAGTGGGCACACACCTGGCGCGCTCTGGCTCACCAGCGCTCCGGTGATTTCACGGCGGCACTCGCCGACATCGACGTCGCCGTCTCGGCGAATCCGGAGATGGCCTTCTTCCACATCACCCGTGGCGACATCCTCAGAGACCTCGACCGGCACGGCGAAGCCCGGACCGCACTGGACGAAGGGGTTCGCCTGGGACAGGACGGCGGGTATGCCCTGTACCGGCGCGCCCGCCATCGTTTCGTCTTCGATGACCTGGAAGGCGCGTTGTCCGACGCGGAAAGCGCGCTGGAAGCAGGGTACGACGAGAGCGCTCGCGCCCTGCGCGCGGACATCCGCTGTCGGGCAGGCGAGTACGGGGAGGCCATCCGGGAACTGCGCGAACTGGTCGCCTCGGATCCGGAGGACACCGAATATCGCGAGAGCCTCGGGGAGGCCCTGCTGTTCGCGGGGGAGACTGGCGAGGCGGAGACGCTCCTGGCCCCGCTCGCACCGGAATTCGGCTGGGCGCACAACCTCCTCACCCTCGTCTGGCTGAAGACCGGAAAGACGGAAGAAGCCCACCAGGCGCTGAACGAAGGCCTCGACGAAGCCACCACCCGGATCTCGACCGGCGCCTTCGACTGGGACGTCCAGCTCCAACCGCTCTTCTACCTCCTCGTCCTCGGACGTGAGGACGAGATCACCCGTGACCTCAAGGCCCTGCTCGAAAAAGGCCCGCCACAGGAGACGCGCTTGGAGCTGCTTCGCGATCTCAAAGAGCTACGAGTGCTGTTGCCCGAACTCGGCGGGGTGATCGAAGATCTCATCGCCCTCATCCCCAGGCCGGTGCTCACCCTCCCAGGTGCTTGAGCGCCTCCTTCCTGGACAGAGTGGACAGTGCCGGATGCGCGGCGACGAACGCGCGCACCCAGTCCGGCTCGGTCTTCGCGTACTCGCGCAGTGCCCAGCCGATTCCCTTGCGCAGGAAGAAATCCTTGTCGTCGATGTTCGCCTCGACGGCACGGGTGAGCAGGTCGGTGTCCGTTCCGCCCTTGGCGCCGATCTGGCAGATGACCGCCGTGCGGCGGCGCCACCTGTCCTCGTCGTAGGCCCAGGTCAACATCAGCGTGGTCACCGCCTCCGGATCCGCACGCAGGATCGGGCCGACCCGGCGGATGGCGACTTCGTCCACATAGTCCCACCACGCGCCCGTCACGATCATCTCGTCGTACAGGCCGAGCAGTTCCACGTCCTGCCAGCGGGCATAGGCGCGGTGACCGGAAAGCGCGATCGCCGCATAGCGCTCTTCGCGGAACTCGGCCTCCCGCCACAACGTGAGAATTGCCGTCGAAAAGCTCACACGATCGGGTAGTGGATGTTCGGCGTAGACCTGCTTCAGCAAGGCGGCCCGAGGCGGGGACGCCACACCGAGGAACGGCATTTCCGACTTCATGTACGCCCGCATCGACGGCGCTTTCCCCGGATCGGCCAGCGCGGCCAAACCGTTGCGAACCGCCGAAACCAGGCTTTTCACCTCGTCCACGCGTACTCCTTTCCCCAGTTGGCTTCGCGAGCGTACGACAGGGGACCGACAAGACTGATATGCCCGGATCGAGGTTCGGATACCGACTAAAGAGGGATGGCGGTCAACGTGTCGGTCAGCGAGATTGAAGCCGGTTCTCGGTAGCTTCGGCCCGACCGGGTCGAACGCGGACGAAAAGGAACACAGTGAAGAAATTCGTTGCCGCCCTGGCGGTCGCGGGGATCGGCGTCGGCACCATGGCGCTCGCTCCCTCCGCCACGGCCGCCTCGGCGTCGGACTTCGATCCGAAGCCCATCTCCTGGGGAGCCTGTACGCGCCCGAGCCTGGTCAAGGCCGGCGCGGAATGCGGTTTCCTCGAAGTCCCAATGGACTACGCGAAGCCGGGCGGAGAGAAGATCTCGATCGCCGTCTCGCGCGTGAAGCACAAGTCCGCCCAGTCGCAGGGTGTCATGCTGGTCAACCCGGGTGGCCCCGGCGGTTCGGGCCTCGGCCTGTCGACGCTCGGCCAGGCCGTCCCCAAGAAGGCGGGTGAGGAGTACGACTGGATCGGCTTCGACCCGCGCGGGGTGGGGGCGAGCAAGCCGTCGCTGACCTGCGACGGGAACTACGCCTCCTACAACCGCCCGCAGTACGTGCCGACCACGCGCGCCATCGAGACGGCATGGCGTGAGAAGGCGAAGGGCTACGCGAAGGCGTGCGCCAAGAACGGCGCGATCCTCGACCACATCAAGACCATCGATGTGGCGAAGGACGTCGACAGCCTGCGCAAGGCGCTGGGCGAGAAGCAGATCAACTACTACGGCTTCTCCTACGGCACCTACCTCGGGCAGGTCTACAGCACGCTGTTCCCGCAGAACGTGCGGCGGATGGTGTTCGACGGCACCGTCGACCCCCGCGACGTCTGGTACAAGGCGAACCTGAACCAGGACATCGCCTTCGACAAGAACATCAAGATCTACTTCGGCTGGCTCGCCAAGTACGACTCCGTCTACCACCTCGGCAACACCGCCGCCGCGGTCGAGAAGCTGTGGTACGCCGAGCAGAAGAAGCTGTACGACAAGCCCGCGGGCGGCGTCATCGGCGGATCCGAGTGGACGGACATCTTCCTGCAGGCCGGCTACTACGTCTTCGGCTGGGAAGACATGGCGAACGCCTTCTCCGGCTGGGTGCACAAGGGTGACTGGCAGACCTTGAAGGGCCTTTACGACAACTCCAACCCGCCGGGCCAGGACAACGGCTACGCGGTCTACACGGCCGTGCAGTGCACCGACGTGGCGTGGCCGCAGAGCTGGCCCCGCTGGAAGTTCGACAACTGGGTCACGCACTTCCGGGCGCCGTTCGAGACCTGGGGCAACGCCTGGTTCAACGCGCCGTGCCTCGACTGGCCCGCGAAGCCGGGCAAGCCGGTGGAGATCGACGGGAGCAAGGTCCCCGGCATCCTGCTGGTCAACGAGGAGAACGACGCCGCGACGCCGTACCCCGGCAGCATCGAGGTCCGCAAGCGCTACCCGAACTCCAGCCTGATCAGCGCTCCGGGCGGCACGACGCACTCGGGCTCGCTGTCCGGTGTGTCCTGTGTGGACGACAAAATCGCGGACTACCTGCTGACCGGAAAGCTGCCCGTGCGCAAGCCGGGCAACGGTTCGGACGTGCAGTGCGCCCCGGTCCCGCAGCCGGTTCCGGCCGGTGCTTCCGCTTCCGCCAAGTCGGACGTGCCGTCTTCGGTCGCCGACGTGAAGAAGGAGGCGCTGGCTCAGGCGCTGCCTTTCTGAGTATCTCGGGATGTTTCGATGCCCCGGTCCGGGTTTTCCGGACCGGGGCATTTCTTCGCTCTGGGTGACGGACGCTTGTGTCGCGTACGGGGACCGGTGGTGGGCTGAAGGCGTCCTTCACCGCGTCTGATGCGGCGAAGGACGCCTTCAGCCCCTTGTCAGGCAAGGAAGTCCGAACCTGTCGCGAAAGCCACTTTGGGGACATCTAGTGTCTCGAAAGTGGCTTTCGCGACATGGTCGTCGAGACCACTTACCGCCACCGCCGTGATGGATGGGCCCGAGGACGACGCCGTTGCTGTCCAGGGTGTTCACCCACATCAGCCACGCGTCGTTGCTGTCGCTGCTGACGATCGTCGCTTCGAACGAAGCGCTGCCGTTGCGTCTGAGGGTCCATTTCGCGTTGCCCATCGTGCAATCCCGGCCCGGATGCGACCTCGCGGGTGACCGCGGTAGGGATCACTTAGGTGCGGCAACGGGGGTGGCCGATAGTGCCGTGACCGGCATCCTCACGGCCGGGAAAGCGATGAAAGTTCCGGTCACGCATCGAATCCCCTCGCCGCGCCGGAGAATTGTCGGGCCCGCCCGTTAACGTCCCCGGCATGACCATCGTCGAAGAGCACCGGACCGAGATCCGAGTGCAGGACACCGTTTATCGCATCGAGGTCGCCGCCCGTGAGGGTGGCGGCGCGGCCGGGGAAGACCGCTGGGTGACCGTCATGGTCGGCGGAGCCGGACCGCTGGAAGAGCCTGTCGCCGAAGGCAGGCTCGATATGGACGCCGAAGCCGTACCGGCCTTGGCGACCGTCCTTTCCGACACCCTGCTGGCGTTCGCCGGGCGGGGCACCGGCCGGAACGGCCGCCGAAGATCGGCGGACCGCCCCGCGCAGCAGGGCCTGCCCTGGTCCGACGAGCTGGACGCGGAACTGGAAAGCCGTTGGCTGGCCGGGGAAAGCGTCGAGGAGATCGCGCGGCGGTTCGAGCGGACACCGGGCGGGATCCGTGCCCGGTTGCCCAGGGTCGGCTGCGACCCGGAGCGCCGGGGCGCGTATCTCCCCATCCCGCCGAGCCAACGGGAGGTGGCCGAACTCGGCTGAAAACCGGCGGTCGCGAGGGCCTTCGGTCCCTCGCGACCGCTGTCAGTCCGTTGTGGACGACGACGCTCCGCGCTCGGCCCGCGCGGCCATCTCCCGGAGATGCTCGATCAGTTCCGGCGGCTCGTGCACGGTGAATTCGCAGCCGAGCCCGAGGATCCGGAACGCGAGCCAGTCCAGGGTGTCCGTGCCCGCGTGGAAAACGCAGGTTTCGTCGTCCATCGATTCCAGTTCGCCGAATCCCTCGCCGATCGCGGGGGCGACCTGGCCGATCGGCGCGTGCAGGGTCACGCGTGCGCTGTAGGTGGGAAGGAGGCTGTACATCTTGTCGGTGACATAGGCCGCCACGTCCTCCGCAGGTGGTTGTCTCGGGGTCGCCCGGCCGCCGGTCGCCCGCGGATCCGAGATCCGGTCCGCGCGGAAGATCCGCCAGTCGTCCCGGTCGAGGTCGTAGCCGAGCAGGTACCAGCGGCGTCCGGCGGAGACGAGCCGGTGCGGTTCGACGTGCCGCCGGGATGCGGTCCCGTCTCCGGTGCGATAGGTGAACCGGGTCCGCTCGGTGTTGGCGATCGCGCCCGCGAAGACGGTGAGGTGTTCTGGATCCACCGCGGGGCCCCTCCCGGGGAGCGGCACGGTCGCGGCGCCCAGCGCGCCGACGCGATACCGCAGCCGCGAAGGCAGCACCTGTTCGAGTTTGGCCAGCGCCCGCACCGAAGACTCCTCGATACCCGAGATCGCCTGCCCGGCGGCGCCACGGAGACCGACCGCGATCGCGACGGCCTCGTCGTCGTCGAGCAGCAGCGGAGGCATCGCCGTGCCGGCGCCGAGCCGATAGCCGCCCTCGGAGCCTCGCGACGCTTCGACGGGGTAACCGAGCTCACGCAGCCGGTCGATGTCGCGCCGGATGGTCCGCGGACTGACCGCCAGCCGTTCGGCGAGCTCGCTGCCAGGCCACTCGCGTGGAGTCTGCAGGAGCGACAGCAGGCTGAGCAGCCGGGCGGGCGTGTCCGTCATGCGATCAAGGATGCCTCGTACGGAGTCCCGTATCGGGTGAGCCACACGACTTTGTTTGATTGAACTTGCATGGGAGTGCATAATCATGCGTATGACGGTGAAGATCGCGGTGGCCGGAGCCAGCGGGTACGCGGGCGGCGAACTCCTGCGCCTGCTGCTGAGCCATCCCGAAATCCAGATCGGCGCGCTCACCGCGGCCAGCTCCGCGGGGACGCCGCTCGTCCAGCATCAGCCGCACCTCGCCCCACTGGCGGACCGGGTCCTGCTGGAGACGACCCCGGAGACCCTGGCCGGACACGACGTCGTCTTCCTGGCCCTGCCGCACGGCCACTCCGGTGCCATCGCCGCGCGGCTGGGACCGGACGTCCTGGTGGTGGACCTCGGCGCGGACCACCGCCTCGCGGACGCGGCCGACTGGCAGCGCTGGTACGGGGGCGACCACGCCGGGCAATGGCCGTACGGGCTCCCCGAGCTTCCCGGCGCCCGTGAACGGCTCGCCGGGACCAAGCGCATCGCGGTCCCCGGCTGCTTCCCGACCGGCGGTTCGATCGCCCTCGCTCCGGCGCTCGCCGCGGGCCTGGTCGAGCCGGAGATCAACGTCGTCGCGGTCACCGGGACCTCGGGCGCGGGCAAGAGCCTGAAGCCGAACCTCCTCGGTTCGGAGGTGATGGGCTCGGCCACCGCGTACGGCGTCGGTGGTGCCCATCGGCACACTCCAGAGTTCGCGCAGAACCTCTCGGCGGTCGCGGGCGAGCGGGTCAAGGTCTCGTTCACCCCGGTGCTGGCCCCGATGCCGCGCGGGATCCTCACCACCGCGAGCGCCGCGCTCAAAACGGATCTCGACGCCGAAGGTGCCCGCGAGGTCTACGAAAAGGCCTACGCCACCGAGCCGTTCGTCCAGCTGCTGCCCGAGGGCCGGTGGCCGTCTTCGGCTTCGGTGGTCGGCTCGAACAATGTCCAGCTGCAGGTCACCGTCGACGCCGACACCAGGCGCTTGATCGTGGTCGCGGCCATCGACAACCTGACGAAGGGCACCGCGGGCGGCGCCGTCCAGTCGATGAACATCGCCCTCGGCCTCCCCGAAACCACCGGACTACCGACCGTAGGAGTCGCTCCGTGACCGTCACCCAGCCGAAGGGATTCCGTGCCGCGGGCGTCGCCGCCGGAATCAAGGCCGAGGGCAAGCTCGACCTCGCGCTCGTCGTCAACGACGGGCCGCTGCAGGTCGCGGCCGGCGTCTTCACGCGCAACGTGATCAAGGCCGCGCCCGTCCTGTGGTCGCAGGAAGTGCTCAAGCAGCAGCGGCTGAAGGCCGTCGTCCTCAACTCCGGCGGCGCGAACGCCGCCACCGGCCCCGGCGGTTTCCAGGACACTCACAAGACCGCGGAGAAGGTCGCCGAACTCCTCCAGGCGGGCGCGATCGAGGTCGCGGTCTGCTCGACGGGCCTGATCGGTGAGCGGCTGCCGATGGACGCGCTGCTTTCCGGTGTGGACACCGCTTTCGGGCGGCTCGGCACCGGCGACGAAGCCGATCTCGCGGCCGCGACCGCGGTCATGACCACCGACACCAAGCCGAAGCAGGCGGCCGCGAAGCACGAAAGCGGTTGGAGCGTGGGAGGGTTCGCCAAGGGTGCGGGCATGCTCGCCCCGAACCTCGCGACGATGCTCTCCGTCCTCACCACCGACGCGGTCGTCACGCCGGAAGTCCTGGACAAGGCCCTGTGTGCCGCCACCGGCGTGACGTTCGACCGGCTCGACGTCGATGGCGGGACCTCCACCAACGACACGGTGCTCGTCCTCGCGTCCGGTGCCAGCGGTGTCGAGCCGACCGAGGCCGAACTGACCGATCTCCTCACCGCCGTAAGCCTCGACCTCGTGCTGCAACTACGCGCGGACTCCGAGGGCGCGACCAAGTACGTCGACGTCACGGTCACCGGCGCGGCGAGCGAGGCCGACGCCATCGCCGTCGGCCGGACGATCGCCGAGGACAACCTGGTCAAGACCGCCCTGTTCGGTTCCGACCCGAACTGGGGCCGCATCGCCATGGCGCTGGGCCGCGTACCGGCGGAGATCGATCCGGAGAAGGTCGCCATCGCGATCAACGGCGTCACCCTGTTCGCCAAGGGCACCACCGCGGCGGACCGCTCCGAGGCGGATCTTTCGGGCCGTGACATCCAGATCGTCGTCGACCTCGGTCTCGGCGAAGGCGAGGCGACGATCTACACGACCGACCTCTCGCACGCGTACGTCGAAGAGAACAGTGCGTACTCGTCATGAGCCCTTCCGAATCCACCGTCCCCGCGGACGAGCGGCTCGCGACGGCCGCCGAGAAGGCCTCGATCCTCATCGAGGCCCTGCCCTGGCTGCAACGCTTCCACGGCGCCACCGTCGTGGTGAAGTACGGCGGCAACGCCATGATCGACGAGAGCCTCAAGCAGGCCTTCGCCGAGGACATGGTCTTCCTGCGCATGGCGGGGCTGCGCCCGGTGGTGGTGCACGGCGGCGGCCCGCAGATCACCGCGATGCTCAACCGGCTCGGCGTCGAAGGCGAGTTCAAGGGCGGTCTGCGCGTCACCACGCCCGAGACCATGGACATCGTCCGCATGGTGCTGACCGGCCAGGTCAGCCGTGAACTGGTCGGCCTGATCAACGCGCACGGACCGTACGCGGTCGGCATCTCCGGCGAGGACGCGCGGCTGTTCACCGCCGAGCGCAAACAGGCCACTGTGGACGGTGTACCGGTCGACATCGGGCTCGTCGGCGAGGTCTCCGAGGTCAACCCGGACGCTGTACTCGACATCGTCAACGCAGGCCGGATCCCGGTGGTGTCCACCGTGGCCCCGGACGTCGACGGTGTCGTGCACAACATCAACGCCGACACCGCGGCCGGCGCGCTGGCCGCGGCGCTGGGCGCGGAAAAGCTGGTCGTGCTCACCGACGTCGAAGGCCTGTACGCCAACTGGCCGGACCGTGGGTCGCTGGTCGACAGGATCCGTGTGGACCGCCTCGAAACCCTCCTTCCCGGCCTCGCCAGCGGCATGATCCCGAAGATGGAGGCCTGTGTGCGCGCCATCCGCGGCGGCGTCCGCCGCGCGCACGTGATCGACGGCCGCATCGCCCATTCGGTGTTGCTGGAGGTCTTCACCTCCCGCGGCATCGGTACCATGGTCTTCCCCGAAACGGAGCTCCCGTGACCACGTACAAGTCCAATGTAGACGGCCAGGAGCACTGGAAGTCGTCCCTCATGGACAACTACGGCACCCCGGCACTGACCCTGGTCCGCGGTGAGGGTGCGAAGGTCTGGGACGCCGACGGCAAACCTTACGTCGACCTGCTGGGCGGCATCGCGGTCAACGCGCTCGGCCACGCCCACCCCGCCGTGGTCGCCGCCGTCACCGAGCAGATCGCGAAACTCGGGCACACCTCGAACCTCTACGTGAACCCGGTCGCCGTCGAGCTGGCCGAAACCCTCCTCGACGTCGCCGGCCTGTCCGGCAACGCGAAGGTGCTGTTCGTCAACTCCGGCGCGGAGGCCAACGAAGCCGCGCTGAAGATCAGCAGGCTCACCGGGCGGACCAAGATCGTCGCTTGCGAGGGCGCCTTCCACGGCCGCACCATGGGCGCGCTGTCGCTGACCGGGCAGCCGTCGAAGCGGGACGCGTTCGCACCGCTGGTCCCCGGCGTCACCCACGTTCCCTATGGTGACGTCGACGCGCTTCGTGCCGCGGTGGACACCGAAACGGCGGCGGTGTTCCTTGAGCCGATCCTCGGGGAGGCGGGCGTCGTCCCCGCGCCGGACGGCTACCTCCAGGCCGCGCGGGAGATCACCAAGGCGACCGGCACCCTGCTGGTCCTCGACGAGGTGCAGACCGGCATCGGCCGCACCGGCGCGTGGTTCGCCTTCCAGCACGCCGGCATCGTCCCGGACGTCATCACGCTGGCCAAGGGACTCGGCGGCGGGCTGCCGATCGGTGCGGTCATCGGCGTCGGCGAGGCGGGGGAGCTGGTGAAGCCGGGGCAGCACGGCACCACCTTCGGCGGCAACCCGGTCTGCTGCGCCGCCGGCCTCGCCGTGCTCAAGACCATCGCCAAGGACAACCTGAACGACCACGTTTCCGCACTGGGCAAGGACATCGCCTCCCGTGTGGAGGAGTTCGGCCACCCGCTGGTGTCCGGGGTCCGCGGCGCCGGGCTGCTGCTCGGCATCGCTCTGCGCGAACCGGTCTCGGCGAAGGTCGCCAAGGCCGCGCAGGACGCCGGGTACCTGGTCAACCCGATCGCCCCGGACACCATCCGGCTGGCACCGCCGCTGATCCTGAGCGCCGACGAGGCCGCGGGATTCCTCGAAGCCCTTCCCGGGGCGCTCGATTCCACCACCACCTAGGACAGAGACGAAACGCATGCTCCGCAACTTCCTCCGTGACGACGATCTCAGCCCCGCCGAACAGGCCGAGATCCTGGACCTCGCCGACCAGCTGAAGGCCGAGCCCTTGAGCTCGCGCGCGCTGGCGGGCAAGTCCGTCGCGGCGATCTTCGAAAAGAACTCCACCCGGACCCGGTTCTCCTTCGAGGTGGGCATCGCCCAGCTCGGCGGCAACCCGGTCATCGTCGACGGCCGCTCCATGCAGCTCGGCCGCGAAGAGACCATCGAGGACACCTCGCGGGTGCTTTCGCGGTACCTGGACGCGATCGTCTGGCGGACCTTCGCCCAGAAGCGCATCGACGCGATGGCCTCGGCGGCGAGCATCCCGGTGATCAACGCGCTCACCGACGAGTTCCACCCGTGCCAGGTGCTCACCGACCTGATGACCATCCGTGAGCGCAAGGGCAAGCTCGCCGGGCTCACCCTGGTGTACCTCGGTGACGGTGCCAACAACATGGCGCATTCGCTGCTGCTGGGCGGGACCACGGCCGGGATGCACGTGCGCGTCGTCTCGCCGGAGGGTTTCCAGCCGGATCAGCAGGTCATGCTCGACGCCAAGCACCGTTCGACGGAGACCGGCGGCAGCACCACGGTCTTCACCGATCCGTACGCCGCCGTCGAGGGCGCGGACGTCGTCGTCACCGACACCTGGACCTCCATGGGCCAGGAGAACGACGGTCTCGACCGCGTCGGCCCGTTCCGTGAGCTGCAGGTCAACTCCGCGCTGATGCGCCGCGCCGCGGACGAGGCGATCGTGCTGCATTGCCTGCCCGCGCACCGCGGCTGGGAGATCACTGACGAGGTCATCGACGGGCCGTCCAGTGCGGTCTGGGACGAGGCGGAAAACCGGCTGCACGCACAGAAAGCGCTACTGGTGTGGCTGCTCGACGAGAAGCGACGATGACCGGCAGCAGGGTCACCCGGCAGGCCCGGATCACCGAACTCGTGTCCTCGATGGCCATCCGCAGCCAGACGGAGCTCGCGAAGCTCCTGGCGGCGGAAGGCATCGACGTCACGCAGGCGACGCTGTCACGCGACCTCGACGAGCTGGGCGCGGTGAAGCTCCGGGGCGCCGATTCCGGTGCGCCGGTGTACGTGATCCCGGAGGACGGCAGCCCGGTACGCGGAGTGCAGGGCGGCACTTCCCGGCTCTCGCGGCTGCTCGCCGAACTGCTCGTTTCGGCGGACTCGTCGGGGAATCTGACGGTGCTCCGCACCCCGCCGGGTGCTGCGCAGTTCCTGGCCAGCGCCATCGACAGGGCGGCGCTGGAGGAGGTCGTCGGCTCGATCGCCGGCGACGACACGGTCGCGGTGATCGCGAGAGAACCGTTGTCCGGCAAGGATCTGGCCGAGCGTTTCATGGCACTGGCGCGACGGTCGTCCACAGTGGACGGCGGTGAGGAGACCGAGGGTGACGCCTGACGGGTTCATGTTCCCGGATGACCCGGAGAAGCTGGTCATCACCTTCGACGAGGGTGTACCGGTGGCCATCGACGGGGAGACCGTGACACTGCTGGAGGCCTTCCAGCAGCTGAACCGACGTGCCGGCGCCTTCGGGCTCAAAGGACGCGAGATCTACGAGGGGCCCGGCGCGCTCGCGCTGGTCACCGCGCACGAGGAACTGCGAAAGGTCAGTACCGGGCGGGTGTCCGGCGAGGTCCGGCTGGTCCTGCACCGCGGGAACGCGGTCGTGAACTCCGCGCGCGACGAGCGCGCGCTGTACGACTTCACCACAGGCGCTACCTTCGACCGGTCAGTCGCCTGAAGAGAATCAAGGAATTCGAGGAGTGTTGTGAGCGGGAATGAGCAGCCGGTGCAGCTGTGGGGCGGCCGGTTCGCCAGCGGACCGGCCGAGGCGATGGCGGCGCTGAGCGCGTCGACCCATTTCGACTGGCGGCTGGCGCCGTACGACATCGCCGGGTCGCGGGCCCACGCGCGGGTACTGCGGAAGGCGGGGCTGCTCACCGAAGACGAGCTGACCGGCATGCTCGCCGCGCTGGACACCCTCGCGCAGGACGTCGCCTCGGGCGCGTTCACCCCGACGGTCGCCGACGAGGACGTCCACACCGCGCTCGAACGCGGTCTCCTGGAGCGGGCGGGTACCGAACTCGGCGGCAAGCTCCGGGCGGGCCGTTCGCGCAACGACCAGGTCGCGACGCTGTTCCGGATGTGGCTGCGCGACGCCGCCCGCCGGGTGGTCGCGGGCACCCTAGGCGTCGTCGACGCACTCGTATCGCAGGCGAAGCGGCACCCGGACGCGATCCTGCCGGGCCGCACTCACCTGCAGCACGCCCAGCCCGTCCTGCTGGCGCACCACCTGCTCGCGCACGGCCAGTCGCTGCTGCGCGACGTCACCCGGTTGCGTGACTGGGACGCTCGCACCGCCGAATCGCCCTACGGCTCCGGCGCACTGGCGGGGTCCTCGCTCGGCCTCGACCCGGAGGCCGTCGCCGAGGAGCTCGGTTTCGACACCAGCGTCGATAACTCGATCGACGGCACCGCTTCGCGGGACTTCGTCGCCGAGTTCGCCTTCGACGTCGCGATGCTCGCGGTCAACCTGTCCAGGATCGCCGAAGAGGTGATCATCTGGAACACCGCCGAATTCGGCTACGTCACCCTCGACGATGCCTGGGCGACCGGTAGTTCGATCATGCCGCAGAAGAAGAACCCCGACGTCGCCGAGCTGACCCGCGGCAAGGCCGGGCGGCTCATCGGCAACCTGACCGGTCTGCTCGCGACGCTCAAGGCGCAGCCGCTCGCGTACAACCGTGACCTGCAGGAGGACAAGGAGCCGGTCTTCGACTCCGTCGAGCAGCTGGAGCTGCTCTTCCCGGCGATCGCGGGCATGCTCGAGACGCTGACCTTCCACACCGACCGGCTCGCCGAGCTGGCTCCCGCCGGCTTCACCCTCGCTACGGACATCGCCGAATGGCTGGTCCGGCAGGGAGTCCCGTTCCGCGTCGCCCACGAGGCGGCGGGAGAGAGCGTCCGCGTCGCCGAGGCCCGCGGCGTCGGGCTGGACGAACTGACCGACGAAGAATTCGAGAAGATCAACCCGGCGCTGACACCGGCCGTGCGCGAGGTGCTGACCGTCGAAGGCTCGGTGAGCTCGCGCAACGCCCGGGGCGGTACCGCTCCTGAGCGGGTCGCCGAACAGCGGGATCGCCTGGTCGCACGGGTCGCCGAACACCGCACCTGGCTCGGCTGAGCTTCCCCCCAATACGCGTGAAGGCCCCCTTCCCTCGGCTGACCCGAGGGAAGGGGGCCTTCACGCGCTTCAGGTGAGCCTGGTCGCCAACCCGTCGAGGACGCAGTCGAGCCCGCGCTCGAAGTCCCCGTCGTTGGTTTCGCGGGGTTCCTGGTTTCGCTGTGCCGCGTACAGCTTCTTGAGCCGCGGGTGATCCCGCACCGCTTGCTCGGCCGCGGGCCACAGCCGGTTCTTCCACTCTCGCTCGCTCAGCTCGCTGCGTTTGAGCGTCGTGAGCCACGCGGCTTCGCTCGTCGCCCGTCCGACGACGAACGCCATGACCGTGTTCCAGGCCAGATCCGCGTCTTCCAGTGAGAGACCGGCGTCTTCGAACAGGCCCAGTGCCGCTTCCGACAGCTTCAGTACGTTGGGCCCGAGATACGCCACGCCCGCCTCGCCGAGTAGCGAGCCGATCCACGGATGGCGCAGGAACACCGAACGCAGGTCGTGCGCGAACCGCGTCGCCTCCGCTCGCCACGGACCCGGCCGCGGGACCGCGACCTCGCCGTAGACCTCGTCGACGACCAGCTCGATCAGCTCGTCCTTGCTGGCCACATGGGTGTACATCGACGGGGCGGCCACGCCGAGCCGGACGCCGAGTTTGCGCATGCTCAGCGCCTCGATGCCGTCGGCGTCGAGGAGTTCGATGGCCGCGGAGACGATCTGTTCGCGGCTCAGCGACGGCTGGTCGCGTCGTCGCTTCGAGGGCCGTGCCCACACCGACCCGAACGACTTCTCTGGCATCCGAACAGTGTAAGGCCTGGCGTACACCTGTCCTTGTCCGTACAGTGTTCAGTATGCCTAACACTGTACGGACAACTTTCGATTCTGCTCACTGGCAAACGCGGCTCGACGACCTGCGAGCCGAGTATCGGGTTCCGGGAGCGACGCTCGCGGTGCTGGCCGATGGGGAGATCCACGAACTGGCGAGCGGGATCCTGCACCGGGGAACCGGAGTCGAGACCACCACCGATTCGATCTTCCAGCTCGGTTCCATCGCGAAGCCCTACACGGCCTCACTGGTGATGGGGCTGGCCGAGGAGGGGCGACTGGATCTCGACGCGCCGGTGATCGAAGTGCTCCCGGAGTTCTCGACGGTCGACCCGGAGGCGACGAAGACCATCACCCCCAGGCAACTGCTCAGCCACACCGGCGGGCTCACCTGCGACTTCATGGAAGACACCGGACGCGGTGACGACTGCCTCGCCAAATTCGTCGAAGCGGCCAGGGGAGTGGCGCTCGACTGCCCGCCGGGGACAGCCCCGTCCTACAGCAGCGTCGGGTACAACGTGCTCGGCCGGATCGTCGAGGTGCTCACCGGGCTGACCTGGGACAACGCCCTGCGGGAGCGGATCATCACCCCGCTCGGGCTCACCGAGACCATGACGTTGCCCGAAGAGGCGTTGCGTTTCCGGGTGGCGATGGGGCATGTCGGGCAAGACCCGGAGCCGACGGCCGCCTGGGATCTCCTGCCCCGCTCGGCCGGTCCGTACGGCCGCGTTCTCGCCAGCGCCGGCGACGTGGTCCGGTTCGCCAGGATGCTCATCGACGGCACCGCGGCCGACGGGACCCGGGTCCTCGCCGCGGAGACGGTGGCCATGATGCGGCGCCGCGAGGTCGAAGTACCCGACAAGTGGACGCTCGGTTCCGACGGCTGGGGCCTCGGCCTGTCGACCTACGACTGGGACGGCGTCGCCGGATTCGGGCACAACGGGTCGTCGATCGGGCAGCGCTCCTACCTGCGGGTGATTCCGGAGGCGGGGCTGGCCTTCGCGTTGCTCACCAACCACGGCACGACCGACCGGCTCTACACCGCGCTGTCCCGCGAACTCCTCGAAGAGCTGGCCGGGGTCCGGGTGCCCGCCGCATTCGCTCCGCCGCCGTCGCCGCTCTCGATGGACGTCGCGCCTTTCGCGGGTGTCTACCGGCGTGAAGGTGTCATCATCACCGTCACCGAGAACGACGGGAAGCTGCATTTCGTCTACGAGTTCGCCGACGGGCTCAAGGACATCGCCCCGCCGATCGAGGCGGATCTGGTTCCGGTGGCGGAAAACGTCTTCGCCGGGATGAACCCGATGCTCGGCGACGATTGGATGCCGGTGCTGTTCTCGAAACTGCCCGACGGCACCGAGTATTGCGCCGCCTCCATGCGGGTGGCACCGAAGCTGCGGTGACCACGCACGATAGGTTTTGTGCATGGCTGGCAGACAGTTCACCCGGCGCGAGCTGGCGCTGGATCCGGTGGAGCTGTCCACACTCCTGCTCGGCGCGGTGATCGAATCGACCGGTCCGGACGGCACGGTCGCCGTCCGGCTGGTCGAGGTTGAGGCATACCGGGGCCTCGACGACCCCGCGTCGCACTGCTATCGCGGCAAGACCCCGCGCAACGCGGTCATGTGGGGGCCCGCGGGGCATCTGTACGTGTACTTCGTCTACGGCATGCACTTCTGCGCGAACGTCGTGGGCACCGAAGACGGGCAGCCGGGTGCCGTGCTGCTGCGTGCCGGGGAGGTGGTGTCCGGTGCGGACATCGCCAGGGCGCGCAGGCCGTCCGCGCGAGGCAACGGCGAACTCGCCAAAGGCCCGGCCATCCTCACCTCGGTACTCGGCATCGACCGGGCCGAGAACGGCGTCGACCTGACCGACCCCGCGTCACCCGTCCGGTTGTTCACCGGTGAACGCGTCCCCGAAGCGGATATCCGCACCGGGCCGCGCGTCGGTGTCGCGATGGCGATGGACACGCCGTGGCGCTTCTGGATCGACGGATCGCCCGCGGTCTCCACCTATCGCCGCGGTGGCAAGCGACGGGCGGCCGCCCCCGGCCGATAGTCGGTTGACCTGGTGCGGGAGGATCTACAGGCGTGAGCGAGCACATCCTTGACGAGCTGACCTGGCGCGGCCTGATCGCGCAATCCACCGACCTCGACGCGTTGCGGCGAGACCTCGACCAAGGACCCCTCACGCTCTATTGCGGATTCGACCCGACCGCGCCCAGCCTGCACGCCGGCAACCTGGTGCCGCTGCTGATGCTCTCGCGCTTCCAGCGCGCCGGGCACCGGCCGATCGTGCTGGCGGGGGTCGCCACCGGGATGATCGGCGACCCGCGCGACACCGGTGAACGCACCCTGAACACGCTGGACACGGTCGCCGAGTGGGCGGATCGGATCCGGGGGCAGCTGGAGCGGTTCGTCGACTTCGACGACTCGCCGACCGGCGCGGTCATCGAGAACAACCTGAACTGGACCGGGAAGCAGACCGTGGTCGAGTTCCTGCGTGACGTCGGCAAGCACTTCCCGGTCAACATGATGCTGAACCGGGAGACGGTGAAGCGGCGTCTCGAAGCCGACGGCATGTCCTACACCGAGTTCAGCTACCTGCTGCTGCAGTCGCAGGACTACCTGCACCTGCACCGCGAGTACGGCTGCAAGCTGCAGATCGGCGGCTCGGACCAGTGGGGCAACCTCGTCGGCGGCGTCGACCTGATCCGCCGGACCGACGGTGGCCACACGCACGCGTTGACCGCGCCGCTGGTCACCGACACCGAAGGACGCAAGTTCGGGAAGTCCACCGGTGGCGGCAGCGTCTGGCTCGACCCGGAGATGACTTCGCCGTACGCGTGGTTCCAGTACTTCGTGAACGTCGCCGACACCGATGTCATCCGCTACCTGCGGATGTTCTCCTTCCTCGGGCAGGAGGAGATCGCGGCGCTGGCCGAGGACACCGAACAGCGCCCCCACCTGCGGTCCGCGCAGCGAAAGCTGGCGGAGGACTTCACGACCCTGGTCCACGGTGAAGAGGCGACCCGCCAGGTCATCGCCGCGAGCCAGGCGCTGTTCGGCAGGGGAGAGCTGCGTGAGCTCGACTCGTCGACCCTCGACGCCGCCATGGCCGAGGTGCCGAACGGCAAGGTCGACCCGAATGGCGAGTCGACCATCGTCGATCTGCTGATCGCGGCCGGGCTCGTCGACAGCAAGGGCGCCGCGCGCCGCACCGTCAAGGAAGGCGGCGCGTACGTCAACAACACGAAGATCGCCGACGAGGAGTGGAAGCCGTCCTCGGACGACGCTCTGCACGGCCGCTGGCTGGTGGTCCGCAAGGGCAAGCGCAACGTCGCCGGCGTGCGCGTCGGGGGCTGATCGCGGCCCGGGCCCGAAACAGGGGCTCTGACCTGCGGAAACGCAGTTAAGGTACCCCCCTGTTTCGGGCCCTTTCGGGGCGTGTAAAGTTCTCCAAGTCGCCAGGGAAACCGGGCGGCCGACCGGGACACGAACCAAGCTCTCGCTCAGTGCGATTGAGTGGGTGTCTCACCAAAAACTGCTAGGAATGAC
>NZ_JBITKV010000025.1:0-62455 GCF_044461365.1 Amycolatopsis sp. NPDC049868 | reverse complement strand
CCGGGGCGGTCGCCTCAGGCGTCGCTGGAGTCACACGCGCACCAGCGCGATCGTCCACAGTGGACTTTTGGTGCGGAGCGGGGCGTGTCGCGAAAGCCACTTTCGCGACGTCTGATGTCCCGAAAGTGGCTTTCGCGACGCCCCCGGTGCACGCCCGACAGCCCGCATTCAGTCGACTAAACGCGGACGATCTGCGTAGCGCCGAAGGTGTCCTTCACCGGCACCTCGAAGGTCTTCCGCCGCACGGTCACGCGCAGGACCTCCTGCCGTTGCGTCGGATCCGAAACGGCCAGCTGCCACCCGGTCCCGGTCCGGCCCAGCGCGACCGAAGCCGGACCGGACACCGACACCTCGTCGACCGAACCGGCGCCGAAGAAGTTCGCCAGCAGGGTCGCGTCCCACAGCCGGATGGCCTGCACGGTCGCGGTGTTGGACCGCACACGCCACGACCAGGCCGAGGCGATGGTCTCCAGCACCGACGCGGTGGGAAGAACGGCGTACGCGTAGCTCGCGTCCGAGGGCTTGGCGCCGTGTTCGATGACCAGCTTCTGGTAACGCCGGGTGTACGGCACCGTGGTGCCCTTGGTGTTGGCGCCTTTGTCGATGTCGCGCCAGGTCCCTGTCCGGTCTTCGCGCAGCGCGGTGACCTCGGCGTCGTCGAGCAGGACATACCCGCCGACCCGTTCGAGGTGCAGCCATCGCTTGCGCCGCAAGGATTCCGAGCCCTCGACGAGATGGCCGTCGGCCAGCAGGACACCGGCGCCGTTCTCGCCGAGGTTGCGGTTCTCGATCGTGGTCCGGATCCGTTCGCCGGAGGAGTCGGTGATCCCGGCACCGAGGCACACCACGCCCGACGGCGTGAAGAACCACGACTTCTTCGCGGTCAGCGTGCCGTCCTGCGAGACGAAGTCGAGGGCGTGCGCACCGTGCCGCGCGTCCCAACGGACACCGCCGCAGTGATCCTTGCCGGTCAGCGGGACCGACTCCAGTTTCGGGGGCGGGCCGCTCTTGGTGGTCGTGCCCGGCAGCAGCAGCGGATCGACCGTCGGCCAGTAGGCGTCGGTGAAGTGCCCCTTCGCCTTGGGCAGGAACAGATACAGCGAACCGTCGCCGACGTACCAGCCGTGCAGGTTCATCGAGTTGATCGACTCGTACCGCGAGATCCGCGTCGAGGCGACGCCGAGCGACGCCGACCAGCCTTCGGTGATGTGGACCATCCGGTCCTGCTGGCCGAACACGCGATGCGTCGCGACCGTCCGGGTCGCCCGGACCTTGGTCGCCAGCAACTCCTGTGCGAACTCGATGCCGGGGATGCCGACCAGATCCGGCCCAGGCGCGAACCGCTCGGGATCGGGGATCTTGAGGTACGGCGCGAAAGTGTCCTCGGTGATCCACTTCGCGGCGAGACCGCCGAGTTCCTCCTTGCGCTTCCCGCTCGCCGACCGTGCCAGCAGGACCACCGCGCCGGTGAGCTGATGCCCGATGTCGTGCGCGGATTCCCCTTGCCGGGAAAGGAACCGGCCGCGGACCGACTCCATCAGCGCGCCCGCGTACACGAACGGCGCGAACGTGTCGGAGACCAGCGCGTACGCCGCGTCGCGGACGTCGGCGGGCAGTTCGAACTCCGTGCCCTTGGTGACGTGGATGGCGGACGCGAGGGCGGTGAGCAGGATGATCCCGTAGTGCCCCGGATACGGCACCGAATCGTGCTGGAGAAAGGAGCCGTCGGTGTGGAAGCCGTCGCCCGCCGCGCGGTGGAGTTTGGCGATGACACTCGCCGCTCCCCCACCTTCGACGTCGGTGAACGCGCCCACGCCCCGTTTGATCCGCTCGGCGTCGCCCAGCATCGCGCCGGAGACGATCGAGATCGTCGACTTGTCCGCACGGTTGGCGCCGGTCTCGACGACATTCGGATTGTTGGTACGGAGGTTCGGGTTGCCGGAGAATTTCAGCACCGGCTTCAGATACTTGGCGAACTCGTCCTGGGTGAGCTCGTCGGCGACCGTCGCGAGGATATGCAGCAGGTAGAGCGGGATGCCGATCTCGTAGGTGTACCAGTTGCCGATCTCGGCGGTCTTCTCGCTGTACTGATCGCTGGTGTACAACAGTTCCAGCGCACCCTTGATCCGGGCGAGCACGGCGGCGTCGCCCGCCAGCGCGCCGCCCGGGGTACCCCAGTTGACCGCGATCGCGCGAAGCCGGGCGTACATCGACGTCGTGAACTCACTGCCGGGACCGAGCGGGAGATCCTTCCACAGTGGACCGTCGCCGACCGTCATGCTTTCGTGGTACGCCTTCGCGACCCTGTCGAGGTTCACCAGCGCGGCCGTGCGTTCCGCCGACGGCCGGTTGATACCGGTCTGCAGTTCGCGGTAGCCGGTCACGATGGACGACGTACCCGACGATGCGGGCTGCGCCGACGAAGGGCTCGCGAGAGCGGATGTGAGCGCCACCGAAGCGGCCGCTGCCGCACCTCCCCGCAAGGCCGTTCTCCTGTCGAAGTAACCGAATCCGGGCATGACGGTGCCTCCCAAAGGGGTCGAGGACTGCAACTGGGGCGGCGGCGTGTGCTGAGGTCTCGTGAGTGATTTGGGTCGTTGGAACGACCGACCCAAATCACTCACGAGCTTTTAGCGCTTCCCGTCGGTCCTGCGGGGCAGGTCCCACGGGTTGTTCTCCTGCAACGGTTCTGGCAGCAGCGCGTCGGGGAAGCCCTGCCAGGCGATCGGTCGCAGGAACCGCTCGATCGCGGCGGTGCCGACCGAGGTACTGGTCGGCGCGGTGGTCGCCGGGTAGGGACCACCGTGTTCCTGTGCCCAGGTGACGGTGACGCCGGTCGGCCAGTCGTTCCACAGCAGACGACCGGCGACCCTGGTCAGTGATGGGAGGACCGGGCGGATCCAGTCCACATCGGACTCTTCGCCCTGGATCGTCGCGGTGAGCCCCGGTTCCATCACACCGAGCAGGCTGATCAGCTCGGCCTGGTCGGCGTAGGTGACGATCAGCGACGCCGGGCCGAAGCATTCCTCGCGGACCGTGTCGGCGTCGTCGAGGAACGCCTTGGCGGTGGTGGCGAGCAGTGTCGCGCCGTGCGAGATCCCTTCCGCACCACCGGATTCCGACAGCACTTCGACACCGTCGACCTCGCTGAGCTTCGCCAGCCCGTCGGCGAAGCCCGCCGCGATGCGCTCGTTGAGCATCGGCTGCGCCGGGATCGCCGCGACGGCCTCGCGCAACGTGTCTTCGAGACCGTGCCCCTCGGGGACGAACAGCAGCCCCGGCTTGGTGCAGAACTGCCCCGCGCCGAGGGTGAACGAACCCGCGTAGCCCTTGGCGATCGCTTCACCGCGCGCGTCGATCGCGGCCTGCGTGACGACGACCGGGTTGACGCTGCCGAGTTCGCCGTAGAACGGGATCGGCGACGGCCGCGAGGTCGCGATGTCGAACAGCGCGCGCCCGCCCGGTACGGAACCGGTGAACGACGCCGCCTGGATCCGCGGATCCTTCAGTGCGGTGACACCGTTCTGCTGGCCGTAGATGACCGCGAAGATCCCTTCCGGCGCGCCGGCCTCGACCAGCGCGTCACGCAGGACCTCGCCGGTGCGCGCGGACAGCTCCGGATGCCCCGAGTGCGCCTTGAGCACGACCGGGCACCCGGCGGCCAGCGCCGACGCGGTGTCGCCGCCCGCGACGCTGAACGCGAACGGGAAGTTGCTGGCGGCGAACACCAGCACCGGGCCGATCGGGGTCAGCAGCCGCCGGATGTCCGGCCGCGGCCCCATCGGCCACGCGGCGTCCGCGTGGTCGACGGTGGCGCCGAGGAACGAGCCGTCGGCCAGCACCTCGCCGAACAGGCGCAGCTGGAACGTCGTGCGCTTCAGCTCGCCCTGCAGCCGCGGGGAGGCCGGGAGGTGCGTCTCCTGGTTGGCCAGTGCGATCAGCTCTTCGGCTGCCGCGTCCAGCGCGTCCGCGGCCGCGTTCAGCCATTCGGCGCGCTGGGCTGGGGTCGCGGCCGCCGCCGTGCCTGCCGCATCGGCGGCGGCCGCGAGGATCTGTTCGAGCGTGGCGGGATCCGTTGCCTGGCTCATGATTTCTTGCTTCTCCTAAACGAGTTCTTGCGCGGCGCTGACGGCGGCGATGAGATCCGCCCAGCGCCCCGGGCCGGCGAGGCCGAGGTGGTACAGGTGCAGTTCGGTGGCGCCTGCCTTGCCGAGTTCGGTGGTGTAGGCCTCGATGTCGGGCACCGGGCTCGCCGCCACCGCGGTGATGTAGCTGCCGACGGCGACCTTCTCCGGCAGTTTCGCCCGTGCCGCCGCGACGGCGTTCACACTGGGGTGACCGGGTGCCCAGTTCTGCAGCACCACCGCGTCGACGTCGTCCGGGGCCGACGGCGTCAGCCCCGGCAGCGCGCCGGTGACCCACGGATCCATCGCGCCGTGCAGCACGACCCTCGGCCCGGACGGGATCTTTTCGAGCACCGCGCGCCGGAGGGCGTCGGTCGCGTTCTGGCGCGTGGCGAGCAGGACCTGCCGCAGTGTGGGCAGGATCTTGTCCTCGGTGGCACGCAGGTCACCGCTGTCGATCAGCCGCCGGACCTCGGCCCGCAGCTTGCCCAGCGCCTTCACCGGATCCTGACCGGCCGCGGCCCAGGCGTCGAGACAGTCGTCGCAGCAGCAGATCGACAGCAGCCGGGCCACCGCGGGCGACCAGACACCGTCGGTCTTCTCGTGCTGGTGCTGATGCACGGCGCCGAGCGGACCGCAGGCTTCGAGGATGACCGTGGCGAAGTCGAGCCCGGCGAGGCTCTCCGCCGTCACGTTCGCCGCGTACTCGCGGACCGCGGGCTGACCGGGGCACAGTGCCCACGGATACCGCTCGCCGAAACAGTTGCGCACGCTGAAATCCGGGAATTCCTCGCCCAGCCGCGAGTTGTGGGTCAGCACGATCCACGCCGCGGCCGGGATACCCGCCTCGGTCAGTGCCCGGACGGCGTCGCCCGCGCTGTCGCGGCTTTCGACCCAGTCCGGTTCGGCGGGCTTCAGCTCACCCCAGGCCTCGTCGCGCACCGGCCGGTACAGCGCCGCGTGGCGCGCGACGACCGAGGTTCGCTCGGGCGACCAGGGCGTCGCCGCGCGGGCACTGTGGTAGGACACGGCGACGGCGACCTCGTCGACGCCGAGTTCCCGTACCCGCTCGACGAAGCCGGGATCGTCGACGACGTCCCAGGGGTAGGCGTATCCGGTGACCTTCACCCCGTCACCACCGTGCCGTGTTCGGTTCGAAGCTTCCGACGAACTTCCGCATATACGTCACGTCATCCCGTTTGGTCTGTCCACTTCGGACATAGTCTTCATGGGCCCGCGCCAGCGCGTCGGGGTCGAGCTCGACCCCCAGCCCCGGCTTGCCGGGCACCGCGACCGCACCGTCGACGAACTCCAGCGCACCCGGGGCGATGACGTCGGCCGTCTTCCACGGCCAGTGGGTGTCGCAGGCGTAGGTCAGGTGCGGCGTCGCCGCGGCCACGTGCACCATAGCGGCCAGACTGATCCCGAGATGACTGTTCGAATGCATGGAAAGGCCGACGTCGAAGCATTCCGCCGTGATGGAGAGGGCCTGGGTGTCCCGCAGGCCACCCCAGTAATGGTGGTCAGAAAGAATGACCCCGACCGCTCGCTGCCGGAACGCCGGCTCGATATCCGCGAAGCGCACCACGCACATGTTCGTGGCCAGCGGCATGTTCGCCTTCTCCGCGACCCGCGCCATACCCTCGATACCCGGTGTCGGGTCTTCGAGGTACTCCAGGACGCTGTCGAGTTCCTCGGCGACCCGGATCCCCGTCTCGACCGTCCACGCCGCGTTCGGGTCGATGCGGAGGGGGTGGTCCGGGAAGGCGTCAGCGAGTGCGCGGATCCCGTCCATCTCCTGGTCGGGGTCGAACGCACCGCCCTTCAGCTTGATGGAGCCGAAGCCGTACTCCTCCACCATGCGGCGTGCCTCGCCGACGAGCGCGTCCGGCGTGGTGACCTCGCCC
This sequence comes from Amycolatopsis sp. NPDC049868, assembly GCF_044461365.1. Taxonomy (NCBI): domain Bacteria; kingdom Bacillati; phylum Actinomycetota; class Actinomycetes; order Pseudonocardiales; family Pseudonocardiaceae; genus Amycolatopsis; species Amycolatopsis sp. NPDC049868. The sequence goes on along the minus strand of NZ_JBITKV010000025.1, from coordinate 56,424 downwards.
CACGAGTCCTCCTCGGCACCGAGGTGGGCGCCGAATTTGTAGAACAGGTAAGCGGAGAAGTCGACGGCGTCGCGCGCCTTGCCGCCGAGCAGGTCCACGACCGGCCTGCCGAGGTAGTGGCCCTGCGCGTCGAGCGCGGCCACCTCGAACAGCGAGTACACGCTGGCCACGGTCTTGCTGACGGAGAAGCCACCGGTGAGCCCGTGCGCGTCGGCGAAGACGACTTCGCCCAGTGTGGTCGCGACCTTCCGGCGGAGGCCGGGCAGGTCGAACACGTCGTGTCCCTTGAGTTCCGGCAGCACCTTCCGGACCTGGTCGAGGAACGCGAGGTCACCGTAGGACTCGCCGAGGCCGACCACCCCGTCCTCGCAGATCAGCTGGACGACACCGCGCAGCGCGAACGGCTCGTGCACGCCCATCGCGTTGAGCAGCGGAGGGTCGGCGAACGCGACCGGGGTCAGGACGACGTCGAGAACCTTCATCTTCAGGCACCGGCCTCGACGGACTTGAGGACGGCGAACCCGTCGTCGATGATCTTCTCCAGGCGGGCGATCTGGTCCGCGGTGGGCTCGACCAACGGCGGCCGGACCGAGCCGACCTTGTCCCCGCGCAGGCGTGCCGCGGCTTTGACCAGCGACACGGCGAAGCCCGGTCCCTCGTCCCGCAAGGCGACCAGCGGAAGGTAGAACCCGGCGAGCAACGCCTCCATGACGGCGTCGTCGTTCTCCGCGAGCGCGCGGTGGAACCGGGCCGCGATCTCGGGGGCGAAGCAGTGCACGGCCGAGGAGTACCGCGCCACGCCGACCGCGGAGTAGGCGCGCGCGGAGACCTCCGCCGTCGGGAGACCGTTGAAGAACAGGAAATCCCGGGCCCGGTCGGTGCCGACGGAGCGGATCGTGGTGATGATCCGGCTCATGAGTTCGACGTCGCCGAAGCCGTCCTTGATCCCGGCCACCGACGGGATGTCGAGCAGTGTCACCGCCGAGTCCGGGGTGAACACGCCGGTGGAACGGTGATAGACGATCACCGGGATCGAGGAATCCCCGACGGCGTACCGGACGTGGTCGACCAGCCCGGACGGCGGGCCGGTGACCAGGTACGGCGGCAGGAGGAGGACGCCGTCCGCGCCGCCGGCCTCCGCCGCCGCGATCCCGGCACGGGCCGAGGCCGCACCGCCACCGGCGCCGATCCAGACGGGCACGCGCCCGGCCACGACCTCACGAGCCTTACGCAGGATCGCTGCGTGCTCGTCCGGGGACAGCGAGCTGAATTCGCCCGTACCGCAGGCGACGAACAGCGCACCGGCTCCGGCGGCCACGTGGCTCTCGACGGTTTCCGCGAACGCGTCGAGATTGAGTTCCAGCCCCTCGGTGAAGGGGGTCAAGGGGAACGCCAGTAGGCCGTCGAGTTCGATCTTGGGCTGTGCCATGGATTTCTCTTTCGTTCTTTGTGGATGGTCCCGGGTACGGGCCCGGTCAGGCGGGCACGGTGGTGCCGTCCTGCGACTTGCGAGGTACGACGTCGTCGTCGCGGTCGATCGTGTCGATGATCTCGTCGGTGGAGGCCTTGCGCTCGGGCATGAGGTAGCCGAGCCCGATGAACAACGCCAGCGAGACCAGGATCGGGGTGGACACGGTCACCGCGAGCGTGGCTTTGTAGCCGTAGTAAGCGATCGCGTAGGCGATGAGACCGCCCGCCCACGAGATCAGCGCCGCGCGGGAGCCGGAGCGGCGGAACGCCGGGAGCATGCCGAGCAGCAGCGGTACCGAGATCGGGCCCATCAGTGCCGCGACCCAGAGCACCACGATACCGAGCACACCGCCGAGTTTCTCGGCCTGCGTGGCCACCGCCATGGTGAGCACGACGAAGATCACCGTCGAGATCCGCGCGGCGAGCAGCCCCTGGGATTCGGTGAAGTTCCTGGCCTTCTTCCACAGCACCGGCATCATGTCGCGGGTGATGACCGCGGAGATCGCGTTGGCGTCGGAGGAGACCATCGCCATGGTGTGCGAGAAGATCCCGGCCAGCACCAGCCCGACCAGGCCCGGCGGCAGGAAGGTCGTGGTCATGATCGCGTAGGCGTTGTTGGGGTTCGAGATGTTCGGGATCAGCAGCGGGGCGGCGAACATCGGGAACATCATCACCAGCGGCCACACCAGGTACAGGATCGAGGAGAGCCGCGCGCCGCGACGGGCCTCGTAGGTGTTCGGCGCGGCCATGTAGCGCTGCGCCAGGTTCCACATCCCGCCGTTGTACTCCAGCGTCTTCACCAGCACGTAGACGAGCAACACGATGGTGGTGAACTTCGACGTGGTCGGGTTCAGGTGGGCGGGCGGGAGGTCGCCCCACACGGTCCACAGCCCGGAAACGCCGCCGAGCTTGTCCAGTACGACCCACAGCATCACGATCGCCGCGATGGCCTGGATGACGAACTGGCCGAAGTCGGTGAGCGCGTCGGCCCAGAGACCGCCGACGGTGCAGTAGATCAGCGTGATGGTGCCGGTGATGATGATGCCCCAGGTGTAGGGCACGCCCGCGAAGACGTTGAGGATCGTCGCGACCGCGAACCATTTGGCCGCGATGTCGAAGATCTTCAGGAGGCTGCCGCTCCAGGCCAGCGCCTGCTGGGTGGGCACGTTGAAGCGCTTCGCCAGGTACTCGAGCGGCGAGGCGACACCGAGCTTCGAACGCAGGCGGTTCCACCGTGAGGCGAACAGCCAGCTGCCGATGCCGACACCGATGCCGATGCTGGCCATGCCCCAGAAGTAGACGGTGATGCCGTCCGTGTACGCGACGCCCGCGTACGCGACGAAGAGCACGGCGCTGTAGCCGGACATGTGGTGGGAGATACCGGCCAACCACCACGGCATCTTGCCGCCGGCCGTGAAGAAGTCACTGACCGTGCTGACCCGGCTGTGCGACCACAGTCCGATCACCACCATCAGGACGAAATACGCGGACACCATGATCCAGTCCAGTAAATGCACCGCTGACTCCTTTCCGCGTTCACGAAGGCCCAGCCCGACCTGTTCACATCCATGAACGGAGTCTGTTATAGTGATTATGTTCATCCATAAGAACGCTGTTCGGGACGCTAATATGGCCGGGGTCACAAGTCAACGGCCGGATGGAGGAGCGCGGATGCCGCAGCAGGAAGCCGCCGTCACGGTGGCGAACGGCGCGCCTGAACCCGCCGGGGTGAAGTCGGCCAGGCGGGCGATCGACCTCATCGAGACCTTCGCCGCGAACGACGTCTGGCTTTCCCTGTCGGATCTGCACGCGAGGACCGGTTTCCCCAGGTCGAGCCTGCACGGACTGCTCCGCACCCTGCTCGAAGCCGGCTGGCTGGAAGTGGACACCAACACCGCCCGCTACCGACTCGGCGTCCGCGCGCTGATCTGCGGCACGGCGTACCTGGACCGCGACCCGGTCGTCCCGTACGCGACCGAAGCGCTGGAGCGGATCCGGGAGAAGACCGGCTACACGGCGCATTTCGCGCGCCGCGAGGGCACCGATGTCGTCTATCTGGAGACGCGCGAGTCCCGGCACTCGACGCACCTCGTGTCCCGGGTCGGCCGCACGCTGCCCACCCACGCGACCGCACTGGGGAAGGCACTGCTGGCCGAATTGACGCACGACGAGATCGACGGCCTCCTGACCGGAGAGCTGTCGGCGCTCACCCCGAACACCATCACCACGGCGGAAGCGCTGCACGCCGAATGCGCGAAGACCCGCGAACGCGGCTATGCGTCGGAAGTCGAGGAAGGCAGCCTCGGCGTCCGGTGCGTCGCGGCCGTGATCCCGTACCGCATCCCCGGCACCGACGCGATCAGTTGCTCCATGCCGGTCACCGAAGTCACCGACGCCGACGCCGAGCGCGTCGGCGAACTCCTCGCCGAAATCACCGCGGAACTCGGCCAGCAACTGCGCCGCGCCGGCATCCGCTGACCTGTTTCGCACTTTCCTTCACCGACAAGGGGAACCCATGGCAGACCAGCGCGTCCTGATCACCGGCTCGGCGGGCATCGTCGGCACCCTGATGCGGCCGCGGCTGCGCCGTTCCGGACGGGTGCTGCGCCTGCTCGACCTGGCCGCACAGCCCGAAGCCTCGGGCGGTGAGGACGTCGAGCTGATCACCGCTTCGGTGACCGACCCGGAGGCGATGGCGAAGGCCTGCGCCGGTGTCGACGCGGTGATCCACCTCGGCGGGCACAGCCGCGAAAGCTCGTGGGAAGCCACGCTCGACGTGAACGTCAACGGCACCCACACCGTCCTCGAAGCCGCGCGGGCCGCCGGGGTGCCGCGCGTGATCTTGGCTTCCAGCAACCATTCCGTCGGCTTCCGCCGCAACGACGAGGCGGGCCCGGACGGCCTCCCCGCCGACTCGACGCCCCGCCCCGACACCTACTACGGCGTCAGCAAGGCGGCCATCGAAGCGCTCGGCAGCCTGTACCACTCGCGGTTCGGCATGGACGTGATCGTCATCCGGATCGGCTCCTGCTTCGAAAGCCCGCTCGTCCTCGGCCCGCGCGGCCTGACGACATGGCTCTCCCCCGACGACGGCGCCCGCCTGTTCGAGGCCTGCCTGAGCTACCCCTCCCCCGGCTACCGGCTGATCTGGGGCGTCTCCGACAACACGCGCCGGATCTACTCGCTCGCCGAAGCCGAGGAACTGGGCTACAAATCGCTCGACAACGCGGAGACCTACGCCGACCAGCTCGCGGACAAGCCCGGCCCGACCGGGGTGGCGGCGGAGTACGTCGGCGGACCGTTCTGCACCGCGCCGCTGGGGGCGCACAACCCGCTCTAGAGGTCTTCCGGCGACGACATCGTGGTGACGCCGGGTGAGGGGTGTGTGGAAATAGGGACGTTGAGTGTCCCTATTTCCACACACCCCTCCGTCCACCTTCGGGATCGGTCCGCTTCGGCGGGACTGTGTGGATTTCGGGTCATCTGACGTCCCAAAATCCACACAGTGTCGGCCCGGCGAGCACCTCAGCCGGTCATACACCGGATCGCGCGCGGCCCTGGACACGACCGGCGACCGCCAGCACGAGCGGCGCCGCGAGCCAGCACAGATACGCCCAGGTGCCGGTGGTCAAAAACGAGACGGGCACGGACACCCCGAACACCGCGGCCAGGCACACACTGCGCACCAGGTTCTGCGTGAACACCCGCGGCGGCGCGTCCGTCCGGTAAAGGTGTTCGCGTCGGATCTCCCGGATGATCAGCGCGAACGACGCGGACGCCAGAACCTGCACGATCGCGTACAGGCTGAACCGGGGCGGGAAGGCGCCGTCCGCGGTGATCACCCGGGTCGCGAACGGCGTCAGGACCTGCATGAACAGCCAGGCCAAAGTGAGGCTGATCAGGCGGCTGCTCAGCGAGCGGACATATCCGAAGATCTCATGGTGGGCGCGCCAATGGGCGGCGATCACCACGAAGCTGACGCCGAAGGCCAGATACTCCTTACTGTGGTCCGCCACCGAATGCAGCATCGCGTCGGTGGTGTCGCCGGCGGGAACGGGGAGTTCCAGCGCCAGCAAGGTGAGCGCGATCGCGATCACCGCGTCGATGAACATGGTGAGCCGCTCGGGAGCGGGCCGAGTCGCCATGATGCGGAAATCTCCTCTGTGTCAGGCGACGATTGCCGGGCGGGGCGTCCGGGACCGCAGGGCCAGGATGATCATGACGGCGGGGATGACGAGGTCGTAGACGAGGACACCGCCGGTGTTGCCGGGACCGTGGACGCCGTTGGCGAACCATTGGTAGACGTGGCCCACCAAGGCTCCCCAGAGGAACATCCCGGCGCCGAGCCCGATGGTGACGCGTTCGCGTGCGGACGCCGAGGCGGCGCGGAATCCCATGACGGCCAGTCCGAGGTTGGCGAAGGCGATCTCGAACAGGAAGGGCGTGCGGTCGAAGCCGATGGCGGTGGCCATGACGTCCGGGAAGGCGAGGAACGCGACCGTCATCCACAGGCTGCCGAAACCCAAGGCGCCGATCGCCCACCAGCGCTGCCAGATCTCCAGCCGTTCCCGCGCCGACGGGGCGTGGCGGGCCCGCACGAACGCCCCGATGGCCGGCACCAGCATCCAGACCAGGGGGAAGGCGGATTGGGCGAGGTACGAGAAGTTGTCCATACCTCCAGTCTTACCTCGTTAATATTAACTAGTCAACAATGAGGTATAGTGACCCTCGTGGATGACGGACTCGCAGACCTGCTGCACCGCGTGGTCATGCTGCTGGGCGAGAACGCCCGGCGGCGCACCGAAGACACCGACGGCCTGACCTACAGCCAGATACGGCTTCTGGGCACGCTCGAGGAGATCGAGCCGGCGACGCAGCATCGGCTCGCGCAGGCACTTTCGGTATCCGACCCGGCGATCAGCCGGGCGCTACGACCGCTCGAAGCGGACGGCCTGGTGCGGATCACCGTCGACCCCGAACACGCGCGCCGCCGGCTGGTCCGCCTCACCGAAACCGGCCGGAAAGCCTTCCACGCCGCCGGAAAACCGCTCTACGACGAGTTCCGCGCCGGGCTCATCGCGGCAGGCTTCCCCTATGAGCGCTACCTCGAAGACACCCTTCGGCTGGCCGAGATCCTCTCGCCGGATCAGGGCGCGCAGCGCTGATCCGAAGCTCGCAGAGCCTGGGAAAGCCAGTGCGCCGCCGGAGCCAGGCTGTCCGGAGCCGCCCACCCGTTGATCACGGCGAGCAGCTCGAGATAGCGCTCTCGCCGGGAATCGTCGACGAGGTCCAGCCAGGCCAGAAGGTCGTCGGGCCGGTGTCGCGCGGTGAGCGCGGCGACGATCCGGGCGGCCTCCGGTGAGCTCGGGTGGATACCGGAGCCCAGGGCAGGGGCGACGGCGTCGCGGATATCCGCGATCGGGTGGTGGCGGCGCAGGTCGTTGTCCTGCCGCTCGGCGAGGCGTCGCATGAGGGCACGGAAGTCGGGATCCCGGGTCAGCTCCGCCAGTTCCACCCAGGCCTCGACCTGTTCGGCCGCGGGACTTTCGGGCAGTTCGGGCGTCATCGAGCGGGCGATCCCGGCGAATCCGGGATGCTCCAGGTCGCGGAAGGTGGCGTCGAGGAACTCGCCGATCAGGCGGCGGCGTTCATCCTCGGTCAGGTTGGCCAGCTCGTGCATGAGAGTGATCTCCTCTGGAGTGGATTCGCGCCTAGTCACCGCTTTCAGCACCGCATGACGGAGGCGCAGCACCTGGATCTGTGCTTCCAGCGCCCGCATATGCGCCGCGGCGACGTCGGGAAGGGCGGCTTCGTTTTCGACGACCTTCCGGATCGTGGCCAGGTCGAGTCCCAGCTCGCGCAAGGTGCGCACGAGCTCCAGGCGCGCGAGCGCGTCGACGTCATAGCGGCGATGCCCGGACGCGGTGCGGCCGGACGGGACCACGATGCCTCGGTCGGAGTAGAAGCGGATGGCCTTGACCGTCAGCCCGGTCCGCCGGGACAGCTCGCCGATCGAGTACCGGGGGTCGTCCATTCGCCTACCCTCGCACCTCCCCTCGGGGGAGATACAAGAGCGATCACGCCCGCGTCGCGGGTCCGGTCAGGCAGTGCTGCACGAGCGGGCCGAACGTGGCGACCAGCTCGTCGACGGACGAAGACGCGATCGGCTCGATACGCATGATGTACCGGGCGACCGCGAGCCCCAAGATCTGCACGTTGACCATGCCCGCCCGTAGCGCGGCGTCCGGCGTGTCGAGCAGCCCCGCGAGCCTGCCGGTGATCTCCCGGTCGATGAACTCGCGCAGCAGCGCTTCGGACCGCGGGTCGGTGGGAGCCGATCTCGTCAGCATCATCAGCGGCGTGCGATCGGACTTGTCGAGGTTCTCCACCAGTGTCCGGACGAGGCGCTCGCCGATCGTGTCGAGGCCGCCGTCGAAAAGGGCCTCGACGGCGGGCGGGACGTCGCCGGACATCTCGATCGCGGCGCTGAACAGGCCTTGTTTGGTGCCGAAGAAGTAGAAGACCATCGCCGGGTCGACCTCCGCGGCGGTGGCGATCATGCGCACGGTCGTGCTGCCGTAGCCGTGCTCGTGGAACAGCTCACGAGCGACCCGCAGGATCCGTTGCTTGCTCTCCGCGCCGGACCGCCAGCGCCCGGAACGGCGGTTGTTCTCGTGTTCTGTCATGACGGCCGAAGCCTAACACCGTTTTCTTCACCGCTCGGTGAAGTTTGCCGGTACCGTGTTCTTCATCAGGCGGTGAAGAATGAGGTGAGGCAATGAGGGTGATCGTGATCGGCGCCGGTCTCGGCGGGTTGACGCTCGCTCACGGGTTACGCCGGGCAGGGATCGACGTCGCGGTGTACGAGCGAGATGCCGCGTCAGGACGTCCACAGGGTGTGAGCCTGCACGTCGACGAGCGCGGCAGGTCGGCGCTGCGCGCGTGCCTGCCCCCGGCCCATGTCGCGATGGTCGAGGCCACCACGGGAGGACCGCGCGAGCAGACTTTGACACTGTCCGATTCGGACGGAGAGCTCGCGGTCACGGACGCTCGGCCGTCCGACGGCGTGGCGGGCCGGGCAAGACCCGGCAGGCAGGTCCACCGGCCATTGCTGAAAGCGGTCCTGCTGACCGACCTCGACGACGTGGTCAGGTTCGGGGCGGAGTTCACGCGGTTCGAGCAGCGCGCCGACGGCACGGTCCGGGCGTGGTTCGCCGACGGCCGCACGGACACCGCGGACATCCTGGTCGGCGCGGACGGAATCGGCTCGGCGGTCCGCCGCCGCTACTTGCCCGACGTACGGGTGGTGGACACGGGACGCCGGATGATCATGGGCGCGACTCCGCTGCGAGCCGCAGTCGGCACCGGGCTGCCCGGCCTGATCGGTCACAGCCCCGCGAGTGCCCACATACGCGGCACGACGATGGTGTTGGCCGTGCTGCGGTTCACCGAATCCCCCCTGACCGCGCGACGGCGGTGGCTGCCCGCCCTGCGTCGCACCGCGGCGGCCGAGGTCGAGGACTACGTGATGTGGGCCTTGCCCGTCACACGGGAGTCGCTCGGTGCGGCCACGCTGTCGCGCCGGGCACGGGAGCTGACCGCAGAGCTGCCTCCGGCCCTGCGGACGGTCGTCGGCGAAGCGTGGCCGGACATGACGGTCGAGCTGCGAACCGGATCGATCCCACCGCCGGAGCCCTGGCCGGTCCGTCCGGTGACGCTCCTCGGCGACGCCATCCACCTCGCCCCGGGATTCGGCGGCAACCTCGCGATGCAGGACGCGCGCCACCTCTGCGAGGCGCTGACCGAGGCGCACCGTGGACGGCTCGGCCTGCTTGAGGCGATCGGCGCTTACGAGGACACCATGCGCCGCAACGGTTTCACGAAGGCGGGCAGATGAGCATCGGCATGCTGACCCGGAAGTCGCTGTCGTTGTTCAGCGCGGTGGGCGGTTGGCGCACGGTCGCCGAAGGTGCCGCGTCACGGGTGCTGTTCCTCATCGCGTACCTGGTGTCCGGGCAGGTGCTGACGTCGGCGCTGATCACGGTCGGCGGCGTGGTCGTGCTGGCCGCCGTGCGGTTGTTCACCGACCGCAAGGTCTGGCAGCCCGCCATCGGGGTGATCGTGGTCGGCGTGTCGGCGATGCTGGCCGGGAGCACCGGGCAGGCGACCGACTTCTACCTCACCACCGTCTTCGTGCAGGCGGGTGCCGCCGCGCTGTTCCTGGTATCCATTCTGGTGCGATGGCCGGTGATCGGGCTCGTGCTGGGCACGCTCCGGGGTGATCGCCGCGCCTGGCGGCGTGATCGACGGCAACGGCGACGCTATTACTTGTGCACGGCGGTGTTCCTGACGAAGTTCGCGATCGCCACGGCGGCGCTGGTGCCGCTGTACCTGGCCGGGGCGGTGATCCCGCTGGGCATCGCCGCCACGCTGCTCGCCGGCGCGCCCGCGGCGGGCGGTTGCCTCTATCTGTGCTGGCGGATCCTGCGCGAAGACCCGCGGACCGCCTGATGAGACGGCGGTTCAGCCCACCGCGATCGACTGGAACCTCACCTCGATCCGCGGCGGCCCGGTCCCGTCTCCGGGCCCCTTCTCGTCGTCCACGCCACCGCGCGCGACCTTGTCCAGTGTCTGCAGGCCGGCGTCCGAGATGCTCCCGAACACCGTGTACTCCGGCGGCAGTGGCGCTTCACCGTAGACCATGAAGAACTGGCTGCCGCCCGAGTCCGGCGCTTGCTTCTTCGCCATGGCGAGAATCCCGCGGCCGTACTTGAGCCCGGAGAAGACCTCGTCCGGGATCGTGTAACCCGGTCCGCCCGTTCCGGTGCCCTCCGGGTCGCCGCACTGGAGCATCTGCAGCCCCGAGACACCGAGCCGGTGGCACGAAGTGCCGTCGTAGTACCCCTGCCGCGCCAGCGAAAGGAAACTCGCCACGGTGCACGGCGCGAGCCCACTGTCCAGCGTCAGCCCGACTTCGCCCGCCGTGGTCTTGAGCGTGACCGCCATCGTGCCGGAGGCCGACGTCGGGCCCGCCGCGGGGGGGGTTCGCCTTCTTCGGTACCGGACCGGAAGAATCCGCCGGGTAGGCGCAGTCCGTCGGATCCGCGAGCGGCGTCGTGCGTTTCGGCAGCTCGGTGCGGGCGGACGGGATGTTCACCGGGCTCTGCGTCGCCGTGTCCTGGGAGCTGGACGTCGGAGCCGACGAGGACGGCGGAGAGACAGCGGCAACCGCGCTGTCGCCCTTCGAGTCAGGCAGAAAGAACCCCGGCGCCACGAACCCGGTGATCGCCACGACGGCGACCACCACGACGAGCCCCAGCACCCCGAGCCCGACCCAGAGCGCCGTCTTGTTCGAAGACGGCGGCGGCTGTTGCGGCGCGCCGTACCAGCCCTGTTGCTGGTACGGCTGCGGCGGCTGGGACATCGGTGCTCCTGTCGTCCGGGGGAAGTACAGGAACACTCTTGCGTATCACCGTTCAGTAAGTCACGGCATCCCCCACGGCGTGCCGTCCCCGTTCGACGGGACGGGCCGGATTTCGAAGTCGGGCCGGTCGCCCGCACGGTGCACGACGGCCTCTTCCCCGCGCCTCAGGTCGATCCGGACGTCCCCGTTCGGCAGCCGCCGCCAGCGTTTCGGCCTCCCCCACCGGTCGCGGACGGTCAGCTCACCTTCGAGATCCGTCCGCAGCACACACGGCGCCCCCGCCTCGCTGGTGATCTTCACCCACCGTGTTCTCCCGCCCTGCCGGGAGGCGCTGAGCAGGAACGCGCCCTCCGTACGGAAGTCACGCAACGCGGCGTCCGCCCATTTCGCGGGTACGGCCGGGAAGAGCCGGATCACGCCGCCCCAGCTCTGCACGAGCATGTCGTGCAGCGACTGCGCGGCCGAGAGCGGTGTCTCGATCACCGGACCGGATTCCTTGTACATCGTGTTCGGCTGGATGTAGCGCCGCTGTAGCTCGCCGAGGTAGAACTCCGCCTTCTCGCCGCGCAGCATCTGCGCCGACATCGACGCGGCCCCGGTGAACGTGTAGCCCTGCAACGCCCCCTCGAAACCCACCCAGTGATCGAGCGAGGTCTCGATGATCCGCCGGTGTTCCGGCCGCTCCCAGGTGATCTCGTACAGCGGGTAGATCTGCAGCAGATGCGAGTAGTGCCGATGCGACTTCGCGAACGGCACACCCGCGCCGATCATGTAGCCGTTGGCATCGGCCGGATACGGGACGAGCGTGGCCAGGACCTCCCGCCACCGTCGCGCGAGCGGATCGTCGACGCGCAGTTCCGCCGCCGACTCCAGCAGGGTCTTGCAGCCCCATCGGATCAGCGCGAGGTCGTAGTTGCAGTCGGGCGCGTTGACGCCGTACTCCGGGGAGAACGTCGCCGGGAGGTGCAGTTTCCCGTCCGCCCCGGGCGCCAGGAAATGCAGGTAGTAGTTGATCGCCTTGCGCAGCAGGGGGAACAGGGTGTCCCGCAGGAGGCTCCGGTCCATCGTGTGCCGATAGGACAGCCAGACGTTGTGCAGCGCCCAGGTGAGGTTCCCGACCTCCGGCGTCGGCTTCTCCTTGCCCGGGATGCCGACCGGGAACCCGGCGTTCGTCCCGGCCGCGCCGTTGAGCAGGTTCATGTCCGTCGTACGCGGGATGCCCGCCGAATCGTGCTGGTACGGCTCGGCGACCTGGCTCGTCAGGTTCGCCCGGTACTTGCCGAGCGCGTGCCCGACGGCGTCCAGTTCGAGGTGGTTGGACCCGTGGATGAGCCAGTACTCGAGCTGGACGTTGAGGTTCCACCACGTCGCGGGCCACGGGGTCGGTTCCAGCCATGGTCCGCAGGTCGCCATCACCGGCGCTTCCCGGCGCGCGGCGGAGGCGATCTTGTACAGCTGGATCCAGTAGAAGCTCTGGAGCCGGGTGTCCGGAATGGACAGGAAGCCGTGCCGGTAGTAGTCGTGCCACCAGCGGCGATGGCCGGCCGTCAACGCCGGGAACGGCTCGGCCCGGCGGACCGTCTTCAACGCCTCCCGTACGGCGGTCTTCTTCGGATACGACCAGGCCACGGACGTGTACAGCGTCCGCTTCGAGCCCTGAGCGACCTCGCGCCACGCCGTGACGTGCTCGCCGCCCGCCAGCAGGCTCTGCACGGAAAGCCTGCTGTCACCGCTGCTTTCCAGGCTCGCGGGCGGGTTGGCGACATAACCGGCGGGCGGCGGCTTCCCGAATTTCGGATCCGTTCTCGGGCTCACCGCCTCGGCCGGATGGAAGACCCATTCGAAACCGCGCTCCCCCTCGGTCGGCTCGACCTCGACGGCCAGCAGCGACTGTCCGGTGTGGACGATCGCCCGCAGCGAGAGGCTGCCCGCCGTCGTGGTGATCGTGCCCCTGAGTTCGGCGTTCCAGAGGTCCATCCGCCAGTCGATCCCGGTGATGGCGCCGACCGGTTCGAGGGTGAAATGGCCGATCGGCAGCCGCGCGAGCCCGAACAGGGAGCCGAACTCCGGCCGGTGGTCCTGCACTTCGCTGTGCTGGACGTTGAACCGGACGGCGTTCCGGCCGGGCTCGGCGTAGATGCCCGAGCCGAGGAAACCGTTGCCCAGAAAGGGGCCTTCGTACCAGGTCTTCGGCATCCGGCGCCAGATCAGGTCGGCCGTGCCGAGGAAACCGGGCCAGTCGAGGCCGCCGAGCGCGAAGTCGTTCTCCACCGCCGACGCGGACGGCGCGAATCCGGCCGCGGCCACGCCGGCCAACGCCCCGCCGAGCACGGTCCTGCGAGTGATATCCATCGTCAGATCCCCCAAGCCGGAGTTCCATGGTCACCGGGCACGTCCCGCGGCCGCAGTTCCGGACGCGCGCCGCGCCGCGTGACGACGGCCGTCCCGCCGCGGCGGAGCGGGATCGAGATCGCGCCAGGACCCGCGTGACGCCAAGGAAGCCGCCGCCCGCGCGCGTCACGGACCTCGATTTCGCCCGGGATCCCGTGCCACAGGGTGAGTGGCTCCCCCGCCTCGCTGTGGACGCGGATCCATTCGGTCGTGCCGCTGCGCCGGGACGCGTCCACGAGGAAGGCGCCTTCCGCGCGCAGGCTTTCGAAGGACGCGTCCGGCCAGGCCGACGAGACCGACGGGAAGACCTTGAGGACACCGTGGTCACCTTGCAGGAGCATGTCCACAACGGACTGCGCGGCGGTGATGGGGCTCTCGATCGCGAAGTTCGCTCCCTCGCGGTACATCGTGTTCGGGGTCAGCTGGGTGTCGGCGACGACGGTTCCGTCGAGGAAGATCTTCAGATAGCGCAGGGCTTCCTCGGGCTCGTCCATCACGGAACTCATCGACGATGCCGCCGCGAAGCTGTAGCCGTGCCATTTCCCCTGGGATCCGGCCCAATGCGCGAACGTGCGGCGCATGATGTCCCGGTCGCCGGGACGATCCCAGAGTTTTTCGCGCAGCGGATAGAGCCAGAGCAGATGCGAGAAGTGCCGATGTGAGTCGGCCAGTGGGACGCCGTCGCCGATCAGGACGCCTTGGGCGGGATCCTGGTGATACGGCACCAGCTTCTCGCCGATCTCCCGCCACGCCGGCACCCGCGGATCGTCGATCCGCAGCTTGGCCGCCGATTCGACCAGGGTGCGCGCGGCCCAGCGGATCAACGACAGGTCGTAGGTGCAGTCGGCCGCGTCGGCGTACTCGGGCGACCTCGTCATCGGGAGATGCAAGGCGCCGTCCGAGCCCGTCGCGAGGAAGTGCCGGTAGTAGTTGAGCGCCTTGGCCAGTGTCGGATACAGGACGTCGCGCAGGACCTGGACGTCCATGCTGTGCCGGTACGCGAGCCAGACGTTGTGCAGGCCCCAGATCAGGTTTCCGGTCTGGTCGTTCTTGGTGGCGGGCCCGGGGATCCCGACCGCGCGAGTACCGCCGGGCCGCAGCCGCCAGTCGCCCGGATGCGAAAGCGCGTACGTGTCGCCGTCCCGGTACGCGGGAGGCACCGAGAGTTCGAGGTTGGCGTGGTCGCGGCGGAAGGTCGCGGTGACGGCGTCGAGTTCGGGATGGTTGCTGCTGTTGACGATCGGATACGTGACCTGGACGTTCAGGTTCCACCACACCGCCGTCCAGCTGTTGCCGATCTCCGGGAACCACGGCCCCCATTCGGCGACCACCGGGCCGTTCGCGCGGGTGGCGCAGGCGGTCTTGTACAGCTGGATCCAGTAGAACCGCTGGATCCGTTTGTCCGGAATGGACACGAAACTACGGCGATAGAAGGCGTTCCACCAGCGCCGGTGACCGGCGACGAGCAGGTCCGGGTTCACCGCCGACGCCCGATCGACCCTCGTGATCGCCTCCGCGGTGTGCGTCGGCTCAGGGAACCCGTACGCGACCGTCGCCGCCAGGAGCCGTCGCGTGCCGATGGTCCGCTCACGCCACGCCGTCGTGTACCCGCCGCCCGCGTGGAGCGGCTGCTCGCAGTACCGGACGGCGCCCGCACTGGCGAGCTTCGGATCGGGATTGGCCGTGTACTCGGGCGGTTTGCGGATCGTCCTGGTCGTCGCCGACTTGAGCGGCGTGAACCCCCAATCCGCCGCCGCCTCCCCGGTGAGCGAGACGAGGAGGAGGTCCTGGTCGTTGTGGACCAGCGCGGAGAAACGCACCGAGCCGCGGGTGGTGGTGATCGTGCCGCCGAGTTCGGCGTTGTACAGGTCCAGGTGCCACTCCACCGCCGTGATCGCCCCCTCGAAGGTGAGGGTGAGGTAGCCGATCGGGAGCCGCGAGTACCCGATGCCCGCTTCCCACTGCCCGCGCTGGTCCTGGACGCGGGAATGGCTGAGCATCACCTTGAGGACGTTCGGCTGCGCCCCCGCGTAGAACTGGACGCCGAGAAAGCCGTTGGCGAGGAACGGGCCCTCTTGCCAGCCTGTCGGCAGCCGCTTCCAGATCATGCGCGCGTCGTCGACGATCCGGCGATGGACGTCTTGTCCGGCGAGTGCCGGTGGCGCCCCTTGAGCCCAGAGTCCGCCGAGCGCCGCCGCCCCCGCCGCGGCCCTCAGCATCGATCGCCTGGACAGCTCGGCCATGAGCGCCTCCAGATTCATACTACGTTTAACGCAGATCAAGTCCTGGCGACCGGCATGTTTCCAGAAATAGTCGAGCTTTGGCCACCCCCTTCACTCGCGCAGCGGTACAGACATCCGATGTCTCGTCGGACAATCCATCAACCGTTGAGTAAATGCGCCCTCAGTGCCCGGGCCGTCGCGTCGGACACGCCATGCTGCCGCGCCCAGCCGGCGAAACCCCCGAAATCGTCCTCGACACTGTCCAGCACCGCGTTGATCGTGCTCTCGGTGCACCGGAACAGTTCCTCCGGCAACCGGAGCGAGCGGAAGCGCTCGATCACCCGGGGAAGGCTGTACGCGCTGCGCAGATAGTCCTGGACGATCAGCTCCCGCGGCGCCCCGGCGAGGCCGAGCGCGAGGGCCGTGACGATCCCGGTCCGGTCCTTGCCCGACGCGCAATGCACCACGACGGGCCGGGCCAGCAGGACCGCCAGGATCTCGATGGCGACCGGGAGGTTGTCGTCGTGCCGGAGATGGTCGGCGTAGATCTCCTCCAGCGTGCTCGACCGTCCGCTTTGGACGGTCCGCAGCGGCACGTTCGCGTAGCGGACCCCGGGCAGTTCCGCCCGGCCCTCGCCGACAGTCTCGGCACTGGAACGAAGGTCGAGGACGCCTTCGATGCGAAGCCTGCCGAGCAGGAGTTCTTTATCCGTCCCGGTCAAGGCCTGCAGGGTGTCACTTCGGAACAGCCGTCCCCGCTGGATCGGCCCGCCGCCCGTGTCACGGAAGTTGAACGCGCCGGTGAGCACGGAAGTCACCGGGACTCCTCGCCGAACGTGATCGTCCCCGCGGAGCCGTCGACGGTGATCACCCGGCCGGTGGTGATCAGCGCGGTCGCACCGGGGACGCCGACCACTGCCGGGATCCCGTGTTCCCTGGCCACGGTCGTGCCGTGGGAGATCATCCCGCCCGTTTCGGTCACCAGCGCGGCCGCGGTCAGGAACAGCGGCGTCCAGCCGGGGTCCGTCGTGGCGGCGACGAGGATCTCGCCCGGTTCGATCCGTGCCCCGTCGGGATCGTGGATCACCCTCGCCCGGCCGGTCGCCACCCCGGCCGCCGCGGCCAGCCCGGTCAGGTCACCTTCGCCCGTATCGGCCGCGAGGGCGGGCACGGTGCCGTCGGACAGCAGGACCGACGGCACCCGGGGCCTGCGCGCCTCCCGCTCCCGGATCTCTCGCCGTCGCGCCACGGTCGCCCGGAAGTCCCTGCCGTCCAAGGCTTCGCGGACCTCGGCCAGGTCGAGGAACATCACGTCGCCGGCCCGCTCCAGCCGCTCCGCCCGGACGATCTCCTCGCCGACGAGGAGCAACTGCTTCCGAAGCGCGGCGAAACCGCGCATGAGGCAGAACTTCGGGAACTCGCGCAGTCCGCGCAATCGCCTCGACCTGCGGAGCAGGAAGCGCGCCAAGATCGCCCGGTGCGGTTTGGTCGCTGGAAGCCGGCGAGTGAGTTCGACGATCCGCGCCTCGGCCTCCGCGGCCGCGTGTTCGAAGCGGCTTGCCGCGTTCTGCTCCGCACCTTCCGCGCGGAGCAGATTCACCAATATCGCGAAAACCGGCTCGGGATCGTCGGCCCAGCGGGGTACACCGAAGTCGATCTCCGAGGTGGCGCGGCAACCGTATTCCGCCAGGAAGGCCGCGACGCTGTGCTGGACGACGTCCGGCAGGGTGCCCGCGAGCTGTTTGGCGGCCAGCTCGTCGGACGCGGTGTCGAGCAGCAAACTCAAGGCCTCGTCGTCGCGCCGGATCGCCTCCCCCGTCCGCCACAACGCCAGATCCATCTCGGTGGTCGGATTGTGCGGGATGCCGCGGAAAACGGCGGCGATCTCCTCCTCGTCCACGTAGCCACGAAGCAGCCGCACGGCAAGCTGCCCGCCGGTCCCGCCAGCGGTATTGGCGTCACGAGGGAGATTCGCCTCGATCCGGCAGACGTCGCGCCGGACGGACTCCACAAAGGACAGTCGTTCCCCGGCCGTCGCCTCGGCGGGCCCCGCGAACGCGGTGATGCGCCGCTCGGCGTCGCGAACGACCCTGGCGCGGGCCTGATCCGGCCACAGCCAAGCGGGGATCATCCGTTCCCAGCGGCGGCGCCGTTTCTTCGGCGGGGTGTCCTCTTCGGAACCGGATGGCGAAGGAAACCGCTGGTCACGGCCGAGCTGCTCGACCAGCCGGCCCGACGGCGCCGCGAGACTGTCCATGAACGCGGCCATTTTCGGCCGCTTCGCCGGACTCCGCACGCCGTCGGTGATGTCCCAGAACAGCCATCCGTCCACGTCGATGATCTCGCCGGAGAAGCCGAGCGCGCTCATGTACGCCGCCATCCCGCGCTGCCGCTCCCGGATCATCGACGCGCCCATCGGCGTGAAGGGGCGGTTGATCCCCTGGTAGACGTTGACCGACCAGTACGCGCGCGGCTCCCCCT
This sequence comes from Amycolatopsis sp. NPDC049868, assembly GCF_044461365.1. Lineage (NCBI taxonomy): Bacteria > Bacillati > Actinomycetota > Actinomycetes > Pseudonocardiales > Pseudonocardiaceae > Amycolatopsis > Amycolatopsis sp. NPDC049868. The sequence continues at coordinate 38,436 of NZ_JBITKV010000025.1, read as the reverse complement.
CGCTCTCCGGGACCGGGAAGAGGGTGGTGATGTGCCGCGACTGGGTCAACCACAGTTCACCGTCGCCGTCGAACGCCCACTCGACATCCTGCGGCGCGCCGAAGTGCTTCTCCAGGCTCCTGCCGACCGCCGCGAGTTCACCCAGCCGCGACGGCGTCAGGCAGCCCTCGCCCGGCCCCTCGACGGTTTCGCTTTCGACGCTCAGCCGGTAGTGGTCCGGCGTCACCGCACCGGAAACCACCGCTTCACCCAACCCGGGCGCGGCGTCGACGACGACTTCGGACCGTTTGCCCGAAACCGGATTCGCCGTGTACAGCACCCCGGCACACTCGGCGTCGACCAGGCGCTGCACGATCACCGCGATGGCCGGAGCGCGCTCGGTGTCGTGCGCCGCCCGGTACCTCATCGCCCGGTCGGACCACAGCGAAGCCCAGCACCGGCGCACCGCCGCGAGCACCTCGTCCGCGCCCTGGACGCCGAGGAAGGTGTCGTACTGCCCGGCGAAACTGGCGTCCGGCAGATCCTCGGCGGTCGACGACGACCGCACCGCGACCGGACCGCCCTGCGAAAGCCGTTCGTATGCCTCGACGATCCCGGTTTCGAGCCGGGCCGGGAGCGGCACGGTCAGCACGTGGGCCCGCAGCCGTCCCTCCTCGCCGTCCGCGATCACCTGCCGGTACGCGGCGGTCGTGATACAGAAGCCTTGCGGCACGGGGAACCCCGCCGAAATCATCTCCGCGAGATTCGCCGCCTTGCCGCCGACGAGGTCGCGCGGACTGCCGCCCGCTTCTGCGAGCTCGAGAATCACTTTCGTTACCTCCCAGGGTGTTCGCTCAGCCTGAGCTTGCCTCCTCAACCTGGGTTGAGTTCAACTCCGTTCATGGAATTCGCGGCGTGGTACGCGGCGACGAGCTCGGCGGCGACCTTGCCGGGCTCTGATCGCAACCGGCTGGGCAGGGTCTGCAGTACGAGGATCCCCTCAGCGGCGTACCTGCCGTTCCTTTCGAGCGTGCCGGCATACTGCTTCCGCTCGAAGTGGAAGTCGTACGAGTCGACCTCCCAAGCGAGCCGAACCTCCTTGAAGTAGCCATCGGCGGTGCCGATGTAGCGGCCGGAGGCGTCCCGTAATTCGTGGTTCCACAACGGCTCCGGCAGCCCGATCCGCCGCCAGACCGCCATCGCGTCGACCTCGGCCACCGACCGCGCTCCTCGCAGGACGTCGCGCAACACCTCGCGAGGCAACGCGCTGCCTCGGTCACTGCCCACTTCGAGTTCCCTGATGAGAACCTCGGGATTCAGCCTTCCTCGCTGAACGGCTTCGGTCAGCAATGCCCGGACCGGGTCACGCGCGCTGAAGCGGCGGCACTCGTCGAGAACCGCCCGGACGAGGGGCGCCATCGGCATCCCATCCACGACGACGGGACGGGGCATTCGCGTGGTCCGCTCCACGGTCACCGAACCCACGCTGCTGACCTTGCACGAGGCCGGTATCAGAAGCTGGATCCCGTTCGCCGCGATTCCCGATCCCCGCAAGCCCTGGCGGCGGCAAGCTTCGAGACCTGTGACGAGTGCCTGCGGCCCGCCGTAGAGCAAGGCCCCGTCGACCAACTGACGCCGGGTCGGTTTACCGGAACCGAGCAGGAGCACTCCTGGCAGCAAGAGCTGCCACGGCTGCCCAGGCCGGCAGCGCCGATAACACGTCTTCCTGGGAACACCGAACTCCACCAGTCGCGCGACAGTGATCACTCCGCCGCGACTGAGCTCCCACAGAGCCTCGCGATCGTCTCGCCATTCGCCGGTTCGCACCACATACGCGATCGTGGATCTACCGGTCCACTCCGCGCCAGCCCCGATCCGCTCCCCTGTGGACAACTCGCTCCACCGGCGCCCCCCTGTGGACAACTCGCCAGGTGTTCCCAATGTCGCATTTGAGACGCTGAGCGTCTCAAATGCGACATTGGGAACCTTCAGGCAAGCGGAAGCGGAGGCAGCGCCGGAGCCTCCAGCCAAGCATCGAAGAAAGCAGCAAGCGACCGACCGGCGAAGCGTTCGGCGAGCGTCACGAAACCCGCGGTGGTCACCAGACCGTGCCGGTTCTCCACCGCCCAAGCCTTCACCAGCGGGAAGAAGACCTCGTCGCCGACGGTACAACGCAAGGCGTGCAACAAAAGACCGCCGCGTTTGTACACCCGCTCGTCGAACATCCGTGACACCCCGGGGTCGGCGAGACGCAGGTCCGCGGGCTTCCCCTTCATCCGCGCGTGCCAGGTCTTCGCCCACACGTGCGCGCTCTGCCCGCCGGATTCCTCGGACCAGAGCCATTCCGCGTACGTCGCGAAGCCTTCGTTCAGCCAGATGTGCCGCCAGTCGGCGACGGTCAGGCTGTTGCCGAACCACTGATGCGCCAACTCGTGGACGACGAGCCGTTCGTGTGTGCGGCGTCCGTCGACGTGGTTGGCTCCGAAGATCGACATGCCCTGCGCTTCGATCGGGTCGTCGAGGTCGTCGTCGGCGACGACGATGACGTACTCGCCGAAGGGGTACGGCCCGAACAGCCGCTGCAGCGAGTCCATGATCTGGCCCTGCCGCCCGAAATCGCGCGAGAAGGCGCGGCGCAGCCGCGGCGGCACGGCGGCCCGCTGCGGAACACCGCCCGAGGCGAGCACGATGTCGTCGTACCGTCCGATTTGGACGCTCATCAGATACGTCGGTGTCGGCTCCGGCCGTTCGAAGACCCACTGAGTGGTGCTCGCGCGCGTGTACCGGGAGACGAGATTCCCGGTGACGGCCACGAGATACGGAGACGACGTCGTGAGCGCGACACGGTAGGTCGCCTTGTCCGCCGGATGGTCGTTGCACGGGAACCACGACGGCGCCCCGACCGGCTGGCTCGCGACGAGTGAGCCGTCGGTCAGTTCGTCCCAGCCGATGTCGCCCCACAGCCCCGGAAGCGGCCGCGGATTGCCGACGTAGTGGACCTCCACCAGGAACTCGCTGCCGAGCGCCAGCGACTTCGCCGGCTTCACCTGCAGTTTGTGCGCGCGGCGCGTGTACTTGGCCGGTTTCCCGTTGACCAGCACCCGGTTGATCCGGAACTCGCCGAAGTCCAGTGTGAACCGCGACAGCGCCTGCGTCGCCTCCGCGGTGATGGTCGCGGAGGCCGACAGCCGGTTGGGACCGATCTTGTAGTCCAGCTCCAGATCGTAGTGCCGGACCCGGTAACCGCCGTTACCGTGACGGGGCAGATAGGAGTCGCCGGAGGTTTCCGCGCCGGGCGAGGGCTGCGCGGAGTCCTTCGAAATCACCCGCGAAAGACCCCGCTTTCCATCGTTTCTGTCAGTGAACCCGCGGCCGCGATCGACGTCGGCAGGGCGCTGCTTGGCAGAAGACTGTCACGGTGTGCGGACACGGCGCCCTGCCACCGCGATAGCGGGGCCTTCGGCCGGGGCGGGTTCACCCCTGTGGTCACCATTCCGAACACACCTCAGCTCCGCCAACGGTTCCTACTTCGTCCAGGCCGAGATGGGATTACCCAGCCAGCGCGAGTCGGCGGGGACCGCGTCGCCCCGAGTCACCAAGGAGCCAGGGCCGACGGTCGTCCGCGCGCCGATGCTCGCGCCAGGCAGCACGATACCGTGCGGCCCGAGCGTCGCTCCCTCGTCCAGGGTCACCGGCGACATCGTCATGATCCGGTCGTGGAACAGATGCGTCTGCACGACACAGCCGCGGTTGATCGTCGCGCCGTCCCCAAGGGTCACCAGGTCGGACTCGGGCAGCCAATACGTCTCCAGCCACACACCGCGCCCGATCTTGACGCCCATCGTCCGCAGCCACGCCGGCAGCAGCGGCGTGCCGCCGAGCGAACCGATCAGCCACGGCACGGCGAGCGCCTCGACGAAGGTGTCGGCGAGTTCGTTGCGCCAGACGAAGGAGCTCCACAGTGGGTGGTCGACCGCGCGGAACCGGCCCACCAGCAGCCACTTCATCGCGGTGGCGGTCAGCGCGGCGACGGCACCGGCGGCGAGCAGCAGCGGTCCGCCGAGCAGGACCGCGACCAGGAAACCGAAGGACGACGCCAGCGCGAAGATCCCGGCGGCCACCAGCACGGTCAGCGCGACACCGCAGATCACCGGCACGATGCGGCAGAGTTCGACGAGCGCGCGGGCGGCCTTCAGCCGCAGCGGCGGCGTGAAGGTACGGCTCGTGTCGGCCTCGCCGACCGACCGGCGGACCGGCAGCGGCGGCATCCCGAGGTACGACGAGCCCTTCTTCGCCTTGAGCGGAGCCGAGGACAGCACGCCGACCAGACCGCGTTTCGGCACCGAACGTCCCGGCGCGGCCATCCCCGAGTTGCCGAGGAACGCCTGCTTGCCGATCCTCGCCGGGGCGACGTGCAGCCAGCCGTGGCCGAGTTCGTAGGTGGCGACCATGGTGTCGTCCGCGAGGAACGCGCCACTGTCCACCTGGGTCATCTTCGGCAGCGCGAGAACGGTGGACGCCTCGACGTTGCGGCCGACCTTGGCCCCGAGCATCCGGAGCCACACCGGGGTGAACAGGCTGGCGTACAAGGGGAACAGCCCTTCACGCGCCATGCCCATCAGCCGTTCGGTCGCCCAGACCTGCCACGCGACGCGGCCGTGCACCGGGTGGTAGCCCTCGACCATGCCGATGCTCAGCGAACGGACGCCGACGAGCACGAGCAAGGCGTACGTCAGGAAGTACGCGATCGTCGCGAGCGGGGTGAACAGCAGCGCCTGGCCGAGCGCGGCACCCAGGGACGGAGTACCGGCGATCGCGTAACCCAGCACGGCGACGGCGGGCAGAGCGGCAGCGGCGGGCAGCAGGCCCAGTGCGACCGAGGTCGCGCCGTAGACCGAGGCCCAGAACCGCGACCTCGGCGGGCGGCTCGACGGCCACTTCAGCGCGTCCTTGCTGGCACGCGCCGCGGGGGCACCGGCCCAGCGCTGCCCGGCGGGCACGTTGCCGCGGACGGTCGAGCCGGCCGCGATCTCCGCGCCCTTGCCGATCCGCGCGCCGGGGAACAGCGTGCTGCGCGCGCCGATCCGCGCGTCGGCGCCGATCCGGATCTTGCCGATGTGCACGAGGTCGCCGTCCACCCAGTGCCCGGACAGATCGACCTCGGGTTCGACGGCGGCACCGCGGCCGAGCTTCAGCATGCCGGTGACCGGCGGCGGGGAGTGCAGGTCGACGTCCTTGGCGATCCGCGCGCCCAGAGCCTTGGCGTACGTCGTCATCCACGAAGCGCCCGCGACACTGTCCGCGCCGCTGAACTCGGCGAGCTTCTCGGCTGCCCACAGTCGCAAGTGGACACTCCCGCCGCGCGGGTAGCTGCCGGGACGGACCCCGCGCAGCAGCAGACGGGAGCCGGTCGCCGAGATCGCGATCCGCCCGGCCGGGCTGAACAGCACGATCCACGCGACGGCGATCCACACCCAGTTCAGCGTCGGCGCCCAGGCGAAACCGGCCAACGACAGCACGTTCGACAGCGTCGCGGCGATGGTCGTCCAGCGCAGGCCGACCAGGCCCATCAGCGGGATCATCAGCAGCGACTGGATGATCCCGGCCTTGCGCGGGGTGGGCGCGATGTCACGGCGTTCGGTCTTCTCGCCGCTCAGCGCGTCCAGCATCGACGCGAGCGCGCCGAGCTTCGGGTTGGCGTAGATGTCGCTCACCGACACCTGCGGGTGCCGGGTGCGGATCCGCGCGATCAGCTGGGCGGCGGTCAGGCTGCCGCCGCCGTTGGTGAAGAAGTCGGCCTTCGGGCTGTCGACCGAGACGCCGAGGATCTCCGCCCAGCCTTCGGCGAGCCAGCTCTCCGTCGGCGACAGACCGGATTTCGCGGCGTCCACAGTGGACAGCGGCCAGGGCAGCGCGTTGCGGTCGACCTTGCCGGAGGTGCGCGTCGGCAGGTCGTCGATCAGGGCCAGCAGCGGCACGAGCGCGGCGGGCAGCTGCTCGCGCAGCCGGGTCGCGGCCTCGTCGTGGTCGAACTCGACCCCTTCGGCGGGCACGACGTACCCGACGAGCACCTGGTTGCCCGCCTTGGTGCGGCGGACCGCGGCGGCGGCGCCCTGCACGCCGGGCAGCGCCTGGAGCGCGGCGTCGACCTCGCCGAGTTCGATCCGGCGGCCGCCGAGTTTCACCTGCTCGTCGAGGCGCCCGAGGAACAGCAGGCCCTCGGCTTCGGCACGGACCATGTCACCGCTGCGGTACGCGCGGCGCCAGCCCAGTGAGGGCAGCGGCGCGAACTTCTCGGCGTCCTTCTCGGGATCCAGGTAACGGGCCAGGCCGACGCCGCCGATGACCAGCTCGCCGGTCTCCCCCATCGCGACCGGCTCGCCGGCCTCGTTGACGACGGCGAGCTGCCAGCCCACCAGCGGCAGGCCGATGCGAACCGGACCTTCACCGGTCATCTGCGCGGCGCAGGCCACGACGGTGGCCTCGGTGGGACCGTAGGTGTTCCAGACTTCGCGGCCTTCGACGGCGACGCGTTCGGCCAGCTCCGGCGGGCACGCTTCGCCGCCGAAGATCAGCAGGCGGACGTCTTCGAGCGCGTCGGCGGGCCACAGCGCGGCCAGCGTCGGCACGGTCGACACGACGGTGATGCCCTGCGCGACCAGCCACGGGCCGAGGTCGACACCGGTGCGCACGAGCGAACGCGGCGCGGGGACCAGGCAGGCGCCGTGGCGCCAGGCGAGCCACATCTCTTCACAGGACGCGTCGAACGCGACGGACAGCCCGGCGAGCACGCGGTCGCCGGGGCCGATCGGCTCCTCGGTGAGGAACAGCCGCGCTTCGGCGTCGACAAAGGCGGCGGCCGAGGCGTGCGAGACCGCGACGCCCTTCGGCTTCCCGGTCGAACCGGAGGTGAAGATGATCCAGGCGTCGTCGGCAGGCGCGGGCGAGCCCTCGATGCCGCTCGGCGAGCCGAGCACGGTGATCGCGCCGCCATCGGTGACGACGGCGGCGACGGCGGCCTCGCCGAAGACCAGCTCGGCGCGCTCTTCCGGGTCGTCCGCGTCGACCGGCACATAGGCGGCGCCGACGGACAGGATCCCGAGGATCGCGACATAGAGCTCGGCGGTGCCGGAGGAGATCCGGACGCCGACCCGGTCGCCGACGCCGACCCCGTTGGCGGTCAGCTTGCGGCCGTAAGCGTCGATCTCCTCGACGAGCTTGCGATAGGAAAGCGTGGTCTCGCCGTCGTCGATCGCGCCCGCGTTGGGGTGGCGGGCGGCGGTCTCGGCGAGGATGTCGATCAGGGTGCGCTCGCCCGCGCCGAGACCGGACCAGAACAGGGCCCGGTCGGCGACCGGAGCGGGCGACGGGGCGACGGTGACGTCCGCGACGCAGGCGATCGGCCGCGAGTCTGCGGTCAGAGTCATCGGGAAATCACCACGGGCACGGCAGAAGCCTGGGCGCGCAAGCCCATCACACACCTTTCGCGAAGTGCGTCATTCGGGCTCGCTCTCCGAATGAGGCGCCCGCTAGCAGACCAGCTACTTTACCGCAGGTGAACGACATATCTCGGGAGGGTCTCGGCAGAGTGTCGAAACTCACCGGCGGACACGCCGAAACCCGAGGTCATCAGCGTGTCCACCCAGTGAAATATTCACCTACATCGTGAGAAAATCAGCGGGTCTTCGGTTTCCCTGCCGCTTTACCACCGGCCTTGGGCTTTTGCTTCTTTTCCCGCACCCGGACATTCACCCGAACGGGGCTGCCTTCGAAACCGAAACGCTCACGGAACTTCCGTTCGATGAACCGCCGGTAGCCCGCTTCGAGGAAGCCGGTGGTGAACAGGACCAGCGTCGGCGGCCGGATGCCCGCCTGGGTCGCGAACAGCACCTTCGGCTGCTTGCCACCGCGCACCGGCGGCGGGGTCGCGGCGATGAGGTCGGCCAGCCAGCCGTTCAGCTGGCCGGTGGGGACCCGCTGGTCCCAGGACTTCAACGCGGTCCGCAGCGCGGGCGCGAGCTTGCGCACCGACCGGCCGGTGAGCGCGGAGATGTTGACCTTGTCCGCCCACGGCACCCGCACCAGGCCGCGGTCCAGCTCGCGGACCATGGCGTGACGGCGGTCCTCGTCGACGAGGTCCCACTTGTTGAAGGCGAGCACGCAGGCGCGGCCCGCTTCGACGACCATGGTCAGCACGCGCAGGTCCTGCTCCGACAGCGGCTCGGCCGCGTCCAGCAGCACGATCGCGACCTCGGCCGCGTCGATCGCGGTCTTGGTCCGCAGCGACGCGTAGTACTCCGCGCCGTTGGCGGAGTTGACCCGCTTGCGCAGACCGGCCGTGTCGACGAACCGCCAGGTCTCGCCGTCCAGCTCGACCAGCGAGTCGACCGGGTCGACGGTGGTGCCGGCGACCGAGTCCACGACGGACCGCTCCTCGCCGGAGAGCTTGTTCAGCAGGCTGGACTTGCCCACGTTCGGCTTGCCGACCAGCGCGACGCGGCGCGGGCCGGTGGTGGCGCGGTCGCCGTCACGCGGCATCGACGGCAGCGCCTTGACGATGGCGTCGAGCAGGTCGCCCGAGCTGCGCCCGTGCAGCGCGCTGACCGGGTACGGCTCGCCGAGGCCGAGCGACCACAGCGACGCGGTGTCGGCGAGCAGCCGGTCGTCGTCGACCTTGTTGGCGGCGAGCAGCACCGGCTTCTTCGAGCGGCGCAAGACCTTGGAGACGGCCTCGTCGGTGGCCGTCGCGCCGACACTGGCGTCGATGACCAGCAGCACCGCGTCGGCGGTGGCCATCGCCATCTCGGCCTGCGCGGCCACGGAGGCCTGCAGCCCGGTCGCGTCCGGCTCCCAGCCGCCCGTGTCCACCAGCGTGAACCGGCGGCCCGCCCAGAACGCGTCGTAGGCGACGCGGTCCCTGGTCACGCCGGGGACGTCCTGCACGACCGCCTCGCGGCGGCCGAGGATGCGGTTCACCAGGGTTGACTTGCCGACGTTCGGCCTGCCGACGACGGCGAGGACCGGCTGCGCGAGCTGCGCCTCCTCCTCGGCCTCGCCCGCGGCGATCTGCGCGTCGAGCGCGGTGAATTCGGATTCGTCGGACCAGGAGCCGTCGACCTCGCCGACTCCGTCAAGCTCTGTCATTTTCTCAATCCTGTCGCGTGTCTCGGAGCCCGTGCTCCAAGCGCCATTCGTCCAGTGCCTTCACGAGGTCCGCGAGCGCGATGCGAAGCCGCTCGGTTCCCTCCTCCAGCCCTGTCCTTCCCTTCCCGATCGCGGGAGTGAAAGGTTCGCCGACCATGATGTCGACGCGTGGCCGCCAACGCCGCTTGGCGCCGGCGGGTTTGTACGTCCCCCGAGTGGCGACCGGAACCACGGTCGCGTTCCCGGCGCGGACCAGGAAGGCCGCGCCGCGCTCGAAGTTTTCGGCGTCACCGAGGCCGCGGGTGCCTTCCGGGAAGATCCCGACCGCACCGCCGTCCTCGAGCACCTTGACCGCCGCCATCAGCGGCTTGCGGTCCACCGCCCCCCGTTTCACCGGGATCTGGCCCAGTTTCGGGAAGAACCAGCCGACGAACCCCCGGAAGAGTTCCTCCTTGACCAGGAACGCCGTGCGCCTCGGCAACATTCCGAAGAGCAGCTGCGGTTCCACCATCGAGCTGTGGTTGGCGATGAACACCACCGGCCCGGACGCCGGAACCCGCTCGGCACCGTGCACCCGCACCCGGAAGGCGGGCCGCACGATGAACTGCGCGATGCCGCGGCCGAACGTGTGGATCGGGCCGCTCGCACCCTCGGGAAGCCCCTGCGCGCTCACCTCGTCGCCTCGGCCGGGCAACCTTCGAGAAGGCCGCGGTGCAGCGCGAGTTCCGCCAGCGCCACGATCACCTGGTCGATATTGAGCGCCGAGGTGTCGACCTCGACGGCGTCCTCGGCCGCGCGCAAGGGCGAAGCCGCTCGTGTGGAGTCGAGGCGGTCACGCCGTTCCACCGCCGCCTTGGCGACGTCGACGGTGGACTCCCGGCCGGCGGCGGAGTCCTGCGCGCTGCGGCGGGCGGCGCGGACCTCGGCCGAAGCGGTGAGGAAGATCTTGAGCGGGGCGTCCGGCGAAACGACGGTGCCGATGTCGCGGCCTTCGACCACGATGCCGCCGACCCGGCCGAGCACCTCGGCGATGATCTCGCGCTGCCGGGCGACCAGCAGCTCACGGACCGCGGGGACGGCCGAAACCGGCGACACCGCGGTGGTGACGTCCGCGCCGCGGATCTCGGCGGCGACGTCTTCACCCGCCAGGGTCACGGTCGCTTCGTCCGGGCTGGTCCCGATGCCGAATTCGGCCTTCCGGGCGACGTCGGCGATCGCGTCCGCGTCGGTCAGGTCGGTCCCGGCGCGCAGGACGGCGAGGGTCACCATGCGGTACATCGCGCCGGTGTCGAGGTAGCCGGCGCCGAGCTTCGTCGCGAGCTTCCGCGAAACCGTGGATTTCCCGGTTCCGGACGGGCCGTCCATCGCGACCACACCACGCAGGGCTCCCGCCACCGAAACACTCCTCAGCTCATCCGTCGCTCATCTGATCGACGACCATTCTGCCTGGTGGCGAACGACACGCCTCAGCCGCCCACGGCGAACCGGTCGACGAGCATGCCGATGCGTTCCGCGCGCGCGGGCGCCGGGAGCCGGCGGCTGCGTTCGAGAGTGACCAGGCCGTGCAGGGCGGCCCAGAAGGTCTCGGTGTAGAGGGCGGGGTCGTATTCGCCGGCGACCGGACCCACGACTTCGAACAAGGCGCCGAAGGCGTCCTTCAGCGGCGCCGGGCTGTCCGGGCTGGCGAAGCTCAGTTCACTGGCGAGGGTGAAGATCGCGTCGTAGAGCGCGGGTTTGCGGTCGGCGAAGTCGAAGTAGTTCCCGGCCAGCCGCAGCAGGGCGTCCCGCGCACCCTCCTCCGCCACAGCCCCTCTCCGCATGTGGACGGCCATTTCGGTGCATCCTTCGAGCGCCGCGGCCGCCATGATCGCCCCCTTGCCGGAGAAATGGCTGTAGAGCACGGGCTGGCTGTACTCGATCTTCGCCGCCAGCCGCCGGGTGGTGACCGCGTCCCAGCCCTCTTCTTCGGCGATCTCGCGAGCGGTGGTGACGATCAGCTGTTCGCGTTGCGAGCGGTCCCGCTCGCGCCGGGGGTTCGTGACCATACGAATATGCTAGCACCGCTAGACAAGCTAGCAGCGCTAGCGCTAGTGTCGGCGCCGTTCCTAGCACTGCTAGCTTTGGAGTCGGAGACCATGACCAGAATCAAGATCGCCTACATCCTGTCCGCCGCCCTCGCGCTCTTCGTCCTCTACTTCGGTAGCGGTTACGTGTTCTTCCCGGCGACCCAGACGGGCGGCTTCGGGCTGCCGGTGATGCCGGCCGAAGGCGACCCGATCCTCGCGGTCAAGGGTGTCCGAGACATCGGCACGGCGCTCGTGGTGGTCGCGCTGCTCCTGTTCCGGAACGCCCGCGCACTGGGCTGGGCGATGCTCGCGATGGCGTTCATCCCGTTCGGCGACATGCTGATCGTGTTGACCCACAACGGATCCGTGGGCGCCGCGCTCGCCATCCACGGCGCGACGTGCGCCTTCATGCTCGTGATCTCGGCGTTGTTCCTGATCCGCCCAGCGCGAAACGGACAGTGAGTTACTGTTGTTCACGTGAACGTCGAAGTGACCCCGCTCCCCGGAATAGGCGTCCGCAAGGACTTCGCCACCCGCAACGGCCGCCGCGTCGGTGTGGTGACGCATCGCGATGGACACGTCGAACTGATCGTGTCCAAAACGGACGATCCCGACGCCTGCCTGGCCTCACTTCCGCTCACCACCGACGAGGCGGGCGCGCTGGCGAACCTGCTCGGCGCGCCCCAGCTGGTCGCCCAGCTCACCGAAGAGCACCGGGACCTGCCCGGCATCAACACCAAGCAGCTGCCGATCAAGTCGTCGTCGCCGTTCGACGGGCGGACGCTGGGCGACACCGCCCTGCGCACGCGGACGAGCGTCTCGGTGGTCGCGGTGATGCGAGCCGGTCAGGTCCACCCCTCCCCCAACCCGGACTTCAACCTCACCGCGGGCGACGTGCTCGTCGCGGTCGGCACCTCCGAGGGGCTCGAGGCCGCCGTCAAGATCTTGAAGTACGGCTGATCGCGGATGGATCACACCGCGCTGTCCTTGATCGAACTCGGGGCGGTCTTCTTCGGGCTGGGCGCGTTGGGACGCCTCGCCGGGAAGATCGGGATGTCCCCGATCCCGCTGTACCTGATCGGTGGCCTGTGTTTCGGGCAGGGCGGGTTCATCCCGCTCGGCGACATCGGCGATTTCACCCATCTCGCCAGCGAGATCGGTGTCGTCCTCCTGCTGCTCCTGCTCGGCCTGGAGTACTCGGCGGCCGAGCTGTTCACCGGGCTGAAACGCTCGTGGCTGGCGGGCGTCGTGGACATCGTGCTCAACGCCGCGCCGGGGGCGATCGTCGCGCTCATCCTCGGCTGGGGGCCGATCGGCGCGATCGTCATGGCGGGCGTCACCTACATCTCGTCGTCCGGGATCATCGCGAAGGTGCTCGGCGACCTCGGCCGGCTCGGTAACCGGGAAACCCCGGTGGTGCTGTCGATCCTGGTGTTCGAGGACCTGGTGATGGCGCTGTACCTGCCGATCCTCACCGCGGTACTCGGCGGGGTGAGCTTCCTCGGCGGGATGAAGGCCGTCGGGATCTCCCTGATGGTCATCACCGTGGTCCTGGTGATCGCGCTGAAGTTCGGCCGGTACGTCTCCGCGGCGGTGGACAGCCCGGATCGCGAGGTGTTCCTCCTCAAGGTCCTCGGCGCGGCACTGCTGGTCGCCGGTGCCGCTTCGGCGATGCAGGTTTCGGCCGCGGTCGGCGCGTTCCTGCTCGGCATCGCGATCTCGGGTTCGACGGCGGAGAACGCGACGCACATGCTCGAACCGCTGCGTGACCTCTTCGCCGCCGTGTTCTTCGTCGTGTTCGGGCTCAACACCAATCCCGCCTCGATCCCGCCCGTGCTCGGCTGGGCGGTGGTGCTGGCGGTCGCGACCACGCTCACGAAGGTCGGCACCGGCTGGTGGGCCGCGCGGCGGCAAGGCATCGGGAAAATGGGCCGCGCTCGCGCCGGGGCCGCGCTGGTCGCGCGAGGCGAGTTCTCGATCGTCATCGCCGGGCTGGCGGTGGCGGCGGGCGCCGTGACCGGCGAACTCGCGGCGCTCGCGACGGCGTACGTGCTCCTGATGGCGATTCTCGGCCCGACGGCCGCGCGGATCGTGGAGCCGGTGGCGCGGGCACTGCAGCGGAAGCCTTTCGGGTCGAAGAGCCCGGCTTCCCAAACCAGCTGACCCCCACGCGCGCCAGGAACGGTCCTTTCCTTGCGAAATTCGCAAGGAAAGGACCGTTCATTGCATTCGGCTAGCCGCGATCGAGCACCTGCGCGGCCAGTGTGTCCTCCACCCAGCGCTCCCATACGTCCAGCGGCCAAGCGCGGTCACGGGTGAGGATCAGGAACATCTCCGGGCTGAGGAGCGCGTAGAGGACGTCCGCCGCTCTATCGACGGTGAGACCGGTGGCAGCGCCCGGTTTCCCCATCAACGCCTTCGCCGCCGCCACGTGTACGGCATGGCGCGGATCCTCTTGATCCGGCCACAGTTCCCGCAGTTCGGGGTGTGCCGCGGTCGCGGTGCGGACCATGTCGCTGACGGCGGCGACCCGTTCGAGCACGGCCCGGCTGCCGGTGACGAGCGCGGTCAGCGCTTCGCGCGCGTCCGGCGCGTCCATCACCCGCGCGAACCACGGCCGCTCCATCGTCGCCAGTGGACCGTCGTCGCCGGCGATCGCGACGTCGACCAGTTCCTTCAGCAGCGTCGGCTTGTTGCGGAAGGTGAAGTAGATGGTCTGGACAGCGACTCCCGCCCGGTCCGCGACCTGCTGAAGCGTGGTCGCGCCGTAGCCGTCGGCGAGGAAGAGCTCCGTGGCGGCCGTGATGATCCGCCGCCGGGTTTCCGCCGCCCGTTCGGATCGGGCGCCCTTGACACCACTCATGACTGGAGTCTATCTCTAGAGTCAATCACTAGAGTCCAACTCTAGTAACGATGCGAATGGGGTGCCGGGATGACGGCGATCGTCAATCAGCAACAGGCCGATGCGTGGAACGGCTGGGAGGGCAGGCTTTGGGCGGATCGCCCGGATCGCTACAACGGGATGATGGAGGCCTTCGACGCCCCGCTTTTCGACGCGGCGGACATCCGCGACGGTCATGCCGTCCTGGACGTGGGCTGTGGCGCCGGGCTCACCACCCGGATGGCCGCGAAAAGGGCCGGAAGCGGGCGCGCGCTGGGCATCGACCTGTCGGCACCGCAGCTGGAAAGGGCCCGCCTCGACGCGGCGGCCGAGGGAATCACCAACGTCACGTTCGAGCAGGGAGACGCGCAGGTACACCCGTTCGACGGGCCCGGCTTCGACGTCGTCATCAGCCGGGGTGGCGTGATGTTCTTCGCCGACCTGGTCGAGGCGTTCGCGCATGTCCGCGAAGCGATGGCACCGGCCGGGCGGCTGGCTTTCGTGGGGCCGCGGTCAGGCGACGTCGACAGTGGCTACGCCCGCGCGACGGCGGCGCTCGCGCCCTACCTCCGCGAGCCCTCCCCCGCCGCACGCGGGATGGGTTCGCTGCTGACGCCCGAGCGGATCACCGAAGTGCTCACGGCGGCGGGCTTCCGCGACATCGGGATCAAGCCGGTGGACGCGGACATGGGCTTCGGGGCCGACGCCGGCGACGCGACGGACTTCGTCTTCTCGATGGCGCCGATCCAGCACAACCTGCGGAACGTGGACGCGGCCTCCATCGCCGGACTCCGCGACCAGGTCCGCGACGCGCTCGGCGAATTCGAGACGCCGCAGGGGGTGCGGATCCCCGGCGGTGTCTGGGTCGTGACCGCCGTCCGCTGACGCTAGGAACGGTCCTTTCCTTGCAAATTTTGCAAGGAAAGGACCGTTCCTGGCGTTCGCCTACCCGCGCTCAAGCCCCGAACCGGTGGCAGGCGCGATCTGCGCCGGAGCCACCGGAAGCGCCGCCGGTACCGCCGACGGACCCGAGCCCGCGACAGGCAGCGCCAGCGAGGTCTTGCCCAGATCCACCGCGATCTTCGGGTACTGCGCCGGTCCCGAGATGAACGAGCCGTCCGTCCCGCCGATGATCAGCGCGAGCTGATGCCCCTGCGGGACGACGTGGTCCGTACTCGCCAGCCGGAACGTCATCGTGTACGGCTGCCCCGGCGTCAGCGGCGACTCCTGGGTCAGCGAACCGTGGTTGGCCAGATCCGCCCAGCCGCGGCTGATGATGTTCAGCCCCACCGAGACGGCGTCGGTACTCGTGTTCAGGTAGCAGGCGTCGTTGCCGGAAGCGCTCGCACCCCAGCACGACTGGGTCAGCTCGTTCTTGATGCCTTCCTTCGGTCCCGTGTAGTTCCGGATGGTCGCCGGGCCGTAGTCCACCAGGATCGCCGAGAGCCGCGCGGTGGACGTCGACGGCGTCGCGGTCACAGTCACCTTCGCCGTTCCGGACACGTGAAGGTCCTTCGCCAGCGCGCCCGTGCTGAACAGCACGCGCCCGCTTGAGGTCTCCGTCGGCCTCGCGGCCCAGCTGTTCGAGGACTGCCCGGAGGAGTCCGTGAACGACACCGTCCCCGTCCCCGCGGTCGTGCCGAGCGTGCCGACGCCCGGAGTGCCACCGGACGCGGGGCGCAGGGTGACGGCACTGCCCGCGGGCCACGCCGGCTGGTCCACCCAGACGTCGGGCTCGCGTTCCACACTCGCGCCCGGGGTCTTCTCGATGCCGTTGTCGACGCCGAGCAGGTAGTGGTCGAACCACTTGTGCAGGGTGTCGACCCACTCCGAGCGCCGGTAGTCGAAGGGATCGACGTGACCGGCCTGCGTCAGCCAGATCTTGCGCTCGACGTTCAGCGCTTCCCACCATTGCCCGAAGTTGATGGTCTTGACGTTGAGGTCGCCGAGGCCGTGCGAAGCGAGCACGCTGGCCTTCACCTTCGAGGCGCTCTGCACGTAGTCCCGGTCGAGCCAGAACGCGTTGTAGTCGCCGTTCGAGGTCGCGCCCGCGGTGAGCTTCTGGTTCGCCGCGCCGCAGTTCTGCCCGCCGTTGCGCCGGGACACGGTCTGCGCCAACCCCGCCGGGCTGCCCTGGCGCAGGTTCGCGCCGTCGGAACGGTAGTAGTCGTACCAGGAACTGATCGCGCCGATCGGCACGATGGTCTTGAGCCCGTCGACACCGGTCGCGGCGACGCCGTTGGCCACCGTGCCGTCGTAGGACTTCCCGATCATGCCGACCGCGCCGGTCGACCACGTCGCGTTCGTCCTGGCCGGACCGGTCGCCGTCGTGTAGCCGTTGGCCCTGCCGTTCAGCCAGTCGACCACCTTGCGCGCCGAATCGATGTCCGAGGGCCCGCCGATATCGGTGCAGCCGCGGGATTTGTTGGTACCGGCCAGATCCACCAGGACCACGGCGTACCCGCGAGGGACGAAGAAGTTGTCGTAGTAGAGCGGGAACCCGACCGGCCTGCCAGACGGGTCGTAGGTCTTGAGCTCGCTCTCGTTGCCGCGTCCGCAGCACGAGTAGTACGGGCTCGCGTCCATGATGACCGGGACCTTCTTGCCCTGCGCCGCCGGTTCCTTCGGCCGGATGATGTCGGCGGCGACCCGGTCCGAACGGCCATCGCCGTCCCCGTCGAGCCCGATGTCCACCCAGGCCGTCTCGCGGACGGCCTGGGCGAAGTCGTAGACCGGTTCGCTGCCCCGCGGTTTCGCCGCGGACTGCGGTGCCGCGACCACGGCAGCGGCGACCGCCAAGATCCCTGCCAGCACAACTGTTTTCACGGTTGAGCCCTTCCCCGTCGGCTGAAAGCCCGTCAGGGAGAGCTAAACGCGGAGATCACTTGTGTAGTAGAGCGGAAAGTCTTACAGATCGACGGCGCGGTACAGCGAGCCGACCTCGCCGCGGTTCAGCCGCCGGATCGAACCGGAGCGCTGGGCACCGAGCTGGACGTCGCCCAGCGCGGTCCGGACCAGTTTGCGCACCGGGTGCCCGGTCGCCGCCATGAGCCGCCGCACGATGTGCTTGCGTCCTTCGTGGATGACCAGCTCGATCTGGGTGCGCCCGGCCAGCATGTCCTTGACGCGGAACTGGTCGACCTTGACGATGCCGTCCGGCAGCTCGAAACCCGCGCGCAGTTCCTTGCCGAGCCCGCGCGGGACGATGCCCTCGACCTCGGCGAAGTAGGTCTTCAGCACACGGAACGACGGGTGCATCAGCCGGTGACCGAGGTCGCCGTCGTTGGTGAGCAGCAGGAGGCCCTCGGTGTTCTCGTCGAGCCTGCCGACGTGCACGATGCCGGGCGTCTCCTCGTACCGGCCGCGCAGGTAGTCGCCGACGCACGGACGGCCGCGGTCGTCGTTCATCGTGCTGTGGACGCCCTTGGGCTTGTTCAGCAGGAGGTAGACGAGGTCCTCGCGGACCTGGACGCGGGTGCCGTCGACGTGGATCACGGAGTTGTCCGGATCGACCCGGCGGCCGAGTTCGGTGACCACCTTGCCGTCCACGCTCACGCGACCGCGCACGATCAGGTCCTCGGCCGCGCGCCGGGAGGCGACGCCCGCCTGCGAAAGGACCTTCTGCAGCCGAATGCCGTCGGGATGCGGGTCAGATGTCATCGATGGTGTCCACTTCGGGTAGCAACGGAGCGATGGGCGGAAGGTCGGCCAGGGACGACAGGCCCAGTCGCTCCAGGAACAGCTCGGTCGTCACGTACAGCGTGCCAGTGGTTTCGGGGTCGGTCCCCATCTCCTCGATCAGGCCGCGCGCCAGCAGCGTCCTGATCACCCCGTCCACATTCACCCCTCGGACGGCGGCGACCCTGGCCCTGGTCACCGGCTGCCGATAGGCGATCACGGCGAGGCTCTCCAGTGCGGCTCGCGTCAGCTTGGAACGCTGGCCGTCGAGCAGAAGCTTCTCCACGAACGGGGCATAGACGTCCCTAGTGTAGAACCGCCACCCTTCGCCGACTCGGCGCAGGTCGATTCCGCTGGTCCGCTCGGTGAACTTCTGCGCCATCGTGCGCAGCGCCACGGTCACCCGCGACGCGGGCTGCCCGACCGTCTCGGCGAGCGATTCCTCGCTGATCGGCGAGTCGACGACCAGGAGCAACGCCTCCAGCGCCGCTTCGAGCGTCTCGTCGGAGGTGACGTCGGGATAGTCGCCGTCACCTGCCGCCACGAGCCCCTCGTCGGCGGGCGGCTCCGCTTCGGCGGCAGGAGTCTCCGCCTGGGCCTCTTCGGTCACTTCGGTCTCTTCGCTGTTCTCCGGGCTCACCCGTACTCCTCGTCCTCGACGGCGGCGCGATCCTGTTCGGCCGCCACCGACGCCTCCGCCACGGACCCGCCGGTCCAGCGCACATGCAGTTCGGCGAGCGCCTCCAGCTGCTCGAACTGGACCGAGGACTCCCGGTACAGCTCCAGCAGCGCGAGGAAGCGCGCCACGATCTCGACGGTGTGCTCGCAGTCCTCGACCAGTTCGCCGAAGGTCGCTTCGCCTCGTTCCGCGAGTTTGAGCCGCAGCAGCGCGGCGTGCTCGCGCACCGAGACGCGGCCCATGTGGATATGCGCGATCGACACCGTCGGCGGCGGCTTCGGTTTGAAGACCGCGACCGCGATCTCGGAGAATTTCCCCACGTCGACGCCGAGCATCACCTCGGGCAGCAGGCCCATGAACCGGTCTTCGAGCGCGACCGAGCGCGGGTAGCGCCGCAGCGCGCCGGCCTCCAGTTCGCCGAACAGCGCCGCGACCTGCTTGTACGCCCGGTACTGCAGCACGCGCGCGAACAGCAGGTCCCGTGCTTCGAGCAGGGCGAGGTCGTCTTCGCTCTCCACCTCGGCGGCGGGCAGCAGCCGCGCCGCCTTGAGGTCGAGCAGGGTCGCCGCGATGACCAGGAACTCGGTCGTCTCGTCGAGATTCCACTCCGTGCCGAGCGCACGGGTGTAGGCGATGAAATCGTCCGTGACCCGGTGCAACGCGACTTCGGTGACGTCGAGCTGGTGCTGCGAGATCAGCTGGAGCAGCAGGTCGAAGGGGCCCTCGAAGTTCTCCAGGTGCACCTTGAACTTGGACGTGCTCAGCTCTTCGCTGGCCAGTCCTTCGGGGACCATCCCGCCGTGCACGGTCTCGTGCACGGCGGGGGTCTCGTCTGCCTCTGTCCGCTCGACCGGCTCTGAGCCGCTGGGAGCAGCCGCGGCCGGGTCGTCCATCAGTTCTCGGTCTCTTTCCCGTCCTCGCTGCCCGCCCGCAGGCGCTGGACGAGGACCGAGTCCTCGCCCGCCGCGTCGAAGTCGGCCAGCAGCACGGCCACCGCCTCGCGGACCAGCCTGCCGCGATCGAGTACGAGGCCGTGCTTCGCCCGGAGGTTCAGCCTGGCCTGCTCCATCGCCAGCAGTTCGTCGCCGGAGACGTAGACGGTGATCTTCGCGTCGTGCTTGGTCCGCCCGGAACCGCTGCGCGCGGCCCGGGTCAGCTGATCCTTGTGCGCGTGCCCCGTCTCGGTCCCGGATCCGTTCCCGTTGCCGTTCCCCTTGGCGGGGGCGGGCTGTTCGGGCGCGGGCGGGAGATCGAGGGCGGGGCTGGAGGTGATCCTGAAAAGTTCGGACGCTCCGGGCAGGGAAGCTCGCCTGCTCACCGAGCGATCACCTCACGTGCCAGCGCGCGATAGGCCGCCGCGCCCGCTGATTTGGGTGCCCAGGTCGTGATCGGCTCGCCCGCGACCGTCGTCTCGGGGAACCGCACGGTGCGGTTGATCACCGTGTCGAACACGGTGTCGCCGAATGCCTCCACCACTCTCGCCATGACCTCCTTCGAGTGCAGGGTTCTCGGGTCGTACATGGTGGCGAGAATCCCGGTGATGTCCAGTTTGGGGTTGAGGCGTTCCTGCACCTTCTCGATGGTGTCGATCAGGAGCGCTACGCCTCGCAGACTGAAGAACTCGCACTCCAGCGGGATGATCACACCGTCCGCGGCGGTCAGTGCGTTCACCGTCAGCAGGCCTAGCGAGGGCTGGCAGTCGACAAGAACATAGTCGTAGTCGTTCATGACCGGACGAAGGACCCGTAACAAAGTGTGTTCGCGTCCTACCTCTGCGACCAACTGGACCTCGGCCGCGGACAGGTCGATGTTGCTCGGCAGCAGGTCGACGCCGTCCACCCGGGTCTTCCGGATGACGTCGGTGATGCTGACCGAGCGCTCCATGATGACGTTGTAGACCGTCTGGTCCAGCTCGTGCGGCTGAATGCCGAGGCCGACCGAGAGCGCGCCCTGCGGATCGAAGTCGACCAGCAGCACCCGGCGGCCGCATTCGGCCAGCGCCGCGCCGAGGTTGATGGTCGAGGTGGTCTTGCCGACGCCGCCCTTCTGGTTGCACATGGCCATCACCAGTGCGGGGCCGTGCCGTTCCAGCGGCGGCGGGTCGGGGATCTCGCGATACGGACGGCCGGTGGGCCCGATGCCGTCGTCGTCGCGTTCTTGCTGCTTGGCTTCTTTGGCGCGCTTGGCCTTGCGGCCGCGGGAAGAGATCGTGTCCTCCGACGGTTCGTCGCCGTCGTGTTCGGCGGGGGTTGCGATGGTGACCTGGCTGAGGCTCGCGGCAGCCGAACCGGCGGACGCGGACGGCTTCGCCGGCTCGTTCGGTGTCGACATAACGCGAAAGCTCCTCTTCGGCAGGATCCTCGGCAGCCTATGCGCGATTCGTGAGTCGAGCCAACGAGGCACGCCGTGATCGACCGGGGTGATTAGCCGAGCGCGCGAGGATGTGCTGTCGCGTAAACCTCGCGGAGCGTGTTGACCGTGACCAGCGTGTACACCTGAGTGGTGGTCACCGAAGCGTGGCCGAGCAGCTCCTGCACGACGCGGACGTCGGCGCCGCCTTCGAGCAGATGCGTGGCGAAGGAATGGCGCAACGTGTGCGGGGAAACGCCCGCCGTGATCCCCGCCGATTCCGCGGTGTCCTTGAGAACCTGCCACGCGCTCTGCCGGGAAAGCCTGGAGCCGCGGGCGTTCAGGAACATCGCCGGCGTCCCCCGGCCGTGGGTGGCGAGGGCGGGCCGCGCGCGGACGAGGTACGCGTGCACCGCTTCCAGCGCGGGACGGCCGATCGGCACGATGCGCTGTTTGCCGCCCTTGCCGTCGAGCAGCACGGTCCGTTCGGCGTCGTCGATGTCGTCGACGTCGAGCCCGACGGCCTCGGAGATCCGCGCGCCGGTGGAGTAGAGCAGTTCCAGCAGCGCCCTGTCCCGCAGCGGCCGTTCGCCCTCGGGTGGCGGCGTTTCGAGCAGTTTCAGCACGTCGCCGACCGGCAGCGCCTTGGGCAGCCGTTTGGCCGCTGCGGGCGGGCGGACCTCGCGAGCCGGGTCGTTCTCGGTGATGCCGTCGGCGTGCGCGAACTTGTGCAGCCCCCGCACCGCGACGAGCGCGCGGGCCGCCGAGGACGCGGCCAGCGGGCGATGCTCTTCGTCGCCTTCGCGCAGCGCCGCGCCGAACGAGGTGATGTGGGCCGAGGTGACGTCGGCGAAGCGCTCGACGTCGGCGTCGCCGAGGTACGCGGTGTACCGGCGCAGGTCACGGGAGTAGCTGTCGAGGGTGTTCCTCGCGGTTCCGCGCTCGACCACCAGATGGTCGAGGTATGCGGCGACCACCTGGGCGACTCCGGTACCGCCGGCCCGTGACACACGGACACTCTAGGACCACCGCGACCCGATCGGGGGTTCGCCGCGCGTGCCGCGCCGCGGGTGTGAAACGGGCTACCTTGGGAGCATGTCGCAGCAACCGGACCCGGAGGAGATGCGCGTCGGCACGGCCGAGCGCGAAGAGGCCGCGCGACTGCTCGGCGACCACTACAGCCAAGGCAGGCTCACCCCGGACGAGTACGAGGGCCGCGTCCTCGCCGCGTACGAGGCCGTGACGCTCGGCGAACTCCGGCCGCTGTTCCAGGATCTGCCGTCGCCGCATCCGAAGTACCTGGCGCCGAGGTTCGACCCGCCGCCGTTCGTGCCCGTGTATCAGCAGCCCGCCGCGGTGCTGCCCTACTCGCCGAAGTCGAAGATCGCCGCCGGGGTGCTGCAGATCGTGCTGCCGTTCGGGATCGGGCGGTTCTACACCGGGCACGTCGGTCTCGCCCTCGGCCAACTGGCGGTCGTGCTGGTCACCTGCGGCGTCGGGGTGGTCTGGCCGATGGTCGACGGGATCGTGCTGCTGGCGAACGGCGGCACCGACGCGCAAGGCCGCCGTCTCCGCGACTGACCCCCGCGCTCCCCGAATGCTAGGAACGGTCCTTTCCTTGCAAAATTTGCAAGGAAAGGACCGTTCCTAGCGCGCGAAGGGGGTCAGAGACCGCGCGAAGCGAACTTCGTCGGCCGGTCCTCCCAAGGCGCGTCCGAAGGCCGCGACGAAGCCGCCCCCGAAAGCACCGCGTGCGCGGCGAGCACGCCACCGACGGTCGCCCCGTTCACCAGCTCACCCGCCAGCGCCATCCGGACCGCCTCGGCGAGCGGGAACTTCCGCATGACGAGGTCGGCCTCCTCCTCGCCGAGGATCTCCCTGTCCACTTCGGACAGTTCGCGGGCGAGGTAGACGCGCACGACCTCGTCGGTGAAGCCGGGCGACGCCGCGACGTCGACCAGGGTCTCCCAGCGTTCGGCGCTGAGCCCGACCTCCTCGACCAGCTCGCGTTTGGCCGCGCCGACGGGGTCCTCCCCCGCCTTGTCGATCAGCCCGGCGGGCAGTTCCCACAGCCGCCGCCCGATCGGGTGGCGGTACTGGTGGATCAGCGTCACCGCGCCGTCCGCGTCCAGTGCCACGACGGCGACCGCGCCGAGATGCTCGACGACCTCACGGCGGGCGGTGCCGCCGCCGGGCATCACGACCTCGTCGACCCGCAGCCCCACGACGCGTCCGATGTGGACGTCCCTTGTGGACGCGACGGTGAACTCGTGCTTGCCGGGTTCGGTCACCTGGCCACCGTCTGCGGGGCCTCGGCCAGCTCGACCGGCAGCCGCTCGGCGACCTTGCGGTCCACGACGGCCTTCACGAACGCGCTGAACAGCGGGTGCGGCCGGGTCGGGCGGCTCTTGAGCTCCGGGTGCGCCTGGGTGCCGACGAAGAACGGGTGCTTGTCGGCGGGCAGCTCCACGAACTCGACCAGGTGGTCGTCGGGCGAGGTGCCCGAGAACACCAGCCCGGCGTCGGAAAGGCGTTTGCGGTAGGCGTTGTTGACCTCGTAGCGGTGACGGTGCCGCTCGGAGACCTCGGTGCTGCCGTACGCCTTCGCGACCTGCGAGCCCGGCTTGAGCTTCGCGACGTAAGCGCCGAGCCGCATCGTGCCGCCCATGTCGCGCTCGCCCGCGACGACGTCGCGCTGGTCGGCCATCGTGGAGATGACCGGGTTCGGGCCGTCCTCGAACTCGGCCGAGTTCGCGTCCTTGATCCCGGCCAGGTTCCGCGCCGCGTCGATCACCATGCACTGCAGGCCGAGGCACAGGCCCAGCAGCGGCAGCCCGTGGGTGCGGGCGTAGGCGATGGCGCCGACCTTGCCCTCGATACCGCGGATGCCGAACCCGCCGGGGATCAGCACACCGTCCACATCGGACAGCGCGGCCGCGGCGCCGGCCGGGGTCTCGCAGGAGTCCGAGGGGACCCAGGCGATCTGGACCTTGGCGCGGTGGGCGAACCCGCCCGCGCGCAGCGCCTCGGTCACCGAGAGGTACGCGTCCGGCAGGTCGATGTACTTGCCGACGACCGCGACCCGCACCGTCTCCGACGGGTTGTGCACGCGGTCGAGCAGGTCGCCCCACACCGTCCAGTCGACGTCGCGGAACGGCAGCCCGAGACGGCGCACCACGTAGGCGTCGAGCGCCTCACGGTGCAGCACCTTCGGGATGTCGTAGATCGACGGCGCGTCGGGGCAGGCGATGACGGCCTCGGTGTCGACGTCGCACATCAGGCCGATCTTGCGCTTGAGGTCCTCCGGCAGCTCGCGGTCGGCGCGGCAGACGAGCGCGTCGGGCTGGATACCGATGTTGCGCAGCGCGGCGACCGAGTGCTGGGTCGGCTTGGTCTTCAGCTCACCCGACGGGGCGAGGTACGGGACCAGCGAGACATGGAGGAAGAAGCACTGGTCGCGGCCGACGTCGTGGCGGACCTGACGGCAGGCCTCCAGGAACGGCAGCGACTCGATGTCGCCGACGGTGCCACCGACCTCGGTGATCACGACGTCCGGGCTGTTCCCGTCCTCGTCGGCGCCCGCCGCGGCGGTGATCCTCGCCTTGATCTCGTCGGTGATGTGCGGGATGACCTGCACGGTGTCGCCGAGGTACTCACCGCGGCGTTCCTTGGCGATGACCTCGGAGTACACCTGCCCGGTGGTGACGTTCGCCTTGCCGTCGAGAGCCCGGTCGAGAAAACGCTCGTAGTGCCCGATGTCCAGATCGGTTTCGGCGCCGTCGTCGGTGACGAACACCTCACCGTGCTGGAACGGGTTCATGGTGCCTGGATCGACGTTGAGGTACGGATCCAGCTTCTGCATCGTGACCCGGAGCCCACGTGCGGTAAGGAGCTGACCCAGGCTGGAAGCCGTGAGTCCCTTACCCAGAGAGGAGGCAACGCCTCCGGTGACAAAGACATACTTGGTAGCCCGCGACTGAAGTCCCACGGGCTTCCACCTTATCGCACGCCCGCCGTAGCGCTCATCGGCCACGCCGCAAGCGTCCGATGGAGTGGAAAACCGCTACCCTCGCGGCGTGACAGACGCGCACGACACCTGGACCGCACCGGTCGCGGAAGGCCCGCTGGACGCGGACATCCGCGTCCCCGGTTCGAAGTCGATCACCAACCGGGCCTACGTCCTCGCCGCGCTCGCCAGCGCGCCGACGCGGGTGCGGACCCCGCTCGACTCCCGGGACGCGCGCCTCATGCTCGGCGCCATCTACGCCCTCGGCGCCCACTCGCAGGGCAGCATCGGCGGCTACCTCGTGCACCCGCTCGGCCCCGGCCGCGTCCATCCCGACGAGACCATCCGGGTGGAGCTCGGCAACGCGGGCACGGTCGCCCGGTTCACCCCCGCGCTCGCCACGCTGGGCACCGGTCCGGCGCTGTTCGACGGCGACGAGGCCATCCGCCGCCGCCCCATCGGGCCGTTGCTGAAGGCGCTGCGCGACCTCGGCGCCCGTATCGACGACGACCGCCGCGAGGCACCGCCCTTCACCGTCCACGGCGAAGGCGGTCTGCGAGGCGGCAGGGTCGATCTGGACTCCTCGGCGTCGAGCCAGTTCCTGTCCGCGCTGCTGCTCGCCGGGCCGTCGTTCCAGCAGGGTGTCACCGTGCGCCTCGTGGGCGGCCAGGTGCCGAGCGAACCGCATATCGCGATGACGGTCGAGATGCTGCGCCGTTTCGGGGCCACCGTGGACCGCGAGGGCACCGAGTTCCACGTCGCCCCGACACGGCTTTCCTGTCCCGAGTACATCGTCGAGCCGGACCTCTCGACGGCGGCGCCGTTCGTCGCCGCCGCGGTCGCGACCGGCGGCACGGTGCGGATCGCGGGCTGGCCGCAGCGGACGACCCAGCCCGGGGACTGGCTGCGCAGCCTGCTGCCCGTCCTCGGCGCCACCGCCGAACTCGACGCGGCGGGCCTGACGGTCACCGGCGGCGGCACGATCCCCGGCGTCGAACTGGATCTGCACGACGTCGGCGAGCTGACACCGGTGATCGCGGCGCTGCTGTGCCTCGCCGAGGGGCCGTCGGTCATCTCCGGAGTGGCGCATCTGCGCGGTCACGAGACCGACCGGCTGACCGCGCTCGCCACCGAACTGTCGTCGCTCGGCGCCGACGTCCGCGAGACCGAGGACGGCCTGCGGATCACCCCGGCGCCGCTCCACGGCGGGAAGTTCCGCACCTACGACGATCACCGGCTGGTGATGGCGGCCGCGGTGCTCGGGCTGAAGGTCGAAGGGGTCGAGGTGGAGAATCCGGGGACGGTCGGGAAGACCTTCCCCGGATTCGCCGAGGCCTGGACCTCGATGCTCGGCTAGGCGAGTTCAGCCCGCGGAGCGTTCTCCGTCATCCTCGGGGAACAGCGTCTTCAACGTCACTGCCCGGTTGACCCGCACGTGCTCGACGGCATGCGCCCGCGCACGGTCGGCGTCCCCCGATGCGATCGCGTCGTAGAGGCGGCGGTGCTCGTCGAGCAGTTCGCCCCAGTGTTCGTTCTGGCTGATCAGCCAGCGCAGCCTGCCCTCGAGCGGGCGAAGGATCTCGTGCAGCAGGCCGTTGCCCGCGAGCGCGACGATCTGATCGTGGAAGCGGGTGTTGAGCAGGGTGATCCGGGCCGGGTCGCCACTCTCGGTCGCGCGGGCGGCGTCGGTGAGCAGCCGTTCGAGCGCGCGGAGTTCGGCTTTGCCCGCCCGTTCGGCGGCCAGCCCGGCGGCGAGTCCTTCGAGCGCCTCACGGACGTCGAACAGCTCCTCGACGTCGGCCCTGGCCAGCTGGCGTACGACGATCCGGCGGGGCGACTGGACGGCGAGGAACCCTTCGGCCTCCAGGCTGCGGATGGCTTCGCGCACCGGCACACGCGAGACGCCGAGATCCTCGGCGAGTTCGCGTTCGACCAGCCTGTCCCCCGGCTTCAGCCGTCCGGCGAGGATACGTTCACGCAGCTCGTCGCGGACCCGCTGCCGGGTCGCGGCCAGCGGCTGACGCTGTCCTTCCTCGGCCACCTGACCCCCTCTTCAACACTGCCGTAACAGCTCGTAACCCGAGTTTATCGGCAGAAACCTTGACGGCGGGCCACCGCGGGGTGATATTTGGGATGCCAAATTTTGGGATACCAAATCGACCGGCTCCCCGTCGATCGGAGGCCCGCATGACCGCCGCCCCAGCAACCCGGTCCGAAGCGCCTACCACCGAGAACGCCGATCCCCGGCTCTGGAACGAAGACCTCGCCCCGGCGAAGGAACGCCGCTGGAAGGTCTACGACATCTTCGCGCTGTGGATGTCGGACGTGCACAACCTCGGCAACTACACCTTCGCGGCGGGCCTGTTCGTCCTCGGGCTTTCGGCGTGGCAGGTGTTCACCGCCCTGCTGACCGGTTTCGTGCTCATCTACTTCGGCATGAACCTGATGGGCCGGATCGGCCAGAAGACCGGCGTTCCCTTCCCCGTCGTCGCCCGCATCAGCTTCGGCACCTTCGGAGCGAACCTGCCGGCGCTGATCCGCGCGATCATCGCGATCTTCTGGTACGGCATCCAGACCTATCTCGCCTCCGTGGCCATCACGCTGCTGGTGCTCGCGATCGATCCGGGGCTGAAACCGTTGACAGAGGTCGGTTTCCTCGGCCTGCACGCCCTCGGATGGATCTGTTTCATCGCGTTGTGGCTCGCGCAGGCGCTTGTGCTCACCCGCGGCATGGAGGCCGTACGCAAGTTCCAGGACTGGTGCGGTCCGGGCATCTGGGTCGTGATGATCGCGCTCGCCGTCTGGGTGCTGGCCGCCGCCGACTGGAACATCTCCTTGACCAGCAACCCGAAAGCACTGTCCACAGGGGAGCAAGTACGGCAATGGTTCGGCGCCGTCGGCCTGATCCTGTCCATCTACGGCACCCTGATGCTCAACTTCTGCGACTTCTCCCGGTTCGCCCCGAACCAGAAAACCGTGCGGCGCGGCAACTTCTGGGGTCTGCCGATCAACTCGACGGCGTTCGCGCTACTGTCGGTACTGGTCACGGCGGGCAGCCTCCAGGTGTTCGGCGAAGCCATCACCGATCCCGCCGAACTGCTGGCGCGCATCGACAACACACCAGTGCTGATCATCGGCGCGCTGACCTTCGCGATCGCCACCATGGGCGTGAACATCGTCGCGAACTTCGTCTCCCCCGCCTACGACCTGGCCAATATCTGGCCGAAACGGATCACGTTCACCATCGGCGGGATGATCAGCGCGGTCGCGGCGTTGTGCGTGCTGCCGTGGAAGCTGTACTCCTCCCCCGCTGTGGTCAACTACTTCCTCGGCGGCCTCGGGGCCTTCCTCGGCCCACTGTTCGGCATCATGATCGTGGACTACTACCTGGTGAAACGCGGCCGGATCGACGTGGGCAAGCTGTTCGTGGCCGGACCTGATTCGCCATACCACTACAAGCGCGGGTTCAACCCGCGGGCGATGGTCACCTTCCTGCCCACGGCGGCGCTGTCCGCGATCATCGCCCTGGTGCCGTTCTTCGCCCCCGCCGCGCCGTACTCGTGGTTCATCGGCACCGCTTCCGCCGCGGCCCTTTATTTCGTGGTGTCACGCAAGCAGCGGGTCGCGTGATGCGGATCCTGGTCACCAACTGCAACACCACCGAGGCGATGACCAAGGAGATCGAGGCGGGCGCCCGCGCCGCCGCGAGTCCCGGCACCGAGATCCTGGCCAGAACACCGTCGTGGGGGCCGGAATCCGCCGAGGGGTGGCTGGACAGCTTCCTGAGCGCCGCGGCCGTCCTCGACCTTCTCAACGGGCTGGACGAGCCCTTCGACGCGCTCGTGATGGCCGGTTTCGGCGAGCACGGACGGGAAGGCGCGAGGGAACTGCTCGACGTCCCGGTCGTCGACATCACCGAGGCCGCCGCGCATCTGGCCTGCCTGCTGGGAAGACGCTATGGCGTCGTGACCACATTGGACCGGACGTGCGGGCTCATCGAGGACAGCCTGCACTCCGCGGGCGTCGCGCAGAACTGTGTCGGCGTCCTCGGCGCGGGGCTCGGCGTCCTCGAACTGACCGACGAACGCCGGACGGAATCGGCCTTGCTGACCGCCGGACGCCGGGCCCGGGACGCGGGCGCGGAGGTCCTCGTTCTCGGCTGTGCCGGGATGACCGGCCTCGATCGCCGTATCTCGGCGATGCTGGACATCCCGGTGATCGACGGCGTCGCCGCCGCCGTCCGCCTCGCCGAATCGCTGGTGGCGCTGAACCTCAAGACCAGCCGAGCCGGTTCCTACGCCCGTCCGCTCCCGAAAACCCGTCTCTGGCCCCGCGTTTAGTCCTCTGGATGCGGTCCTTGCACACGCAAGTACCGCATCCAGAGGACGAAATGCGAAGGGGTCAGTTGCCGGCGGCGGCGATCCCGGGGGCGGGAGCCTGAGCGTTACCCGCGATACCGTACCGGCCCGCGCCGCCTTCGAGCTGCTCCCGCAGGGCCATGATCGTGGTGACCCGGCCGGCCGCGGTCTCCGCGTTGTCCACAGTGGACAGGATGGAGGTCGACGACGTGTCGGCGCGGACGACACCGATCGCGCCGGTGCCGTCGGCGGATCCCGCGTCGCCCGCCAGGACGGTGCCCGCACCGGAGCGGTCGAGCTGCGCGGCGAAACGCGCGATGGTCGAGGCGCGGTCACCCGCGCCGTCGCCGGTGTACTTGGAGCCGGTGAGCACGATCGCGAGCTGCGCGGGCTTCACGTCCCCGCCGGTCTTGAGGAATCCGCCGTCGGTGAGCCCGCCGAGTGCGGCCGCCAGCTCCACCGGGGTGGACTGCGGCTGCGCGTTGTCCTTGTTCAGCAACGCCACGGAGCCGATCAGCGCGCCCGCGAGGGTGCCGGGGTCACCCGCGGTCGGGAACTGGACACCGGCGGGCTGCAGCCGCGACACGACGTCACGCAGCTGATCGGACCGCATCGGGTCGGAGAACGCCTCGGTCAGCTGGATCTCGCCGGTGACGGCGGCGCCCGCCTGCCCGACGAGCTGCTTGAGCGCGTCGCGGTCCGCGGGCTTCGCGTCCTCGGTGGTCACCAGCACCACCGAACGCTTGTCCAGCTGCCCCGCGACGACCTTCGGCCCCATCGCGCCGGCGAACGCGTCCGCGTCGCCGAGCCTGGCGTTGAGCGAATTGCGCTGCGCCTCCAGATCCGCGACCTGGGAACCCAGATCCTCCTTCTGGCTGGCGAGCCCCGAAAGCAGGGAACCGTTCAGCGCCGTCGACCCGAGCACCACGCCGAGGGCGAGGGCCAGGAAACAGGCGGCGATGGAAACGATGTGGTACCGCAATGAAATCACTTGAAGAGTCCCTTGCCCCAGGCGATGAACGAGTTCCAGGTGTCGCGGATCCAGTCGAGGTAGACCGAACCCACATCCGACACCAGCAGCGCGGCCGCGACGGCCACCAAGGTCGCGACGACCAGCAGGACGATGGCGCCGATGGACACCCGGCTGCGGTGCAGGGTCGCGACCGCCTTGCCATCGACCAGTTTCGTGCCGAGCTTCAGCCTGGTGAGGAACGTCGACGGGTTCGACCCGGACCGGCCGTGGTCGAGGAATTCCCGCAGTGTCGCCTGGAATCCGACGGTGACCACCAGGCTCGCCTCGTGCGCGTCGGCCAGCAGCAGCGCGAGATCCTCGGCGTTGCCCGTCGCGGGGAAGGTGACCGCGCCGATGCCGAGGTCCTGGATGCGCTCGACACCCGGCGCGTGCCCGTCCGGCTGCGCCGGGACCACGACCTCGCCACCGCTGCGCAGGGTCTCGGCGCCGATCCCGTGCGGGTCGCCGACGATGACGTCCGGCTGATAGCCCTGCGCGCGCAGGGTGTCGGCCCCGGCGTCCACCCCGATCAGCACCGGCCGGTGCTCGGAGATGTACTTCTTCAGCTTCTTGAGGTCTTCGGCGTGCCCGTTGCCGCCCGCGACCACCAGTGCGTGCCGATCCCGCAGCGGTACACGGATCTCCGGGACGCCGACGCCGTCGAGGATGAGGCTGCGTTCCCGGCGGAGGAATTCGATCGTGTTCGCGGAGAAGGCCTCCAGCTGGGTCGACATCCCGGCCTTGGCCTCGATCATCTGGTCCGCGATGCTTTCCCGCGTCTGCTGGACGCCCGAGCCGAGCTGCCGCTCTCCGATGTAGACGACGCCCTCGTGCAGGCGGAGCTTCGTGCCGTCCTTGACCTTGCGCAGCAGTTCGCCGCCGACCGAGTCGACCAGCGGGATCCCGGCCTCGAGCAGGATCTCCGGGCCCAGGTTGGGGAAACGGCCGGAGATCGACGGCGAAGCGTTCACCACCGCCGCGACTTCGGCCTCCACCAAGGCATCGGCCGTCGACCGGTCGAGGTCGAGCTGGTCGAGGACGACGATGTCGCCAGGGCTCAGCCGACGAAGCAGCTCACGCGTACGCCTGTCGACCCTGGCGACGCCGGTGATCCCGGGGAGGGTCTCTTGGTTACGCGAGAGCAAGCCGGTGAGCTTCATGCGACCGATAGTGACAAATTCGCGCGGGCTTCCGTGTCCGCCACGCCGATGGAAACACGCCGATTAACCCACACTGGTCCGGCCGTGGCCGACCGGGAAGAAGCAGTGAGGAAGGCTACTTCGCCTTCTTTCGCTTCCCACCGCGACGGGCCTTGGGCTTTTCCGGCGCGCTCTTGTCGGCCTCGGCGACGGCGAGCAGTTCCTCCGCGTGCGCCCGGCCGGTCTCGGTGCTTTCCATTCCGGCGAGCATGCGCGCGAGCTCGACGACACGCTCCGACTGTTCGAGCACGCGCACACCACTGCGGGTCACGCCGCCGCTGGTGCCCTTGTCCACCACCAGATGCTGATCGGCGAACGCGGCCACCTGCGGCAGGTGGGTGACCACCAAGACCTGGTGACTGCGCGCGAGCCGCGCGAGCCGCCTGCCGATCTCGACCGCCGCGCGGCCACCGACCCCGGCGTCGACCTCGTCGAACACCAGTGTCTGCACGGTGTCCGCGTGGGCGAGGACGACCTCGATCGCCAGCATCACGCGGGAAAGCTCACCGCCGGAAGCGGCCTTGTGGACCGGGAGCGGCGGCGCGCCGTTGTGCGCCCGCAGCAGCAACTCGACGTCGTCGACGCCGTCGGGCCCGGCGTGCACGAGCCTGCCGCCGACCTTCACCGCGTGCGCGTCGCTCTCGTCGACGGTGCGCCGATCGACGGTGATCTCGATCTCGGCCTGCCCCATGGCGAGCCCGGACATCTCGGCGGTGATCGCCTCGGCGAGTTCGGCGGCGGCCTCGACACGCGCCTCCGACAGCGTGAGGGCGTGTTCCGCCAGGGTGACGGCGAGTTCGTCGCGGCGCTTGGCCAGCTCGGCCAGCGCCTCCTCGGAGGTGTCCATCGTGGACATCCGGCGGCGGGCGTCGTCGGCCCAGGCGAGCACGCCGTCCACATCCGCCGCGTACTTGCGAGTGAGCCGCTTGAGGTCGGCCTGGCGCGCGAGCACCTTCTCCAGCAACGCGGGATCCGCGTCGAGCGTTTCGAGGTAGCTGCCCAGCTCGGTGCCCACTTCGGACAACAGCACCGAGGCCTCGTCCAGCCGGGGACCGAGCTCACGCAGGACGGCGTCCTCGGAACCGGTCAGATGGCGGGTCGCCTCCCCGATCAGCCCCAGCGCGCCGGGCACGTCCGGGTCTCCGTCGGGCGAACCCGAGACGGCGGCCTGCGCGGCGCTCGCGGCGGACCGCAGCTCGTCGACCGCGGCGAGCCGCTTGATCTGCTCGGTGAGCTCGGTGTCCTCGCCGGGTTCCGGCGCGACGGCGTCGATCTCGGTGAGCCCGTGGCGCAACAGGTCGGCCTGCTGGGCCATCTCGCGGGAGCGGGTGGAGCGCTCGGTCAGCTCGGCGACGACGGCGAGCCATTCGTCCCGCACCGCGCGGTACTGCTCGAGCGGCTCGGTGACGGCCTCACCGGCGAACCGGTCGATCACCGCGCGCTGCTCGGCGGGCCGCAGCAGCCGCAGCTGATCGTTCTGCCCGTGCACCGCGATCAGCTGTTCGGACAGGTCGGCCAGCACACCGACCGGCACCGAACGGCCGCCGAGATGGGCACGGGACCGGCCGTCGACCGAGACCGCGCGCAGCGCGATGACGCTGCCGTCCTCGTCGACCTCCGCCCCGGCGTCGGTGACGATCCGGGTGGCGCCCTCGGCACCGCCCAGCTCGAATCGGCCTTCCACGAAGGCCTTCAGCATTCCCGTCCGCACCTTGGACACTTCGGCTCGGCCGCCGGAGAGCAGGTGCAACCCGCTGACGACCATCGTCTTGCCCGCACCCGTCTCACCGGTGACCACGGTGAAGCCAGCGTGCAGTTCCAGCAGGGCGTCCTCGATGACTCCGAGGCCCTGGATGCGCATCTCGGCCAGCACGACGCCCACCGTAGCGGCCCACCCCGACCATTCCCGCACCCGGCATGAGATGAACGGGACTTTCCTTGCAAATTTTGCAAGGAAAGTCCCGTTCCTCTCAGCCGTCAGCGGGCGTGTCGCTCCCGCCAGCCCTTGATCGGCAACGAGAACTTGTGCACCAGCCGGTCGGTGAACGGGCCTTCCCACAACCGGATCAGCCGCACCGGCACCCGGCCGCAGGTGACCCGCACGGCCGCACCGGCGGGAAGATCGAAGGTTCGCGATCCGTCGCAGGTCAGGACCGCGGGCGAACCGTCCGGATCGATGGCGACGGTGATCTCCGAGTCCCGCGAGACGACCAGCGGCCGGGAGAACATCGCGTGCGCGTTGCTCGGGACCACCAGCAGAGCCTGGACGTCCGGCCAGATGATCGGCCCGCCCGCGGAAAACGCGTACGCCGTCGAGCCGGTCGGAGTGGCGCACAGGACACCGTCGCAGCCGAAGGACGACACGGGCCTTCCGTCGACCTCGATGAGCGCGTCCAGCACCCGCTCCCGCGAGCTCTTCTCGACACTGGCCTCGTTGAGCGCCCACGTGTTGACGGTCTCCTCACCGTCGACAGTGACCACGACGTCGACGGTCATCCGCTCTTCGACCTGGTAGTCGCCGTCGACGGCCCGCTGGACGGTGTCGGCGAGCTTGTCCGAATCGGCCTCGGCCAGGAAGCCGACACGGCCGAGGTTCACGCCGAGGACCGGGACCCCGTTCGGCCTTGCCAGTTCCGCGGCCCGCAGCAGCGTGCCGTCACCGCCGAGCACGAACACCAGCTCGGTGCCGGCGGCCGGATCCTGTTCCGGCGCCATCACCGTGCAGGGCGCGCCGATCCCGCCGTCCGCCTCCAGCATCTCCCGGACGTCCTCGTCGAGCACCCGCAGCCGCACACCGGCCTTGGCGAACCGGGCCGACACCTCGCGTGCCGCGTCCCGGGTCGCGTCCCGGTCCGGGTGCACGACGAGCAGCACCTCGCGATCGCTCATTGGGGTCCCTCCAGGACTGCGGTCCGGACGAGCCGCTCGGCGTCGGTGCCGGCGGTCTCCCCCGCCCCGCGGGTAAGCCAGACGAAGTATTCGACGTTCCCGGACGGCCCGGGGAGCGGGCTCGCCACGACGCCGCGCAGGTTCAGGTCCAGCTTCTCGGCCTCGGCGAGCACGCCGAGCACCGATTCGGCCCGCAGCTCCGGGTCACGGACGACGCCACCGCTGCCGAGCCGGTCCTTGCCCACCTCGAACTGCGGTTTCACCATCGGCACCAGATCCGCGCCGTCCCGCGCGCAGGCGGAAAGTGCGGGAAGCACGAGTTTGAGCGAGATGAACGAGAGGTCCCCGACCACGAGGTCGACCTGCCCGCCGAGGTCTTCCGGGGTCAGGTTGCGGACGTTCGTCTTGTCCATGACGACCACGCGGTCGTCGGTACGCAAACGCCAGTCCAGCAGGCCGCGGCCGACGTCGGCCGCGATCACCGTGGCGGCACCGTTGCGCAGCAGGACGTCGGTGAAGCCACCGGTCGAGGCGCCCGCGTCGAGGCAGCGCTTTCCTTCGGTGGAAAGACCTTGCGGGGTGAAGGCTTCGAGCGCGCCGAGAAGTTTGTGCGCGCCGCGGGAGGCCCAGCCGGGGTCGTCACCGTCGCGCACCACGATCGGCGCGCCGGACTCGACCCCTGTCGCGGGTTTGGTGGCCACCATCCCGCGCACGGTGACCTTGCCCTCGGCGATCAGCGCCGAGGCCTGCTCCCGGGACCGGGCGAGACCCCGCCGGACGAGCTCCGCGTCCAGGCGGGCGCGTTTGGCCACGCGGTCAGACCTTGTCGATGGTGGACAGTGCCACCGTCAGCTCGGTGTGCACGGCCTCGAAACGGTCGACGTGCTCCGAGAGCGGAAGCGCGGTGAGGTCGTCGAGACCCGCCACGGCTTCGTCGATCCCGGCACGGGGA
Source organism: Amycolatopsis sp. NPDC049868 (assembly GCF_044461365.1). Classification (NCBI taxonomy): domain Bacteria; kingdom Bacillati; phylum Actinomycetota; class Actinomycetes; order Pseudonocardiales; family Pseudonocardiaceae; genus Amycolatopsis; species Amycolatopsis sp. NPDC049868. The sequence continues at coordinate 3,244 of NZ_JBITKV010000025.1, read as the reverse complement.
TCCGTGTCCTGCTGCGCGAACTGATCGGCCTGGACCGCCGGAGGCCCGGGCACCGGCGGAGGGCCCGGCACCGGCGGTCGCGGCACGGGGTGGAAGTGGTCTTGCACCCCACCAAGTTAGCAGCGCTGGTCAGCCGAGGCGCAGCTCGCCGAGCGCGGCGCGGGCGGTGTCGCCCACACCACGGACCTCGGTGATCCCCGACTCCCAGGCCGCCGCGCACAATGCGCGCAGCAGGTCGAGGGGGTCGCCCTCACCGTCGGCTTCGAGCACGTCACCCTGTGCGGTGACGCGCCAGCCGTCCTTGGGCCCGATCTCGAGCAGATCCGCTCGGCTGCTCAGCCCGGACAGGTCCGCCGCGAGGTAGCGCGGACGCTCCTCGGGCCTCGCCGCGATCAGGGACGCGGCGTCGGCGACCCCGGTTAGGACGCAGAGCGCGTCGATCCCGGCCGCGACCGCGCCCTCGATATCCGTGTCCAGCCGGTCGCCCACGACGAGGGCACGCTCCGCGCCCGCGTCCCGCGCCGCCGTCGTGAACAGGCCGGGCGCCGGCTTGCCGGCCACCAGCGGTTCGACGCCGGTGGCGTGGCGCAACGCGGCCACCATCGACCCGTTGCCCGGCAGCAGACCGCGTTCGCTGGGCAGGGTCGCGTCGACGTTGGTCGCCACCCACAGCGCGCCCGCGCGGATGGCGAGGCACGCCTCCGCGAGAGCGGCCCAGGTGTTCTCCGGGGAATGCCCCTGGACGACGGCGGCCACGTCCGGACCGGCTTCGCGAACCGTTTCGAGGCCGACGGACTCGACCTCGGCGGCCAGCGAGTCCGTGCCCACGACGAGGACCACCGCGCCCTGAGGCAGCCGCTCACCCAGCAGGGCGGCGGCGGCCTGAGAGCTCGTGTGGACCTCTTCGGGAGTGGCGGGCAGTCCGAGTGCCTCCAGGTGCGCGGAGACCTCCGCGGGCGCCTTGGAGGCGTTGTTGGTCACCCAGCGGACTGCCGTGCCGTGGTCCCGGAGCGCCCGGAGTGCTTCCGGAGCGCCCGGGACCACTTCGCTGCCGTGATAGACCGTGCCGTCGAGGTCGAACAGGACCGCGTCGTACCCGGCCGACAGGGCGTCAGCCATTCGTGAGCTCCGCGGCGCGCTCGGCGGCGTCGGTCTCGTCCTCCTCGTCGGCCTCCGCCGCGTTCAGGAACCAGCGGATCGCCTCGTCCTTGCGGTCGGCCGCGGCGAGGTTGTCGGCGTAGGCGTAGAACAGCCGGGCGCTCCACGGGTCGCGCTTCTCCGCCTTGAGGTCGTCGCCCTGCAGGGAGACGACGGCGGCGTCCAGCTGACCGAGGTCGCGCCGGGCACCGGCGGCGACGATCGCGAGCTCGATCTGGGTCGCCTTGGACAGGCGCTCCTTGTCGACCTCCTTCGCGAGGTCGAGCGCCCGCTCCGGACGGCCGATGGCGCGCTCGGCGTCGGCGATGATCGCGATGTGGTCGTCCGCCCGGGTCATCCGGCGGACGGCCCGCAGCTCGGACAGCGCCTCGGACCAGTTGCCCGCGTGGTAGGCGACCAGGCCGAGCGCCTCACGGACGATCGGGACCCGCGACGCCTTCGCCTTCGCGTACTTCGCGTGCTCCATGGCGGCTTCGGGGTCTTCGTCGACGAGGCCGCCGGCCGCTACGAGATGCTTGCCGACGGTTTCCGCGAGCGCCTTGGGCAGGGTGCGGAGCTCCCGGCGGACCTCCTCGTCGAGATCGGAGAACTCGATGCCTTCGGGCAGCTCCGGCGCCTCGAGCAGCTCACGCGCCAAGGTCTCGTCGTCGACCGGCCTATCCTCGGTGCGCGGCGAGGAACGGAAGTCCTTGCGGCCCTCGGAACGGTCACGCTGCGGACGGTCGTCGCGCTTGCGCTCGAACCGGCCTTCGCCGCCGCGGGAGTCGCCGCGCTTGTCGTCGTACCGCTTCTCCGGCCGGTCACCGGAAGGGCGACGGTCCCCGCGGTTGTCGCGGTCGCCGTAGGACTTGCGCTCGTAGCCACCACCGCTGGGACGACGGTCGCCCGAGGACGAACCGCGCCGGTCGCCGTTGTACCCGCCGGACCGGGAGCCGCCGCGGTCGTCGCGGTCGCGGTAGGACGGACGCCGGTCCTCGCCGCCTCGGTTGTCACGGTCGCCGTAGGACTTGCCCTGAGGGCGTCCTTCGTAGCGGTTGCCGGACGGGCGGTCGTCAGACCGGCCGCGGTTGTCCGAGCCGTAGCCGGAACGGGCCGGGCGGCTGTCGGAGCGCTTCTCGTAGCGGCCCTCGGAACGGTTGTCCGAGCGGCTGTCCGAACGGTTGTCGTAGCGACGCTCGGAACGGCTGTCCGACGAGCGGTACCCGCCGCGGTCGCCACCCCGGTTGTCGGACCGGTAGCCACCGCGGTCGTCACTGCCCCGGTTGTCCGAGCGGTAACCTCCGCGGTCGCTGCCGCGGTTGTCGCCACCCCGGTATCCACCGCGATCGCCGCCGCGGTTGTCCCGGCTGTCGCGGCTGTCGCGGCTGTCGGACCGGTAGCCGCCGCGGCTGTCGCCACCACGGCTGTCCGAGCGGTAACCGCCACGGTTGTCGCCACCGCGGTAGCCACCGCGACGGTCGTTGTCGCGGCCGCCGGACCGGTCGTCACGGCGGTCGCCGGCACCGGAACCACGACGGTCGTCGTTGTTGTAGCGCGGGCGGTTCTCGTCGCGTCCCTGGCCGCCGAAACGACCACCGGACCGCTGGTCGCGGGAGCCGTCGCCACTGCGCGCGGGCTTGCCGGGATAGCTGCCGGAACCGCGGGCACCGCGGTCGTCACGGCGCGGGCGGCCCTGGTAGCCGCCGTCGCGGCCGCCCCGGTCCTGCCTGCCGCCGGCGGAACCGCGCCGGTCACCTCGCTGCGCGTCAGACCGGCCTCCGCGGGGACTGTCGTCCCGGCGACCCGACCGGCCGGACGCGCCATCATCTGAGTCACGTCGACCGAACTCGGACACCTGGCCTCCTGCCACTATTGAAAAGTTTCGATACCCGGCCAGCCACAAGGCGGGCCAACGGACCATTCTAGTCCGTGCGTGGACATGAAAAGAGACAGGGCCCTGACCGGGGAGAACCTGTTGGGGTTCTCGACCCTGGTCAGGACCCTGTCCTGAAGTTAGTCCGGCGGTGTCCTACTCTCCCACAACCCTTCGGTTGCAGTACCATCGGCGCTGTCAGGCTTAGCTTCCGGGTTCGGAATGGGACCGGGC
>NZ_JBITKV010000024.1:0-67166 GCF_044461365.1 Amycolatopsis sp. NPDC049868 | reverse complement strand
TCACCGCCCAGGCCTTGTCCGTCAGCTCACCACGACCCACCACAATCCATCATCTGCACACGATCATGGAAAAGATCCGCAGGACACGCCCTAGGCGATCCGGTTCGCACTGTCCTGCTGCTGCAGCTTGCTGAGCGTCGTGTTCATCGCATCGATCATCGCCGTGAGATTGACCTCGGCGATGTCTTTCATCCTCAGGTCCCACTGATCGTGGGCCGCGACGAGCGAGTTGACCATATCCCCGGAGTTACCCGCCTTGACCAGGTTGACCTCCTCCGTCGCGTTCTGGCGGCGCTGCTGAATTCGGTTCTGCACTTCCTCGTGCTTCCGAATGATCTCCTGAAAAGCCGGGATATCGATCTGGGTTTGCTGTGCCATCCCTTTTCCCTTCATGGTTCTGGTTCTCGGGGTGTGTCACCATAAAAACAAAGGTTCCATCCTGCGGCGAGGCGTCTTTTATGACCTGACCGCGTTCCTAGGGGGTTCCTTCGGCAAGCGCCGACGCCCTGCTCAGTACCGGTCCTGTCGGCAGCAAGGCGAGGAAGCGGCTCGCCACCTCCACAGCGGAGCCACCCGAATACCCCAGCGCACCGGCCACCGAAGGATCGGCCAGCGGAAACTTGATCCCCACGTCGGTGACGAGGTACTCGGTGCCGGCAATCGCACCCGGCGCCGGCAGGTCACGCGCGAGAACTCCGCTGCCCGCGGGAATCGACACCTGGTCGACGGTCGATCCCGCGACATGCCGGCCGCTGGGAGCCGCTTTGGCGTTCACCTCGGCGGCGGCCATGAGCACGAAGCCGCTCTTGCCACCGGATGGATCCGACCGCACACAAGGCACCGCGCCATCGGAAAGTGCCGTATTCAGCAGCATCGGGGGTGCCGGCGGGTACCCGGCGTAGTCCTCGTTGCCGATCGTCGGTACTCCGGTCAGCGCGCCCGGGTCGACTTCGATCGGCGCGACATTGCCACCGCCGTATGCCTGTCTGGTGTCCGGTGACGCGAGCAGCAGCGCCTCGACGGTCGTTGTCAACGGCTTGATCCCGTTCTCGACGACGACGAAGTGTTGCTCACTGTTCAGTGCCGGGTTCCGTGCTCGCAAGATCTGCCCGACGACGGTGGTCCTGCCATCGATCACCGGCCCCGCCGAACCGAGCTGGGCGATCTTCGGCATGGCGATGTCGCGGCCGACGGGGATCGAGTTCAACCAGTTCGCGGGCACCGGAATCGCACCGGCAGCCGAATATCCGAGAGCACCGGCGACAAAGGCCCCGAACCGGTATCGACGTCCCTGCCACAGCAGCTGTCGTGCACCGTCGGGCCCGGACACCAGGATCGCCTGGCCCGCTGTCACCGGCTGCCCTGCCGTACTGCCGAGCAGCAAGGTCACGGGTCGCGGAGCGCCGGACACCGCGACACACACCGTCCACGGCCCCTTGTCGATCCCGTCCGCCGGGGGGATCGCGTCCGGCGCGCCGGGAATACCGATCGGTACGCCCACAGGAACCCCGCTGAGCGATTTCGCCGAGAAGAGTTCCACGGCGCCTCCGGAACCGCTGCCGCTACCAGCGGCCGCGAGCTTGGCCGAGCTGAAGTTCAGTACCGGCCGGAGCCGCCCGTCGAGGTAGAGGAAACGAGCACCGCTGCTCTTGTCCACGATGATCGTGCCGGGCCGCTGCCAGTCGGTGCTGGTCGCCGGCGCGTAGAGCCCCACGATCCAGAAGATCCCGACCAGCAGTGCGGCCAACAGGACACCGAACGTCGTTCCCATGCTGAACCGCCGCGTCGGCGGCTCCAGAATGTCCGGCTTGCCGTGGGTCAGCGCCGAAAAGAGCCTGCCCACCACGAAGAAATAGGCCTGGACCTGATCCTTTCGTGACTGCATCAGCCACCCAGCCCGCGGATCAACCGGTAGACGTCGAGTACCCCGAGCAGCAGCGGGAGCACGGCGACCGCGGTGAGCAGTTCGAAGATGTCGACCGCGCGGCCCCAGTACGGCCGCAGCCGCTTGCCCGGCAGCCGTTCACTCGCCAGCATCAGGCCCACCCCGGCGAGCGCCATCCCGACCCAGACGCCGAGCACCCCCGGCATATCGCTCCAGATACCGGTCAGTCGCATGGTGAGGGTGAAGAAGGCGACCCCGGCCGGCGTCAGTGCCGCCCACCGCTGCACCGCCCCGTCGAGGTGCTTGGCCCGCATGAGCAACAACGGCACGAGGACCGCGTTGAGGGCAAGCGCGAAAGCACCACCGGCCGAAGCGAAGATCAGCAGCTGCGCGCTCTGCGCCAGCCCGCTTCCGATGTGCAGCGCGTTCAGGTAGCCGATAGCGGCCTTGCCCCGGTCGACCACGATTTCATGCGGTACCGGATCGATGTCCTCGCGCAGCTCGTCGCTATTGCTCGGCAGCAGCGGGAGAGTCATGCCGCCAAGCCGGAACCCCAGCCCTGGGATGAACAGCCCTGCCACCAGCGTGACCACGATGCCGATACCTGCGGCTTCCGGCGCCGTCAAGGGAGTCGTCGCACCGACGAACAAAGGCACGTCCACCAGCAGCAAGGCCGTCAAGGCACCGGTGAACAGCGCGGCCCCGTCCGCGACGAGGACGACTCCGATGAACAGCGCGACCAGCGCACCGAGCCCTGCGCCCGCTCCCCTCACCATCCACGACGAAATCGGGGCGATCACCCCCACACCGAGCCCACATGCGACAGCGGCGTATGCGGCGGCGACACCGGCCAAAACCACCGCCGTAAGCGAGTTGGCCGCAGCACGTGCCACCACGCCCGCGCCGATCAGCAGGACGACCGCGGCGGCCCCGGCGATCGCTGCCGAAGCCGACGGAGTTTCCGGCAACAGGACAGCCACCAGTCCGACCAGCCACACCGCCGCTCCACCAAGGGTCAGCATCCAGCGTGACCGCTGCGGCGTCCACGTCCCGGAATGGGTCCTGACCTGCTCTGCGACCCCGTCGACGAGGTCGTCGTAGTCGATCGGCTCGAACTTGTCGGCACGTGGCCGGAGATACAGCGTTTCGCCATCGAGAAGATCTAGCTGGGCAGGCGTCAGCTCCTCGTCCAGCGGGTGCTCACCGAGCCGCTGCACGACGTACCCCTGATGACCGCTTCCCTGCTCGACCGCATCCGTACCGAAACCGGACAACACCGCAGGCAGCACATCGCCCAGCGGCACCTCGACCGGTAACGCCACATCCCTCGTCTGAGACCCCAGAACAAACCGTAGCCGTCCCGGCGCTCCTGTGCGATGCTGTAACTGCTCTTCCATTTCAGGTCGTCCGATCCTTTCCCACCACGGCGGAACACACGACGACCAGACCGTAGCCACCGGAACACCCATCCCAAGAGGCGTTTCAGGGCACCCATCCCGGCATCCTCGGGAAACCATGCGGCAAGGGAGAGCGCAGATGAGCACGGTGTTGTTCAGCCGGAAAGCACGCCAGTTCGGTCCCACCGCTCGCGACGGCGAGATCGCCTTGCAGGAACCACCGGCCGTGCCCGAACAACCCAGCGGCGGAGTCAGTTCCATCCTGATCTACGCACCCATGAGCCTCAGCTCGCTGGCGATGGTCCTCATCTTCCTCCGCCCAGGCTCGGGCCTCATCGCCTACATCGGCGGCGGCATCATGGTTCTCGCCTCGATCGGCATGATCGTCGCTCAGTTCATGCGTTCCTCGCTGCAGCACAAACAAAAACTGCACGGCGACCGCCGCGACTACCTGCGATACCTCACCCAGCTGCGCCGCACGGTACGCAGCGCGGTGGCCGGCCAGCAGAAAGCGGGACTCTGGCTGCACCCCGACCCCGGATCACTGTGGTCGACCGCGCTGTCCAGCCGGCTGTGGGAACGCCGCCCCGCACACGAAGACTTCGGCGAGGCGCGTCTCGGCCTTGGCACCCAGCGATCAACGCTGCAACTCGTGCCTCCCGAGACCAAACCCGTCGAAGATCTCGAACCCCTGGCCGCGCACGCACTGCGTCGCTTTCTACGCGCCTACACCTCCCTCCCCGACGCCCCCATCGCCGTCTACCTCCGAGGCTTCGCGAGAATCCAGTTCTCCGGCGACGAGCACGCCGTCCGCGCGCTCGTCCGATCCGTCCTCGGACAGGTCGTCACGGCACACGCTCCCGGCGACGTCAAGATCGCGGTCTGCAGGGCGGAGGAGAACAAGTCCAACTGGGACTGGATCAAGTGGTTGCCGCATACGCAGGATTCGGATTCCCGTGACGCCGCCGGCGCGAGGCGGATGGTCACCGACAGCGTGACCACCGCGGAGGCGATGCTCGGCGAGGTGTTCGTCGGACGCCCGGGATTCGAAATCGACACGCCGGTCACCGCCTCGGAGCCCTTGGTGATCCTCGTCCTCGACGGTGCCGCTGTGCCTGAGTCGCACCGGATTCGCGACGAGGGCTACCGCAACGCCGTCATCCTGGACGTGGCAGGCTCCCTGCCTTGGCAGGAAATCCCGCAAACGCTGTACTTGGAGGTCGACGAAGAGTCGATCAGCACGGTGAAATTCGATGAGCTCGGCAAACCCCAGAGCAAGTCCCTCTGCAAACCGGACAAGCTGACGGTACGCGCGGCGGAGACGCTGGCGAGGACCATGGCGCGGTTCCGGGTCGGCGAGTCGGTCGAAAACGAGGAACCACTGACGACCGACTACGATCTCGCCGCGCTGCTGGGGCTCGGTGACGTCCGGACCTTCGACCCGGCGAAGTACCGCCGTGAGCGGATGAATCCCCGGCGGCGGCTGCGCGTGCCGATCGGCATCGCCAGCACTGGCGTGCCGATCGAACTGGACATCAAGGAGTCCGCCGAGGAGGGTATGGGCCCGCACGGCATGTGCGTCGGCGCCACAGGATCCGGCAAGAGCGAGCTGCTGCGCACCCTGGTCCTGGCGATGGCGACCACACACACGTCCGAGGACCTCAACTTCATCCTGGTGGACTTCAAGGGCGGCGCGGCCTTCCTCGGGTTCGACCAGCTTCCGCACACTTCGGCGGTGATCACCAACCTCGCCGACGAACTCGAGCTCGTCGACCGGATGCAGGACGCGCTCACCGGAGAGATGAACCGGCGTCAGGAACACCTGCGCGCGGCAGGCAACTATGCCTCCCGCCGCGACTACGAAGCCGCCCGCACGCAAGGCGTGCCACTCGAACCGATGCCCGCCCTGTTCATCGTCATCGACGAGTTCAGCGAAATGCTGTCGAGCAAACCCGAGTTCATCGACGTGTTCGCGATGATCGGCAGGCTCGGCCGCAGCCTCGGGGTGCACCTGTTGCTCGCCTCGCAGCGACTCGACGAAGGCCGTATCCACAAGGTGGAAACCCACCTTTCCTACCGCATCGGGCTGCGTACCTTTTCGGCCATGGAAAGCCGTAGCGTGCTCGGCGTCCCGGACGCCTACGAACTTCCGAAGAGCCCGGGCAACGGCTATCTCCGCCCGGACACCCAGACCCTGGTGCGGTTCAAGGGAGCCTATTCCTCTGCGTCCTACCGCCCGCCGCGCAAACGGCAGGGTGCATTGGTCAACCAGGAACTGGTTTCCTTCGACACGTCTTACATCGCCCCTGCCGTACAGCCTGATCCAGAACCCGAAGAAGTCGAAGAGGACACCACTGAGCCGTCACAGACCATGCTGGACGTACTCATCGAGCGTCTGCGTGACGTCGGCCCGCGGGCCTATCAGGTCTGGCTGCCCCCGCTCAAGAAGCCGTCGACGCTCGACCAGTTGCTGCCGCCGATCGTCGACCACGCCGAGTTCGGCCCGCGCCCGGTCGGGGAGCTGACCACCGGCACGCTCGTCGTCCCCGTCGGGCTGATCGACGTACCCGCGCAGCAACGCCGCGAACCGCTCATCGCGGATCTGTCCGGAAGCAACGGGAACGTCGCGGTGGTAGGTGCCCCGCAGAGCGGCAAGAGCACGCTGCTGCGCACGCTCATCAGCGCTCTCGCGCTCACCCACACCGCCGAGGAAGTGCAGTTCTACTGCCTCGACTTCGGCGGTACGCTCTCCTCCCTGGCCAAACTGCCGCACGTCGGGAGCATCGCGAACCGGCTGGACCGGGACCGGGTGACCCGTACTGTCCTGGAAGTGTGCAACCTGATGGCACGCCGGGAAAGCCTGTTCGCCGGCCACAACATCGATTCGATGGCGAGCTACCGGCGGGCCCGCGCGAACGGGGAGTTCGCCGACGCCGATCCGTATGGGGACGTGTTCCTCGTCGTCGACGGCTGGTACACGATCCGCCAGGACTTCGACGAACTGGAAGACCGGTTCACCGAACTGGCCGCGCGAGGCCTGTCCTTCGGCATTCACCTCGTGGTCGCTTCCGGCCGCTGGTCGGAAATGCGGCCCTGGCTGCGTGACGTCCTCGGTACGCGGTTCGAACTGCGGCTCGGTGACCCGATCGACTCGGAAATCAACAGCAGGCTCGCCGCGAAGGTACCGTCGTTCCCCGGCCGTGGGATCACCAAGGACATGCTCCACTTCCTCACTGCCCTTCCCCGAATTGACGGCGCCGCCACCACAGACGACCTCGCCGAAGCGACCGTCGACATGGCCCAATCGTTCGCGGACTCGAGGATGCGGGCAGCGCCGAAGGTGGGCCTGTTGCCGACAGAGCTGAAGGTCGCCGATCTCCCCGCGCCGAAGGCGAAGTCGCCGACCACGGACGTGAGCATGGCGCTCGGTATCGAAGACACCGCGCTGGCCACCCAGTGGCTCGACTTCGACGCCAACCCCCACTTGCTGATCTTCGGCGACGCCGAGTCGGGCAAGACCAACTTGCTGCGTCACATCGCACAGGCGGTCGCCACGCACTACACGCCGGACGAGGCGAGGGTGATGTTCGCCGACTTCCGCCGGGAACTGCACGGCTGCATCCCGCAAGACCACCAGATCAACTACACCGTCGCGGCGGACGGCATGAAGGACGCCGTCAATGAAGCCGCGGAGCTGCTTCGCGCCCGGGTTCCCGGGCCGGAAATCACCCCCGAGCGGCTCCGCAAACGCGACTGGTGGACCGGCGGCAGGCTGTTCATCATCATCGATGACTTCGAACTCGCCGAGAGCGGAATGGACCCGTTGCAGTCCTTGGTTCCGCTACTGCCCAACGGCGCGGACATCGGCTTGCACCTGATCATCGCCCGAAGCACCTCCGGAGCTTCACGAGCCATGATGAGTCCAGCTCTGCGACGCATGTGGGAGCTCGGCTCACCGGCGCTGCTGATGTCCTGTCCCAAGGACGCGGGCACCTTCCTCGGCACGTTGAAGCCCCGAACCCTGCCTGCCGGACGAGCGCAGTTCGTCAACCGTCGCCGGACTGTGCGTCTCGTTCAAACCCCGCTGATCCCCGGCGCCGTGGCGAAGGACTGATCTCCTCGCCGCCGGTACCAAGGACCACGCCGGCGACAGAGGTGAAAGACCCCTTCAACTCTCAGTTGAAGACTTCGGCACTGAGTGAGGGATATCCCGAAACACTCACCGCTCGCCGCGATGCCAGGGCGCACGGCACGCTGCTCGATGAGATGGTCGATGATCGGAGAAAGGAGCGAGGCGATGAAGTTGCGCGGCATCGCGACGGCTACCGCCTTTCTGCTGTCGTCGATGGTGTTTCCGTCTGCGGTGACTCCGGCGGAAGCCGCCCCAGAGCCGCCCCAGTGCTTGAACGCACCAACCGTGAGCGACCCCACGATGCCGTGGGCGCAACGCCAGCTCGCTCCGCACCAGACCTGGCCGCTCACCAACGGCGGGGGTGTCACGGTCGCCGTGGTCGACACCGGCGTGGACGCACAGACACCACAGCTTGCCGGGCGGGTCCTCAGCGGCCTCGACGTGATCAATCCCGGCGGAGGCCGTGGCGACAGCGACTGTTTCGGTCACGGCACGTTTGTCGCCGGTCTCATCGCGGCAGCACCCGCGGCGGGAACAGGCTTCGCCGGGGTCGCTCCCGGCGTCACCATTCTCCCGATCCGGGTCGCGAACAACGCGGACGACGTCACGGCCGACGCGATCGCCCGAGGTATCCGCGCCGCCGTCGACAACGGCGCATCGGTGATCAACGTGTCGGCGAGCACGACAGTGCGGAACGCGCCCCTCGAAGACTCGATCAACTACGCGCAAGCGCATGATGTGGTGGTGGTCGCCTCCGCCGCCAACAGCGCCAAGCAAGGCGACCCGGTGACCTATCCTGCCTCCTATCCGACGGCCGTCGCCGTCGGCGCGGTCACCCCGGGAGGGCAACGCGCCGACTTCTCGCAAACAGGCCCCTACCTCGATCTCGTCGCGCCCGGGGTGGACGTGGACAGCATCGGGCCGCGAGGACCAGGACAGTGGAAAGGCAGCGGCACCAGCTACGCCGCGCCGTTCGTGGCCGGGACCGCGGCGCTGATCCGCGCCTACCACCCCCAGCTCACCGCCGACCAGGTCCGGAGGCGGCTCGAACTCACCGCCGACCACCCCGCCGCGCGTCTGCCCGACCCTCAATTCGGCTGGGGCATGGTCAATCCGACCGAGGCGGTGTCCATGGTGATCCCCGAGGAAACCGGCCGGACCGGCGCTCTTGTGAGCGGTTCGTCGGCGAATCCGCCCGCCATGCCACCTCTGGACGTGGGTCCGGTCGTCGTTGTCGCCGGATTCTTCCTGGCGCTGGTCGTCATACTCGCGGTGTGCCTGGCAGGGCGACTCGGCCCGGCGGGGCATCGCCGGCGCTGGCGCCGTGGCCGGATCGCACGCGTCGTTCCCGCCTCCGACGGGCCGTCCTCGGCCAGGTCACCGCCGTAAGGCCGTTCCGGTCTCGAACCTTGATCAACAGAGGCCCCGGGGCACTCGCTGTCCCATTCCTCCGTTGATCAAGGTCGTGCCGCACAGGAGGGACCTCCGGCTGGTGCCGAGCGGGCAAGAGCCAGGCGTCGAACGATGCTGGTGGCGAATTCGGGCCAGGTGAGTCCGGCTGATGGTGTTGTTGTGGCAGAAGAGGCGTTTGCAGGCTGCACCAACAGCACGGAGCACGACCACGAGGGAGAAGCGCTTCGGCGACCAACTCCAGCAGCGAGATCAAGCTGCCGTCGACGATGACACGGCTCGACCAGCCCGAGCTCGCGAACCTTGTTCACCAGCGCCCGAGCCGCCTCGTCCGCTGGGGCAATCCCCTCGTGCGCCGAGCGATCGGCCAACCAGAACCGCCGTACACCCGATCCTCGGAGCCCGCTCGCGCGCTGATCGTCGCCGCGTCGGTGATGTCCAACAAGGACGAACGAATGGCAGTCGGCGGCCAGCTCATCGAATTTCAACCACGGCAGCGTCACCGGCGAGACGGCGCCCTCGCGGATGGAGATCCTAAACGCGTTTCGCCTTCAACCATCACGCACCGGACAAGTCAGCCGTCATCACGCGGCAGGGGCAGAACCCGGGCCAGGACAGGGACGGTGACCGCGGCCACGACAAGATGCATCGCAACCAAGGCGAGCGCGTTGAGCAGGCTGGCACCGACGGCGAGGATCCCGAAGTCGGGCACGAACGAGACGAGTACTGCCACAGGGACGAGCATCCTGAGGCGCGCGCGAGGCTTACGCGCCTTGCGGCGCACGACATCCCAGCATGCCGCACCAAGCAGGACACCGAGCACAGTCAGGGGTGCGTACTCAGCCGGCTCCAAGCCGATGCGAGGGCCAGTGGAACCATGAGACAGACCGGCCAGGGCAGCCACGGCCGCGTTGAGCAGAACTGACGCGCCAGCGGCGATCGTCACGCCGAACGCGACTCGGGAGAACGTGGGAGCCGGACGGGCCGTCTTGGGGTCGACATCGGTGAAATTCGCCATTCAGACAACACCTTTCAAGAAATCCTTACCCAGCCATGGTCTCGATCGTAGCCATGCATCGAGACAGCTCTCTCCGCTTGGAGACGTTTCCCCGTATGTCGAGGACAAACGGGCAAAGGAGCCAGACGGCGACCTGGGGCGTCCTGAGGACGCTCCTCGCTCAGAAGGGCCGATTGACGTAGGCAAGATTTCGACTACCCAGCCGTTCCGGACTACGTTTTGCAGCCGTGGGCGTTCACGTGGCGCGGTCGTGCTCGGTGTGTGAAGACACGCGCCGCAAGGCCAAGAACTCTCTCTCAAACTGTCGGAAATTCATTACGAGAGACGTAAGGGTTCGGAAGCCGACAGAGGCCCTATCCCACCGACACGCCCGCCCTAGACGCTGCAGGGCCTCGACACCGTCTGCCTACTGATCCGCAGCGAGCGCCGACCGAACACAGCGCCACTCCCGTTGGCCAGCACTCACCTGCACTTGGTATCCGCCTGCTTCGAACCAGGTTAAACCAATGTCATCCACTGACCGACCGACTGGCGTGACTATCGGCCAGCGAAACGCGCGACACCGACCAGGGCTACGCATTTTGCGCAATACTCGGATCCGCTGAGGTATCCAACAGGGACGATGGGTTGTGGCCATTCGATGCCGGAGAGAGCTACGTGGCTCGTACAACGACGCACAAAGTGCGTTCCCGTCAACGTTCCACCGACAACAGACGACTCCCGGTGGAACGTTGACCGCGTGACGGCCGTGCCACTGCTCCATGGATCGCCGCAGCAGCCCATCGTCATTCCGGCCCGGAGCTTCCGTCTGCGTCGTGGAGATTTATGATGAATGCGCGAGGGAGCCAACGAGACGTCGCTGCAACGCATGAAGGCGCCAGTGCCGAACATCTGACCGGCGCCGTGGCGCTGGTGAAAAGCCTGGCAGCAGTCGAAGTGGAGGTCCTTTTCGGACTCCCCGGTGGCGCGATTCTCCCGGCATACGACGCATTGTTCGAATACAACGGAATACGTCATGTCCTCATGCGACACGAGCAAGCAGCCGGGCACGCCGCACGCGGCTACGCACAAGCGACAGAACGGGTCGGCGTTTGCGTGGTGACCAGTGGGCCGGGGGCGACGAATCTGGTCACTCCGCTGGCAGACGCCTATCGGGATTCCATACCACTGGTAGCCATCACTGGACAGGTACCCAGCGCAGCACTCGGGACTGACGCGTTCCAGGAGATCGACATCCTGGGTATCACGCTGCCGATCACGAAACACGGATTCTCGGTCACTGCCGCCGAGCAGATCCCCGAAGTCGTCGCGGAAGCGTTTCACCTGGCGGCGTCCGGACGCCCTGGGCCGGTCGTCATCGATATCTGCAAGGACGCACTGCAACAGCGGGCCCGGTATCGGGCGCCGGCTCCGCGAAGCCGCCCGCCGTTTGCGGGCCTGATGACCGAGAACGATACTGTCGCCGACATCCTGGAACTTCTCGGACAAGCCTCGCGCCCCGTGTTGTACGTCGGAGGCGGCATAATTCGCGGCGGGGCGTCCGGAGAACTCAAATACCTCGCCGAGCAGACCGGTATCCCGGTGGTGACCACGCTCATGGGCCTGGGTGCGTTCCCGGACGGCCACCGGTTGCACATGGGTATGCCCGGAATGCACGGGCACGTGTCGGCGGTCGGCGCCTTGCAGCAATCCGACCTGCTGATCGCCGTCGGGGCACGATTCGACGATCGGGTGACCGGCGCCGTATCCGGCTTCGCCCCGGGCGCCAAAGTCGTCCACATCGACATCGACGCTACCGAGATCTCGAAGGTTCGGCGTGCCGACGTGGCAATCGTCGGCGACTGCAAGAAGGTACTCGCCGAACTGGGCCGTGCCGTCGCCCGCCGATCTGGCGACTACGACTTCGAGGTGTGGCGGGGAGTGCTCGAAGGTTACCGACGGGAATATCGCGTCGGCTCATCCGAGCCACCCGGCAGTGAACGCCCGTCCGCGGCGCACGTGCTCCGGAGGTTGAGTGAGCTCTCCTCGCCCGACAGCCTCTTCACCACCGGAGTCGGACAACACCAGATGTGGGCCGCCCAGATTCTCGACTATCAGCGTCCGGGGTCGTTGATCACGTCCGGTGGGCTGGGAACGATGGGTTTCGCCGTTCCTGCTGCCTTGGGCGCCGGCGTCGGCCGGCCCGGAAGCGACGTATGGGCGATCGACGGTGACGGGTGCTTCCTGATGACGCAGTACGAACTCGCCACCTGTGTGGCGGAGCAGGTGCCCATCAAGATCGCCGTGATCAACAACGGCAGCCTGGGCATGGTTCGCCAGTGGCAGACGTTGTTCTACGGCGAGCGCTACTCGCATACGACTCTGGACCCGACGGGCTACGCGCCGGACTTCGTTCGACTGGCTGAGGCATACGGCTGTGTCGGCCTCCGCTGTGCTCACGCGGACGACCTCGACCGCGTGATCGGCAAGGCCAATCAGACAACCGGCGTTCCTGTACTGATCGACTTCGTGGTGTCTCCCGATGAGATGGTGTGGCCGATGGTCCCGCCGGGCGCGAGCAACGACGAAATCGAAATCGCCCGGAACAGGACCCCGGTTTGGGAACAGATCGTACGAAAGCCCGCGGACGTCGAGGCGATCGCGGATTCGCCTGAGGCTTCGTACACGATTCATGTGGTGGCCCGCGACATGCCGCACGTCACCGAACAGATCACCAAGGCCGTCCGACGGTGTGGATTCCGCATAACGAAACTCCTGGCACAGAGCGATCGGAATCCCGGGATCGTCAGCGTCACCCTCGCTATCAATCGCGTCACCAGGAACCGGACATCCGTCGCAGACTACCTGCGGGCTCTCGTCGATGTCATCACATGCCGCGTCCTCGATGCCCCGCCGCCCCCGGTCGAACCGGAATTCGAAACCAACACCGGAGAGGCTTGACATGTCAGCAATGATGACGGCCCTGACGCTGGTAGCTCACAACGAGGTCGCGTTGGCGAAGCACCGTATCCCCGAACCAGGTCCGCGTGACGCTGTCGTGCGCACCACAGCGTCGATGATGTGCTCCTCCGATGTGCATACGCTCGGTGGCGCCATGGCGGTCCCGGTAGGCCGGATTCTCGGCCACGAAAGCGTCGGAGTGGTCCACCGGGTCGGCGACGCGGTGAGCCTGGTCCAGGAAGGTCAACGCGTGGCATCCAGCGCCATCACTCCATGCGGGCGGTGCGAGTTCTGCCAGAAGGGGTCCCAGCAGTGTCACGGTTCGGTCGGCGGCTACAAGTACACGGCGCAGATGGAAGGCACACTCGCGGAGTACTTTCTGGTTCCCGACGCCGACCTGAATCTGGCAGTGATCCCCGAAGATCTCAGCGATGAGGAGGCGTTGTACGCCACCGACTCGCTCAGCACCGGCCTTGCGGCCGCGGAACAGGCGAGCATCCCCCTCGGCGGTACAGTCGCGATCTTCGCCCAAGGCGCGGTCGGTCTGGCGGCGACCATGGGCGCCAGGCTGCTCGGAGCGGGAATGATCGTCACCACGGCCACACGACCCTACAACTGCAAGCTTTCCAGGCACTACGGAAGCGACCTTGTGCTCAACCCGCATCGAGAGGACGCAGTCGAGAGGATTCGCGAAATCCTCGGCGAACACGGCGCCGACTCCGCGATAGAAGCCCTGGGTACGCACGAGACCTTCGAGCAATGCGTACGGGCGACGAAGGCACATGGCACCGTAGTCAACGCCGGCTACCACGGCTGGCAGTCCACCGCGGCGCTGCCCATTCCGATGGTGTCGTTCGGGTACGGAATGGGGGGCAAACAGATCCGATCCGTCTTGTGCCCGGGCGGCAGTGAACGGCTGAGCCGGCTGTTCACCCTCATGCTGAACAAGAGGATCGACCCCACCATGATGACCACGCACCGATTCGGCTTCGATGACGCGGCCAAGGCGTTCGGCATGCTGGCCAGTAAGTCCGACGGAATTATCAAGCCGCTCCTCACATTCTGACCAAAGGGGTACACATGACCTCCACCGCGGGCATCCTCAGCTGCGGCTATTCAATTCCGAACGGTGTACGGCGCAACAACGATCCGGTCTTCGCCGCGCTCAACCGGGAACGCAATGCCCAGGGCGTCATCGAGGCAGCGGTGTTTCGCGGGCTTGACCGGAGACACTGTCTCACGCACGGTGAACGAATCGAAGACCACGTGGTCAGAGCGTCAGCAACCGCGCTGAAGCACGCCGGGCTCGACCCACGCGACATCGACCGGCTCTACGGCTACATCACGGTCTCCGAGTACCTGACTCCCAACAGCCTGTACGAGGTACACCACGAACTCGGCCTATCAGCAGAGTCGATCGTGGTACCCATAAACAGCGAATACAGCAACTTCCTGCTCGGTGTGGTCCATGCCGCGGAGGCAGTTCAGGCCGGCCGCGCCCGCCATTCACTGGTCGCCTGCGGCGCCAACTGGAGCGGGCACATGAACTTCACGAAGGGGCACGCCGTCAGCATCGGTGACGCTGCGGGAGCGGCCGTCGTGGGACCGAGCGACCGCTTCGTGGTCGTCGACCATGCCACCTACACGTTGAGCAGCCAGTACCACGGGCTCACGATGCGCAACCGCACCGTCAAGTTCAACGGCCTCGAGCTCCTGCCGGTCGACCCGCGCACGAAGCTGCCGGTTCCGACTTACGATATGACTCAAACCGGCATCGAGGACTTGGCAGGACCGGTCAAGGACGCCGTACCAACGGTCGCGCTGAAGCTCCTCGCACGTAACAATGTCGATCCCGGCCAGGTGACGTTGATGACGCACCAGGGTTCACGGATTCTGATGGACCACTGGCAGGAGCGGATCAAGCCGCAGAAGTACCTCGATACCTTGGCCGAGCACGGGAACATGACCCTGGCGACCTATCCTGTCAACCTCGCCTACTACTTCGACGACATCGTTTCGGACTACACGCTGATCGTCGCGGTCGCTTGCGGCCTCCACGTGATGGCGTTGCTGCTACGCAACTGAGCCACGGCGCCTGCATCGTCGAAGCGCCGAACCTTTTTGTATAAGCGTCCGCGACGAGCTGTTCCAAAATCGGTGTTTCCGGCCCAGGCGCCGGGCCGGAAACACCGATTTTGGAACAGCCCCGGTCAGTGCGATGACACGTTGTGTCGTGGCGAACTCGTCAGTGGCGATCGCGGACCGACGTCGAGCAGACTCTCCGCCAGGACTACCGACAGGGATTCCACGCGACGGCTGAAGGTGCTGGGGCGCCACGGAGTTGATTGGTCGGGGTGGGCCAGGTGCACGGCCGGGTACCTGGTCAGCAGGGCGTCAAGGCCGATGGTGGCCACCATGGTGCCCAAGCGGGCGCCGACGCAGCGGCGAGTGCCGTAGCCGAAGGCGAGGTGACTCCTGGCTTGGCGGGTGACGTCGACTTCGTCGGGGTGGTCGAATCGGGCGGGGTCGTGGTTGGCTCCCACAACCGACACAATGATGTATTCCCGCGGGGGAATGGTCACTCCTTCGAGTTCGACCGGTCCGTTGGTGTGGCGGGGCAGGGCTTGGGCGAGCGAGCTTTCGTAGCGGAGCAACTCTTCGATGCCGCTGGGTAGCAACGAGGGGTTCGAGAGGATCTTGGCCAACTGCGCAGGGTGACGTAGCAGGCTCAGCAGGCCGTTCGCGACCGCGGCTGGTGCCTCCTGACCCGCGTGCAGGAGCAGTGCTACCAGCCCGTGCATCTCGAAGTCGCTCAAGATCCCGTCGTCGCAGGCACGCCACAGATCCGACAGCACGTCGTCGGCGAGCGCGTTTCGTTTCTCCTGCATCAGCGCCGCGACGAAGCCGTAGAACTTGCCCGCGGCGACACGCGCGGTCTGGGGATCGAGCATGTGAGAGTTGATCTGATCGCTCCAGCCCGGGTACGTCAACGCCATGTCCTTGGGAATCCCCAGCACAGCGGCCAGCGCCGTGTTTGCGAGCGGCACTGCGAACCGGGCGTTCACATCGATGGGCTCGCCCGCGGGTAGCGCATCGAGCAATTCGTTGGCCGTGCGCTCTACAACTGGGCGTACGGCATCGACCCGGCGCGCGTTGACCGCCTTCACCAACACGGTCCGCGCGCGGACATGCCGTTCGTCCTCCATCGCGAGCGGAAGATTGCGAGAGTGATGATCATCTGCCGGTGGCGCGATACCGAGCTCACGCGCACGCTTTACCCACCACGGCGCATCGTAGAAGTCGTTACTCACAGCTGGGTGCGCCAGCACCGCGCGGGCATCGTCGTAACGGGTGACCAGCCACACCGGCGCGCCTCCCAACTCACCGATCACCCTGGCTGGCCCACTTTCACGCGCGGCCGCGAGCGTCGGGTACGGCTCCGCGACGAACGGCAACTTGCGCAGCTCATGCCACCGAGGACAAGTCGGCTTCACCTCCGGCGCGCGATCAGTGCCATCGGCATTGCTCGCGATCTCAAAGCTCTCCGCGAACAACTGCACGAAATCACCCATCTCAATAATGATCATTTCGCCCAGTTCGTCTGTCAATCCGGCGGATTCGAGACCAGTCATGGAAATTCTCTCCTAGTACGGAAGTAATCGCGGGTGGCGCCGAAGTCATTAGCAGTGATGGAGCACAAGGATACGCTCGATCACCCGGTTTCGCGTACACGAAAACCGTGGTCAAGCCGACTGCTTTCGCGTTGCCGAGGTCCCGCTATACCTGATCCACTCACCGCCGGCCACACAAAGCACAGTGTCATCCCGAGATCTCTTCGATGGGCGGAAAAGTAGCCGATAGTCATGGGCTACCGTGGCGTCGAACTGGCCGTTCGCGCCGAGAACTGAACGATTCCGGTCACGCCTGTCCACCATCTGGACGAAAGTCCAGCTCGATCGGAATCCATCCGGCCTCCTTAGCTCATCGATATATCCCGCTGCTCGCTGGATAATACGAACACGTCGGGTTCTACCCCAGGATGTCGTTCGCACATCCGCCGCGACATACCTCACCGTATGACGGAAATTCAGGCGTGACAGGGCAATGGGAGAATCATGAGCAGTATCGCCTCGTGCTTCTTGACCGAGTCCAGCCGAACGTCGCGCCGGGAAAACCGGCAGTCGGCCGCCGCCCCCATCGACGGCGACCTGCCGGACAGCGTCGTCGATGGCGGTCGTGTGTTCGTCGATGCGAGTCTCCGTGATGGCCGGACCGTCTACGGATCGAGGGTCGGATTCGGTCCTTCAACTGTCCTCGGCCGTGCCACGACCGAGGACCAATCGTCCATTGAGTTCGTGTCCAACGTCGTGACACAGCCGGGCAACGCAGCCAGCCGGCAGATCGACCTCTCGATCGGTCCAAACCGAAACGGTGGTCTCCCCCCGACGCCGACGGCCCGCCCCGGGTTTGACCACACAGTGCCAGGCATGCAACTGCCGGTGCCTTCTCCGGTGGTCACGATGTCGCGCGCCCGCGCCCCTGCGGGGATGCAAAGCGCCTCGATCGACCTCCGCAACCAGGACCTCGTCCCGTTCGGCACACAAGGAGCCCTCACAGCGTCGACACATACTCGAACGTTGCGGCTACCGCACGTTCGTCTCGACGTCACTCTGCGTCAAGTGACGTACATCGACTTGGGCGAAATGACAGCTCCTCGCTGCGCCGCTCCGGTCGACGCACACGCCGAGCAGATCTTCCCGTTCGATCACGATCGGCTGCTGAACGAGGACATCCGAACGGCGGCCGATGTGCTCGACCGTTTCACCGCAAAGGAGATGGAGTGGTGACGGCCGCGGCACCGGTGACGCCGGTTCGGAACCTTGGGCTCACCACTCTGCTGTTGCCGATGCCGGAGGCGCCATTCGGCGACTGTTGCGGGTGCGGTGGCCCAGCGCTGAAGGAAGTTCAGGCGGCTCCGCCGGTAGCCGACGTGAACGCCGGGGCGCTATACCGCTGGTTGCTTGGCCACCACGGTGCATTCTGTGTGTGGCGCTTGACGTCCGAGGTCATTTCGGCGGGGGAGCACGGTCAGCGCGGAGCGCTGAACACGGTGGCCGCACTGGTCGATACCTACTCCGCACTGTTGCTGTACGCCGGGAGCTGCTCGCCGCATGTCTACGGCACCGTCCTCCGCACCGCGATGATCGCCATGAACCCGGCGTTCAGCGGTACGTGGGCCAGGGACTACGAACACATCTCGGCACGGCTGCGACAACTGGAGCGGTCGAGTGACTCAGCCAGCCTCAAGGAGGCATTGAGGTTCAACCGCGTCGTACACGCCACCATAGCGGTGAGAATGGTGCCTTCTGGCCGCTCGCTGTTGCGGGAGGCGGGCCGCACCAAGAATCAGACGCCGACGGACGAGGAACGCGACGTGCTCGATTCGTTCTTCTTGACGGCTCGGGGAGCAATGTGCCGACGCGGTTTCCTGGCTCAGCTCCAGCAGCGGTCTCGATTGGTTGTCGAGGACATCAGGGGGAGGCCGTTGGACGTCCAGTACGACCGCGAGCCGCTGAACCAGTTCCAGTCGCGCGTTGAGGAACATCTCGACAGGGCGACGGCGATCGCCGAGGCGATTCTCAGATAGCGACGAGCTGCCATGGCACCGGGGCCAAGTTGCCGTTCAACGATCTATTGAGCGACGTGTCCGGCGCGGGGCGGCGCTGTCGAGTTGCTTCGAAGCGAACGCCAAGATCCCCGGCCCTGCCGGGCCGCGGTCGGCCTATTGAACGATGGGCACCGACGTTGATACCGGCCTTGGCCTGCCAACGGCGGGGCCGACGTGACGGAGTCGTCGGAGGCGAGAGCGGAACCGTTCATCGGACGATGCGCGGTCGAGTGGACACCTAACCCGTATCGGCTGGTCGCTTGACGGTGCCTTCTACTTCACCGTAGTGACGGATCACGTCGAATCCGGGACACGGTGGACCTGTCCCGGTCCGCCCAGCGATTCGACCTTTCCTACCGCGATTCTCATCGACCACCTCCACGTTTACGCGAAATAGACGAGCAACCTCGAGTCAATGGATACCAGCGCTCGACATCTCATCGGTGGCGCTGACGATCACCCCAAGCCACAGAACGTAACGCGGTAAGACTCACTGGACGGCCTCAGCTTCAAACCACGTGCCGAGCCAGCGGGGCTAATGACCTCAGATCGTCGGCGGCCGCAGCGGCGACATGCGCGTCAGGCCTGAGCACCAGCACACCGGGCCGGGCAGCGAACTCTCGGGTGATGGCCGCATCGCGACGGGGCAACCCCGGCTGTTCAGCCGGAACCGAGAGATGGTGGATCGTGCCACCATGGCCGCAGCAGTTCGGCCGTCTCAACGTCGTGATCAGTGACGAGGACGGTGAGTTTCGCCAGGTCGAGCACGTCGTACAGCCGCGTCCTCCGCCGTCTACCTGGATCTGAGAGCGTGTTTGAGAAGAACAAGTGACGGGTGTGAATACGCGCTTCTGCTGTCGGGTGGAGGGTTGACCTCGGGCGATGCGGCGGGTAATGGTGTTGATCGCGACCCAGCGGATCATAGCCTCGGAGGTGACGGGGTGGCGTTCGTAGTCTCGGGCCAGGCGGCCGTGTGCGGTGATCCAGGCGAGGGTCCGTTCGACCGCCTACCACCGTGGGAGGACGGAGAAGCCGCGCTGGTCGGCAGGTTTGCGGACGACTTCGACTATGGTCCGCAGGATCGTCTGCGTCTACTCGAGCAGTCGGCCGGCGAACCCGGCGTCGGCGAAGGCGAACCGCACGCGGGGTGCGCAGGTAGAGGTCGAGCAGGATCGACTTGGCGCCGTCGCGGTCCTGTACCGAGGCCGAGCACACCATCACCGTCAACAGCAACCCGAGGGTGTCGGTCGCGATGAACCGCTTGCGGCCGTTGACCTTCTTCCCCGCGTCGTAGCCACGCGTCACCTGCTCGACTGTGTCGGCACGCTTGAAGCTCTGGGAGTCGATGATCCCCGCACTCGGCTCGGCGTCACGCCCCTCGGCGGCGCGCAACTGTCCACGGATGATGGGGAGGGTCTTCTCGGTGACCTTCTGCTGCTCCCACCGGTTGAAGTACCAGTACACCGTCTGCCCGTGCGGGAAGTTCACAGGCAGGGCCCGCCACGCGCAGCGGCCCGTACGACGTAGAGGATCGCGTCGACCACGTTCCGGCGCGGATGCTTCTCCGGTCGACCACCCGACCCGGCAGCGGGCAGCAGCAGCTCGATCAACGCTCACTGCTCATCACCGGAATCCGAGGGGTATCGCCGCCTACGCCGACCCATCCGGCTGCCATGGACAAGCCCTGCCTGAAGATCACGCAGACACGCCGATGCTTCTCAAACACGCTCTTAGAGCGTGTCTCAGTAGGGGGTTGCCTGGTCATAGTGCATGATCTTGAGCCGTGGACGATCTGTCTCGGCGGCTGGTGCCGGATGAGTTATGGGCGCTGGCGGAGCCGCTGATTCCGGAGCATGGGGTTCGCCCGCAGGGCGGTGGACCGGCGCGAGCGGACGACCGGGCGGTGTTCACCGCGATCGTGTTCGTGCTGACCAGCGGTTGCGCGTGGCGGTATCTGCCGCCGTCGTTCGGTGTCACCGTGCCGACCGCGCATCGGCGGTTCACCGAATGGACCAAGGCGGGCCTGTGGCCCCGGCTGCATCGTGTGGTCCTGGATGAACTCGGTGGCCAGGGCGTGATCGACTGGTCTCGGGCGGTCTGTGACGGTGCCTCTGTCAGAGCCAAGAAAGGGGATCTATGACCGGCCCGACCCCGGTCGATCGCGGCAAGAGTGGCTCGAAGGTCCATGTTCTGTCCGACCGGGCCGGGCTGCCCCTGTCGGTGGCGGTGTCCGCGGCCAACACCAACGACTCCTACGCGCTCAAGCCGCTGGTGATGGCCGTCCCGGCGATCAGATCCCGACGCGGCCCTCACCGGCGCAAACCAGGGAAGCTGCACGCCGACAAAGCCTACGACCAGGTCGAATTGCGAAAGTGGGTCAGCGGACGCGGCATCAAGGTCCGGATCGCCCGCAAAGGCATCGAGTCGAGCAAGAAACTCGGTAAACACCGCTGGGTCATCGAACGATCCATCGCCTGGCTCTTCGGCTACCACCGGCTCACCACCCGATACGCCAACCACTTCTGCGCCTTCCTCACCCTCGCCGCCACCCTCACCTGCTTCAAGAAGATCACCTACTGAGACACGCTCTTAATGCGTACAGCACACTGTTCGTCTGAGACAGGGCAGGACGGAGAAGCCCGCTGATCGGCGGGCTTGCGCACGACCTCGACGGTGGTCCGCACAATCGTGTCCGCCCAGTCGAGCAGGCGGCCGGCGAACCCTGCGTCGGCGAAGGCGAACCGCACAGGTACGCAGGTAGAGCCCGGGCAGGATCGACTTGACGCCCTCGCGGTCCTGCACCGATGTCGAGCACACCATCGTCGTCAAGAGCAGGCCCAGGGTGTCGGTGACGAATGAATCGCTTCCGCCCGTTGATTCCTTCCCCGCGACGTAGCCGTGCGAGTCCTGCGCGACAGTGTCGGCGCCCTTGACGCTCTTTGGGTCGATGATCCCGGCGCTCGGTTCTGGCGGAGTTCACCGCTCGCCTAGTTCGCTCGGTCGTACGGACCAGCTTCGAGATCACCGGAAGCGGGTCGCTCCCGTAGGTCTCGAGCAACGCCGGCTGGGCTTGCCCGTTGAGCACCATGGCCAGCTTCCACGACAAGTTGATCATGCCCTGACGATCTCTCCGCGGCTGCCGCCGACTTCACCCAGGCCTCCCCGATCTCACCGGAGTCGCCCCGGATGAGCTAGGCGCGGCGATGCTGCCTCGGTTCCTCTGCGCGTGGGACCACGACAGCACTTTCTCACCCTCCTACGCGCGGCGATGTCCAGTCGGACACCCGCGGACAATATGCATGAAATGTTCGCCCCCATTACCGTCTTCGTGGCTCCTGATCAAGGAGTTCGTGGTCGCCAGGCCCGGCATGATTTAGTCCCCCAGTCGTACTCATGATCCGGGGGGTGGTGTCACCGGGTTTGGTGGCATCGAGGGACCGCTGATAGGGACACGGCCGCCGCAAGGTAGGTCTCGTCGTAACGTGGCTGCCGGCCTTTGATGCTCGACTGGTGACCATGCACGACAAGACGGAAGATACCTTCGATGACCAGCGAATACGCCGTGTTCCTTGGCTTGGACGTCGGCAAGGGCGAACATCACGCGGTCGGCCTGGATCCGGTTGGAAAGCGGCTGCACGACGCGCCGTTGCCCAACACCGAGCCCAAGCTGCGGGCGATGTTCGACAAACTCGCCGCTCACGGTCGGGTTCTGGTGGTCGTGGATCAGCCGGCCACGATCGGCGCGCTGCCGGTCGCCGTCGCCCGCGCTTGCGGACATGACGTGGCCTATCTGCCCGGGCTGGCGATGCGCCGCATCGCCGATCTTTACCCGGGCAACGCCAAAACCGACGCCCGCGACGCCTACGTCATCGCCGACGCCGCCCGCACCCTGCCGCACACCATGCGCCAGCTCAACGTCGGCGACGAAGCCCTGGCCGAGCTGGATGTGCTCGTCGGGTTCGACGACGACCTGGCCGCCGAGGCGACCCGGGTCAGCAACCGCATCCGCGGCCTGCTCACCGGCATCCACCCCGCTCTCGAACGCGTTCTGGGGCCAAAGTCAGCCACCTCGCGGTGCTGGAAATCCTGTCCCGCTGCGGCGGCCCTATCGGGATCCGCAAGGCCGGGCGCCGGAAACTCGCGGCGATCGCGACCACACACGCCCCGCGCATGGGCGCGAAACTGGCCGAGGACATCCTCGCCGCACTGGACGAGCAAACCGTCACCGTCGCGGGAACCGCCGCCGCGGACAAGATCCTGCCCCGGCTCGCCGACAACTTGAAAACCGTGCTGCAGCAACGGAAAACCGTCGCCAGCGAGGTCGAGGAGATCCTTGATGCGCACCCTCTCGCCCAGGTCCTGACCTCGATGCCCGGCATCGGCGTCAGGACCGCCGCCCGCATCCTCCTCGAAATCGGCGACGCGTCGGGCTTCAAGTCCTCCGGCCACCTCGCCGCCTACGCCGGCATCGCCCCGGTCACACACCGCTCCGGAACCTCGATCAAAGGCGAACACCCCGCCAGAACCGGCAACCGCAGACTCAAACGCGCCTTCTTCCTCGCCGCCTTCGCAGCCCTGTCCGACCCCACCAGCCGGACCTACTACGACCGGAAGAGGGCCGAAGGCAAGAAACACAACGCCGCGCTGATCTGCCTCGCCCGACGACGCTGCGACGTCCTGTTCGCCATGCTCAGCAACCGCACCTACTACCAGCACCCCGAACCGACCATCGCCCCCGCTGCGGCTTGACAACAACATAGGGACACCCCGGGTCGCCCCCGCGCTCGCTGCGATCCACGTCCTGGCAACCCCATGAATCGCCACCATGGGCTGAGCGGAACTCATCCACTGGACCCGCGCCCGTGATCCGGCAGATCTTGACCGGCCGAGCCGAGGTTTTCGACAGATATTCATCAACCCGCACCGCGCACACTAAAGGGTGATCGGTTCGCCCGATCCCTTGCCCAACGGCCAGGTCGAGGCTTCGTCAGATGTATCGTTGGCATCGGATTGTGACTTGATGACGCGAGTACGGGACAATGAATTTTATGTTTCTGTCGGAGCGAGCGAAAGGCAGGACGGCAGGACGGTCGACCACTCTTTCGTAGTGGTCAAACGACAGACTGGCCGGGAGATCAGGATTGAACAGCCCGCCTGAGTATCGCTCTTGCCCGGGCGATGACCCGGAAGGCGTCCCACGCGTGGGCTATCCCGACCTCGGAGGAGGGACCATCATGAAGGCAAAGAACATGACAAACAGCCTCGACGCGATGATGCGGCTGATGGAACCGGAGAATCGGAAGAACCCCTTTCCCTTTCTGGCTTGGCTACGTGCCAACGCCCCCGTACACCGAACCCCGCGCGGTACATACCTGCTGAGCAGGCATTCCGACGTCGCAAGGGTCCTACGGGAAACCGGCACAGTATTCCGCAGTCCGGACCGCGAGCAAGTACGGCGCCGGAACCCCGAAGCGCTGCGCCACCCGTCGATGATGTTGTTCGCGGACAGTATCGCGGTCTCGAACCCGCCCGCGCACACCCGGCTCCGCGATGCGATCGGTCGCGAGTTCACCGCTCAGCGGGTAGCCGATCGACGCCTGCGGATCACGAACACCTGTGACCGGCTCATTGACCGCATCACGGAGCCACTTCGCGACGGTGAGGAAGTCGACCTCCACCGCGACCTGGCGGAGCCGTTGGCGATGGGAACGCAATCAGACTTGATCGGCATACCGGAAGCGGACCGCGCCTGGATGGCTTCATTGGTCGAAGGAGTCCTGAGCGCGTTCCCCGGTGCCCCGGCGGAGGTGGTCACCCAAGCCGACGAACTGACCGCCGTCCTGGAAGACTATTTCAGCGAACTGATCGAGCATCGGCGGCGGGAACCAGCGGACGATCTCATCTCTGCGCTGACCGGTCGCCACTCGAGGCTCGAGCCGCGCGAACTGTTTCCGCTGCTGTGGGCCCTGTGGTGTGCCGGCTTCAAGACCTCGTCCGCGGGAATCAGCAGCAGCTTACTGGCCCTGCTCGATCATCCGGACCAGCACCACTGGATCCAAGACCGTGTGGCCGCGTTCACCAACGAGGCCCTGCGGCACAGCCCGCCGACGATCATGGCGCCCTTCGTGCGGATCGCGACGCGCGATGTCGAATTCGAAGGCGGCACGGTGACCGAAGGAGCCGACGTCAGGCTGTTGATCGGCGCAGCGAACCGTGATCCGTCGGTCTTCCCCGCCCCGGACCTGTTCGACCCGTCCCGTGACACCACGGCTAGCCTCGCGTTCGGCGACGGCATTCACGCCTGCGTTGGCGCAGCGCTCGCCCGTCTGGAGATCGAGACCACGCTGCCACGTCTGCAGGCCAGGTTTCCCGGGCTCGTCAAGGCTGCGGAACCCACCTGGTCGCCTGGCGTCTTCCATTACCTGACGCGGACGTTACCAGTCGTACTACCTTGAGCTCCCTGTTCTGACAGCCATCAAGGAGAGGGGGTGAACCGGCTCTCGACGGTTCACCCCCTCTCCTTCTGGCCCAAGATGCGGATCCCTGAGCCTACGAAGCCACACCCAAGCCCGGCCGCGCCGGATCGGGGGTGGCATCTACCGGTCGTGACGGAAACAGCCCGGAGTCATGAGCGACGATGGCCGCTTGCACCCGGTTGGCGCAGCCGAGCTTCGTGAGCATATGACTTACGTGAGCCTTGACCGCCCCTTCGCTCACGAACAAAAGACGAGCGATCTCGGCATTGCCCAGTCCTTGAACCAGGTAGGCCAGAACCTCATGCTCCCGCGCGGTCAGCATCTCGATCCTGTTCTGCGCCAGCCGCGCCAGGTCGCGGTCGAACTGCAAGAACTTGTCGATCACGCATCGGGTGATCGACGGCGAGAGGATGGAATTCCCGGACGCGACCGAGGTAACGGCTTCAACCAGTTCCTGTGGTGCAACGTCCTTCTTCAGAAAACCCGAAGCGCCGGCACTGAACGACCGGTAGATGCACTCCTCGACGGCAATGGAGGTGAAGATGATCACCCGAGAGGACGGGGTTTCGCGTTGGACGATCCGTGTGGCACGAATACCGTCCAGGCCTGCGATCGGGACATCCATGACCACGACATCCGGGCGATGACGCCGCGTCAGCTCCACCACTCGCTGGCCATTTCCTGTCTCGGCAACGACCTCGATCCTCCCGGACGCCCGCAGGATGCTGCAAATACCAGCGCGAACCAGCTCTTCGTTGTCGGCAACCACAACCTTGATCATTTGACTCACTTCCCGCGAGGTCGCGTAGCCGATTTCGTCCAATACTCAAGGCCGGAGCCACAACCTGCTATTCGGCAAGCCGACAGTAGCCCATATGCCCGACAGGAGATACAACCACTCGACAAAAGCTTAGTTTTTCGGCCCAAAAATCAACCATTCAGATAGTCAAATGTTGCACAGCCCAGGCAACTTTGCCACGACGCCACATCTGAGAATACTGCACCAAACAGGTGCACCCTTGAAGTACTCGGCGAAATTCAATGCCAGCAACACGATCACGTGACAACTAGGTAAACCCTGTACTACCACCACGGGTCGATTCAATGCAACTACTACCACGTCGCGCGGCGCCGCCCCGCTTCATGCCTTCACTCTTCAACGAATAGGCGACTTTCACCAACCTGTCCCGTTCGTCAACGAAAGCGAACCTCATTTCCGCGGCCTCTTCTACCGCGGAGATCAGGCCACCTTGGTCTGACCCCTGCCTGTCTCCGTCGCGTAGCCGATGCAGCCAGTCATCGATCTCGATCACTCGCCAGAACAGTCTGGATCGGAGGCTGAATCGCTCTCGCCACGAGGAAAAGCCATGTACCATCTCCGGCGCCACCGGCCGCAGAGTGCGCCACAACTGGCGCAACCGTATGTAGTCGACGAGGTCTCCCTTGCCTTGGCGAACTCGCTTCCGCGCCACACTCAGCCATGGTCCCCATACCGCCCAGTTCATCCCGACGACCACGGGAACGGTTCCCAACCCGAACAGGATGAACCCGATAGCCGACAAGGCGCCGACGTCGATGCCGAACCACTGAGCGACGATGACGATCAGCGAACTTCCGGAAAATCCACCGAGCGAAACGACGTTCCCTGCCACCGTTGCCTGCACCCCTTTCCGCAACAGCACCTGATCAGGAACACTTTCCTGGATCCAACGCAACCAGCGACGAGAAAAGTGCAGCGTCACAACGAGGTAACCCGCGAAGTAGCTCGCCAGAGCCTGCGCGAGAGGGGAAGTCCGCGCAGAGGATTCCGCAAAATCCACCACCCCAACCTCGATGGCCGTTTTCGCCGGCACAAGATACACGAGCGCGACGAGAACGAAAAAGAAGTACACCGGGACGGCCATTTCAGCAAAACGACGCGTCCGCGCTCTTCCCCCTTGCACGAGCCGGACTACGCTTTGTGCGCATGTCGCCGCCACGGCGAGAAGGAGAAGCCCCAGAAGCACCGCGAGGCCGGGAACACCCGCGGCGCGATCGACCAGGTCGGCGACGGCCGGCGCGAACACCAGCAGGGCAGCGCCACGGGAGAGCAACATTCCGCAGACCCGTCGGAGCGTCGGGCGCTGTTCGGAAGGAACGCGGCGCAGCCTCAGCAGCTTGCCCGCGGCGACCAAGAAAAGGCAGATCGAAACGCTGATCAGGAGGCTACTCATCCCTGCCTCCCTCGACCGAGAATCCCAACGTGTACCCAAGCCGCACGGCCGCCTGGCCCCCCTCTTGACAGACCAACGACACTCGTTGCTGGTTCGCCCACTCGATCAGTTCCCTCGCGAGTGCCCCGGCCACCCTGTCTGCCTCGCACTCCTCGGCTTCCCTCATAACGGTCCGGGCGGCGAGAACCGTGAGCATCTCCGAAGGCAAATCGGGAAACATGCGATGTTTGCCTTCAGCGGTGTCCAACTGGGTGGGCTTGTGCCCGCACAACATGTGCGCGACCTCGTGCAACAGGATCAGAAGCCGGTGCATCCAGCTTCGGACCGTTGCCACGAGAACGACATTGACACCTTCCTCGGTCACCGCCCACAGCCCGCTCACTCCGGAGTCGCCAAGATCGTCGAATCGCAGAATGACCGGCTGCCGGGTTCGCTGGGACATCACCTCACACAGCCGAATACAGACAGCCTCAGTCGTCGCGGACTTGTCCAGGTCGAGATCACGGATCAGTTCGGCGCTTAGCTCACGAACGCGTTTCTCCTGCATCCCGGCACCCTCTTGATACGATCATTATGTCCGATGGCCACCCGGCTCAGCTGCTCCTGACCGCAGCGCCTGCTCAACGGCTTCGTCCGAACTGACCTCCGGGCGCAGCGCGCGGGCAAGCGCCACCAAAACCTTTCGGCGAACTTCGAGCGATGGCAATTCCTCGGCCGCTCGCATGATCACCTGGTTGACGCCCAGGTTTTCCATCACCCGGTGAGTTTCGAGTTGGGCATCGATCCGCGCCGCGAGCACGACATCGAAGAAGTACGCAGCCGGAGCGCCGAAATGCCGCGCCAGACCAAGAATGTGCTTCAGCCTCGGCTTCTCGCTCGTACCAGCGAGCAGTTCACGGATGTAACTCGCCGATATTGCCCCGTACCGACCGTCTCGACCGATAGCCAAAGCGACCTCCTCCGGAGTGTACGGACCCCGACCGGAAGGATGCACTGTTGCGAAGAGGTGCCTGAGGCCGTCCCGACGCCATTGAGCAGGCTCACCGGGCAGGCGGTCGCAGCGACCGCCAAGGAAATAAGCCGGGTGCACTCCCAGTGCCGCGGCCAGGTCCTCGATGGTCCGGCTCGTGGGATTGTCTTTGTCACCCTTCCTCAACTGGGAAATGTAGGTGTGGGTGATTTCCCCACCGTTCGCGCGAACGAGCGCTGCCAGTTCGACATTTGTGTACCGGCCCTCACGGTTGACCGGCCGGTGACACAACCCGTCCAGGAGGCTGGAAATACTCGCTGACTCACTGTCCGTCACGAGCACCCTCCTAACGACCATAACTTCCACTCACGTGTCGTATCAATGGTTGACCACTGTAATGGCCTGACGTCACGGATTCCACCAAGGCCCCTGACCTTCACTCGTTCAGCGTTGCGCCACGAGATCAAACCCACTGAGAGTTGACCCGATTGCAGCCCTCTGCAAGCTCGAAAATTTCCCCTACCAGGCAAAAGAGCCGCCCGGGGAGGTTTCACGTCTCAGAACGACCACCCGATTGCGTCACCCTATTGGACGCGTCGGCTACACCGGGTGCATCAGAAGTTCACTTCGCGTTTCCAGTGGAACTTGCCGGTCGTACCGTCCAGTACCGGCGCGTTCGCGAGGGCGAAGACGAAGATCCAGGTAATTACCCGCCCACCTCTCCTCGAGACTCAGTTTCACTACAAACATGCACATGCATCTCCGGTTTTCGCATCGAATCGGCGCCACCGCACGATAATCGGATGAGCAGCACCATTTTGACCGTTCGAAGCATCCAGTCTGGACCACACCGCGACACGCGCAGGTATCCCCCGCCATTGCGTCACGCTGAGTAATCAGCAGGAGTATGCGGAAGGCCCATTCCACCACTCACAACGTGATCAGGACTTTGGTGGCGCGGCGTTCCGCCATCGCCTGGTACCCGCCACCGATACCGGAAAGCCTGACGGTATGGTCGAAAACCGGACTCGGATCCAGACGTCCCGCCACGACTTCCTCCGATAAGGTCGGCAAATACGCACGCGCGGGCGCGAGCCCACTGGTGATAGTGATATTTCGCAGGAAGCAAGCCATCGAATCGACAACGCCGTACGGCCCGCCGACCCTGCTGATGGCTCCGCCGTCCGCGCACGCCGCCATCGCGGTGTCCAGCGCATCCTGCGCACCGACCGCCTCGACCACCAGATCGACGCCGGCTCCACCGGTGGCCTCGACCACCTGGGCATGTCCTTCCGCGCCACGGGCACTGACGATGTCGGTGGCACCGAACCGCTGCCCCACACCCAGCCGGTCCTGGTGGTGCCCGATCAGGAACACCCGCTCGGAGCCTGCCCGCTGTGCGGCCAGCACCGCGCACAGTCCCACTGGGCCGTCGCCGACGACAGCGACTGTCTCCGGCGTGGGCCTTCCAGTCGCGTGGATGGCGTGATGCCCGGTAGCCATCACATCCGAAAGCGCCAGCATCGCCGGAATCCGCTCATCGGACTCATCCAGCGGAACCGGCACCAAAGTGCCATCGGCGAACGGCACACACACCCCCTCCGCGTGCGCACCACCTGCCGCGATACCCCACATCCCACCCCGAACACAGGAACTCTGCAAACCACGCACACACTGGGCACAGTCTCCATCGGAAAACCGGAACGGTGCCACAACCAGTTGCCCGGGACGCACAGTGTGGACGTCCGCACCGACATGAGCGACGACCCCCACGAACTCATGCCCGCACCGCGGCCCTGGAATCGGGCCGGGTCTGCCCGCATAACACCGTAGATCGGTCCCGCAGATCCCGGCGGCCACTACTCGCACAACGGCATCCGAGGGATGCTCGATCCTGGGGTCGGGAACTTGCTCCACCGTCAGCCGCCCAGGTACACGCAACATCGCTGCCCTCATCGTTCTCTCCTAGGTTTGATCTTGGATGGGACTCGTGTCGAGGCAGACGGCACGTCCAAGGTCGGATTCCGTCGCGTGTCGTCCACCTGCCGACGGGCTTGAATCTCAGCGATGGCCTCCAGCCTTGTCCGTCACGGCGTCGTCGCGAGCGACTAGGACCTGCCAGGCTGTCCTTTCGGCGAAGATGGCCTCGGCGATCGTCGTGACCCCGCCGATGCGCTCCTCGATGTGGGGCTGAAACCGGTTGAGCGTGTCCTGGTCGTATCGGACGTGCGGTGGACAAGTCGTCAAATCCTCCACGATCAACCGAGCGCGCTGCTGGAACAGCGCCAGGAAGCGGTCCGAGGCAGTCCAGGAATTGCACTTCCGGTATCGACAGCCTCAGCCTGGTGAGGCCGGAATCCCAGACCGGCCACACCTGCGCCTCGGCCGTCATCACTCCAGCTCCGTCGCGACGAAAGAGTCGAGCACGACCGCGGCCACGCGGATGTCCTCGTCCAGCGCGCGGTCGTGCTCGATCGGAGGAATCCGCTCGGCGAGCGCGGCGATCAGGTCGGCGCATCGGGGAGCTACGGGTTTGCGCAACCCGACGTATGCCGCCTGGCGCAGGGCCACACCGAGGCAACCGTGCAGCAGTCGCAACGTCCGAGCCTGTTCGAAGGCCGTGAGAGCACCCTGTGTACCGAAGGGGACGATGTCCTGGTTGTGCAGGTTGGTCGGCACGCTTTGCATGGCCGCCGGTGTGCATGCGCGCCGCATCGCGACCACCATCGACGTGGCGAGCAGTTGCACCCCTTGCACTGCGTGGTTGTGACCGGGGTCTACCGCGAGCATGGGTGGACGACCGCCGTTGCGGTGCGGGTCGACCAGGAGGGCGATCTGCCGTTCCGCGAGGTTCCCCAGCTGTGTCGCGACGATGGACAGCAGATCGGCGCCGAACGCGGCGGGCTGCCCGAAGAAGTTACCGCCGTGCGCCACCAGGTTCTCGTCGGGGAAGAACAGCGGGTTGTCACTGACGCCGCTCAGGTCGTGCATCACGACTTCGGAAGACCAGCGGATCGCCGACCGCGCCGATCCCAGCAGCTGTGGGGTACAGCGAACGCTGTACGGCTCCTGCAGCGGCCGATCGGTCGAGGGAACACTGCCCGCCAGCCACGAGGACAGCTCTTTCCCGACATCAGCCACATCCGGATGCCCGAACGCCGCGAGCAGAGACGACGCAAGGAACGCGGGAGCCGCACCGAGCAGATCGGCGAGGAGTGCGGTCAGCCCGAGCGCGACGACATGTGACGTCCGCACCGAGGCAGCGGCCAGGCCGGCGGCAGCCGCCGTCACCGAGGTGCCGTTGACCAGCGCCAGCGCGTCACGACCGGCCAAAACGAGCGGTGCAAGACCCGCACGAACCAGCGCCTCACCAGCAGGCAACCGGACACCATCGACATACGCGTGCCCATATCCGCGCAAGCTCCGCACGATATGCGCCAGCGGTACGAGATCCCCACTCGCCCCGACCGAACCGAACGTCGGCACCGCCGGCGTGAACGAAGTCGAGAGCATCTTCGCCAGCGCCTCGATCACACTCACCGAGACCCCGGAAAGCCCCCGCGACAACGACCACATGCGCACCAGCACCGCGGCCCGCACTACCTCGCAGGGCAGATCCGGCCCTTGACCCACCGTAAGGTGTTGCAAAATGTTTTCACACTGCTCCTCGGCCGTGTCTCGTCCCTCGAAGACCACCAAGGGGCCGAAGCCGGTTGTGGAACCGTAGATCGGCCGACCATCACGCAGACTCGCTTCGACGAAAGCGCGACCGCGCTCGACAGCCTCGAAAGCCCTATCCGACAGGACCACGCCGATCGGCTCTGCCGCCAGTACCAAGTCGTCCAGGCGCGGCATGCATCCGGACTCGAGCAACAGGGCGGAGGCGGTGCTGGTCATGGCTCTCCAATGTGGTGCCCTGGGTGTGTTTCTTGTCCATCCTTCGGGACGACGACTGATTCTCCATCGGGCGACCGATCCGCTCGATGAGCAGGCAGCCATGTTTGACGCCGGGTCGGCTAGCCGTTCGTCCATAGTGGTCTGTCATTCCTTGCGCCGATCGGCATCGACGCCGACCCTCAGGCGACGCACAATGTGTTCAGTGGCACGAAAGGCCAGCACGACACGACAGCAGACGTATCCCATCGGCTACTTTTCGCTACTCCGAAGAAGTTTTGTGACAACACTACAATAACGGCGACGACCAGAAGGGACGGTCGCCGCGACGGTGCCCCCAGCGGGCTGTTCCTCGGCTGCATCTCGTGCGTACGAGACGCAGCCGACCTCGATGTCGACGACAGCGTCTATGCGAACTCCCCTGGGTGGATAACCCCGCCCAAGGACAAATTTCATGACAGGTACCGAAACGGGAAATCTGTCCGACGAACTGAACGAGATGATCCTCATTGAGATCGCTGACTTCGTGTAGGAACTACTTCGCCCCCGAGAAGTTGGATGTCAGCCAACGCGTCGTCGGCCATCTGGCCTTCGGTCACGGCACCCACCGCTGCGTCGGCGCGCTTGGCCACGACGGTCGCCATTGTCGGTCTGAACGCCCTGTTCAACCGGTACCAGCGGTACGCCCTTGCTAACGGCCGAACACGTTCATCCGCCGGGTACGTGGCTTGGGCGGTCCTGATCTCCTGCGGTGCCGTGAACACGCGACGACAAGGAGCCAGACCGTGAAACTGGGCAGTCACCTCCTGCAGCGCATGCTGGCACTGCCGCCACCGGCAACGCGGGACCTTGTCGTCCAACGGGATCTTCGGGTGCCGATGGCGGATGGGGTCGAACTGCTGGCGGATCGGTGGCGGCCGCGGCATGGCGGAGCGGGACTACCGACCGCCCTGCTCCGCAGTCCGTACGGTCGAAAGGGGCCACTTGGCACGATGTTGGCCAGGCCGTTGGCGGAGCGCGGATACCAGGTACTGCTCCAGAGCACTCGTGGTGGGTTCGGCTCCGGCGGGGTCTTCGACCCCCTGTGTCAGGAGCGCGAGGACGGAATGGCCACGTTGGCGTGGGTGGTGGAACAGCCCTGGTTCGGCGACTCCATCGTGCTGGTCGGCGCCAGCTACCTCGGATACACGCAATGGGCGGTGGCCGACAGTCTGCCACCACAGGTCAAAGCGATGATCCCGCAAGCGACCGAATCCGCGTTGACCCTGGAGTTCCTGCGTGAGGATGGGATGTCGCTGGAAACGCCGTTCGGATGGGGCGTCCAGATCGCAGTCCAGGAACGCCGTTGGATGATGTTCCGGCAACGAGCCCAGGCGAGGCGAACAACCCGTGCACTCTCGACACTTCCGCTCAACCGGGCCGACCTCGTCGCCACCGGCCATCGCTCGGACTATCTCCAAGACATCCTCGACCACGATGCCCATCATCCGCGCTGGACCGACGCCGACCATCGGAAGCGAGTCGCCGACGTGACCGTGCCGGTCAGCTCGATCGGTGGCTGGTACGACATATTCTTACCCGGTCAGCTCCGCGACTTCCTTACCCTGCAATCCGCAGGCCGACCCGCGCGGCTGACGATAGGGCCGTGGACGCACGCGGCCCGCGCCGACATGCCGGCCAGAACCAGTATCGCCGTCCGCGAAGCCGTCGACTTCGGACTCGCCCATGCCAGGGATGAGCAACCGCAAGAACAACGCGCGCCGGTACGGCTGTTCGTCATGGGCAGGGAAACCTGGCAGGATTTCAGTTCATGGCCACCGCCCGGCCATCTCGCGCAACGGTTCCATCTTCAGGCCGATGGAGGCCTTTCTCGCCGGACACCGTACCAATCCGCGCCGGACAGGTACCACTACGACCCTGCCGATCCGACACCTGCCGTCGGCGGGGTCCGGATGACAGCCGACAGCGGCAGGGTCGACAACACCGCGTTGGAGACCCGGCCAGACGTGCTCACCTACACCACGGCCGCCCTTGACTACGACGTCGAGGTCATCGGCGAGGTAAACGCCGAGATCTGGTTTCGCTCCAGTCTTTCCCACGCCGACGTCTTCGTCCGGGTTTGCGACGTCAACCCCGATGGCCGTTCGTACAACGTTTGCGACGGGCTAACCGGCTTGTCCGAAGCGCGGGAACTTTCCTGCGCAAAGGTGCGGCTGTGGCCTACCGCCTACCTGTTCGAACGCGGCCATCGAATTCGCGTCCAGGTCTCCAGCGGCGCTTTTCCCCGCTACGCCCGCAACCCCGGAACCGGGGCGCCCTGCGCCACGGCCACTACGCTCCGCGCAGCCGACCAGGCGGTCTACCACGACCCCGCACACCCCTCGGCTGTGATCCTGCCTGTCCGGCAGCCTCGCTGACCGGGAGGAGGCTGCGATCATGCGAACCGCCGGAAAATGGTGGGTGCTGACCGGTGTGGGCGTCGCCAGCTTCCTCGCTTGTGTCGACCTCACCATCGTCAACACGGCCACACCGGCGATCGGCCGCGATCTCGACGCAAGCGTGCTCCAGACACAACTCGTCGTCAATGTCTTCTTCGTAGCCGCGGCGATCTCAGTGCTACCGATAGGCAGAATTTGTGACTTCTTCGGCAGGCGCCGCACTCTCTGTTCCGGGATCATCCTGTTCGGACTGTTCTCACTCGGCGCAGGATACGCACCGGACATACACTTTCTGATCGCCTGCAGATTCTTCCAAGGCATCGGCTGTGCGGTGATCTGCGTCTGCTCCAGCACCATCGTGCTCAGCGCCTTTCCCGAGGGGCTGCGGGGGAAGGCGATGGGCGCACTGTTCGCGATCAACAGCATCGGCCAAGCGATGGGGCCGCTTCTCGGCGGGCTGCTCGTCAGCGCACTGAGCTGGCGCTGGATCTTCTTGGCCGGCGTTCCGTTGGCGTGCCTCGCCTTGGCGATCTGTCTTTTCCAACCAGGATCGTCATACGACGGAAACAAGCATGGCATTCTCGGCTGGCCGAGCATCGGGTTGTTCATACCGGGGTCGGCAGGACTCATTCTCGGATTCGGTCTTGCCGATACCTTCGGTTGGGGTTCGTGGCAGGCACTCGGCGTGATCACCTTGGGTGCACTGAGCGTGACCGGTTTTCTGGTGGTCGATCGGCGGTCCGAACATCCGCTCGTTCCTTACCGGCTGTTTGTCGACCGGAACTTCCTCAAGGCCGTCGGCACGGAGTTCTCCGCGGGGATGTTCATCACCACGACGTTGTTCCTGGTTCCTCTGTACTTGAGCATCGCGCATCACCTCGATGACTTTCTCATCGGCCTTCTGGTACTACCGATCACCGTGAGTGTCGCAATGTGCTCGCTGGTGGTCGGCAGGTTGACAGACCGTGTGGGCCCCCAAAACGTCCTCATGACGGGTCTTGCTTTGTTCGCCCTGTCAGCCCTACTCCAGTCCCTGTTCCGCGACGCCGGCATCGGACAGGTGGTAATCCTGGCCGCGCTGATGGGCGCGGGCTGGGCCTGTCTGCTCGGCCCCTCAGCGATCATCGCGGTGTCAGCGGTTTCGCAGGACCGATCCGGTGTGGCCATCGGCACCACCTGGACTTTCCACACCATGGGCGGCTCAATCGGTCTCGAGGCGAGCATGGTCCTGTTGCAGGAAGTCTCCAACAGGCACCTGGAAGAGGGCCTGCACGCGCGCGGAGTAGCGCCAGGCCCTTGGACCACCCTCGTCGTGAACACACCACAGAGCGGAGAAGAGCTGCTCGAACGTTACGGAGGTCTCGGCCGTCCGGAGGCCGCCGAACTCCTGAAGTCTTCCATTACCGCCGGGCACCAAGCCGTGATGCTGTTCCTGGCG
This sequence comes from Amycolatopsis sp. NPDC049868, assembly GCF_044461365.1. Lineage (NCBI taxonomy): Bacteria > Bacillati > Actinomycetota > Actinomycetes > Pseudonocardiales > Pseudonocardiaceae > Amycolatopsis > Amycolatopsis sp. NPDC049868. The sequence continues at coordinate 31,287 of NZ_JBITKV010000024.1, read as the reverse complement.
GGCGCCTCCCTCGCCACGTTCCTGACCATCATGGCCTTGAGCCGGACCCGCTCACGCCGCCCCAGGGGAAGGACGCCGCTCCGGCCGCTCCCCCTCACCGCTCTTCGGGTCCCGGTGTCCCTTCGCGGGAAATCAGCCCCGCCTCGATGAGCGGGGCTAGCAACATTTCCGTGGGATGCCAGAACTTTCCCGCTGCGCTGGTGATCTTGAGCTCGCGGATGCCGCCTTGCGGCGCGGGCCAGATCTGAAGAAGACATTCGCACAGAGTATCGTCATTCGAGCCACCTGAGCGCGATCCGCGGGTCATCTCCCGCATATGATAGCGAAGACGGTAAGTGCCGGCCCTTTTCGGAAGTGTGGGCAATTCGCGAATCAGCCGCTCAGACGGACTGAAAATACTGAGCTCGCCTCGGGTTGATTCGTAGCTGACCTCGACAATGTCCTCGTAGTCGTCGCGAACTTCTTCAGGCGCTTCACGGCGAATCTCGACGGTCAGGTCGACGGCCTCGACCCGCGCACCGGTCCTGCACCTGATCCTGCCCGGCGTCACGTACAGCAAGCCGTCTTCCCGCGAAGAATTGAACGGCACCGGACTACTGAAAGGCTCGCGGAGATGAAACTGAGCGAACTGGATCTCGAACCGCTTCTTGTAATGCCATGGTGAATGGTGCATGGTTTCCGATGCGCACATTTAGGTTACGCTAGGTGATCGAATGTGAACCTGCAATGCCACATAGTGACGCAGGGGATTTCGTGCGGAGTTTCTGCCCTTCGTACTCTTCGGCTCCCCGTCATGGCGCGGTTCGTTCCACCGCTTCGACGAGATCGGCGACCGGCACCACAGGCGGAGCCTCGGGCCTGATGTGGTCCGGAATACCAAGCCGGGCGGTCAGTTCCGTCCAGGCGTCCGCGATGCCCTGCGTCCACTGTCCGCTTCGGATACGTCCAGCCGGGTCGGCGATCTCGGCGCGCACGCGGTGCAGCGCGGTGACCAGCGCGTCCGGCCAAAGTCGAGCGAACACGTCGCGGTGGCTGCCCGGTTCCGGCCCCAGCAGTATCGTGCTCGGCGCTGTGAGCCGCTCGGCGCCCGGTCCTGCCAGCACCATACGCCCGATCGAGTCCCGGTCGGCATGCAATCGAGGATTCCACAGCACCGGCCCGTGGGTGTCAGCGAGCGCCAGCACCCCGGCATCGCATCCGACGGCTATGCGATGCAGCAGGAAAGCATGGCTGTCCGAGTCTTCAGGATCCAGTTGATTTTGGATGCGCAGAGTAACCGGCACCCCTCCTATCACGGCGTGCAGCGAGCGGAAAGGCTGCTGTCCGGAGGCGTCGGCGGGAAGTGCCTCAAATGAGTACGGGCGCACCGATCCCGCGGCCCTGGCGAGGGTATCGATCAGCGGATAAGCGACACTCGCACTGCACGCCGCGTCGATGAACCGCAACCGCTGAGTACGCCGGAGCACTTCCACGGCAGCGAGAAACCGCCGGACCGGCGCGACGTCGAGATAGCGGGTATTGACCGCGTACACCGCCCGGCTCTTACGAGCCATGCGCAGGTTCCTCGCGACCTCGTTCCCGTGCACCGGGTGCTCTTGCAGCACATGGATTCCACGCCGGAGGAACGCGCGCGCCAGCTCCGATCGGACGCCGCCGGCGAAATCCGCCCGGACGACGACACAGGCGATGTCGACGTCAGGCGCGAGGTCGGCATCGGGGTACAACGGCACCTGGTACCGGCGGGAAAGGTCATGCGAGAAATCGGTGCCGGTAGCGACGATTCCCGCCAGCCTGAAGGAATCCTGCGCCGACAGCACCGCATCGAGGTGAATGGGGTTTATGGCATCACCTGCCACGACCACTTTCACCGGCTTCATGTCGTCGCTCCGTTCAGAGTGGGACAACCATCCTGGCGACTCTGACGGGCGTCGTCCGCCTTCGTTCGCACAGCCCGATGCTCAGGCGCGGCAACCTGATCACGCGGCGGAATGCCAGAGGTTCCCCAGGGAAGAGGTGATCTTCAGCGCGGCCGAGGGTGCCACTTCCGCCGCCCATATCTGCAGCAGGTACTCCCCTACCCTGTTGGGCGCCTGGTTCCGGAGGTGATACCGCAGCCGATAGGACGCCGGACCGGCCGGGAGCGCGGGCAACTCGTGGACCAGCCTATTGCGGCAGTCGACGACGCTCAGATGACCGCGCGGTGACTGGTAGCTCTCCTCGATGACATCGTCGCAGTCGTCAAGTGCGCCCTCGGGTGATTCGACGAAGATCTCGACCGAAACGCTGGCGACCGACACGCTCGCATCGGTCACCCGGCTGCCGGTCAGGCAGCGAATACGGCCGGGCCGGATCTTCAGCAGACCACCCTGCCACGGCTCGATGTCTTCGACGTTCCTGACACCCGGCTCGACGAGCTGAAAGTAGGGCGACCTGGCCTCGATCAGGACCCGGTGCCGACAGGACGTCGAACCTATTTCGTTGTACCCGTTCACGATTACTCTCCTCTGGTCAGCTCGACGAGAGATGGTCCAAGCCGAGGTCGAGGAAACAAGTGTTCGTCGCCGCGTGGGACGATGTCATAGGAGCCCGCGAGGAAATCCTCAAGTTCCTCCGTGGCGGCCTGGAACAAGGCGTGGCCGCCCGGTGCTTTCAGCTCGACAAGCGTGATGTCGCCACCGCAGGGCGACGGCCACACCCGAACGTCACCTTCGCCCGCGTCGGCGACCAGGCCGGCAGCGAGAAGCTGGCGCGCGAAGACCCAAGGGCTCCCTTCGTGACCGAAGGAAAACTCGACCGCGTGTGGGTCTCGCGTGGTGAAGCCGAGTACCACTCTCACCGGAACGGTCGACTCGTAGTTGGTCACGAGACCGAAGACAGCGTTGCGAAAATGCGCAGCAACGCCCGGTGTCGCGTCGGCGACCACGGGCACATCCAGGTCATCATCCATGTCCCTAATCACTCTCTGGTGATCTTTCTTCGGCACCGGACGAATCTGTGTGGGCCGGCACCAACCACAAGTAGCAACCAGACCGACACGGAGACCAGCGACAGCGCGCGACTTGAGCACGATGCGGTCCCGAACTGCCCTTTCGACCACACCGCGTCCCGCTACATCTCAGCGCAGTTCACGGCGCTGGATAACTACATGTGGTGGCTCGCTACCGGTGGCCCTGCCGCACACATCCCAACAAGCCGAAGAAGCGGATCGTGCACCGCTACTTCGGCCGGTTCACCTCCTGGACCGCCATTGTCCGGCACCAGCCGGTCACGAGCTCGGCATCGCCCGACGATCCGAACCTCGCCGATTACTGAGCCGCGCGGCGACGCAAGGTGCCACCTACCTTGGACAGCTACAACCTCCACCTGCTCAGCCTTGACCAACCGCCGCAGCCTCTCCCCGAGGCGGGGAACGCTGGTGGCTGAGGCGTCGTCAAACGAGCAATCGCAGGGGGAGCACCTGACTCACCACGGGCGAGGTGGCCTGCTGGACAGGTTATTGAGCCGAAAGTCAAACGTGTCGTGGTGAGACCGCGAGCAAGGAGACCTTCGGCGCGAGGCACGGGCACCGACGGCGCCCTGCCGCACCTTGAGTGTCCACACAGGACCATTGCTCGCGCCCGATTGCCCGTTTGATGCTCGCATGACCGGTTTTCCGTGGGGTCGTGAGTGGCAAGTGTCGTTAGAACCCCACTTGCCACTCACGACCTCCGCGAGAAGATACGCAAAGTTCCCAAATCGGTCCCTTCAAGTCGAGGAAGTGTCCTTTGTGGATGCTCAGGACCGCGCTGCCCTCTTCGGCAAGCTCGCTCCTGCCGCCCAGACCATCACGCCACCTTTGCCTTACCCCTCAATAAAACTCAAGCTAGTCCACGCCTTCTGCAACCGCGTTCGCGAACGAAGTCCTCCGGCACAACCCGTCCACGATCCTCACGCCGTTCGTCCGCATCCGACCCGCGACGTCGAGTTCGAAGGCGGCACCGTCACCGGGGGTTCGGACGTCCGGCTGCTCTTGGGTGCCGCGAACCGCGGTCCGGCGGCCTTCCCGGACCCGGCACGGTTCGGCTCCATGCCAGGTTCGCCACCCCTCCGGGGGCAGCTGAGACGACGTGGGCGCCCGGGGTCGTCCACCACATGGCGCGGACGCTGCCGGTCGTGCTCGCATAACGCCCCTGCGACCAACCCGCTGCGAAGGGCGACGTCGCGACTTTCGTCCACCACGACGCCCCACCGCCATGAACTTTTGCTCCTTACTTCATCCCCGAGCGGAGTCTGGTCGACGGGAATTGCCAAAGATCGATTTCGGACATTCCCGTCACTTATGGAGATCGACAGCATGGGCACAGGCGCGGACGATCCAGGCCACTTGACCGCTTTTGGGCAGCGGGAAAGGCGGTGGGCCCTGATAGTCCCGCGAACACACAGAACGCGTGCACGACACGTCGTCGTTCATCATTTGCAGGCCAGTGACCAACTCTCGACGAGGCCGAAATCCCGCCGAGCAGAGGTCACTAGCCATGAATGCCTCCCGACGCGGGGAGAGAGGCTCGACTCAGGTGGTCCAGATAATCCAAACTGTCGTCCAAAGTGCAATTCTCTCCGCCCGCACGGCCGACGACCACACCCGAATCGCGCGTCAGCGCTCATCCCGGCCAGCGCGTCTCCACCAATCCTCCACCGAACTGTGTCCCACACCGGCTTGCGCCGCCGCAGCCTTGGTGACATACCTTTCCCCCCTTTTCAGCGGGTTTTTCTCACCGCGCAACCCGATCGCCCACCGCCGTATCAATTCGCGCGTCACCGCCGAGACCAACCTGTTCTTGGAATCGACGACCACGGAGAAGACATCCGGCAGCAGCCCTTGGCGCACTTGCTGCCGGATGAACTCCTTGTACGTCTCACCATCCGTCTTCGGCCGCCACGCCAGCAGGTAGTCCAATACCTCTGGTGGCAGCGCCGCCAGAGCTTCCTCCGGCGCTGGGTCGCCCGTTCGGTCAACCGTCCATAAGTTTCTGACAGTGGAAGCGCTGTAGAAATCGCATTGCTCGGCTACCGCTTCTACTGAGTAGGCGATGCCTCCTGCCAGAGGGTTGGGCTGCATCCTCAATCCTTGCGCCCACCGCCTCAGCAAATACAGCAGCTGCGGAGAGCCTCGCAGCGCCTTAGTGCTGGTGACCAACTCGACCGTGTCCGGCCAACGCCCCATATCCGCCAGTTCGTTCCAGAACGCTTCGATGGTTTGCGGCCCCGTGCCATCCGCCCGGGGCCGGAACGCCACTACCATCGCCACGAATTCCGGCGACAGTCCCTCCGGCACCTCGTCCTGCGCTCGATGTTTGGCCGCCTCGTCAAACCGCCACATGACCTGGACCGTGTCGGTCTTGTAGTTGTAGCCGGACTGTCGTGCCGCCTCCCGGGCCGTGTAAGTGGCGTCGGCCAACGGGTCGCGCTCCCCGGCCAATTTCCTCAGCCATAGCCTCAGCAAATCCCGCAGCACTGGCGAGAGCGGTTTCCCCTCGCCGTCGACCTCCAGGGAAACAACGCCCCGCACTCGCTCGTCGCCCTCCAGGAACGCCCTTACCGTCTGCGGCCCTGCTCCCGGCTGAGGCCGCCAACGCAGGATTTCCTCCATCACATCCGGCGGCAACCGCCGCAGTTCCCTGACTCCAGCAGCCCAGCCACGATCCCGCGTAGCCACCCTGATCAGCCCGCCGAGCTGGTCGTGTGCGGTGACCGCGGTGTATGCGGTGCCGGTCAACAGGTTCAAACACCCGACCAACCCCTGTACCCAACGCTTCGCCAATTCCCGCAACACCGCCGAAGTCGCAAGGCCCTCGTCGTCTACCTCCAGCGAAACAACGCCACGCACTCGTTCGTCGGTCTCCAGGAACGCCTTTACCGTCTGCGGCCCTGCTCCCGGCTGAGGCCGCCACGCCAGCACCACGTCCAGCACCTGCTTCGGGAGCAAATCTTCCAGTTTCGGCTTCGACGGAGGAACGCGCCGTTGAGGGGCCGCGGACTGCGGTGCCACGCTCGGTTGTCCAGTCCCTTGAGTCTGGTTTCCGGCCAGTTCATCCCGCAGGCGGCTGATCCGTTCAGCCTCGGCCGCCGAGTCGAACCACTCAGCGGCAGACGGCCCGCCGACCACCCCCAGCTCGTCTCCGGCCCTGGCAGCGAGGGAGTCCCACACCGCCGGATCCCACGCCTGGTCGTCGGCACCGAACTCCCCAGGAACACCCAAGTCCGGCAGAGGCTCGAAACCGAAGTCCGACAGAGGCACAGACTCGTACATCGAAAGGTCCAGCATCGGCTCATCGACACCGAACTCCCCAGGAACGCCCAAGTCCGGCAGAGGCTCGAAACCGAAGTCCGGCAGAGGCACAGACTCGTACATCGAAAGGTCCGGCATCGGCTCGTCGAGGCCGGACATGTCGAGATCGGCCAGGGCGTCCGCCTCGGCAGGCAACACCGGACCGGGCGTACCGAGGTCCGGCGCGGATGGGGATTCCGCTGCTCGAGGTGGTATCGGCACCGGGTCGAGGGCGGGTTCGTCGGCTCCTGAGCTGGCGGTGTTCTCGGCGGGGGACTTCTCCGGGTGGGCGGGAGACGGAAAGATCCCGGCGAGGTAGCCGTGGGCGCCGGTGGACGGGCCGTCCGGCGTCGTGGTGACGAGGATGCCACGTCGGCGGAGAGCATCGGCGATCGGTTCGGCGCGAACGCCCGAGAAGACCAGCACGGGTGCCGGCTTCTTGTTGTACTCATGGAACTGCTTGACCGAACGGTACTTTTCGACAAGGGCTTCGAGCTGTGTCAGCTGGTCGGGTCGCAGTGGCACGTCGGTCTTCGGTTCCCAGTCGAGGTGGATGTGTATTTCGCCCACGACGCCTTCGGAGCCGAGAGTGGGTTCGATGCCCCGACCGCGGAATATCTCGGCCACGGTGTTCACGACGGCTGGGTCGGGACCAGTGACCTGCACTGTCATGCCGGGCTCCAGGGGCTCAAGCCTGGCACGCGTCCGCGTGACATCGTCAACCCTGCTCGCGATGCCGAGGACGGTGGTCAGCTGTTCACCGGTCAGGGCGGCCGCGCCGTGCGCCAAGGAGATGACCTGCGGCCCTTCGTGCGGGGGTGCCCAGTCGATCACGAAGTCCGCCGCGTTCTGTCGGCCTCCCGGCTGGGTCGCGACCAAGTCCGCGTCATACGACGCCGCGAACTCCGCTTCGACCCACGACGCGCGCTCACCGGAGCCCACTACGATCGGCGGATGATGTCCGAGGGCTCGCCGCTTGGCCATGACCAAGTTCAGGCCCCTCGCCAGGGCCTCGACCTGCGCCCTCTGTTCCGTCGACAATCCTGTGCTGCCAGGTGGAAAGTCGAACAACATCCTCGATGTCGTGGGGGCCTGCTCCGTGTTCCAGTCGCTACGCAAATCGGCGGCACCGCTGCGCCCCACCCTGCCGACGGCTGAGATGCCGTGTACTTCTTTCAGATAATGCAGAACCCGGTGTCTCCAGCCGCCGGCCACCTCGATAGGGGGGCCCTGCACCTGCCGTGCCTCGTTGACCGCACGGTACCGGTCGACAAAACCGTCCAGTTCCTCTTTGTCAGCGGGCGTCAACCTCGTGGTGGTCAGCTTCAGCTCGAGTGAGGGCAGATGACGCCGCGGGTTCCACCCGACGTGAATGTCACCTCCTCGGGGCGGGCCGCCCTCCCCTGTGACCGCGCTGTCGATGCCGTACCAGTCCTTCAACAGATCAACGATCGGCGCGGCTTCAGGGCCGGCCACCCACACGGGCGGCGGCACGGAATCGAACAAGTTCCCGAGCGCGCGTGCCTCGTGGTACTTGGCGGCAAAGCCGTTCACCAACGGCAGTTGCTCCTCGCCGAGGGAGCCGCTGGACGACAGTTCGAGGCGCAGATCCGGGGGATAGTCGAGCCGCAGGTCAGGCTCGAAATCAAGGCTCAGCGCCAGCCTGCCCTCCACGACCTGTCGGCCGCCCAGTGTCGAACGCATGGGACCACGGCCCTTGTAGACGTCGGCGCCGTGCGGACGGCCGTCAGCAGGCCTGCTCTGGACCCGTAAACCCAGTCCCTCCAGAACGGGCACCACCGACCCGGCAAGACCGCCGAGCACCGTCACTAAATCCCTGTGCCTGCCGGCGAAATCGACGATCTGCTGTCGCTGAGCTTCGGACAGCGCAGGCGGCTCCGGCACCGGGCCCGGGGGCTCGGGATACTCGTAGTGTGCACGTTTCGGCCGGCCCAACCGAAACTCGGTGGTACGCCGTTTGGGCCCCCCGATCAGCATTGGCGGACGGTCCCCGGCCGGCCGCGGATCATCGACGGTTTCGACCACTTCACTTACCAGGGACACCGGACCCGACAACTCGGGCAACGGCATGAACCACACCCTGCCCTGATCAAGGCGCTCCCGCAGCACAATCTCGGCACGCTGCCCGTCAGGAAGCCTGACCCCATCGTCGGCCGGATCGCGAGTCCCACCGGTATCCGGCTTGCGATGCACGTTGAACGCGTGCCCGACACCAGGTCGGCCGGTCGTCGTGATCACCGCCCCCTGGGCACCCTGCCCGGTCCCCAGCCTGATGACGATGTCGTCATAGCCGCCGACCGGCTCGAACCTGCCGCCGAAAGTCTGCTCCAGCAACGCCGTCCACACCGGTCCAGCTCGCGGCTCCGCGATGGCCATTCCCCCGAACCTCAGCCTGTTGTACGTCGCCACGACCGCGTCGGGACAGTTCCACCTATTACCGCTGGGATTCAGCCCGATGAGTTCCGGATACTCCTCGGAGAACGCGCCGGTGCGCGATGAACCGGCCACCTGCCCAGGGGCGGGCGCGGACAGCCGGTGCGTCGAAGCGCCCGCCGCCACATTCCCCGTGTCACGCACTGGAACGGCCGGACTCCGGCTCACCGCGGACAACTGCGGATCCGCAGGCCGCAGAAGTGGTGAACGCCCGCCCCAGCGCGATCGCGCTTCGAAGGCCAGCTGCGGCCGGATCGCGTTGATCGCCCGGGCCGCCGCCCCAGGCTCCTGCTCGTTCAGCGACCGCAAAGAGGCGAATGTCCGGCCGGTCCGCTGGAGGAAGGCTTGCACGGATGCCAGCGACTCGTCCGGCCTCAGCCCGAGCAGGCTCCGCTGTTCGTCCGCCCACCGTGGATAGCCTGCCTTGATCGCGTCGGCCCCGCCGTCCCGGACGTTCTGGTCCGGAGAGTTCCCTACGAAAGCCGCGACCTCCGCAGGATCGACTTTCAGGGCACTGGCCATGCCCAGCAGAGCACGCGAGGTGACCGTCGGCAGGCGGTCACCGGAACCCAGCCCGCGAGGCACCTGGCCGATACTCTCGGTCAGCTGGAGGATCTCGCTCAGCCGGTCCCGGCCCACCGCCTCGACCACGTTCGCCAGCTCATCCGGGTCGATCCAGGACTGGCCGCGCAGAGCCGCGAACCTGGAGCCGCCCGCGTAGACGTAATCCAGCCGCACCCCCTGATCAGCTCCCCATCGCATCGCGTCGGCGACGAGCCGGTTTCGCCCGATCGGTTCCTCATGTCCCCACCAAGCCCGCAGGAAACGATCAGCGGCGCGCAGCTGCGCCTGCGAGCTCCCCTCTCCCCGGTCGGCCAAGAATCGCAGGAACGTCCCCTCCGGCCAGCCCATTCCGGCAGCCAGCCGCGACATCAGGTTGTAGGCCCGTCCAGCGACCCGACGTGCGTTGTCGTGGAGCTGGGTAGCGCCGGACAGCGTGTCGAGCAGCTCGGTGAACCGACGCCGCGCATCCGGATGATCCCGCCAGAGATCCCTCGGCGGGTCCTGCCGAGCCGGATCGTTCCGGCTTTCCCGGAGCGTCCTTGCAGACGTCGCCATTTCCGCTGCCAACCGTGGCACGAGGCGGTAAATCTGCTCCTCGGGCACCGACGAATAACGATCCGCGTTCGGCAGGCGGTCGCCGGGTCCCAGACGAACGAGTGCGTCGACGAGGTGGTCGAGCTGCACCAGCTCGTCCGGATGAGCGCGCCAGAAATCCAAGGACGCGGCCTGCGAATCCGCGTCGGCCAGGAACTGGGACAGGGCATCCGGCGAGCCGCGTACGGCCAGCCTCTGTACGAGGTCGAAGGCCCGTTCGCGAACCACACGGTGATGGTCGGCGTTCGCCGCGGGGGTACCAGGGTTGAGGCGGGCGAGTGCGTCGAGGAGGTCCGTGAACGGGAGGAGCGCACGGGGATGAGCCCGCCAGGCCTCCGCCGTCTGGAAGAAAGTCCCTGGCGCAATCCCGAGGTCTCGCGCCAGCCCGGGAACATCGTTGAACGGCCGTCTCGCGTCGGTCTCCAGCCGCCGCAGGCGGTCCCTGTTCTCGGCCGTCCTCATCAGGCCTACCTCGGACAGCAGCTTGTGCTCGACCAGGGTCCGGCGGACTCTCTTGATCTCCGCGTCGGCCTCCGCGCCGGGCAGATCGTCCAACGACGCGAACGTCCGCTGCTGTTCCTGCAGGACGTCGAACACCGTGGCCAAGGAAACGCCTGCCAGTGCGTCATCGTCCTCCAGGCCGAACCGCGCCCGCTGCTCAGCCGCCCAGCCGCGGTAAGCCGCCGCCACGTCCACGATGGGTTTCGCGGACCTCCGCGACGCCGCGAACGCCTCCAGCTCCCGCGGCTCCGCCCCCGACTCGAGGGCGTCCGTGACCAGCTGAGCCGGGCTCGTCCCGATCCGCTCGGCGGCCCGTTTGAGCTTCTCGGTATCGGGGATCTGCCCGAGCCTGTCACTCAGCTTCAGCAGGGGGGCCACGTGGTCGATGCCCACGAGACGGACCGTTTCCGCCAACGACTTCTGATCGAACCATGACTTCCCACGCAGGACGGCGAGCTCCGGATCGACCAGCCGGAAATAGTCCGTCGGCAGGCCACGGGTGCTCCCCCAGCGCGTCGCCTCGGCCAGGAACGCGTCCCGGTTCTCCGGCGCCAGCTCCGCTGGCGATGGCGACAGAGCCGCCAGGAGCCGGTACACGCTCGTCCGTGCCTTTCCCTTCCATCCGAGTGCCCCCGCCAGATGCCCGACCAGGGTGTCGGCCTCCTGCCACGCGGGTAGGTCCTCCAGCCGGAGGTTCCTCACCTGGTCTTCATTCAGGCCGTTCAGGCTCTTGAGCAGTTCGGGAAAGGCGAGCAGACCGTACGGATCGGCCTTCATCTTCTGAGCAAGGGCGTAGAACCGGGCAGGGTCGTCCACACCAGAGCGTTCGGCCAAGTCCTGGAAGTCGGGGAAGCGCTCCAACGACCTACTGAAGGCGCGCAGCTCCTTGAAGCCCGCAGGATCCGACGGCAAGCCCACCTTCTCGAGCATGTCGAACAGGCGGCCGTAGTCCAGCCACGGCCTCTGTCGCAGATCGGCCAGGACGGTCCTCCGATCCAGCCCGACACGGTCCGCCCACCAACTCGCGAGCCACCAATCGGCCTCGCCCGCCGGCTGCTCGGGCTCGGCCCGGCTGAACATCCAGAAGAACCAGTCCGTATCGGTGCGGTGTTCCCTGTCGTCGTCGGCCACCCGGAAGACGGCGTGGTGATCCGTGAAGTGCGAGCTGAAGTGCTCGTAGTGCTCGGCTATTTCGGCACCGAGCCGCGCGAAGGCCCCAGACAGCCAACTCAGATGTGCGGGGTCGACCCCACCCAGACCGTCAGCGACGGTGAGCAGCACTTGCGGACTCATCCCCAGTTGCAGCGCCCGCCACGGGAATTCGACCGGAACCCGCCCGATTGCCTGGCTGAGCAGCAGCAGGTCAGCAGCCGCCAGGCCGGTCTCGTCAGCGATCATGGCCAGCCGCTTCGGGTCGAACCACGGCTGACCGGCCAGCTCGTCGAACCTGTGCCCATCGAGAGCGAACACCTGGCACCAATGCGTCTTTTCCGCGTCGGAGTACCGGGAATCTCGCAGATGATCGCGAATCGACAGGTTCGGCGGACCATCCAGCCAGGTCTCCTCGCCATAGACAGGCAGCCCATTCCCTGCGACCGCCTCGCGATCGGCCTGCTCGCGGTACTCGGCCGAATCGACGGAGGGGGGCGGCTCTCCCGGTTCCCATTCGAGTCCCAGCAACGAACGGAAGGCCTGGTGACCGCGCCGAAAGGGCGTCCGTGGCAGGGTCGTACCGAGTTCCGACAGTCCCCGCAACTCCGGTCTCATGTTCCGCCGCCAGGCGCGCCGCCTTGCAAGCCGCCTTTCCGTGCCTCGCGGCGGCTCGGGTGGCGCCATCCGTAGCCGCCGGATCTCTTGCGCGTAGAACGACAGCTGATCATCCGTTCGCGCCGAGGGCACTTCATGGGCGAAGACGTCGAGCACACGAGCGAAATGAGGGGACGGCGCCAGTGCGGCCAGCTCCACCACCCGGAACCCCAGCCGCGTGCTCGCTGCCACATACCGATCAGGGTCGATACCTCGCGAGCTCAGGTTCAGCCGCAAGCTTCCGACGATCTTCTGCGCGTAATCGCGCACCGAAGCGAACCTGGCCACGTCGTCCACATACGGAGCAAGCCGTGCGAAGTCGTCGGCCAACGCCACCAGATCAGCCGGACGCCGCACCCCCAGCGTCGCCGCCACCTCCGCCACCACACCGCCACGACCATCACCCAGCCCGACCACGCCGGCCAGCTCGTCGAGATCGCTTGCATGCAGCTCAGCCGCACGCAGGCGGTCGAACACGGCGGCCACGAATCCGTCCGGAAGACTGTGCAGCAACTCCAGCGACACCATCCGCCGCCCCGCGAAGTCCTCCAGAAGCGCCAGGTCCCCTGGCTGCCACCAGGACCGATTGGCCAGGCCTGCCAGCAAAGCCACGTCGCCGGTCGTGCGGACCCCGAACGGACGTAACCCTTCACGCAGCTGCCTGACCATTTCCGGGTCACTGACCGAGCCCGTCCCGGACGGCAGGTGGTCACCCAGCACCGCCAGGCTCCGCGGCGGCACACCGACAGCGATGCCCAGCCGGAACAGCGCCCGCGGAGTCATCCCCAGTTCTTCCGCCGTACGCGAAAGAGCGCTCGGTGCCTCGCCGGTCAGCAGAGTCACCTCGACCAACCGGCCAGGATCCGGCTCGCCCCACTCTTCGGCCAGCCGGACCAGCTCGTCCGGCGTGGTGTCCGGACGCAAGGTGTCCAGATCCAGGACCCGGCTCTCCGTTGTGCCCAGCGTTTCCGCGTAGTCGAACCTGTCGAGCTCTTGGGACACCGGCCACCGCGACACCGGATCCTCCACTACGGATTCGGGCGCGTCCGCCGAATCGACCTCGGACACCGCGGCCGACTGCTCCACCGGCGGCGTGTCCACAAGCGGTACCGGTGCCGGCTCCAGGTGTGCAGGCTCTCGCCGGCGCAGCAAACGGTCCACCAGTCGCTGCATCGGGGTGCCACCCCCACCGCGGCGACGGCCGACAAGACTGTCCGAAGTGGACTGACGGGCACGGCCCGGCAGCCAGCCGACCATCTCCGGCGCCTCGTCCGACCGACCACTCCCCTGACCCGATGCTGCTTCCTCGGCAAGGAAAACCTGCTCCGCCGGTGTCTGGATCCGCAGGAACCACGCCGGCCCGTCCAGCCATTCCCGGGGGAAAACCTCACCCCCCTTGTGCACGAACTCGAGCTCGCCGGTTTCCCTGCTGCGGAACACGTTCGCCGCGTGTCCGACCCGAGGCCTGCCGCTCGGCACCAGTACCACACCGTGGGCATCACGTTCGGTGCCCAGCAGCTCCTCGATCTGGCGAGCGCCGCCGGAGACCGGTCGGAAAGTGGCATGGAGTGACTGTTCCAACGCCTCCGTCCGCACCGGGCCGTCACGCGGCTCGGCCACGAAGGTCTCTCCCAAGACCTCCGTCTTGTACGTCGCGATCACGTCGGCGGCACAATTCGCCGGGTCCTCCGGTATTCCTGTCTCATACCGTTCCCGGTTGATTCCCGCCACGAGCGGGCCGCCCTCGGCCCCGCTCTCCGGTGGGTGCAAGCCGATTTGGCGCAGCCCGTCCTCGTCGGTGCGGAAATAGACGACGTCCCGCGCCGACCGCGGGGTGTTCCACGCCGGATCGGCACCGGAGGCGTATTCCGGAGTGACGGTCCAGTCGGCGGTGGCGCGGACGAAGTAGAGCTGCCCTGTTGAATGACGGATCTCTTCCTCGGTCTTGCCTGCGACGTCGACCGAATCGGTGCGCTGCCAGTTCAGCGTCGGTCCCATCACCCGGCCCTCGCCGATGTTGACCGTCACCGAGCCGGGCACCATGTTGCGGACCGCGCCGCCGCCGGTGGGCCCGCCGTCGGGGAATATCGTCACCGGGACAGTGCCGATCGCGGTGGTCCACATGGGCCCCGCGGTGTGCTCGGTCTTGCCCGAACTCTTCGTCACATCGGTCGACGTGATGTCCAGCCCCGGCTTCGGGGTGAAACCGCTGGGAAGCACATTGGCGTCCCGGATTTCGTTGACACGGAAGGTCAAGGCGCGCAGCGGCGTTCCGTGGCGATGACCGACGGTGTAGAACGAGTCCTGATCCAGGCCTTCGAGGCGGTACCCGGTCGCACTCATCGCTGATGGCAGATGCGCAGACAACGCTCCTGGGGAGGAGCCCGTGTTGATCGCCTGGCGCGCGGCGGTCGCCTCCGCCGGAACCGGCTGCGGCGAGGGCCCGACATGCTCGCCGGGGGCTACGCCGTCCATGACGTCGCGGACGACACCGGCCACCCGAGTGCCCCCCACGGTCGCGTACTTCACGCTCGGCAGCCCGGTCAGCGGGCCCGGCCGGTGTTCTCCTCGTGCGCTTTCCCCGAGCGGCACGCGTGTGCGCGCGGCCTCGGGCACCGAGATCAGCGGAGAGCGGTCCACCTTCGGGCCCGGTACCACCCGGTCGGCCAGACCGCCGGTGATGCCACGCAGCGCGCGGACGGGGTTGGCGGTTTTACTCACTTCCCACCACAGCTCCAGGTCATGGCTGTAGCGCACCATGTCTCCGGAAACAAAGGCGGACCGATTCAGTTCGGTCTCGGTCCCTTCGGTGCGTTTGCCGACGGTCCCGACCGAGGGGACCGTCATCGCGGACCAACCGAGTGCTCGTGCCACCTGGTCGGGCAGGTACACCGGCATCCGCACCGCGGGGAGGGCATTGTGGAATCGGCCTTGCTCGTGGACGGTCTCCTCGACGCGCGAAGACTTCGATGCGAAAGAGTCGAGCCAGCCCGCCTGCGTGTCGAGGAACTCACCCGGGGCCAGCCGCGCTTTGAGCCTCGGGGTGTAGGTGATGTCACCGAACGGACCGGAGACCGTGGCGGTCCATTCCTTTCCGGCCGCCCCCAAGATCGGCAGCGACGTCTCCAGGCCACGCGGTGAAATATCCCCGCCGACCTGCTGGACCAGCCTCTCGGCGGCCAGGCGTTCGGCGGAGCCGAAGACGACGCGCTGCGCGAGACCGGTGAGCTGATCGGCGAACCTGCCCAGCACCGAACGCGGAACCACGTCCCGTGGTACCAGGCCCAGCGCCTCCTTGAGCGAGGCCAGCACGGCCGCTGTCACCTGCGGACGCAGCTTCGTCGACACCAGGCCGTCGTAGACCTGCCGGGGCGCGACCCGGACCTGCGGGGTGCTCGCTAGATCAGTTCCGGCCATGCCCAGCGCCCCATCCCAGCCCATGGGCAGCCCGGCCTGGTCCCAGTCCCAGCCCACCGGCAGGCCGACCTGGTCGATGTCCTGGACCGGTACCCAGATCTGCAAGCCGGCACGGCGGTTCGCCTGGTACCGAGTCTGCGCGCCGATGGTGGCACCGTCGTACGGCCCCGCTCCGGTGTGCGTCACGTCCCTGCCCGACAGCAGGCTCGTGACGTCGTAGGTCACCAGGTAGGCCGGCCCGTCGTAGGTCGCGTAGACCGCGGTCTCGTATTCCTGGCTGGTCGCTTCGCTCCGCGATTCCTTCCAGCCGAACCCGTACCCTCCTTGCGGGGTCAGGTAGGTCTCGGCGAGCGGGACCACCGCGGTACGCCCGTCCGCATACACGTATCCGGTGCTGCCCTGCCGGACGGAATGCGCGATCTTTCCGGATGCCTTGCCGGCGAAAGGAAGTTTGACGTTCGTAGGCGGGCCGGAGACCCGCGGATTGCTCAGCGCCAGCGCGAGTCCGTAGTCGCCGACGTGGTTTTCGAAGCCGACGAAATCTCCTTCGCCACGACCATAGCGGTGCGCCTGGTGCCAGTAGGTGCCGGTGACGACTTCATCGAGGCGTACTGCGACTTCGTCCGGGTTCAAGGAGTCGTGCACGCGTTGTTCGGCGAGCTGGGCGTCGTCGCGGAACCCGCCGAACAGTTCGTCGGTGACGACACGCGCTGCCCCTGGCGGCAGATCCAGCCCGTGCACGGCGAAGTGGTCGGGTAGTTCGCCGGGTGACCAATCGCCGGGCCGCTCCGGGACGGGATGCGCCACTGGTTCGTATTCGGTGTTGCCGTCCGTCGGGGGTTCGGTGAGCCTCGTCACCCCGGCCCTCGCCGTAACAGCCTCACCTCCTTCGACGACGAAGGTCTCGCTGAGCCCGCGGCCGCTCAGGGTCACGCGATAGTCGATCTCAAGGCGGTACTCGCTGACGCCGTCCGTCCGCCAGCCCTGTCCTCTGGACCGGTTGGAAGAGGATTCCAGCTTGTGCTCACGATCGCTGAACGAACGGTTGAACCCGCCGGTGAATTCCGCGGTGCGGGCGATTTCCCCGGCACCGAGTCCCGGCCGGACGCTACTGCTCGCGCCTGCCCGGCCGGCGACCCTGGACGTATCGCTGTGCTCGATCTTGCCGGTGGCCTCCAGTTTGCCCTCCAGCTCGACGTCGTGCGGAACGGCTGCCACTCCGCCGGGCTGGTCCCTCTGCTCACGCGGTCCGGTTCGTGGCACGGCCTGAACCACCACGCGGACCAGGTCGTCCGGCCGCTGAGTCACCGGGTAGGTGTCGCGCACGAGCAAGAACGACATCCCCTCCGCGTTCAGGCCGGCCGCATGGGAGGTGAGACCGCGGTCCGACATGTAGTAGCGCAACGCGACTTCGTTGTCGGCGGCCTTCACGTTGGAGGTGAACGTGCCGTCGCCGGCGGTCAGCACACCGTCGGGCAGCTTCGCGCGTAACCCGGCCAGCAGCCGCTCGGCGGCCGGGAACCTTGTTTCGGCGGCGCCGAGGATCTTCGACGGCGAGAACGGTGCGGTGCCGGGGTCGGGCTCCGGCCCGGCGGTCGTCGGCTCACGCGCCATGGTCCAGGTCGTGGCGCCTTCCGGCTCATCGAGGGTGCCGGTGGCCTCGCGGTTGTCGTCGAAACGGACCGTGATTTCGTAGGACAGGTCACGGACGTGGCCGTGCAGCCTGCCGGACGCGCTCTTCATGGTGGTCGCGGTGACTTCTTCGGTCTGCTTGACGGTTCGCTCGTTGTTGTTGAAGCCGAACCCGATGCCGTCCAAGCGGAAATCGAGGCGGTCCCCGAAGCCGAAACTGGGCTCCGCGGGCGTGACATCAGGCTTGTCTCGCAGGCTCCAGGCGAACCCCACCCCGAGACCGGCCCTGATGTCGAACGGCTGGCGGGTTTCGGACGTGACCGACTGCGAGTTCTTGTAGCCGCGGCCCTGCTCGACGAGCGTGGTGTCCTTGCTGCCGGGGGCCGGTTCTGGTGCGGGTGGTCGCGCGGAGAGGAAATCATGGCCGCCGGTCGCCTCGGCCCTGAGTTCGAGCAGGGCCGTGCGCCGGTATCCGGCGAGGTTGTGGATCTCCAGCTTGGTGGTCAACGTCCGCCCGTCGACCAGATCGTTGCCGAGGCGGGACAAGCCGTCGCTCCGGCTGGCCTCCAGCAACGCGCCGCGCAGGGGCGAGTTGATCACGTCCGCCTCGCCACGCCACGCCGGATGCTGGTCCACGACCGCCTTGAATTCGTCGAACAGCCGCCACCCACCCCGCACGAAGGTGCCGCGCGGTCCGTCGTGCGGTACTTCACCGCCGGGGTGCACGTCCGCCAGCACCTCGGGCGCGCTCAGCTGCGCGCCACCCGGCTGGTTGCCTGTACGGTGCACTTCCGCTTCCGCCACCCGTCGGACGACTACGTGATGCCGAAGGTCGTGCCTGCTGTCGCCCCAGTCGTTCGGAGGGGTGTATCGGACGTTGGTCTCCAGCTCGCGAGTTGCTCCGGATTTCCACGAAGGATGAGCGGTGAAGCCTCTGAAGCCGGCAGAGACGTCCAGTGTCCGCGCCGCTTGGGATGTCCCGAGCGGCAGGCTCGTCATCTGCTGGAAACCGCCTTCCCGGTGGGGGGCGGCGGACTCGTCGACCGAACTCTTGCCGAAACCGCCGGAGGCGACCTGGCCCGAGCGGTGTGCGTAGTCCTTTTCCCCCGGACGGACCTGGTTGTCCGCGGTGTCGGAAGTGTCGTCGCCCGGTAGCGCCCGGACGACGAGTTCCACCGCTTCGCCGCCCTGGCCGTCCCGCAGGATCAGGCCTTCATGGGGCAGCAGTTTGAAGTCGTCTTTCAGCGCGGAGTCTGCTAGCCCGTCCAGGAGCGGGTCGATGCGTGCTTGTTCCACGCGTGCTTCTGCGAGCGCCTCACGGGCGTCCCGGCGAATCGCCGTCCCGTCGATCCTGTCGGCGATGACCACGTTGTGCCGCAGCAAGTCCCGGATTCGCTGGGTGCGTTCGGTCACGGGAGCGTCCAGCGGCGCGGAGTGATCGCTGAGGTCGATGACGAAGTCGCCTTCGTCTCTCGGACTCTCAGGCACGACGGTGGTGCGCCCGGACGTTTGCTCCTGGACAGGGTCCACACTGGGTTGCGGTTTGTCGGCTACCGCCTCACCCTCACCGGCCAGCGTTGTCGTTGACGCGCTCGCGAGCTTCTCCGGCTCATTGTCCGGGCTGTCCGGGACTGCCGGTTCCCGGTAGTCGATCCAGACCTCCACGGTGGTCGGTCCTGGCGAGCGGACGAAGCGCGGAGCGACGTCGAGCCCGAGGTCGACCGGCCCGAGCCGCTCGTGCCGGGGCACCGCCGACTGCGCCAGCTCCAGCAGGGTGGCGAACTCGCGCGCGACCGCGGAGAACTGCCGGGCGGGAGCACCCCGGACATCACCGAGGACCCGGTAACGCACTCGAGGTAGCGCGCCCGCCTCGTGAGCCTGGAGCAGGTCCTTTGCCACGCTGAATAGGCGGGCACGCTGTTCAACCGGCAGCCGCCCCTGGCCCTCGTGGACCACAACGCTCGCGCTCGGGCGTCCACCCCCCAGCTCCGGATCCTGCCGCGCGACGGCCAACTCGGCTTCGTATGCGCTCTTGGCTTGCGTCCAGGCGTTGGCGGCAGCGCGTTCCGCTTCGCGAGCAACCTGAAACGTGGACGACTTCGCGGCCGCCGGGAGCAGTTCGCTGTCCGGCTCGCCGTCATACGCCGCGCGGAGCCTGCCTCGCGCGATCTCCCATTCGGCGTCCCGCTCCGCGAGTTCTTTTGTGCGCTGGACAAGAGATTCCGGCAGGCGGTCGGCGCGGCCCGTATGGCGGATGACATAGCCGCGCTCGAAGTCGACATCCACGACGGCGCCGCGCTTGGCGGTGATAGTCGACGCTGGCTCGACGACCAGGCGGAACCGCGTGCCGTGTGCCCAGGTGCTGGTGATCGGGCTGTGGTCCGTGCTCCCGGCGGCAGGCAAGGCCGCGCCGCCCGATTCCGCGCCGGTCGCGTGCTCGTGCTCGGCCATGCGAGCCCCGCGCGGCTCCAACGGCATCACCCAGTCCGCCAACGCGCCGAAGGGTTGCTGTCCTCCACCGGAACCGGCTTCGGGCGGGTGAGGCACCCCAGGGCCGAAATACGGGGCGGCGTCGACCTCGTAGCCGCCACCGGAACCGGTTTCGACGTGTTCGGAGCGGGACGAACTCGTCGAGCCGCCCAGCTCGATCCGGGCACTGGCACCGGTCAACTCGCCGGATCCCGGCACCATGGCATGCAGGGTCATCCGCACACCGAGTTCCGGTGGCAGTTCCAGCTCCTGACCGTCGCGGGTGTGTGGTCCCGCCAGTGCTTTCAGCCTGCTCGGTGCCACCGCGTCGCTCAGCATCCCGCGGGTCGTCACGTCCAGGTTCCGGACACCGGCGTGGGCGAGAGCCCGCTCCGCGGCTTTGAGCAGGTCGGAGGTTTCCCCTTCGAAATCGATCACCCGGTACTGCGCCGGGTCGTCGGGCAGTGGCTCCGCCCCATCGGCGGCACGCCAGCGGGCGATGTTCTCCTCGGTGGCTTCCGTACGGGGACGCTCTTCGGCAAGACCTCGTGCCCGGTCCGCATGGGAGGTCCCTCCGTCCTCGATCGGCGAGTGGGTGCGCAGAGTCAGTGTTTCCGGAGCGGCCGCGATGCGTTCCCCATGCCGCTCGATACGCACGTCGAACAGGGCCTTGACATGATGTTCCGCCAACGCGCCACGCACCGTTTCGGTGTGCACGTGCTCGGTCGTGGTTTGTCGTTTCGTCTCCCGGAACTGGCTGAGCCATTCGAAGACGACTGCAGGCGCGAAACCGTGGTTGGAGTAGGGCGCGCCGTGTGTCCCCGGATTGGCTTCGACGTCCTTGACCGCCGACTCGGACCGGAAGGACACGGCGGAGGTGAGCAGCGTCAAGCCTTCGACAAGAACTCGTTTGAGGCTGCGGGATTTGCTCGTCGTCACGACGGCGGCAGTGGCCTTGACCAGCTCGCCGTGCGTGACACGGCCGGGCCGCGGCCTGCCCATCGGCTGGGCGTCGACCCGCAGCTCATAGGTCCGGCCGTTGAGCCGGTCTTCCAGCCGCAGGGACGTGCCGGTGCCGCCGTTGGCCACGTCGCCGAGGGATGTCTGGAGGTTGGAGAGGTAACGGCGTACTTCGTCGGGGTTGTCGTGCTCGGTCTCCAACGAGGAGGAGGGGAGCAGACGCTCGGCCCGCTCGCGGGCACGGTCCTGTATCAGCTGTTTGGGCATAGCGGGGTGGCTGTCGGTGAGCTCGCGGGCGAAGTGCCTCTCGAGCTGCTCGTGCAGCCGAGGGATCAGATGAGTGAGGTCGATCGGCTCGGCGATCCCGTCGGCCCAGTTCGACAGACCGAGGTCGTGTCCCTCCGGCGCATCCGTGCCGGTGTCCCAGCCGTCGGCCCGGTCTTCGAACGCGGGGAGCGCCGGCAACACGGGAGGTCCGTCGGCCGTTTCGGCACGGAGGGCGTCCTGTTCGGCCTGCTTGACTCTGATCTCGTGCAGTTGCCCGTCGGTGACCAGCACCCGTGCGGCGTCGGGCAGTTCGAACCGTTCCGCGGCCCGGCCCACCGGTTTCGGTCGCCGGAGCGACCACCGGTCCAGATTGCCCCGGCGTAGCGTCTCGGCCGCGACAGTGGCCTCCACGGTCGCATCGACGAGGTGCAGCCTGCGTGGTTCGCCCTTCAGCGCTCGGCTGGTGGACACGCTCGTGCGCTGCCCGGACTTCTTCCCGAAGCTGCTCACCCACAGGGCGATCTCCTGCAGAAGCAGCCCCATCGCCTGGGTCACCGTTCCCGGGCTGTGCGCCGCTTCCGCGCTCTTGCCGATGAAAGCGACCTCCCCGGTGTTGGTCACCTTCCAGGTTCCGGCGGTCTCCTTGCCCGTGGCAGTACCGCCGGTGATCGACCCATCCGGCTGTTGCCAGACGGTCGTGACCACCCTCGGGTCCCTCAGCGCATAGGACACTGCCGCGACGGCTTCCTCGTCGGCCCGCCGGCGGTTCCATCGGAGCCCTGACACCGCTGTAGGCCGGCTGAACGCCCGCGGATCGGTACGGAGTGCACCGACGGAGACCGCCGCGTCGATCAGCCCGGAGTTGTCCCCGTCCTCGAACCTCCAGATCGGATCGTCGGACGCTCGTTCGAGTGTCGACCGCACTGCTTCGCGCACGTGCTCGAGACCGCGCAGGGAGATGATCGGCATGCCGTCCAACTGCCGCAAGCCGCCCTGCCGCAGCTCTTGACCACGATTGAGCGAGACATCGGGCAGTTCGGTGCGGTTGACCGGTTCCACGGTCTTCCGCGGGTCCACGTGCGAAGCGGGAAGCTCAAGGACGACGTCCACCGTGACAGTGCCCGGAGTACGCCCCTGGCGCGCCGCCGCTTCGTCCACGATCTCGAGTTCGTGTGTCTCCGGCGCATGCCTGCCGCGTGACCCGACGGTGAGACCACGCACCAGGTCGTTGGGCTGCGACCAATGCGTTCCGGACACGGCGAGCCGCACCTTCGCCGCGTAACGATGCAGGGGTTCGGGCCGCACGCCGCCCGCCTCGTCGAGTTGGCCGCCGTGCGCCCCGCCGACTCCCAGTTCGGCGGTTCGCTCACGGACGGTGGATTTCGAGCCGGCGTAGAACAGTTTGTGGTAGTTGGTGAAAACCGCTGTACCGGCCAGTGCCGCGTACACTCGTCCGAGAATGCCGCCGCCCAGTGACCAGTCGCGAACGCTGCGTTTACCGCTGCTTTCCGATTCGGTCGTCTTCGTGGATCCGGCGCCCGGAACCGGACCGAGGTCGACCAGGTCACCATCGAGATCGGCTTTGATCCGGAAGCCGACGTGGTAGTCGTGACCCCGTCCGGGCTCCGGAGTCAAGTCAAGGATCAGCGGGCGGCCCTCCAGCATCTCCGGCGCGCGCCGGGCCAGATTTTCGGCCGAGATCCCGCCTCGGATCTCCTCCGCCCGGCCGAGTTCGCGCTCGTCCTTGGCCGACAGGCCGCGGGCCAGCTTCGGATCGTCGAAACCAGCGACGAATCCGGCGTCGCGCCAGGCCCAGCGATGGTGCCCTGGAAGGGTTTTCGTGGAGTCGCGCAGCATGTCGTTGAGCAGGCCACTCGCCTCCTCGAGTTGCAGCGCCGCCCCGGCGGCGGCCTGCCGGATGCGGTCGGTGGTCACCGGCTCGGCGGTCCCGTGAGCCCCTGCACCACCGAAGTCCACCGGGCCTTGCCCGCGGTCGCCGCTGAGACCCGCCCGCTCGGCGTCCTCGACCTTGGCCCAGTGGTAGGCGTCGACCGCGTCGGCGAAGGTGACGGGCGACCGTCCCGGCGTCCGGAACTGCAGTTCGTAAACCGTGCGGTAGCGCACCACCGGGGCGGTGTACGTGCGCTCGTCCGCGGTCTTGGTTCCGCGGTTGTGTTCCTGGGCCCGGCTTCTGCCGATACCGGCACCCACGAAGGGGCCGGCGCCCGCCGTGACCACGCCGACGTCGATCCCCGGTCCACCGGCGATCGTCGTGCTTATTTCGCGGCCGGAAGTGTTCACCGCGGAGACCGTGCTGGATTCCTCGGAGTGTTCGCGGAACTGTGCGTCATCGATGGTCTGGACATAGGCGACTTGCCTGGCCACGGCCCGCATCTGCAACTTCGAGACCTGGCGGCTCAGCAGCCGCCTGATGGGATTTCCACCCCGGTGGAGCGCGGCGGAGGTGACCCAGCCCTGCCCCGCCTCCGCCTGCCGTGGGCTGACCGCCATTTCCGGGAGCCGATCAGTGATGTTCCGTGAGCTCACAAATTCGCGCAGCGTCTCCTGGGAATCCTTACCCAGCTTGCCCAGGTGCGCGGACAGTTGCTCGAAGATCCCCCGCGACCGGCCTGGACGCAGGCGGATCACCCGGCCCTGGTACCTCCCGGGTGTGGTGGTGCGCACCGCGGCCCCCTCCACCACTGCGTTCGGCAACGACCGAGGCATCGGAACGACGCTGCCGTCCGAAAGCAGCCCGGTCGGCACACTCAGCGGAACCACGACCCGATCGGCGTCACGGCCTCGGGAACCCAGAATGACGGTCGGCCCCGTAGGCTCTCCGGCGCTGTCGAGGCGCACGATCCGCAATTTGGCCGGCACCCGCATGGCAGTCATGCCCTGGTAGCCGTTCGTGCCTTCGGTGACGTGCTCCGGCAACGAGACGCTGGTCCGCGAGCCCCAGCCGGATCGGTGGGAGTGCTCGCGCACGAACGCCGGAGCCGTCGGCACGTTGACGACCCCCATGCTGAACAGACCGGGGACCATCGGGGTGAAGTAGGCCCAGCGCGTCATCGGTTTCCGGCCGCTCGACGTCCCGGCGCCGGAATCGTGCCCCGTGTCGCGATGCGCTGCTTTCGCCTTGCCGGACTCCGGCGTCTCGCTACGTTCGGCGAATTCCAGTTCGGCCTGGACGAGAAGCCGCTCACCGTTCAAGCGCAGCACCCGGCCTTCCGTCAGGAACGAGCCGAATTCGTTCTCCACCTCATGCTGGACGGTGGCCAGGTCTTGCTTGTCGGCTTCGCCGGGAACCAGCTCGCGGATCGCGGCGACGATCTTGTCCGCTCCCTCCGTCCGGCGGAACTGAACAGCGGGGCCGAGTCCCTTGCTGCGCAGGAGATAACCCGGAACGCGCAAGGCCGGCTTCCTCATGGTTCGCGCGGGGAGAGGCGGCGGTTCGGTCGAGTGGCTGGTCGCCACTGAGGGAACGTCGCTGGGGAAGGCCATGTCTGGCCCGGTTCCCAGCGACCTCGCGAGGGACTTCGCCAGGGCGTCGGCGCCGGCGTTTTCACCACGCAGCAGGCGATGGGCGACCATGGCCGTCACGTCGTCCATCACGGGCTGTCCTACGGCGGTGGAATGGTGATATCGATCCACGATCTGAGCCGCTTGGGCGGACAGTTCGGTTTCGCGGGCTTTGGTCAGCTTCGTGAAGCTTTGCCGAGCCAATGCCGCGTGCTCCCGCAGCCAAGGTCGGACTTCGTCGATGCCGCGCGGATGCGGCGCCACCGTGGTCTCTTCCGCAGCCAGGGCAGGATCGCCGGCTTCGGGATCCGGTCGGCCGCCCGGTTCTCCAGACAATCCAGGGCCGATGTTCCCGGTCGCTCCGAGATCCACGTCGGCCATGATGCTCCGTTCAGGAGCTGCGTTCGGCTGCAGGAATTCCCGGAGTCCCGGAGCGGCAGCGAGGCCGTCTTCGAACGAGGCCGGACGCGAGCTGCCCTCGGCCGCGTTCTGCGGAGGCCCTGTTCCACGCAGCTCCCGATCGGCCAGTGGGTCCGCCGCGGAGCGCGAAGATTCGCCAGCGGTGTGGGGCTTGTTGTCGGAGCGGGGGGCGCCGCCGGGCAATCCACCGGTCGATCCCGGGATCCCCAGCCGTTCCCGCCATCCACGGGCGAACTCACGGGCGTCGTCAAGGCTCTGCGGAGCAGGGTCACCAGTGGCGTGATCCCACGAATCCAGCAGCTCGGCGGCCACGACCTCGGCGAAATCATCGTAAAGCCCACGCCAGACAGCAGTAGTACGACCGGGCCTCACCGCGTCCGACGCCCCCGCAACAGCGAACCCCTGCCTCATCACCCCGACATAGGCGGCCTCGTCCCTCTCCCTCAACACCGCCAACCGAGCCTTCGCCACATCGACCAAACCACGCCACTCCGGCAACACCGCCGCCGCCGCCGGCCGCCGATCCGCAAACGTCACCGTCGGCCCGCGAACAGGATTGGCATCCACCGAAACCGTGACAACACGGGACACCGGTGTGGATGGCGTCGTCGCGAGATCCGGCGGCGACTGCCCAGTGAAGATGGAGGTGACCGGCATATCTTTCGCGGTCACAGGCGGATGAGTCCCGGCCAACCGACCCAACGCGGCGTCGATCGCATCAGTGAACACACGCGACGCGCCAGCGATATGCGGTCGATCGGTACGACCAGCCTCCACAGAACCAGCCGACGCATCCTCGCTGTAACCGGTAACAGTGATAGCAGGCAACGGCAACCCCTGCCCCTGACGCCACAACGCGATCGAAGCAACCCGGGCGGCGATATCGGTGACAGCGGAAACATCGCTGGCAAAAGGAACACCACCCTCATCGAAACGCACCGTGGCAACCGGAATCACCGGATGAGGAGCGAAACCCGGATTAGGAATGAACCGGACACGATCACCACCCGAAATCTCATACGCACCACGAACGAACCGCGCCCCAACACCACCAGGAAACACCACCCCCGCCGCGTTCGCGCCCTCACTGCCGACAGCCGGTGCGGTGACGATCCCGCCAGGAGCATGAACCTCATACTGGAACCGTCCCGCTTCCTCGGGCAACGCAGGCAAATCACGGTCCACCGTGGTGAACACCGCTACTCCGGCCGGCGACGGAACACCGGCGGTCGTGCTCGGCGGAAGGAAACCGGCATCAAAGACCTGCTCCGGAACCAGCGAATCGTAGCGGTATACAGGGCCGGCACTGACACGTCCCGGTGGGACGTCATCGAACTCATCGAAATCAACACCAGGCACAGCAGCAGCCGGGAACCTCACACCAGACCCCACCCCGAACACATCGCTCTGCGAGCCCGGGCCGACGCCGGAGTTCTCCGCACCAGAGTCGGCGCTGGGGACTGCGGGGGTGTGGATACCGAGTCGGGCGGCGGAGTCGTGCTGGACGGGGCCGACAAGGTCGCGTAGTGCTTCTTCCGCGGTGTGTAGCTGTTCCTGGTGTTCGGGTTTGATGGCGGCGGTGTGCTCGGTGGGGTTGGTGAGTGCTTGTTCGTAGCGGATGATCGCGAGTTGGACCTTGTCGTTGCGGGAGAGCCGGAACAGGTCGTCATCGGGTGAGATGTGGTAACGGACGCTGCCCGGGTTGCCGCTGCGGGCTACCCGGTTCTCGACCTGCTTGTCGATATCGCTGGAGATGGCCGAGCGGGCGGTGGGCCGTAACAAGGGGCCGCCTTGCGTGTTGGCCGCATCCGTCACGGTGATGTCGACGCCCCGGCCGAGCTGCATGTTGCCGATCAGGACCTGCCCGAGCGCGCCTGCTTTCGCGAGCACCGCGTTGAACGCCTCCTCCAGATGCGCTCCCTGGTCCAGTTGCCACCGGGCGTCCACCGCCATATGCGGCACTCCCCGGTCCGTCAGCCGCTGGGACAGCTTCTCCACCAGATCATTACGGTGCGTCACAACCCATTGCGGGCGTGCCTGCCCGCCCCCTGCGGCCAGCTCGGCCTCGATGCCGTCGGCGAGCGTGTCCAGCTTCGTCTCCAGGTCCGGGCTGACGTGGTCGGGCTCCACTTCCAGCCGGGACTCGTAATACCGTGGGATATCCACGATCGTCCGTTCCTGCCCTTCCCGGGAGGAACCCAGCGCGGCGAAATGTTCGCTCTTCCCCAGCGCGGTCCCCGACGCGCCCACCACACGGCCATACACGTCCAATGCGAACAGCTGCTTGGCGGTGACACTCTTACTGGTATCCGCGTCATCGCGAATCGGGAGACCATGTTTTTCCTCCACAGCCTGTGCCCGCCCTCCGTTCCAGCGGCTCGCCGTCGAGTTCTCCGTCTCCGTCGATTTCTCCAGCCCCCGCATCACCTTATGGGTGGTCTGATCGAGGATCAAAACCATGCCCTCGTCGATCATGTAGTGAATATTCTCGCCCAGGTCCCAGTGCGCGTCCGCCGCCATGTCCAGGCGGTGCCGCTCCCCGTCCGTCAGCTCCCGCCCCAGCAACCCCGCGGCCTTCTCCGCGCCGGCCTCGGTCAGCCTCGACGGCTCACCCTCCCGCCCCGGCACACGGCCGAAGTCCGCCCCGGACAGCCCCCCTCCGGCCAACTGGCCGCGCAGGAAACGCCCGGCCGCCCGCACCGCCTCCACCACCTCCGACGGCGCATCCCCCAGCGCACCATCACTGATCACGAACAGCGGATTCGCATACACGATCGCCTCGTCGACCTCATCGATGTTGACATCGATATTCGTGGAGCCGTTCTTCCGCTGCCCCGGCACCAAACCATGCTTCAAATAGGTGAAACCGACATCCTCAAGCGTGGTGACATAGATCGTCGGCTGGCCCGGCACCGGCTCCGGCGGCAACGAATCCGAATTCGTCCGATGCACCGTGATCCCCAGCCACCTCAGCACATCGACGTAATGCTCGAACTCCCGATCGGCCAGATTCTCCCGGGTCGTGATCGCCTGCACCGCGTCCACGTCATCACGCACTGCCCGTCTCGCGGAATCCATCAGGAACAGCCACGACTTCCCCTCGCCCGCCGCCATGTTCACATCGTGGCCCGCGTCGAACGCATGCGACGCCGACAGCTGCGTCCACCGCAACGTCACCCCGTCTTTCCGCCGCGCCGCCTCGACAATCGCCGCCACCGCATCATCACGGGAGCCCCGCAACAACTCCTTCAGCTTCCCGGCGCTGATCGCGGTCAACCGCTCGTGCTGAGGAACACCCGAGCCGGACCGCGCCGCGATATCCCACAACGACCGTGCTGCCTCGAACCCCCTGTTCGCCCCCGCCAGCCACGCCTCATGCACCACCGGCGACACTGGATCACCGGTCTCGGCCCAGCCACTATCACCACCAGCCACGAACGTCCGCGGCACCGCCAACCGCCGACCACCCTCCGCCCGCACCTGGCGATACACCACCGGGCGATCCCCGGCCAAATCCCACACCACCTCGTTCTCCCGCCCCAACCTCACCACCGACCCATCCGCCAGCACCAACTCCTCCGGCCGATCAAGCTTCCGCACGATCAGCTCTCCGCCGTCGGTCCTCCCCCGCGACCAAGCACCATCCAAACCCCGCTCATGACTAAGCCCATCAGGCAAAACCACCAGCTGAAGCTCACCAGAACCATCCACCACCGCCCGCGATCCCTCAGGCACAACAATCCGCCCCCCAGCCACCGCACCCTCACCCCCCGCCACGAACCAGCCATCCTCACCCCGTACCCAACTCGTCCCGCCAGCCCACACAGACCCTCCTACCCCGGGCCTGCCACCCGACCCCATAACCGAACCCGGGTCCGACACGCCGACCTCCAACGGAGACAGCAACACCGGAGACGAACCATCCCCCTCGACCCCGTCCTTCTCCGACACGACAGCAGGCCGCGACGGCGGCGTCGGCGGGAGAACACCCCCCACGTCCACAGCAGGCACCACCGGCAACCTCGCCCCCGCCGACCGATACTCACCCGCACCAGGCACTCGCGTCTCCGACCCACGCACCAACTCCGGCGACAACGACGGTCGCGACTGCGGCGGCGTCGGCGGGCCGTCCGGAGACCCACCTACAGCCGCCGGCCCCTGTGGCTGCGGCAACTTCGGCGGAGGAGCCGACGGCGTCTGTGTCGACGACGAAACACCCTCCGACTTGCCACCCACCGGCGGCACTACAACATCCGGCTTGTCCCCCGACCGGGCAACCGACGACTGCGGACCATCCGGAGACCCACCAACAACCGCCGGCCCCTGCGCCTGCGACGACTTCGCCGGAACACCCGGTGCCGGAGCCTCCTGCGCCGCGGGCGACACACCCTCGGGCCTACCACCCACCGGCGGCAACGACGACTTCACGGACTCCACCGGCACACCCGCGGCCACTGGCGGCACAACCTCCGGCTTCCCCGCCACCAGACCAGCCGTCTGCCGCTGCCCACCACCCTCCAGACGACCACCCACGTCACCAACCCCAGACCGCTGCGGCTGTGGCTGTGGCTGCGGTGCCCCGGGCTTGCCCTCCCCCGGCACAACCGACGATTCCCGCCCCCGGTGAGAGCCGTCCGCAACCGAGACCTCAGGCCGCGCAGCAACATCCGGCGCCGAAGATGGCCGTACAGATGTCGACGCCCCGGCCTCGGGGCTGCCTCCCGCCACCGGAGCCGGCTGTTTCACCGCCTCTGGAGCCCCACTCGTAGCCGCTGCCGGCTGCGCGTCGGGCACCGGCCGCTGCTGACCCGCCGACGATTCCAGGACTGGCGCGCCGACCGGCCGTTCCACCCCAGCGGCCACCACCGACTGCCCGGCACCACCCGACGGCACAGCATCGGCAAGACCACTCACCGGACCCGGCTTGAGGAAACTCGTCAACCCACGCTCCACCGGCACCGACTGCGTGGCCGGCATCGGTCGCTGTTGCCCGGCAGACGACTCCGAACCCGGCCTCCCAGGCGAATCCAACGGCGCACCCGCCACCAGCGGCTTCCCAGAACCCGCACCATCCGAGGCACCCGCCACCGACGCGGCAGGCTTGAGGAACTGCTCCGCCGCAGTCGGCTGCACACTGGTCACCGGCCGCTGCTGCCCCGCCGACACCTCAGACCCCACCGGAACACCCGACTGGCTCACACCACTGGCCACCGGCTTCTGCCGATCCCCCAGACCGGCCACCCCGGAATCAGCCGTCCCCACAGACGACCTCGACGACGGACGCTCAGTCACCTGCTCCGCCGAGTTCTGCAACCCCGACGTCGACACAGGCCCACCCCACTGCCCCGACTCACCAGCCCCTTCAGTCGCCCGTGAGTGCCCTGGAACACCCCCCGCGACCTGCGGGCGCGCCTCCCCCGCACCGCGCGCCACATCCTCACCCAGCGAAGCACCAGCCGACGTCGTGACCGTCTGCGGCCTGCCCTCGGCCGCCGGGACAAACCCCGCCACCGACCGCTCCGTAGCACCAGCACCCGCGGTATCCGACCGCGTATCCGACATGGAAATGTTCGGCTTAGAGGTACTCGACCCCGCCTGGTCTGAGGCCCTGCCCCCACCAGCACCCTGACCTGCCGTCCCCTCACCCTGCGAAGGAGTAACCAGACCGGACCCACCGACCCGCACACCACCATCGACCACACCCCCGGAACCACTCGTACTTCCTGCCCGACCACTGGCCCCAGCGGAACCAGTACCGCCGGTGTGCCCAGCCGATGTCGTCGTGGACGTGTCGTTCGCCGTAGTGTGCTGGAAACCGGTGCCGAGCGGAGTATCGACCACCGCGAACCGCCCCGGCCCTGCAGCGACCGTGGTGTCAGAAACGACAGCACGAGAGGACGACGTCCCAGCCCCCGAGACGCCATCACCGGTGACACCATCCCCCGCAACCTGCCCCGACGACACCATCCGCGGCCACGACACATCATCCACACCAGCACCACCTGACGAGACTCCACCGCGGGACACTCCATTGTGGACTCCGCCGCCACGGGCAGATCCATTGTGGACATCACCACCGTGGGAATCCTCACCATGGGAAGCTCCACCACGAACCTCGCCACCACCGCGGGCATCGTCACCACGGCGGGCATCCTCACCGCCGCCGGTCTTACTGTCCCCGGTGTGGTCACCGGACTTTTCCTCACCGGCGACTGATTTCTCCCCGCCCCCAGTCCCACCGGTGCCGCCGCCCGAACCCCCCACACCGAACCGCCCCAGATCCGCCACACTCAACCGCAGCTTCTCCACCACACCCGGCAACCCACTGAAAGCCCCACCAAAATTCGGCCCCGCACCCTGCGACCGACTCACCA
>NZ_JBITKV010000023.1:0-109774 GCF_044461365.1 Amycolatopsis sp. NPDC049868 | reverse complement strand
AGCTTCCTCGGCCCCTGAGGCGACCGATCCTTGCGGATTTCGAACAACACAACCCCTGAACAACTCAGGTGTTGCAACCACCACTAGAACCCAAGAGGAAGGGGGCCTTCATGTACTGAGCAAACCGATCAAGTAGGCATTAATCAGGCAATTTGCCCATCTAGGCGTCCTTTATGGAACAGCACCCTGCCCGCCGAAGCGCGAACCTCAGCGATAAGTGAACTTCGGCGGCCGCCGCGCCAAGAACGCCGCCACCCCTTCGGCATAGTCCTCACCGTGCAGGGCACCGAGCCGGATCTCGTCCACTTCGGCGTCGGATTCCTGTTGTCCCGCCACGATCTTTTCGATGATCCGGTTCATCCCGCGTACCGAGGCCTGCGAACGCGAAGCCAGCGTCTCGACGAACTTCGCCGTCGAGGCCTCCAGCTCGTCGGCCGGGAAGACGTCGTTGAGCAGCCCGATCTCCCGTGCCCGCCGCGCGTCGACGAGCTCACCCGAGAGCAGGAAGTACTTCGCGTTCGCGGCGCCGACCAGTGAGACGAGCTGCCGCGTCGAGTCGAAGTGGTAGACGATCCCGAGCTTCGCCGGCGTGATACCGAAGCGCGAGCCCTCCGCCGCGAAGCGGAAGTCGCACGCGACCGAGATCTGGCATCCGCCGCCGATGCAATTCCCCTGGATCATCGCGACCGTCGGCTTCCGCGACGCCGTCAGCGCCGCCACGGCACCGTCGACGGCCTTGTCGTAGGTCTCGGCCGCGTCGGCGGTGGACCGCAGGTCCCGGAACTCGCTGATATCCGCACCCGCCGAGAAATGCGCGCCCGCGCCGGTCAGCACGAGGACCTTGATCGCCGGGTCCGCCTCCACCCGCGCCACCACGTCCGGAATCGCCGACCACATCCCGTAGGTGATCGCGTTCATCTTCTCCGGCCTGGTGAACGTCAGCCGTGCGACCTCGCCGTCGCGAGTGAATTCGAACCCGTCAGTCATCCTCGGACCTTATCCGGGACCCACCAGAGGTTACGAAGCCGAAGTGACCCGATACACGTCGTAAACGCCCTCGACACCCCGGACCACCTTCAGCACGTGCCCGAGGTGCTTCGGGTCGCCCATCTCGAAGGAGAACCGGCTGACCGCGACCCGGTCGCGCGACGTCGTCACCGACGCGGACAGGATGTTGACCTTCTCGTCCGCGAGCACCTTGGTGACGTCGGAGAGCAGACGATGCCGGTCCAGCGCCTCGACCTGGATCGCGACGAGGAACACCGAAGACGCCGACGGCGCCCATTCGACCTCGACCAGCCTCTCGGGCTGGGCCCGCAGATCGTCGGCGTTGGTGCAGTCGGTCCGGTGCACGCTGACGCCACCGCCACGCGTGACGAAACCGAGGATCTCGTCGCCCGGCACCGGCGTGCAGCAGCGGGCGAGCTTGGCCCAGATGTCGCTGGCGCCCTTCACCACGACGCCGACGTCGTTCGAGCCGCGGCGGCGGGTGACGGTGGACGGCGTCGCGCGCTCGGCGAGCTCCTCCTCCGCCTCGTCGACTCCGCCGATGAGCGCGACCAACCGCTGCACGACGTGCTTCGCGCTGGTGTGCCCCTCGCCGACGGCCGCGTACAGCGAGCTGATGTCCGGGTGCCGCAGCTCGGTGGCGACCGCGCCCATCGACTCGGCGGAGACCAGCCGCTGGATCGGGAGGCCGACCTTGCGGACCTCTTTGGTAATGGCCTCCTTGCCGCCCTCGATCGCCTCGTCACGGCGTTCCTTGGCGAACCACTGCCGGATCTTCGCGCGCGCCTTGGGCGAACCGGCGAACTGCAGCCAGTCGCGGCTCGGCCCCGCCGTCTCGGCCTTCGAGGTGAAGATCTCGATGACCTCGCCGTTTTCCAGCTTGCGCTCGAGCGCGACGAGCCTGCCGTTGACGCGGGCGCCGATGCACCGGTGGCCGACCTCGGTGTGCACGGCGTAGGCGAAGTCGACCGGCGTCGAATCGACCGGCAGCGTGATCACGTCGCCCTTGGGCGTGAACACGAAGATCTCGCGTGAGGCGAGCTCGTAGCGCAGCGACTCCAGGAAGTCGCCCGGGTCCGCCGCTTCCCGCTGCCAGTCGAGGAGCTGGCGCATCCACGCCATCTCGTCGACGTCCATGGCGTTCCCGTTGTGGGTGCCCTTGGTCTCCTTGTACCGCCAATGCGCGGCGATGCCGTATTCGGCGGTGCGGTGCATCTCGTAGGTACGGATCTGGACCTCGAGCGGTTTGCCGTCCGGCCCGATCACCGTGGTGTGCAACGACTGGTACACACCGAAGCGAGGCTGCGCGATGTAGTCCTTGAACCGGCCTGGGACCGGCTGCCACAGCGCGTGGACGACACCCATCGCGGCGTAGCAGTCGCGGACGTCCTCGACCAGGATCCGCACGCCCACCAGGTCGTGGATGTCGTCGAGGTCGCGGCCCCGGACGATCATCTTCTGGTGGATCGAGTAGTAGTGCTTAGGTCTGCCCTCGACCTTGGCGGTGATCCGTGAGCCATCGAGGTGACTGGTCAGATCCGTGATCACCGACCGCAGGTACGTGTCGCGCGAAGGCGCGCGATCGGCGACCAGGCGGACGATCTCGTCGTACTTCTTCGGCTGCAGGATGGCGAACGCCAGGTCCTCCAGCTCCCATTTGACCGTCGCCATGCCGAGCCGGTGCGCCAGCGGGGCGAGGACCTCCAGGGTCTCGCGCGCCTTGCGGGCCTGCTTCTCCGGCGGCAGGAAGCGCATCGTGCGCATGTTGTGCAGCCGGTCGGCCAGCTTGATGACCAGCACGCGCGGGTCGCGCGCCATCGCGATGACCATCTTGCGGATGGTCTCGGCCTCGGCGGCCGTGCCGAGTTTGACCTTGTCCAGTTTGGTGACGCCGTCGACGAGCTCGCCGACC
This sequence comes from Amycolatopsis sp. NPDC049868, assembly GCF_044461365.1. Lineage (NCBI taxonomy): Bacteria > Bacillati > Actinomycetota > Actinomycetes > Pseudonocardiales > Pseudonocardiaceae > Amycolatopsis > Amycolatopsis sp. NPDC049868. Next base: position 106,854 of record NZ_JBITKV010000023.1, on the reverse strand, counting down.
TTCTCACCGAAGTCGGCCTTCAAGCTCTCCAGCGAGTAGCCGGTGTCCTCGACGGTGTCGTGCAGCAGCGCCGCGACCAGCGTCGTGGTGTCCATGCCGAGTTCGGCGAGGATCGTCGCGACGGCGAGCGGATGCGTGATGTACGGGTCGCCGGACTTGCGACGCTGTTCGCGGTGCAGCTCCTCGGCGACGTCGTACGCGCGCTGGAGCTGCGCGAGGTCCGCGTTGGGATGCAGCTCGCGGTGGATGACAGCGAGCGGCTCGAGAACCTGCTTGACCGGCGCGGCGCGCTGCGCGGTGATCCGGCGGGCGAGGCGGGCGCGCACGCGGCGCGTCGCGGACGGTGTCGGCGCCGCCCCCTGTCGCGCCGCACCGTTCTGCTCGGTGCCGTCCTTCGAGGACACCGCGGCATCGAGCTCTTGGCTCACCCGCACCTCCTGCGCTTCGTGCGGCCTTCGGACATCAAGGGTAACCGCTCCCCCTTGCGGCTCACTTGGTACGCCCGGTCAACACACCCGGAGAGCCTCCACACGCCGCCCCTCAAGCACGGAACGACCGCCGAGCGCGCCGAGTTCCATGACCACCGAAACCCCGGTGACCTGCGCCTTCGCGTCTTCCAGCAGTTTGCAGGTGGCCGCGACCGTGCCACCGGTGGCGAGCACGTCGTCGAGGATCGCGACACGCTGGCCGGGCTCGACGACACCTTCGGGCAATTCGACGGTCGCGGTGCCGTATTCCAGCGTGTACCCGACCCTGCCCGCGACGCGGGGCAGCTTGCCCGGCTTGCGGATCAACGCGACACCGAGGCCACGGGCGTAACCGACGGCGGCGGCCAGCAGGAACCCGCGCGCCTCCACGCCGGCCAGCAGATCGACCTCGGGGTCGACGGTGGCGGCCAGCGCGTCGGTGACGGCCTTGAAGCCCGCCGCGTCGGCGAACAGCGGACTCAGGTCCCGGAACAGCACGCCGGGTTCCGGGAAGTCCGGTACGTCGGCGATGAGGTCGAGTGCCTTGTCCAGCTCCATGTACTTCCTGCTCTCCAGTCGTGCTTCCGGTCCCCCGAACGCTAGGAAAGGTCCTTTCATTGCGAAATTTGCAATGAAAGGACCTTTCCTAGCGTTTGACGGCCGGGATTACCTCTTGCGCTTGCCCGACGGACGGCCCTTGTGGGCCTTCTGGTTCCGCGCGGGCACGCTCGCCGCCGCGGCGTACGCCTTCTCCTTGCGGAGCTCGGCGGCCAGTGCGTCCTCGTCGTTCGGGTCGAAGTCGTCGTCGCGCTCGGCGGCCTTGCGGGCCTGGTTCGCGCGCCGCGCGGCCACCCGGTCGGCCTGCTGGCGGAACTTCGGATCGCGCATCTTCAGATCCACCAGCAGCGGGGTGGCCAGCGCGACCGAGGACAGCACACCGACCAAGGTGCCGGTGAGCTGCACCAGCGCGAGGTCCTGCAGCGTGCCGGAGCCGAGCAGGACGTACCCGACCACGAGCAGACCGAGAATCGGCAGCATCGCGATCAGCGCCGTGTTGAACGACCGCATCAGCGTCTGGTTCAGCGCCAGGTTGGCCGCCTCGCCGAAGGTGCGGCGGGTGAGCCCGAGCAGGCCACGCGTGTTCTCGCGGACCTTGTCGAACACCACCACCGTGTCGTACAGCGAGAACCCGAGGATTGTCAGCAGACCGATCACCGTCGCCGGCGTGACCTCGAAGCCGATCAGCGAGTACACACCCGCCGTCACCACGATGTCGTGCAGGAGCGAGATCAGCGCCGCGGCGGCCATCCTGGTGTCGAAGTACAACGCCAGGAACAGCGTGACCGCCAGGAGGAAGACCCCGAGCGCGATCAACGCCTGCCGCGAGATCTCCCCGCCCCAGGACGCGCTGACCGCGCTGTCACTGATGGCCTGGACACTCGGCTGGCCGCTGCTCCCGATCGGGCCGAGGTCGCGGAACAGCGCTTCCTTGATCTTGGAGACCTCGGCGGCGTCCAGGGTGTCCGAACGGAGCTGGATGGTCGACGAAGCGCCGCTGCCGACCTTCTGGGCCTCGTCGGCCGGACGGCCGAGCGCCTCGGCGAAGACGTCCTTGGCCTGCTGCTCGCTGATCTGCCCGTTCTTGCCGTTCGCGGGCAGCTGGATCTGGGTGCCGCCTTCGAAGTCGATACCGAAGTTGAAGCCCTTGATCCCCATCGACGCGATGCAGACCAGCACCAGCGCGCCGAAGAAGAGGTACCAGCGCTTGCGCTTGCCGACCACGTCGAACGCGCCCGTGCCCACGTAGAGGCGGCGGAAGATGCTGTCGCGCTTGCCCGCGGTGGTGGTGTTGTCGTCGACCACGGTCACGCCTCCTTGACGTTCGGGCGGCCGGCGGCCGGACGGGCCGCCTTGCGCTCCGAGCCCACCTGCTGCACGGCGCCGAGGCCGAGATTCTTGGGGTTGGACAGGAACTTCGACTTCGACCGCGACACCATCGCGACCAACGGGTGGGTCACGAGGTAGACCACGACGAGGTCGAGGACCGTCGACATGCCGAGCGTGAACGCGAAGCCCTTGACCTCACCGACCGCCAGCCAGTAGAGGATCGCCGCGGCCAGGAAGCTGACCGCGTCCGACGCCAGGATCGTGCGCTGGGCACGAGACCAGCCTCGCGGCACCGCGGAACGGAACGTCCTGCCTTCCCGGATCTCGTCCTTCAACCGTTCGAAGTAGATGACGAACGAGTCGGCGGTGATACCGATCGCGATGATCAGGCCCGCCACGCCGGCGAGGTCGAGGGTGTACCCGATCCACCGCCCCAGCAGCACCAGCACCGCGTAGACCAGCGAGAACGACAAGGCGAGCGACAGGATCGTCAGCACACCCAGCAAGCGGTAATAGAACAAGCAGTAGATGAACACGATCAGGAGGCCGAGACCACCGGCGATCAAGCCTGCCTGCAGCGACGCGAGACCCAGCGTCGCGGACACCGTCGTCGCGTCCGAGGACTCGAACGACAGCGGCAGCGAGCCGTACTTCAGCACGTCCGCCAGGTCCTTGGCCTCGGTCTGGCTGAACCGGCCGGTGATCTGGGTCTGGCCGCCCAGGATCGCGGACTGGATGGTCGGCGCGGAGACGACCTGCGTGTCGAGGACGAACGCCGCCTGCTTCTGGACGTTCTTCGAGGTGAAGTCGCCCCAGATCCGGGACCCCTCACCCTTGAAGTTCAGGTTGACGACCCACTGGGAGTTCTGGGTGTCGTAGCCCGAGGAAGCGTCGGAGATCTCGGTTCCGGGGAGGAATTCCGGCTCCAGCAGGTACTTCGCGGTGTTCTTGTCACCACAGGCGACCAGCGGCTTGTCGGTGAGGTCGTTGCCGACCAGCGGGTCCGACACCTTGGGGTCGCAGTTGAGGGCGGCGAAGGCCTTTTCGGCTGCCGCGGCCTGCTTCGCCTGGTCCGTCGAAAGCAGATCGGGGTTCTGCCGGAGGTTCCGGGCCTCCTCGATCTCCTTCTTGGTCTGCTCGTCGGTGTCCGCACCGGGCTGCTGCTGCGGCGCGCCGGCGGCGCCACCGCCGTTGGCCGGGCTGCTCGGCGGGGCGCTCACGCCCGGCGAGGACGGCGGCGCCGACGACGGCGTGCCGGAAGCGGGCGGGGCCGACGGCTGCTGGACCGGGGTCACCGGCTGCGACGTCACGACCTTCCGGAAGCCCAGCTTCGCGGTCTTGCCCAGGGTCTTGGCCTGGTCGCCCTGCTCACCGGGGACGGTGATGACGACGTTGCTGCCGTCGAGGACGACCTCGGTGCCGCTGACGCCGATACCGTTGACCCGGCGCTCGATGATCGAGCGGGCCTGTTCGAGGGACTCTCGCGGAGGGTCGCCGCCGTCGGGGTTTCGGGCGGACAGGGTGACCCTCGTGCCGCCTTGCAGATCGATGCCGAGCTTCGGCGTCGGCTTGCCGCTACCGGTGAAGAACACCAGGGCGTACAGCGCCACCACGATCAGGGCGAAGAAGGCGAGATAGCGTCCCGGGCGGAGATGCCCGGCCGGTGCGGCCACTGTGCTTCGGTCTCCTCGGACGGACTGGGTTTTTTCCCCAATGGACTTGGCTGTTCACTCACCGGACGGGAGTCCGGTGGTACCGCGAACACGCACGACTATGACGACGGACACGCACGCAGCACCGAGACACTACTCGGTGCTGCGTGAGCCCGGCGTTGGCCCCGCACCTACGAAAGTCTGGTGTCGGGGATGGCCTTACAACCGCTACTTCTTGCCGTGCTCCAGCGGAGGAGCGATCTGCGCGCCCGACTTCTCCTCGACGCGCTCGTCGTCCTTCGACTCGACGACCGGCGCCTCGACGACCTCGTCGGTGTCGGTGGCGTCGGTGGCGTCTTCGTCGGTCTCGACGACCGGCTCGACCTTCTCGCGGACGGCCTGGCGCAGCCAGGTGGTCACGACGCCCTCAGCGATCTCGAGGTCGATCGTGGTGTCGGCGGAGGCGTCGGCGACAGTCGCGTAGAGACCGGAGGTGGTCATCACCCGGTCACCGGGAGCCAGGCTCGAGAGCAGCTCCTGCTGCGCCGCCGCCGCCTTCTTCTGCTTACGGGTGCCCATGACGAGCGGAATCGCCACAACGAGCATCAGGAGCAGCGGCAGCAATAACTGGTTCATGATTCTCCATTTCGAGCGGACGCCGCGCGGTGCGCTGTTTTGTCCGGTTTGGCGGGGTGTGCTCTCCCCGAGTGTGCCAGGTGCCAGCGGAAACTCCACCACCACCCATCGTCACCACGGGCCTCGAACCGCGTGAACGGTCCAGTCAGTCCTGGTCGAACAGGTTCGGGCCGCCCTGATCGCCGCGCGTGGCACCGGCCGGGGCCGGCAGGCCGAGGTGTTCCCACGCGGCCGCTGTGGCGACCCGGCCGCGAGGAGTGCGGGCGAGCATACCGGCGCGGACAAGGTAAGGCTCACACACCTCTTCGACGGTGGTCGGTTCTTCCCCCACCGCGACGGCCAGTGTCGACACGCCGACCGGGCCGCCGCCGAAGGAACGCACCAGCGCGGTCAGCACCGCGCGGTCGAGCCGGTCGAGGCCGAGTTCGTCGACGTCGTAGACCTCCAACGCGGCACGGGCGATCTTGCGCGTGACCTTGCCGTCCGCCCGGACCTCGGCGTAGTCGCGCACGCGGCGCAGGAGCCGGTTCGCGATCCGAGGTGTGCCCCGTGACCGGCGGGCGATCTCCGCACAGCCGTCCCGGTCGATGTCGATGTCGAGGATCGTGGCGGCGCGGCGGGCGACGAGTTCGAGTTCGGCGTCGCTGTAGAACTCCATCTGACCGGTGAAACCGAACCGATCGCGCAGCGGACCGGTCAGCGAACCGGACCGCGTCGTGGCCCCGACCAGCGTGAACGGCGCGATCTCCAGCGGGATGCTGGTGGCACCGGGGCCCTTGCCGACGACGACGTCGACGCGGAAATCCTCCATCGCGAGGTACAGCATCTCTTCGGCGGGGCGGGCGATGCGGTGGATCTCGTCGATGAACAGGACGTCGCCGGGCGCCAGGTTGGACAGCATCGCGGCCAGGTCGCCCGCGCGCTCCAGCGCCGGCCCGGAAGTGATCCGGATGGCGGCGTTGAGTTCGGCGGCGACGATCATCGCCATACTCGTCTTGCCCAGTCCCGGCGGGCCGGAGAGCAGGACGTGATCCGGCGGGACACCCCGGCGCCGCGCGCTTTCCAGTACGAGTTCGAGCTGTTCGCGCACCCGTGGCTGACCGACGAACTCGTCGAGTTTGCGCGGGCGCAGCGTGGTCTCGACCTCGCGTTCGCCGGTCTGCGGCAACGCCGAGAGCGTCTCGTCCGTCTCGAAATCCGTCACGGCCTCATAGTCCATGTGGCCGGTTACCGCTTACGCCCGAGGGTGGCCAACGCGGCGCGCAGCACGGAGGACGTCGTGTGGCCCTCGCCCTCGCCGAGCACCTTGTCGACGGCCTGTTCGGCCTGCTTGGCCGGGAAGCCGAGGCCCGCGAGCGCCTCGACGACCTCGCCTCGCAGCGCGCCGGGCGCGACGACCGCCGGGGAACCGTCGGTCGGGCCCGCGAGCGCGGTGACCTTGTCGCGCAGTTCGAGGGTGAGCCGCTCGGCGCCCTTGCGGCCGATGCCGGGTACCTGGGTGAGCACGGTGATGTTGCCTTCGACCAGCGCGGACCGCAGCTTGTCGGGATCGAGGACGGCCAGGGTCGCCAGCGCGAGCCGCGGCCCGATCCCGGAGACCGTCTGCAGCAGGCCGAACAGTTCGCGGGCATCCGCGTCGGCGAAACCGAACAGCGTCAAGGAATCCTCGCGGACCACGAGCGCGGTGTGCAGCATCGCCTGCTCGCCGCGGCGAAGCGTCGCGAGGGTGGCGGGGGTGGCCTGCACGGCGAAGCCCACTCCCCCGACCTCGATCACCACGTGGTCGAGACCGATGGAGAGGATTTCACCGCGTACCGAGGAGATCATCGAGCCGCTCCTTGCGTTTTGGCTTGCCTGGCCGCGGCGGCGAGCCTGGCCTTGTGGTTCTTGGCGATCTCGGCCGCTCTGGCTTCGGCTTCGGCGAGCCGGACCCGCATCGGTTCGCGCCACAGGTGGCAGATGGCGAGCGCGAGCGCGTCCGCGGCGTCCGCCGGATGCGGTTTGACCTCGAGGCCGAGCAGCCGCATGACCATACCGGTGACCTGCGCCTTGTCCGCGCGGCCGGAACCCGTGACGGCGGCCTTGACCTCACTCGGGGTGTGGAACACGACCGGCAGCCCCCGCCGGGCCGCGGCGAGCGCGACGACGCCGCCCGCCTGCGCGGTGCCCATCGCGGTGCGCACGTTGTGCTGCGCGAAGACCCGTTCGACGGCGACGGCTTCGGGTTTGTAGCGATCCATCCATCGCTCGACCGCGTCGGAGATCCCCAGCAGCCGCACGGCGAGATCGGCGTCCGCCGGGGTCCGCACGACGTCGACGGCCACCGGGCGGACGGTGCGGCCCGTGCCGCCGTCGACCACTCCCAGCCCGCACCTGGTCAGACCGGGGTCGACCCCGAGTACCCGCACGCGTTTTCCTCCGCTCCGGCGAACATCAGTTCGAGATCCGAGGCTACCCGGAGCAGGCTCCGGGCAAGATGAGGACATGCCGAGTCCCGACGACTTCACCGCCCATCTGGGTCTTCAGCCGTTGCCCGTGGAGGGTGGCCGCTGGGCGCAGAGCTGGCGCGACGAAACCGCGTCCGCGATCTACTACCTGCTCGTGCCGCCGGAAACCTCGGCACCGCACCGGCTGGACCGGCTGGAGATCTACGCCCACCATGCCGGCGCGCCGGTGCGGATGCTGCTGCTGTTCCCCGACGGGCGTATTTCGCGGCCGGTGCTCGGGCCGGACGTCGCGGCCGGTCAGCGTCCGCAGGTGGTGGTGCCGGCCGGGGTCTGGCAGGCATCGGTGAGTACCGGTGAGTGGAGCCTGGCCGGGACCGTGGTCGTGCCGCCTTATACGGACGACAGCGTGGAGTTCCGGTCGGCGGCGGCTCTGGCCGCCGAGTGGCCGGACGCGGCGGAGGACCTGGCTCCCTGGCTGGCGTGAGGTGCCCCCCGAACGCTAGGAACGGTCCTTTCCTTGCAAAATTTGCAAGGAAAGGACCGTTCCTAGCACGCTCAGTTGCGGCTCAGGGGCCGTCGACGCCCGGTGTCCAGCTCTCCGGGTCACCGGATTCGGTCAGCACCGGTTGGTACCGCGCGAAGCCCTCGGGCGCGTCCGGATGCCACGGGAAGTGCCCGTCCGGCGTGGCGACGATCAACTGCAGCGCCGGGAAGTCCCCGTCCGGGTAGATCAGGAACGCGCTCCCGAAGTATTCGGGATAGTGCCCCTTCGCGACCCGTTCGAAGACCACCGGCGCGCCCTCGAAGAAATCGTCGTAGCGCTTGCCGACCTCGAAGATCTCGCCGGCGGCCGCCCGGTCGACGTAGGCGTCGAGAAGGACCGGCCCCATGTGCTCGGGCAGTCCGATCACGACCGCTTCCGCGACGTTGTGCAACGCCCAGGCGCAGGCGGTGAAGCAGAAAGCCGCTTCCTCCTCGTCGCCTTCGACCGCGATGACCGCGTTCCCTCTCGCCTTGGCCTGCGCCTCGATCCACTGGATGAGTTCGGTTTCTTCGGCGGTGAGGGCATCGGCTTCGGAGGTCGTCACGCGCGACATTGTGCCCCACGCGAGCGCCCGCACCTAGTCCCGGGACCGATTTTCCGCGGCATGGCGGGAAAATCGATCAGCCGACCTCGGCCATGACCTCGTCGGACACATCGAAGTTCGCGTAAACGTTCTGTACGTCGTCGCAATCCTCGAGCGCGTCGATGAGCTTGAAGACCTTCTTCGCGCCTTCGACGTCCAGCGGGACGCTGACCGACGGCAGGAACGTGAGATCCGCGGACTCGTACTCGAAACCGGCTTCCTGCAAGGCTTTCCGGACCGGGACGAGGTCGGTGGCCTCGGAGACGATCTCGAAGTTCTCGTCGAGGTCGTTGACCTCTTCGGCGCCCGCGTCGAGTACGGCCATGAGGACGTCGTCCTCGCCGGCGTCACCCTTGGGCATGATCACGACGCCCTTGCGGTTGAACATGTAGGCGACCGAGCCCGGGTCGGCGAGCGAGCCGTTGTTCCGCGTGAGCGCGGTCCGCACCTCCATGGCGGCGCGGTTCTTGTTGTCGGTGAGGCATTCGATCAGCACGGCCACACCGTTCGGGCCGTAGCCTTCGTAGGTGATGGTCTGCCAGTCGGCGCCACCGGCCTCTTCACCGGCGCCGCGTTTGCGGGCGCGCTCGATGTTGTCCTGCGGGACCGAGTTCTTCTTGGCCTTCTGGATGGCGTCGTAGAGCGTCGGGTTGCCGTCCGGGTCGCCACCGCCGGTCCGGGCCGCCACCTCGATGTTCTTGATCAACCGGGCGAAGAGCTTGCCGCGCTTCGCGTCCAGGTTGGCCTTCTTGTGCTTCGTGGTGGCCCACTTGGAGTGGCCGCTCATCTCTCCTCCATCTACTCCTGTGCCCGCCGCTGAGCACAGTGTCGGTTTTGCTTAAGCCTGCCGCACGAGGTCGACGAACAGCCTGTGCACGCGTTCGTCCCCGGTGAGTTCGGGGTGGAACGACGTGGCGAGTACCGCCCCCTGCCGGACCGCGACGATCCTAGCGGCCGCGTCCTCGGAGCCCGGCATTTCGGGGACACTGGCGAGTACCTCGACCCCGTCGCCCGCCTTTTCGACCCACGGGGCGCGGATGAACACCGCGTGCACCGGGCCGCCTTCGATGCCGGTGAAGTCGAGGTCGGCTTCGAAGGAGTCCACCTGCCGTCCGAACGCGTTGCGCCGGACGACGACGTCGAGCCCGCCGAGCTGCCGCTGGTCAGGCCGTCCGTCGAGGGCCTGGCGAGCGAGCAGGATCATCCCGGCGCAGGAGCCGAACGCGGGCATCCCGTCCGCGATGCGCTCGCGCAGGGGTTCCAGCAGTTCGAAGGTCTCCAGCAGCCTCGACATGGTGGTCGACTCGCCGCCCGGCAGCACCAGACCGTCCACTTCGGACAGTTCGCTCGCGCGGCGGACCGGCAGCGCACGCGCGCCGGCGCGTTCCACCATCGCGGCGTGCTCCCGCACGTCGCCCTGCAGTGCGAGCACGCCGACCACCGGCCGTGCCCCCGTCGCGATCGCCACCCGACCTCCCGAAAGACTTCCCCTTAGCTTAGGCGCCTCGGGGAAGGGCCAGGTCAGGGGACCCCGGCCAGCCGCAGCAGGGCGGCGGTCGCGGCGGCCGCGACGACGACCAGCGCGAACGGCGCCTTGCGCCAGGCGAGCACGCCGCCGACCAGCACTCCGGCGGGCCGGGCGTAGCCGGCGAACTCGTGCCCCTCGGTGAGCGCGGCGACCGCCACCAGGGCGGCCAGCAGGACGACGGCCGAGCGCGCCATCAGTTTCTCGGCCTTGGGCGAAACGGTGAACCGCGCCTTCAGCACCGGTCCGGCGAACCGGAAGGCGAAGGTCCCGGCGGCGAGCACACCGCCGGCGATGATCAGTTCCAGCGGATCCATCAGTGCACTCCCTCGGGTTCGCGTTCGGCGGGTTCCTTGGCCGCCACCCCGGCCAGCACGCCGACCAGCGCGAGCAGCACCGGCAGCCCGGCGGGCAGGAACGGCGTCGTGGCCAGCGCGACGGCCACGCCGACGAGCACCGGCAGCCGGGCGGCGCGGTCACGCAGCGACGGCAGAACCAGCGCGAGCAGGACCGCCGGGAACGCCGCGTCGAGCCCGAACGCGTCGGTGTCGCTGATCGCCGTCCCGGCGTAGGCCCCGGCGAGGACGCCGATGTTCCAGCAGACGAACAGCCCGATCCCGCACACCCAGTACGCCGCCTTGCGCCGGTGCTCGTCGCGCTGGGCCAGCGCGAACGCGACCGATTCGTCGATCATCAGATGGCTGCCGACCACCCTCGACGACCACCGCTTCCCGAGGACGTCGCCGATCGCGAAGCCGAAGGGCAGGTGCCGCGCGTTGGCCAGCAGACCCGCCGCGACGGCCGCGACCGGACTGCCGCCCGCGGCGATGATGCCGACGAACATGAACTGTGAGGCACCGGCGAAGACCAGCACGGAAAGGAGCATCGGCGCCCAGATCGGGAAGCCGGAGCCCACCGCGATGGCGCCGTAGGAGATGCCGACAATGGTGTCGGCGAGGCAGACCAGCCCGATGTCACGGAGAAGATCGCGCCCCAGGACACGAGTGGTTGTTCGCCATATCGAACGCATAGCGTCATACAATGAACGAACGCAGCCGTGTTCGTCAAGGCGAACGCAACGACCGATGGAGCGAACGCATGTCCCCGACCGCGTCCGACGGTGCCCCACTGGACGTCATCGCCATGTCCCTGCGCCGGGAACGCGCCCGCACCGGGCTGTCGCTCACCGAAGTCGCCAAACGCGCGGGCATCGCGAAATCCACGCTCTCGCAGCTGGAGTCCGGGACCGGGAATCCGAGCGTCGAGACGATCTGGGCGTTGTGCGTCGCGCTCGACGTCCCGTTCTCGCGAGTGGTCGAGCCGGAACGCCCCCGCGTGCAGGTCATCCGCTCGGGCAGCGGCCCGACGGTGTTCGCCGAACACGCCGACTACGCCTGCACGCTGCTCAGTTCCTGCCCTCCCGGCGCCCGGCGCGACGTGTACCTGATTCGCGCCGAACCCGGGAAACCGCGGCTTTCGGATCCGCATATGAGCGGCATCGTGGAGCACATCGTCCTCAGCGCGGGCCGTGCCAAGGTCGGGCCGCTGGACGAGCCGGTCGAACTGCTGCCCGGCGACTACATCTGCTACCCCGGCGACGTGCCGCACATCTTCGAGGCGCTCGAACCGGGCACCTACGGCGTGGAGATCGCCGAGTACACCTGATCAGGCCGGTTCCTCCGCCTTCTCGTCGGTGACGTCGGCGAGCTTCCAGCCACCCTTCCGCCGCAGCACCAGGACGTAGTACGCGATCGACAGCAGGGCGACGCAGGCGGTGACGATCAGGCTCGGCCGTCCCACCGCCGGGTCGAGCACGTTCTGGTAGACCACGAACACCAGGACGCCCAGCGCCAGCACCGGCGCGACCGGGAACCACGGCATCCGGTACTTCGCGTGCGCGGTGGCGCCGGTGCGCCTTCCGACGATCGCCCCGACGCAGAGCGCCGCGTAGACCGCCACGATCGACGTGCTCGTCACCACCAGCAGCAGTTTCGGGTCGACGAAGCAGAGCAGCGCGGCCACCAGGCCGGTGCCGACGGTGGCGACCCACGGCGTCCCGAACTTCGGGTGCACCGCGGCGAGCGCCCGGTTGACCGGCGACGGCCAGGCGCGGTCGCGGCCGCTGCTGAACAGCATCCGAGAGCTGATCAGCACGATCGCCAGCACGGCGTTGATGATCGCGAGCGCGACCGCCAGCCCGATCACGGTGTCGAGGGTGCCGCCGCCGCGCGAGCCGATGAAGTAGGACAGCATGTTCTCCGAGGCGAACAACGCGTTCAGGTCGGGCGCGCCGAGCAGGACCGCGGTCACCGGGATCAGCTCGGCGAGCACCGTGATGCCGAGGGCCATCAGGATGGCGCGGGCGATGCCGCGGGAAGCGTCCTGCGTCTCTTCGCCGAAGTACACCGCCGAGCCGTAGCCGTTGTAGGCGAAGATCGCGACCGACGTGGCGATCGCGATGGCGCCGACCGTGGCCGGCCCGCCGTCCGAGGCGACCGGATGAGCCAGCAGCTCGGTGAACGACCGCGCCGGGTTCAGCAGCCCGAGCGCGCTGACCACGATCAGCGCGAGGATCTCGATCGCCAGGAAGATCCCGGTGACCAAGGCGTTGAGCTTGATGTCGAACACCCCGACGACGGCCGCGACCGCGCAGGTCACGGCGGCGATCACCGAACCGGGCACGCCGGGCAGGAGCACTCCGAGGTAGGTGCCGACGCCGAGTGCGATCACCGCGACGATGAGCACCTGCGTGATGATCATGAGGCCGAGTACCGCGAAGCCGGGCAAGCGACCGAGCGTGCGGGTGACGATCGCGTACTCGCCACCCGCCAGCGGGAAGGCCGAAGCGAGTTCGGCGTAGACGAAGGCCATGAACACACCGACGACCGCGGCGGCCACGAAGCTGTAGAAGGCGCCCGTCCCGGCGCCGGAGATCACCCCCGGCGCGATGATGAAGACCGACGAGGCGGGACTGATCGCGGAGAGCGTGATGAGCAGCGTGCCAAGGGTGCGCAGACCGCGGCGCAGGGCGGGAGTGGACACGGCCGACCTCCTACAAGGTGAGTTCCTTGAATCTCCTTCGAATAACTGTTGAGCACGCATCAAAGGCCCTCCACGGTGTGACGTCAAGAGCTGGTCGCGCCCAGCTCTTGCGTTTTTCGAACAAGATTCGAAGAATGAGGGCGTGGCGAGACCGAGCAAGGCACCGGAGCGACGGGCCGAACTGATCGAGGTGGCCAGACAGGCCGTCCTCGACCGCGGCGTGCTGAACCTGCGGCTGAGGGACGTCGCCGAGGGCGCGGGCCTGTCGCCGGGTTCGGTCCTGTACTACTTCCCCACCCTCGCCGAGCTGCTCCAGGAGGTGCAGCGCGAGGCGGTGGCGCGATTCTGCTCGGCGAGAGAGCAGGCCGCGAGCGCGACGACGAAGCCGTCCGACCGGCTGCGGGCGATGATCCGCAGCGGCCTGCCGACCGGCTCCGGCGACGAACTCTGCGTGCTGCTCTACGAACTCGGCACGATCGCCCGCCGTGATCCCGTGTACGCCGCCCGGCACATCACACTCTACGAGCAGCAGGTCCGGATCTACACCGGAATCCTCGAGGCGGGGGCGGCCACCGGCGAGTTCACCCTGACCGCCGACGCCGTGTCGATCGCGCGGAACCTCGTCGCACTGGAAGACGGCTACGGGCTGCACCTCACCCAGGCCGTGCCGACGCTGGAGACCGCGACCGCCGAAGCGATGTTGCTCTCCTACGCCCGCACTGCCACCTCGAACCCCTTGGAGGACCGTCCATGACCCGCGCCCGCGACCTGGGTGTCCCGCTGCCCGGCCGGACCGGCGAGCACAACGCGCTCACCGACGTCCCCGGCGTCGAGATCGGTTTCACGACCCTCGTCGAGGGCGAGTCGGTGCGCACCGGCGTCACCGCCGTCCTGCCTCGCGGACGCGAGGACTTCGCCGTGCCGTGCGCGGCCGGGACGTACGCCCTCAACGGCAACGGCGAGATGACCGGCACCGCCTGGCTGGCCGAGACCGGTTCGCTGACCCTGCCGGTGCTGATCACCTCCACGCACGCCGTCGGCGCGTGCCACCGCGGCACGATCGACTGGGTCGTGCGCGAGCGGCCCGACGTGGCCGCGGAATGGCTGTTGCCGGTGGTCGCCGAGACCTGGGACGGCTACCTGAACGACAGCACCGCACCGACCATCCACAGTGGACACGCCGTCGCCGCGATCGATGCCGCGCGGACGGGCCCGGTCAGCGAAGGCTCCGTCGGCGGCGGCACCGGGATGACCTGTTACGGCTTCAAGGGCGGCACCGGCACGGCCTCCCGTGTCGTGTCCTATGGGGACGACGAGTACACCGTGGGAGCGTTGGTACAGGCCAACTTCGGCTCACGTCGCGAACTCACCGTCGCGGGCTCTCCGGTCGGACTCGAACTGAGCGCGGACAACCCGATGGAGGAGGCCTGGGCGGCGCCGTCCGGTGCCGGCTCGGTGATCGTGATCGTCGGCACCGACGCTCCCCTGCTGCCCGGCCAGTGCACATCGCTCGCCCGCCGTGTCCCGCTCGGCCTCGCCCGCACCGGCACCGCGGGTTCACATTTCTCCGGCGATCTCTTCCTGGCGTTCAGCACGGCGAATCCGGGGGCGCTCACCAGCCGGTTCCCGCGGACGGAGGAGGCCGAGTACGAAAGCCTGCGGTTCATCCCGTGGGGCAGGCTCGATCCCTTCTTCGAGGCCGTCGTGCAGGCGACCGAGGAGGCGGTGCTCAACGCGCTGTTCTCGAACGAGGAGATGACCGGTCACCGGGGGCACCGCGTTCCCGCGCTGCCGACCGGGCGCTGGTCCAGGTCCTGATCAGCACATTCCTGAACCATCCGAGAGCGAGCTTCGCCGCGTCGACCCCGGCCGGCTTCAGGGCGGCCGAAGAGTGCGCATTTGTCTTCCTTGATTCCGGCGTGCCCTTCGCACGCCGGAATCAAGGTCCAGTGCTCGGCCGCCCGGCGCCTGAGCAGTCCGAAAGGGACCACGGCCGATCCGCTTGGAGCCGCAGGTCATCCGCCGCGCCCGGAAGGGCGGTGGAGCTCGGGCATGCCCCGCGGGCGCCCGGCGAACAGAGGTCGGCGACCAACCGGTCGCCCGCGCCGGCGGGTGTGGCGAGCGTGCGACCGGGCTGCCGGAGCCCAGCGGGCCACCGAATTGACAGGGTCACCCAACCGGCGCAATTCTGCTCCCCGTGAAGAAGAACATGATCCCGACCGCGGCGCAGATGAAAGTGCTCGGCCTGACCGAGTGGGAGTCCCGCGCCTATCTCGCCTTGCTGGAGGAGTCACCTTCGTCCGGCTACGGCGTCGCAAAGCGGTCGGGGGTGCCACGAGCGAAGGTGTACGAAGTGCTCGACTCACTGGAGCACAAGGGCGCTGTGCACGTCACTCATGGCGAGCCCAGGCAGTACGGCCCGGTACCACCGAAGGAACTTGTCGCCCGGGCGCGCGAGGAGATGCTGGCCGGCCTCGACCTCGCCGAGGCCGCGATGACCGACTACGCCGAGCAGCAGGACACCAACGCGGTGATCTGGGACATCCAGGGACGCGAGGAGATCATCGCCCGCGCCCGCCAGCTCATCCAGGGCGCGGCGCACCAGATCCTGCTGGAGATCTGGGCCACGGACGCCGGGGAGCTGCGGCGGGACCTCAAGGCCGCGGTCGGCCGCGGCGTGGAGGTCACCGCGGTCGCCTACGGTGACCCCGAATACCCCTTCGCCAGGGTCTATCCCCACCCTCTCACCGACGAGGTCACCAAGGGCCTCGGCGGACGCTGGCTGGTGCTCAGCATCGACAACCGGGAGGTCATCGCGGGCAACGTGTCCGGTGCCGGGCTCAGCCGGGCGGCCTGGACCACCCACCCGGGCCTGGTGGTCCCGGTCACCGAACTGGTCCGCCACGACCTCTACAAGCTGGAAGTGCTCTCGTCGCACGGCGACGTGCTGGAGGCCGCTTACGGCCCGGGGCTGAGCGTGCTCCGGGAGAAGTTCGGTGCGGGTGAACAACGCCCCGAGGATCCCGGCGAATAGCGTTCATCCGCGAAGCATCTCGGCGATCAGGAAGGCCAGCTCCAGCGACTGCTCGGTGTTCAGCCGCGGGTCGCAGGCGGTCTCGTACCGTGTCGGCAGGTCCGCGTCGGAGATGTTCTGCGCACCGCCGACGCATTCGGTCACGTCCTCCCCTGTCAGTTCGAGGTGAACACCGCCGGGGTGGGTGCCGAGTTTCCCGTGCACCTCGAAGAAGCCCTGGACCTCGTCCACGATGCGGTCGAAGTGCCGGGTCTTGTACCCGGTGCTCGCTTCGTGCGTGTTGCCGTGCATGGGGTCGCATTGCCAGATCACCTCGTGCCCTGCGGCCGTGACCGCCTCGACGATCGCGGGCAACACGGTCCGCACCCGGTCGTTGCCCATCCGGGTGATGAAGGTGAGCTTGCCGGGCTCGCGGTGCGGATCCAGCCGGCGGGCGTACTCGACGGCTTGCCGCGCCGTGGCCTCCGGACCGAGCTTCACCCCGACCGGATTCGCGAGCAGTTCCGCGAACGCGAGATGAGCACCGTCCAGCTGCCGGGTGCGTTCGCCGATCCACAGGAAGTGCCCGGACAAGTCGTACAGCCGCGGGGCCGGACCCTCGCCCGGCTCCCACCGGACCAGTGATCGCTCGTAGTCCAGCACCAGCGCCTCGTGGCTGGCGAAGATCTCCGTGGTGTTCAACGCGGTGGCTGTCACGCCGCAGGAATCCATGAACAGCAGGCTGCGCTGGATCTCGGCGGCCAGCGCTTCGAATCGCTCACCCGCCGCCGATCCGCGCACGAAGTTCATCGTCCAGCGGTGCACCCCGTGCAGGTCGGCGAGCCCGCCACCGGCGAGCCCGCGCACCAGGTTCATCGTGGTCACCGAGTTCGCGTAAGCCCCTAGCATCCGCCGGGGATCGGCCACCCGCAGCGACGCCGAGGCGACCGCGGAGTTCACGATGTCACCGCGGTACACCGGCAGGCCCTGCCCGTCGGTGTCCTTCGAGCGCGGTTTGCCGTACTGCCCGGCCATGCGGCCGACCTTCACCACTGGCACGCTCGCGCCGTGGGTGAGCACCACCGCCATCTGCAGCAGGAGCCGCATGTTGGCCCGGATATGGGACTCGGTGTTGGTGGCGAAGGTCTCCGCGCAGTCACCGCCCTGCAACAGGAACGCCCGGCCGCGCGCGACCTCGGACAGCCTGCTCCGGAGCCGGTCGACCTCCGGCCGGACCACGATGGGCGGCACGCTCTCCAGCACCCCGCACACTTGGCGCCGCGCCGGTTCGTCCGCCCAGCTCGGCTGCTGCGCTGCCGGCCGCGAACACGCCTCCTCCAGCCGGGCGCGCGGCCCGGCGGGCGACGGGGCGGCCGCGCCATCGGCCTCGAACCAGGCTGTGGCGGTCCAGTCGGTCCACGGGTATTCCCCGTCACGCTCGGCGAGCACGACACCCGCGCCTTCGGCCATGGTCTCTCCGTTCGCGACTCCGGTAACCGGTGTCCTGCTCACAGCTCGGTCACTTCGCCGGGCCGGTCGATGAAGTGATGCTTGCCGAGATCGCAGAAGCGGTACCGCTTGGGCCGGATCTGCCCGTCCAGCTCGTAGCCCGCTTTCCGTTCCCATTCGCCGAACTCGAACGCGGTGGTGATCTCGAGCCTGCTCAGTCCCTTGACGCTCTTGTACCCGTAGAGGCCGAAATCGATGAGCCGTAACGGGTAGCCGCGTTCGAGGGGCAGCTCTCCTCCATTGACGCGGTCGATCAGCAGCGCGCGCCTGGCGATCGCGTCACCGAGCGGGATGGTCGATTCGTACACGCCCTTCTCCGGCGTGCCGATGCTCCGCTGCCTGAGGTAGAGGCCCTCGCCTGTGCCTTGCCAGCCCACCAGCCGCAGCACGTCTTCGAGCAGGACGCCACCCCAATCCTCACGCACGCTCCAGTTGCACACACAGACGTATCGGCGGGATTCCTCCACTCGCGCCACCGTCTGGAGATCGCCGTGGGTGAGCAGCCCCAGCACTCCGCCGGGATCGGCGATCTCCAGTCGCCAGACGTCCAGGTCGACCCGCTCCGGTGGGCCGTCCTGGTAGTAGCGGAGCGAGTTGGGCTTACGCCCGCGCTTGGCGGGGGCGGGCGCGTTCACGAGTCCGCTCCGTCCGCGGGGCGGGCACAACGGAAGCCGATCAGGTTGTCCCGGAGCCCCGGGTGGTAGTGGTCGCGCGCCGAACCGCGGAGGTAGTCGGCGTCGTGGAGCCCGCAACCGCCCCGTGCCACGTGGTCATCCTCCTCCGCTGTGCGGTACAACGGATCCTTCCCTGAGGTGCGGTACTCCACCGCGTAGTTGTCCAGGCACCATTCGGCGAAGTTTCCCGCCATGTCGTGGCAACCGAACTCGGAGACGTTACGCGGAAAGTGGTCGGGACGTGTCGGCCGGCGTTCCACCGGGTCGCACTCGGGCGCGAAGTTCGCCAGCGTCAGGTCCGGTTCGTCCTCACCCCACGGGAAGGTGTTGCCCGACGTGCCCTTGCAGGCGTACTCCCACTGGGCTTCGGTGGGCAGTGTCTTGCCCGACCAGCGGGCGTACGCCAGTGCCTCCCACCAGCTCACCCCGGTGACCGGTACCTCGGGTGCCGACCAGAGCGGATCGTCCCAGTAGTTCGGCCGGGTCACCCCGGTCGACTCCAGCCACGACCACCCCGCGGGCGTCCACAGCTGTGCCCGCCGGTACCCGTCGTCCTCGATGAATTCGGCGAATTGTCGGTTAACCACCGGATAAGTGTCGAGGTAGAACGGGCCAAGTTCGATCTCGGTGACCGGCTGCTCGTCAGGCGAGAGCGAAGACCCTCGTCTGAACCGCCCACCGTGAATGAGCTGAACGGATTCCAGCATCAAATTGCCCACAAGTAATCTCCTTGGACGAAGGAATCGTCAAAATGGGCATACGAGCACAAGTCGCCAATTCAAACGGCGAGAGATGTGCTCAAGTATGCCTATTGTGTGTTTGTTCTGCCTAGTTCGGCGAAACCCGATCACCGAGAGGCAGCCTGGCGAAGACCGACCACAGCATTCGAATGGGCCGGGTCGGCGAGATGAACCGGAGTCCGTGCCGCTGCGCGGCAGGCCTCGTGGTCAGGGCGAGGTCCACTTCACCGTTCGCGGCGCGTTCGGCGGCCGCGCTGGTCGACAACGCGTAGTCCACTTCGGCTACCCCGTAGCCGGGCGGGAGCAACTGCCCGATCAGCGCGAGTGGCGCTGGATGGGTACTGATATCGCAGGTCAAGGGCAATGGGCGATCCTGCCGCGAAGCCAGTCCGTACAACGGCGTGTCGAAGACGAACGCCCGCTCGAGACCCAGCACCCGATCCATGTAGAACTCGCTGATGCCCTGGTACGCGTTGGCGACGAGCAGCCTGCTCGCCCGCCCGTCCTTCACCGCGGCACAGGCTTCTTCGTAGGAGGGGAAGAGTTCGACAGCTCCCCCGTCTTGGGCGATGCCGAGACGGCCTGCCAAATGCCAGCCCGCGGCCTCGCTACTGGTCCCCGCCGGGCCCAGCGTCGCGATCACGTCACCGAGTCGTACTTCCGAGGAACGGACGACCAGTTCCCGAACGGACTTCCCGGCTGCCCCAGGCCCGGGCCGATCCTGGACACGCTCATGCCGGCTCCCCATGCCAAACACCCCCAAACGGCCCGGCTCGCCCGGACCAAGATCAGTAACCACCCTCATGGTTACTGCGACCGATGCTAGCAGTGATGATCCGGAAGTCAACGCCTTTGACCCAGCGTCGAAAATGGGCTACAACTTCGAATCAGCGTGGCATTGCCGCCCGCTCCGGGGCGTATCGATCAGGTTACCGAAATTGTCCTCAGCCGCGCATCGCCCCTTTTCGTGAGCGGTCGCCGGGCCCGACCCGACTAACCGAGGGGAATCATGATGGCCGAGTTGAATGAGGCCGCCCGCGCGTTACCGCATTCCGGTATCCGGGAAATCGCGGCGCTGGCGGGCCAACGTGAGCACGTCATCCGCCTGGACATCGGCGATCCCGACTTTCCCACCCCGGCCCATGTGGTCGACGCCGCCCACGCCGCGGCGCGGTCGGGCCGCACCCATTACCTGCCCAGCGCCGGACTCCCGGACCTCCGCGCGGCTCTCGCCGAGAAGATAGTGGCACGCAACGGATACCGAGTCGATGCGGACCAGGTCGTGGTGACCCAGGGCGCGAGTCAGGGAATCTTCGCGGCTCTGCTCGCGGTGACCCGGCCAGGCGACGGGGTGCTGCTGCCCGATCCGGCTTGGCCCAACTACCTGACGATGGCCCGGCTGCTCCGGCTCCGTCCCGAGCCCTACCCGCTGGACGCCGACGCGGGATTCGTCCCTTCCGCGCGGCGATTGGGACAGCTCGTCACGCCGGAAACCAAAGTGCTGCTGCTGAACTCCCCGTCGAACCCCACCGGGGCGGTGGTGGACCGGACGAGGATGCGCGAGTTGCTGGACTTCGCCCGCGACCACGGCCTCTGGGTCGTCTCCGACGAGTGCTATGACGAAATGATCTTCGACGACACCTTCACCAGTGCCGCCGCGGTGGCACAGGACCGGGTCATTTCGGCCTACAGCTTTTCCAAGACCTACGCGATGCCCGGCTGGCGCGTCGGGTATCTCGCGGTTCCGTCCGACATCGCCGAAGTCGTCTCGAAGTGCCAGGAGTCTTTGCTCGCCTGCGTGAGCGAACCTGCGCAGTGGGCGGCGCTCAGCGCCTTGACCGGGCCGCAGGACCAGGTCGCCGAGATGCGCGAGGCCTATCGGAGCCGCAGGGACGCGCTGCTCGCCGTGTTCGGGCACGCCGGCTTCCGGACGAGCGTGCCCGCAGGAGCCTTCTACGTCTGGGCCGACATCACCGCCACCGGCGTGGACGACCGTGAATTCGCGTTGCGCTTGCTCGATCGGCACGGGGTGGCGGTCGCGCCGGGCTCCGCCTTCGGACCGGCCGGGAAAGGCTATCTCAGGCTGTCCCTCACCACGTCGGAAGCTCAGGTCGCTGAAGGTGCGAAGCGGCTGACTTCCCTTGCGGCCCAAGGCTCCTGGGTCACGAACGACCTCCGCCGCCTACCTTCCGGTGCTCGTAGCGGGTGGTGATGGTGACGCCGATGACCACGACGACTCCGCCTGCCAGTTGCAGCGGGGTCACCGATTCTCCGAGCGTGGCGACCGCGATGACCAGCCCGAAGACCGGGACCAGGTTGAGCAGGTTCACCGCGGTGCTGGGGCGCAACCGTTGCAGCGCCTTGGCGTACAGGCCGAGGCCGGCGATCGAACACAGGACGGTCAGCGCGGCGAGCGCGCCGATCGTGGCCGCCGGATGTTCCGGCGCCCGCCACTGGCCCGCCTCGATCAGGGCCAGCGGCACGAACGCGATCGCACCGGCGACCGACTGGTAGTAGAGCACCACCGGGGTGGGATACCGATTCGCGACGGTCCGGGTGGCGAAGTTGTACAGCGCCCAGACGACTCCGCTCACCACGAGCAGGATGTCGCCGATCAACCGGGTCCCCCCGGCGGAAGGCGCGTAACCGACCACGAAGCAGACCCCGACGATGGCCAACGCGATACCGACGAGACCGCTCACCCGGGTCCGCTGGCGGTAGATCACCAATTCCAGGAAAGCGGTGATCGCCGGATAGGCGGCGACCAGCAAGGCCGCGTCGGCGGCGGTCGCCAGTTGCACACCGATGTTCTCGATGGCGAAGTAGCACGTGATGCCGAGCAGCCCGCCGAGCGAGAGCCTTCGCAGGTCCGCGCCGGACGGCCGAGGATACCGCCGCACGACGTGGACCCACACCGCCAGCACCAACGCGGCGAGCGCGAACCGGATCAGCCCGATGGTCAGCGGGGGCACGTCGCGCAACGCGACCTTGGTCAGCGTGTAGGAACTGCTCAGCACCGCGGCCGCGACGACCACGCAGACCACCGGACCGTACGGAGCCGGCTCCGCGGCGGGGCCACCGGAGGCGAGGCTCTGGAATTCGCGCGCCTGCTTGATCCTGGTCAACCCGGCCCCCCGCGTCGATTGATAGTGACTACCCTAGTGGTTACGCCCTCAGGCTAAGGTTGCCGCAGTGGACTGTCAACGGCGGCCGCTTCAGCGCAGCAGCGGCAGGCTCCCGGTGAGCCGCTGCACTGCCTTCTTCGGCCCGTGCAACGCCACGCCGAGATAGTTGATCTCGCTGTCCGTCGCCGCTTCGAGGAGGCTGCTGTAGTCGTCGTAGTTGCGGGTTTTCTGCGCGCAGTCGGTGAAGTCCACGACGAGCAGTTCGACATCCGTCGCCTGGGCGGCGGTCCTGATCTCCCGCACCTTGTCCGCGGACGCGGTGAGGATGGGAATGGGGATCGTGGTGATACCGGCGTGCGCGCTTCCGTCACCGTCCTTGACCGCGGGTCCGATGATCGTCTCGACCTGCCTGCCGATACTCAGGGCCAGCACGGCCGCGGTGTTCGCGGCCAAGCCCGAAGGCAAGCCCTCGTCGACAACGATCGCCACCTTGTACGGCTGACCTGGGGTACTCATCCGAATTCCTGCCTTTTTGTCCACGGGTACGCTCTGGTCAGCGTAACCACCCTTATGGTTACGCCAGATTAGGGACACGTCTCCCGCGCGTCAAACCCGGCCCGCCGACGGCGATCAGGGCGATCCTCGATGTGATTATGATCGACTTGCGGTGCGATTCGACGGTGGTCGCCGGATAGTCGGCCGGTTCCACCGAGGAGGGGTGGAATCCTTGTCCCCCGCGTCCGGCCACGTCTGCTCGCCGCGGCCTGGGCGCACCGACGCGACAGTCGCGTTGTGCACCGCCGATGCCCATGGTGGATTCGGCCGATCTGAAAGCGTGGCTCTGATGATCACACTGACCCTCGAGGACGCCCAAAAGGGCCTAGCCTCACAACCGTTCAGCGTTCTGCTCGGGGCCAGGGTGACCTCGTTCGGAAACGGTGCCGCGACCCTGGAACTCGACATCCGTGAAGACCTGTTGCAACAGAACGGATATCTCCACGGCGGCGTACTCGCCTACGCCGCGGACAACGCGATCACCTTCGCGGCCGGGACCACACTGGGGCCGGATGTTCTCACCGGCGGCTTCAGCATCAACTACCTGCGCCCGGCACAGGGGATCCGGCTCGTGGCGGAGGCTCGGGTCCTGCACAGCGGCCGGCGCCAGGCGACTTGCCGCTGCGATCTTCACGTGATCGGCCAGGACGGGACCACGACGCTCAGCGCCGCGGCGCAGGGAAGCGTGCTGACCAGAAACGGCCCCACCCGCTGACAGGGACGGCCCGGTGCTCGTCGAAGAGCACCGGGCCGTCCCGGAATTCGTCCGGCTTACCAGCCGCGCTCGGAAAGGCGGTGCGGCTCGGGCACGTCGTCGACGTTGATCCCGACCATCGCCTCACCGAGGCCACGCGAGACCTTCGCGATGACGTCCGGGTCGTCGTAGAAGGTGGTGGCCTTGACGATCGCCTCGGCACGCTGGGCCGGGTTGCCGGATTTGAAGATGCCGGAGCCGACGAACACGCCTTCGGCACCGAGCTGCATCATCATCGCGGCGTCGGCCGGGGTCGCGATACCGCCCGCGGTGAACAGCACGACGGGGAGCTTGCCTTTCGCCGCGACCTCCTTGACGAGCTCGTACGGGGCCTGGAGTTCTTTCGCCGCAACGTAAAGCTCGTCCTCGGGCAGCGAGGAGAGGCGGCGCAGCTCCGCGCGGATCTTGCGCATGTGCGTGGTCGCGTTCGAGACGTCACCGGTGCCGGCCTCGCCCTTGGACCGGATCATCGCCGCGCCCTCGTTGATACGGCGCAGCGCCTCGCCGAGGTTGGTCGCACCACAGACGAAGGGCACGGTGAAGGCCCACTTGTCGATGTGGTTCTCGTAGTCGGCAGGGGTCAGCACCTCGGACTCGTCGATGTAGTCGACGCCGAGCGACTGGAGCAGCTGAGCCTCGACGAAGTGGCCGATGCGGGCCTTCGCCATGACCGGGATCGAGACGGTCTCGATGATGCCGTCGATCAGGTCCGGGTCGCTCATCCGGGCGACGCCGCCCTGTGCGCGGATGTCCGCGGGGACCCGCTCGAGCGCCATCACCGCGACGGCGCCGGCGTCCTCGGCGATCTTCGCCTGCTCGGCGGTGACCACGTCCATGATCACACCGCCCTTGAGCATCTCCGCCATCCCGCGCTTGACCCGGGCGGTGCCGGTGAGCGAGGTGGTGGCCGTGTTCGTGGAGTCGTCAGACACTGCTGGACCTTTCGGAAAGCGCACGAGTGAGGGTGACGCCTCCGAGGGTAAGCCGCTTTTGGACCTCTGAAGCAGGCCAGTTCGCGGCGATTTCAGCAGTCCACTGGGTGATCTGGCCCGCACCCCTCCCCCGAAACGCGTCAGGGGGCCAGGCCCTGTTCGAAGGCGAACAGGCCGTCCGGGTCGTACTTCCGCGCGACTCGGCGCAGCCGGGGCAGGCTTTCCCCGTAGTACGCCGTCGCCCACTCCGGCATCTCCGGGTCGATGTAGTTGATGTACCCGGCCTGCCCGTACTCGCGGCCGAGTTCGTCCCGGACCCCGCCGATCACCTGGCGCGCGTGCGCCTCGCCACCGTCCAGGCCGCGCGTGACCTGGATACTGCCCAGCGCGGACCGGTGCGGGAAGCACGACTCGCTCGACGGCACCCGCGCGATCGCGCCGCCGTACGCGTCCACGATCGAGTACAGATGCGGATCGCTCGCCAGCAAAGCCGCCAGCGCGTCGGGGTCGGGCACCGGATGGGTCAACATCCGCGAAGTGGCCACATACTCCCCGCGCTGCGCGACCGCGGCGGGGAAAGCGGACTCCTGGGCGAAGGTCCGCATCGTGGCCAAGTGGCCTTGTTCGGTCACTTCGCGTTCGAGCGGCTGGACGCCGACGCGGCGGACCAGATCGTCCAGCAACGGGTTCACCTGCGCGGCGGAGCCCACGAAACACCCACCGCAGTTCGCGGCCGTGGCGCCGAGGCCCATCCCCGACCACAGTTCGTCCGGCATCGCGGGCTGCCACTCCTGCCAGGCCGCGACCAAGGCCGCCAGCGCGGCGGGCGGGAAGACCAGGTTGAAGTTCGTCAACGTCCTGGCCGCCGCCGTGCGGAAGGTGAACGACGTGACGATGCCGAAGTTGCCACCACCACCGCCACGCAACGCCCACAGCAGGTCCGGCGCCGTCTCCTCCGACACCAGGCAAGCCTTCCCATCCGCGCCGACGAAGCGAACGGACTCGACGTTGTCGCAGGTCAGACCGTACTTCCTGGCCAGGACGCCGATCCCGCCGCCGAGGGTCAGCCCGGCGATGCCGACCTGAGGGCAACTGCCGGCCGGCAGCGCGCGGCCCGCCGCCGCCAGGGCCTCGTACACCCGGCCGAGCTGCGCGCCCGCACCGATCTCCGCCCGGCCACCGGGCAGGATCCGGACCGTGTTCAGCCGGGACAGGTCGACGACGAGCCCTTTGTCCACTATGGAATAACCGGCGTAGCTGTGCCCGCCCGACCGGGCCGCGACCGGAATCCGCTGCCTGGCCGCGAAATCGACACAACGCCGGACGTCGTCCTCGTTCGCGCAGACCGCGACACCGGCCGGCAGCCGATGGTCGTAGAGGCTGAAGAACCCGAGCCGCTTTTCGTCGTAGCCGGGGTCGCCGGGCCGGAACAGCTCACCCGCCAACCGGGCACGCAGCCGTTCCCACGGGTCGCCCCCTTCGGGAATCGCGGCGGGCGCCGCAGCCATCATCGGGACCGCCCCCGCCAGCCGTAACACCGTGCGTCTGTCGAGCTCCATCGCTCATCCCCCACCGTCGGATCCGCCTCCGGGTGTCCGCCATCGAGCATAACGGCGCGTCGACATTCGGGGGTTCCCTCGCCGGTCGCCTTGCCGCGACGCCCGTCGCGGGTGTGTGATCGAGGACACACCTGTACGCGGCATCGTGTGGTGAGGAGATCGGCATGGCCGACAAACAGAGCAAGAACGGAGACTCCGGGGCCGCCGTCGCTGTGGACGACCCGGCGAAGGTCCGCAACGTCGTCCTGGTCGGCCCTTCGGGGTCAGGCAAGACGACACTCGCCGAAGCACTGCTCGCCGCGTCCGGCACGGTGACGCGGGCAGGCTCGGTGGTGGAAGGGACCACGGTGTGCGACCACGATCCCGCCGCGGTCCGGCAGCAACGGTCGGTCGGCCTCTCGGTCGCCCCGGTGCTGCATCAAGGCCACAAGATCAACCTCATCGACACCCCCGGGTACGCGGATTTCGTCGGTGAGCTGCGGGCCGGGCTCCGCGCCGCCGACGCGGCGTTGTTCGTGGTCTGCGCGGCGGAAGGCGTCGACGCGGCCACGATCGCGGTCTGGGAGGAGTGCGCCGCCGTCGGGATGCCGAGGGCGGTGGTCGTCTCCCGGCTGGACCATCACCGCGCCGACCCCGCAGGCGAGATCGCCGCCTGTCAGGAGGCCTTCGGCGCCGGCGTCCTCCCGCTGTACCTGCCCGCGCGCGACGGGCTCGTCGGGCTTATCACGCGCCGATATTTCGACTATTCGAAAGGCTTCCCGCCCGAAATCGGCGAGCCGGACGAGGCAGAGCTCACCCGGATGACCGAGGCCCGCAACGAGCTGATCGAAGGGGTCATCGCCGAGAGCGAGGACGAGTCCCTGATGGACCGGTACCTCTCCGGTGAGGAGATCGCCGAGGACACGCTGATCGCCGACCTCGAGACCGCCGTGGCCCGCGGTTCCTTCCATCCGGTGATCCCGGTGTGCGCGACGACCGGGGTCGGGCTGGCCGAAGTCCTCGACGGGATCGTGCGCGCCTTCCCGTCACCGCTGGAACACGTCCCGCCGGACGTCACCTCGCCCACCGGCGAGCCGCACGCCGGGCTCCGCGCCGACCCCGACGGCCCGCTGGCGGCCGAGGTGGTCCGGACCGCCGTCGACTCCTACGTCGGCAGGGTGTCACTGGTGCGGGTGTTCTCCGGGACGCTTCGCCCCGAACGGCCGGTGCACGTCTCGGGACACGGCCTCGCCGAACGCGGCCACGAGGATCACGACGCCGATGAGCGGGTCGCGCATCTCTACTCCCCGCTCGGGGCGAACCTGCGCGAGGTCCCGTACTGCGTCGCGGGCGACCTCTGCGCGCTCACCAAGGTCGGCTCGGCGGAAACCGGCGACACCGTTTCCTCGCCGGAAGACCCGCTGATCATGAAACCGTGGGCGATGCCGGAGCCGCTGCTGCCGGTCGCCGTCATCGCGAAGACGCGCAGCGACGAGGACACGCTGGCGCGCAACCTCTCCAGGCTCGTCGCGGGCGACCCCACGCTCCGGCTGGACCGCAACGCCGAGACCAACCAGCTCGTGCTCTGGTGCATGGGCGAGGCCCACGCCGACGTCGTGCTGTCGCGACTGCGCGCGGGAGGCGCCGACGTGGACACCGAGCCCGTCCGCATCAGCCTGCGTTCGACCTTCGCCGGATCGGCTCGCGGGCACGGACGGCACGTCAAGCAATCCGGTGGGCACGGCCAGTTCGCCGTCTGCGACATCGAGGTCCAGCCCCTGCCGAGGGGGTCGGGCTTCGAGTTCGTGGACAAGGTCGTCGGCGGATCGGTGCCCCACCAGTTCATCCCGAGCGTCGAAAAGGGAGTCCGGGCCCAAGCCCAGCGAGGGATCGTCGACGGCCATCCGCTGATCGACATCCGGGTGACCCTCGTCGACGGCAAGGCGCACAGCGTCGACTCGTCGGACGCCGCGTTCCAGACGGCGGGCGCGCTGGCGCTGAAGGAGGCCGCCGCGGCGGGCAAGATCGCGCTGCTCGAACCGCTCGAAGAGGTGGCTGTGCGGCTTCCGGACGAGCACCTTGGCACCGTGCTGGGTGATCTCTCGTCCCGGCGCGGCCGCGTACTCGGTACCGAATCGGGTGAAGGCGGCCGCACGGTCATCCGCGCCGAGGTGCCCGCGGTGGAGCTGCTGCGCTACGCGATCGACCTGCGTTCCCTGACGTCGGGCACGGCGACGTTCACCCGCCGGCATGCCCGGTTCGAGCCGATGCCGGAAGGAGCGGTGGCCTACTGAAAATCGAAGCCGCCCGGCCGTCCGTTCCGGTCGGCCAGCAGACCGGCCAGGGTGGCGACGGCGATCTCGGGCGGCGTGCGTGAGCCGATGTTCAGCCCGACCGGGCGGTGGACGCGCGCGATCTCGTGGTCCGGGACGTCCAGTGCCTTGAGCGCGGCGACGTGCGGGCCGGCGTGGCGCGGGTTGCCGAGCACCCCGACCCACCGCGCCGGGCGGTCCAGCACGGCCTTGAGCACGTCGCCGAGTTCGGGCCGGTCGTGATCGGTGACGACGACGTCGGCGTCCGCGCCGAGCTCCGGCACCGTCGTGACGGCCTCCAGGCCGGTCTCGACGTCCGTCGCGCGTGCGCCGTCCGGCTCGAACAACACGGCCTTGTAGCCGAGGTCCTTGCCATAGCGCAGGAGGAACGACGCGACCGGCGTCGCGAACACCGCCACCAACAGCCGATCGCTCATGGGTCCGTCCTCCTAAAGTTCTGGCTCGGCGATCTCGAAGTATTCCGGAAGCCGGGCGGTCCCGGCGAGGCCGAAGTACCGGACCTTCCTGCGCCGCCTGAGGTGCAGGGTGTCCCGGACGGCGTCGTTGTGCACGCGCCGCGCGATGACGACGCGGTGCTCGGCGTCGGTCAGCTCTTCGGCCAGCGAAGGCGGCAATGCCGCGCGATCGACACGCGCCAGCCGCAGCGTCAGTTCGCTTTCCTCGGCTTCGCGATCCGGCCTCGGCGCCCGCTCGGCCCGTTCGCCCAGCGTGCGCAGCTCCTCGTCACCCAGGATCGCGGCGGCCGCCCTGGCGACGACGGCGCGCCGCGCGAGGGCCGCGTCGAGCGCGGCCCAGCCCGCGTCCGTGCGGACGTGCAGCCGGTCCAGCCGGTTCGCCGTCGCGAGCAGGAACAATCCGCCCAGTACCACGATCGCGGCCAGCAGACCGCCGATCCACACCCAGGTCGTCACCGGCTGAACTCGCGGTCACCCGCGCCGACCCGCCGGGGGTCGGCGGCGATCGCCGTCTCGTACACCCGCAGGATCTGCGTGGTGACCACGGACCAGTCGAACATCGCGACCCGCTCCCCCGCGGCCGCCGCCAGCGACGCGCGGCGGGCCGGGTCTCCGAGCAGCTCGCGCAACCCTTCGGCCAGCGCCGCCGCGTCGCCGGTCACGGTCAGCATCCCGGCCTTGCCGTCGTCGAGGACGCGGCGGAACGAGTCCAGGCCGCTCGCCAGTACCGGCGTGCCCGCCGCCATCGCCTCGGTGAGGATCATCCCGAAACTCTCGCCACCCGTGTTCGGCGCGCAATAGACGTCGACGCTGCGCAGCGCCCGCGCCTTCGTCTCGTCGTCGACCTGGCCGAGCAGATCGATATGCGGCGCCAGCTCCGGTCCGGCCTCGCGCCGGAGCTGATCGGCGTCGCCGCGGCCGACGACCAGGAGCCGCAGCTCCTCGAACTCCGGCAGCAGTATCCGCAACGCCTCCAGCAGCACCCCCATCCCCTTGCGGGGCTCGGTGTACCGCCCGACGAACCCGACAGTGCCGCCCGCTCGCGGGTAGCCGTCCAGCGGGAGCGCGCGGGAGAAGAAGTCGACGTCGACGCCGTTGGGCACCTCGACCGCGTCACCCCCGGCGTGCTCGACCTGGACCCGGCGGGCCAGTGCCGAAACCGCGATCCGCGCGGTGATCTTCTCCAGCAGCGGCCGCAGCACCGGCTGGAACGCCGCCAGTGTGCGCGAACGCGTCGTCGCGGTGTGGAAGGTCGCCACGATCGGGCCGTCCGCGACCTTCAACGCCAGCAAGGAAAGGCTCGGCGCGGCGGGCTCGTGCAGGTGCAGGACGTCGAAGTCGCCGTCGCGGATCCACCGCCGCACCCGGGCGTAGGACACCGGGCCGAACTGCAGTCGCGCGACCGAGCCGTTGTACGGGATACCGAGCGCCTTCCCGGCGGGGACCACGAACTCCGGGACGTCGGAGTCCTCGTCCGCCGGCGCGAGCACCGAGACCTGATGCCCGCGCGCCAGCAGTGCCTTCGCGAGATCGATGACGTGTCCCTGCACGCCGCCCGGTACGTCGAACGAGTACGGGCAGACGATCCCGATCTTCATGACCCGCGACTGAGCCATCGCCTCAGCTCGCTTCGCCGAGTTCGGCCTGTTCCCCGGCTTCGAAATCGGAGAGCCAGAACTTCTGCATCATGTGCCAGTCGGCCGGATGCGCGGCGATGTCCCCGGCGAAGATGTCCGCCAGCGCCTGGGTGGCCGCCGGGACCTCGGACCGGTTCGTGACCCGGATCCGCGGGTGCAGCCGGATCTGCCAGCCGTCCTCGGTGAACCAGCATCCGGCCGGGATCAGCGCGGCGCCGGTGGTGGCGGCCAGCCGGGCGGGCCCGCCCGGCATCCGGGTCTGCTCGCCGAAGAACTTGACCGGTACGCCGGAGTTCGTCAGATCCCTGTCCCCCACCAGGCAGATCGCCTTGTTCTCCCGCAGCCGCTTGAGCAGCACGCGCATCGCGGAGCTGTCGCCGGTCAGCGGGACGATCTCGAAACCGAGCGATTCCCGGTAGGACACGAAGCGCTGGTACAGCGATTCGGGTTTCAGCCGCTCCGCGACCGTGGTGAAACCGCCGAGATAGTCCGCGAGCCAGACGCCGGCGGCGTCCCAGTTCCCGCTGTGCGGCAGTGCCATCACCGCGCCGTTGCCCTCGGCGAGGGCGGCGTCGAGGTTCTCCACCCCGGTGATCGACTGGGCGACCTTGCGGCTGACCTCCTTGTGGTCCATCGAGGGCAGCCGGAACATCTCGTGCCAGTAGCGGGCGTAGGACCGCATCGCGCGGCGGGTCAGTTCGTCGAGTTCGACGCCGTCGGCCTGCGGCACGACCCTGGCGAGATTGCGCCGGAGCTGGCGCACGCCGCCGCCGTCCCGCCGGACGGCCAGGTCGGCGCCGAGCCCGAAGGTCACCGAGCCCATCGACTCGGGCAGCCAGCGCGCGAGCCGCCAGCCCGCCGCGTAGCCGAAGTCGCTGAGCCGCTGGGAGAACCCGCTCATGCCCCGCCCTCCGCGGCGGGTGGCCCCGCCGCCTTGGCCGCCCTCGCCGCCTTGGCCACCGCGGCCGTCCGCTGCAGCAGGGTGATCACCGAAAGCACCGCGAGGAGCCAGAGCGTGATGTCCACGGTGTACGGAACGCCCAGACCGTGCAGTCCGGTTCCCACGAGGGCGATGATCAGGCGTTCCGCGCGTTCGACGAGGCCGCCGTCCGCCTCCAGCCCGGATGCCTCGGCGCGGGCCTTGACGTACGAGATGACCTGCGCGAGCACCAGGCAGATCAGCGCGGCGGCCGCCGCCGGGCGGTTGTCGTCGTGGACGAAGCACCACCAGGCGATCGCGGCGAACAACGCGCCGTCGACCAGCCTGTCGCAGGTCGCGTCGAGGACGGCCCCGAAGGCCGTGCCGTACCCGCGGGCGCGGGCCATCGCGCCGTCGAGCAGGTCCAGCATCGCGAAGCCCCAGACGGTGAAGGTGCCCCACAGCAGCATGTCGTTGGGAAAGAACCAGAGCGCGCACAGCACCGCCCCGGCCGTGCCGATGACGGTCATCGCGTTGGGGGTCAGACCGGCGCGCACGAGCACCTTCCCCATCGGGTCGGTGACGCGGGAAACGGAGGCGCGCGCGAAAATGTTGAGCATCGGTTCTTCAGGTGCACCTAAAGCAGCAGGGTCGGGTGGCCGCCCGAAGCCTATCCACCCGCACCGACACCCGTCGTCGCGCCCGCCCCTGGACCGGCTCCAGGTCAGTCCGCTTTGGCCAGTCCGGCCGAGTCGGCGAGGTCCGCGAGACTCTCTTCCCGCAGCGCCAATTCCGCCTCGGCGGCCGCGCATTTGGGCGACAGCCGCCCCAGTACGGCGGCGCTGATCTCGCCGAGCGCCTTCACCTGTTCGGGGGTCAGCGGATCGAAGAGGCTCTCGCGGACCGCCTCGACGTGCCCGGGCGCGGCCTCCTCCAGCGCGGCGAAACCTTCGGCGGTGAGCACCGCCCAGGAGCCGCGTTTGTCGGTGGGGCAGGACTCACGGCGCACCCAGCCGTTCGCCTCGAGGCGCGCGACCGCGTGCGAGAGCCTGCTGCGCGACGCCTTGCGCGCGTCGGCGAGCTCGCTCATCCGCAGCCGCCGCCCCGGCGCCTCGGAAAGGGCTACGAGCACTTCGTAGTAGGTGTGGGGCATGCCCGCCTCGTGCTGAAGCTGGCCCTCCAGGTGCGCTTGCAGCATCTGTGTGGCCGCGGAGAAGTCGCGCCAGATTCTTTGCTCCTCGCCGGAGAGCCATCGGGGTTCGGACATGACACCCATAATACCCCTGGTTGAACGCTCAACCAAACTGCGCTACAGTCATGATTGAGCGCTCAACCAGACGAGGGTTCACCACGAACGCACACAGACTTTTGGAGATCGACTTTCATGACCACCACCGAGATCCCGGGCTACGTCGCAGGCAAGTGGACGATCGACACCGCCCACTCCGACATCGCCTACACCGTGAAGCACCTCGGCCTGGCGAAGTCCCGCGGCAACTTCACCGCCTTCACCGGTGAGGTCGTCACGGCCGACAACATCCTCGACTCGTCGGTCACCGTCGAGATCGACGCCTCGTCGGTCGCCAGCGGCGTCGACGGGCGTGACACGCACCTCAAGTCCGAGGACTTCTTCCACGTCGACGAGCACCCGGTCATCACCTTCCGCTCGACCGGTATCCGCGAGGACGGTGGCGACTACGTCATCGACGGCGAGCTCACCTGGCGCGGCAAGACCGTCCCGGTCTCGCTCGAGGCGGAGTTCAACGGCATCGGCACCAACCCGGCCAACGACAACGCCACCACCCTCGGCGTCTCGGCCAGCGCCACCGTGAACCGCCGCGACTTCGGCATCGGCCCGGAGGGCAACGCCTTCCTGTCCGAGAAGGTCAAGATCGACATCGAGCTGCAGGCCGCGCTCAACGCCTGAGGCTCGCTCCCCCAGATGTCATGAAAGGGTCGTTCAGGACGTTTTCCGTCCTGAACGACCCTTTCATGACATCGCGCTACCGACGCCCAGGCCCCACCGGCACACGCTAGGAACGGTCCTTTCCTTGCGAAATTCGCAAGGAAAGGACCGTTCATTGCATCCCGGGGCGGAACCGAGGCGCGCGGGCCCGACCTACCAGGCGTCCGCCAGCAACTGCCGCGTCTCCCCCAGCAAC
This sequence comes from Amycolatopsis sp. NPDC049868, assembly GCF_044461365.1. Taxonomy (NCBI): domain Bacteria; kingdom Bacillati; phylum Actinomycetota; class Actinomycetes; order Pseudonocardiales; family Pseudonocardiaceae; genus Amycolatopsis; species Amycolatopsis sp. NPDC049868. The sequence continues at coordinate 73,725 of NZ_JBITKV010000023.1, read as the reverse complement.
TGCGGCAGCACCTTCGTGTGCCCGATCACGGGCATGAAGTTCGCGTCGCCGCCCCACCTCGGCACCACGTGCTGATGCAGATGCGCGGCGATCCCCGCGCCGGCGATCACGCCCTGGTTCATCCCGATGTTGAACCCGTGCGCCGACGAAACCTCCCGGATCACCCGCATCGCGTGCTGGGTGAACTCCGCCACCTCGACGGTCTCCTCCGGCGTCAGGTCCGTGTAGTCCGCGACATGGCGGTACGGCACGGCCATCAGGTGACCGGGGTTGTACGGGTACAGGTTCAGCACCGCGTACACCGTCTTCCCCCGCGCGAGGATCAGCGCGTCCTCGTCACTCTTCTCGGGGAGATGGCAGAACGGGCAACCCTCGTCGGGCCTTTTCGACCCCTGCACGTAGGCGAGCCGATGCGGGGTCCACAGACGCTGCAACGCGTCCGGGATCCCCACACCGTCCTGTCCGACGGCTTCAGGGCCATCGAGGCCCGTCACCGGAGTACCGCCTCCAAGCCCGCCACGGTCGGCGAAGCGTTCTCACGGCGCTGGACCCAGCCGGCGATCGCTTCGACCGCGTCGTCCACCGAGACGCCGTTGATCTGACCGCCGTCGCGGAACCGGAACGACACCGCGCCCGCCTCGACGTCCTTCGCGCCCGCCAGGAGCATGAAGGGCACCTTCTGCGTGGTGTGGGTGCGGATCTTCTTCTGCATCCGGTCGCCGCTCGCGTCGACCTCGACCCGGATCCCCTTGGCCCGCAGCGCCTTCTCGACCCCGCGCAGGTGCTCGACCTGGTCCTCGGTGATCGGGATGCCGACCACCTGGACCGGCGACAGCCACGCCGGGAACGCGCCCGCGTAGTGCTCGGTCAGCACGCCGAAGAACCGCTCGATCGAGCCGAACAGCGCGCGGTGGATCATCACCGGGCGCTGACGGCTGCCGTCGCCCGCGGTGTACTCCAGTTCGAACTTCTCGGGCAGCATGAAGTCCAGCTGGATGGTCGACATCTGCCAGGTGCGGCCCAGCGCGTCCTTCGCCTGCACGGAGATCTTGGGCCCGTAGAACGCGGCGCCACCCGGATCCGGCACCAGTTCCAGCCCGGAGTCCACGGCGGCGGTGCGGAGCACCTCGGTCGCCTCGGCCCAGACCTCTTCGGAACCGATGTACTTCTCCTCGTTCCGAGTGGACAGTTCGAGGTAGAAGTCGTCGAGACCGTAGTCGCGCAACAGGTTCAGCACGAAGTCCAAAAGGGACTTCAGCTCACCGGGGACCTGCTCCAGGGTGCAGAAGATGTGCGCGTCGTCCTGCGTCATGCCGCGGACGCGGGTCAGGCCGTGGACCACGCCGGACTTCTCGTAGCGGTACACGGAACCGAACTCGAACATCCGCAGCGGCAGTTCCCGGTAGGAACGCCCGCGCGAACGGAAGATCAGGTCGTGGAACGGGCAGTTCATCGGCTTGAGGTAGTAGTCCTGGCCGGGTTTGCGGACCGAACCGTCCTCGTTGTGCTCGGCGTCGAGGTGCATCGCCGGGTACATGCCGTCGCGGTACCAGTCGAGGTGACCGGAGGTCTCGAACAGCGCGCCCTTGGTGATGTGCGGCGAATAGACGAAGTCGTACCCGGCTTCGACGTGCCGCTGGCGCGAGTAGTTCTCCATCTCCTGCCGGATGATCCCGCCCTTGGGGTGGAACACCGGCAGCCCCGAACCGATCTCGTCGGGGAAGGAGAACAGGTCCAGCTCGACACCGAGCTTGCGGTGGTCGCGCCGCTCGGCCTCGGCCAGGCGCTCCAGGTAGACGTCCTGCGCCTCGGCCGACTCCCACGCGGTGCCGTAGATCCGCTGCAGCTGCGGGTTCTTGTCGTCACCGCGCCAGTACGCGGCGGCGACCCGGGTGAGCTTGAACGCCGGGATGAACTTGGTGGTCGGCACGTGCGGGCCGCGGCAGAGGTCGCTCCACACGCGCTCCTTGGTGCGCGGGTCGAGGTTGTCGTAGATGGTCAGCTCGCCGCCGCCGACCTCCATCACCTCGCTGGTGTCCACATCGGACTTGATGTCCACGAGTTCGAGCTTGAACGGCTCGTCGGCGAGTTCCTTCTTCGCCTCGTCGACCGAGTCGAAGACGCGGCGGGAGAACTGCTGCGCGCCCTTCACGATCTGCTTCATGCGCTTCTCGAGCGCCTGCAGGTCTTCCGGGGTGAACGGGGTGTCGACGGCGAAGTCGTAGTAGAAGCCGTCCTTGACCGGCGGGCCGATGCCCAGCTTGGCCTGCGGGAACTGCTGCTGCACCGCCTGGGCGAGCACGTGGGCGGCCGAGTGGCGGATGACGCTGCGGCCGTCCTCGGTGTTCGCCGCGACGGCTTCGACCTCGGCCTCGGCCTCCGGGGCCCAGGAGAGGTCGCGGAGGTTCCCCTCGGCGTCGCGCACGACGACGATCGTGTCCGGCCCCTTGGTCGGCAGCCCGGCTTCGCGGACCGCGGTGCCCGCCGTAGTGCCCGCCGGTACCACCACGCGCGGGGCGGTTGCGGCTGCTACTGACGACGGCTGGGACACGATGGACTCCTCGCGGTTAATACGGATGGTTCCCGTGATGTTAGTCGTCAGGTGCGGCGCGGCTCACGCGCATTACCCCTAACACCACGAAGGCCTCCTTCCCATCGGAAGAAGGCCTTCGCATGTCGAGGAACGAGGTCAGACGGTCTCGACGACCTCGTCGAAGTCCAGCCGCGGCAGGCGGTCGAACCAGGGGTTCTCGCCCGGCTTGCCGACGTTGATCACGACGAGGGACTTCCACGGCTTGTCCGCGAAGAACTCCTTGTCGATGCCGTCGGCGTCGAAGCCGGTCATCGGGCCGGCGGCCAGTCCGGCGGCGCGGACGCCGATGATGAAGTAACCGACCTGCAGCAGCGCGTTGAGCTTGGCGGTCTCGACGCGGCCCGCCTCGTCGGCGAACAGGTCCTTGGCACCCGGGAAGTGCGGGAAGGTACGCGGCAGGTTCTCGTGGAACTCGGTGTCGGCGGCCAGCACGACGGTCACCGGGGCGGCTTCGGTCTTGGCGCGGTTGCCCTCGGACATCAGCGGGGACAGCCGCTTCTTGCCCTCTTCGGTGCGGATCACCAGCGCGCGCAGCGGCTGGTTGTTCATCGACGTCGGGGCCCATTTGACCAGCTCGTAGATCGCGCGGATCTGCTCGTCGGTCACCGGCTCGTCGCTGAAGTTGTTCGCGGTGCGGGCCTCGCGGAACAACAGGTCCTGAACGTCCTGCGGGAGGTTCAAGGCTTCGGTCGGCTCAACGCTGGTGGTCATGGGTGGATCTTCCTTCCGTACGCGTCCTGTACCCGTCCCAACCTAGTTGAGCGCTTAACTATTTCCCGCTCAACTATCTCTGCGTGTGGGTCCGGTCACAGGAACGCGTCAGTAGGCACCTCGTCCCTGCACCACGGCGCGGAAGGTCTTCCAGAGGATCACCAGATCGAGGGCGAGCGACCAGTCCTCGACGTAGCGCAGGTCGAGGCGGATGCTCTCGGCCCAGCTGAGGTCACTGCGGCCGCTGACCTGCCAGAGCCCGGTCAGCCCCGGCTTGACCAGGAGACGGCGGCGCGCGTCGGGCGCGTACTTCGCGGTCTCCTCGGGCAGCGGCGGCCGAGGGCCGACGAGCGACATCCGCCCGCTCACGACGTTGAGCAACTGTGGCAGCTCGTCGAGGGAGTACCGGCGGAGAAGACCGCCGACCCGGGTCACCCGCGGATCCTTGCGCATCTTGAACAGCGGGCCCGCGCCTTCGTTGTCCGCCTGGAGATCCTGCTTGAGCTTGTCGGCGTTGGTGACCATCGTGCGGAACTTCAGCATCGTGAAGGTGTGCCCGTCGCGGCCGACGCGACGCTGCCGGTAGATCACCGGGCCACGGTCGTCGAATTTGATCGCGACCGCGATCGCCAGCAGCAGCGGGGAAACCAGGGTCAGGAGCAGGGCGGAGCCGAACCGGTCGAGTGCCTCCTTGACCAGACGGCGGCCCCCGGTGAACATCGGCGCGGTCACCCGCAGCAGCGGCATGCCGAGCACACCGGAGACGTTCAGCCGGGGTCCGGCGACCTCCATCAACATCGGCGCGACCACCATCTCGGCCGAGGTTCCCTCAAGGTCCCAGGCGAGCCGCTGGAGGCGTTTCGGGTTCCAGTGCTGATCGGCAGTCACGGCGACGACCCGATAACCGCCGCGGCGAACGTGGCCGGCGAGGTCGTCGAGCTTCCCGACGATCGGAACCCCTTCCACCTCGCCGCTCCCCCGCTCGGCGCCGGCTCCGGAATACGTGCAGACGGCTTCCACCCGCCAGCCGACATGGGGATCGGCCTTGGTGCGGGCGATCAGGTCGGCCACCGTGTCGGGACTTCCGGCCGCGAGCACCGGCAGCAGGCATTCACCGAGCCGCCTGCGCCGGTGCAGCACCTGTCTCAGCGCGTACCGCTGCAGGAACATGAAGACCGAGATCATCGGGACGACGATGAAGACCCACGGTTGCACGGCGAGCGCACCGAAGAGCAGGCCGCCCAACGCGACGAGGACGGCGGTGGTCACCAGGCCACGCCCCAGCGTCCGGTACTCCTCCGCGCCTTCGCCCAGCACACGCGGACTCCAGGCACGGCAGGCCGACAAACCGAACAGGAAGGCCGCGGCGGTACCGAGCGCGTGCATGTCGTGCGGGTCGGATCGATCGATCAAGAAGGCGCTCATCACGATGAGCACGAACGCGGTGAAAACGTCACTACCGATGACCCAGGCGCGGTAGCGCGATTCCCAAGCCGCGTAGGGGGGCCGGGCCGACGTGGTGTCGACCGCGGCGGTATCGCCCGCGCCCCTTTGCGGGGGAAGCGGAATCGACTGAAGGTCGATGTGCTGCGGCGTCCCGTTGACGGTGGACGACGGCCGCACCGACTCTTCCATCAGACCTCCCGGAGTGGGGATTCCCGAACGCCGGATCAACACGCTGAGTAAATGAGAGTGATCTCGAAGAGTGATCGATTCTCAAGGTCTCTCAGCGGCCGATGGGGCGACACACGCCAAGGTATCGGCCACTCTCCGGCCATCGTTACAAGGATTTCCAGCCACACCCTGGGCGGGCATCCGGCAAATGAATGCCGTGTTGATAACAAGATGATGACGATGCGTAATAGACCGTATCCCCCAAACAACTACCCAAAGTAGTCACGATTTCCCATGACCCCCGGCCACTTGGAGCACCACTTCCCCGATCGGCGGAACAGTCCGAAAAGCTCCACATTGGACGATGCGGGGAAGTCGATCTCGGGTCGGTCCACTGTGGATTTCACGCCCCGGGAGGACCACGGCCCGCCGGGTGCGCACACCGCGCGCCGACCTACCTTGTCAATCGGTCACCGGCGTGGCGTTTCGTCACATCACGTCAACGTCACGGCGACCCCGTCGGCGGAGCCGGACGAGTGAGCCGCTCGACCATGCCCCACGTCACTTTTCTCGTGGTCTGGACCTTTGGCCGGACGTTTCGTGCCCAGGATCACAAAGAAGTCTCAATGGTCGGATCATGTGACATTTTTGTGGCGCAACACAAGATCTCCGGCGAATGTCCACACCGGCCGACAGGGTGGACTTCGGGGATCTTCGAACCGGCGGCCCCGATCACCCGGCACGGATTCGCCCGCACCGGCCGGGCCGCCCGCGACGGCAGAAGTACCGCCCCCACACAACCCGCGTCCGACCTGGGGATCGAATGCCGCCGGACGGCTCACCGGCAATAGGGGCCAAGAATGAATCAAGGCCCCGGACCGATGGTCCAGGGCCTTCATCCGGTGGGCGATACTGGGATCGAACCAGTGACCTCTTCGGTGTGAACGAAGCGCTCTCCCGCTGAGCTAATCGCCCGCTCGCGGTGTCCGGCAGACTCTACCCCACGACTTTAGGGGGCCTGCAAACGGGTGGTTCCCTCCGACCACACTCCGCTCACCAGCGGATACGGAGCGAACAACCGCGAGCTAGTCGGGGTTGTCATGACCGGGGGCCGCCCGCGACGCGTTTCGACATTCGTGCGACGGTGCTATCGCGTGACGACTAAACCGCGCAGTATGTACGTGTGGACTGCCTGCAGGGCGCATGTAGGGCTGCGCGTCGCGCGGGTGATGATGGGGTGACGGAGTATGGATCCGGGGTCCGATGACCCCGACCGGGTGATCTGCGGCAAAACCGCGTTCCGATCGGCCGGCCGATACGTCACATCATCGCCACTCGGTTCGACCGGGCCGGGAAGGAGACGAAGGGTAGGACGATGCGCAACGATCACGTGACGCTCCGCTCGACGGCGGTGTTCGACCTCCTGGCGCCGCGGACCCCCGCGGTTCCGGTCAAGGTGGAACTGCGATACGACACACGCGACCCGTACGCGGTCGTGGCCGCCTTCCGCACCGGCCGCGCCGGCTGGGTCGAGTGGGTCTACGCGCGCGATCTCCTCGCGGACGGCCTCCTGGCCGACGCGGGCGACGGCGACGTACGCATCCGCCCCTCCGTCGAAGACCCCGAGTCCGTCCTCATCGAACTGAACTCGCCGTCCGGGCACGCCATGTTCGAGGCGTCCGCTCAGGAGCTGGCCGACTTCCTCGACCGGACCTACGACGTCGTGCTCCCGGGCAACGAGCACCTGTGGGTCGACGTCGACGACGCCCTGACTCACCTGATCCCCAACGATCTGGCCTGATGACGGCCTTGCGAACAGCAAGTGGCACCCCGGTTGCAGAGCCGTTTTCGGGATCGGATAGTGTTCACACACACCACGGCGACGGGGTGAGAGACAGAACCGCGAGGTCCTGAACTCCCATCCAGACCGAGGATGTGCGGATGTAGCGCAGCTGGTAGCGCATCACCTTGCCAAGGTGAGGGTCGCGGGTTCGAATCCCGTCATCCGCTCGGAAGGCCCTCTCGGGCCTGACACGGTGGAGTGGCCGAGAGGCGAGGCAACGGCCTGCAAAGCCGTGTACACGGGTTCGAATCCCGTCTCCACCTCGCGCGATTAGCTCAGCGGGAGAGCGCTTCCCTGACACGGAAGAGGTCACTGGTTCAATCCCAGTATCGCGCACCATCTGTTTTCGCAGGTCAGAAGCCCTGCTCCTCCTCGGAGGGGCGGGGCTTCAGTCGTAAAAAGGCGATGAAAAGGCGATGGCCTTCGGAGCCGTCTCAAGCCGCATGTCACCGAACGTGGCATGCAGATGCGGGAACCACTCCCCCAGCTTCGTCCGCTCACTCGGCGTGAGCGCGACCAGAGACCCGATCCAGCGGGTCTCGAGCGCCTGCAGAATCTGACGGCGCATCAGCGGAGTCACGTGGTCGTAGACCCTCGCGATGCCTTTCATCTTCTGCCCCAGCCGCGCTCGACGGGCGACCTCGGGGATGCCGTCCTCGGCCAGCCAGGTGCTGTGGCTGTGCCGCCCTTCGTGGAAGGTGAAGGTCGGCAGGATCGGCTGCACCACTTCCGCAGACCGCCTGTGTTCAGCGTCACTGCCATCCCAGACCGGGCGCCAGTAGCGGTTGCGGAAGTTCGACCGCCGCAACGGCGCGCCCTCAGCGCTGCACAGCACGAACGGGAAGCTGTGGCTGTCGATCAGCTCCTCGTAGAAGACCGCGATACTCGGTGGCAATTCCACGCTCCGCGTACCGGCCGGGGTCTTCGTCCGGCCCTTCTTCGCGCGGCCACCCTGCCGCCGCGGTGTCACCGGGCGAGTCGGCCGCGGACCGAGATCAGCCAGCCGCGAGGTGTCGACCCGGCGACCACCCTTGAAGAGGCGTCCGCCGATCTCCTTTAGCGGCTCGCGGATCTGGATCGCCCGTGCTTCGCTGTCGTACTCGTGCCGCTGCTGACCGACCAACTCGCCCCACCGGGAACCGGTGTAGAAGTCGAGCAGACCGAGCACGAATCCGGCGAGTCCGAGTCCGCTCTCGTAGAGGCGCATCGACGCCCTCAGTGCTTGCACCGGAGTTGCGACGAGGTTCTCGATCTCGAACTCGCCCGAAGTGACCCGGATCCCGGCACACGGGTTCGCGGGAATCTTCCTCGCCTTGACCGCGGCACCGAGGATCGTGGAGAACAGCGAGAAGATCGACGCCACCGACGAGTCGGCGTAGTCCTCGTGCAGTTCCGAGAGCCACTTCTCGATCTCGACGTAGCTGTTGAAGATCCCGGCCAGCGGCCATGACGACCACTGCGGGAGTAGATGGTTGTCCAGAAAGGACCGGTACTTGGCCGATGTCGTCGGCTCCAGCCGCGGACCGACCGCGTCCATGAACTCCTCGGCGAACACGCCGAACAACATCTCCGCCTCCCGCGGGTCCAGCCACAGGTTGCGCCTAATCAACGCTTCCTGCTCCACACCCCACGCCTCAGCGGCCTTCTCTGAGTTGAACCCGGCTCTGCTCCCCCATGTCCCATCAGGACGTTTGAACCGAGCACGCCACCCTGGCGTACTACCGCCAGTTGGTTGCGCATAGGCCATGTCGAACACACTCTCTTCCTAGGGTGACTCCCGGATCAGCCGGGACTGAACAGAACGGCCGACGCTCACGCCGCACGCATGCCACCGCGGTACGGACGCACCTCGCTCTTCGTCAACTGCACGATCTCCGCGACGTCCTCCCGGCTGAACCGGTAGTGCTTGCCGAACCGACGGTGCGGGAACACTCCGGCCGCGGCCCGGTCCTTCAACGTCCTCGGCGACAAACCGAGCAACCCACCGACATCCTCCGCTGTCAACAGCGCGTCGGGATCGCGAGGCGCGTGCGCCGCCAACGCGCGGACCGCACTGGCGAGCTCCCGGATCGAAGCCGCCAACGCCGCACCGCCACCGTCGGAATCCAATGCGGAAGTGCTCACACACGGACTGTCGTCCGTCACAACAATTCACCTCCTCCAGTGATGCGGACAGCACGGCACAGCCCTACCTGCCCTCGGCGCCGGATGGGTCCGGCGGCCGCGGACGCGAAGGGCTCGTGCAACGGGTCAGTTGATGAGACGCGTTAGCGTCGGCCGGTCGCCAGCTGTACCAGCTGAAACAGCTGGCGCACAAGGCAATCCTGAGCGAATCGGACGACCTACCCGATCGCGTGAACTACCGGTCCGCTCGGATCTCCCACCGCGTTCGCCGGATCCCGTCCACACCGCGCGACTCGCGCGGTCGCGACACAGTGGACCAACCCGGCCGCGGCCGAAGGTCGGCGACCGGACGGAAACCGGCCGCGCGCAGACTCGCGCCGCTCTCGCCGTCCTGTGTGTAGGTGATCAGTCGCCGGAACCCGAGTGTCCGAGCGACGCGCCACGAGACTCCATAGAGCTTGGAGTTGGCGTTCCGGGCCCCGGTCGTGCAGGTGCGAGTCACCTCGACACTCACCCCGTCGTCGAGGTGACGGGCAACCGGGCGCCCGACGATCGCCACGCCGACGAGCTCGGTCTCGTGAGCGACGCCCACCGCGAACTTCATCCCACGCGGCGGCCGATGATGCCGGTGATGCGCAGCGATGAAATCGCACGCCTGGCGGAAGGTGACCGGGACGATACTCAAACCCATTGGGGCACCTCCGGTCGGCCGCGGCCGAGAGAACTCGGCGGTTCACGGTGGTAGGAGCGGGCACCGTCTCGGCCGGGTCCGAGTCCGGCCTCACCGCGGCTGGATATGTCGCCGGTGTCCCCAGTGGACGGTCTCTCGCTCCGACACTCAGAAAAGTCACCGAGCATCATGAGCACCCCTACGCCGCGTTCGACAGAACACGGGCCGGATCACCCAGCCGCGGCAGCACACGGCGAGCGGGCAGTGGCGGAACTGGAAGCGCAGTCGCGCGGCTCCCGGCTTCAGGATCTGCGCGAAACACGAGTGCGGTGTGGTGCGTGGGCAGTGCGATGGGGTGGCCGAGAGCGCGTTCCGCGTGAGCCACGGCGCGGCGTTCGGCAGCCGTGGCGTGTGTGCGGATTCGATGCTGGCGAACGTCAGCGGTCAGCGCGACACTGCGCGCCACCGGCGCGAGCCCGACGGCGGCACCGATGGCCGTGATCTTGCCGGGAACGTCGAGCAGTTCGTGCCCCGCCGGATGCCGCTCGGGTGCACAGGTGACGACGACATACCCGCCTGGGCGCACCAGGTGCCGGTACTGCGTCAGCAGTGTGTTCAGCCGCTCGAGTGCCGCCGTGAGATCGCCGGCCGGGCCACGGCGCAGGGTGGTCAGCAGGAGGTCGATGCGACCGATAAGCCCTGCCGTTGCCGCGGCGACAGCCGTGCCGGGACGTCTGTCGAGAACAAGAACCATCCCGTCGACGAACACGCCACGAGCCTTCGTGGCGGTCACGTTCGCGCGGGCCAAACGCCACCATCGGCGTTGTCCGGTGAGCCCGATCGCGTGCCGCCCGCAGCGCAGTGCTTCGACGATGGTCGTTCCGGTCCCGCAGTCCGGATCGAGCACCACCCCGCCGGGCGGGGTGAAAACTTCGATGGCGTGCCGCGCGATGGCCGGGGCCAACAACGCGGTATCGGTGCCGGTGGCGTCGTGGTAGCCGCCCTCGCTCAACTGGGCCGCCACACTGGCCGTCCCGGTCGGCCAGACCGAAGTCAGAACCGGGCTGCCTGGCTGTTCACGCATTCGGGACCTCCGTCCGGTCGGCAGCGTCCGCGAGTCGTCCAAACAGCACGAGGTCGTGGTGGGCTCTGTGCGACGGCAGCACACCGCGGACCGGCTTGGCGACGGTTGCGGCTTCCGGGGTGACCGGTGCGGTGAGCACGGCGATGGCGTCGAGACAACGCAACCCGCGCTTACCCAGCGTGTCCACGATTTGCGGCTGAGGATCGAGCAGGCGCCCGCCTCGAGTTTCACTGTGTGTGATGACGGCTGCCAGTCCTCGCGGAGCGAGGAGCACGCCCAAATCGGTGTGACCGAGCCAGCCGGTGGAGAGCGGATCGACGGCGGTGATGATGAGGTCGAACCGGCCCCAGGGTCGGTGCACGGTCCGGCGGCGTCTGCGCGGTGAGTCGGTGTCCGTTTCAGTGACCTGGCCGAGGTCGGGCCGACTGAGTCGGGGTCGCGACTCGGACTCCGTCCGGTCGGGCGGGGCAAGGTCGGTGTCGTCGCAGACGTGACCCGGTTCCGGCGCGGCGGTCGCGGTGTCGACGCCGCGACCGAGTCGGGCGACGGTCCAGACCGCTTCGTCGAGTCCGGCGTAGACGGTGGTGCCGCGGGTTCGGTCGGAGACGGACTGCGGTGCGCGCGTCGCCGCCGGCGGAGTCAGAAGGAGCACGCGGTTGCCAGGGCGGGTGTAGGTCCTGACGAGGGTGAGGATGGTGCGTCCGAGCCAGCCGTCGAGCAGCGCGGTTCCGGGCAACTGCTCGGCGCCGGCGAAGGGCCAGAGAGTGGTCAGACGCGTCGCGCGACCGCGGCCGACAGCGGGCGGACAGAGGCGAACCCTGCGCCGGTGATTTCTGCCGTGCACCGGCGTCGGCGTTCGCCGTTGGGGCGGTCGGTGCCGACCTCGCCTCGGCTCATCGTGGGGTGTCGATGTCATGGGTTGCCCTTCCTCGCGGCGTGGTCTGCCAGGTCACTCCAAGAGGCGGGTTTCAAGCCCGTTTTTCGACACCGAAATCGACACTTCTTCAAAAACCTGTCGACAACAATCAGCTGGACCGATCGACCAATCCAGCTCCAGATTTCTCAGATCTGCCGGGCTAGAAGTTTTTTCTTATCCGACCAGAAGTGCGACTAAGGTCGAACTAAGATTGACTTAAAACTCCAGGCAGATGGCCTTGTAGACACCATGAAGGCAGTGCTCCGCCAGCACGCAAACTCGCCGCACTGAATCATTTCAGCAGCGTTCCTTTAGTAGCTTTTCTTGTTCTTTTCTTGTCTCCACTCCGGCTTCCTGACGGGGCAATTCCCCTACCCGGACAGGAGCAGGCGATGACAAGAGAGTGGTTGCCCTTGGACACGGCACGCGATGCCTTCGGTTGGCTGGTGACCGGGCCGGAACCGATGGCGTTGCACGGCGCGAAGTTCGCCGGGTTGCCGCGGCGGCCGGTGCCGTTGGACGAGTTGCGGGACCGGGTGATGAGCAAGCAGTGCCCGCCCCGCACCCGCGACGACGTCTGGGCGCATCTGGTGCTGCAGTCGCGAGCCCAAGGTGGCGCGTGGACGGTGGCGTGCGTGGGGATGGCCTTGCCGTCGCTGGCCTCGAGCGCACGTTGGCTGGCGGCACGGTATCGCGGTGATCGCGCGGATGTGCACGCGGCGGTTCTCGCCGGGTTCATCCAGGCGCTTACGACGGTGGACCTGACCGATCCGGGCATCGCGGTCCGGCTGCATTTCGCGGCCCGCCGCGCCGGGCAGGCGGCACTGGAAGAGTCTCTCGACGCTCCGCTGCCCGCAGGCTCGGGCTATCGCTCCACCGCGCCGCGGCCGCCCTACGGGCACCCGGACTTGGTGCTCGCCCAGGCAGTCGGTGAACGGATTCTCACCCCCGCCGAAGCGGAGTTGATCTCGGCGACGCGGCTCGGCGAAGACTCGATGACCGAGTGGGCACAGCGCCGCGGGACAGCGCTCAAGACCGCGTTCAAGGCCCGCGACCGGGCCGAGGACCGACTCGTCGCGTGGCTGCGCGATCAGGTGACGACCCATGACTCCGAGGACCCGGTCGCGGACGCGGCGCTGACCGCATTGGCCTCCGACGTCGGCGGTGTTCCGGTCGAGGCCCTAGCACAGGCATCACGCGCTGTGAGCGGACGTCTGCGCAACGGCAGGCAGCCGTCCCGGAAGAAACCTTCACGCTCGGTGTCGAAAAACGACCCGAAATCCGGCCTCTTGGGGCGCGGGGAGATCACACCCGGCTCTCCGCGTACCGCCGAACACGAGCCGACTTCGGAGGTGCGCCGATGCGCATGACACCCCCGCCACCCTTTAACCACACACCACGTCCGAGTACGCGCCCGCGCCCGGTGGCGCGGCCGATGATCCGTGGCGCGCTCGTGACAGTGAGCGCGGTCCTGCTGTGTGGCGCAACCGTGGATCCAGCGCAGGCGGCCACACACGTTGTCGCGCTCGCGACCACCGTCGATCAGGTCTTCACCAACATCCGCAACTGGCTGGTCGGGATCTTGGCGGGTCTGGCGACGGTGTTCCTGACCGTCGGCGGTGTTCGGTACCTGCTGGCCGGTGGCGACCCGGGTGAAACGGAGAAGGCGAAGTCGGCTTTCCGGAACGCTGCGTGGGGTTACGGGTTGGCGGCGCTGGCGCCGCTCGCCGTGGAGATCCTGCGCGGGATTGTCGGGGCCTGAGGTCATGGCAAAGTCCCGTCGCGCCACCGCACTCGCACCCGGCCGCAGCGAAGCCGACATGCGCGTGACGGTCCGCGGGCGAATCTTGCTCAGCCCGTCCGGCTCGGGCGGGACCGGTCGTCCACTGCGTCGTCTGCTGCGGTTGCTTCCGGTCGGCCTGGTCGTGGTGCTCGGCTGTCTTCTGGCGGTCGGCGCGTGGGCATCGCCGGAGTCTTCGCCGCACTCCGCCGTGTCGCAGGCCGCGGTGGCACAGCGGCAACCCGAGCTTCCCCTGCCTCTCCCGACCGTTGCACCGGGTGAGACGTGTGCGCCGGGTTCGCCGGACCCGACATGTCATTTCCCGACCGGATCGCCACGGCCGTCGGTTCCTGCGACTCCACTGCCGCCGATCACCGAGCTGCCGGCGCCGGAGAGCTGTTTCCCCGGCCAGATCGGCTGCGTACCCGGCGAACCAAACACGGCTCCGGCCACCAGTCCCTGCGTCGGTGAAGGGTGCATCCCTCAACCCAGCTCCCCTCCGCCTTCCACGCATCCGGGGCCGGCCGAGCCAGGTGTCGGCGGTGACGACCCGGGCTGCGGGATCACCAACATCGAAGGCTGCATCAACAAGGCCATCAACGCGGTGTTCCGCGAGCTGGTCAAGTCCGCGCTCGACCCTCTGCTGAAACTGCTGGGCGACACCGCGTTCAGCACGCCGACGCTGGATTCGCTGCCCGGAGTGACGAACCTGTGGAACAACTCCTGGCTGATCGTGGTGGCCTGCTACAGCGGGCTGATCATGATCGGCGGGATCATCGTGATGTCGCACGAGTCGGTCCAGAGCCGCTATTCGATCAAGGAGATCGCGCCCCGTCTCGTCATCTCCTTCATCGCCTCGATGCTGTCGCTGTTCGTCATCGACAAGGCGATCCGGCTCGCGAACGCATTGTCGACCGCGGTGTTGTCCGGCGGGGCGGATCCGCCCAAGCTCGGCGACAACCTCACCCAGTCGATCAACGGCACCTACTCCGCGATGGCCTCCGGCGGGCTGTTCATCATCCTGCTGAACGTCGTCCTGGTCATCGCGGTCATCGCGCTGCTGCTGGTCTACGTGGTGCGGGTGATCATCACGCTGCTCCTGACCGTGTCCGCCCCGCTGTGGGTCGCCTGCCACGCCCTTCCCCATACCGACGGCATCGCCCGCTGGGGCTGGCGGGCACTCGCCGCAACCCTCGGTATCCAGGTCGTCCAATCGCTCACGCTGATCGTCGCGGTCAACACCTTCCTCAACGGCAGCACGAAGCTGTTCAGCTCCGTCGGCGGCGGTCTGATGATGCTCTTCGCCGTCCTCGGACTGCTCTACATCCTGATCAAGATCCCGTCCTGGTTTCTCTCCGCCACAAAGCTCGGCGGGGGCGGCCGCTCGTTTCTCGGCGGCTTGGTCAAAGCCGTGATCGCCGCGAAAACCTTCGGCGCCATCGCCGGTCGCTCCGGCGGGTTCGGCGCGTCCCGCGCAGCCGGCATCGCCACGACACCCCGCGGCCGCGGCGGGGATGGGCGTGTCCGTGTCGCCGACCCGCCCTGGCCGCCGCAACCGCGGCTGGCCCCGACTCCGGAAGCGGTGAACAAGCGCATGCGACAGCAGTACGACGCCGAGCAGCTGCGCGCCGCCCAGCACCCCCGCGTCCCTTCGCAAGAACCGAAGTTCCTGCAACCTGGTCCGCAAACCACGACGCACGACCCCGCCGTCAGCCCCGCTCCATCGGGACCGCCGCCCGAGCCGGAGTTCAGTTCGGCGCCCCGGCCCGCCGTTCCGCTCCCCTCGTCTGGAGGTGGTCGGCGGCGCGTGACGAACCCGCGATTCCAGACGGCGAATCCGTCACACCGCCAGGGGAACGGGCAGGCGCCCGCGTGGCCTGTCGGTGTCGCGGCGGTCCCGCCGCACTTGCGGTTCCAACCCGCTGCGCCGGAACCGGGCCATGTGTCCCGGCCGGTCACGCCCGCGACCGCGACGCCGTCGGCACCGGTGTTCCGGACCCCGCATCCCGAGCCCCGTCCCGCGGACGCCAGACCGCGCACTGCCGCTGCTCCCCCGGTCGCGTTCCGTGCGCCGACTCCGCCACCGGCGCCCCGAGCACCCGCGCCGAAGCCCTCGTCCCGTGGAGGTAAGAAGCCATGACCCAGCCCGTGCGCATACCGTCCGATGTGGATCGGGAGGACCGTGTCCTCGTCAATCTCACCGCACGGCAGCTGGCGATCCTCGCGGTGACCGGGATCGTCCTGTACGGCGGGTGGACGCTTGCGCGCGGCGCGTTGCCGCTGCTGGTGTACCTGATCATCGCCGTCCCGATCGGGGTCGTGGCCGCGGTGCTGGCCCTGGGGCAGCGCGACGGTATGAGCCTCGACCGGCTCGTGCTCGCGGCCATCCGGCAGCGCATGCAGCCACGGCATCGGGTAGCCGCGCCAGAAGGTGTCCGTCCCGCGCCCGACTGGCTGACCAGTCAGGTCGCGGCAAGCGACGGCACTGGCGCGGCGGACGGTTCGCAGGTGTCACCGGCCGCACTGCGACTGCCCGCGGAAGGGGTCACCGAAGCCGGTGTCATCGACCTCGGGTCCGACGGCGTGGCCATGGTCGCGGTCGCCAGCACCGTGAACTTCGCGCTCCGCACCCCCGGCGAACAGGAAGCGCTGGTCGCATCGTTCGGCCGGTACCTGCACTCGATCTCCGCGCCCGTGCAGATCCTCGTCCGCGCCGAGCGGCTCGACCTGAGCCACCAGATCAACGACTTGCGCGAGGCCGCTCCCGGCCTGCCGCATCCGATGCTCGAAACGGCCGCGCGCGAGCACGCGACCTACCTCGACCAGCTGCGCCGCTCGACCGATCTGCTGCGCCGCCAGGTGCTGATCGTCCTGCGCGAACCGGTGCGCGCGGCCGGTCCGACCGACGGGCTCGGCGGCGCGTCACCGCTGGCTGTCCTGCGCGCACGCCGCCACGCCAACCGGAGCGACACGGTCACCGAGAGCGCGCTGCGGTCCGCGGAAACCCGGCTCGTGCGCCGCCTGGGCGAAGCCATCGAACTGCTCTCCCCCGCCGGGATCACGATCACCCCGCTGGACGCCGGGCAGGCCACCGCCGTCCTCGCCACCGCCTGCAATCCGGACACCCTAATCCCGCCGTCGGCCGGGCTCGCCGGCGCGGACGAGGTGATCACCACCGCCGCCGATCCCGACGACGAACCACCCCTCAAGCCTAGGAGCGCACGCGGGGAGCCCGCGCGCCGCGCGGCACCGGAGGCAACAGCACTCGACGACTGGGAGGGCGACGACCTATGAGCAGGAAAACCAGCCACACTCGAGGACGCGCCCGGCGAACCGCGGCAACACCGGCGGGCGGGGCGAGCGCGTTCACTCCGGACTCGCTCTCGGTCTCACCGCGCCATCTGGAGATCGGCGGCGAATGGGTCGCATCGTTCGCGATCACCGGCTACCCGCGCGAAGTGCACGCGGGATGGCTTCAGCCGCTGCTGTCCTATCCTGGCCGGGTCGATGTCTCGCTGCACGTCGAGCCGATCGACCCTGTCACCGCCGCCAACCGGCTCAAGCGCCAGCTGTCCAAACTGGAATCCGGGCGACGGCACAGCAACGTGAAGGGGCGGCTGCTGGACCCGATGGTCGAGGCCGCCACTGAGGACGCCTACGACCTGTCCGCACGCGTTGCCCGCGGCGAGGGAAAGCTCTACCGGTTCGGCCTGTATCTGACCGTGCACGCCACCAGCGAACCCGATCTCGCCGAGCACGTCGCCGCGGTCCGGTCCCTCGCGGCGTCGCTGCTGATGAACGCTCAGCCCACCACCTACCGGTCGATGCAAGGCTGGGTATCGACTCTGCCGCTCGCGCTGGACCTCATCGGCATGCGCCGCACCTTCGACACCAGCGCGCTGGCCGCCGCGTTCCCGTTCACCTCACCCGATCTTCCGCCCGCCGATCCGACCAGCGTCGCCGCGCCGGATGGGGTGCTGTACGGGTTCAACATCGGCAGCCAGGGCCTGGTGCACTGGAACAGGTTCGCCGCGGACAACTACAACAGCGTCGTCCTCGGCCGGTCCGGCGCCGGGAAAAGCTACCTGGTCAAACTCGAAGCGCTCCGATCGCTCTACCGGGGTGTCGAAGTCGCGATCATCGACCCGGAAGACGAGTACCGCCGGCTGTGCGAGGCGATCGGCGGCACCTACATCCGCCTCGGCGATCCCGCGGTCCGTATCAATCCCTTCGACCTGCCGATCGCGACGCGCCCGGACGGGCGCCGCACCGCGCCGAAGGACGCGCTGACACGACGTGTTCTGTTCCTGCACACCGTGATCGGCGTCCTGCTCGGCATGGAACTGTCCGCGCACCAGCGGGCCGTGCTCGACCGCGCGTTCCTCGCCACCTACAAGAATGCCGGGATCACCAGCGATCCCCGGACCTGGGGCCGTCAGGCGCCGCTGCTGGCCGACCTGTCCGCGACCCTGACCGGCACCGGTGATCCGGTCGCGGCCGACCTCGCGTCCCGGCTGCATCCGTTCGTCGACGGCGCGTCCGCGGCGATGTTCGCCGGGCCCACCACCACCAGGCCCGAGGGCCACCTGACCGTGTTCAGCCTCCGCGACCTGCCAGACGAGCTGCGCGCGATCGGGACCCTGCTCACCTTGGACACGATCTGGCGGCGGGTCTCCAACCCCGCCAACCGGCGGCCGCGGCTGATCACCGTCGAGGAAGCGTGGCTGCTCATGCAAGACCCCGCCGGGGCGCGGTTCCTGCACCGCATGGCCAAAGCCGCCCGGAAACACTGGGCAGGCCTGACCATCGCGACACAGGATGTCGGCGACGTCCTCGGCACCGAGCTGGGCAAGGCGATCATCGCCAACGCCGCCACACAGATTCTGCTCCGCCAAGCGACACAAGCGATCGACGAGATCGTGGCGACGTTCAACCTGTCCGACGGGGAGAAACAGTTCCTCGTCTCCGCGGACAAAGGACAAGGCCTGCTCAGCACCGGGACACAGCGAGTCGCGTTCCAAGCCCTGGCCTCGCCCCAGGAGAACGCGCTCATCACCACCGACCCGGCTGAGCTCGCAGCGTATGCCGAATCCGGCGTCGAGGCCGACGACAGCGCGTTCGTCGACCTTGACGGCATCGATACCGAGTCAGCGTTCGACGACGACACCGACCGTCACATCGACCTCGGCCCCGCCGCCTGACGCTAAAGCCCGCCCTTAGCCGCTCTCTTTCTTGCTCTGCCTGCCTTGTGTGAGGTGCCGTATGTCTTTACCCACCACGAAGCCCGCTAGCTCCAGCCGGCCCGCGCGGCTGCTGACGCAGAACCGGGCGATGCGCGCCATCGGCGTCTGGAACTGGACGCTGCCCGCGCTCGCGGCCCGGCTGCCCGACGGACGAACACAGGTGACCTGTCCCGCCGCCTCGGCATGCGCGCAGATCTGCTACGCCCGCAACGGAACCTACCGCTTCCCTGCCGTGAAAGCCCGCCACCAAGCCAATCTCGCCTTCGTCCTCGACGACCTGCCCGGCTGGGAAACGGCCATGATCCGCGAACTTTCAGCGCCACGGTTCACCGGGAAATTCATCCGCGTCCACGACGCCGGAGACTTCTTCGACGACCCCTACACCCTCGCATGGTGCCGCGTCATGCGCGCCTGCCCAGAAGTCACGTTCTACGCCTACACCAAGGAAGTTCTGCGGTTCAAGCGCTTGATCGAGCCGGATCCGCCCAGCAATTTCCTGTGGGTCTACAGCTACGGCGGCAAGGAAGACGCCCACATCGACCACAGCCGCGATCGGGTCGCCGACGTCTTCCCCGACACCGACGCCATCACCGTGGCCGGATGGTCCTCGCAGGAAGCATCCGACCTGCTGGCCGTACTCGGCCCGCGGCTCGTCGGGGTACCCGCGAACAACATCCCGCACTTCCTCAAACGGATGGACGGGCGGCGACTGTCGACATGGCAGGCCGAAATCGACGCCGACCGTGCCCGCAAACGACGCCGACACCTCCGGCTCGTACCCGGCACGAGCCCGGCGGTGCCGTCGCCGCAGAACCTTCCGCGCCCGGCGGACGCAGATCGCCACGCAGCCTGAACGCCTGATTTCCCCAGTGCAGAACGGAGTTCTGATGTCTTCTGCTCAATCCGTGGCTGCTTACACGGAGGTGTTTACCTCTCCGTTGCAGGACTACCTCCGCGATCCCGGAGGCGCGATGCACGCCCTGCTCACCACGGTGCGAGTCGTCGCCGTGTCGTGGGGGCCGGTAGCCGGTCCCTCGCTCGCGCTGGCCTGGACCGGCGCCATCCTCGGGCGCCGATGGTGGATGCGACGGCGCCATGACCGGATGGCAGCCGGGGCCCGGCTGGTCACGGTGCTCGCCCCGCCCACCGTGGACCCGGGCGGCGCCGAGGCGCTCTTCTCCAACCTGGTCGGACTCTTGCGTCCCGGCTGGAAACGCCGGATCCACGGCCAGCCGCACATCGTATGGGAATACGTGTTCTCCCAAGCTGGAGTCGCCGTCCGAGTATGGCTGCCCGGGATCGTGCCGCCCGGCATGGCCGAACGCGCGATCGAAGCGGCCTGGCCCGGCGCCCACACCCGCACCACCCCGGCCAAACCACCGATCCCGGAATCCGCGCCCGCGGGAAAAGCCGTCGAGGCCGTCGGCGGGGAAATGCGCCTCGCTCGCAGCGAAGCGCTGCCGATCCGCTGCGACTTCCCCGCCGACCCCGTCCGTGCACTGCTCGGCGCGCCGGTAGGGCTGGCTGCCCATGAACGTGCCGTCGTGCAGATCCTCGCACGCCCGGTCACCGGCTCCCGTTTCCGTAAGGCCCGCCGAGCCGCCCGCCACGTCCGCACCGGAAGCTCCACGAAGCTGGCCGGGCGTCTTCTGGACCTGATCACCCCGCATGCAGGGGGAAGCAAACCCCGCACTAGCGCGACGAAGCCGGTAACCGATCGCCAGACAGTCCTGGAGAACTCCGCACAAGACCGTGTCATCGTGGCCAAGCAGCGCGGTTCGCAGTATGAAACCCGGGTCCGGTACGCCGTGGCCACCTTGGTCGACGAGCACACGACCCGTCCGGAGCGGGCTCCGGTGCGGGAACACTTACGCGGGCGCGGACATGCGATCGCCTCGGCGTTCGCGGCCTACAGCGAGCACAACTATTACCGTCGGGTCCGGCTCCCGCACCCGATCCAGGCGCTGGCCGAACGGCGTTTGACGTCAGGCGACCTACTCTCGATCGCTGAGCTGGCCGCGCTGGCACACGTCCCCACGGACGAAGCCGTGCCCGGTCTGCAGCGCGCCGGAGCGAAAGCGGTCCCGCCACCACCAGGGATCGCCACCGAAGGCCCCGGGGTCAAGTCGATCGGGATTACCGACTCCGGCCACTCCCGACCGGTGGGCCTGCGCGTTGCCGACGCCCGCCACCATGTACACATCCTGGGCGCCACCGGTTCGGGCAAAAGTGAGCTGATGGCGCGGATGATCCTCGACGACGCCGACGCCGGCCGAGGACTGGTCGTCATCGACCCCAAGGGCGACCTGGTAGCCGACACGCTGATGAGGTTGCCCTCCCGGCTTGGGACGAAGGTCGTGCTCTTCGACGCCGACAGCCGCTCCCGCCCACCGGTGCTCAACCCTCTCGAGGGGGACGATACCGCTCGCACCGTGGACAACCTAGTCTCGATCTTCTCCCGCGTGTACGCCTCCAGTTGGGGTCCACGCACCGAGGACATCCTTCGTTCGGGCCTGCTCACCCTCCGCGAACTGCCAGGCACGCCCACCCTGACCGACCTGCCGAAGCTGCTCACCGTGCCCGCCTTCCGGCATCGCGCGCTCGAACAGATCTCCGACGACGTCCTGACCGGGTTCTGGACCTGGTACGACGACCTCTCCGACGCCAGCCGCGCACAAGTCGTCGCGCCCTTGATGAACAAGCTCCGCGGCCTGTTGCTGCGCCCGTTCGTACGCGCTTCTCTCGCCGGCGGCGGGTCCACCGTGGATATGGACGAAGTGCTCGACGGCAGCATCTGCCTGGTACGCCTGAGCAAGGACGCGCTCGGGATGGACTCCGCACGGCTGATCGGGTCGATCATCGTGGCCCGGACGTGGCAGGCCGCGACCCGGCGTGCCCGGATTCCGCAACGCGACCGCCGCGATGCCTCGCTCTACATCGACGAATGCCACAACTTCTTGAATTTGGCCTATCCGATGGAGGACATGCTCGCCGAGGCACGCGGCTATCGGATGTCGATGACGCTCGCGCACCAATATCTGCGCCAGCTCCCACCCGAGCTGGAAGAAGGAATCAGCACCAACGCCCGGTCGAAGATCATTTTCTCGGCGTCACCCGAAGACGCGCGCCACCTGGCCCGGCACACCGCTCCCCGGCTCTCCGAACACGACCTCACCAACCTCGGCCGATTCCACATCGCCGCACGGCTGGTGCTCGACAGCGAGGAAGTACCCCCGTTCACCGCGGTCACCGAGAAGCTCCCACCCGCGATTCCGGGGCGTTCCAAGGAGATCCGCAGGCTCGCACGGGTGAATACCGAGCCCCGGAGTATGCCGTCACCTGTCGAAATCGTCCGTCCCGCGGCGCTCGATCCCCGACGCGCGGCCTGACACTCCGCTCGCTTTTCCGTTTACCGCAGGGCGTTTCCGGCGCACTGCGTGTTTGGAGGTGCCCGTCACGATGGTCAGCAATCCCACTTCTCAGCGACAGCTGCGCTCGCACCGGCCAGAACGTCCCGTGGCGCGCGTGCTCAACTCCGTCGAGCACCACGCCTGGCTGGCCCGGCATCTCACCGACCGCGATCGGTGGCTGTGTCGGATGCTGTTCGAACACCACGTTCTCACCAGCACTCAGATCATCGACATCGCCTTCACCGGCAGGCGTGCCGCGAACCTGCGTCTGCGCAACCTCTACCGATGGGGCGTGGTGCACCGGTTCCAGCCGCACCGCGACCGCGGCTCGCACCCGATGTACTACGTCCTCGACACTGCCGGGGCTGTCGCCCTCGCCCGCGAAGCCGGCGTCGAGCCCAAGGCACTGGGCTACAGCCGTGAGCGCGAGATCGGGCGCGCCTTCTCCTTGCAGTTGGCTCACACAGTGGGCTGCAATGGCCTTTTCACCACCCTGATCCGCCGAGGACGTGAGCCTGGGGCCACCGGCATGCTCACCACGTGGTGGTCCGCTGCCCGCTGCGGCCGGCACTGGGGCGACATCATCACTCCGGACGGCTACGGCCGCTGGCGCGAGGGCAACCGCGAGGTCGAATGGTTCGTCGAGTTCGACTTCGGCACCGAGCAACTCTCCCGACTGGCGGCCAAGCTGGCTCGCTATGAACGCCTGGCCGACACCACGGGGATCACCACTCCGGTGCTGGTGTGGATGCCCAGTGCCGCGCGTGAGTCCAATGCACGCAAGGCTCTGGCCGAGGCGCTCAGAGGGCTTCACCAGGCCGCGCGTGTGCCGGTGGCGACGACAAACGGCGAAGCCAGCGCCGATCCACTCGACATGGCCGCGCCCCGCTGGCGACGTGTCGACGAGCTCGGCACCACCAGCCGGGTAGCCCTTGCCGACCTGCCAACGCTCTGGCCCAGTCTCTGCGCATCGGCGCCGACGGCGCCGCACCAGGCGAGCCAAACGTCCGCGATCCCGCGGCCGGAACTCGCGCCCCCGTCCCCCATACCGCCACCCGACAGCAGAGGTCGGCGAAGGTGAGCGGGCATGGGCAAGATCGTCGGCACGAGCGTGACATTGGTCCTGGTGTTCATTCTCCTCATCGGCGGCGGCGCGATCGCCGTCGTGCAGACCGTGTTCGGCTCCACAGGCAGTGGCCTGAACTGCGCTCCGACAGGCACCACTCTCGCGGCGGCGGGATACGGACCTCAGGAAATGACCCATGCAGCAACGATCGTCGCCGTCGGGGGCCGTTTGCATGTCCCCGAACACGGCTGGGTCGTCGCCATCACCACCGCGCTCACCGAGTCACGGCTGAGGAACCTCGACTACGGCGACCGCGACAGTCTCGGCCTGTTCCAACAACGCCCGTCCATGGGCTGGGGTACCCCGGATCAGATCATGGACCCCAGCTACAGCAGTGAACAGTTCTACCGCCATCTCCTGGCAATACCGTACTGGCAAAGCATTCCTGTCGCCGAAGCCGCCCAGTTTGTACAACGCTCAGGATTCCCGGACCGGTACGCCCACTTCGAAGAGACAGCCCGGCAGATCGTAGCCGCCGTTCACGGCGCCACATGCACAACCGGCACGCCGGGCCGGCTACACACCGAGTGGCCGCCCGAGCAAGCCACCATGCCCGATCCCACCAGCGGCGGACGCATCACTCCACGCACCCTGCAACTCGTGCAAACACTGCGCACCAACGGAATGACCGGAAACGGGCTCGGCTGCTTCGCACACCGACCAGCCAACCCGAACTCCGACCATCCACAAGGCCGCGCTTGCGACATCATGTTCAACCCCCGGAGCCAGCCATCAGTAGCCGAAGGATCGCAAATCGCGAACTGGCTCATCGCCCACCAGGCGGACCTGGGCATCCACTACCTCATCTGGCAGGGCAAGTACTGGTCAGCGGACAACCCAGCTTGGAGCGCCTACCGATCCAACGCGTACGGCTGCCCCGATCCCAACAACCTCACAGGCTGCCACTACGACCATATTCACGTCTCGATGTATTAGTTAGGTTGCGAGTTTCATCTGATGATGTTTTCGCACCTTTGGCGACCCGTGAGAACCGTTGCAACAGGGACGATAGGGACGTAGCGCGCGGCGCCGTCGCTTAGCGACGCTGCTCGATCGGGATAGTGCCTGATCAGGTGACTTCAGCTGGTGTCTTCATTGGACGAAGGATTATGTCATCGGATGAAGATCATGGATAAGGTGACCAATGGTTGATCGACAGGTGGACATCGCTGGGGCTGCACACACCGTGCTCGGCGACAGCCGGGTAAGGCATTTGGACCCGGAGCAGGGATTGTTCTCGGCAATGTTGGAAGGCTGGGATCGCCAGCAGGCCAGCCGGTTGTTGGCGTCCGGTACCAGGTCGCAGCGAGCGGACGTGGTCCAGAGGTTCGTCGCGTTCACCGGTTTATGGCCTTGGCAGTGGTCGCCATCGGACGTGGAGGACTGGACCGCCGATCTGCGATCAGCGCCGACACCGCGGGCGCATTCCACGATCCGTGGCTACCACAACACGGTCGCGCTATTTCTCAGCTATATCATCGATCAACGTTACGGGTGGGCGTCCCAATGCGAGAAACTTGTTGGTACGCACCCGGTTCAGGTGTTTCACGAGTGGAACACCGCGCGCCACACCAGCGAGACAGAGTCGCGGCCGGACGTACGGCCGTTTAGCCGGGACGAGTTGCAGGGGTTCCTCGACTTCGCCGACGAGCAGGTTGCCCGCGCTCGCAAGCTCGGCCGCAAAGGCTGGGTATCGGCGTTTCGTGACGCCACGCTGTTCAAGGTCACCTATGCCTGGGGACTACGGCGCCGTGAGGTGGCCATGCTCGATCTGGCCGACTTCAGCCGCAACGCATCAGCGCCGGAGTTCGGCCGGTTCGGGGTATGTAATGTCCGCTATGGCAAGGCGATCAAGGGGAGCCCGCCCCGTCGTCGCAGCGTACTTACCGTCATGCGGTGGGCAGTCGAGGCGCTAACTGAGTATGTCGAGGATGTCCGTCCCCGCTACGGCACCGGCAAACAGTCCGCGCTGTGGCCAACCGAACGGGGCAAACGGATCTCGGTAGTCACCATCAACAAGCGGTTCGGCGAGTACCGCGACGCCTCCGGCCTACCGCAGGAACTGCATCCGCATTGTCTGCGCCACGCCTATGTCACGCACCTGATCGAGGATGGGTTCGACCCGTATTTCGTGCAGCGCCAGGTCGGCCACGCTTGGGGTAGCACCACGGCGCTCTACACCGGTGTGTCGGGCGACTTCAAGAACCGGATGCTGCGCCAGGCGCTGGACCGCGCCTTCGGTGATGCTGGGACGGAGACCCGTCGATGAGCACGACCGTCGGCTATCGATGGCGGCTGCGTGAGCTCATGGCCGCCCGCGGGATGTTCGCCACCACCGACCTGCACCCGCACCTCGCCGAGCGCGGCGTCGAACTCTCCGCGATCCAGGTCTACCGGCTGGTCGCACAGATTCCGGAACGCCTCAACCTGCGCATCCTGGCGGCCCTGTGCGACATCCTCGACTGCACACCCGCCGACCTCATCGAACCCTATGTCGAGTCCGCCCGCGGCAAGGCACGTAAGACCGCCGGTGGGATCCAGCCCTCCGGGTCGACACCGACCGAGCTACGGCCGACGAGGGCACGCATCGTCCCCGACAAACCATGACCACCACGGCGAAAAGGACGTGCGGGACCTGCGGGATGGGCAAGAGCCTTCGGTACCGCGACAGCATGGGGCGGCCGCAGTGCCGCGCCTGCTACCGCAAGGACGAGTCCCGTTGGGAACCGTGCGCCGAATGCGGGCGCCACCGCCCGATCAACGCCCGCACCGACGACGCGAAAGCGTTATGCGGCACCTGTTACCGCGACCGAGCCCAGCCAACAGCGACATGCGACGACTGCGGGATGCTCGGCCGGGTCGCCGTCCGCACCGGCCGACGCGGAGCCGACCGCACCCTGTGCGCACGTTGCTACGAGCAACCCGCCCGCCGGTGCGGGGGATGCGGACGTGTCCGCCGGGTCGCGCTGCGGGCGACCGGCGAGCACCCGGATCTCTGCCCAACATGCTACCAAGCACCCATCGAACAATGCGGACACTGCGGCGCCGAAGACCTGTGCCGCCGCACCACCAACGACGGAGCGCCGATCTGTTTCCGCTGCCAACTCAGCGAGCGCCTCGATGAACTCCTGGCTGGACCGGATCCTGCGATCACCGACCTGCTGATGCCCGTGCGGGACGCCGTACTGGCGGTGGACAACCCACGCACCGGGCTCGGCTGGCTGGCCCGCAGCCGCGGCGCCGACCTACTCGACCAAATCGCACGTGGTGAACGACAACTCAGCCACGACACCCTCGACGCCGAGAAGCCCGGGATGTCGATCGAGCACCTGCGGCGGATGCTCGTCGCCGCCGGTGCCCTGCCCGAACGCAACGAACACCTCGCACGGCTCGAGCGCTTCGCGGAAACCCTCGAAGCATCGGCTGCGGCCGCCGACGGTCGCGTGTTGCGGTCCTTCGCGACCTGGCACGTGCTCTACCACCTGCGCGCCAACGAGACCCGCCGCCCGATCACCGCGAATGCCTGCTACCGATGCCGGACCGAACTCGCCGCTACCGCACGATTCCTCGCCAAGCTACGCGATCGTGGGCGGGACCTCGCGACCTGTCAACAGCCCGACATCGACCAGGCCACCCCGAGCCCGGCTGCGGCGAACGCCTTGCTGCCGTTCTTACGCTGGGCTATCAAGCAACGGCTCCTGCCGACACTGCAGCTCCCGAAATCACCACCACACCAACCCCGCGTCTTCGTCGACAACGAAGACCGCTGGGCGCTGGCCCGCCTGCTGCTACAAGACGAGACGATCACCGCGTCCGATCGCGTCGCAGGCCTGCTCGTACTGCTCTACGGACAGACCTCCGCCCGGATCGCCCGGCTAACCGTCACCGACATCACCCACCGAAACGATCAACCTCGGCTACGTCTAGGACGAGGCACAATCACCCTGCCCGAACCACTCGCCAGCCTCATATGCCGACTCCCCGAACGGGCACCAACCGGAATCGCCGCAGCACTCGCCACAACGTCACCATGGCTTTTTCCCGGACGACAACCAGACAGACCGATCCACCCGGCAAGCCTGAACCGCCGACTCACCCGTCTCGACATCGACCCGCGCGCCGACCGCAACACCGCGTTACTACAACTCGCCGGCGAACTCCCCGTTCCCGTGGTCGCCGACCTCCTCGGTCTCCACCTCGTGACCGCCGAACGCTGGGCACAAGCAGCAGCCGCCGGATGGGCGGCTTATGCCGCGTCCCGTTGACGAGGACCCCAGTGGCACGTAGCCTGCAGTACGAAATACCCCTATGGGGTATATAGAACTGGAGGTTAATTAAAGTGAAGATTCAAACCTGGAGTACTAAGTCTCATCCTCGACCCAACGGCGCAAGACAAATCCGCGTTGAGATTGACGTGACTATCGCCGAACGTCATGAGACACCCTTGTCCGGCAAGACTTACTTGCACACCAATAACTACGCGACACGCATAGCTTCTGCAGTGGGCGCCTTCGCCGTCGAGCTCGCAGCAGACATCCAGGTCGTCGAAATCCGCCATCGCGCCATGAAGGTGCGCGTCACAGACGAGTTCGAAGGAGGAACCTCCACCACCCCGCCGCGAGCCGGAGGACCACACGAGTAACTCACCGAGCTCGCCTGAGATGACAGCAGCCTCCTTGAATGCCCCGAAGAGCGCCGGACGGACGAGCACCGCTGCCGCAGCGTGCGACGACTATTCGGCCGACACTGCGCGCCGACCAGGCTGCTGGAGCTCAACCGGCCGTCCAGCGAACCGTCGTGAGAACCCGCCGGTCCCGCTCACAGTTGTTCGGTGGCATCCTCCGCCCACTGACAGAAGTCCCGACCCAGAACCGTGATCTCGAAGCTTCCGCCCTTCGGCGCACCGGGGTGGTCTTTTAGGTCCGAGTAGGACATCGGGTACTGCGGTGACAGGAGCTGGTGCACGCTGCGGACCAGTCCGTTACGAATCAGGACACTGAGTGTGGAGTCCACGAACTGGGGCGGATCGAGCAGAGCGGCGAGGCCGATCAGGGTCGCTGTCTCGACCGATGACAACTTCCTCAAGACCACGAAGTGCGGCTGTTCGAGGTCGTTGAGGATGCGGGCCATGTAGACCCTGTTCTCCAGCTTCGCCTGGTCCGGCTCACCGTATCCCTCAGCCAGCAGCCGGGCCAGTATCCGGCGCTTGACAAGCAGCGGCGTCCGAGCTGATGCCTCAACGCACACTCCGAACAAGTCAAGCAGCCGCTCGGTCGAGAGAATCGCCGTCAGCATTTCCTCGACCGAGATGCCGACAATCGACGCCGCGTCCTCGCATGTGTCGATCGCGCGCCTGACACGCAGCTCACCCAGCTTCCGCAGCCCAGCATCGATAACCACGGCTGCCGAGGCGGCCGCGCCCACGACTGCGGGCGAGGCCGTTGCGTCGGCAAGCCCTGCCAGCGGACCGACGACTGCGGCGGTAACCACCGGCAGCCATGGCTGATCAGGCTTCTCTGACATAGAACTGCCTCTGCCTGACCAGCTACCGCTTGTCTTTGGGAGGAATCGGGTCGTTACCCCTCGGCGAGGTGTCCTTGTCTCGGATACGGCCGTCCTTGCCGTGAATGACCGTTTCCCCGCCAGTATTTTTCGTGATCGCTCGCGCTCGGTCCGTCGCCTCACGTTGAGTGTTGCGGTGTGCGCTCGCTCGATCCGAGCCCGGTTTCTTCACATCCCAACCACCCTTCGGGTTGGGAACGACATGACGGTTCTTCTCGCTCATCCTGCCTCCATCACGAGAACGCAGTCGATGCCCGTGACAGTCGCTCGACGCCTATCCAGCATTACAAGCGACGTGATCACAATATCGTCACGCAACGACAGACGGGTGAACAGAAACAGCGAAATCGCAAAATACTGGTGCTCCACCAGGGATTGTCGAGTAACTAGCAGCCTTGCTCCCACGACGACACTAGACCTCGCTCACCGCAGGCCGTACCGTTCGAATATCTATACTGCGCCAGCAAACGCCCCGTAGCCGGGGCAAACTCCGGGCGCCCACGGGGCGTCGAGGGATGTGAGATGGTCGGAGGGTAACGAGAAGCGCTGCGGAGTTCGACCGCTGGTATGCGGATCGGGTCGAGTCGCCGGTTGCCGATGCGCTCGTGCGGCGCATCCTTGGTCTTCCGCCGGACCTGCAATCCACCAGTCTGCTGAACGGAGCCGGGCTCGATGAAGTGGTGACGGCGCTTGACCTGCGTGAGGGGCAAGTCTTGCTGGATCTGGCGTGCGGCCGCGGAGGGTATGGGCTGGAGATCGCGCGGCGCACCGGTTCCCGGGTTGTCGGGCTGGACTTCTCCGCGGTCGCGATCGAGCACGCTCAGCATCGAGCACAGGCACTGGGACCGGCCGATCGAGCCGATTTCCGGGTGGGTGAGCTGACCGGCACGGGACTGAGCACGGCGTCGGTCGACGCGGTGCTCATCGTCGACTCGATACAATTCGCCGAGCCGACGCTGGACGCTCTGCGGGAGTGCCGTCGGGTTCTCCTCCCCGGCGGACGCATCGTCATCACCTGCTGGGAAGCCCTCGACGCCACCGACGAGCGGCTGTCACCACGAATGCGACAACTGGATCTGCTCAGGCAACTGCCGCGCGCCGGATTCGTGGACGTCGAGGTCACCGACAGACCGGCATAGCGTCAGGCCGAACAAGAGCTGTGGCAAGAGGCCCTCACCATCGACGCCGACGACGACCTTGCGATGCAGTCAATGCAAGAGGAGGCACAACGAGTCCTGGCCACCTTCGACGGATTGCGACGTGTCCTGGCAACGGCATTCACACCCCACCCAGCTCGCTGAAGGGGTATTCAGACGGTTCGAATATCTACAGTCCACCAGTAACCAACCAATGCGCTCAGCCAGCCCGGGTGTATATCTCAATGCAGAAGTTCACCCCGACCGCAACGGTTCTCCCGAACCGCAACCGAACGGGTCGCGGATGCGGCTGTAGTTCGCTGACCAGCGGGCCGGAGATCCGCGCCCAGGTCACCGGAACACCGTCGGTCTCCGGCCGGGGCGCTGGTGGCTTAGCCGTCAGATGGAGCACCTTTGAGGTGGTTGTAGAGGTTCGCGCGGCTGAGGCCTACCTCGCGGGAGATCCTGGTCTTCGGCACACCGGCCTTGTCCGCTTCCAGGATGTCGGAGAGCCGTTCAGACCGTTCGGCTTTCAGCTGCTTGGACAGGAACTCTTTCATCTCCTGCAGCGAACTTTCGACGTCTCGAATGCTCTCTAAGGCAGTCTCGATCAGTTCCACCCGGTGTCGTCGGGCGCGCAGTCGCGCGATGTGCTCCTCTTGGTCCATCTGCGCCCTCTCTCGCGTGGTCCAGGCCGGTCGAACTCCTGCATCCAACCGTGTCGCCCTAGACACCTTAGCGAGACAGCCCATCGCCGGGGCGCGGGCGCGTCATGTCCACGCGTGCTGACGATGCTCCAAACCGAACGAGCCTGTCTGTACCCGTAGGCCTTCACTGCACGTCATCGGCACGTGGAGGACGGCTGATCCGGTCGGTACCCGGTGCCTCGTACGCTTCGACGAACTTCGGCGGCATCTGCTCGGTGGTGCGGTGGCCGCGGAGCTTGTGCCAGGTGATGGTCCAGGTGTTCTCCTTCTCTCCGGGCCGCGGCGGCGGGAAGACAGGGTTCGGCACGGTCACCGACTTCTTGTTGACACGCCGTACCCGCATCCACATGCCGTTGCAGAGCACCCAGTCACCTTTGACTACCGTGTCCGGGCCCAGCGTGGGGGCTTTGCCTTCGGCCTGGAGTTGGTTGTAGACGTTCTTCCAGTAGTCGATCTGCTCGGCGAGGGCGGCGATCTCGCGCTGTAGGTGGTCCGCGCGCTCGTCGCTGGGGTGGCGGATGCCCCATCGCTGGCGCGTCTGGCCGTGTTCGTCGGTCTCGATGAGCCATCCCGGCTCGCCGTCGACCTCGCGTTGACACCGCCGACGGTCGGCCTCCAGTTGCTCGATCCGGTTCCCGACGGTGACCGGGTTGTTCCGGGCGCCCATGTGGTGCGATGCGGTCTCGGCTCGGCGCGCCAGTTCGTCCGCGTGGGCGCCTTGTTCGATGGACTTGCCGAGGTTGTTCCAGGCCCGTTCGCGTCGGTTGCGGTCGGCCTTGTAGCTGTGGTGGTCGACCAGCATGGGCTGGCCCATGGGGATGCTGTCGAACACAGCGTCGGCTTTGGCGCGTGTGGCGTCGGCCTTGGCCTTTTGCCGTCCGGCACGTTCTGTGAGTCGGTGGGCGCGGTCGTTCATCCGGTCCTCGCGGTCCGTTTCCTGCTGCTCGACGCTGGGCATGGTGTCGTCGATGTCGCGTTCGACGGTGTAGCCCGATTCGGTGAGAACGCGTGTGATCTCGTCGAGGGCGTACGGCTTGGGCGCGCGGTGGCGGGAGGACCGCAAGAGCCAGGCCGTGGCGTGGCGGGACCAGGTCCACGACGGGTGGGCCTTGAGCGCCAGGTGCGCGGGGCTGTTTCGGGTGGTGCCCTCGACGGTGGTGCCGGACTCGTAGTCGTGATGGATCGTCAGGGTTCCCAAGGACATGGCGAACTGCCTCCTTCAGTGACGGTGCCTCTGCTTATGGCTTTGCGCTACGGCCGGTCCGCTTCCGGGAAGGCGGCCAGGTACGCGGCGACTTGGGCAGCGCGGTCCGGGGTGACGGAGAAGGCGAAAGTGACGCGTCCGCCGTGGCGCGGCACCGTCGCGGTGCCGGCCAGCGGACCCGCGTAGCGCACGATCGCGTCCTGTGGGTCGCAGCCAGTCGCGGCGGGCCGGGGATGCTGGACGGTCGCGCCGAGCGGGTCGGCGATGGCGCGCGCGAGCCGGTCCCGCGCGGCTGCTTGGTCGTCGAGCCGCTGTTTCAGCTCGCGGGATTCCGCGAGCGTGATCCGGTAGGCGGGAAGCAGCCGCCGAGCGGCCTCCGCAGCGACGGTCTCCGGTGTCTTGGTCGGTGAGACCGTGATGTCGTGTGATGGCACCGGGTTCCCATGCAGATGCCGAACAGCGGCCAGGGCGGCCGGAAGATCGGCCGACAGTCTTATCCGTGGCGTCTTCTCTGAATCGGAGTAGCACAGATGTACCTGTTCGCCGTCTGGGCCGATGAGGTAGCGGTCTCGCTGACCGTGGTAGCCCGACTCGACCGTCCACCGCCCGTCGAGCGAGTCCGCCATCTCTGCCGCGAATGCCTGCATGTCCATAACCGTCCTTCTTTCTTCCTGCGTCGGGTTGGTCGCGCCCGTGGTCGGTTCAAGCGCGAAACAAGGCCCGTCCCGCGGCCACGGCACCCGCGCGACAACCGCCGCGCGGGCACCGAAGCGGCGGCGGTCCGTCAGACCGAGGCCAGCACCTTGGCGAGTGTCGAGACGGTGTCCTGGTCGAGTGCGTCGGCTTTTCCGTCCACGGCGCGGGACATGTTCCGTTCGGCGCGGGAAGCGTTGCGCACGATCGCTTCGTGATGGGTGTAGGTGTTGATCGCCTGCACCACTCCCCACGCGGTACCGCGCCACGGGCTGACCCGGTTGTCGCTGTTCCACAAGCGGTTCAGAGCGGCCCGCTCGTTTGTCGCGGTGGTGCGGGCGCGGCCCTTGGCCTCGGGCAGCGGGGTGTGTGCGTCCAGGAACGCGCGCCATGCCCGGTCGGTCACAGTCGTTTCGCACAAGGCTTTGACCTCGGCGGCGAATTCCTCGGCCACGGTGTGGACCATCGCGAGCGCGTCGCGGGCCTCCACGATGCGGAACTTGCCGTTCTTGGAATGCTTGACCTTGAACTGCTGGCCGTATTCGCGGAGACCGGCCGCCATGGTGTTGTCGCACACCACGTTCGTCACGGTCCGCTTGTAGGTGGTGGCCAGGCTGCCGTCGTGGCTCGTACACGCGACCAGGTTCGGCCGGAACTCCACACCCTCCGGGGTGGTGATGTTCTCCGGGACTTCCACACTCACCCAGGCCTATCGACGGTCACGCAGCAGGCCGGCAGAGCCGATCGACAGACCGTCGTCAAGGAGCGTTCCGACCTTGTCCAACAACCATTCCTGGTACTGATGCACCGTGTAGCCGTCGGCGAAGATTCCGAGGACGTCGCCGGTGTCCGATGCGGTAATGGCCTGCTTGTTGGGCACGCGACGAAGGCCGAACTTGCCGGCGACGAGCACGGGTTCGGGCTCGGCGGTCCAGTGGAAAAGGCGGCGCTGAACGTCGGCTACCGGGACAGCGTCGGAGTAGTGGTTCGGCTCGTGTCCCTGTGCCGAGGCCCGGTAGTGCCAGGCGTGCCCGCGCTTGCTGGTGAAGCCGATCAGCACGTTGCTGTTGAGCCATTCGCTGGTTTCTTTGGACATGACGGAACCCGCCTTCGTACTCGGAGTTGTTACGGGAGACCGTTGTGCGGTCACGGCGACCGCGCGTCATCACGCGCGGCACCGAAAGGACACAAGGGCCATTTGCCGCTCGCCACGGCAGCTATCAGGTAGCTACTTGGCATCCCACGAAAGGGAGAGATTCGACCGAACGATCGTCAGACGATGATGGAAAGCTTGGTTTGAGCCGGGTCTACGAACGGCTTGCGCCAGGCGGTCAGGATCGTTTTGGCTACGTGTTCTATGGCGTTCTCGTGTTGACGGTTCGTCGCGGACGTTGCCGAATCACACGTCCATTCGTTTCCCTCGAACGAGTAGTAGAAGTCTCGAATCTCGTCATGCGTGTAGCCGAAGCCGTCAAGATCATCGCAACCGAACCAGTCGGCCAGCCCAGATCGGGTATCCGACTCAAGCCACGCGTCCCATGCCGCCTCTTGCAACTCTCGTTCATATTCTTCCAACGTGCTTTCGTCGACTTCACCGGCGTCGATCGACTGGACACTTTGCACCAGGCTGGCCAGCCACTCGGTACCCGTGTCGATGTCGTCGCCGTTCGTGGGGAGCTCCCCGAGTTGCACCCACGCGGAGCCGTAGCCGTGCCGGCCGTTTGTGGACGTCTGAACACCAGGGGTGTCCGTCAGATAGCGGACGTTTGCCGCGTCACGTTCGGTACCGCCATAGTCCGAGTAGTCAACCAGGGTCACCGTGATTGCGTAGTCGTCATCCGTTTCGACTCCGTCCGATAAAACCAACGCGTGGATCACGTCGGCAGTCAGGTCTCCCGCCTGGACCGGGTAGGCGTATCCCGTCCGCTCCTCGGAGAGGCTCACCCGGTGACATTCCAACAATTCTTGCCAAAGTTCAACTGTTTTGGCGTATTGCTCAGGCGAGTACACGTGTTCACCTTTGTACGACATGACACTTTCCTTCCAGGAGTCCACATCGAAGCACTCGAACATTTCGAATAGCAGCCATGACGGCGCCACAAGCGCAGCTATTGCACATTCAGCGCACTTTGACCGCGCGTCGTCCGCGCAGCTCATTTACCAGACGGGCCTAGCCCTTTGCGGCGCCAGCCTTCAAGAAGAGAAACGAAGCAGGCCACTCACAAGATGCCGCACCTCGCAGCCTTCCCGCTCAACCTAGGGGGCCGTCTTGGTTACATGTCTAGGGTGACACCTTTCCTAGACACTTTCAAGCACTGGCGGCCGCTCGTTATCTCCCTGTTACATCTGCATGGACGACTTCATCAGCTGGCAAGCAGATCGTCGATCGAAGCTCGCGTCGACGCCGGCAGTCCTGGCCACACAAGGAGACCGCTTAGTGACCCCACGCCATCCACTACGGACATTCATCTCCGCCACTGTCCATAGTGGATCCTGATGCTCATAGCAAGAGAGTGACGGCCGTCAGCACCGCGTCTTGTTGCGAGCTGCGTGCAAGACCGTCGACAGCCGTAGGTCTCGACCACGAGAAGTCGACCATCACGCCCAAAGGTGACCACCGAATCCAAACAGACGGAAGCCGACCGCCCACCCAACAGACTGTTCAGATGCCTGCTGGCACCGAAGTTGGGGGAAACAGAGGAAGGGGTGCCGACCCACCTGTGCTGCGACAAGCACTTTCCCTACCCTTTCCGTTCTAGCCGATCCCCGGAGAGGAAGGCGGAAAGGAAGCTGGAGAAGTAGGCAGACAAGCTCCTGCCGCCTCGATGAAGCGCCGACTTCTCACTAGGGAGCGCTACTCCCCAGCGAGACAGCGGTCCGGTCCCCCGGAGCGTCGTCCGGCATCGCCACAGGCCCCAGGCGAAGCCACGTGAGCGCGTCATCTTGGTAGCGCCGCATTACGTCCGCGAAACTCGAACGTAGCGCGGTGGGGACGATGACGCCACTTTCGCGGAGCGAAGCAAGAAGGCGGCCCCTGCTGGTCGTGTCGAGTCCGTGACGAACGTTCAGGGCTAGATGGAGCAGGGCGATGAACACCTTTGTTTCCTGCCTGTTGTAACAGTTCCGGCCAGCGGCCCCCGAGCGCACGATCGCATCCTGCGGGTCATGGCCGATCGCGGCGGGCCAGGGTGCTGGACGGTCGCGTCGAGCGGATCCGCGATGGCGCGCGAGGCGGTCCCGCGTTGAAGTTCGAAGCGCTCGCCATTCGCCGACTTCGATCTCGAGGTGCGCGTATCGTGGCCCACCTACCCTGCTGAGGGCCGCGTCTTGGATCTCCGTACAAGTGCTCTACTGCTCAGCGGCAGCGGGCCACTTGTCGTGGACGTCAAGCTGCCGCTGAACCGCCTGCGGTCGGGCGTTATTCGGCTTTAGCTACAAGGCTCAAACCTAGTTTGGACACTAAGTCAAGTTCCGTGACGACCTGCGTCAGAAAATCGGTCGGCATCTGGATCGAGGCATCCATGATTGCCGGCCAGGAAATGAGCCTGAGGATTTGTGCCACTGCATACTCGCGTCGCGGAGTATCGAAACGGGTTGCAATGGCCGTCCAGATCTTCAACTGATCCGCAGTATTTGCGAGGGCGCGGGCCGTGGCCTCCGCGCGCGCTACATCCCCGCCTGATGTCACAGCGTCGGCCACCGCGTTGACGACCGACGTCTGCGCCTCTCCTCGTTTCTTGGGGTCAGCGATGGACCGGACGATTGCGATAGCACGGTCGATGGTCTCGCCAGCCGCCAACTCGGTGGCCACGGATTGCAGCGCTGACACCTGTTCCTCCGGGTCGGTGACGGAGCGTGCGATGGCTTCCGCCCGGTCGATCAGGTCAGCAGCCATTTCGATGTCCCCGGCAGCAGCCGAGGCCCGCGCTATCAACACGAAGGCCGCAGGGTCCGTTTGAGCACGAGCGGAGGCGCGCCTGAGGATTGCTTCAATCCCTTCTCTAGTGAGGGAGCTTTCAGCTCTCCCAGTGACGCCCTCGGCCTCGAATACCAACGCCCGGACCTCTGGAGCAGTCATGGACCGCGCGATAGCCTCGGCCCGGGCGGTCAGGTCGGCGGCTGTGTCGACATCCCCGGCTACGGCTGCGGCTTTTGCCACTACCGCCAGCGTATGCACTTCCTGATATGGGTAGTTGTAGGGCACGCGGTCGGACAGCAAGACGGCGACCTCGAGGTTCCCGGCATCTGCCGCCGCGCAAGCTACCGATATCAAAGCCCGCGTCCGGTCGGACAGGTTGGTGATGGAGCCAGCGACCCGGATGGCACACTCAAAATCCCCGCTTGCCGCTGCAGCGTTAGCTACGCCCCTCAGCGCACCCACTTGCTCGAAGGGGGCAGTGATAGAGCCTGTGATCGTGAGGGCCCTGCCAATATCTCCACGAGTCGCTACCGCCCGAACTATTGAAGCCAATGCGCGCGCTCGGCTGCGCGGGTCGGTTACGGATTCGGCAACCGCAACAGCGCGGTCGACGTCGCCGCGGGCGGCTAACGCCTCGGCTATCGACGCCAATGCACGCGCTTGGTCGTCAGGATTGGCAAGGGATTCGGCTATCGCGAGGGCACGGACGATGTCCCCGGCGACCGCCATCGCATTGGCTACCGACGTCAGCGCCCCTGTCGATCCGGCAATACTAGTGAGAGACCCGGCAATGGCTTCAACTCGGTTAGTCAGCTCGGCGACCGTATCGATGTTCCCGGCGGACGCCGAGGCCTGAGCCACTGCCACCAGGCACCTCGCATGGTGGTCGAGGTCCGTTATGGAGTGGGCAACCGCTTCGGCACGGACGGCTAATTCAATGGCACCGTCGACATCTCCCTCGTCAGCTATGACGCCAGCGACCCATTCCAACGCTCGCGCCTGCTGGCCACGATCACTGATGGCGTCAGCGATCGCGAGGGTACGGTCGACGTTCCCGGCGGCTGCCCCTGCTGCTGCTACGGCGGCGAGGGCCCGTGCGCGCCAAATTGGGACCGTGATAGAGCTAGCGATCTCGACAGCGCGGTCGACGTCCCCACGCGTCGCTGTGGCCTTGGCAACAGCTACCAGCGCCGGTGATCGTTCGTAGTTGGTAATGGACCGTGCAACTTCGAGGGCCCGGCCGAGGTCGCCGACGCGGGCCGCGGCCTCGACTACACATCGCAGTGCGCGCGGCTGCGCGTAGCTCTCGATGCGGTCAACAGTCTCGATCGCACCATCGATGTCGTCGACATCCGCCGCTGCCTGGGCCACCGCTTCAAGTACTTGGTTCCGTTCGCCGAAGCCGAGAGACGCGGCTTCGGCGATCTCGACGGCACGGTCGACGGCCCCGGCAGCCGCGACAGCTTTGGCCACCATCCTCAGTTCCGTCCCGTGCGCAAAGCCAACACGACAAATGGGCTCTGCGATCTCGACGGCACGGTCGATATCTCCAGCGGCCGCGACAACCTGTGCCACTGCAGCCAACACACGCTCTCTGAAGCTGTAGATGGAATTGGCGATCGCAAGCGCGCGATCGACGTCCCCGCCGGCAGCCACAGCCTCTGCCACCGCTGCCAACGCCGACCCCTGTGGCCCGGGCATGGTGATGGCAGAAGCGACGGATTCAGCACGTGTGATCAGGTCGCGGAAGCCAGCGATGTCCCCGTCTGCGGCCGCCGCCCGGGCCACCGCCACTAAAGCCCGAGTTTGATCGCAAGTGCCAGCAATGGAGTCGGCGATGGCGAGGGCGCGATCGACGTCCCCGGTGGTGGCCACAGCCTCGGCCGCCGACCTCAGCATGCGCGCCTGATAGCCACCGTCGCTCATAGCCGCAGCGATCGCGATAACACCGTCGACATCACCGCCCTCCGCCGCGATCTGTGCCACTGAGGCCAACGCTGTCAACTGTTCCCAGGAAGGGAAGGTGATCGACTGGGTGATCTCGATCGCGCGGTTCAGATTCCCGCCATCCGCCACAGCCTGAGCGACGTACTTCAGCGCACGCGATCTTTGCTCAGGGTTGGCAATGGAGCTGGCAAGGGCTTCGGCGCGGGTGGTGCGGCCGAGCCGTGCCCACAGAGCAGGTAAGGTGTCGCTTATGTCGGTGCCGCGATAGGTGAGGTGGTCGCGGTGTACGGCGAGCCGGATCATGGCATTCAAGTCCGGGTTGTCCTCGGCTGCGAGGATGTCTATCGTCTTGAAAATCTCCACGAGTGCCCTTGAATCGCCGCCTGACCATTCGAGCATGCGGTTGTGCCGTGCCGGATCGGTGGCGTAAGTGACCATGTTCGGGACGTCTCCAGTGGCGGCGAGCATGGCGAAGTAGCCGCTTACTAGATACTCTGGCGTGCTCGTGGGCCACCCTTGGGCCCGGTACCCATCGGCCCAATCATGCAACCGTCGCCGGTATTGCACCGCACGTGCAGATCCGATCATCTGGAGGGCAGTGGTCTGGAGTTCCTCGTGACCAAGGATGTAAATGTCTGGCCCGACGGCGGGATCAAAATTGCTGGCTCGGTTCGCGAAACTGCGCCCGGCAACTGTGTTCAAGAGATGTTGGACCTGCCAGGACGAGGATCCTGTCAACTCCGCCAGGTCCGCAGTTGAAAGGCCACCGCCAGCTGCGGCCACTAGCCCGAGCAGGTCCTGTTCTGCTTGGCTTCCGAACACCAAATGGTTGAGCTCGCGTTCCATGTCCGAGCGAATCGCTTGCGCCTTTGGCGACGCGGCGAGAGGGCGGATGATCGCAGGATCATGCAGTTGATGCGACAGGCGGACGTCGGAAGGGACCGCCGGGTTCGGGCGTCCAGAGACGATAACTCGCATGCCAGCAGGCAGTTCCTCTGGAAGCAGCCCAGCGATGCTGTGCGCATCGGGACCGCTGTCGACGCTGCGGTCCTCGTCCAGCCCATCGATCAGCAGAACGAAATGTTCACCTCGTTCGTGACACTTCTCGGCGGCGTCGGTAAGCAGTCCGAGCAAATGCGCTTCGCGAGTAGAATCGGTTAGCCACGACGGCAGCGGCTGATCCAAGATTTCGAGCAGTTGACCTCGCACGTTTTCGATAAACGCACTGCGATCATTCTGGCTGGCTAAGCGCGCTGTCACAAAGAACGACACAATCCGAACTCGCTCGGGAGGGTGCAAGACGAACCAGGACATCAACGCCGTCTTGCCGGACCATGCGGGTGCACGCCACCTGGAATAGCGACCGGCGGAGGACGCCGAGACACAGAACTGCTCCAGCTCCGCCAGCTCAGCGTCACGGCCAACCAACGCTGGTGGCGCAATACGCCGGACCTGTTCGCGATACCGGGTTCGAACTGGCGCACCTGTTGCCAAGTTCACGTCACCGAGAACTATGCCGGTGATTGCTACACCACCAGGTGCGGTTGCATCACCGCTGCGCGAAACACCGACCCGCTGAACGCGATCCCCCATCACTTACCCGTCGCAGAGATCATCTCAATCACTTCAAGCGTGCACCGGCTCAGTCCAGAATCACACCCGACACGGCATCTCCACCCCCCGATACCTGCGCGTCGCCGGTCTGCTTTACCTGAATCGGCACCGCGGCACCGGTGGTGCCTACGACGCCACTAACCGCGCGGCCCCCAGAACCCGCCGATACGCGACCCGACTTAGAAACGTTTACCGCCCCGCGCCCAGTCGAACGCTGCAGAGCAGCCCACACCGCAACACCTACGGCAGCCACCGCTCCCAAGGCCGACGTTATCGCCGCCACCCGGTTCGCCTGATCCCAGTTGGCGATAGCGAACCACAGCCCCAATCCGGCAACCACTACACAGGTAGTCACCAGTGCTAACCGCTTAGCGCCCATGTAGACAACGATCGCACAGAGCGCGTTGAATCACCAGCAGGCTAAAGGATGACCGAGCCTTGTGCCGAAAGCCCAGACTGAGTAACCCACGCACAGTCTCGCACCTGGGGTTGTCTTCGCCGTCGGCGGCTTCGGACACAGACCGCTCCAGCGGCATGGTTGCTCATCGGTTCGCTCAGCCACTGCACCGGTCCAACGCGACGACGTCCGCCGAGGTCGGCGTGCAACTGTCCTGCACCAACAAGTTCTGCTCCTGGCCGTGCCGGTCGGACCCGCCCGTCCTTAACGAGCGGAACTTGCTACGTGGTCTGGGTAAGGGCCGCAGGGCGGCGGTTCGTCGACGAGGCCAGTTACAAGTGCGCAGTCGCCTTCGGCCTGAACGCGATCCCGCACGAACCGGGCCCGCCCGTGATCGGCACGACCTGCTGACGAGCTAGGCGGGTCACGGTTCATCTTCCACAGGCCCCCGTCCGGGTTCCGTGCTTCGGATCAGCAGATGCTGTCAAGGTTGTGAAGCTGGGTGCGCGCGGGACGGCAACAGTTCGCTCGATCGTGTCAGCTAGCTCGCCTGTGCGGGATGCCGTTCCTCGGTTGCTGAAGTGCGGCGGCGAGGGTGAGGGTGTCGCGGGCAGGGTGTTCTCCGAGTTCGGACAGCACCGTGGTGAGCAGCCGCAGCGTGCGCGGGATGCTGTCGTACTGGCCGAGGCGGGCTTGGGTGCGCATGAGGTCGCGGTAGATCGCTTCGTTGTAGGGGTCGAGCCGTCGGGCTTGTTCCAGCAGGGCGAGTGAGTGTTCGGGCGCGTCGCGGCGGGTTGCGCGGATCAGGGTGCTGAACGCATCGAGGACGTCGCGGCGGAGTGCTTCGCGGGGTCCGTCGATCCAGTCTGCGGTGATGCCTTCGGCGAGGTCTCCGCGGTAGAGCGTGATGGCGGTGTTCAGCGCCTGGGTGGCGTCGGCCGGTGTGCTGGGTCGGCTGGCGGTGAGCGCGTCGTGCAGCTGCCAGAGGTCGACGGTCACGCGTTGTTCGTTGAGGGCGTAGTGGCCGTCCTGGGTGGTGATGATGTCGAGGGCGTCGTTCTCGGTGGCGCGGCGGAGGCTTCGGCGGAGCTGGGACAGGGTTGCGTGGAAGGTGTTGTAGGGGCGATCGGCCGGTGCGTCGGGCCAGAGCGCGGCGCTGAGGGTTTCGCGGCGGCACCCTTCGCGGTGCAATGCCAGGTAGACGAGGATCTCGCGTTGTCGCGGCGCGAGCGCGTCGATGACGTCGTGCGGTTCGGGGCCGGCGCGGGTCAGGCGGAGACGGCCGACTACCTGCAACCGCAGCGACTGACCCGGGGATCGGTCCGCGGTGGGGGTCTCTACCGGCCCGATGTCCCGTGGCGTAGTTGCCGCAATCGCTTCAGGGTCTTGTTCGGGACCGGCCTTACTGAATTCGTAGTCAGAGACGGTCGTGGCCACGCTATCGACGCAGGTGGAACGCTGTGACGGTTCGGCGCGTTCGGGCTCGGCGTCGTGGAGCAGAGTGAGCAGGT
Source organism: Amycolatopsis sp. NPDC049868 (assembly GCF_044461365.1). NCBI lineage: Bacteria > Bacillati > Actinomycetota > Actinomycetes > Pseudonocardiales > Pseudonocardiaceae > Amycolatopsis > Amycolatopsis sp. NPDC049868. Next base: position 31,921 of record NZ_JBITKV010000023.1, on the reverse strand, counting down.
CGAGGGCGTCGGCGTCTGGGAGCGTGAAGAGCCGCGCGCCGGCGAGGTTGCCGGTGAGTGCTGGGGAAGCCGTGTCGACGATGCCGTCACCGGTCACGCGCACGGTACCGCCGGGACGCCATGGGCCGAGGAGCAATCCGTTGAGGCCGAGGTGGGCTCCGGTCTCGAGGATGGTGTACATGCGCCGGTCGGCGTCCGGGCTGGGCACGGCCACGATGAGAAAGGGCCCGGGGCGGCTCGACGGGCGAGGTGTCTGGGCATCCGGGTCGTTCCTGGGGAGGCTCTGGCCGTGCGTGCGGGCGAGCAGTTCGGCTTCCAGCACATCGAGAGCCGCGGGTAGGGCGTCGACGATTCTCAGCCGTTCCGGTACACGATCTGGGAGGGTGTGACCGAACAACGAGCGGGCGACAGGGTGCGGGATGACGATCGTGGCGTCGAGGCCGTCGCTGGCGGCTTGCGCGAGCAGGGTGACGATGAGGGCCCGCGCGGCGGAGCGGGCGCCGGGCCCGACGAGCCCGAGGCCTTGTGCCTGGGCGAGGTCGAGCGCGATGGTGTGTCCGTTCCGGATGCCGACCGCGGTCCTGGGTGTCGTCGGGTGTGCGGCGCGGACGACGGCCTTGGCTCGGTCGCGGATGTCCAGCTCGACCTGCCGGGTGTGCCGGGAGTTCGCCGGTTCGGTCGCCGGAGTCTCCTGGTCTGCCGGAGGTTGCGTGGCGACGTCGTGAGCGATGCGCAGAGCGCGCACGACCGGCATTCCAGTGGGATCGTCGTCGGTTCGGACACCAGGCCGGTACCAGCGGCGACGTCGCATTCGGACCGTGACCGTCGCCAAGGTGATCAGAGCGGCCAGTCCGAGGCCGACGAACGCCCCGCCCGGCAGCGACACGCCGCCGTCTCCGGACGCCGCGGGCTTCTGCTGTTCGTCCCCGGGTGTGGGCGGGGGTGTTTGGCCGGCTGCGGGTGGATCGTCCGGGAGTTCGGGTGCAGACACGCTCGGCGGCGGCTCCTGGGTCTCTGCCTGTGGTGCGGTTGGCGCGGTGGCGGGCAGGGCGAGCGTCCAGCCGGGTAGGAGCTGGTCGGGGTGGCGCAGGGCGCGGCCGTCGGGCTGGGGCCGCCCGACGTTGAGGTCGAAGAGCGCCCGCCAGGCGTCCGGGTCGCCGAGGTGGCGCTCGGCGATGCCGGTGAGGGTGTCCGCGGGCTGCACGGTGACGGTCCGACCGGTCTCCGCGGTGGTGTCCTGACGCGGGGGAAGACCGACGGCGTCTAACGGGAGCAGCAGAGTCCGCGCGGGTTCGAGGTCGTCCGGGTTGCCGGCGAGCAGGCCGGGGTTGAGCCGCACGATCTCGTGATAGCGCCTCCCGTCGCCGAGATAGCGTTCGGCGAGGTCCCACAAAGTGTCGCCGTGCACGACCGTGTACGGGATCGCGCCGTGCGTGGTTGTCGTTGCCGTGCCCGCGGAATCGCGGGGCGCGCTGGCCGGGTTCGGATGAGGCCGTGGTGGCGCGGTGGCCGCGGTCGGTGTGGCGGGGAGTCCGGACGCTGCTGCGGTGCCTGTGGATGTGGATGTGGCGATCAGGACGGCGGCGACGAGCCCGGCGATCCACCGGCCGGTCGGGATTCGCCGGAGCGGGCCGCGGGCGGCTCGGCCGGTCTGGCGGATCACTTCGACGATCACGGAGACGGTGAGGGCCAGCCAGCCCGTCCATGCCACGGCGACGATCAGCCAGATCACCAGGTCGCCGGTGATCCACGCCCAGCGCAGCGTGGCCCAGATCTGCTCGGGCCACTGGGTGATCTGTACCGGGTCTGGCCAGCGCTCGGGAATCAGGCGGGCGGGATCGGCGCCAAGGGCCAGGAGCCCGCTGGGGATGCCGGCGACGAACGCGAGCAGAGCCAGCGCGGCGAGCGTGCCGCGGACGCGCTGTGCCGCCGGGGACGTCATGGGAGTCCGCCGTCGCGGGTCCCGACGCCGAGTTCGGCCACCGCGGTACCGGTGGCCTGGACGGCACGGCCGAGCAGTCCGACGGGCGCGGGCTCGGTGACCGTGACCGCCACCCGGACCGTGCGGGTACCGGTAATGCTGACCTGGCCGGGGTGCCCGGTACGGGCGAGGTAGTCGCCCGCAGTCCGGGCGGCTGTGGTGGTGTCGATGCCGACCTGCAGGCTGCGGGTGTCCACGGCGGTGTTGGCGGCGCGGGCGGCTTCGGCGGCCAGGGCGTCGGCGCGGGCGATGGTCCGCAGCCGGGCGGAGCCGTCGACGACCAAGGCGAGCACGAACAGCAGCGCTGGCACCAGGACCGCGATCATCACGCTGAGCGACCCGGCATCCCGTGGCCGTGCCACGGTGATCATGGCCGTCCCCGGTACGGATCGGTGGGGCTGGTGAACGAACTGGTGATCAGGCGAGTACCGCCGGGGACGGGGAGGGCGAGGTCGCTGAGCGCGACACGGCACGTCACGCTGGCCCTCACCAAGCCGGCGCGACCGACGGCGATCTGGCTGGCGTCGACCGACACACTGGTCTCCTGGCAGGTGATGCCCTCACGTCCGAGGCGATCACGAGCCACAGCCGCTCCGGCCTGCTGCGCCGAGTGAGGGCTGCGGGCGATCGACGCGGCGCGGGCAGCCGCGGTGGCGGCGTTGTCGACGGCTTGCTCCGCAGAGCTGACACGGGCACCCGCGATGATCAGCAGCCCGACGACGATCACGGCGGGCGCGAGCACCGCGGCTTCGGCACTGACGGAACCCGTATCTGTCCACAACCGACCAAGACGAAGCGCACGTGCTTGGCGAGTCACGAGCCGCCTCCGGTCAACGACGTGGTGAAGCGTTCCTTGACCGCTCGCGCGGTCACTTCGACCCCGATATCAAGCCCGGGGATCGGCAGCAGCTGGACCGTCGTGCCGGACACCGCGACCTGGACAGTGTCAGCGGTCATGGTGGCACGAACCTCGGGTGCGGTCAGGACACCGCGGCCTGCGCGGTCGGCGAACGACCGTGCGGCGGCGGCCGCGACGGGTTGCGTGGCGCCGACAGGACGTCCGGCGTCCACACCGGCCTGTGCCGCCTGAGCGGCCACGGAATGCGCGTGCCACCACAGGCCGCCTTGCACTACAGCGAGAATCAGCAGCAACACCAACGGAAACAGCACGGCCAAGCCTACGGACTCCGCTCCCCTGTCGTCGTGAAGCCGCGCCCGGACGAATACTCGGCACCGTGTCCATAGTGGCCGGTCGGCCTGGCGGAGCGAGAAAGTTGATATTGTCACGACGCTACCGCCGGGAGAGGAACGGTGCCGCCGCGTGCGGGTGGCCTGTCCTGCGCGGCGGCGACGTTGTGCGCTGACTGGTGTGAAGCGGCCGGTTTCCGAGGCTGGGTGGTCTTCGCAGGATTCGTTCCGGCGGGCTTCTTCCGCTTGGCGCGTCCGGGTTTGGCGTTGTTGAGCCAGCGGGCGAGCTCGGTTGCGGGGACGTCGGTGAAGGCGGCCAGCTCGTCGATCTCGATCAAGTCGCCGGATTCGGCCAGCACATCACCCAGTTCGCGTTCGATGCCGCCGAGTTGCTCGGCCAGCTCGGCGTGGCGGTCGGCCAAGTCACCGACGCGCCGTGCCGCGGCGGACCTCCTCTCGCTCCGGGCAGTGTCTGCTACTTCGACACGTCGTTCGATCTCCTCAGCGGTAAGCATCGTGTGGTCTCCTTTGCGGTTAAGGGCTTCCAGGTACGTACAGGTTCACTTGATCTGGCCTTGGTAGGTCTGGACGGCGGCGCGGATGGCGAAGCCAAGCCCGATCGCCACGGCGAGGCCGATAGCGACGAGGACCGCCTTTTCCACGGACTCTGATCCGCGGTCTCCCGATGCACGGGCCCGCGTCCACTGGTCTTCTGCAGTGACGACGTAGCTGAGCACCCACGCGGTGAGGAACAGTCCGAGCCGGTCGCCGCGTCGCCGGGTTGTGGTCGCGCAGCGCTTGAGATGGTTAAGCATGAGTCTCGTTCTCCTTTCACGAGGAAGTCGTTGGCCTATAAGGTTTGCCGGTTGACTTCGCGTTCACGGCTGCCTCTTCATGGTTAGGCGTGTTGATGGTTCGCCCGACCGGGAGGTGCCCTGCTCCGGGCCACTCGGACGGAGGTTGTTCCCACGGGAGTGGCCCGGAATGCGTGATATCTCGTGCCGCGGTGACGTGAGCGAACACGTTGCGCGGCAACGCGTCGGAGTCCTGCGACAACCTGGTGAGGTGGTCTTGCCCCGGGATGGTGGCCAGGGTGTGACTGACGCGGGCAGCGAGATCGTGTCGCCGGAGTTTCTGTTCCCATGCACGACAGAGCACGACGCACCCCCGCACATGCTGCGCTACCTTCCGCAGGCTCGTATCGACGTCGTCGACCGCTCGCCGCGTCGCGGTGACCAGGTCATCGGTCGTGTCGAGCTCGGCAGCGACCTCATCGGCAAGAGCGCGGGCCTCGCGGCTGCGGTCGAGGCAGCACAAAGTTCGCCACACCACTGTGTGGATCTCACGCGGCAGTGCGGGATCGAGCCAGACGAGTGCCGGACTCCGGTGCAGTGTCTGCACCCCCGTCAGCAACTCGGCGACCAGTTCGCGGGAATCTGCACCCAGGTCATCGAAATCGCGACGCCGGTAGAACTCTCCCCACCGAAGCCGAAGCCGCGGTACACCTTCATACTCGAAGGAGGTCTCACCGGGTGGGCGGCAAAGGAGACGAAAGACACCCAGCACCACGATCAAGGTCACCAAGCCGATGCCGAACTTCTCGCCGAATCCGTGACCGCCGCAGGACACCTGAATGGCCAGCCCCGCGGCGAAAAGTCCTTTGAGGATGGTCGTCGGGCGAACGAAACTGAGGGCTCGCCTGCGCCGCCACTGCCGCGGGGTCATCGCAGGATTGAGCAGCACGGTGGCGTAGCCGTCGGGGAGCATGCAGTCGAGTACCGGCGGCACCGTTGCAGGCGATTGATGGTTGTGCATCAGACTGCTTCTCCTTCAGCCGGGGCCGATTTCTGTCTCTGGAAAGGAAAGCGGAGGTAGCGACCGGGAGCGTCGCGCGTTTTGGCTAGCCCCCTCCTACGGCCAACCTGATCATGGCGGGGTACATGACCAGCAAGAGGAACGCGACCAGCAGCAGCGCGACGGGGAGCGCGAGCCGTTGGGAGCGGGCGTTGGCGTCGGTTTTGTCGGCGGCCAGTGCGGCGGCGCGCAGTGCGCTCGATTTGGCGATCAGGGTGGTGTAGATGGCGGCGCCGTCGGCCGCGGTGGCGAGGATGTCGGCCAGGTCGCCGAGTTCGACGACTCCCATACGTTTCCCCAGCCGAGACAAGGCTTCCCACGGGGCATGACCGGCCTGGGTCGCGCGGCCGAGGGTGCGGCTGATCCGGGCGAACACCCACGAGTCTCCGACAGCGGCGGCCTCCCCCAGCGCCTGGCTGGGGGCGCGGCCGGTGGCGCGTTCCTGCGCGACGAGGTCGAGATAGGCGGCGGTGGCGCGACGGAACTCCTCCCGCGCCCGAGCGGCGTCCTCCTGCACGGCCAGGACCGGCACCGCCGATCCGGCCGCCGCGCCGGCGATCACGGCCAGCACCACCACCGGAGCGGAAAGGTCGATGCCGCCGAACCAGCTAAGCCCGGCCATCACGAACACGGTTCCGGCAGAGCCGGCAGCCCAGGTCAGGCGGCGGGCAAGGTAGCGGTCGGCGGTCTGATCGAGGACGTCGAGGTCGGTGGCAGGGATGCCCCACCAGCGGTTCGACGACCGTCCGGAGACTCCGGCCAAACGTTCGATCCGGGTCGACCAGCGGCTGCGTGGCGGCGCTCCGTCAGCACGGCGGGCGGCACGGTCGTCCAGTTCGGCGACCGCGGCGGCCACGTTGACCGGTGCCGGGCGCAGCAGCGCCAGGAGCACGCAGACCAGCGCCAACCCGCCCAGTGCGCCCAACAGCGCAGCGGTGATCCCGGGATTCATCGCGGCACCTCCACGTCGACATGGGCGGCAGCGATCGGGGTGCGCTTCGGTTTCGGTGCCCCGGGCGGGATCCTCGAGGCGGCGCCGAGCAGGCGAGCGGGGCGGCGAGTTCGGGTCAGCAGGTGCATCCACCACCCGGCAGCGCCCAGCAGACCGCCGATCCCGGCCATCACGAGCTGGCCAAGCAGGTCGTTGAACGGGGTAAGGAACTCGTGCGCGAAGACCACCAGGCCGGTGAGCAGGAGCGCGGTGATGCCGAGGATGGCGCGGACATCGGTGCGGGGTTTCGCGCGGTCGGCTTCGATGTCGCGGCGGGCGACGACCTCGCGTTCCAGGGCGGTGGCCTTGCTGTCGAGAATGTCGACCAGTCCGCGTCCGCCTGCGCGGGCGCGCAGGATCAGCGCGAGCACGACTTCGTCGGCGGCTTCGTCGCCCACGTCCTCGGCGAAGGCGCGGAGCGCGGCCTCCAGGCCACGCGTCCGCAAACGAACCGCCAGGGTTTCGATCTCGCTGCTCAGTGCTTCGGGGGCGGTGCGGGCGGAGGTGGCGATCGCTTGCTCCAGTCCGCCGGCGCCGGAGGCCAGGACATCGGCGAGACGCCGGACCCAGCTGGCGAGGGCGTCCAACCTCGCGATCACGCGGCGGGCGTCGTGTCCGCGGGCGAGGACAGGCACCGTCATCGCCGCGGCGACGGTCAGGATGATGGCGACCGGCCAGCCGGTGCCCCACCACACGATCCCGCCCGCGGGTACCGCGACGACGACCCGCCGCCGCGGTACCCGTGCCACGAACGTCTTCCAGCCCGCGCTGCGCGCCGTGCGCAGTGTCGTCGACCGCGCGGCGGGTGGGCGGAAGGCCGCAACAGCGCAGGCGATCGCCGCCGCCGCGGCGACGCCGAGCAGGCCCGCCCAGACGCCCGTCATCGCCTTCCTCCGCCCGGCCGCTCGGTGGTCTGCCAGGTGCCGGCACCGGCGGTGTCGAACAGGTGGCGGTCGAACCCGTGCCTCGTCAAGCGCTCCAGCAGGTCACGGCTCGGTGGGTAGGCTGGGACAGCGCGGCCGTCTTCCGGACGTGGGGCGAAGATCCTGGTGGTGTCCGGGCGGCCGGAATCCCCGACCGGGCCGACCTCGATGATCTCGGTGACGAACCGCTGCCTGCGCCGCCCACCAGCTATCGCGTGGTCGGCGCGGGCGACGTGCACGACGAGGTCGATCGCCGAGGCAGTCCACTGGTGAGCCGCCTCGATCGCCAGCGGCGGATGAGCGAGCTGCCCGAGCGCGCCGATCCGGTCGAACACCGCCGTAGCGCTCGTGGCATGCAACGTGCACATGCCGCCCGTGGCGCCGTTCCCGAGCGCGCGCAGCATCGCGGTCACTTCCCCCGCCCGGACTTCGCCGACGATCACCCTGCTCGGCGAGTGCCGCAGCGTCTGCTTCAGCAGGTCGTCCAAGGAGATCTCCCCGATCCCCTCCGAGTTCGCCGGGCGGGCCTCCAGCGGTGTGACCAAGGGCCGGGCGCCGAGGTGCAACCCGAGTTCGTACTCCTCCTCCACCGTGACAACGTGCTCGTAGTCCGGGATCTCCGCGCACAACGCGCGCAGCAACGTCGTCTTGCCCGCGGCCGGGCCACCGGACACGATCACGTTGCAGCCCGCCCGCACCGCCGACCGCAGGAAAGCACCGAGTAGAGCATCGAGCGTGCCGTTGGCCACGAGATCGTTCAGGCCGACGTCGACCAGGCGGTGGCGGCGGATCGCCACTCGCGGCCGGTCGGACACCTCCATCACCGCGGCCACCCGAGCCCCCAACGGGCCACCCGCGCCGATCCGCAGGTTCCCCAGCGGACGCCCGGCGTTGAACTCCCGGGAAGTCTGGCCCTGGCGGGCGAACATCGCCGCCAACATCTCCACCAGATCGGCGTCGGTGTCGGCCACCGGGTGCGGCCACTGCTCGACCGTGCCGTCCGCCAGCTCCAGCAGGATCCGGTCACAGCCGTGCACGTGAATGTTCTCGACATCGTCGCGTTCCAACAGCTCCTCCAAGGCACCCAGCCCGGACAGCGCCGCGACGACCGCCCGGGTCAGTCGGCGTTCGTCGGCAACGGGCAGCGGCGCGTGTCCGGCGGTCGCGCGGCGTTGCACCCAGCCGGCGACCTCGTCGGCCACGTAGGCACGCATCCGTGCCTGCTGCTCCTCGGCCGTCAGAGGGGTGTCCACATAGGACTCGCCTGCCGCGACGCGTTCCAACCGGGCAGCGACCGCTTCCCGGATCTCCCGGACCACGTCGGGGTCGGTCCGCCCGATCTGCACACTGTCCTGCGGTGGTGTCCGTGGTATCGCTGTTGCGGATCCCGCCGAGTCGCTGCGCGGTGGCGGCAATGTCACGGGATACGGCGGCGTCGCCGGATCGTCTGGAGGGCGGAACCCGGTGCGCGGCAACGTCATCGTGTGCCTCCGGAAACTAGGCGGAAGGGTGCGGCAGTGGCCTGAATGCGGGGTTCGCTCGGCGTGTAGGCGTGGTAGGTGCCGTGCAGGCGCCGCGCGACGCGGCGCGCGGTGCGCAGCAGTGGCGACCGGTGTGGAGGCGTTCCTCCGTCGATGCCGTCGGAGAACACCGCCGCCGTCCGCGCGGCCATCGGGAGTTCCACCGCGGCCTCCCGTCCCAGCGCCACCCGGACTTCGCGGGTGCCCGCGGGCGTTGTCGCGCAGACGGCCAGCCCCAGCCGTTGCGGCAGAATCCGCTCGGCGAGCTCGGCCAGGACCGGACGCGCGGCCAGCACATGCCGCTGCGTCGGCCGCACCGCGACCAGCACGAGATCCGCCGCGAGCAGCACCGGCCACGGCGTCGCCGAGCTGAAACGGCCCAGGTCGACCAGCGCGTCAGCCGGATGCCCGGCCACGGTCTTGAACGCGGCCAACGCCACGGTCAGGCGGGTCCATCCGGCCGTGCCGACCGCGGTGTGCTGGCCCGGCGTGCTCAGCCCGGCCAGCAGGCCGACATGCCGCGCCGGAGGCACCGCCTGAACGTGCTCGATCAGCGACGCCGGGTCCCCGGACGTCGCGTGCCGGGTCGCGATGAAATGCGACAACACACCGACATCAGTACGGAGAAACCCGTTCACCACCCAATGTCCCAGCCAGCCCAGCGCCAGGTCGCCCCCAGCGGGGTCGCAGTCGGCCAGCAGCACCGGCGCCGGCCACGCCGCCGCCAACGCGGCCAGCGACGTGGTCCCGCCGGGTGATCCCTTCCCCGACACGATCGCGATCATCGCCATCTTTTTCTCACCAATCCCTTCGACAGCCGGTCTCGTTCACGCGCCCGGTCCGAGCTGGACCAGGACGACCTGCCCGGCGGAGGCGCTGGTCGCGGCATGCGCGGCGTCAGCGCCGACGACGACATCGACCGTCACCGCGCCGGTGGAATCCGGCGGGCCGACGCCGAGCACCCGTGCACGAAACGGACCGGACGTGTTCGCCGGGGACTGCCCAACGTCCGGCCCGTTGCTGGCCGCGATCGGAGTGATCTGCACCAGATCCCCAGCCGATAGACCACGGGCTGGTAGATGGCCCGGCCGCATGGGAAGCCCCACCAGCCGCTCGCCTGGCCCCGGGATCGGTTGCCCGGACAGCTGCCCGGGCGCCAGCACCGTCCCGGCGGGCAGGATCGACCGCGCGACCTGCCCCACGACCCTGGCTTTGTCACCGACCGGGATGGAGGCCAGCGGCTGGTCCGGCACTGCCTTGACCACACCGAGATCGCCCTCGCCGATCGTCTGCCCCCAGCTCACCTCGCGGGTCAGCGCGAGGACGTCGACCCGGTCGTCCTGCCCCGCGATCAGGGCGTAGTTGCCGAACGCGACGACCGCGGCCAGCACCACCGCGACCCCCAACAGCCACCAGCGCCGTCGCCGTGGCACCCGCGGCGGCTCGCTATCTCCGGGTTGTTCGGCGAACGCCGAGTCACTGCCGTGCGCCTGCTGTGGGCGCGAAAAAGACAAAGCGGTACCCATAGCGGTATTCCTTCACAATCCAAGAATGGTGTTCGGCGTGCTCAGAGCGTCATGGAAACGGTTTCTCAGAATGCGGTTCTAATTCCCGCGCAGTGCCTGAACCTCGGCGACAGCGAACGTCGCTCTCGCCCGGGACTGCATCACTGGAAAGTCGCCGCCGACGGAGCCGGTCCCGTCCGAGCCGATCCAGCTCACCGACCACTGGATCGCCCACTCCGCAGTGGTCTGATCGTTTGGCTGCCCGACCGAACTATGGGTGTACACGAAACCGCAATCAGGACTGGCCGCATGCAACCCGCGCGAACGGTCATACGGCGTCCCTGGTCCCGAACAGGCCATCGACCCTCCGGACCCCGAGTTGAACGCCATTCCCACCGGCGTCGCGGTCACCTCGGCCCACACCGGGCCGACCTGTACCCGCTCGACCGCCGGTTTCCACACACTGCGATCAGTCCAAATCCAGGTGTTCTCCCCAACGATCGTGGCGGCCCGACCATCGGACAGCCGAACGTCCGGCGAATGACGAGGAACCGGCAACGGCAACCGCAACTGCTCGAACGCGCGCGCAGCGAGTTCCGCCGGCGTCGGCAAAGGCGGAGCCACCGGTCCACCTGCAGCAGCGAGTTCGTCCGCAGGCAGCGAAGGAAGACAGCGGATCCCGAACGCACTGCCACCTGCACGACCGACACCAGGTGAGCCACCAACACCGAAACCACCGAGCGAACAACCTGCAGGAAGCCCGTCCGACGGGTCCGGTGCACCGTTTCCAGATGCCGCCCGCCGGTCCTGACCTAGTGGTTTTCTCCCTGGCCCGCCTGACCGGACAGGAGCCTGCCCCCGCTGCCGCAGCGCCTCCATGTCGACCGTCGGCGGAGCGACCAGCCCCGACGAGTCGCCCGGCACCACGATGACCTGACCGTCATCGGCGGTCGGCGGCACGGCGTGCGCTTGGGGCGTGACGAGGACAACCGTTCCTCCAATCAGGCAGGCGAGTCCCATTGAAGTCGCCCACGTACAGCGTGGCCGGATCATCAGCATGTCCCGCCGGGAAACGCGACCTTGGCGACTCGCCACCGGCCGTCCGAGCTATCCCGCTTCAAGTCGGCGCTCACCGGATTCCTCGGCACCCCGACAGTTTTCGGATCGCCGGTCGTCGAATCCGCCTGTCCGGTGCGCGACGCGTCCTGGCAATCCCTCACTATGGCGGACGCGCCGTCGATCTGAACCGACTGGATCCGCGCGGTAACGTCGCCGTACACCTCGATCCCAGCTTGCTTCTGAGCGCGCATCGCGTTCAGCGTCGTGGTGAGCTGGGGATCCACCGCCACTGCCGCCATCGCAGCCCGCCAAGTGTCCTCCGGCTCGTCGTCGGTCTGGAGAGTCCGAGACCAGAACGCGGAGTATGCCGCCTCGACTGCTGCCCGTTCGTCCTGGCCCGCAGAACTCGCCGCCTGAGGTGGTGCAGACAGGTTCGATGCCGACGGCGAAACTTGGCCGGCGCCGCCGCCGCAGCCCACCAGAAGCACCATGGCTCCGGCCAGGACAGTCGACAGTGCCCTACGAGAACTGACTTTGTGCACGATTTCCTCCCCAATGCGGACACTGCCCATGCGTGACCACGCCGTCCAGGCGCGGTCACCGATCTGTCTATGCCACGACGACGCTCACCAATGCTCCGCCGAGCAGCGACGGACCGGCAGCGAACGTGGAATTCACGCTCCTGGACGACACCGCGACCACGAGGGCGGCAACCGCGGTAAGTCCGCTGGCGAATAGCAGGCCTCGCAGTAAGCAGTCCCATCCGAACCATCCGAGGAACATCGCGAGTGCGCCGTATAGCGCCGTATCGCCTCCTCCGGTGTGGTCCGGCGCGCAGAGCTGAACCAGAGACGCGAGACCGTACGCGACCACGGCAGCCGCGCAGGCGAAACCGAACCTCGACCAGGCCCCATCCATGACCGCGATGCCGAAGGAGAGAACGGCGCAACCGCCCGCCAGTGTCGCCACCATCGGAAACGGAAGCCGTCGGCACCGGAGATCCGTGAACGCGAGACCAACTCCCAGCGCGGAGGCCCAGCACCACACCAGCCAGCTCGGCGTCGCGCCCAGCCGAAGCCAGCCGATCCAGCTCGCCATCACCGTCGCGGCCGACATCGTGGCCGCGGCCGCGACCTGTGTCCGGAGCCCGGTCATCAGAGCGGTGCCCGTCGTGCACTTCGCGGCCGCGAGCATTGCGGGGCCCGCGACGAAACTTCCCACACCGGCCGCGACCATCATGATCGAAACCACGGAGTCCTCCCAAACGGGTAGGAAAGCAAAGTCGGTGATCACTTCGCTCGAACACTGTGTCGTCCCATGTGTTGTCGGCCGCCATCGCTCTCGCCTCCTCTCGCCGCTTGTGCCGACGTTCACGGCACCTGCCTGAGTCAAACCGGAGCGACGTGCCCTATGGGGCGAAACTGTTGAACGGCGGCCAACTGAATGAGCGAGCCCGAAATGCGTTACTCCCGCTGGCTTGCCATACCCAGTTGACCGACCGCGCTCCTCTTGCGTCACCAGGCAGTCCATTTCCTGGCTGAGATCAACACGTACACCCACGGGGCCGACTGAGTGCAAGGTAAGTACCCGGGTGAGTGTTGGCTCAGTAGGCCACCTTTCACCCGTTTGGGGCAGGTGGCCGACCGAGTCGAGCTTTCCCCCATGCGGAGCCGCCGAGTCGTGTTAGCTGACGGTATGGGTGGGGAAAACATCTCGTATCAGCAAAGAGTGAACGATGCCGTCTCGATTCTGCGCGGGCAGTGGACGATCTCCGTCCTCGCCGCGCTCGCGCTCGGAGAGATGCCGTACAAGGAACTGCTGACGGCGGTCAACACGGCCGAGCATCGTCCGGGGGGAAGCGGACGTGCCCCCCTGTCAGATCGAGTCTTCACTGACACCTTGAAGCGAGCGCAAGGACACAGCTTGATCGACAAACTCTCGGATCCGCAGCGCTCTGGTGTCTCCGTTTACGAGCTGACTCCTAAGGGTCGAGCCCTCCTTCGGGCGGTTCGTCCGCTCGTCGAGTGGGCTCAGGAGTACGAGGATCAGGACGACCACGACGCCGTCCGAGTCGACTGACGTCAGCGGTGGTCAGCTTGTGGAACCCGCGATGATGGCGACGCACCCTTAACCACACAGACGCGATCGCGCCCCGACTGCTTGGCCGCGAACATCGCGTTGTCCGCAGCGAGAAGCAACTCTTCGAGGTCCTGTCCAACGCCGGGATACTGTGCGACGCCGATCGACACACTGACTCGAAGTTCGGCTAGCTGCTCGCCTTCTTCGCCGAAGCGGAGCGCTCGAACGGCCGCGCAGATCCGCTCGGCGACGCTGACGGCGTCGTCCACCGCCGCGTCCGGTAGGAGAATGACGAACTCTTCGCCGCCGAAGCGTCCGGTCAGGTCGTACGCGCGGACCTGACGCCGGACGGTGTCAGCGACAGCTTGAAGCACCCGGTCGCCGACAAGGTGGCCTTGAGTGTCGTTGATGCGCTTGAAACTGTCGAGATCGAGCATCAGCACCGCGACCGATGTTCGATACCGCTGAGCCTTGCCGAACGCACGTTCAGAGAGGCTTCGCCAACTGGTCGCGTTGAGGAGTCCAGTCTTCCGGTCCGTGGTCGCTGCTTGCTCGAGGTGCTTGACGAGGACGCTGCGGTGCAGCACGTAGACGGTGGGCAGTACGAACGCGATCAGCCACGGCCGCCATATCATCAAGGCGGCAGTCAGGACGCCGATGCACAACGTAACGATCTCCAAGGCGTTGTCGCTCCAACTGCCCAGCAGACGCGCACACGACCGTTCGCCGTCCTCCAGCGCTATCACCGCCCCGACAAGCACGGAGTTCATCGTCCAGAATGTCGCGATGACCAGCGCCGGCCCGATCAGGTCCTGCGGTCGGACGATATCCAGGATCTGACCATGCGGAACCGCGTGAACGACGATCCACGCCGCATATACCGACAAGATCATCACACTGGCGTTGAACACCGCCCGGTAGATCGGGACCCCGGAAGTCCAGCGCCACGTTCTCCACCACAAGTGCAGATACAGGAGGACGACCGTGGCCGCGCCGAGGGCCGGGCCGGCCAACATCGTCACGGCCAGGATCGAAACCGAACTCATGTTGACATGCGGCGTATCCGACAGCTGTCTGCGAATGCGTTCGATGTACCGCGTCGCTTCCGCGACGGCCAACCCTGCGCCGAGCAGTACTCCGAATTCGATCCAGCCTGTCAAGGTAACCGCACTGTTCACAGCCACCACGACCGTTGTGACGACTGCAGCTGTCACAACGCCAACGACGAAGGCGACCACGCGAGGCCGCAAGGCGATGAGGCCCCCCTTCGTCGCTCTTCGGTTGCATCTGAATACGTTGCGCATCCGACCACTCGTCCTGTGATCCTCACCCTTCATACTGGCTGCGCTTGCGTCCCCGGACGGTCCAACCACGGTTGGCGTTGCTCCCGCCTCCGTCGGCGATCCGTCCCTGCAGTCCGTTTCCTGGGAGGAGGTGCTCGTCATGGCCGGAAAGGAATGGTGAGGTGAATCCGCAACGCGTTCGGACCGGTTCCCGCGACTGCGCCGGGAGCCGGTCCAGTTCCACATACCGAGGAGTGCCAACGCCAGAACAGCGGCGATCAGCCCGGCACCCGCGACTGCGCGGAACGAGCCGATCGACTCAGCAGCGAGCCCGCCGAGAACCACGGCGATACCCTGCGAGCAGTACATACAGGTTGCCATCCGGCCCATCACCCGACCGAGGTGCCGGTCCGGAACCACGCCGACGACCATCGTCTGCGTCTGGATGAGGCAGGCAGTGGAGAGCGCCCCCGAGAGTGCCCAGAGTGCTACGGATATCGAAAGCCCAGGCCCGAGTCCGCAGACCACGAGGACGAGTCCGGCCGCAGCCGCGAGCACAATAGCGGCGAACGGTGATGTCGGAATCCGTATGCGAGTCGTGAGCCAAGCACCGATCGCACTTCCGGCAGGATCGGCTGCCAGGAGAAGACCCACACCCCATGCGGCGACGCCCAACTCGCTGGCGTACGGCACAGCGAGCCCCTCCGGCACGATATACAGGCCAAGGAGGCATGCCAGCCCGAAAAGGACGGCAAGTTTGCCACGGTGGCCAACATCGCCCGCACGATGTTCACCGGCCGAAGATTGGCCGCGAGCGGCTGGCCGCGCACGAACTCCAGCAAGGACCAGGACTGCGCCGCACAGGAACGTCGCCGAGTTCACAAGCATGCCAACGTGGGGTTCAACGACGACTAGCAGTAACCCGCCGCCGGCGAAACCAGCGAGCTGAGCAGCCTGGGTAGTGAATTGCCGAAGAGCCACGCCCGCCGCATATTCGTCATCGCGCTCGAGGACCTGCGGGATCAGCGACATGTGAGCCGCTTTGAAAGGGCCCGCCACGACGCTCAGCAAACCCACGCATACCCACAACGCAGGCAGCGACATAGCAGGAATCGCCATCAGCGAAGCCAGAACCGCTCGCACGATATCCGCGATAACGATCACTGTCCGACGCGGAAAACGGTCTGCCAGACCGGAGAGGAGAAACCCGCCCAGGACCGAAGGTACAAAGGTCAGGCCGTACGTCAAGGCGGTCAAGACCGCGGAAGAGGTCTGGGCGAACACCATCAGAGACAGCGCCACGCGAGCAACCTGGTCGCCGACGATCGACACTAGCTCGGCTATCCAAAGCGAGCGAAACTCGCGCACGCGCAGCGGCACTGAAAAGCCAGCTCTGCCCTGCTCAGCCATTCCCTCCCCGCAACCCTCAAAGCAGCGGCCCCCATACCGCTGCCACAGCGAGTATCCCGACAGCTACGTTAGGTGCGAACCGGGAAGAGGTCGCTCTTCGCAAGTTAGGTTCACTCGGAAGTACCATACCGACTACACATGGTTACTACGGCGGGCTTGCAGGCCACTCGCTGCGGCCTAGAGTCTGATTCACCACTGCTACCAACCCATACTGCTTCGACGGGGGGGGTGCGGACCTGGCCTACCCCGGAGGCAACGGCACGGCACCCGTGCTCTTAGATTCGCCCCGCAACTTCGTTTGCGCCGATCTCGGTGAACAGCGTCCTTGCTGCGCGCCAGCACTGCATGGCCGCGTTGTGTCGACCAAAGCATTCGTGGGCATCGCCCAAAGACCACAGAGCCCTATACCCTCGCCCAGACGATGCCCGGTAGTATGACTTATTGCCAATGCACGTTCGGCGCGCTCGGCGCCTTCATGAAGGTCACCAAGGTCGAAACGCACTTCAGCGAGAGCTGGAGCTCTTCACCTCGACGAAGCCGTTGACCGATGGAGCACGACCGTGAGCGCGCTTCTTCGGCACAGTCGAGCGCTTCCAGCGTCAGCCGGCACACCAGGACTGCATCCGACCGAGCGGCGCCGGACCGTTCCTGCTCACGTTGCGAACGGCGATCTTCGCGGCGAGAGGCGATGAGTTGACCACCCCAACTGCCAGCAGGAGCGCCGGCGAAGCCCCACACTGCTGCCCACCAGGTCACGAGTCCCTCGTTTCGTCCATGTTGCCGAGCGAGCTCACCCGGTTTTGCGGTACGCGCGGTCGTGTGGTCGAGCGTTGTTCATCCGTAGGTCGGAGGTACGGCTGGGCTTTGCGGACGGCGGCACCCGTCTTCGGACGCCTGGGAACGTCACTCACCGGAGGACGGGCCGGAAGTGTCCAGCCCGATCAACTCCGGTCGCTTCTCGCGAGCGCCCCAGTCCAGGATCTTGCGGAGCCACCCGGACAGGTCCGCGTCATCGATCCCCAAGCCGCTCAGGTCTACCTCCACGGGAGTCGAGATCTCCAGGATCCCTGCGTCCTCGGCGGTGAACTCGAGGGTGAGTATCGTACCGGTGAGCCGCACGATGCGCAGGCAGCCGTACACCGTGAGACCTTGTTCGGTCGAGACGTTGTAGGAGTCCATCCCTGACCGGACTTCCTGCTCGTCGGGCTCGTACGTGGACCGCTGGATCGAGAACGACCTCCGAACACCGGCGCCGTCGACCCCGGCGATTCCCACCTCCAAGGCTTCCTCGTCCTCGTGGTCCTCGAAGAACCCGACCTCCGCAGCGGTCATCCTCATCATCGGCGCCTCTGTCCCGGAAGCCGCTGCCCACCGCGGACCTCGTCGGCGAACACGACCTCGAACCGCTCACCCGACACAGCCGCGCCACCAGGGGCACGATCAAAGCTCTGCACCGCGGCATTCTCCCAAGCCGCGCGCCAGGCCCGCCACTGGCCCGCAGACTAGACCCGACCCCCACAGCCGACCCGGAAACTAGGGCCGGAACCCGATCTGTTGACCGGACTAAGCGGAGACACGCCGGGCTGGTGTCGTGCCGGCTGGGCTGGACGCCGATAGACCTCCTCCACCTAGATCGTTGAAGGTGGGCGAGAAGGTGCTAGTCGATGCCGATCGGGGCATCCTCTCGATCCGGTTGCCGAGGTGGGGGCGGGTCGTTGCGAACGAGGGCGTCGTGCCCTGGTTGGTGGCTGATGACGCTGGGCGGCCAGTGGAACCGGTTCGCCGGTATCTGACCGATGTCGTCGCCAGGGACACCAGCCTCGGGTCGGTCCGCAGCTATGCGCACGTTCTGCTGCGCTGGTGGCGGTGGCTGCGTGCTGTTGACGTTCCTTGGACCGGGCCACTCCGGCTGAAGGTCGTGATCTGGCGCTCTGGATGCAACTGGTCCAGAAGCAGCGGAACTCACCGCGGACCAGTTCGGTGGCCACAGCGGGCGCGATCAACCCGATCACTCGCAAGCGCTATCTCGACGACCAGTATGCGAAGCGGACCATCCGGCACAACAACTCGGTGATCAGGGCGTTCTACGAGTTCTGGATCGAGGAGCTCCACGAAGGGCCGCTGGTGAATCCGATTCCCCGGGATCGAGGCCGCGGGGGCAACCGGCCGAACGCGCATCACAACCCGCTGGAGCCGTTCCGGGCTGAGGGAAAGCTGCGCTACAACCCGAAGCTGCCCAAACAGCGCCCGCGCGAGATGCCGGACGAGTGCTGGAAGGACGTGTTCTCCAAGCTGACCAGCAATCGACACCGCGCGAGCCCGGTCGGCTAGGCCGTCGGGCAGGCGCAACGGCAGCCGCTGATCCAGTCGTGGCGTTCCTCGCCGGGGTGACTGGCGGGTAGCGCAGGACTGGAGCGATATGCGTGAGCCGGTCATCGGGCTCGCGCGCCTCCTCGGCCTCGACGTACTCGCTGAGAACCTGCCGCACGGTTTCATCACGCGACTCGCCCAATTCTCCGGCGATCCTGGCAAGCGCGTCCATCACACAGCACAGCACCCTCACGCTGGTCTCCCGTATGACGGCCACGGCATCACCCCGTCGCCGCGGCATCACGCCCGCCCCACTGCCGACGCCAGCCCGGGGGACTTTGCCATTGCTGTGCCACCTCTCCTCTACTGCCGCACGAGAGCTCAGCACGTCACCGCACCTCGGCGGCGCACCCGTGCTCAGCCTGTTGCCCCGGCGTCTCCCCGGGATGTCTCGGCTGCGGATATCGGGACTGTAAAACGAACGGTGTAACTCCTGATCATGGAAGTGCATCTGATGACCGACATGATGTCCGGCGTGGAGAACGCTGAGGACTCGAAGTCCAAGACCGGTTTGGATGGCCTGGACGACCAGCTCGTCGAGCAGTTGGTGAGCCGGGCCAAGGCTGGTGGGCTGAAGCTGACCGGCGAGGGCGGGGTGTTGCAGCAGCTGACCAAGCGGTTGCTGGAGTCCGCGCTGGACGGTGAGATCACCGATCACCTGGGCTATGACAAGCACGACCCGGCCGGCCGTGGGACCGGCAACTCACGCAACGGCACCCGCTCCAAGACTGTCCTGACCGACGTCGGGCCTGTGCAGGTCGACGTGCCCCGTGACCGGGACGCCAGCTTTGATCCGAAGATCGTCGCGAAGCGGCAGAAACGCCTGACCGGGGTCGACGAGATGGTGATTTCGTTGGCTGCCAGGGGATTGACCACCGGTGAGATCTCCGCGCACCTGGCCGAGGTTTATGGTGCCGAGGTATCGCGGCAGACCATCTCCACCATCACCGACAAGGTCATCGAGGGCATGGTCGAGTGGCAGAACCGGCCGCTGGACCCGGTCTATCCGGTGATCTTCATCGACGCCATCCACGTGAAGATCCGGGACGGCAAGGTCGCGAACCGGCCGATCTACGTCGCGTTGGCGGTGACCTGCGAGGGCCGCCGCGACATCCTCGGGTTGTGGGCCGGCGACGGTGGCGAGGGTGCCAAGTACTGGTTGCACGTGCTCACCGAACTGAAGAACCGCGGAGTGACCGACGTGCTCATGGTCGTTTGCGACGGACTGACCGGGCTGCCCGACGCGATCACCACCGTCTGGCCACAGACGATCACTCAGACCTGCGTTGTCCACCTGCTGCGCAACAGTTTCCGCTACGCGGGCCGCCAGCACTGGGATCCGATCGCCAAAGCCCTCAAACCGGTCTACACCGCGCCGACCGAGGCCGCCGCACGCGAGCGGTTCGCCGAGTTCGCCGAGACCTGGGGCGCCCGCCCGCTACCCGGCCATCGTGCGGTTGTGGGACAACGCCTGGGCCGAGTTCGTACCGTTCCTGGCATTCGATCCGGAGATCCGCCGGGTGATCTGCTCCACCAACGCCATCGAGAGCGTCAACGCCCGCATCCGCCGCGCGGTCAAGGCCCGCGGGCACTTCCCCAACGAACAGGCCGCGCTCAAGTGCGTCTATATGGCGATCATGAGTCTGGACCCGACCGGCGCCGGTCGGAAACGCTGGACCATGCGCTGGAAACCCGCGCTGAACGCCTTCGAGATCGCCTTCGACGGCCGCCTGGCCACCGGACGCAAGTAATTTCCCTCAACCTGAGTTACACCGTTCGTTTGACAGACCCCGGATATCCTGGCCCGCCGGCTAGCAGCTCGACCATGTCAACTCATTCTTGTCCGCTTCGGCCTTCTTGCGCTTGACCTGTGCACGGATTGTCGCGCCACACCGCTGACATGTTCCCCAGGCGGCCAGCGCTATGGGTTGCCAGCATGTCCGGGTGCGATGCGTCTCTTGAGGGCCGCCGAGCAGCTTCTGCTCAGCCCTTTCGTTTTAAAGTTGCATCTTTGAATTTTTTATAAGCAACTGCCGCCAAGAATGACAAGCTCATTATAGTTTGTGAGATTTGGTCGGCGGGGATTAGCTTCAAGGCGTTTGATACGTAGCCCCACTGGCCCGGTTGCGCCATTGATACAACCGAATGAGGCGCGTGATTTATCCCGTCCTCCATAGCCCTGGAGGCATAATTGGATAGCGGGGTCATGTTCTTGTCCACATTGCGGCCGATGACGCGCGCCACCCGATGCCCCCTTGACTTTTCCCAATATGACTTAGTCTCACCTTCGAGGGCCTGTTCGTCCTTATATTGCTTGTAATTATATTTGAGGCTATCGCGTGCCACCCCGAGGAGTCGATCGTTCCCAAGAGCAAGGGCGTACGCATTGAACGACGGTTTGTATTTTACTTCAACACCGTTGCCAAGCGTGCCAAAGACAGGGGGTATTTGTACGGCACCATTCCCATAGGGTTCGCTGCCATGGACGGATTCTGTTCCTGCGCTGTCGGTCTCAGCCGTCGCGGACCGGTCGTCGCTGCGGTGTTCGGTGGCTGCGTCTGTGACGGCTTCGCTGGAAGCCGCAGCCGTGGCCCCTGGTGCCGTCGTGGAGTCGGTGATGGTCTCCGGATCCTGGTGCGAGGATTCCGTTGTCGTTGCAGCGGTTCGTGTCTGCTCCTCGGCAGTGTCCTGCACAGAATCTGTTCTGGCGTCAGTGTCTTGTTCGGGCGGTAAGAGTTCCTCGTCGCGCGCGGTGTCACTGTCCCCCACCGTGGTAGCGGTTTCGGGAGCAGGCGGAGCATCGTTCGCCGCGTCGACGTGGGTGGGTGCCTTCTCGCCGTTGTTGTCCCCTGGCGCGTTGTCGCCGTGGATAGCGCTGGCCGTGTGTTCGAGGGTGACGGATTCTGTGTGGTCCGTGGCTGGTTCGGGTATCGCGTCGAGAGATGTGGCGGGCGGTGCGGTGATGGTGTGATGGTCCTGGTCCGCTGGGGCGGCGAGGTCGACGGAGCTGTCCTCGGCCGCTTCGAGGGTGTCGAGCGAGGGCGGGTCGTTGTCGGTGTCCGCGGGCCCCTGGTGGGGCGGCGAGATGTTCTCCTCCTGCGTCGGGCTGCCTGCGGGTCCGGTCTCGCTGGTGGCGGGCGTGCCGGTGCGGTCGGGGGCGACCTTTGTCTCGAGGTCGGCGCCGCCATCGGTGGTGGAACTCGGGTCGAGGTTTTGCGGCGCGTCGTCGATCGTGTCGAGTAGATCCACGTTCACCGGACCGGGGTGTGCCGTGGGCGCCGTGTCGGTGTGATGTGGTGCGGCGTCGACGGTGTCGAGCGGGTCCTGCTGGTTTGCGGTGGCCGGATCGTCAGCACCACCATGGTCTTCGGCGACGGGCTCGCCGTTGTCGAGTGGTCCCGTGGCCGTGGTGCTGTTGTCGTCGGCCTGGTCACGAGGGGACGTGGCGTCGAAGGGAGTGTCGGTCGCGGGGTTGTCCGCCGCTTGCCTGGTCGCTGGGTGCGGGGCGTCGAAGCTGAAGCCGGAACGTGGGTTCGTCATGGGACCTCAGGTGGTGTCGGCTGCTCGGCTTGGAAGACCTCTGCAGGCCACAGTGTTTCCAGGTGCAGGTGTGCGGCCGCGTCACGTAGTCGTTGATGGTGCTCCGGTGCGTCGCTGAGCTGGTGGAGTGCGTGGTGGTAGGCGGTGGGTGCCTCGCCGGTGATGGTCGTGCTGGGGCTGCGGTGGCGTGCGCGGTGGGCGCGTAGCTGTGCTTGTTGCTCGGTGCGGGTGGTCGCGGGCAGGTGCAGTCCTCGGGCGGCCCATGCGGGGGTGTCGGGGTGCTGGCCATCGCCGCCGAAGGTTTTCAGGGCGCGGTGGACGTCGATCCAGCGATAGGGGCCGGCTTGCCAGGTGACCTCGGCCTGGGTGCACGGCGGTGCTTGGTGATGAATCGTGTGTAGCGCGGCCTCCTTCAGGTGCGCGGCGAGGTGTTCGGGTTGGAAGAATTCGGCGAGCCCGGTGTATCGGGTGTCGATGGCGGCGTTGACGCGGTGGGTGATCGCGTGGTCGATCAGGTCGTGGGGCGGTCGGGCGAGCAGGTGCGCGCACCAGGCCTTCCGGGGGGATGGTGAGGGCTGGCCGGTCAGGTGCGCGGTGGTGAGCAGTTCGATCCAGAGGATCAGTTCCGGGTCCGCGGCGATCCGTTCGGTTTCGGCGAGTTGCCGGGCGGTCAGGACCGGGCCGGTGTCGGCGCAGTCGAGCGTGAGCCGCCCGGCGGTGCGGGGTGGTGTCTCGCGGGGTTCGCCGTAGGGGACGGTGATGCGGATCGGCCGGTCCATGCCGTCGGCGAACACCGCTGCCCGGCCCGCGGGAAGCGACACGATGTGCCGGGATTGCGCTGGGTCGAGGTTCATGGTGGCGCCGACCGCGTCCCGGTCGTCCTCGCCGGGCAGCCGGTGCACGATTTTCAGCGCGGTGTTCTTGATGACGTCCGGGACGATCTTGTCCGGGATCTGCTCGGCCACGACGATTCCTTCGCCATAGGCACGGATCTCGGCCAGCAGCGCGGTGAACGTTTCCACCGCGTGCGCGGTCGGTGAACCGGGGAGGGCACGGCGCAGCAGCCGGTGGGCCTCCTCGATCACCGTCACGTGCCGGAGCCCGGGCCGGGGGTTGCGGGTGTGGCGGATCCGCAGGTGCTCGACGATCCGGATGAGCAGGGCTCCCATCAGGAACGCCTTGTCGGTGTCCTCGCCGATGTCCTCGATCTCCAGGACCACGTTGCGCCGCAGCAGGTCTTCGACACTGAGCGGGTAGTGGCCGTCGAGGAACCGTCCTGGCGTCCCCAGCCGTAGTGACCGGAGCCGGACGTCGACGAAGCCGCGGACGTTGTCGCTGATGTCCTTGCCGTAGCCGATGCCCTCAACCACAGTCAGGGCGGTGCGGTGCAGATCGGCCAGCCGCGGGTAGCGGGGTGTCACGCCGGGGAGCCGGGAGTCGCTGGTGGCCGGATCCCAGCCGAGGTCGCGGTAGCAGCGATCCAGTGCCTGGCTCAGGACCTGCGGGAACGGTTCGGCCGGTTCGAACGCGGCCAGGAACAGCGCTCGCACGAGGTCGATGTGGGTTTGCAGGGGGAAACCGGGTTCCGGTTGCAGCGGGTTGAGACCGTAGGGCACCGTGTCCGGGTCGCCGGGGTGCAGGACAACGATCTGGTCGTCACCGATCCGGCCGGCCATCCCGGCGTATTCGGACTTGGCTGGTTCGATCACCAGCCACGGAACGTCGTGGCGGTGCAGTTGCTCCAGCAGGTGGCGGGTCGTCTGGGATTTCCCGGCCCCGGTGGCGCCGGTGGTCAGAACGTGCCGGTTGATCGTGGCGGTCGAGACGGTGAACTCCCCGACCGGCTGATCGGCCTCGTCCAGGATGTCCCCCAGCATGATCCGCGCCTCGTCACAGGGTTCGTGTCCGTGGTCGGGGGTGAGGTCGAAGTCGGCGCGTTCGACCAGCCGGATGCCGGGCAGTTCCCGCCGTGGTGGCCGGGCGATCGCGGCGAGCAGTTCGGTGGTGCCCCGGATCACCGAACCGGTCCCGGCTCGTGACCAGGATGGTGAGGGGCGGTCGGGTCCTGGGCCGGGTGGCTTCGCGGCGGTGGCCAGGTCGGTGACGTCGTCGCCGGGGATGAGCAGGTAGGGCAGGTTTGCCAGGTCGCAGGCGCCGCACAGCAGCGCGGCCGCCCGCCGGGCCTCGTCGGTGGTGTCCGCGCCGACCAGCACGGACGTCTCCCACACCCCGGTCGGTATCGCGCGGGTCAGTTCCCGGTAGCGCGCTTCGGCCCGGGTCAGCTGCACTCTGCTCTGCTCGGAGTTGTCCCGCAGCCGCAACGTGGGGATGTCAGCTTCCAGCTCGTCCAGTTCCTGCTGAACCTGGGCAGTCTGCAGGGGGCGGGCCAGGACCAGCCACACGAAGGGGGCGCGGAGATGCGCGATGTAGTCGTCGAATCCCCCTCGCCGCGGCGGATCCGCGCCCTCCTGCGGATCGGCGGCCCACAGCGGGTCGATCGCGGCTGTGCACCGCACCCACGCGCCCAGGGTGTTGAACGATTTCCGCACCGTGTCGGCAGCGAGGTGATCCCCGATCGCGCCGGGTGGGTAGGCGACCGGCACCCCCGTGGCGCCGGTCGCGTGGCCGACGGGCGGGCACCAGGGTCGTCCGCCGAGCAGGATCCGCAACGGGGCGCCGTGGCGAGGCCGGTGCCAGGCGACCATCAGCTCGGCGTCCGGTTCCGCGCGCAGCTGTGCGTGCGCGGCGCTCAACGCCGCGAATATCTGTGCCTGGCCCGGATCGTCGACCGGCGCGCTGCCCTCGGCCGCGCGGGGAACCTGCCGCAGCCGGCACACCGTGTATCCCGTGAGCACGGTGTTCTACCCCTGCCTGCCAGTCTGGTGTGACCAGACCTCGGCCAGCATGCCCAGCCCGGGGTTGCAGTCGCCCGCGACCACCCGGCGTCCCTGCTGGCCGTACTCGACGAGGATGAACGCCGTGGCCGGAAGGGACTGGATGGTGACCGGTTCCACCTGGAACTCATACACCCGGGAGCGGCTGCGGCTGGAGCCCTCGGATTCCCCGGTGGTGGTGGATACCGTGTCCTGCCACGTCTGCGCCCGTGAGCGGGTCACCGTCTCCTGGGTGTTGCTCGACAGCCCGCTGGCCAGCGAAGTGTAGGGCTCCCGCGACATCCCGCGGCCCGAGGTGTCAGTGCGGCCGGTCGAGTCGCTGTGCCCGGTGGAGGCCGAGCGGGATCGGGAGAAGTTCTCGCCCACTGAGCGGGTGACCTGGGACAGCACGAATTTGTGGTCCCGGCCGATGTATTCCGCCGCGGTCAGCGCGTGCTGGGGGTTGCCCAGCCGCATCAGGATCGTGGCTCCCTCGTTCACGCCCAGCAGCGGACGCAGTTCCTCGCGCAGGTCGGACAACAGCAGTACGAACTGCACGTCGCTGGCGCGGGCCCTGCGGCCCAGCATCTCCAGCGCGCGCACGCCGAGGTGATCCGCGCCGGCCAGCACCAGCGCCGCCGGGGAACGCCGGTCCCTGTCCCTGGCCAGGTCGATGATCAGCCGCTGCACCAGCAGCGCGTCCACCAATTCCTTGACCGCGTTGTCGTCGGTGCCGGTGCTCACCACGCTCAGCCCGTACGGCGGCCACAGCGACACCGGTCCAGTCTCCGGCGGCTGTGCCCTCGCCGTGGGGTGGATCTCGCCGGCTGTCAGCGGGGACAGCACGGCGACCAGCCGCTGGATCTGCTCGCCGACCCGATCGGAGGCGGCCTGCACGAGGTCGATCTTCGCGGTGATCGACCGGATCTCCTGCGGGCTCAGCGGCACCTGTTCCCCGGCCAGGCCGTGGGCCCGACGCAGCACCTGCAGACCGGCCACCAGCCGGGACCAGGTCAGCTCGCCGCCCAGCGTCTCGGTGACGGCGTGGATCAGCGTCTTGTGCAGTGTCCGGTCGTCGCTGCGGATGCCGGTGCTGGGCAGCGTGTCGACCGCTTCGGCAATCAGGGTCGCGGCCGCGGCCGGGGTCAGCCGCGCCAGCGGGTCCAGCTGGTTCAGCTGCTGCGGAAGGGAGATCTGGGCGACGGGAAGGCCGCGCTGGCGGGCGAACAGCGCCAGGCCCGCGCCGACGTGCTGCTCGCTGAAATCCACCACCGCCACGCTGGTGCCCTCCGCCAGCAGCGACCCGCCCAGGGTCGCCACCAGGCTGGCCCAGGAATCGCCGGTGCCGCCCCACACGTCCACCCGGCGGGTCACCGGATCCGGGCGTACCGGCTCCCACCGGTGGCCCTGCTCCTGGCGGCGCCGCTGGTGCTCCTCGTGCTTGTACCGCGCCGTCGTCCACGCCGCGTGCGCGTGATCGAACCGGCGCCGCGACGCTCCGATGCGGCGATGCGCCGACAAGATGAGCAGCGGCGGCACGAGCAGTGGAACGACGATCACGACGGCGCCCACGACCACGGCCAGTTGCGTCCACTGCCCGGCGGGTGAGTAGATCGCCGGGGCGAGCAATCCTCCGGCGACCAGCGCGAGACCGGCCCCGATGATCCGCGCCCCGCCACCGCGCCACACGGCACTCTGCCACCGCCGGTACCGCTCGAGGGCGGCATTCGATTCGGACCAGACCGGCTCGACCTGCCCGAATTCCTCGTCCTCCATCGTGGACTGCTGCCGGGTCCACCCCCACCGGCCGCCACCCTGGCCGTTTGGTGTGAACAGCACCTGCGCCAGAGCCGTCTGCGGCACCTGCGGCGCGCCGTCGGCGAACCTCAGCCGCTCGTCATCTCCCACAACCGTCTCTCCCCTCGCACCTGATGACGATCAGTGATTATCAGGACACTGGCCGAGGAGGAAGCCGACCGGAACACCTGAACCCGATACACACCCATTCGGCTTAGCCGAGTCCCACAGCGGTACCTACCGCGAGGGGATCCACGAATGTGGCGAGGGTCATCCGCGACGTCGAGGAATCGCTGGAGACGGGCTGCGAACGGCCTGTGCTCAGGGGCGGGCACTCCCGTGCAGCCGACGGGATGTCACGGAAGAACGTCGTTGAACCGGGCTCGCTGGAGACGGCCGATCGTGGGGCGCCGACCATATTCTGTCACCCGCTAGAGCTATTCTTTGTCGCTGTTGCCCTGCGTGCCGATCGAGGCACTATTCTTTTCCGGCAGTCGGGACGCCAGCCGAAGTAGAGGGGGCTCAGGCACGCGCGCATTGCGCCCCCAGCGGAAGTTGAAAACGGGAATACCTTAACCGGACCGTCGATCTCGTAGCTTCTCTTGGCCCGAAAACCGGAATCCATAGATTGGGAGCCGCGTTGGACACGTTTCTCGTGATTTTTCTGGTGGCATTCGCGGTGATCGCTCCGATCGCCGGGGTCTACATCGGCCTGAAGCTCTACACCAGCCGGGCCGAGAACCGCAGTGAGCGGACGTTCGTCCCGTTGTACCGCCCGAGGCCCGAGGGCGAACTGCCGATGCTCGACACCGACCCGGACGGGCCACGCGACGAGTCCCTGCCGCCGCCTTTCCTCCGGCCCCACGCTTTCGAGGTGGAGTACCCGAAGCTCCATCGCGAGATGCCGGACGAGTTCGGGCCGCCGACGCGCTCCTGGAACGAGACCACACCGTGGAAGCCCGGCGACCCCGCAACGAGGCCGACGCGCTACGCCACCAAGGCGCCCAGCGCGTCACGCATTCACGAACCCATCGATCGCAGCGACGGACGAAGTCTGCACCACCTGCCAGCCGAGACCGAGCCCACGTCCTCGCCCCTGAACTACGCGCCTCCATCCCGCTCACGACACAACAGCGACACCCGGACCCCGTCCCGCAAGCCCGGCTTCCAATGGAGCGAAGACTCACGCAGGTACCAGGGCGGCGAGGCCGTCCGTGTAACACGGGACGTCAGCAACGACCTGGGCCTCCTGACAAAGGTTCCCAAGGACACCAAGGGGCGAGTGGTCTCGGCTCGGATCGACATGTATGGCAACGAGAAAGTCACGGCCGTTTACGAGAACGGCTACAGCGGTGAGGTCGACGCCCGGTCCATCGAACGACGGGGCATCCTCGACTAGACCTCTGAATGGCGAGATCGCGCTGTCGACTCAGATCTTCCTTCGCCGCGCCCGTGCCGGAGCGATCGGGCAGATGCCGAGATACTCGATGCGGGCGTGGTCGTGCTCGCGGTCCTTGGCCGCGTCCGGGTGGCGTAGCCGAAGTTCGAGGGCGGGCGGGTTGTTGAGGTAGACCGCGTGGGGACAGCCGTCGAGGTGCGGGCAGGTGTCGATGGTCATGTTGCAGCCCCAGCAGAGCAGGCCTTCTCTGAACTACCGGTTGCGCTGCTTCGTTGGGCGAGAACGAGTTGGCGGCCAGGACTGTCGTCGCTCACGGAGCTCCTCAGGTCACGCTCCGGGACTTCCCACCTCGCCGAGGTTCGCGCGCGTCCCCGCAGAACTGGGCGTTGCCTGTGGATGGCGTCATCTACACCGGGATGGCGAGCGCTACCTGTCGCGGAAAAAGCCATCCCGGCAAGGCGCAGAGCCCACGGTCGCCGAAGCTGAGGCGAGACCTGGTTTGGCGCTGGCACGCTCGGGAGTTCAGGATTTGCGGACTGCGCCAGTGAAGCCGGCTATGAACAGCGTTGCGAAGGCCCAGGCGAGCAATCGCAGTGTCCATCCGATGATGGTGAGGATCTGTCCGGTGGCGGTGTCAGTGGCGTCGCAGTGAGCGCGGGCGCCGGAGGTGATCAAGGGGGTGCCGAGATCGAGTCCGACGCCGATGCGCTCAACCAGCGTGCAGCCGATCGGGGCAAAGGTGGGTGACCTTGGGACTTGGGCGAGACCACCATGCGCACCGAGGATGGCCGTGAGGATGGCGGCGGCGGTGATGACGGCAAGGAGGCCGACGAGGGCTCTCCAGGGTTGGTAGCCATAGCCGAGCGTCAATCCTGTGACGCGGGCCCATGTGCGTTCCGCACGGCCGGTGAGTGCGCGGCGGTGGATCTGGGCGCGGCGTTGTTCAATTTGGATGCGACGTGCTTGGCTGTCGTGTCCAGCCACTCGGTGGGCAGAGGCCAGTTGCTGATAGGGCTGGGCCGCGTATTTTGGGGTGCCCTTGCGCAGCAGGCACAGCCACGAGTCGGTGGAAATGCCTTCCGGCAGCCCTACGTAGACCAGCCTGTCGACGCTGAGCCGCATCCGGGGATTGGTGACATGCTCCAGCCACGCCGGGTCGAACACCAGCCTGCCATCAACTCGAACCTCGTTAAGGCTGACGGCGACAACACCGGCGCCGGTCGCCTCGAACCCGTCGTCAAGAAACATGGGGCCGTTGACCTGCAGACGGGTGGCGAGAAGGGCAGGACCGGAGTCATTGCGCAGCGTCGCTCCCGCACAGTTCAGCCCGCCGAGTACGGCATTGAGCAGGCGGACCGCTCCGAGTTCTCCGGCGCCGGTTGCGTAGAACCCTTCACGCAAGACCATGCCTCGATCGACCTGCAGGTGCTCGCCGTGGAAGGCGGGACCGGAGTCGTTGTATAGCGTCGCTCCGAAACAGGATAATTGCCCGCCGAACCGGGCTCCGAGCAGGCAGATTGCGCCGTGTTGTCCGGCGCCGGTTGCCTTGAACTTGCCACGCAGGTACACGCTCTGGTCGACCTGCAGGTGCTCGCCATGGAGGGCGGGACCGGAGTCGTTGTGCAGCGTCGCTCCCGTGCAGTCCAGCCCGCCGAGATGGGCTCCGAACAATCGGACCGTGCCGCGTTTTCCGGTTCCGCTCGCCTCAAATCCGCGATCGAGGAAAACGCTCTGGTCGACCTGCAGGTGCTCGCCGTTGAGAGCGGGACCGGAGTCGTTGCGCAGCGTCGCTCCCGTGCAGTCCAGCCCGCCGATGTGAGCGTTGGCCAGGTTGACCACGCCGCGGGCACTGTGCCCTGTGACTACTGCACGCCTGACATCGACCCGGGAGGTTGCGAGGTTGTGTGCGTTTAGAGGCGGCCGTGTGGGGTGTTCGAGCCGGCAACCCGACAAGACGAGACCGGCGACCCGCGCGTCACAGGCGACGAGCCCGTCCTCCAACAGACAGTCGTAGAGTTCAAGCCAGACCGTGCTGGTGATATTTTCCAGATCCACGCGGCCGACAATTCGGACGCCGCGTAACCGCAGTCCGTGTGGGTCCGGGTCGGGCGCCAACCGACCTCGCATGATGTCGCGCAGCACCCACGCCCGGACGGTCCGAGAATCATCCCAAGCGCGCATGGCGCCCTCATCGACAGGTTGCTCACACGCGAAGTCGAGTAGCTTCCCCCGCTCGACGTGCTCGATCAACGCACGCTCAACGGAGGTCAGCGAATCGCAGTCAGCCCCAGCCACAGCAACGATCCTTACGTTGATCAGGGGCGTTTGATTTTCTGGCGATCTGGCTGAAGGTCGGCAGGCCCAGGGCGGTGACGGTGGGTTTGAGGGCCTGATCGAGTTGAACGAGCTTGTCCTCGGCACCGGCGAGACTGATCTCCAGGCCTTCGACCTCACCGAGCCAACCTTCGCGCTCGGCTTCGGAAATCCGATCGATTAGGTTGTCGCGGATCTCGATCAGCCGGTCTCGCTGGGAGGCATCGGGCCGAAGGAGTGAGCATCGAAGGCAAGCGTGCTCATGAATACACGATGTTCCGAACGCACGAGCGCAGGTTCCGAGGGAGAGCTTGCGCTTCTCGAAGTGGGCGAGGAAAGTGTCCCACTCGTCGTCGGTCGGGGTCCGGTATTCCTCGCCGGGGCGGAGTGATCGTCGGCGTGCGATGAATGCGCGGTGCGCCTCGATGGCGTCTGCTGGGTAGATGGCGTTGTAGCCCATCGTGGTGTTGAAGTCGGCGTGACCGGCGAGTACCTGAGCGATGTGCGGAGGCAGGCCGCTGCTGATCGCGTCGGTGATGAAGATCCTTCGGAAGTCGTGCGGTTCGAAGTCGAGGGGCTGCCCTGCGGCGTTGGTGAGTCCTGTCTGCTCCATGACCTCGTTGATGCCCTTGCGGATCAGTGGCCGGGACACGGTCGTGCGTTGCCCGCCGAAGGTCCACTGGAACAGCAGGGGCATCGGCGGGTTCCAGACCTTCTCTGCGACGTCGTAGCTGGTCAGCATGGGGATAGCGCCTGTCCGGGGGTCGCGGACGCGGGTGATGATCGTGCTCAAGACGTCGGCCAGCTCGGGGCTGACGAGGAGAAGTCGTTCCTCGTCGGTCTTCGAAGGGGCGACCTGTAGCCGCGGCACGATCTCGCCGGGCGTGTGCTGCTGGCGTGTCAGGGCCGCGACGACCCCGCGGTGCGCGGTCGAGGGCATCGGACTCCTCCCCGGGAATGTCCACCTCAGCCGTCTCACCGTAACCGATTTTTCGCCGGGGCAAACGGATGTGCAGGACATGCACACCACGCGCGGGAGCCGCACAGTCCCCTGCCCGCCGGTGACCGGTGGCGGTTGTGTGGCACAGGCCTGAGCAGCCGCATCCGAGGAGGGCTTTCCGCGATGTATCAGTCGACGTTCCCCACCAGCCCGCAACTGGAAGCCTATCTGCGGTCCGGCCGGATCATCTCCGACCACGAGACCGCACAGGACATGATCACCCGCATCGTCGCCGCGCTCGAGCACGCCGACGCCCGGTTCGATCCCGACGGGGCGGCCGCGTTCGCCGAGCGGCTCGGCTGGGCGTGCGACACCGAACGGATCGTGTTCTCCACCCCGATCATGACCAACGCCGGGCGCTTCGCCGACCGGCCTCTGGCCGCCTGCGCGGTGCCACCGGTGGACTTGCGCGGCGACCTCGCCACCGTCAAGACCATTGTGGACGGCTACCACCGGGCCGGAATGGGCACCGGGTTCGCCCTCGACGAACTGGACGACCCCGTCGGGGTGCTGCGCTACCTCAACGACATCGCCGTGACCGGCGCGAACTCTGGGCACGAGGACCGGCCGGTCGGGAACATGGCCATCCTCTCCCTCGACCACCCGGCAGCTGAGGAGTTCATCGGTTGCAAGGTCGGTGCGGACGCGCGCGGCGAAGCCTGGAAGTTCAACATCTCGCTGCACATCACCGACGCGCAGATGCGTGCCGCGCTCGACGGTGCCGGACGCGAGCGGGACCTCCTGATCGCCGCGGCCGACGCCGCGCACGCCTGCGCCGATCCCGGGCTGCTGTTCACCGACCGGATGAACCAGGACAACCCCACGCCCGAAATCGG
>NZ_JBITKV010000022.1:0-120674 GCF_044461365.1 Amycolatopsis sp. NPDC049868 | reverse complement strand
TTGGGCCTCAAAGCACGACTCGACCTGGAAACCTACGCCCGGTTGAAGTCGGATTTGGATCCGATGGCCAAGCCGCACAAGGCCATCGACGGGGTGCGGGACTCCCGGACCCAGGACGAACGCTACGGGGATGCCTTCACCGACTACGTGCGGTTGAAGACCACCAGCCGGAATCTTCCCGGCCAAGCCGGGGAAGCCACGCACATCCTGGTCACCATGTCCTACGACGATCTGATCCGGGACATCGGTGAAGCCCACCTGGACTTGGTCGGGCCGATCAGCGCGACCGACGCGAGGATCCTCGCCTGCGACGCCCGCGTCCGCCCCGGTGTCCTCGGCACCGCGGGCGAACCGTTGGACATCGGCCGCTCCAAACGCACTGTGTCCCTGGCCCAGAAATATGCGCTCACCATTCGTGACGGCGGCTGCGCGTTCCCGGGCTGCGACATGCCAGTGCCCCGCTGCACCGCCCACCACATTGTGTTCTGGCGACACCACGGCGAAACGAAAATCGACAACCTCGTGCTGCTTTGCACGAAGCATCACCGGCTGATTCACCGCAGTGAATGGAAAGTCCAGATCGCCCGAGACGGGCTCCCGGAATTCACCCCGCCCGCTTACCTCGATCCGACCGGGACTCTGAGGCGGAACACCATGCACCTCAGGACATAGGCCGACCCCGTTGATCCTCGGAACCGAACCCACAACCGGCCGCGAGAACTCCCG
Source organism: Amycolatopsis sp. NPDC049868 (assembly GCF_044461365.1). Classification (NCBI taxonomy): domain Bacteria; kingdom Bacillati; phylum Actinomycetota; class Actinomycetes; order Pseudonocardiales; family Pseudonocardiaceae; genus Amycolatopsis; species Amycolatopsis sp. NPDC049868. The sequence goes on along the minus strand of NZ_JBITKV010000022.1, from coordinate 119,948 downwards.
GCCGAGACCACCCCTGCCCACAGACGAAAAGTCCAGATCGCCCAGGACGGGCTCCCGGAATTCACCCCGCCCGCTTACCTCGATCCGACCGGGACCCCGAGGCGGAACACCATGCACCTCAGAACTTAGGCCGACCCCGTTGATCCTCGGAACCGAACCCACAACCGGCCGCGAGAACCCCCGGCCGAGACCACCCCTGCCCACAGACGAAAAGTCCACACCACCCAAGACGGACTCCCCGAATTCACCCCACCCGCCTACCTCGACCCCACCGGCACGCCAAGGAGGAACACCATGCACCTCAGAACTTAGGCCGACTCGTCTCCGGATTTCGTGCTACGAGCCGCTCACGATCGCGGTTCGGGAAAGGAAGGCCATCCGTGCGGGCGTTCCAGGATCTCGATCGTCGCCTGGTCGACCAGGAAATACTGGCCGCCATCTTCACGCGGATTCGTGTAGGCGGCGGTCGCGACCAGGCGCCCGAAGTCGGCCATCACCGCGATGGGGTAGCCGCCGTCGAAGACCTCGCCGTGCGCGGCCGTCGCGACGGTCCCGGTTTCGTACCAGGTGACGAAGTACTGCGCCGGGCCGGTTTCGAAGACGCGCAGCGTCGCCTCTTTCTGCCGGACACCGGCGAAGTCGCCGGAGACACCGGTCCAGATCATCGTCGTCTTGTCCGCGTAGTGCTGCTCCAGCACGTTCCCCGAGCCGTAGTGGAAGTTCGCGCGCAGCCCGACGAGGTCGGTGGTGAGCCGATGGGTCCCGGTCACGGGGAAGAAGCGGACATCGAGTTGCACGGGCTGAACCTCCGGATCGCTGGTATCCGCAGGTTTAGCAGCCCGTCGCACCTCGATCGTTGTCCGGCGAAGCGATCCTGTTGTCGATGAACGCGAGGATCAGCCGAACATGCCGGGCTGGTAGTCACCCGCCGGGGTCTGGGCGATGACGTTGAGCCGGTTGTACGCGTTGATCGTCGCGACCAGCGCGATCAGGGCGCCGATCTGCTCGTCGTCGTAGTGCTTCCGCACCTGCTCCCAGGTCTCGTCGCTGACGCCGTGGTGCGCGTCCGCGATACGGGTGCCCTCTTCGGTGAGCGCCAAGGCGGCGCGCTCGGCCTCGGTGAACACCTTCGCCTCCCGCCAGGCGGCGACCAGGTTGAGCCGCACGGAGGTCTCACCGGCGTGCGCGGCGTCCTTGCTGTGCATGTCGGTGCAGAAGCCACAGCCGTTGATCTGGCTGGCGCGCAGCTTCACCAGCTCCTGGGTCGCGTGCGGCAGCGAGGACTCCTCGATCGGGCGGCTCGCGGCGCCGAGACGCTTGACGTACTTGACGATGACTTCGTTCTCGAACAGGTTGACGCGCGGTTCCATGATCTTTCCTCTCCGTCGGTTTCTGCATACCTGACGATCCGGACGGAGAGGTTGTGACAGTCCGGGGAGTGACGCCGGTCACCCATACAGGAGTCCGGCGAGGATCTCGGCGCCGTCCACGACGCGGGGCCCCGGCCGGTTGAAGTAGGCCGGGCCGTCCACGATGTGCACGGCCGGGATGTCCTCCCATCCGGGTAGCCCGGTGAGCAGCGGCAGCTCCGCTTCGGTCCGTTCGGGCGGGAAGCCGCAGGGCATGAGCAGCAGTACGTCGGGCCGCGCCTCGACGACGGCGTCCCACGTGATCGGGCGGGTGTGTTCGCCCGCGGCGGCGAGCAGCGGGATCCCGCCGGCGGCGTCGATCTGCTCCGGGACCCAGTGCCCGGCGGGCCAGAGCGGGTCCAGCCATTCGATGGCCGCCACTCGCGGACGTGGCCGTCCCGCGACGCGGGCACGGACCGCCTCCAAGCGGTCCTGAAGACGACGAGTCTCGGCGGCCGCGCGTTCGGGAACGCCCAATACTTCGCCGAGTGTGCGAAGGCAGGTGAAGATGCCGTCGAGCGTCCGCGGTTCGAGGCTGACCACCCGGGTGTCGCCGTCCATCGCGCGCACGGTCTCGGAGACCTGGCGGTAGGAGACCGCGCAGACGTCGCAGAGATCCTGGGTGAGGACGACGTCGGGTTCGGCCGCCGCGAGCAGGACGGTATCGAGGGAGTACAGGCCCGAGCCGCGGTGCTCGCCGCCGACGGCCGCCGAGATCTCCCGGCTCGACAGCACGTCGTGGTCGATCGCGCTGCTCGTGACCACCGGGACGTCGTCGAGCGCGCCGGGTGGCCAGTCGCATTCATGGGTCCGGCCGGTCAGCGACGGCAGGAGCCCGAGGGCCGCGACGAAGTCGGTCGCGGCGGGGAGCAGCGAGACGATCCGCATCCGTCCACGGTAGGTGACCAGGCCATCCTGCAAATCCGCGCGGGCCAAATGCGTGAAAGTGCGCTAACAGAGCATTGACGTTGCACAAAACTGCACCTAACGTGACAGCTATTGCGCACAACTGGCACAGATGGGGAGTTCATGAGCGGGACCTTCATGGCGGCGGAGATCGCGAGCCAGCCCGGTCGCTGGCGGGACGCGGCGGCGCTGGCCTCGGCGAACAGTGAGCTGCTGCCGCCGCCGGGCGCGCGGGTCGCGATCGTCGGCTGCGGCACGTCGTGGTTCATCGGTCAGGCGTACGCCGTCCTTCGCGAGTCCGCCGGGCTCGGCGAGACCGACGCCTTCGCCGCGTCGGAGTTCCCGGAGGGCCGCGGCTACGACCACGTCGTGGCGCTGACCAGGTCGGGTACCACGACCGAGGTCCACGCCCTGCTGGCGAAGCTGCGGGGCAGGACGCCGACCATCGCGATCACCGGCGTGCCCCGCGAGATCGAGGCCGCCGCGGACACGATCGTCGATCTGTCCGTCGTCGACGAACGCTCGGTCGTGCAGACCCGATTCGCCACGACGGCGCTGGCGATGCTGCGCGCACATCTCGGCGAGGATCTGACCGCGGTCGCCGACCAGGCCGAACGCGTGCTCGCCGAACCGCTGCCCGACGAACTCGTCGGCGCCGGGCAGTTCAGCTTCCTCGGCACCGGCTGGTCCGTCGGTATCGCGAACGAGGCCGCGCTCAAGTTCCGCGAGGCATGCCTGCTGTGGACGGAGTCGTATCCGGCATGGGATTACCGGCACGGGCCGATCAGCATCAGTGAACCCGGCCGCGTGACCTGGATGTTCGGGCAGGCGCCGGAGGGGCTGGCCGACGACGTCGCCCGCGCGGGCGGCCTGTTCGTCGAGAGCGGTCTGGACCCGCTGGCGGACCTGGTCCGCGCGCAGCGCGTCGCCGGGGCCATCGCCGCCCGCAAGGGCCTCGACCCGGACAACCCCCGCAGCCTCACTCGTTCCGTCGTCCTGACCTGAGATCGTCATGATCGTCACCGTCACGCCGAACACCGCGCTGGACGTAACGTACACAGTGGACGGTCTGCGGGCCGGTGACGTGCACCGGGTGAGGGAGGCGCGGCACCGGGCGGGTGGCAAGGGGGTCAACGTCGCCCGTGTGCTGCACGCGCTCGGCGCCGACGTCCGCGCGATCTTCACGGCGGGTGGCACGACGGGTTCCGCGGTCGTGGGCGATCTCGCGGCGGCGGGCATCCCGGCGTCCGCCGTTCCGATCGGCGGTGAAACCCGGCGCACCATCACGGTTCTCGCGGACGACGGATCGGTCACGCTGCTGAACGAGCCAGGGCCACGGCTCACCGAGGACGAGTGGCAAACGTTTGCGACCGCCGTCCGGGCCCGCGAACCGGACGTGCTCGTCTGCTCGGGCAGCCTTCCTCCCGGAGCCGGGGGATATGCCGGGCTGCTCGACGCCAAACTGTCCATCTTGGACACTTCCGGCGAGGCGCTGCTCGCCGGACTGGCCGGGAAACCGTCCGTCGTCAAACCGAACGCCGACGAACTGCGCGAGGTCACCGGCCTGCGGGATCCGGTGGCCGCCGCGGCCGAACTGCGCAAAGCCGGGGCCGGCGCCGTCGTCGTCTCGCTGGGTGCCGAAGGACTCCTGGCGGTGACCGGCTCCGGCACCTGGCACGCGGCACCGTCCACTGTGCTCAGTGGCAACACCACCGGCGCCGGTGACGCCGTCGTCGCCGCGCTGGCGCTGGGGCTGAGCCGCGCCGAATCCTGGCAGGACATCCTGCGCCGCGCCGTCGCGTTGTCCGGGGCGGCCGTGCTCGGCCCGCTCGCCGGGGACGTCGACCTCGCGCACTACCGAGCCGAACAGGGGCTGGTCGCCGTGCGCGCCCGCCCGGATTAGGAGTCTGTCATGCCTCTGGTGGGAACCGGGGAGATCGTCGGAGCCGCTGTCGCGGCCCGGCGCGGCTGCGGCGCGTTCAACGCGATCCAGCTCGAACACATCACCGCGATCATCGACGGCGCCGCCGCGGCGGAAGCGCCGGTGATCGTGCAGCTGAGCCAGAACGCCGTGAAGTACCACGGCTCGCTGGCGCCGGTCGGCACCGCGGCCCTCGCGGCGGCCAGAGGGGCCGCCACACCGGTCGCGGTGCATCTCGACCACGCGGAATCGGTCGAGCTGGTCCGCGAGGCGGTCGCGCTCGGCTTCGGCTCAGTCATGTTCGACGCGTCCAAACTGGACTACACCGACAACGTGTGTGCCACGCGGGAAGTCGCCGCGTACTGCCATGACCACGGCGTGTGGGTGGAGGCCGAACTCGGCGAGGTCGGGGGCAAGGACGGTGTCCACGCGCCCGGCGCGCGCACCGATCCCGACGAGGCGGCGGAGTTCGTCGCGTCCACCGGGATCGACGCGCTGGCGGTGGCGGTGGGCAGTTCGCACGCCATGCTCACCCGTGACGCCGCGCTGGACTTCGAGCTGATCGCGCGGCTTCGGGAACGGGTGCCGGTGCCGCTGGTGCTGCACGGGTCGTCCGGCGTGCCCGACGACGGGCTGGCCGAGGCCGTGCGAGCGGGGATGACGAAGATCAATATCGCCACCCAGCTCAACAAGGTGTTCACCGCGGCCGCGGCGGAGGATTGGCGCGCGCATCCGGAGCGCGTCGACCCTCGGAAATACCTCGGTGCCGGGCGGGCCGCGGTCGCCGTCGAGGTGCGGCGGCTGCTGGGAGTGCTCAAGCTTGATCAAGTTGAACCGGTCAAGGTGACGATTGAGCAGACTTTGCGCGATTGAGTGTTGACATGTGCGTGAAACCTCACAAAACTGCGCAACAACAAGCAGAACTTGTGTGATCTTCGATCCAGGTGGTGGCGGATGCGGGTAGGCAGGCTCACGGCATTGACGGCAGGGGCGGCGCTCCTGCTCGCGGGATGCGGCGGCGGGGACACGGCCGGTGGCACCGGCGAGAACGCGCTCCCGGGCGTCGATCAGTTCCTCAACGCGCCCTGTCCGGAGGCGGGGGTGAAACCCGCGACGGACAAGGAATTCACGTACTGGTCCATGTGGACGGCCGACGAGCCGCAGGGCAAGGTCCTCCAGAAGGCCTTCAAATGCTTCCAGGAGAAGACCGGCGTCAAGGTCAACGTGCAGTGGCTGGGCCGTAAGGCCTACACCCAGAACCTGGTGCCCGCGCTGAACACCGACGCCGTGCCGGATCTGTTCGACCAGGACGTCAGCAAGGTCGGCGCGGCGGTCATGACGCCGGGCGGCACGCAGAGCGTCGACGACGTGTTCGCGATGAAGGTCGGCGAGGGCGACAAGACCGTCAAGGACGTGCTTTCGCCCAGCTCGTACGACTTCCCGCAGAACAAGGACCGCGAGGGCCACAACTTCATGGTCCCGTACACGATCCAGTCGAGTGCCTGGTGGTTCAACAAGGACACGGCCGGCGACATCCAGCAGCCGAAGACGATGGACGAGCTGATCGGCCTGTTCGACAAGGCGAAGTCCGACGGCAAGGCCGCGATCAGCCTCGACGGTGACATCCCGTTCTACAACATGTACTTCTACACCCAGCTCGCCGAACGGTACGTCGGCGCGGGCGGGCTGTACAAGGCCGCGACCGACAAGACCGGCCAGGCGTGGAAGACCGAGCCCGGTTTCCTCAAGGCCGCCGCCGAGACCGCGAAGCTGCCCAAGTACTTCATCGACGGCTGGGACGCGGCGAAGTTCCCGCAGGTGCAGCAGCGCTGGGCGGACGGCGACTCCCGGTTCCTCTACGTCGGCAGCTGGGCGCCGAGCGAGACCCGCGAGTACCTGGACAAGCAGGGCGCCGGGACGAAGATCAACTACGGTTCCTTCCAGTTCCCGATGCCCGAAGGCGCCACGCACGACACCGTCGAGCAGATGTCGATCGGGTTCTCGGTGACCAAGAAGGCCAAGCACGCCGAGGCGGCCAAGGCGTTCATCGCCTACTTCCTCAACAAGGATCTGCTCGCCGGGATCCCCGTGGTGGCCGACAACCTCGTGCCGCGCGCGGACCTCGCCGTGCCGGACGACCTGAAGCAGGTCAAGGCCGCGCTGGACGACCCGAAGAAGGAGCACGTCCTGCAGTACGACGGGATCGACGGCATCGCCGGCGGCAAATGGCAGACCGACGTCTTCGACCCCGCCGACATCGCGCTGCTGAAGGGGCAGATCACCCCGCAGCAGTTCGTGGACCAGCTCGCCACCAAGGGCGCCGAGTTCTGGAAGAACCAGGGCTGATGGCGACGGTCACGAATCCGCCGGCGCGGGCCGTGAAGGCCGGGGCGCACCTGAGTCGCAAGAAACGGCTGTTCTGGCCGTTCGCCGCGCCGGCGCTGGTGCTGTACCTGGCCTTCCTGGTCCTGCCGACGATCGCGACCGTCGTGCTGAGCTTCACCAGCTGGGCCGGGGCGGGGGACACGCCGGAACCCAACGGCGTCACCAACTACACGCAGATGTGGGCGAGCGACTCGTTCCAGTACGCCTTCCGCAACACGCTGATCTACGTGTTCCTCGGCGGGATCGGCACGTTCGCCCTCGCGTTCCTGTTCACCATGGTGCTTCGGGACATGAAGGGCGGCAAGATCGTCCGCGCCATCCTGTTCTTCCCGAACATCGTGGCGCCGGTGGCACTCGGCATGTTCCTCGGCTTCGTCTTCAAGTACCAGCCGGGAAAACAGGGACTGGCGAACTACGTACTGGAAAGCCTCGGCGCGGACGCGGCGAAGTTCCTCGCACCGTCCAATGTGACCGGTGTGGTGACGGCATCGCTGATCTGGGCCAGTTCGGGTTTCTACATCACCATCCTGATGGCCGCGGTCGACCGCATCCCGCCGTACCTCTACGAGGACGCGGAGCTGGGCGGCGCGTCGCCGTGGCAGAAGTTCAAGAACATCACGCTGCCGATGACCTGGGACGTCGTCGGCGTCGCGGGGGTGCTGTGGACGATCAACGCGCTCAAGATCTTCGAGCTGGTGTTCGTGCTGGCCGGTCCGGGCACCTACGCCCCGCCCAACGAGGCGTGGACGCTGGGGATCTACGTCTTCGACCGGACCTTCGGCTCGAACGGCACCCCGGACTTCGGCGCCGCCTGTGCCTGCGCGGTGGCGATGATCGCGCTGGTGTCCGTGCTCGTCGTCCTGCTCCGCCGGCTGATGCGCCGTGACGCGATCCAGTTCTGAGGGAGACGAAATGTCCGTCACCGACGTCGAGGCGCCCGCACGGCGAGCGGCGAAACCGGTGCGCAAGCCGCCACGCAAACCACGTCCGGCACCCGGGTCGAAACGGTTCAGCCCGTTGCGCGTCCTGGGTTCCACGATCGTGTGGCTGTTCACCGCAGGCAACATCCTGGTGCTGTACTGGCTGCTCACGGCGTCGTTCAAGACACCGGTGGAGATCTTCACCAAGCCGTTCGACCTGCCGTACCAGTGGTTCAAGGTCGGCAAGCCGTTCCGGAACTTCATCTACGCCTGGAACAACGCCGGCTTCGGCGAGGCCGTGCTGACCACCGTGGTCCTGGTCGGGCTCGCGACGGTCGTCACGGTCGCCGTCTCGGCGCCCTGCGCGTACGCCCTGACCAGGCTCGGCGTCCGCGGGGCCGGGCCGATGACGAACGTCGTCGCGATCGGGATGGGCGTGCCGTTCCAGACCGTGATCATCCCGCTGTTCGTGGTGCTCAGCAAAGTGCACCTGGACAACGAATACGGCCTGTTCGTGCTGTACGTGGCGCTGTCGATCCCGTTCACGGTGTTCCTGATGACCGGGTTCTTCCGGTCGCTGCCGGACGAACTGGAGGAGGCGGCCGCGCTCGACGGCGCGTCGCCGATGCGCACGTTCTTCTCGGTCATGCTGCCGCTCACCCGGGGCGGCATGATCACCGCGCTGACGCTGAACGCCATCGGGTTGTGGAACGAGACGCTGCTGGCGATCGTGTTCCTCAAGGACCAGGCGCATTTCACGCTGTCGCGCGCGCTCTTCACCTTCTACGGGGCCGCGAGCTACCAGTCGGAGTACGGCGGACTGATCGCCGGTGTGGCGATCGTCGTGCTCCCGATGCTCGTGCTCTACCTCGTACTCGCCCGCCGGATCATCACCGGCCTGACCCTCGGCGCCGGAAAGTAGGACCTGATGGCCACCGTGACCTTCTCCGACACCACCCGGTTCTACGCCGGGGTGGACCGTCCCGCGGTCGACGGCCTCGACCTCGAGGTCTCCGACGGCGAGTTCCTGGTGCTGGTCGGCCCGTCCGGCTGCGGGAAGTCGACCACGCTGCGCATGCTCGCCGGGCTGGAAGGCGTCGACGACGGCTCCATCCACATCGGCGACCGCGACGTCACCGAACTCCCGCCGAAGGACCGGGACATCGCCATGGTGTTCCAGAACTACGCGCTCTACCCGCATATGACGGTGGGGGAGAACATCGGCTTCCACCTGAAGCTGGCCAAGATGCCCAAGACCGAACGCGAGCGCAAGGTGCGCGAGGCCGCGGCCGTGCTCGACCTGACCGAGTACCTGGACCGCAAACCCGCGAAGCTGTCCGGCGGTCAGCGGCAGCGCGTCGCGATGGGGCGGGCGATCGTGCGCGAGCCCAGTGTGTTCCTGATGGACGAACCACTGTCCAATCTGGACGCCAAACTCCGGGTGCAGACGCGGACCCAGATCGCCTCGCTGCAGCGGCGGCTGGGCATCACGACGCTGTACGTCACGCACGACCAGGTCGAGGCGATGACGATGGGGGACCGGGTCGCCGTGCTGAAGGACGGGATCCTGCAGCAATGCGACACACCGGTCGGGCTGTTCGCCAAGCCGGTCAACGTGTTCGTCGCCGGGTTCATCGGCTCGCCCGCGATGAACCTGCTGGAGACCACTGTGGACAGCGACGGCGCCGTCGCCGGTGGCACCCGGCTGCCGCTGACCCCGGCACAACGTTCGGCGCTGACCGGGCCCGGCATCGTCGTCGGTGTCCGGCCAGAGGGCTGGACGATCGGTGACGGCGGTTTCGAAGCCATCGTCGAGGTCGTCGAGGAACTGGGTAGTGACCAGTACCTCTACTGCCGTGACGGCGACCGCGTGCTGACGGTCCGCACCCCGGGGATGGCCCCGTGGCAACGCGGCGAGCCGATCTCCCTGACGCCGCAACCGGGCGCGGTGCACCTGTTCGACGCCGCGACCGGCGACCGGCTCCCGGACGCATGACCAGCCTGTACCGCACCGGGCTGGTGCTCCCGGCCGCCGAGCTGGGGCCGGAGAACCCGTTGCCGCCGCTCCGGAAACCCGAGGCGGTGGCCAAGGTGTCCAATGTGGACGAGTTGCCGCCGGACCTGGCGGAGAACATCGGCTACGGCCGGTTGGACACCACGCTGCCGTGTCTCCTGCAGGACGACTACACCCGCGAGCGCACCGAGCGTGAACTCCCGGCGGTGGTGCTGGAGAACGACAAACTCCGTGCCACCGTGCTGCCGTCGCTGGGCGGGCGGCTGTATTCGCTGGTCCACAAGCCGTCCGGACGCGAGCTGCTCTACCGCAACCCGGTGTTCCAGCCCGCGAACCTCGCGCTGCGGGACGCGTGGTTCGCCGGTGGTGTCGAGTGGAACCTCGGCAGCACCGGGCATACGACGCTGACCTGCGAGCCGATGTTCGCCGCGGAGATCGAGGGACCGGACGGCACGCCGGTGCTGCGGCTGTGGGAGTGGGAACGCACCCGCGACCTGCCGTACCAGGTCGACTTCTGGCTGCCCGAGGGGTCGGAACACCTGCTGGTGGCGGTGCGGGTGCGGAACCCGCATCCCTACGACGTCCCGGTGTACTGGTGGTCGAATATCGCGGTGCCGCGGAACGAGGGCACGCGGGTGCTGGCGCCCGCGACGCAGGCCTGGCACTACGGCTATTCGGGACGGCTGGATCTGGTCGACGTGCCCGGCGAGCTGACCTATCCGGCTCGCGCCGAGGCCGCGGCGGACTACTTCTTCGAAGTGACCGGGCGACCGTGGGTCGCGGCCGTCGAGCAGGACGGGACGGGGCTGGCTCAGCTGTCCACCGGCCGGTTGCGCGGCCGGAAGCTGTTCCTGTGGGGTGAATCCGACGGCGGACGGCGCTGGCAGGAGTGGCTGGCTCCGGGAGCCGGTGGCTATCTGGAGATCCAGGCCGGGCTGGCCCGCACCCAGCTGGAGCATCTGCGGTTGCCGCCGGGGGAGAGCTGGGACTGGCTGGAGGCCTATGGCCCGGTCGCCGCCGATCCGGCCGCGGCGCATGGTGACGACTGGACAGCGGCTCGCGAAGCCGTCGCCGCCGGTCTGCCGTCGGCGGAGACCATGGACGAGTACCACGACGACTGGCGCAAGATCGCCGACGTCACCCCGGAATCCTTCCTGGCCACCGGTTCCGGCTGGGGTGCGCTGGAGAACCGGCGCGCTCCCATGTGTCTTCCGGGCACGCCGTTCCCGGACGAGTCACTCGGGCCGGACCAGGAACCGTGGCTCGCGTTGCTCGACGGGACGCCGCCGGACGGCGATCCGCTCGCCGTTCCCCCGGCGACGCTGGTGAACCGGTACTGGGCGGATCTCATGGAGTACGCCCCGAAGAACTGGCTGACCTGGTACCACCGCGGCGTCGCGCACTGGGCGGCCGGACGGCAGTCGGACGCGGTCCGCGCCTGGCGTGAGTCCGTGTCGGCGGCCGAGAACCCTTGGGCCCTGCGGAATCTCGCGATCGCCACGGCCGGGCACGAGGCCGCCTGGCTGTACCGGCGGGCGGTCGCCCTCGCGCCGTCGCTGCGTCCTCTGGTCGTCGAGGCCATCGCGGCGCAACTCGCCGCGGGGCTCCCGGACGAAGCGAGCGTGCTGCTGGAGGGGCTGCCCGTGGCAGGGCGGATCGCCCTCCTGACCGCTCGAACCCGGCTCGCGCTCGGCGACGTCGCCGGGGCCAAGGCCGTGTACGACAGCGGTTTCGAAGTCGCGAACATCAGGGAAGGGGAAACGTCTTTGTCCGACACCTGGGCGGCGGTTTCCGATGAACCGCTGCCGGAACAGCACGACTTCCGGATGAAGTGACCGGCTGGGCCATTCGACCGGCGTGCCGCTCGCGGTGGACAACCGCGATGCAGCATACTGCTCGAAACAGTGGCCAACAGCGCACCGGTATGCGCGATAGGCCGCAGCGAGCTAGGAGTGGCGCCGATGGCCCGGCACGAACGGCTGAGCACCCTGCTGGACCTGCTGGGGCAGCGGGAGAAGATCGACGTCGAGGACGTGGCGGAGGAGCTGAACGTTTCCGCCGCCACGATCCGGCGCGACCTCGATCACCTGGCGGAGCAGCAATTGCTCACCCGCACCCGAGGCGGCGCGGTGGCCAACGACCTCGCCTACGATCTGCCGTTGCGCTACAAGACCGCGCGGCACGTGCCCGAGAAACAGCGGATCAGTGTCGCCGCGGCGGCGCTCGTCGCGCAGGGCATGGTGGTCGGCCTCAACGGCGGGACGACGACGGCCGGGGTCGCGCGATCGCTGGCCACCCGATCCGACCTGGCCGGACGCGGTGATTCACCGGGGCTGACCGTGGTCACCAACGCGCTGAACATCGCGCACGAACTCGCGGTGCGGCCGCATGTGAAGATCGTGGTCACCGGCGGTGTCGCGCGTCCGCAGTCGTTCGAGCTCAGCGGGCCGCTGGCCACCCGCGTGCTCAGCGAACTGACGATCGACCTGCTGTTCCTCGGTGTCGACGCGTTCGATGCCGACGCCGGCGCCTTCGCTCACCACGAGGGTGAAGCGAGTATCAACCGGCTGATGGTCGAGCGGGCGGAACGCGTCGTCGCGGTCGCCGACGGATCGAAGCTGGGGCGTCGCGCGTTCGCACGGATCTGCGCGACGCCGCAGGTGCACGCCCTGGTGACCGATTCCAACGCCGACCCGAAGGTGCTGCGGGCGTTCGAGGCCGCCGGCGTCGAGGTCCAGGCGGTCTGACCCGCTCACTCCCGGATGTCATGAAAGGGTCGTTCAGGACAAAAGATGTCCTGAACGACCCTTTCATGACATCCGGGGCACGAACACCCGTTGCCGCATAAGGATCTTCACACGACCCGACGAAAGTCGGCAGCACCGCTTCGGCGGATGACTTTGCGCGAACCGTGCGCTATACAGAGACCCTATTGCGTATTCATGCGCGAAAGGTGTCTCGAATGAGCAGAGTTGCGCAATCCTTGAGTTGTTTGGCCGCAGTGGCCCTTCTCGGGCTGTCTCCGGTCGCCGCACACGCCGACCCGGCCGCGGCGGCATCCGGCAAGCTGGGCGATCTGACCGGGATCTCCACCGAAGGCTCCACGGTCACGCTGAATTCGGGAAGCGCCGCGGTCCGCGTCGGCTTCCCTGCCGAGGGCGCGGTCCGGGTTTGGCTGGCGCCGGACGGCACGTTCACCGATCCGGCCGGGAGCAAGATCGTGCTGCCGCGCACCGGCGCCCCGATCACGCCCAAGACGGCCGACAAGGGGGACTACTGGGCGGTTTCCACGGCCAAGGCGACGTTGCGGGCGTACAAGCACCCGCTGCGGCTCGCGTTGTACGACGGCGCGGACCGCAAACGGCTCTGGGAGGAGTCGGCGCCGCTGTCCTGGACCGGCAAACAGACCACGCAGACCCTGGCGCGGACGGCGACCGAGCAGTTCGTCGGCGGCGGCGAGCAGAACGGCCGCTTCAGTCACCGCGACCAGACGATCCGGATCTTCGCCGACTACAACTGGAACGACGGCGGGGCCCCGAACTCGCAGCCGTTCTACGCCTCTACAGCGGGATACGGCGTGCTGCGCAACACCTTCGCGCAAGGTACCTACGCCTTCACCGAACCGGTGCGCACCACACACGACGAACGCCGCTTCGACGCGACGTACGTCGTCGGTGAGGGGCTCAAGGACGTCATCACCGGCTACACCGATCTGGTCGGGAAGCCTTTCCTACCACCGCTTTACGGGCTCGAACACGGTGACGCCGACTGCTACCTGCACAACGCCAACCGCGGCGAGCGGCACACGCTGGACGCGGTGAAGATCGCGGAGGGCTACACCGAGCACGGGATGCCGAACGGCTGGATGCTCGTGAACGACGGCTACGGCTGTGGTTACGAGAACCTCCAGCAGACGGGCGAAGGCCTGCGCAAGAACAACATGCAGCTGGGCCTGTGGACCGAGAACGGCGTGCCGAACCAGGTCGAAGAGGTCAAGGCCGGGGTGCGGGTCCGCAAACTCGACGTCGCGTGGGTCGGCCCTGGCTACCAGTTCGCGCTGGACGCCTGCGACACCGCGCACAAGGGCATCGAGGACAACAGCGACGCTCGCGGCTTCGTCTGGACACCGGTCAGCTGGGCGGGCGCGCAGCGCTGCGGCGTGCTGTGGAGTGGCGACCAGGCCGGTTCCTACGACTACATCAAGTGGCAGATCCCGACCTACGCCGGCGCCACGACCTCGGGGATCGCTTACAACACCGGCGACATCGACGGTATCTTCGGCGGCAGCCCGCAGACCTACGTCCGCGATCTGCAGTGGAAGGCCTTCCTGCCGGTCTCGATGACGATGGACGGCTGGGCCGCGTCGGACAAGCAGCCGTGGCGGTACGGCGAGCCGTACACCTCGATCAACCGCAAGTACCTGCTGCTCAAGGAGCGGCTGCTGCCCTACACCTACAGCCATTCGGTGGAGGCGCACGAGTCCGGTGTCGGCCAGGTCCGCCCGCTGGCGCTCGAATACCCCGACGACCCGAACGTGTGGGGCGAGAAGGCGAAGTACGAGTTCCTGTCCGGCAAGGACTTCCTCGTCGCGCCGGTGTACGAGAACTCCACCGTACGCAACGGCATCTACCTGCCGAAGGGCACCTGGGTCGACTACTGGAGCGGCAAGACCTACACCGGTCCGACCACTGTGGACGGTTACGACGCGCCGCTCGACACGCTTCCGTTGTTCGTCCGCGCCGGTGCCGTGGTGCCGATGTGGGCCGAGGGCACGAAGTCGTGGCAGACGCGGGACAAGGGCGTGCTCGATCTAGACGTCTACCCGCAGGGCAAGGGCTCGTTCACGCTCACCGAGGATGACGGCGTGACGAGGGCGTACAAGAACGGTGACCAGGCGAAGCAGACGTTCACCGTGGACGCGCCGACGTCCGGGCTGGGCACGGTGACGGTCGGGATCGGCGCCAGTTCCGGTACCTACGCCGGAAAGCCGGCGTCGCGGAACTACCAGCTGACCGTCCACACGGGAAGCAAGCCCGCGACGGTGCTGGCCGGGAACTCGATCCTGCGGCAGTACGGCAGCAAGGCCGAGCTGGACGCGGCGCCATCGGGCTGGTGGTTCGATCCGGCCACCGGCGGGGTCGCGCGGGTCAAGACCGGCAAGATCGGCGCCGGTGACCGCCAGGACGTCCGGCTGTTCGGCACGAGCGCCGTCGGCGGGATCTTCCCCGAAGACCGCGATGGCTCGGTCACGCTGTCCGTCCCGGCGGTCGCCGGCCCCGGACAGACCGCGACAGGCACGCTGAGCTTCACCAACGGCACGCCGCTGCCGGTCCGGGACGTCACGTTCTCGTTGCCCGCCAACGGCTTCCGTGTCGAGGTGCCCGCCGGTCCGCGACTGGTGATGCCCGGCGCGACCGTGCGTGTCCCGGTGAAGGTGACACCGGACGCGGGCATCGAACCGGCTGACTACCAGCTCACGGCGTCGGCGTCGTACCAGGCGCGGCTCGGGGAGAACCGGGTCACCGACTCGGTGACGGTCACCGTCCCGCACGGTTCACTGGCCGCGGCTTACGGCAACGTCGGCGTCACCGACGCGGCCCACGTCGCGGTGGGGGACATCGACGGTGGCGGCAGCAGTTTCCGGGCGGAAGGCCTCGCCGAGGCAGGTCTCAAACCGGGCGCCGGCTTCTCCGCGCTCGGTGCGCGGCTGACCTGGCCGCAAACCGGTACGGGACAGAAGGACAACGTCCTCGCGTCCGGCCAGACCATCGCGGTGCGCGGCACCGGGGCGAAGCTCGTGCTGGCCGGAACCGGTACCGGCACGGCGAAGGGCACCGTTGTCGTCCGCTACGCCGATGGCAGCACGAGCCAGGCCGAACTCGGCTTCCCCAACTGGTGCTGCGCGGATCCCGCCCAGTACGGCGCGACCACGGTGGCCACCGTACTGGGCAAGAACACCCGCACGGGAGCCGCGTATCCGACCACGCCGTACCGGGTGTTCGCGAACTCCGTCCCGCTGACCGCGGGCAAGGAGGTCGTCGCGGTGACGCTTCCGTCCAACACCGCGATGCACGTGTTCGCGGCGGGCATCGGCTGAGTCAGGCCGCCACCGGCGTCCACAAGGCGTCGATGGCGCGCTCGGCCTCGGCCTGGCTCTCGTCGGCCAGCGGGATGAGGTCCGCCATCGCCGGGTTGACCTTCGCCAGGGTCAGCTCGGCGGTGACGAACCGCGGCTCAAGCCCGGTCAGCGAGAGGCCGTGGGGGATCCAGGACTGCGCGTGGTCCCAGCCTTCGCGGGGCGTGCCCGCGCCGTATCCGCCGCCGCGCGCGGCGAGGACGATGAAATCGCGTCCGCTCAGGAGGCCTTCCCTGGTCTCCATGTCGATCGACAGCCCGGGCGCGATCAGGTGGTCCACCCAGGCCTTGACCGTGCTCGGCGGGCCGAAGTTGTACAGCGGCAGGCCCAGCAGGATCGTGTCGGCCGCCTTGACCTCGTCGACGAGCTCGTTGATGAGCCGCCAGGCGGCGGCCTGGTCCGGGGTGTGCTGCTCCGGCGGCGTCGTCCTGGCGATATTGGTCACCGCGTCCAGATGGGGCAGCGGGTCGGCGCCCAGGTCGCGGTAGGTGACGGTGCCTTCCGGATGCGCCGCACGCCAGGCCGCGGCGGCCCGCGCGGTGAGACGACGGCTGGTCGAGTGTTCGCCCGTGATGCTGGAGTCGATGTGCAGCAGATTCGTCATGCCTACTATCTTGCATAGATAGTTTGTGTAACGCAAACCATTGATGTTGTGGTGGTCATCATGTGGGAACGTACACTTGACACGTGTCCGAACTCCCGGTCGTGAATCAGCCCCCGCATCGCTGCGGCGCGCTGCTCGACCACGTCACCCGCCGGATCCGGCTGCGCAGCGAGTCCGTTCTGGCCCCGCTCGGCCTGCGTCCCAGGCATCTCGTCGCGCTGACCGTGCTGCGCGACCTCGGCGGCTGCTCGCAGCAGGACCTCGCGAAGACGCTGGAGATGGACAGCACGAACGTCGTCGGGCTGTTGAACGACCTCGAATCCGCGAACCTGATCGAACGCAGGCGCTCACCGGAGGACCGGCGGCGGCATATCGTCGAACTCACCGACGTCGGTGTCAAGCAGCTGGTCAAGGCCGAGTTCGCCCTCGCCGGAGTCGAGGACGAAGTGCTCGGCGGGCTCGGCAAGGACCAGCGCGAAACGCTGTACAACCTGCTGTACCAGGCGGCGGGCCACGCCGAAGCCGCCGCCTGCGTCGAATCCGCGCATATCGACGACTGCTAGGCCCCGAGGCCGAACAGGTCGTGAAGCTGTTTCGTGGCTTCGGCGCCGTACATGACGCTTCCGACCGGGACCTCGCTTCCCACGGCTTCGATCACCCGTGCCGTCCAAACTGGACCGAACGCGCCGCACAGCTCGATCAGCTGCGCGCCCTCGTCGACCAGCCGCCGGGCCGCGGCGACGACCTGGTCCACGCGGCCGACACCGATCAGCACCGTCAGGCATTTCCCACTGTCCACACGGGACACGTCCCGCGCCGGGTCGCAGCCGTCGGCCAAATAGACGAAACCCCACTGTCGCATGACGATTCTCCTTCGTTCTCGAACACCGTGAGGTAATCGCGAAACGAGGGGCACCGTCCACGAGGCGGATCCGAACGGCCCTTCGGCGTCACCGAACAGGAGAGGTCGGGCGGGCCGCGCGGAAACCCGTTGTGGGCGCTGTCATACCAGCGCCGCGATCCGATCAGAGGACTCGTGCGCCGGATCCCACACGAGCGCGTGCCGGACGACAGGTGCCTTCCGCAGCGGCAGCCGTCGCAGACCTTCGGCCGGTTCTTCCTCGGGGCGCAAGGCGACGACGTCGCCGCCGTGCCGTAATTCGGCGACGAACAGCGACCGGCGGGGCGGCCCGGAGCGTACGTGGGCCGGCCGCCAGCCCGCCGCCGCGCAGTCCGCGAGCAGCGCGTCGTGATACCCCGGGGCCAGCTTCCGTTCGTACAGAAGGAGGTCGAGTCCGGCGAGGTCCTCCCAGCCCACGGTGTCCAGCCGGGCCAGCGGGTGGGTCTCCGCGACGAGCACATCCAACGGCCTCTCGCTCACGACGACCACCCGCAGACCGTCCACCTGCTCCGGAAGGGCGAGCAGACCGGCGTCGAGCGCGCCGCGACGGAGGAGTTCGAGCTGCCGTGCCGCGGAGATGTCGTCGATCTCGACCGCTTCCGCGTACAGGGCGGGGAGTACCGCCGCCGGCGCGCCCGGTGTCACGCCGATGCGGAGCGGCCGGCCCACGGTGTCGCGGACGGCCCGTGCGCCGAGGTCGGCCTCCTCCAGCATCCGGCGGGCGTGGGGGAGCAGCGCCAGCGCGGCGGCGGTGGGCGTCATTCCCGCTTGTGTGCGGACGAACAGCGTCGCGTCCAGTTCCCGTTCCAGTGCGATGATCTGCTGGCTGAGCGACGACGCCCGGATGCCGAGGCGCTCCGCGGCACGGGTGAGATGTCCTTCGTCCACCACGGCGCACAGATATCGAAGACGTCGTAACTCCACAGCCGCACAGTAGCCCCGGACCAGGCAGAATCGACGGGGTGAGTGAATGGCGCAACACCACGCACGACTGGGCCGGTTCCGTGGACTTCGACCATCTGGCGCGCATCCGCCGGGACCCTGGGGAGTTCGCTCCCGGCGGGGTTCCCCACCTCGTCCTCGAAGTGCTCGCCTATGCGGCGGAGGAAGCCGAAAGCACCGGCGGCGGGCATGCCGTCGTCACGGTCCATCCCGACGGCTCGGTCTCCGTTGCCGACGATGGGCGGGGCACCAACACCCGAGCCGACGGTCACGGCGGCTTCGTGAAGAAGCCGGTCATGTCGACCAAGGATCTGCGTTTCTTCGATTTCCCCGAGGCGCAACGTCTCCCGGACGGTCATCCGCGCCGCGGTCTGTCGGTTGTGGCCGCGCTGAGCGAATGGCTCGTGCACACCAACCGGCGTCGCAACGGCTCTTGGACCCAGCGTTACGAACGTGGCGTCCCGGTCACCGATCTGTCGCCGATCCCGGACGATGGCACGACCGGTACGACGGTGCGTTTCCTGCCAGGGGCGGAGATCGGCCCGATACGACTGCCGGAGGTCGGCGGGTGGCCGTACCTGAGCGTGGAGGTCGTCCGATGAGAAAGTGCCTGGCAGCGGCCGCGTCGGTCCTGGTCCTGCTCGCCGGGTGCTCCGCCGAGCAGGGGCAGCCGCCCGCCAAACCCGTCTACGACCTCCCCGCACGGGAGGTCCGGCCGGACGAGACCGCGCTGCACCTGCCGACCGCGCTCAACGGGGAGACCGAGTTCTCCCTCATCGGGCTGGCCGCCGGACTCCCCAGCCTCACCGGCAGCCACACCGAGTTCGAGGCGAAGGGACAGTTCGTACGGCTCCGGCTTGTGGTCACGGGCAAGGGGGTGTCCGGAATCCTCTTCGACACGCGGCGCCAACAGCTGGTCACCGATTCCGGCGCGGTGATCGCGGTCGACAACCAGGCGATGACGATCAAGCGGCAGCCGGACAAGTTCGAGCTGGGGCGCGGCGTGCGGGTCGAGTTCGACCTCTACTTCGATCTCCCCAAGGAGGCGAAACCGGTGGTGCTGCGGGCTTTCGGCGGTCCGACGCTGACCGACATGAAGAACCTCTCCGGCACCGACATCAGACTGGCATGAGAAGGCCCCGCCGCGGAAGCGACGGGGCCCTTCTCGAAAGGCGTCAGACGCCCAGGTCGCCACCGAGGTAGGCGGCCCGCACCTGCGGGTCGTCCAGCAGCTCGGCGCCGCGGGCGCTCTTGACCACTTCACCGGTCTCCAGCACGTACGCGCGGTCGGAGAGCTTCAGCGCCTGCTGCGCGTTCTGCTCCACCAGCAGGACCGTGGTCCCGCGCTTGTTGATCTCGCGGATGATGTCGAAGATCTGCGCGATCAGCATCGGCGCCAGGCCCATGGACGGCTCGTCGAGCAGCAGCACCTTGGGTTTGGTCATCAGCGCGCGGCCGATGGCGATCATCTGCTGCTCGCCACCGGACATCGTGCCGCCGAACTGGGTCTTGCGTTCGTTCAGCCGCGGGAACAGCTCGTAGACCTCGTCGAGGTCGGCCTTCAGGTCGTCCTTGCGGGTGTAGGCACCCATCAGGAGGTTTTCCTGCACCGTCATACCGGGGAACACACCCCGGCCTTCCGGTGACTGGCCGATCCCGAGTTCGACCCGCTTGTGCCCGGGCGTCTTCGAGATGTCCTTGCCGTCGAAGAGGATCCGGCCGCTGGTCAGCGGACGCAGGCCCGAGATCGTCTTCAGTGTCGTGGTCTTGCCGGCGCCATTGGCCCCGATGAGCGAAACGATCTCGCCCTCGTCGACCTCGATGGTCATGCCCTTGAGCGCGGCGATCTTCCCGTAGTGGACGTTGATGTCCTGGACCTCAAGAAGCATCTTCCGCCACCCCCAGGTAAGCCTCGATCACCTTCTGGTTGTTCTGCACCTCGTGGGGGAGCCCTTCTGCGATCTTCTGGCCGAAGTCGAGTACGGCCAGCCGGTCGGCGATCTGCATGACCAGGCCCATGTCGTGCTCGATGAGCAGCACGGTCTTGCCGTCGTCGCGGATCTTGCGGATCAGCTGCTGCAGCGAGTTCTTCTCCGCCGGGTTCATCCCGGCGGCGGGCTCGTCGAGCAGCAGCAGCTTCGGGTCGGTCGCTAGCGCACGCGCGATCTCCAGGCGGCGCTGGTCGCCGTAGGAGAGGTTCTTCGCGGTGTTGTGCTCGACCCGCCCGATGCCGACGAAGTCCAGCAGCTCCCTCGCCAGCTCGCGGCCCCGCTTCTCTTCCTTGCGGTGCGTCGGCAGACCGAGGGTCGCGGTGATCGCCCCGGTCTTGTGGTGCGAGTCGGCGCCGACCATCACGTTCTCGAGCGCCGACATGTTGTGGAACAGCCGGATGTTCTGGAACGTGCGGGCGATCCCGGTCTGGTTGATCTTGAACCGCTTCATCCCGTTGATCTTGGTGCCGTTGAACCGCACCTGGCCTTCGGTCGGCTGGTAGACACCGGTGACCACGTTGAACACCGTGGTCTTGCCCGCGCCGTTCGGCCCGATCAGCGCGAAGATCTCGCCCTGGTTGATGGTGAGGTTGACTTCCTTCAAAGCCGTGACACCGCCGAAGCGCATGGTCACGTTGTCGAATTCGAGCAGTGCGCTCACTTCGTCACCTCCGCCGAAGCCTCGGAATCCGGACCCGCGACTTCGGCGCCCATGGCACCCATCCCGCCCGTTCCTTCTCGTAGTTCCGCCTTGCGCTGCCGCGACGGCAGCAGACCCTCCGGCCGGAGCGCCATCATCACCACGAGCACGGCACCGAAGATCAGGATCCGGTATTCCGACAGGAACCGGAACCGCTCCGGGAGCCAGGCGACGAGGAAGGCACCGAGGATCACGCCGGGCAGGTTCCCCGCGCCACCGAGCACGACGGCCGCGAGAATGGTCGCCGACAGGATGAACGGGAAGTTCTCGGGCGCGATGAAGACGGCCTTGCTGGCGTGGATACCGCCCGCGAAACCGCCGATCATGGCGCCGATGGCGAACGCCAGCAGCTTGAACTTGAACGTCGGGACGCCCATCAGTTCGGCGGCGTCCTCGTCCTCGCGGATCGCGGCCCACGCACGTCCCACCCGGCTCTTCTGAAGCCGTACCGAGAACACGATCGCGATCACGATCGCGACCAGGATCAGGTAGTAGTACGGCGCCGCGTCCAGCAGGAACTCCGTACCGAACACCGGTTCCGGGTGGGGGATGTTGGTGATACCGCGCGCGCCACCGATGGCGTCGGTGTTGTTCGCGGTGATCCGGACGATCTCACCGAAGCCCAGCGTGACGATCGCCAGGTAGTCGCCGCGAAGCCGGAGCGTCGGAGCGCCGAGGATGACCCCGGAGATCGCGGCGAGGAAGATACCGACCAGCAGTGTCGGCCAGACGAACCAGCCGTAGTTCACGCCCATGGTCGCGATCGTGTAGGCGCCGATCGCGAAGAACGCGACGAAACCGAGGTCGAGCATGCCCGCGTGGCCGACCACGATGTTGAGGCCGATCGCCAGGAGGATGTAGACCCCGATCGGGAAGATCAGGACGCTCGTCCAGTCCGAATCGGGGGACATGAACGAACCGATGGCGGGCGCCGGCAGGATCAGCGCGCCCACGATCAGGGCGAGGTACACGCCATAACGCTGCCAATGCGGAGCATCGGCCCACCAGTCCCGCAGACCGTCGAGGGGGTGGAACCCGGCGCGCGCGGGCTTTTCGTTCTCTGAGGACTTTTCAGCCACTTCTTCGTTGCCCTTCATGCGCGTGCCCTCTGCAGCGATTCACCGAGGATGCCGGTGGGACGGAACATCAGGACCAGCACCAAAACCACGAAGGCGGTGACGTCCTTCCATTGTGAACCGAAGAAGATCGAACTCCAGTTCTCCACCAGCCCGAGCACGATGCCACCGAGCAAGGCGCCCCGTAGGTTGCCGATACCTCCCAGCACGGCGGCGGTGAACGCCTTGATGCCGAGGAGGAACCCGATGCGGTAATCGGTGTTCTCGTATTCCATGACGTACAACGCCGCGGCGACACCCGCCATGGCGCCACCGAGCAGGAAGGTCAGGCGCACGATCTTGTCGATGCTGACGCCCATCAGCACGGCGGCTTCGGGATCCTGTGCCGTGGCACGGATACCGCGGCCGATGCGGGTGCGGCTGACCAGCTGGTCGAGACCGATCATCATGATCACGGCGCCGACGACGACGAACACGTGATCCGTGCGGACCACGCCGTTGCCGATGTGGAACAGCTCCTCGTGCGGGATGAACCGCGGCGCGTTCTGTTGCACACGACCGGATTTCCCGGTGATCCATTCGATGATCTCGAGGCCGAACAGCTCCTGCAGGAACAGCGAGGCGCCGATGGCGGAGATCAGGGCGGCCAGCCTGGTCGCGCCCTTCTTGCGGAGCGGCCGATAGGCCACTTGCTCCAGCACGACCGCCGCACCGCCGGATACGGCGGCCGAGGCGATGATGATCAGCAGTAGCACGGCGATCATTCCGAACACGCCGAGCGTGATCGGGGCGGTACCGCCCGCGATGGTGATGAGGATGAACAGGGACGTGACCGTCCCGATCATGAAGATTTCGGAATGCGCGAAGTTGATGAGCCGGAGCACGCCGTAGACCATTGTGTAGCCGAGGGCGATGAGGGCGTAGATGCTTCCGGCGACCAGCCCGCCGATGGTGCTACCGAGGAACTGGGCTTGCAGATCTTGAAGCATGACGTGGATGCCTTACGGGACGGGGCGAGGATTCTTTCGCCACATTTGCGGGAAGCGGGGGTGCTGTGTCCACACAGCGCCCCCGCTTCCGTTAGGTGTTCCTATCTGCTCCGTCAGCCGTTGAGCTTGGCTTCGGTCGAGACGCCGAGGTTCTTCAGGACACCACCGGTGACCTGGTAGATGTTGATCGCGTCCGTCGACGGTTCGCCGTTCTCCTTGAACTTGATCTGCTTCGAGGCACCCTTGAAGTCGATCGTCTTGAGGGCCTCGTTGATCTTCTCCGAGGTGGTGGCACCCGCCTTGACCGCGTTGATGATGGCGGTCGCGGCGTCGTAGCCCTCGCTCGAGTAGATCGCCGGGTCGATCTTGTACGCGGCCTTGTACTTGGTGCTGAACTCGTCGGTGGAGCCGGCGTCCGGGATGTTGCACGGGCAGCCGACGACGGCCTTCTCGGCGGCGGTGGCGCCCGCACCGCTGATCAGCTGGGCGTCGAGCGAACCGTCACCGGTCGCGAAGGTGGCGGTCACGCCGCCGTCACGCAGCTGCTTGAGCAGACGGCCACCCTGGGCGTAGTAGCCACCGAAGAGGATGATGTCCGGGTTCGCGGCCTTGACCTTCTGCACGGTCGAGGAGTAGTCCGACGCGTCCTTGGCGAACTTGTCGCGCTCGGTCGGGACGTTCTTCTCCTTCAAGGTCTTCTCGAAGTTGTCGGCCAGGCCGACGCTGTATTCCTGGTCGTCCGAGATGATGTAGGCCTTCTTGGGCGACTTCGCCGTGACGAGGAAGCTGGCGATCGCCGGACCCTGGCTGGCGTCGCTCGCGACGACGCGGTGCCAGTACTTCCATCCGTTCGAGGAGAGGCCCGCGTTGGTCGCCGAGGGCGAGACACTCGGGATCTTGTTCTGCTCCAGCTGACCACCGATGGCCTTCGACTCACCGGAGAACGCCGGGCCGATCAGGGCGGTGATCTTGTCCTGGCCGACGGCGGTCGCGATCAGCGACGTCGCCTGCTCGGGCTTGCCCTGGCTGTCGTATTCCTTGAGCTCCAGCTTCGTCGCCGGGTTCGTCTTGTTGTACTCGTCGATAGCGAGCTTGGCGCCGTTGCGGGGCGGGATCACGATCCCGGAGTTCTCACCGGTGAGGTCACCCATGAACCCGATCTTCAGCGTGCTGCTGTCACCGCTGCCGGACGAGCTGCTGCCGCCGGCACAGCCCGCCAGCGCCAGCGACGCAGCCGCCGCGACGGCGAAAACCCGTCCAAAACGCACTCCTGACACCGACTACCTCCCATGACCAACCAGCCGCCGGTAGGCGTTGCCCCCGACACAGGGGCTAGGTTAGGGCAGGAAGATATCCCCCTTCGCCATGATCTGCCCAGACGCCCATCACTCTGTGTCCACATCGTGACGGTCGAAACCAGAACGAATTGCACGAAAAGGCGAATGTTGCCAGTTGACGAGTCTTCGCTGGTCACGCTGAGGATTCACCGCTACCACGTCGATCATGCTCGCGGGTAATGATCATGTTTCAGCCGCGTATCTTGCGTTTTTTCAGCTCCTTCGTGGGCGGCCGTTCGTCGTAGCAATGCTGCCCCAAAGGGCGTCAACGGTGCCCCCTCTTCCCTGGTGCCATGACAACCGATGGTTGTCGTCGCGGTCCGAACGGCTGTTGGATCTCGGCCCTGACCTCGCGATTAGCTGTTCTCATGACGATGAGTGATGAAGCGATCGAAGGCGTGGCCGCGGGGGTCCCGTTCGTGGCGCTGCCGCCGTCGGACGGCAAGCGTCCGGCGCCGCTGGTGCTGACCTGGCATCTGCTGGGCGCGCCGTTCAGCGAGGCGGCCATGGCGGCGGCGCTGCCGATGCGGGACCTGCACGCGTGGCGGGTGCACCTCGGGTTGCCGCTGACCGGGAAACGGTTTCCCGAAGGCGGTTTCGAGGGCTTCTTCCGGCTCGCGAGCGAGGACAACGTGCTCAACGTCGTCGAACCGCTCACCAGGCAGGTCGAGGCGGAGTTCCCGGCGGCGGTGGCGGAACTGCGCTCCCGCTTGTCCATTGAGGACGGTCCGGTCGGGCTGGTCGGCGGTTCGCAGGGCGGCGGGGTCGCGCTGCAGATGCTGACCCACGCCGAGATTCCGGTGGCGGCGGCCGCGCTGGTGAACCCGGTGACCCAGCTGGCGCCGGTGATCGCGGCGAACGAGCGGGTCTACGACGTCACCTACCCCTGGTCGGACCGCTCTCGCGCGGTCGCGAACGAATACGACTACGTGCGGCGGGCGGACGAACTGACCGCGCCGATCCTGCTCGTCATCGGCGAGGAGGACGACGTCTCGATCACCGAACCGGCCGAAGCCCTGCACAAGGCGCTGGGGGAGCGGCGATCCGAACTCGTCACGATCCCGGGGATGGCGCACGAATTCGCCGAAGCGCCCGGCCTCGAAGCCGCTCCGCAGACCGGACACGCGAAGCTGATCGACGCCGAGCTCACGCGCTGGTTCGCCCGGTACCTAGCTGTTTGAGGTCGTCGTCCGGCAGCCAGGACCGCTCGGGATCGTAGGCGCACCAACCTTCTTCGTGGCTGGTCCGGCCCGCGAGCGCCAGCAGGCGCCGCAGGGCCGGGCCTTCGCCGCGCCGCCACACCACCGACCACGGGAAAAGCGGCGACGGCTCGAACGGGAGGACTCGCAGATTGAGGTCGGAGGCGAGGTCCATGTCGGCGCCGGCGAGGGTGACCCGCTGCTTTCCGTAGCGCGTCTGTTCCAGTGTGTGCCGGAGGTCGTAACTGACCCCGGAGTCGTCGATCGGGACGCCGAATTCTTTGCATAGGCGTTGCAAATAAGAAAGCCATTCGATCGGGCCGCCCAATTGCGGAATCCAGATGCCCTCGTGGCGGAGATCGGACAATTTCAGGACATCGTTCCCTGCGAGCGGGTGTTCCGGCGCGAGAAGGGCGACCAGTGGTTCGAGCCGGACGAGCCGGTGTTCGAGCTCGGCGGGTACTTCGCGGCCGAGGTCCGCGACCCGGCCGAACGCGAGGTCGATCTCGCCGCGGACCAGCGGGTCGAGGGCGTTGGCCAGCCCGCGCCCGGCGACGCGCTCGACCGCGAGCGCCGGGTCTCGCTGAGCGATGCGCCGCAGCATGTACATGGGGGAGAGGCGCGGATCGATGACGTCGAGGCGGGGCGGGCGGTCCTGCAGGCCCATCGCGGCGACGGCGGCGTCGGCCGCGCGGATCAGCTCGCGCGCGTGCGGGAGGAAACGGTCGCCGTCGGCGGTCAGCTCGACGGACCGGTTGGTGCGGCGGAAGAGCTGGACCGATAGCGCGTCCTCGAGCTTCCGGATCCGCTTCGACAGCGCTTGCTGGGTGAGGAACAGGGATTCCGCCGCGCGACCGAAATGGCCGTGGTCGGCGGTCGCGACGAACGCGCGCACCTGGGCCGTGTCGAGATCCACGTCGCTCAAAGTACGTGAAGGCCCCCTTCATGTACCTAGGCGCAAGGAAGGGGGCCTTCATGTACTTCGGGCGTCTCGTGAGCGCGGGTTGGCGTTCCGCCGGCTTCACGGACCTCCGGTGCATGCCCACGGCGGTCCCGAGTGTCATGAAAGGGTCGTTCAGGACGAAAGATGTCCTGAACGACCCTTTCATGACACTCCGGAGGGCAGCTCAGGCGCCCGGCGGCCGCTCCCGCACCACGCAGGTCAGCCGCGCCGTGCACGAGCGGCGGCCCTGGTCGTCGGTCAGCACGATCTCGGCGGTCACGGTCCCGCGGCCGACGTGCACCGGCGTCGCGACACCGGTCACCCGCCCGGACCGGACCGCCCGGTGGTGCGTGCACGAGAGTTCGAGCCCCATCGTCGCCTTGTCGGTGCCGGCGTTGAGCGCGCAGACCATCGAACCGAGCGCTTCCGCGACGACGGCGTTCGCGCCGCCGTGGAGGAGGCCGTAGGGCTGGAGGTTGCCCTCTACCGGGATGCTGCCCACGACGCGTTCGGGACCGAATTCGCTGATCTCGAGCCCGAGCTTGTCGTTGAGCTGCTGTCCGGCGAAGGCCGGGTCGATCCCGGCGAAGGATTCGAGGGCTTGTTCGGTCACGCAAAGCTCCTTAACAGACACGACAGGTAGGACTGTCAGACCCTCACCCTAGACTCGCTCCCGTGAGCCCGAGTGAGAACACGACCGTTGCCAACGCCACACCCGCCACCGCACAGGCCGAGCGGCCCAAACTGCTGCTGATCGACGGCCATTCGATGGCGTATCGCGCCTTCTTCGCGTTGCCCGCGGAGAACTTCAAGACGAAGACCGGGCAGACGACGAACGCGGTGTTCGGGTTCACCTCGATGCTCATCAACCTGCTGCGCGACGAGGCGCCGACCCATCTGGCGGTGGCGTTCGACCTCTCCCGCAAGACGTTCCGGTCGGAGACGTTCGCGGAGTACAAGGCCAACCGCAGCAGCACCCCGGACGAGTTCAAGGGCCAGGTCGGGCTGGTCGAGGACGTGCTCAAGGTCCTCGGCATCCCGGCGCTGACCAAGGAGAACTACGAAGCCGACGACATCATCGCCACGCTCACGACACAGGCGACAGCAGAAGGTTTCGACGTCCTCATCTGTACGGGTGACCGTGACGCGCTCCAGCTGGTGACCGACCAGGTCACCGTGCTGTATCCGAAGCGCGGCGTTTCGGAGATGACCAGGTTCACCCCGGAGGCGGTCGAGGAGAAGTACGGCCTCACTCCGGCGCAGTACCCGGATTTCGCCGCGCTGCGTGGCGACCCCTCGGACAACCTGCCCAGCATCCCGGGGGTCGGCGAGAAGACGGCCGCGAAGTGGATCAGGCAGTTCGGCTCCTTCAACGAGCTGATCGACCGGGTCGACGAGGTCAAGGGCAAGGTCGGCGACGCGCTGCGCGAGCACCTCGGCGCGGTGATGCTGAACAGGCAGCTCACCGAGCTGATCCGCGACGTCGAGCTGGAGCTCGGCCCGACCATGCTCGAGCTGCGCCCGTGGGACCGCGAGGCCGTCCACGCGCTGTTCGACGAACTCGAGTTCCGTGTCCTGCGAGACCGGCTCTTCGCCACCCTGCAGAGCGCCGAGCCCGAAGCCGAGGAGGGTTTCGAGGTCAGCGGTTCGAAGCTCGCGCCGGGCGCGCTCACGGCATGGCTGTCCGCGCACACCGGCACGGACCAGCCGGTCGGCCTGGCGTTCCGCACCACCGGCGCCTCGGTCCGCTCCGACCTGAAGGCCATCACCTTCGCGGCCGCGGACGGCGAAGGCGCGTACGTCGACGTCACCGCGATGGACGCCGAGGACGACAAGGCGCTCACGGCCTGGCTCGCCGACGAGAAGATCCAGAAGATCGGCCACGAGCTCAAGGTCCCCCTGCACGCCGTCCAGGCACGCGGCTGGACGTTCGCCGGGCTCGTCATGGACACCGCGCTCGCGGCGTACCTGGTCCGTCCCGGCCAGCGCACCTTCGAGCTCGACGATCTGGCCCTGCGGTACCTGCACCGTGAGCTGCGGTCCGAGGCCGACACCGGGGACGGGCAGCTTTCGCTGCTCGACGGCGGCGCCGAGGACATGGAGCTGAAGGAGATCCAGGCCGAACTGGTCAAGGCCCGCGCGGTCGCCGAGCTCGCGGGCGCGCTGACCAAGGAGCTCGAAGAACTGGGCGGCGCGCAGCTGCTCGCCGAGCTCGAACTGCCGTTGTTGCAGGTGATCACCGGGCTCGAGGCGGCGGGTATCGCGGTCGACATCGAGCACCTGACCGACCTGGAAGCGCATTACCTCAGCCGGGTGACGCAGGCCGCGGAGGACGCGTACGCGGTCATCGGCAAGCAGGTCAACCTCGGTTCGCCGAAGCAGCTGCAGGTCATCCTGTTCGACGAGCTCGGCATGCCGAAGACCAAGCGCACCAAGACCGGCTACACCACCGACGCCGAGGCGCTGCAGAGCCTGTTCGAGAAGACCGAGCACCCGTTCCTGCAGCATCTGCTGGAACACCGGGACGCGACCCGCCTGCGCACCACGGTCGAGGGCCTGATCAAGGCGGTCGCCGACGACGGCCGCATCCACACCACGCTGCTGCAGACGATCGCCGCCACCGGACGGCTTTCGTCGGTGGACCCGAACCTCCAGAACATCCCGATCCGCACCGAAGAAGGCCGCCGCATCCGCGACGCGTTCGTCGTCGGCGACGGGTACGCCGAGCTGATGACGGCGGACTACAGCCAGATCGAAATGCGGATCATGGCGCACCTTTCGCAGGACGAAGGCCTGATCCAGGCCTTCAACAGCGGCGAGGATCTGCACACTTTCGTGGCGTCGCGCGCGTTCTCGCTGCCGCCGGAGGAGATCACGCCGGAGCTGCGGTTCCGGGTCAAGGCGATGTCGTACGGCCTGGCGTACGGGCTTTCGGCGTACGGGCTTTCGCAGCAGCTGCGGATCTCGACCGAAGAGGCCAAGGAACAGATGGAGGCGTACTTCTCCCGTTTCGGCGGCGTGCGCGATTACCTCCATTCGGTCGTGGGCGACGCGGCGAAGGTCGGCTACACCGAGACGATCTTCGGCCGCCGCCGTTATCTGCCCGATCTCAACAGCGACAACCGCCAGCGCCGCGAAATGGCCGAGCGGATGGCGCTCAACGCCCCCATCCAGGGCAGCGCGGCGGATATCATCAAGGTCGCCATGCTCAACGTGCACAAGGCGCTGACCGAGGCGAAATTGAAGAGCCGCGTGCTGCTGCAGGTCCACGACGAACTCGTCCTTGAGGTCGCGGAGGGCGAGCGCGAGCAGCTGGAAGCGTTGGTGCGCCAGGGAATGGGCTCGGCCTACGAGCTGGCTGTCCCGCTTGAGGTCTCCGTCGGGTACGGGCGGTCCTGGAACGACGCCGCACATTAGGCTGCGTGAGTGGTAATGACGGTTCCAGCCGTCATTACCGCTCACTATCGGTAGGGTCTTTCGCGTGACTTCCGAGCGCAGACGCTGGCGGGTGCGGCTGCGCGATCATCGTGGGCGGATCCTGGGCGCCGGGACCATGCTCGACGGCGAACACCTCCTCACCTGCGCTCACGTGATCGAAGGCCACGACGGTGTCACGGTGGATTTCGTGGCGCTTCCCGGTGTGGAGCCCGGAATCGCCACGATCGTCGCGCAGGCGGCGCCCATCGGCGACGACGGCGGGGACATCGCACTGCTCCGATTGCGTGACCCCGAGGAGCAGATCTCAGGCGCCCCGCTCCACCGGACCGCGCTCGAAGACGACCAGCGAGTCCGGGCCTACGGTTTCCCGCCCCGTTCGGACGGCATGTGGTCGCTGGCGACCGTCGTCGGCGACGGCGGGCACGGCCTCGAACGCGTCCAGTTGCACCGCGTTCCCGACGCCGAGCCGATCACCCACGGCTTCAGCGGCTCCGCGGTGGTCGCCGACCGGACCGGCCACGTCGTCGGCATGGTCGCGACCACGTATACGACCGAGGCCGCCCGTGTCTCCTGGATGATCCCGGTCGAGACCATGCTCGGCTATCTGCCGGAACTGCGCCGCTGGGCCGAAGGCAGCCCCGCGATCGACCCGAGTTTCGTGCAGGACCCGGAGCCGCCCGCGCTCGATCCGCGGTTCGCCAGCGAATTCGCCCGATGGCTCGGTGGGCACGGCCGGGCCGACGTCCGGGTGATCATCATGGGGCAGGACGATTCCGCCGTCGCCGCCTCCTTGCGGCGCGCCGTCGTCCTCGCCGACCGCGAACGCGGTGCCGGCCGGACCGCCACCGGGCCGACGGTGCCGCCGGTGGGCAGTGTCGTGCTCGCCGTCGACGCGATCGGCAAGACCGCCGACGAGGTACGCCGCCGCATCTCCGACCGGCTCGACGTCGCCGCGGATTCGCCCGCCGGCCGCCACGGTTCCGGCCGCACCGTCGTCGTCTACGGGATCGACGAAGCCGCCGAACCCGACGAACTCGTCGGTGAGGTGCTCGTGCCGCTGGCCCAGCGTGCGCACGAACTCGGGCTGCGGCTCGCGCTGGCGTTCCGCGAGGCGACTTCGCCGGGGGTGAGCGTGGTCCGGTCGAGTACGGACGTGCTGCCCGTGGACGAGGACGACATCGAGGGCCGTTTCGCCCTCCTGGAAACCCGGTTGGGTGAACTCGCCAAGCTGGAGAAGGACAATGCGGGCGACGCACCCCGCTTCTCCGGAGCCCCGCACGTTCATCCGAAGGAGCGGCGGCTGCGTGGCGCGTTGACGCAACTGCGTTCGGCGGAGCGGGACGGTGACACGGATTGGGTGAAACGGCAGCTGCCGGTCTGTGAGCGTGCCGTGGCCAAAACCCTCGATCGTGCTCGCGACCTTCGCCGCCTCCTCGACGAGTACCTCGCCCGGCGTGCGGAACTGCGCGCCCGGCTCGACGCGTACGGGGAGATGGCCCGTAACAGCGGACTCGTCGAAGACGTCGAATTGGATACCGCCTACGCCTCTGCCTGGCGGATGCTCTTCGAAGGACCATGCGACCTCACGGCCGCGGCGGCCGACGTCGAGCGGTACGCGGACACCGTACGGAAACGGATCGACGGATGACGGCCTGCGGACACGACGGCTGCCCGGGTGTGCTGGGCAAGACCGGCTTCTGCAAGATCTGCGGATTGCCGCCCGGAACACCGGAAGAGCCGCGGGGGAAACCGACCCTGGTGATCCCCGGGCCCGGTGAGGCGCCGACCAGGATCACCAGCACGACGGTCACCCGCTCCCAGCAGATCGCGGGCCACACCGGGGCGGACGACCGGGTCCCGCTTCCCATCGTCGAACTGCCGGACGTCGCGGGCCGCCTGCTCACCGAGCCGCATGTCCCGGAGGAGGAACGGTTCTGCGGCAAGCACGGGTGCACGTCCACGCCGGTCGGCCGCTCGATCGGCGGCGGTCCCGCGCCCACCGAAGGGTTCTGCCCGGTCTGCCGGACGCCGTTCTCCTTCTCGCCCAAGCTCGCGGCGGGTGACGTGGTGGACGGCCGCTACCAGGTCGTCGGCTGCGTCGCGCGCGGCGGACTCGGATTCGTCTATCTGGCAACGGATTCCGGGCTCGGTGACCGGTACGTCGCGCTCAAGGGCCTGATCAACACGAACAACACCGCCGCCGTCCGGATCGCGGAGACCGAGAGCCAGGTGCTCACCGCGCTGGATCACCCGAACATCGTCCGGATCCTCGACGTGGTGGAGCACGACGACTTCCGGTACATCGTGATGGAGTTCGTCGACGGCCTTTCCTTGCGGGAGGTCAAGAACCGCGGCCGGGCCGGGCTGGACTCCAGCGAGGGACGGCTGCTGGTCGAGCACGTCGTGGCGTATGGCCGCGAGATCCTGACCGCGCTCGACTACCTGCACGGCGAGGGCCTGCTGTACTGCGACATGAAGCCGGACAACGTGATCCACGGCGAGAAGCGGATCAAGCTCATCGATTTCGGGGCCATCCGCAAGATCGACGACGACGAAAGCCCGATCGTCGGAACCGAGCACTATCAGGTGACCCCGCGGGAACGGGCGACCCACGGTCTCACCGTCCGGTCCGATATCCACACCGTCGGCGTGACACTGCGGGAACTCTTCCAGGCCAGCGACGGCTGGTCGGTCACCACCGACGCGCGCGGCGTCCGGTTCGGTATCGAATCGTTCCTCCGCGTACTCGACCGGGCGACCGCCCCCTTCGAACAGCGGTTCGCGACCGCGCGCGAAATGCTGGTCCAGCTCGACGGCGTGCTCGGCGAGATCCTTTCCTTGCGGGACAAGCAGTCCCGGCCCGGCGGATCGACGCTGTTCGCCGAGGGGGCGGTGCTGCTCGACGCGGGACTCGGCCAGGCTCCGCCGCTGGAGCACTGGACGCGGGGGACACCCGTCTCGCTCGGCGCGCGGCCGTCCGCCGAGGAGATCGCCCTCGGGTTGCCGGTACCGCGTGAGGATCCGGACGACCCGCAGGCGAACTTCCTCCGTGCCGTCCGCGCGCCCGACGCCGCGCGGCTGCTGAAGAAACTCGACAAGGTGCCCGGTTCGCCGGAGGTCGGGTTCCGCCGGTGCCGGGCGCAGCTGGAACTCGGGGCCGTCATCGAAGGCACACTGGCGGTGGCGGAGGCCGAACGGCTGCTCGGCGAACGCGCCGCTCACGACTGGCGGGTGGCGTGGCACCGAGGGCTGCTCGCGCTCGGCGAAGGCGACTTCGCCGCGGCCAAGGAGAAGTTCACCGCCGTGTACCGCGACATCCCGGGTGAGGAGCCGCCGAAACTCGCGTTGGGGCTCTGCGAGGAGCACCTCAACGGGGTGGCCGCCGCCGAGCGGTACTACGACGCCTTGTGGGTGCGGGACCGGGCGCAGGTCAGTGCGGCGTTCGGGCTCGCACGGGTCCGCTTGTCCCGAGGCGACCGTGCCGCCGCCGTCGAGATCCTCGACCAGGTCCCGGAATTCTCGCGCTACGACGAGGCGGCGCGGATCGCCGGCGTGCGGGTGCTGTCCGCGCCGATGCCGGAGACGGGTGACCTTCCGGCGTCCGCGGAACTCGACGACGCCGTGGTGCGGCTGACCGCGCTGGATCTCGACGGCGACGCCTTCGACAGGCTCGTGACGGCAGTGCGCGAGACCGGGCTGGCGGGGGTGCTGCTCGGACAGGACGGGATCACCGACGGGGAGATCCTGCGCGCGAACGAGACGGGCGCCCGCACCGTGCTGGACAAGTCGTACCGGCGGCTCGCCCACCACGCGCCCGCGCCGGAAGCGCACGACGTGCTGATCGATCTCGCGAATTCCGTGAGACCGGTGACTCTGGTGTGAAGGGGAGGGAGCGAGCGATGAGGGAGCCGGGGCTGGGCCTCGAAGTGCACCAGAACAAGTTCCTGGCCGAGGGGGACCGGGCGATGACCGCGATCGTCCGGGTCGTCGCCCGCGGCGGTGAGGCGTCCGCCGCCAGGACGGCCGCCGAGGTCCTGATGATCGACTGTTCCAGTTCGATGCGCTTCCCCAGTACCAAGATCGGCGAGGCCCGGCGTGCGGCCGCGGCGGCCATCGACGTCCTCCCCGACGGCGTGCGGTTCGCCGTCATCCAGGGCACCGACCGCGCGAAGATGATCTACCCGGCCGAGGACGGCCTGGTGCCCGCTTCCGACCGGACGAGGGCGGAGGCGCGCGCCGCGGTCGAGCATCTCGCGGCCGTCGGCGGTACCGCGATGGGTGCCTGGCTCGCCAAGGCACGCGACCTCTTCGACGGCGTACCCGACGCCGTCCGTCACGCGATCCTCCTCACCGACGGCCGCAACGACTCGCAGACCAGGGCCGACCTGATGACCGTGCTGAACAGCTGCGAGGGCCGGTTCGTCTGCGACGCCAGGGGGATCGGCGACGGCTGGGAGCCCGCCGAACTCACCCAGATCGGCCGGGTCCTGCGCGGGAACGTCGACTCGGTCGTCGAGGACGACAAACTCGCCGAGGATTTCCGGCAGCTGGTCGAGAGTGCGATGACGAAGGTGCTTCCCGAGGTCCGGCTGCGGGTCGGCACCATGCCGTTCAGCAGGCTGCGGTCGATCAAGCAGGTGTTCCCCGACGAGTACGACCTCACCGACCGGTGCCGGGAGATCGCCGTCCGCGAGCAGGAGCTGTCGCTCGGTTCGTTCGCGAGCGACGAGACGCGGGACTACCAGCTGATCCTGGATCTCGATCCGGATCTCGAACCCAGCCACGGACAGGACCGTCAGCTCGCGTGGACGGAACTCGTTCCCTTACCGGGAGCCGCGGTCGAGGAGGACGCGCTGACCATCGCCGGGCGGTGGACGCGCGATCCGATCCCGCCGACGCTGATTCACCCGATGGTCTCGAAGTACGCCGCGCAGGCCGATCTCGGCGAGGCGCTGACCTCCGGTGGCGACGCCTACGCGGCAGGTGACCGGGCCGGGGCCGAACGGGACTGGGGCCGCGCGGTCGCCTTGGCCACCGCCGCGGGCGACGAAGAGACCCTCAGCCGTCTCTCGGGCGTCGTGGAGATCGTCGACGCGGAGAACGGAGTGGTGCGGCTGCGCCCGGACGCGACCCGCAGCCACGCGTTGCACGTCGTCATCCCGTCGAGGGTTTCGGAAATCGCTCTTCCGCAGGAAGATCGGCCGATGCCCGAAGGATCTCCGGTCGCCTGCACCGCCTGCCCCGCGCTCTCGCCCGCCGGGGCGAACTTCTGCGTCGGCTGCGGAAGACCGTTCGGCGAGGCGGTTTCGTGACGGCCACCCGGGTGCGGCTGGTCCGGCTCCGCACCGCACTGCTGGCGCTCACCCTCGCGGTACTGGTGGTCTCGCTGTGGGCGTTCCAGAACGTCCAGAACACGGCGGAGACCGTCCGCGACCGGACCGCGCAGGCGGTGCTCGAAGTGACCGCCGCGCGGGCCGCGCTGGTGGCCGCCGACGCCGCCGCGATCACGAGTTTCGCTTCCGGTGAGGCGAAACTGGCCGGGCCGGGGCAGGAGTACGCGAATCAGCTGGCGCTGGCGAGTCAAAGCCTCGCGCGGGTCGCGGAGTTCAACCAGGCGGGTGAGGCGGGTGGCAACGCGCTTCAGGTGATCGAAAGCCAGGTCGCGGCCTACTCGGGCTCCATCGGACAGGCCGACGTGCACTTCCGCCAGCCGGACGCCGCCGTGCTGGGTGCGGTCGATCTCTGGCACGCCTCCCGGCTGCTGCACGCTCCGGGCGGTGTCCTGGAAGAGCTGCAAGTGTTGCAGGGCAGGCAACGTGAGGCGCTGAACCGGCAGCTGTCGGCCACCGGGATGAGTCTCGCGATGCTCCCGCTGTGGCTTCTGCCGGTGCTGGCCCTGCTGGTGCTGCTGGTCCTCACCCAGCTGTATCTGCGGAAGCGTTTCCGGCGCGTGGCGAACGTTCCGCTGCTCGTGGCGACCGTGCTGATCGCCGCCATCGGGGTCGCCCTGGTGCTCACCCTGATCAGCCGCGGCAGGCTGGATTCGGTCGGGGAGCGGCTCGACGGTGTCGCCGCCGCGCGGTCTCAGCAGATCCAGGCGGCCGACGACGACGGTCAGCGACGGCTCGCCGAGCTGCTGACCGGGTACTGCGACGAGGAGCAGGGATGCGGGGTGACCGTCGACGAATTCCGGGCGCGGGCACGACAGGCCACGACGGTGGCGACGGACAACACCCGGGTCGCCTCGGCGGGCGCGAAGGCGGTGGCCTCCGACGCCTCCGCCGCGGCCGAATCCGGCGGGCGGGAGTTCCTGATCCCGGCGGGCACCCTGCTCGCGGGCGGACTCGTCCTGCTCGGGCTGCACGCCCGAATCGACGAATACCGGTATCGCCCGTGAAACGCCTGATGGCCGTGCTGACGGCGCTGTCACTGCTCGCGGGCGGCTGTTCGGCGTCGGCGGAGGACGAACCGGTCGTCGTCCTCGCGTCCTGGACCGGCGGCGAGGAAACGGCCTTCCGCCAAGTGCTGGACGCGTTCAAGGCCGACACCGGGATCGACTACCTCTACGAAGGCACCCGGGCCGTCGACCAGGTGCTCGCTTCGGACGTCCAGCGCGGCACGCCGCCGGACGTGGCCGTCCTGCCGAACGCCGGGGTGCTGGCGAAATACCGGAAGTCGGGTGACCTGCTGCCGCTCGGCGAAGACCTTTCCGCCGCCGTCACGCGGTCGTTCAGCCCGCAATGGGTGACCCTGCAGCAGATCGGCACCGAGAAGCTGTACGCGGTCGCGGTGAAGGCCGATCTCAAGAGCCTGATCTGGTACGCGCCGGCGCGGATGACCGGGATCCGCCCGACGACGTTCGCGGCGCTCCGCGAATACTCCGCCGGGCTGACGGCGGCCGGCGGCACGCCCTGGTGCGTCGGGATGGGCGCCCCGCCCGCCTCGGGCTGGCCGGGAACCGACTGGATCGAAGACATCCTGCTGCATTCGGCGGGGCCGGAGAAGTACTGGCAGTGGGCGTCCGGCGGGCTGCCGTGGACCTCGCCCGAAGTCAAACAGGCCTGGCTGGACTGGGGTTCCGTGCTCGAACCCACCGCGATCCGCGGCGGCACCGCGGCCGCGCTGCTGACCGATTTCGGCGACGCGGGCAAGCCGATGTTCGCCGATCCGCCGGGCTGCGCGCTCGAACACCAGGCGTCGTTCATCATGAGCAGGTACCAGAACGTCAAACGCCCTGACGGGACTTTCCCCAAGCCTGGTACCGATTTCGACTTCCTCTCCTTCCCGGGCCGCGACGTCTCCGAGGTCGCGGCCGACCTCGCCGGGATGTTCCAGGACACCCCGCAGGCGCGAAAACTGATGGAGTTCCTCGCTTCGGAGAAGGCACAGCGGATCTGGCCGTCGATCCCCCGCGCGAACGCCTTCTCCGCCAACCGGAAACTCGGTCTCGACGTCTATCCGGATCAGGTGAGCCGCCGGGTCGCGGACACGATCACTTCGGCGTCCGCGCTGTGCTTCGACGCTTCCGA
Source organism: Amycolatopsis sp. NPDC049868 (assembly GCF_044461365.1). NCBI lineage: Bacteria > Bacillati > Actinomycetota > Actinomycetes > Pseudonocardiales > Pseudonocardiaceae > Amycolatopsis > Amycolatopsis sp. NPDC049868. Next base: position 82,608 of record NZ_JBITKV010000022.1, on the reverse strand, counting down.
CCTGATGCCCGCGACGATGACCGGCGCGTTCCATCGCGCCGTCCTGGAGTACCTGAGCAACCGGGACCGGCTGGACATCCTGCTGAAGCAGCTCGACGACGTCCGGAAGAACATCCAGCCCGGCGAATGGTTGGAAATCCCCTGTGGACAGTGAGGAGCATCGGTGAACGACCTGGCACGGTTCCCGCTCGAAGGCGGCGGTTCGGTGGTCGTCGAGATCGACCCGGTCCCCGGCACCGCCAGGGTCTCCCGGCGGGACGACCTGATCGAGGACACCAAAGGGTCCTTCGAAGCGGCGCTCGCGAACGTCAAGGACGCGGCCGCGGCGGCACTGGACACCTTCCGCTCGATGGCCAGGGGGCCGGACGAGGTCGAGCTCAAGTTCGGCGTCAAGCTGACCGCGCAGGCGGGCGCGGTCATCGCGAAAACGGGGCTGGAGGGGAACTTCGAGGTCAAGCTGAAGTGGGTCCGGGAGACAGACAGCTGAAGGACGTTTCGCTGAGGTACATGAAGGCCCCCTTCCTGTACCTAGGCGCAAGGATGGGGGCCTTCATGTACTTGGCAAGGCGAAGGGAGCCTTCAGCTAACGCCCGAGGCCCCGGATCAGCACCATCACCGATTCCCGCACGTCGGCCCTGGTCCGTTTCGGCTGGAACACCTGCCAGTCGAGCGCGACCACCAGCATCGTGCCGAACAACCCCGCCGCGGCCGTCTGGATCTGGACGCCGTCGGGCAGCCGCCCGGCGGCGTCCAGCCGGTGGAGTTGTTCGCGCACGATGGAAATGATCTCCTCGCGCAGCAACGTCAGCGTTTCGTGCCAGGTGCCGGGCGTGCGCCACATCTCGCTCACCAGGATCTGCGAAAAACCGGGGTATTCGGCGATGAACTCCAGCGCACCGTCCACTTGCGACTCGATCACGTCCATCGGGTCGCCGTCGCCGGTCGCCGCGCGCAGCCGGTCCGCGAGCACGCCGACGCCGTAGCGCAGCAGTGCGTCGACAAGACCGTCCTTGCTGCCGAAGTTGTAGTAGACGGTGCCCTTCGCGACCTTCGCCTCGGCCGCGATGTCGTCCACCGTCAGCCCTACGAGGCCACGGCTGGCGGACAACCGCAGCGTCGCTTCGAACAGCTTCTGCTTCGTCGCCTCACCCCGGGGACTCACAACGCCAGCTCGGGTTTCAGCGCCGAAACCGTCCAGGTGCGCCGTTTCCGCGCCGCCAGCGTCGAGACCAGGATCCCGCCGACGAGATAGGCGAGAAGGACACCGATGTCACCGAGGATCTCCATCGAGGCGCCACTGTAGAGCAGGTGCCGGAATCCGTCGATCGCGTACCCCATCGGCAGCGCGATGTGCAACGGGTACAACGCGTCCGGGATCGTCTGCCACGGGAACGTGCCGCCGGCACTCACCAGCTGGAGCACCAGCAGTACCAGGCCGAGGAACTTCCCGACGGCGCCGAAGAACGCGTTCAGCGCGTGCACCACCGACGTGAAGGTCAGCGACACCAGCACCGCGAACCCGATCGCGCCGAGCGGATGCGCGACGTCGATGCCGACCAGCCAGGTGACCGCGCCGAACAGCACGATCACCTGCGCGATCCCGAGCAGTGCCGAGGACAGCCAGCCGCCGAGGGCGACCTTGAACGGTGACGCGCCGGCGGTCAGCGCGCGGGTCGAGAGCGGGCGCAGCAACAGGAACAGCACGAACGCGCCGATCCAGGTCGCGAGCGAGATGAAGAACGGGGCGAGGCCCGCGCCGTAGGTCCCGGCCGAAGCGACGCCGGAGGAGTTGACCGCCACCGGGTCCGCGATGGTGTTGGCGGTCGCCGCACGGGTGGGGTCGTCCGGGTTCGGGATCTCCTTGAGCCCGGCCGCGAGGCCGTCGCGCAGCTGCACCGCGCCGTCGGCGAGCTGGTTCGTGCCGTTGACCGCGGTCTTCTCGCCGTCGTTCAGCTTCGCGGCGCCGTCGCGGATCTGCGCGGAAGCGTCGGCCGCCTGTGCGATGCCGCTGGTGAGCTGCGGTGTGGCGGAGGCCAGCTGGTGTGCGCCGTCGGACACCTGCCGGGCGCCGGACGCGAGCTGGATCAGCTGGCTGTTCGCGCCCTGGATCTTCGTGTTCGCCTGATCGACCGGCGACCGGAGGGTGTCGAGGCGGCTCAGGATCTCCTGCACCTTCGCCTCGGGGACTTCGGCGGCGCGCAGATCCTGCGCGAGCTGGGTGCGGTAGCCGTCGAGTTTGGCCTGGATGTCCCCGGAAGCCGTCGCCGCGAGCGAGGCGGCGTCGGCGACCTTCTGGTTCCCGTCGGCGACCTGACCGGCGCCGTCGGCGAGCTTCTGGGTCTGCGCGGGGAGCTGGGCGGTACTGGATTTCAGGGTGCCGAGCCCGGTCGCCAGCTGGGAGCTGCCGGAAGCGAGCTGATTGGCGCCGTCGGCCAGCTGCTGTTGTCCGGTCTTGAGTTTGCCGGCGCCGTCGGCGAGCTGCGAAGCACCCGTCGAAGCCTCCTGGATCTTGCCGTAGATCGTGGAGAAGCCGACCAGGAACTTGTCCGCGGCCTCGCTGCCGACCTTCTCCGCGATCGTCTTGCGGACCTGCTCGGCCACCTGTTTCGCGATGGTCCCGGACAGATAGTTGTTCGCGTCGTTGGTGGTCAGCGTGATCGTCGCCTGCTGGGGCTGGAAGTTGCCCGAGGACAGCAGTGCCGTGGAGAAGTCGCGCGGGATGCCGATCGCGAACGAGTACTTGTCGTCGCGGACGCCCTTCGCGGCCTCGTCCTGGGACACCTCGTGCCACTGGAACGTGCCGGATTTGACCAGTTCGTCGGTGACCTCACGGCCGACATTGCGTTCCACACCGGCCGAGTCCTTCGCGCCGGTGTCGGAGGTGAAGACGGCGGCGGGCAGCTTGTCCAGGCGCGAGTACGGGTCGAAGTTCGCGTAGAGGTAGAAGGACGCGTAGAGCAGCGGCACCAGGACGAGCGCGGCCATGGCGAGCTTCGGCAGGGTGCCACTGCTCAGCCGGCGCAGCTCGTTGGCGGCGATCCGGACGGGATTCATTCCTGGTCTCCTGAAGTCTCTTCGATCTCAGCGGTTTCGACCGGCGCGCAGCGCACGGGGTCGGGCTGCTCGAGGGCGCCGCAGCGGGCGGGCTTCTCCGGCAGGGCCGAAACCGGGGTGGTGGCGGTCAGCACGATGACGGCGAGGCCGCGCCCGGCGTGCTCGCGGGCGAGCCGCGCCCAGCTGTCGACGTCGCTGGTGTGCCGGTCCGGGGTGTCGAGCACGAGGACGCCGACACCTTCGCGGCCCGCGGCGAGCGCGGTGAGCAGCCGGGTGCGCGTCACCGGTTCGATGTTTTCGAAGCGGGTGGTGGCGAAGGCGGCGGCGTCGTGCTCGGCCAGCCAGCTCGCGACGGCGGCCTTGTTCGCCGGGCGTTTCGCCAGTTCGAGTTCCTCCCCGACGACGACCTGCAGCGACAACGCGCCGTCCGGCTCGCTCACGCCGGGGGAGTCGACGATCGCCACGACCTTGTGCGCGTCACCGCCTTCGACGGTCACCGTCCCGGTGGCGGGCTTCAGCCTGCCCGCCAGCGCCAGCCCGAAGGCGGTGACGCCGACCCCTGGCTCGCCGTGCACGATCGCCAGCTCACCACCCGAAACGGTGAGCGAAGTAGGCGACAGCAACGTGCCGTGGGGTCCGGTCACGGACACCCTGTCGGCTTGAACCCGCACGAAGAACTCCCAGGTCGGTGACTCGTGGAACTTAAACTGACTGGTCAGTTCAAAAGTTAGCCCTGACCTGGGAGGCGCACAACCTTGGGGGGCCCACGTCACACACAAGAGTGACGAAACCTCCGCAAACCGGACGACTAGCGCAGGGCCGACGCCGGATGGACCTCCCAGGACGTCCACAGTGGACGATAACCCTGCCGGTGCCAGAACACCGAGGAGAGCGGGTTGGTCGGGTTGTAATAGAGGTAGGTGCCGTCCGCGCCGTCGGCGGCGAACTCCTTGTGCACCACCGACATCAGTGTGCGGCCGAGTCCGCTCCCGCGCAGGCCGGGCACGGTGACGACGTTGTTGACGTAGCCCCAGCGGCCGTGGGGGAGAAGTTCGGCCTCGGCCGACCCCGGCGACGAGATGATCCACGCGCCGTGCGCGAACGCCACGACGCGGGCGTCCCGTTCGGCCAGCCACAGCAGCGGGACGTCCTTGTCGAGCGCGCGTTCCAGCGCCGGGGCGAGCAGTTCGGCGGCGTTCGGGCGGTGCCGGGTGGCGATCTGGCCGATGTAGTCGTGGGTCGACACGGCCAGCGCGAGCACGGTGTCGAAGTCGTCGCGGCGGGCCCGGCGGACGGCCACGCCCTCGCCGACCGGGGTGTCCCGATGGCTTCCGGTGCGCACGGCGAGCGCGGACATCGGTACCAGCCCGTGGTCGAGGAAGGCGCGGATCGCCTCGGCGTCCCGGCTCGGCCAGTTGACCACACAGGACGAGTCCTCGCCGGGGGATTCGGCGTCCATCCAGGTCCGCCACGCGCGCAGCAGCACGTCCATGCCCTCGGTGCCGGTGTTCCCGATGAACGGGAAGAGTTGTCTCACGTCGGCCGCCGACCACAACAGGGGGACGTCGTCCGGGCCGTGCAGCTGACGCTGCACCACTCCGGTGACCTGGACGCCCGCCGCGGTGGCCGCGTCCACGCGTTCGCCGACGACCGGGGCCGGTGCCGCCTCGGGCAGGAACCTGTCGATCGACGCGAACCGGGCGCGGTGCGCGTCGAACAAGGTCTTCTCGATTTCCATCCCGTCCCCAGGGTCGACCGCACCGGGCACCGCTACCGAAGGGCCGCGGCCGGGGCGGCCGCCCACGTCGTCCACAGAGGACGATAACCCTGCCGGTGCCAGAACACCGGGGACAGCGGATTCGCCGGATTGTACGAGACGAAGGTACCGCGCAGCGACGGCGAGAACAGCTCGTCGTGCGCGACGGCGGTCAGCGCGCGGCCGATCCCGCGCCCCCGTGCGGATGCGGTGACCGCGAGCGTTCCGACGTAGCCCCATTCGCCCGGCGGCAAGCGGCCGGCGAGCGCGTCGCCGGGGATCGGGGAGCGCTTTCCGCCGGTCACCATCCCGACCGTGAGACCTTCCTCTTCGGCGATCCAGACCCGGCCGCCGAACTGCAGGCCGCGCCGGACCTCTTCCGCGAGCAGGGCCTTGGCGCCGGGCCGTACGACACCGTGGCCGACGAGCGAGGTGTAGCGAAGTTCCTCGAACCGAAGGCCGACGATCTCCTCCAGGTCGCCCCGTGTCGACGCGCGGATGGTCACGCCCGGTACGGAATGCGCTTGCCCCGCCGCGGGCGCGCGGACGGCCAGCGCCAGTTGCGGCGCGAGCCCGTGGTCGAGCAGGGCACGTGAGACCGCGACGTCACGGCTGGGCCAGGTGACCGTGCACGACGAATCGGGTTCGGCGTCGGCGAGCGCGATCCGCTCGCGCCAGGCGGAGAGCAGCGCGCTCATGCCCGCGACGGCGTCGAGGGGGAGGACCGCGGAGAGGATCTGCAGATGCGCGGGGCTCCAGAGCCGTTGCCAGGAACCCGCCGCGAACCGCACGTGCGTGATCGTCCCGGCGGCGCCGCCCGCTTCGAGGGATTCGCCCGGCGGGAGCGGGGGCGGCGGCGGAAGCAACGGGTCGAGCGCGGCGAACCGCGCGCGCTGCCGCTCCGCCGCCGAGGTCATCCCCGCTGGGTGCAGAAGATCGCGGTGCCGGGGAAGAGCTTGCCGCGCAACGGGCTCCACTGTCCCCAAGTACGGGTGTGACCTTCCGGCCAAGCGGGTTCGATGAGATCCGTGAGCGCGAAACCGGCGTCGGCCAGCGCGCGGACGTAGTCGCCGAGGGTGCGGTGGTACTCGACGTACGTCGCGACGCCCTGTTCGTCGACCTCGACGTACGGCGTGCGGTCGAAGTACGGCTGGGTGACCGTGAGGCCCTGCGGCCCGGGATCGTCGGGGAAGATCCAGCGCATCGGGTGGGTCACCGAGAACACCCAGCGGGCGCCCGGCCGGAGCACCCGGCGCACTTCGGCGAACACGACGTCCACCGACGCCACGAACGGCACCGCGCCGAAGGCCGAGCAGGCCGCGTCGAAGCTCGCGTCGGCGAACGGGAGCGACTCCGCCGTCGCCTGCACGAGCGGGACGGGCGTGCCGGTCCGCTCGTTGCCCTCCCGCGCGTGCCGCAGCATGCCCGCCGACAGATCGGTCGCCACCGCGTCGGCGCCCTGCGTGGCGAGCCAGCGCGAGCAGGCGGCCTGCCCGCAGCCGACCTCGAGGATCCGCTTGCCGCCGACTTCACCCAGAAGCGCGACATCGGCTTCGCGGACGCCCTCCGGGCACCAGACGAAGTCCGCGTCGCCGAGGAATCCGCCGTGGGTCGCCTGATAGTCGTCGGCGTCGGCGTCCCACCACGCCAGGTTCGCGGCGGTCGCCTCGGGCGCCGAGACCGCCCGGTAGGCGACCCCCGCGGTGCCGAGCCGCTCCTCGGCCTGTGCGTGCCGTTCGGGCTCGGTGACGGACTGCTGGCTCAAACCGATATCCTTTCCCCAGGTCAGGGCTTCGCGGCATAGCTTATCCGCCCGCCGTGATCGTGGGGGCGACCCTGATTGTGCCGTGTACAGGGGGCCGCGTAGGATATCTGTTAGCGCAGTGGGTTCGCGCTACTCTTTCCCCCGGTTCGCTCAGCGTCCGGGTCAGGGGGTCGCGTACCGGATGCGGTGATGCTCGCGGTCGTTCCCTGTGGACGTTTGCTTATGCGGTCGCCTCATGTCGGAAGCCCATGGTGCCCTAACTGCAAACCCACTACTTCCCATCCACCGGAGCAACCCGCCTAATGACGACCGACACCGCCACCGCCCCGACCGCCCCCACCGGGCCCCAGCAAGTCGCTATCAACGACATCGGGTCGGAGGAAGACTTCCTCGCTGCGATCGACAAGACGATCAAGTACTTCAACGATGGCGACATCGTCGAAGGAACCATCGTCAAGGTCGACCGTGACGAGGTCCTGCTCGACATCGGCTACAAGACCGAGGGTGTCATCCCCTCGCGCGAGCTCTCCATCAAGCACGATGTCGACCCGGCTGAGGTTGTCACCGTCGGCGATGAGGTCGAAGCCCTGGTTCTCCAGAAGGAGGACAAGGAAGGCCGTCTGATCCTGTCCAAGAAGCGTGCGCAGTACGAGCGCGCCTGGGGCACGATCGAGGAGCTCAAGGAGAAGGACGAGCCCGTCAAGGGCACCGTCATCGAGGTCGTCAAGGGCGGCCTCATCCTGGACATCGGCCTCCGCGGCTTCCTGCCCGCGTCGCTGGTCGAGATGCGCCGCGTGCGCGACCTGCAGCCGTACGTCGGCCGCGAGCTCGAAGCGAAGATCATCGAGCTGGACAAGAACCGCAACAACGTGGTCCTGTCCCGCCGCGCCTACCTGGAGCAGACCCAGTCCGAGGTGCGCAGCGAGTTCCTCAACGCGCTCGCCAAGGGCCAGGTCCGCAAGGGCGTCGTGTCGTCCATCGTCAACTTCGGTGCCTTCGTGGACCTGGGTGGCGTCGACGGCCTGGTGCACGTCTCCGAGCTGTCCTGGAAGCACATCGACCACCCGTCCGAGGTCGTCGAGGTCGGCCAGGAGGTCACGGTCGAGGTTCTGGACGTCGACATGGACCGCGAGCGCGTCTCGCTGTCGCTGAAGGCGACCCAGGAAGACCCGTGGCGTCAGTTCGCCCGCACCCACGCGATCGGCCAGATCGTGCCGGGCAAGGTCACCAAGCTCGTCCCGTTCGGTGCGTTCGTGCGCGTCGAGGAGGGCATCGAGGGCCTGGTGCACATCTCCGAGCTGGCCGAGCGCCACGTGGAGATCCCGGAGCAGGTCGTCCAGGTCAACGGCGACGTGATGGTCAAGGTCATCGACATCGACCTCGAGCGTCGCCGCATCTCGCTGTCGCTGAAGCAGGCGAACGAGGGCGTCACGCCGGAGACCGAGTTCGACCCCACTCAGTACGGCATGGCCGCCGAGTACGACGCCGAGGGCAACTACATCTACCCCGAAGGCTTCGACCCGGACACCCAGGAGTGGCAGGAAGGCTTCGACAAGCAGCGTGAGGAGTGGGAGCGTCAGTACGCCGAGGCTCACACCCGCTACGAGGCTCACATGAAGCAGGTCCAGAAGGCCGCCGAGGCCGACGCGGAAGCTGCGGCCGACGCCGCGACCGGTGTCACCTCCGGCGACTCGGGCGAGCAGAGCTACACCTCCGCTCCGGCCGAGGCCAAGAGCGGTGGCACGCTCGCCAGCGACGAGCAGCTCGCGGCTCTCCGCGAGAAGCTGTCGGGCGGCGCGTGATCCAGGCGCTCAGCCAGTAGCTGACAGACAGCGGCCCCGGTCCACACGGATCGGGGCCGCTTTCTTTTGCCCGCATTCAGTCCTCTCGATGCGGTCCTTGCACGCGCGACTACCGCATCCAGAGGACTGAATGCGGTAGGAGAGGGAAGAGCGTCAGGAAGTGGCGGGCCGGACGGCCGGCACCCAGATGCGTTCGAGCGCCGCGGCACGGGCCTTGCGACGGAGTCCGGCGAAGCTGTGCTTGGCCGGAACCAGGAGCGCGCTCAGCCACGTGCGCCGATATTCGGCGAGAGCCTCGGCCACGGGACGATGGAGGACACAGTGCACCAGGCCCGGCGTTCCGAGCCGGTGCCTTCCGACGTGCTTGCCGTCTGCCATCTTTCCTCCGTGTGGGCTACCTTCGCCGCGCACGGTACGCAATCACGCCTCCGATACGGCGTAACCGCCCGGCGTGTCACCCATAAAGGTCGTGTAACGCGTCACTATGAACTTGCCTTTTGCATCCGTCTGTGCCGGATGTGTACCTCTCGTGACCCTGCGCGGTCGCCCCAGGTCGCGCCACTAGGCTGATCGACATGCTGCGTGTGGGCCTGACCGGCGGGATCGGCGCCGGAAAATCGACGGTGGCGAACCGGCTTTCCGAGCACGGCGCCGTCCTCATCGACTCCGACAAGATCGCCAGGGAGGTCGTCGAGCCGGGGACGCCGGGGCTCGCCGAACTCGTCGAGGCTTTCGGGGAGGACATCCTGGCGTCCGACGGTGCGCTCGACCGGGCCGCGCTCGCCGCGAAGGCGTTCGCCGACGAGGACTCGCGCAAGCGGCTGAACTCGATCGTCCACCCGAGGGTCGGCGCCAGGACGGCCGAGCTGATGGCGGCCGCCGCGCCGGACGCGATCATCGTCCACGACATCCCGCTGCTGGTCGAAGGCGGGCTGGCGCCGATGTACCACCTCGTCGTCATGGTCGACGCGCCGGAGGAGGTCCGGGTCCGCCGCCTGGTCGAGGCACGGGGCATGGCCGAACCGGACGCGCGCGCCAGGATCAAGGCGCAGGCCACGACCGATCAGCGCCGGGCGGTGGCCGACGTGTGGTTCGACAACAGCGGAGCGCCCGACATCGTGCTCGCCGAGGTCGACGCGCTGTGGGCGGACCGGCTGACCCCGTTCGAGGCGAACGTGCGGCTCCGCAAGCCGCGTGCGCCGATGTCGCCGAAGATCGCGCCGTACGACGAGACGTGGCCAGTGCAGGCCGAGCGGGCGCTCGCGCGGATCCGCGTGGTGGCGGGCGACAACGCCGTGCGGATCGATCACATCGGTTCGACGTCCGTGCCGGGGCTGCCTGCCAAGGACATCCTGGACCTCCAGCTGACGGTGTCCACTTTGGACAAGGCCGACGAACTGGCGGACGCGCTCTCCGACGCGGGGTTCCCGCGGGCGGAAGGGGAGTGGTTCGACGATGCGCACGGCGAAGAGGGCACCTGGCCCAAGCGGTTCCACTTCGGTGGCGACCCCCGGCGTCCGGTCAACCTGCACGTCCGCTCGCAGGAGACCCCGGCCTGGCGGCTCGCGCTGCTGTTCCCGGAATGGCTGCGACGGAACCCCGACGAACGCGACGCCTATGCCGCGGTCAAGAACGCCATGGCCGCGAAGCACGCCGGTGACGGGACCGTCGAGCAATACACCGACGAGAAGCAGGTCTGGGTCGACGCCGCCTTCACGCGTGCCGACGCCTGGGCGGAATCGACCGGCTGGACCCCGTAGGCCTCAGCCTCCGAGAAGTCCCTGTTCGAACGCGGTCGCGACGGCGGCGGCGCGGTCCTTCACCCCGAGCTTGGCGTAGGCGTGCACGAGGTGCGTCTTCACGGTGGCCTCGCTGATGAACAGCTGTTTCGCGGCCTCCTTGTTGGACGAACCGCGCGAGATCAGGGTGAGGATCTCGAGCTCCCGCCGGCTCAGCGGTTCCGGGGCGGGCGCGCGCATCCTGCCCAGGATCAGGTCGGCGACGGCGGGGGAGAGCACCGCCTCGCCGCGTGCGGTCGCCCGGACCGCGCGGAAGAGTTCTTCGCGGGGCGAGTCCTTGAGCAGATAACCGGTCGCACCCGCCTCGATCGCCGGGACGACGTCGGTGTCCGTGTCGTAGGTCGTCAGCACGAGAACCCGCGCGGGATTTCCGAGCCGCGCCAGCTTCGCGATCGCCGCAACCCCGCCGGAGCCCGGCATCCGGAGATCCATCAGCACGACGTCGGGGCGGAGCTTCTCCGCCAGCGCGACGGCTTCGTCGCCGGACGACGCTTCCCCGAGCACTTCGAAACCCTGGTCCGCGGTGAAGATGCCGCGCAGCCCGTCACGGACGATGGGATGGTCGTCGGTGATCAGCAGCGTGATCGTCATGGCCGGGCCTCCAGCGCGGGCAGATTGGCCGAAACGGCGGTCCCGCCGCCAGGCTCCGATTCGAGGTGCAGTGTTCCCGCCAGCCGCGCGACGCGGGCACGCATCCCGGGGACACCGAAGCCGCCGTCACCCGCCGGACGCGTCCCCACCGAGCCCGGCTCGAAGCCGCGGCCGTCGTCCCGGACGTCGACGGTCACCTGATCGGCCATGTAGGACAGCGTGAGCCCGACGATGGTGGCGGCGGCGTGCTTCTCGACGTTGGCCAGTGCTTCCTGCGTGATCCGCAGCAACGTCGCCTCGATCTCGGGATGCAGTGCCCGCGCGGTCCCGGTGGTGGTGAACCGGACTTCGACGCCGGTCCGGCCGCTCCACAACCGGGACACCTCGTCGAGCGCGTCAGGCAGGGTCGCGGTGGCCAGCGGCTGTGGGCCGAGCGCGCGTACCGACCGCCGGGCCGCGGTCAGGTTCTCCCGGGCCAGCGCCATCGCCGAACCGACGTGCCGCTGCCACTCCGCGGGGTCGCCCTTCGCCTCGTCGGCCGCCTCCAGCTGGGTGATGATGCCGGTGAAGCCCTGGGCGAGCGTGTCGTGGATTTCCTGGCTCAGCCGCTGACGCTCGTCGAGGACGCCCGCTTCGCGTGCCTGGCTCAGCAGCTGCCGTTGCAGTACCGCGTTCTCCTCTTGAGCGGCGGCCAGTTCGTCGAGAACGCGCTTGCGTTCCGCGTGCTGCCGCGCCATCGCCGCCGACGCGAGCCCGCCTCCGCCGACGGCGGCCGTCTGCACCAGCGTGATCACGGTCCACAGCGCGGGCTGGTCGGCGAACGCGCGCAGCGGGCCGCCGTTGGGCATCGTGTTGATCAGGGCGGAAACCGCGAAAATCCCGGCCAGCGCCAACGGGGCGGGCCGGAGCCGCATCGCGTCGAAGAATCCGGTGATCATGAAGATGAGGAAGATCGTGTCGTAGCCTTCGAGCACCGCCGCGACAGCGACGAGCCCGGTGAAGGAAACCGCGGCCACGACCGGATGCTCGGCCCACCGCCCCGGCAACAGTGTGAAGGTGAGCAGCAGCCAGACGGCGGCTATCCCCACCAGCCCCAGGGTGACCGCCGGATCGCGCCCGGAGAGCAGAAGACTGAGGACCGTGCCGAGCGCCAGCAACGCGTACGGCAGGAAGTTCTCGATCCGGTCGCTCCACGGCCGATCCCCGTCGCCGGGTGACGGCCACAGCGAGTCCTGCCACCGGATCCAGCTGGTCATACCCGGAATTCTCGCAGTCCCGGCCACGCCGTGGCCCAGGCCTCGGTATGGCCGGTGACCAGCCAGATCGGCATCCCGCGGCTCACGTTCCGGACGCCGTCCGCGTTGTCCACGCGGGAAACGATCCGCGCGTCGGTGAACGAACGCAGCAGCCTCGCCGGATCGGGGCCGACGAACAGCACGCTGTCCGCGGTCTCGGGCGGGTGGCCGAAGTACCAGAAACCCCGGCTGGGGCTGTACACGGCGGGAAGCCCGAAGTCGGCGCCGTACCGGTCCAGCGCTCCGGCCTGCCAGTATCCGGCGGTCACGAGTGTGGTGCGCGCTCGCTGGTCCGGCGGGAGGCGGTGATAGGCGTCCGCGACCGACCTGGCGAGGTCCGGCCAGCCGATCTCCTCCAGCGCGTACGCCGGGCGCGGTACGTCGCGGCCCTCCGCGAGCCACGCGGTGGGCCATACCGGCAGCGCGTACGGGAGGGTGTACAGCGCGGAGAGCAGGAACACCGGCCAGGTCGGGATCCAGCGGAACCACAGTGACGGCTTCAACTGTCCGAAGTGGACGGCCGCACCCGCCCAGAGGACGCCGAACATGCCCGCCGCGTAGTAGTACCGGCCGTTGGACAGGATGAACAGCGCGATCACGCCGACGGCGGTCCAGCCGAGGAACCGGTATTCGCGCAGCCTGGACGAGAACAGCAGGACCCAGAGTCCATAAAGGACACCGACGACGCCGATGCCGAGCCCGGCGCCGGTCAGCAGCGCGGGCAGGAACCCGGCGCGGCCGCTCCAGCCGCCGGTGGTCTCGTGCGCGATGACGTCGCCCATCTCCAGCTGTGGCCAGCCGTTCGCGGCCTGCCAGCAGAGGGTGGGCACGAGCGAGAGCGCGGCGATTCCCGCGCCGATCCAGAGTTTGGGCCTGCGCAAGAGATCCCGGGGTCCGAAGACCAGAATCGTGAGGCCGGCGGCGACCCAGAACGTCGCGATGAGGAGTTTGACGTTCAGCGCGACGGCGGTCGCCACGCCCAGCCAGAGCAACAGGTTGTCGTCGCGGGTCCGCATCCATCGCACGAGCAGCCACGCGATGAGTGCCCACAGTGCCGGGTCGACCGTCGAGGTGGCCAGGTAATGCCCGCTCCCGAGGAACTGCCCGCAGATCGCGTACGCGGCGGCGGCGCGGGTCTGCGCCCGGCGGTCCCCGCCCATCTCGTAGGCGACGAGCCCGGTGAACACGACACCCGCGGCCGTCGCGAGAACGGCGGGCAGACGGAACACGAAGACGTTGCCCGGCGCGAGTGTGTCCATCACCAGCGCGAGGAACGGAAGCACCGGCGGCTGGTCGGCGTAACCCCAGGCCAGCCGCTTGCCCGCGGAGAGGAAGTACAGTTCGTCGCCGAAGTAGCCGTAGCGCCATGCCGTCGCCAGCAGGGCCGCCGCGGCCGCGGCGGCGAGCAGCGCCACCGGGAGCCGCGCGAACGCCGCACTGGACACGGTCGGTGTTTCGGCCGCGCGGGCGGCTTCCATCCATTCCTCGCAGATCCCTCGGGTGCCGGTCCTCTCGCACCTTACGTGCCACCGGCGGAGCGCGTCGGTCGTGAGAGGACCGGCGAGGCTCAGAAGCCCCAATCCGTGAGTTTCGGCCACACCGTGTCCCAGCTCTCGTTCCGGCCGGTGGCCAGCCAGATCTTCATGCCCTGACTCACGTTCGGGACCCCGGCCCGGTTGTCGAGCGCGCCGACCTCGCGTACCTGCGTGAAGTACGGCACAAGCCCCGACGGGTCGTTCCCGACGAACAGGATGTCCCGTGCGGATTCCGGCGGCCTCGGCAGAGTCGCGTAGCCGCGGTTGGGACTCGACGGCGACGGAAGCCCGAGCGCCGGTCCATAGTGGTCGATCGCGCTCGCCTGCCAGTACTTCGCCGCGACGACCCCGGTCCGGGCCGGATCGGGCACGGTCCGGTACGCCAGCGCCACCGACTCCGTGATCTCCCGCCAGCCGATCTCCTCGGCGCTGAAGGCCGGCCGGGCCCACTCCGGGCCACTCGCCAGCTCCGCCCGCGGGAGGACCGGGAGCGATAGCGGGATCGCGACCGCCGCGGCCACTACGTACACCGGCCAAGTGGCGATCCACCGCCAGTACTTCGACGCCTGGCCCGCTTCGATCTCCACCGCCGCGGCCGCGAACAGCGGGGCGAACATCCCCGCCGCGTAGTAGTAGCGCCCGTTCGCGAGCAGGAACAGGGCGAGGACGCCGAGCGCGGTCCAGCCGAGGAAGCGGTACGGCCGCAGGCGTTCGGATCGCAGCAGCCGCCACAGGCCATAGCCGACCAGGATCATCCCCACCGGCACTCCGGCGCTGATCACCAGTGTCGGGACGAACGAGGCCCGTCCGCCCCAGCCCGCCGAGACCTCTTGGGAGATCGCCGCGCCCATGGTCAGTTGCGGCCATCCGTTCGCCGCCTGCCAGACGAGCGTGGGCGCGATCATCGCGGCGGCGATCAGCGCGCCGAACCACAGCGCCGGACGGCGGACGAGGTCGCGGGGCCCGAACACCGCCGCGGCGATCAGCGCGACGAGCCAGAAGCCGCCGATGAGGAACTTCGTGTTCAGCGCGAATCCGGTGACCACGCCGCTCCAGACCAGCAGCCCGTCCGCACGGGTCCGCACCCACCTGACGAGCAGCCAGACCAGCAGTGTCCACAGGAACGGGTCGATCGTGCTGGTCGCCAGGTAGTGCCCGCTGCCCAGTATCTGGAGGGACACCGCGAAGGTCGCCGCCGCGATCGTCTGCGCTTTGCGGCCACCGCCCAGTTCCCTGGCGATGAGCGCCGTCAGCACGACGCCCGCGACCATCGCCAGCATCGCCGGGATCCGCAGGACGAACGGCGAATCGGCGCCGAACCCGTCCATCAGCCGGGCCAGAAGCGGCAACAGTGGCGGCTGGTCGGCATACCCCCAGTCCAGATGCCGACCGGCCGCCAGGAAGTACAACTCGTCGCCGAAGTAGCCGTAGCGACCTGCCGTCGCCGCGAGAACCGCTCCCATCGCACCGGCGATCGCCAGCACCGGTGCTCTCGCGAACGGCGCGGTTTCCGCGCGTTCGCGTCCATCGGATCGTTCCCGGAGTCCCTCGGTCTCGATGACCACGGGTATCCGCCCCCTCTCGATCGGTTACTCCGTGATCGAGAGTCCCGCAGGGGCGACCCTCCGGGTATCCATCGGCCGGTCGGGATCCGCTCGCCCAAGGGATGAGCCAGGATCAACCGATCGATGGATACCGGTGGCTCAGTGCCGTCGCCAGCCGAGCGTGATGTCCTTTGTGGACAGCCAGCCGCGCAGGTCGTGGCCGTGGGTGGCCAGCCCGTCCACGGTCGTGTGACTGACACCGAGCGCGCGTTCGCCGTCGGCGGGGGAGAGCAGCCCGGCGGTGACCGCGGCGAGGAGTTCGTCGGTGTCGATCACCTGGACGGACTTCTTGTCCCGCAGGACGAGATCGAGATAGAGATCGGTGGCCACCCAGACGCCGTCCTCGCGGCGGATGTCGACGACGTCGAGGTAGAAGTCCTGATCGCGTTCGTGGCCTGGGTTGAACCAGAAGTCGGTGATCCGCAGGCCGAGATCGGGCAGCAGCCAGGACTCGAGGTAGTGGAACTGCGTCCGCCCCGGCGTCGGCCGCGCCATGTAGAGGCCGAAGGGCTCTTCGCGGTATTCGTCGACGTCCCTCACGACGCCCTTGGGGTCGGTGTTGGTCTTCGCGGCCGGATCGAAGTACTCGACCTTCGGCGGATGCAGCGCGGTCATGCGCCCATCTTGGAAGGCGCCGACGCCCGCGAACACCGCCCAACCGGGTGGACGATCACGGTTTCGCGGTTCCGCGGGAGTGGAGCCGCCTGGCCGGATAAGGTGCGCTGGTTCCGCCATAGGGGTGAGTGGGGAGTCGACGTATGTTCGGAATCATCAGGCCGTGCCGCCACCGGCTCTCCGCGGGTCTGCACGCGGACTGGCTCGCCCATCTCTGCGGTCTTTGCCTGGCACTGCGGGACGAACACGGACAACTCGCCCGAATGGTGACGAACTACGACGGCCTGATCATCTCGGCGCTCGTCGAAGCCCAGTCGCCGCGTGCGGAGGGGCGGCGCGACGCCGGCCCCTGCCCGCTTCGGGCGATGAAGGGAACGTCGGTCGCGAAGGGCGGTGGCGCCCAGCTCGCGGCGGCGGTCTCCCTGGTGCTGGCGTCGGCCAAGATCAGCGACCACGTCGAGGACCGGGACGGCGCTTTCGCGAGGCGTTCCGTCGCTCTCGCCGCGAGGCGCGTCGCGACGCGTTGGGCGGACCAGGGGAGCCGCACGGGCACCCGGATCGGCTTCGACACGGCGGTCTTGACCGAAGCCGTCGACCGGCAGGGCGAGATCGAACGCGCCCTTCACCTGGGTGATTCCGCCGTGCTCGCCACCGAACCGGCCGAACTGGCGACGGCGGCCGCGTTCGCGCACACCGCGGTCATCGCGGGCCGCCCGGAGAACGCCGCGCCGCTGGCCGAGGCCGGGCGCCTGTTCGGCAGGGCCGCACACCTCCTCGACGCCGTCGAAGACCTCACCGAGGACGAGGCCGCCGGCGCGTGGAACCCGTTGACGGCCACCGGCACCGGCCTCGCCGAGGCGCGACGGCTGTGCGACGACGCCGTGCTCGGTGTCGAACTCGCCCTTCGCGAAGTGAAGTTCGACCAGCCGAAGCTGGTTCACGCGCTGCTGGTGCACGAACTGCGGCAGGCGGTGCGACGTTCCTTCGGGCACCACCTCAGCGGTCACGGGCACGGCCCCCAGCAGCCGCCGCCGGGCTGGATCGGGCCGGGGCCCCAGCCGCAGCAGCATCCCCACCAGCCCTACCCGCCCCAGCAGTATCCGCAGGGCGGCTATCAGCCTCCGCCTCCGCCGCCGGGCGCCCCTGGCGGCGGGGGCCCGCCCCAAGAGCCGCCGAAGAAGGGTAAGCACAGAAGCGGCGGCCCGGTCGACGGTCAGGGCGGAGCCTGCTGGACGCCGAAGTTCCGGGTCCCGCCGAAGCCGAGGGGATTCTTCCTCGGCTGCGCGGTGGCGACCTACATGTGCTGCTCGTGTCAGATCTGCTGCCGGGACCCCTTTCCCGGGGCGTGGAGCGGGAAGCCGCACGAGGCCTGGTGCAACAACTGTGACGGTTGTGACTGCTGCTGCAACTGTTGTGACTGCTCCTGCTGATCCGACCAGGCGAAACGGAAACTGTCGGACCCAACGCCTACTCTGGTTCCCGTGGCTTTCGCATCCGAACACCCCGTGCTCGCCCAGTCGGACTTCCGCCCCGTCACGGACATCCCCCGGACCGGCGGCCGGTTCGAGGTGGTCAGCGAGTACAAGCCCGCCGGTGACCAGCCGGCGGCCATCGACGAGCTCGAACGCCGGGTCAACGCGGGCGAGAAGGACGTCGTGCTGCTCGGTGCCACGGGTACCGGCAAGTCGGCGACGACGGCTTGGCTGATCGAGCGCGTCCAGCGCCCGACGCTGGTGATGGCGCCGAACAAGACGCTCGCCGCGCAGCTGGCGAACGAGCTGAGGGAGCTGTTCCCGCACAACGCGGTCGAATACTTCGTCAGTTACTACGACTACTACCAGCCCGAGGCGTACATCGCGCAGACGGACACCTACATCGAGAAGGACTCGTCGATCAACGACGACGTCGAGCGGCTGCGGCACTCGGCGACGATGAACCTGCTGTCCCGGCGCGACGTCATCGTGGTCGCGAGTGTCTCGTGCATCTACGGCCTCGGCACACCGCAGTCGTACCTCGACCGGTCGACGAAGCTGAAGGTCGGCGAGCAGCTCGACCGCGACGTCTTCCTCCGCGCGCTGGTGGACGTGCAGTACACCCGCAACGACATCGCCTTCGCGCGCGGCACCTTCCGCGCCCGCGGCGACACGGTCGAGATCATCCCGGCGTACGAGGAGCTGGCGATCCGCGTCGAGTTCTTCGGCGACGAGATCGAGAAGCTCTACTACCTGCACCCGCTCACCGGCGACATCGTGAAAGAGGTCGACGAGGTCCGCATCTTCCCGGCCACGCACTACGTCGCGGGCCCGGAGCGGATGGAGAAGGCCATCCGCGGCATCGAGGCCGAGCTGGAGGAGCGGCTGGCCGAGCTGGAGAAGCAAGGCAAACTGCTTGAGGCGCAGCGGCTGCGGATGCGCACCGCGTACGACATCGAGATGATGCGCCAGGTCGGGTTCTGCTCCGGTATCGAGAACTACTCGCGGCATATCGACGGCCGTGCCGCCGGGTCCGCGCCCGCCACGCTCATCGACTACTTCCCGGACGACTTCCTGCTGGTCATCGACGAGTCGCATCAGACGGTCCCGCAGATCGGCGGCATGTTCGAAGGCGACATGTCGCGGAAGCGGAACCTGGTCGACTTCGGGTTCCGGCTGCCCAGCGCGGTCGACAACCGGCCGCTGACCTGGGAGGAGTTCAGCGACCGGATCGGGCAGACGGTGTACCTGTCGGCGACGCCGGGGCCGTACGAGATGGGGCAGGCGGGCGGCGAGTTCGTCGAGCAGGTCATCCGGCCCACCGGCCTGGTCGACCCGAAGGTCGTCGTGAAGCCCACCGAGGGCCAGATCGACGACCTGGTGCACGAGATCCGCGAGCGGGCGGAGAAGGACGAGCGTGTCCTGGTCACCACGCTCACCAAGAAGATGGCCGAGGACCTCACCGACTACCTGCTGGAGCTGGGCATCCGGGTGCGGTACCTGCACTCCGAGGTGGACACGCTGCGCCGGGTCGAGCTGCTGCGGCAGCTGCGCGCGGGCGATTTCGACGTACTGGTCGGCATCAACCTGCTCCGTGAGGGTCTCGACCTGCCCGAGGTGTCGCTGGTCGCGATCCTCGACGCGGACAAGGAGGGCTTCCTCCGCAGTGGCACGTCGCTGATCCAGACGATCGGCCGTGCGGCGCGAAACGTGTCGGGCGAGGTGCACATGTACGCGGACAAGATCACGGACTCGATGCAGCACGCCATCGACGAGACCGATCGCCGCCGCGCCAAGCAGGTCGCCTACAACGAGGAGCGGGGTGTCGACCCGCAGCCGCTGCGGAAGAAGATCGCCGACATCCTGGACCGCGTCTACAGCGAGGCCGAGGACACGGAGTCGGTCGCCGTCGGCGGTTCGGGCCGGAACTCCTCGCGTGGCAAGAAGCCCGAGCAGGGCGACCGCGTACGCAGCTCCGGCATGCTCGCGGACAAGGACGTCGCCGGGATGCCGCGCGCCGAACTGGCCGACCTCATCCAGCAGATGACCGATCAGATGATGCAGGCGGCGCGCGACCTGCAGTTCGAACTGGCGGCCCGGCTGCGGGACGAGGTCTCGGATCTCAAGAAGGAGCTCCGGGGAATGGACGCGGCCGGTATCAAGTAAGCCGCGTTTCGTCCTCTGGATGCGATCCTTGCGCGTGCAAGTACCGCATTCAGAGGACGAAACGCGTGAGGGTGCTCAGAGGCGACGGCGCTCCAACATGGTCAAGTCGGCGTCGAAGTCCGGGAACCCGGCGGGCGCCGAACGGGTGCTGACACCCGGCGAAACCGGAGGCAGGCCGGCCCACCGCCGCACGGTGTTCGTCGCTTCGGCGGCCTGCGCCGTGGGAAGCTGCGAAATCCGGGCGCCGTGGTTGCCGCCCGGCACCGTGTAGCTGTAGGAGTCCTTCGTGCCGAAGCCGAGCCTGAACGGCTCGGCACCCCACGGGTCGTTCCCGCCGTAGACGAACATCAGCCGCTTCCCCCGCGACTTCACCCAGAAGTCGATGTCCGGCATCGCCAGATGATCGAACCGCGGGATGTCGACCGACTTCGGCACGAACGTCCGCGACACGTTGGAGCCCGGGTAGCGCAGCAGATCCCGGAGATAGCCTTCGTAGGACTCGGGGGCGCCGAGCTGGTAGGCCGCCTGGAAGTAGTACGGGACGTAGACCTCGAGGTTCTGGTCGGAGTAGGTGTTGAGGCTCTCGACGCGCTCGAACCAGGCGTAGACCTCGGCCGCCGGGGCACCCGCCTTCGGGATCGTCGCGCAGTCCGACTGCCTCTGGTACTGCCAGAAGGCGAAGTACGAGTCGATCACCGAGATCTCCAGCGACACATCGGCCGAGCCGACGGTCTCGAACGTGTAGCCGTTCTTGGCCGCGTCGGCGGCGGCGAGCGCCGCGAACTCGGAGCGCCGGGTCAGCACGTCACGCTGGATCGCCTTCAAGGCCGAACGGCAGGCCGGATCGTCGCCGACGTTCGCCAGGAACCGGTTGTAGCGGTCGTGCTCGTTGATGACGTCGTTGGGCGCGACGTAAGGGATCGTCGCGTCGACGTCGTCCGGGAAAAACCTACGGAAGTAGGTCGCCGTCATGCCGCCCTTGCTGCCGCCGGTCGCGAGCCACTTACCCGGGTAGAGCCGCTTGAACGCCTCGACGGCGCGGTGCTGATCGGCGGCGGCCTGCCAGATCGTCAGCTGCTTGCCCCAGTTCGGCCGCTCCGGCCGCGAGGGGGTGAAGAAGCGGTATTCCATCGACAGCTGGTTGCCGTCGACGAGCTGTGTCGGCTCCGAGCGGTTGGGCGATTGCGACACGTTGTACCCGCTCGTGTACACCACGGTCGGCGAGCGGAATTCCTTGTGCAGCAACGTGAAACGCTGCTGGAAGGTGCCGCTGTCCGGCTTGCGGTGGTCGACGGGCTGGGTGTAGGTGAGTTTGAAGAACCGGTATCCGGTCGGCGCCGGGTTCTCCGAGACGACGGTCAGGCCCGGGATCCGTCCGAGCGCGTCCTTGATGTCCTCAGGTGCCGCCTGCGCGGCCGGGGTCAGCCCGGCCAGTGCGAGCACGGTGATCGCCAGAACCGGCCACGCGGCCGTGAGCTTCCGCATCCATGTCCTCCCCATCGGGACCCGTTGAGCGGTCGGATACTCACAGAGTCCCCGCCGGTGGGCAATCGCCTATCCGGTCGAGCTTGAATTCAGCCTTGGCCGCGCAGCACCGTGTCGACATAGGCCTTGATGGCCGCGCGGGCTTCGGGGGAGCTCCACAGTTCGAGGACGTGGGCGTCGTCGCCGGTGCGGTGTTCGGCGATCCGCTCGTGGAACGGCTGGTGCAGTTGCGCCTTCGTGTGCGCGTACGCGGCGGCCGGGATCTCGGCGAGTTTCCTGGCGACCTCCACCGCCCGCTCGACGACGTTCCCGGGCGCGGTCACCTCGTTCACCAGGCCGAGCCGGAGCGCGTCCGCAGGAAGGTGGGTCTCCCCGAGGAACGCGAGTTCGGCCAGTATGCCGGCACCGAACCCGGACCGCAGGATCTCCAGCGCCGCCAACGGGAACGGCACGCCGACGAGCAGTTCGGTGATCCCGATCCGGCCGGGCCCGTCGGCGAGGACACGGCGGTCGCAGGCGGCGGCGAGCACCGCCCCGCCGGCGATCGCGTGTCCGTTGACGGCCGCGATCACCGGACCGGGGAACCCGAACACCGAGAGGAACGCGTCCGACAGCGCGGGCAGGAAGTCCTCCAGGTAACCCGAGCCGCCGTCGTGCACCCGCCGCAGGTCGACGCCCGCGGAGAAGATGCCGCCGGTGCCGGTCAGCACGACACCGCGATAGCCGCCGAGCTGAACGTCTTCGAGCCGGACGATCAGCTCCTGGCAGAACTCCGTGTCGAGGGTGTTCGCTTTGCCGTGCTGCAGGGTGACGACGGCGATCCCGCCTTCGTCGTCCACACGGATCGAGGAGGTGGCCATGGGCCGACCGTACCCGAGCCCGCGGGGACCTACAGTGGACCGCTCAGACCGCGCCTAGTCCTTGAGGCGCACGGTGACCGTCGGGCTGAAGGACCGTTTGCGGTTCCAGCCGGTCTCGGCGCCGATGCTGAGCTGGATGGCGCGGTCGGCGGGCGCCCAGTAGCCGGTACGGACGAAGTAGGCGTCCATCGAGCACAGCCTGCTGCAGGATTTGCGGTTGCAGATGGTCTCCCAGCCCCATTGCCTGCCGCTCTCCTCGACGCCGTTGCGCCGGACGAACAGATGCGGGTTGCCGATTTCGCGGCAGTAGGTGCTGCCCTCGGAAATGTAGAGGACCCCGTCGATCTTGTAGAACCGATTGTTGTCGAGAAGTGTCACCTGGCCCGAGACGGCGAATCCGACCCGGCCACCCTTGCCGGCGTGCATGGTCCAATCAAGAGAGAATTCTTGGACCGGGGTCTCGACTGACTGGGTCATGGTGACGTCCCCGCTTTCTTCTCGCGTCGGCACCTTTCCCCTGAAGATAAGGATTTCTCGGAGGTCTCCGAAGGTGAATCCGAACTTTTCACCCAATGAGTCGATGATCGGAAAAAGGATGCTCGCATGCGCATGAAACACCGGTTACCGGCGCTAATGGGTGAAGGTCGCCACAGGCAGTGAAAACCGGGGCCCACCAGGGAAGAGAATTCGTCTTCCCGGTGGACCCCGGTGATTTTCCGGTACGGAAATGCTCTCAGCTGGTGATGTCCTTCGTCGCGAACCGGCGGCCCGCCAGGAGGAAGAACATCGTGCCGTACAACGCCGCCGACAACATGCCGTTGGCCATGTTCGTCCAGTCGATGTCGGTCGAGATCAGGTCCATCCACGAGAACGCGAAATGCGTCGGCAGATAGTCCCGCAGGCCTTCGAGCGCGGTGATCTGGTCGAGGATCTGCGAGACGATCGCGACGATCACCGCGCCGCCGACGGCGCCCAGCGGGGCGTCGGTGGCGACCGAGAGCAGCATCGCCAGCCCGGCCACCCACGCCAGCTGCAGGATGATGTAGATCGTCGCCAGACCCATCGCGATGAGACTGTCGCCGAACGACACCGCGTCCCCGGTCGGGCTGATCGCGTCGCCCGCGCCGTAGAAGATGACGCCGACCACCAGCGACACCAGCGGCAACAGGATCAACGCGGCCGCGGAGAGGATGCCGGAGACGATCGCCTTCTGCCGCAGCACCCGATGCCGGGGGACCGGCATGGCGAGCAGGTATTTCAGGCTCGACCACGACGCCTCGCTCGCGATCGTGTCGCCGTAGAACAACGCCACGATCATCGGGAGCAGGAACGTCCCGGAGACGAACAGCGCGAGCACCACGAAGTTCGGCGCGCTCGCGGTCGCGAGGTCGACGAAGCCGCCGCTGCGGCGGTTCGGGTTGGCCTGGCCGATCTCGAACGCGATCACCAGGATGAACGGCAGCAGCGCGACGAACCCCAGCATCAGCTGGGTCCGCCGCCGTTTGAGCTGCCGCTTCAGTTCGACGCCGAGCCGCAGCGTCCGGTCGGCGCGGTACCCCGCCACCGCCCCGTCCGGGCCGACCTCGGTCGGCTCGTGCGACGCGACTTCGGTCAGCTCCAGCAGTGCCGCCGGATCGGTGTGCACGCCGTGATCCGCCCGGGTCGCCGGGCCGGAACCATTGGTCTTACTCACCCTTCGAGTCCTCTCCGACCAGCTGCAGGAACGCGTCTTCCAGACGGCGCCGCGGCCCGGCCTGCTCGACCGCGACCCCGGCCCGCACCAGGGCGGCGACCGCTTCGGCGCGGGCGAGACCGTCGAGATCCGCGTGGACCAGTTCCCCGTCGACGTCGACGCCGGAAACGCCGCCGACCTTTCGCAGCGCTTCGGCCGCTTCGGCGGGCTTGTCGACGCGGAACGTCGCCTCACCACTGGACGCGGCCAGTTCGCCGACCTCACCCGAGGCGACCAGCATGCCGCGGTGCATCACGACCACGTGCGTACAGGTCTGCTCGACCTCGGCCAGCAGGTGGCTCGAGACCACCACGGTGCGCCCCGTCGCCGCGTAGCGCTGGAGCACCTCGCGCATCTGGTGGATCTGTGGCGGGTCGAGCCCGTTGGTCGGTTCGTCGAGCACCATGAGCTCCGGCAGGCCGAGCATCGCCTGTGCGATCGCGAGCCGCTGCCGCATGCCCTGGCTGTAGGTGCGGACCCGCCGGTTCACCGCGTCGCCGAGCCCGGCGATCTCCAGTGCCTCGGCGAAATGCGCCTTGTCCTCCGGGCGGCCCGTGCTCGCCCAGTACAGTTCCAGGTTCTCCTTGCCGGACAGATGCGGCAGGAAGCCCGAACCCTC
Organism: Amycolatopsis sp. NPDC049868; assembly: GCF_044461365.1. Lineage (NCBI taxonomy): Bacteria > Bacillati > Actinomycetota > Actinomycetes > Pseudonocardiales > Pseudonocardiaceae > Amycolatopsis > Amycolatopsis sp. NPDC049868. Next base: position 58,458 of record NZ_JBITKV010000022.1, on the reverse strand, counting down.
CACAAAGGACCCGATCCGGGACAGCACCGGCGCGCCGGGCGCGATCAGATGGCCGAACACGCGGATGGTGCCCGCGGTCGGCGTGATGAGCCCCATCAGCATGCGCAGGGTCGTCGTCTTGCCCGCGCCGTTCGGCCCGAGCAGGCCGAGCACCTGGCCGGGTTCGACCCGGAACGACAGATCCTTCACCGCGACGAACCCGCCCGCGTAGGCCTTTCGCAGCCCTTCGATCACCAGCGGCGTCTTCGCCAGGCTCTCGTCGACGTCGTGCGCGCGGCGGCGGCGGAACGCGGCGATCACCGCGATCGCGATACCCGCGAGCAGCGTCCCCGTGATACCGAGCAGCTGCGCGACGGGCGCGCCCGCGCCGACCGAGTTGCCGTGGACGACCGGGACGGCGAGCCGTCCGCCGTCCGCCAGCCCGATGCGGAACACCGCGGGCTCGACCGGCGTCGCGAACGCCTGGTCCGTCGTGCCGACGACCAGCCTGAGTGTGTGCCCGGCTTCCAGCGGCCGCACGATGCCCGGCAGGGTCACCGTCACCTCGACCGGACTGCCGTCTGCGGGCAGACCGGAGACGCGGAAGGGCGCGACGGCGTTGGCCGGAAGCGTGCGGACGCCTTCCGAGTTGACGTCGTAGAGCTTCGCGAACAGGACGGCTTCCTTCCGCGGAGTCCCGGTGGAGGGATCCGCGGAGACCTGCAGCCGGACCGTCGAGGAACCGGCCGCGATCGTCTGCGCGTCGAGCGGCGGCGTCGCGAACTGCGCGGCCTGCCCCGGCGGGTCCAGGCTGAACAGTCCGGAAAGCCGCGACGAGCCCGCCACCGCGCCGTTCAAACCGGGGATCCCGCTCACCGCGGCGGGATTGCCGCCGGCGGGCCGGACGACGGGCTGCGCCGGGCCCGCCAAGGTGAACTGCCGCCGCTCGGTGGCCTCCCCGGTCGCTCCCGGGTACGCCGGGGCGCTGACGGTCCGGACCGACGGGGCGCCGTTCGCCCGCAGCGTGCCCTGGATGTCGTAACTGAACCCGGTGCCGGGATCGGTGCCCTGCCCGGTGAGGGAGAACTTGAGGAAGTCGGCGATCTGCGCGCGCAGCTTCTGCCCGGGCTTCCCGCCGTCGTGGCCGCCGGTGTACCAGATCGTGCGGACCTTGCCGCCCGCGGCGGAGATCTGCCGGGCGGTCGCGTCGGACTGGTCCAAGCCGAACAGGGTGTCGCTTTCGCCCTGCACCAGCAGGGTCGGCACGGTGATCTTGTCCGTCACGGACGCGGGGGAGACCCGGCGGAGCAGGTCGACGGTCTTCTGGCTCGCCTTCCCGGTGGTGGCGAGTTCGGTGTAGGCCTGGCAGACGTCGGCGGTGAACCGTCCACAAGGGTCGGCGGGGCCGGACGGCGGACGCTGCCCGTCCGGGCCACCGAGCGGCAGCGACTGGGCCGCGGCCCCCGCCGCTCCCGTGCCCTGTGCCGCACCGGATTCGCTCGTCTCGTCGCCGGCTTCGGGCGCGTCGTTGGCGGGGGAGCCGCTTTGCGCCGCGCCGGAACCGGCGGAGAAGAAGATGCCCGCCCACGACTTCTTGAAGACGCCGTCCGCGGAGAACGCGCCGGCGGCCGGGGTGGTCGCGTTCGGCGCGGCCGGGGCGGCGGCGTTCGGGAAGAGGCCCTGCGCGAGATCGTTGTAGGTGATCACCGGCGCGATCGCGTCGACCCGCTTGTCGGTCCCGGCGAGCAACAGCGAAAGCGCGCCGCCGTACGAAGCGCCGGACACTGCCACCTTCGGGTCGCCGTTCTCGCTGAGGACCTCCGGACGGCCGGCCAGGCTGTCGATCAGCTTCCGGGCGTCGGCGACCTCGCGGTCCGGGTCGTTCAGCGCGATCTTCCCGGTGCTGCGGCCGAAGCCACGCGCGGACCAGGTCAGCACGACGAAGCCCTTGTCGGCGAGTTCACGGGCTTCGGCGGCGACACTGTTCTTGTCACCGCCGAAACCGTGGGCGAGCAGCACGGCCGGAGCCGGGGTCTGTTCGGGCAGATACGTGGTCGTGTCGATCTTGACGACCTCGGACGAGCCCGGCGTTTCGGGCAGATCGAGGGTCGCGTCCTGGGTTCTGACCGCGGACGGGGCTGGTTCGCTGTTCGTCCACACGACGGCCGCGGCGGCCAGGACCACCACGACCGCGGCGAGCGCGGTGAGCTTCGCGCCTCGCGTGCGAGGGAGCGGGATTCGGGGCACGGAATGACCGTATTTCACCGAACCTGAGAGTCGCTTCTCCAGCACACAGGGACCACACATGTGTGCGGGGTGTGACAGGCGTTACGTCATCATCTTGGTGACAAGGGCAACCTTAACTGGCGTCAGACGTACAGACAGGTCAAACTGGACCAGCTGTGAGGGGAGTATTCCTTCGCGGCGGTGTCGTCAGCACGGTGGCCTTCGCGGGCCCCCGGCACCGTCGGCCGGTTTCGCACCGGCGGAAGAGACCTCCGGTTAGTTGCTGCTGTGCACTATCCGGAGGGTTGGATACATGTCTGTTCCCCTGTGGCTATGGATCGCCACGGTCGGTGGCCTGCTCGCGCTGATCGCGCTGGACCTGGTCATCGTCGATCGCAAGCCGCATGAGGTCACCACCGGCGAAGCCGCCCGGTGGGTCATCTTCTACGTCGCCGTGGCCGTCGCCTTCGGCGTCGGTGTCTGGGTGTTCGCCGGACACGACCCAGGGGTCCAGTTCTTCACCGGGTACATCACCGAGTACTCGCTGAGCGTCGACAACCTGTTCATCTTCATGATCATCATGACGTCGTTCAAGGTGCCCGCGATCCACCAGCACCGCGTGCTGCTGATCGGCATCCTGCTCGCGCTCGCCATGCGCAGCGTGTTCATCGCCGTGGGCGCCGCGCTGATCGCGCAGTTCGTCTGGGTCTTCTTCCTCTTCGGCGCCGTCCTCATCTGGACCGCGATCAGCATGGTCCGCAACAAGGACGAAGAAGAGGAATACGAGGAGAACGCGCTCACCCGCTGGGTGCGCAAGCTCTTCCCGGTCACCGAGGAGTGGCATGGGCACAAGTCCTTCGTGAAGAAGGACGGCAAGCGCTGGATCACCCCGATGTTCCTGGTGATCGTCGCGATCGGCAGCGCGGACCTGCTGTTCGCGGTCGACTCGATCCCCGCGATCTTCGGTATCACCCAGGAGGCCTTCCTGGTCTTCACCGCCAACGCGTTCGCGCTGATGGGCCTGCGCCAGCTGTACTTCCTGCTCGGTGGCCTGGTCACCAAGCTGGTGTACCTGTCCTACGGCCTCGCGGTGATCCTCGCCTTCATCGGTGCCAAGCTGTTCCTGCACGCGCTGCACGAGTACCACGTCGTCCCGGACTGGCTGGACATCAACAACTGGGTCTCCCTGGGTGTCATCGTCGTGGTCCTGAGCGTGACGACGCTGGCCAGCCTCGCGAAGGCGAAGAAGCTGGAAGCCGCTGAGCAGGAGTCTTCAATCAGTAGTTAGAGCTGCTAAGTATCGGGTACCGTCGGGGCCGTGCGTCCCGTTGACATCGAAGCCCTGACGGTCCCCGGCATCCTCGCGCTGCACGGCGACCTGCTGCTCACCGCGGTGAGCAGGCCTGATCTGAAGACGAACAGCTACCGCGGCGGCCTGCGCAAGGTCGACCTCGGCGGAGGCGGAGAAGGGCCATGGACCCACGGGGCCAAGGACTCCGCCCCCGCCATCTCGCCGGACGGCCGGTGGGTCGCGTTCCTCCGGGCGGGAGAGGGCTCCGGGCGCGTGGCCAAACCGCAGCTGCACGTGATCCCCGCGGCCGGCGGCGACGCGAAGCGGATCACCGATCTTCCTCTCGGCGCGGGCGCGCCGGTCTGGGCGCCGGACTCGCGCCGCGTCGCCTTCGTCGCCCGCGTGCCGGAAGCCGGCCGCTACGGCACCGAGAACGCGGACGGCGAAACGCCGGAGCCGGGTGAAGAAGCGCCGCGGCACATCAAGAACCTCTTCTACCGCGTCGACGACGCGGGTTTCCTCAACGACCGTCCACAGCGTCTGTTCGTCGTGGACACCGTGTCCGCGCTGGACGAGGAGAAGCCCGCCGAGCTCACGCCGCTGACCGACGACCGGGCCGACGTCGATCATCCTTCGTGGACGGACGACGGCGAGCACGTCCTCTTCACCGCCCCGCGTGACTGGGCCGCCGAAGACACCGTCCGCTCGGACGTCTACGCCGTGCCCGCCGCCGGTGGCGAACCCCGGCTGCTCGTCCGGTCCCTGGGCACCGCGGACCGGCCGGTCGTCGCGCCGGACGGTTCGATCCTGTTCTACGGCACCGAGTTCTCCGGTCAGGAGGAGATCGCCCGCAACACCGGGCTCTGGCACGCGCCCTGGCCCTCCGGAGCCGGGCCCGCGTCCCCGCGGCGGCTGACCGACGTCGAAACGGTGGACTGTGACAACGCGGCGAGTGCTCCGGTCGTTCTCGGCGACGAGGTCCTCGTCGTGGTCCGCACTCGCGGCGCCGCCGAGCTGCGCGCCGTTCCCTTCGCCGCCGAATTGGCCGGGTTGAAGACGTTGCGGCACCTGGCGGGCGAGCGCACCGTGGTGAAGTCGTTCGCCGTCGACGGCGCGCGGATCGTCGCGGTGATCGGGACGCCTGAGAGTTCCGGTGACGTCGTGCTGCTGTCGGACGGTGAGCCTCGCGTGCTCACCGACTACTCGAAGGCGTTGCGGGACACCGGGATCCTGCCGCTGGAGGAATTGGACACGACCGCTCCCGACGGCTATCCGGTCCACGGCTGGATCGTCCGGCCCGAGGGCGACGGGCCGCATCCCGTGGTCCTGATGGTCCACGGTGGACCGTTCGCGCCGTACGAATGGAAGGTCTTCGACGAGGCGCAGGTGCTCGCCGCCGCGGGCTACGCCGTCGTACTGGGGAACCCGCGCGGCTCCGCCGGCTACGGCGAAAGCCACGGCCGGAGCATCGTCCACGGCTTCGGCACCGTGGACGCGGACGATCTGCTGGCATTGCTGGACGAAGCGCTCAAACTGCCCAACCTGGACGGCGATCGCGTCGGCGTGATGGGCGGCTCGTACGGCGGCTTCATGACCAGCTGGCTCGCCGCGCATCACGGCGGCCGGTTCCGCGGCGCGTGGAGCGAGCGCGCGGTCAACGCCTGGGACTCGTTCGTCGGCAGTTCCGACATCGGCTGGTTCTTCGCCGGGGGCTACGTCGGGGACGACCCCGACGAGCAGCGCAAGCGCAGCCCGCTGACCTACGCGGGGAAGATCGACATCCCGTTCATGGTCGTGCACTCCGAGCAGGACTGGCGATGCCCGCTGGAGCAGGCGCAGCGGATGTACGTGGCCTTGCGGCAGAACGGTGTCGCGGCCGAGTTCCTGCTGTTCCCCGGCGAGGGGCACGAACTCACGCGGTCGGGGCTGCCCCGGCACCGGGTGCAGCGGTTCGACGCCGTGCTGGAGTGGTGGGGCCGCTACCTCTGATCTCTCGGGTCACCGGACGCTATGAACGGTCCGTTCCTTGCGAAATTTGCAAGGAACGGACCGTTCATAGCATCGGTCAGCTGAGCAGCGTGTAGTTCAGCTCTTCGCACACCCGGCCCAGCGGGACGTCGAGCCCCGGGTGGTCCAGTGGAAGCAGCACGTCGGGCGCGATCGGCAGGGAGTTCCCGGCGGGCGGGTCCCACAGCGCGAGCGCGGGGCCACCGGAATCCATGGACGACCGGTACCAGACACCGTCGAGGTCGCCGAAGGCGGCGCGGATGGCACGCGCCCAGGCCTGGGTGATCTTCTTCGGGCCGCTGGAGATCTCCTGCGAGGCGCCGACGCGGGTCGGCCACAGGCCGGCGAGGTCGAGCAGCCGCAGCGTGCGGGTCGGCCGGACGACCACCAGGCGCGGGCCGCGGGATTTGCGGTCGACCGTCGACGTGGTCTGGAAGACCTCCGCGATACTGGTGCGCACGGTGAGCCCGAAGTACAGGACGCCGTTGCCGGGGTCGGTGACCGGGCGACCGCCGCGACCGGGGGTCTGCGGGTCGAAGCGGCCGTGCGGGAGCGGGCCGCTGTAGCGGAACGAATTCCACTGCTGGGGGTGGTTGCCGTGCGCGGTGAAGATCCTGACCAGCCTGGTGCCGGGGTGCACCGTCACCACGTCGTTGGTGCGGTGCAGCTCCTTGACCAGGACAGAGCGTGCGGGCGGCAGGGGGAGCCGGGCCATACCTCGGGAGTCGTCCGTCCTTGTCGGGTGATCTTGCTCGTTGTGGTCAGCCTACGGCCTACCACCGACTGAAATTCCGTCGTCGGGCAAAGATCTCAGAACGGCGAGCCCAGCGTGGCCACCAGTCTCGCGACGTGCTCGGGATCGCCGCCGGAGAGGAGCCATTGGCGCGGGGTGGCGGGATGCTCGTTGATCACCAGATCGGCCTGTGGGGTACTCATGAACGCGGCGACGACGAGCGCGGGCTGGTCCTCGGGGACGGCGCGCAGCACGATCTCCAGGCCGGGCAGTACCCCGGAGCCGGCGAACTGCCAGGCGGGCAACCGCCAGCCCTGGTCCTTCCAGCCGGTCAGCCTGCCCTCCTTCAGGCGGTGGCGGATACGGCTGTCGTCCACGCCCAGTGCTTTCGCCGCTTCCAGCACGCTGAGCGCGGAATCGGCGAGCACGGCGTGCGCGGCGACCGTCCGGGCGCGGAAGTCCGGCTCGTCCTCGCCGCGGGGCGAGAGGTCCAGGCCGACGTCGGTGAGCGCGGCCCGCTGGTCCGCCGAGAAGTAGTGCGACGGGTCGGGGTTCGGTGGGGTCAGCCTCCGCGCCGCGTCCTCGACGAGGTTCAGGAACTCGTTGGCGTCGACCTTCAGGCCCGCCTTGGCGAGAACGTTCTCGAGCGCTATCGACATAGCGCCTAGGGTAACGCGTCTGTGCGGGTTCGTGCGGTCTCATCTCGATTTCGTGGGTGAATTCACCAGAGATGAACACGGAGTGCACGGAATCAAACACGTGCAGTAGGGAATATCGCAATAGTGTGCCCGCATCGGACCAGCTTGTCCAGGACTTCGGCTTGACAGGTGGTAAGTAGGAACTTACCGTCCGAAAGGTAAACGATTTCTTACCACCGCTTCGGAGAACCCGGCTGGTGTGGGGCCGGCTTGGGGGAACAAGGGGGTGGGGCGTTCCTGGGCGGCCGGTGCGAACCGGTCGCCCAGGCACGTCGTGCACCTGGATCTCCGGGGTCAGTCGCGCCGAGAGCTCCGGCGCACGATCAGTTTCGCCTGCAGCGTGGTCGTCGTGGCCTTGCGCGTGCTGTCGCCGATGCGGGCGAGCAGCAGTTCGGCGGCGACCCTGCCCACCTCGTTCGCGGGCTGCGCGACCACCGTCAGCGGCGGGTCGATCAGCGTCGTCCACGGCGCGTCGTCGAACGACACGATCCCCACGTCCTGTCCCGAGCGCAGGCCTCGTGCGGCCAGCGCCTCCAGGACACCGATCGCCATCGTGCTGTTGCCCACCAGCAGCGCGTCCGGCGGCTCGGGCTCGTCGAGCAGGCTGAGCGCGGCGAGCCTGCCGCCCTCCGCGCGGAACTCGGCCCGCCGGGTGAGCGCGTTCTCCTCGCCGACGACGTCCGTGTAGCCGGCCAGCCGGTCTTCCGCCGTGCGCACCCCGGGCGGCCCGCTGACGCAGGCGACCCGCCGGTAGCCGCCGTCGAGCAGATGCCGGGTCGCGTCCTGGGCGGCGAGCCGGGTGTCGACCAGCACCTGATCGCCGGTGTTCTTGAGCAGTGGCCGGTCGACGGCGACCACGGGCGTGCCGCGTTCGGTCAGCCGGTCGACGTTGGTGGCCCGGCCGGTGGGGGAGAGCACCACGCCGGCGACCCGTTCCTGGAGGGCGACGTCGATGTAGCGCCGCTCCTTCTCCTCGTTGTCGTCCGCGTTGCACAACACCACCGAGTAGCCCGCGGTCTGCGCGATGTCCTCGACGCCGCGGGCGATCGCGGTGAAGAAGGGGTTCTCCACGTCGGAGATGATGAGGGCGAGCACCGCGGTCTCCTGACGGCGCAGATTCCTCGCGAGGCCGTTCGGGTGATAGCCCAATTCCGCGGCGGCGGCCTGTACCCGTGCCGCGAGTACCGGGTCCACAGTGGACTTCCCGTTGAGCGTCCTCGACACGGTCGCCGTCGAAACCCCGGCCTTCGCCGCCACGTCGTTGATGGTGGCCACCGTGACCTCCCCTTCTGCAGGTGTATTTGACACCTTCGCACGGGAAGAATAGCTTGACCGACAATCGTTACCATCCGCTGATCGCGCTACTCGCGCGGAGGAGTTCGGAGGGGTCGTGGGGGAACCGGGCCTGGTGCTCGGCATCGACATCGGCACTTCGAGTTCCAAAGGTGTCCTCGTCGATTCCCGGGGCGCGGTGGTGGCGCGGGCGGCCCGGCCGCACGACACGTCCCGGCCCCGTCCCGGCTGGTTCGAGCACGACGCGGAAACCGTGTGGTGGCACGACTTCCTCGCACTGGCGAGGGAGCTTTCGGCGGCCGCGGAGGATCATCCCATCATCGGGGTGTCGGTCAGCGGGATCGGGCCGGTGCTGTTGCCTGCCGACTCTTCCGGGAAACCGTTGCGCCCGGCGATCCTTTACGGCGTCGACACCCGCGCATTCGACGAAATCCGGGAATTGAACCAGGAATTCGGCGAAGAATCCATTGTGGAACGTGGCGGGAGCGCGCTCGGGTCACAGGCCGTCGGGCCGAAATGGCGCTGGCTGGCCAAGAACGAGCCGGACGTGTTCGAGCGGGCGAAGCTCTTCTTGATGGCGAGTTCGTTCCTTGTACTGAGGCTGACCGGTGAATACGTCCTCGACCATCACTCCGCGAGCCAATGCGATCCGATGTACGACCTGCGCGAGGCCCGCTGGGCGGCCGACCGGGTCGCCGCGATCGCCCCCGGTATCGAGCTGCCCAGGCTCGCGTGGCCGACCGAGGTGGTCGGCTCGGTCACCGCCGAGGCGGCCGCGGAAACCGGCCTGCCGCAAGGGATCCCGGTGACGGCGGGCACGGTGGACGCCTGGGCCGAGGCGACCAGTGTCGGGGTCGTCGCGCCCGGGGACACGATGCTCATGTACGGCACCACGATGTTCCTGGTCCAGACGCTCTCCGATCCCCGCCCCGGGCAGGGGTTGTGGACGACCCGCGGCGCTTTCCCCGGTACTTATTCGCTCGCGGCGGGGATGGCCACGTCCGGTGCGATCACCGACTGGCTGCGGGAGCTCGTCGGCGGCGAGTTCGGCGACCTGGCCGCGGCGGCAGGCGAGGTCCCGGCGGGCAGCCGCGGATTGCTGATGCTGCCGTACTTCGCGGGAGAACGGACACCGGTGCCGGATCCGGACGCGAGGGGTATCGTCGCCGGGCTCACCACTTCCCACGATCGTGCCGATCTGTATCGCGCGGCGCTGGAAGGAACGGCGTACGGGGTGCGGCACAACCTGGAAGCCATGCGGGAGGCGGGTGGCGGCACGGGGCGGTTCGTCGCCGTCGGCGGCGGGACGCGGGGCGGTGTGTGGACGCGGATCGTCAGCGACGTCGCGCGGATCGACCAGGAGATCCCCGCGGAAACCATCGGCGCGGCGTTCGGGAACGCCGTTCTCGCGTCCGTCGCCCTGGGGCGGGAGCCGGATATCGAAGCCTGGAACCCCGTCGCCGAAATCGTCCGTCCGAGCGCGGACGCCGACGTCTACGACGAGTTCTACCCGCACTACCGCGCGCTGTACGAGTCCACAGTGGACATCGCTCACTTCCTGGCGCGGAAGAACTCGCTCGCCTTCAGCCCGGAGAATTCGCGGCAATCCCGGCTCAGGTGAGCTTGATCGGCGTAGCCCGCCGAGTAGGCCAGCGAGGCGAGATCCGGCGCTGCCCCCGAGAGACCGATGGCGCGCTGGAACCGGCTGACGCGCAGGTAGGTCGCCGGACCGTAGCCCACGGCGAGGGTGAACCGCCGCCGCAACTGCCGTTCCCCGGTGGTGAACCGCTTCAGCACGGCGGAAACCCTGGGCGCCCCGCCGTCCAGCCTGGCGATCAGCTCCGAGATCTCCCGGTCGGCTCGTCCGGCTCGGCGCCGCGCGACGACGTCGGTCAGCGAAGCGGTGCCGGAGAGCACCCGCTCGGCCAGCAGTTCGCCCTCCCTGCCCCAGAGATCGGCGAGGGAGACGCGCTGATCACGCAGCTCGTCGGCACCCAGCCCCAGGACGTCGCCCGCCCTGCCGGGGGCGAACCGCACACCGCGTGCCCGTGCGCCGGTCTCCCAGGCCCAGGCCGCGGTGTCCGGCCCGGCGACGAAGACCTCACCGCCGCTCTCCACCAGGTCCACGCAGCCGTCGGGCACGATCCGCTTCGGCGCCCCGCCCGTGTCCTCCCACAGGCAGCGCACCACGCCGTCCAGGCCGCCGGGTGCCGTCGTCTCCCGATACACGGTTGCCATCATGCCCCCGGGCTACGACAGAATCAGGCCGTGTCCGAAGCAGAGATCGATTCACTGGCCTGGATCCACGTCCGCGACCGCCGCCTCCTGTCGGTGCGGACCGAGGGCAAGGCCAAGTTCTACCTGCCAGGAGGCAAGCGTGAGCCGGGGGAGGGCGACGTCGCCGGGCTGTGCCGGGAGATCCGGGAGGAGCTCGGCGTCGAGCTCGACCCGCTGAGCTTCCGCTTCTTCGCGGTGCTGAACGAGCAGGCCGACGGCTACGCGGACGGCCGCCGCGTCCGCATGACCTGTTACACCGCCGAGCATCGCGGTGAGCCCGCGCCGGGACGCGAGATCGCGGAGTCCGCGTGGCTGTCCTCTGCCGACGCCCACCTCTGCCCGCCGGCGGGCAGGCGGATGCTCGGGCTGCTCGCCGACACGGGTCTCGTCGACTGACGCCGTGTCACTCAAAGTGAGCTATTCGGCCCACTGTGTTTACGTCGATCGCCTCATGACCAGGTGCTCCCCAGTCACTGGGGCACCCAAAAGGGTGAATATCGGGTTTCTTCCCGATAACGGCTAACGCGGAGTCACCTTCGAACGAGAAGTAGTCGACGCACTCGACGGAAGTGCGCTCGGACGAGAGAAGACCTCTCCATGGGTGTTCCTACCGCGACCCCTCCGGCATCGGCGCCGGGGCAGGGTGCCCCCGGCAGGCTGAAGCCGCTGGGGACCGTCGTGGTCGTGCTGGGTGTGGTGGCCGTCGCCGTCACCCTGACCGGTTACATGCTGCCGAAGGCCTCGCGCCCCGTGCAGAGCCCGCCCGCGCCGAGGGTCGAACAGGCCGCGGCCGCCGTGCGCACCGTGATCCATTCGGTCGTCTACGAACTTTCCGGTGCGAAGGGCGCCCAGAACGTCACCTATGTCGCGCAGGGCTCCGAACTCCTGCAGAAGACCGACGTGGCGGCGCCGTGGAGCACCACGTTCGAGCGCGAGAGCCAGGAAGGCCGCGACGAGTTCTACAGCCTCTCCGCGCAGGGCTCGGGAAGCGGCGCGTTGCGGTGCCGGATCCTCGTGGACGGCGAGGTCGTGAGCGACCGCACCGCCCCCGCTCCGGGCGCGCCGGTGACCTGTACCTCCTGATCCCTACGGCAGGATCATCCGGGTGACGGATGGTGCGATCGCGTTCGGCCCGGTGCTCGCCGTGGTCTTGGCCGTGCTGGCGATCTTCGGCGCGGCGGTGGTGCACTTCGGGCGGCTGGGGCAGGGCAAGGCGGTGCTGTTCGCGGCCGCGCGCGCCGTCGTGCAGCTCGCCGCCGTGTCGCTGGTGATCGTCGGGATCCTGGAATCGGGCTGGCTTACCGGCGGTTTCGTGCTGCTGATGTTCGCGATCGCGGCGATCACGTCCGCGCGCCGGATCGGGGTGGCGAAGGATCTCGCGTGGGTCGCGCTCGCCATCGCGTCCGGAGTGGTGCCGGTGCTGACGCTCGTCCTCGCGACCGGGGTGGTCCCGTGGCGGCCCATCGCGATCGTGCCGATCGCCGGGATCGTCATCGGCGGCGCGATGTCCGCGACCTCGCAGGCGGCGCGGCGGGCACTGGACGAACTCGTGTCCCGGCACGGCGAGTACGAAGCCGCGCTGGCACTCGGTTTCCTTCCCCGCCCGGCCGCGCTGGAGATCTGCCGCCCCTCGGCGGGGCACGCGCTGATCCCCGCCCTCGACCAGACCCGGACCGTCGGCCTGGTGACCTTGCCCGGCGCCTACGTCGGTGTCCTCCTCGGTGGCGCCGGGCCGGTGCAGGCCGGGGTGACGCAGGTGCTCGTGCTGATCGGGCTGCTGGCCGCCGAGGCGGTCGCGGTCCTGGTCGTCGTGCACCTGGTCGCGGCGGGCCGGATCAGCCGAAAGGCGACTGAAGATGCGACGTGTCGTTGAACCGCCGCACCATCCAGTTCTCACCCGACACCACCAGATGCGAGATTGAGCCGTTGTCCGCCCCGAGGAAGGCGAACCGGTTCTTCGCGCCGCTCGCCTGCGCGAAAACCTCGCCGATGACGCCGCCGTGGGTGAACACGGCGATCCTCCGGTCCGGGTTGGCCGCCGCGAGCCTGCCGACGGCCGCCTTGATCCGGCCGCCGAACGACTCCATCGTCTCGGCGCCGGGGATGACATCCCAGCGCTGTTCGCGCCACAGCTCTTCGACGATCGGGTGACCTTCGTGGGTGTAGCGCCGGAAGAGGCCGTTCTCCCAGTCGCCGAGGTGGATCTCCCGCAGGTCCGGCTCGACCTCCGGCGTGAGCCCGAGCTTCGCCGCCAGCGGTGCCGCGGTCTGCGGAGTCCGGCGCAGAGTCGTCACGTACAGCGCGGAGATCCGCTCGTCCGCCAAGCGGCGCCCCACCCGCTCGGCGTGGTCCCTGCCCTCGGGCGCGAGATCCGGATCGGCCTGCCCGTCGACGAGGTCGAACGGCTCGTCGCCCCTCGCCGGGGCCGATTCACCGTGGCGGACAAGGAAGATCTCGGTCGCGCCCGGCGGAGGTGAGAACCGGTACTGGCGGTATTCGACTTCCTGCTCAGGGGTGCTCATACCCGGACCCTACCGAGCTAGCCCAGCTGTTTGTCCACGAAACACCAGCGCCAGGTCTCGCCGGGCTCGTGGCTGCGCATCACCGGGTGCAGGGTGTCGTGGAAATGCTCGGTCGCGTGCTTGCCTGGTGAGGAGTCACAGCAGGCGACGTTCCCGCATTTGACGCATTCGCGCAGGTGCACCCAGGTCATCCCGTTCTCGACGCAGACCGCGCAGACGTCCGGAGAGCTGGGCTCGACTACGGGCCACTGCTTGGTCAGATGTTTGCAGGATCCCGCCGTCGCGGCGGGTGTACGCAGTTCCCGATCGGAGTCCGGCACGGTCTCCTCCTCCCTGTCCAGCATGGATTCCTCGATGTCGAGGCGTTCGAGGATCCGGCGCAGGACATCATCATCGGCCATCCCGGAGTCGCGCGCCTCCAGGAACTTCTCGCGTTCGACTTCGAGCAGCCTCAGCCGCAGCCGCCGGTACGCGTCGCTCGGCGTTTCGGTCAGTGTGCTCTGCCTGCCGAGTTCCTCCCAAGCCGAGTCCGAACGGTGCTGGAGCCGGCTGCGCAGGCGTTCGACGATGTCGTCCGGGTCCTCGGGGGTCCGGATCTTCTCCAGCTCTTCGAGCGCGGCCCTGGTCATGTCGTGGAGCACGGCCGCCTCCTGCAGCGCGTCCTCGCCCGCATCGGGCGGCGGCAGTTTCAGGCGGCGGACCAGCACCGGCAGCGTCGTCCCGTGCAGCAGCAGCGTTCCCGCCACCACGACGAACGCGACCAGCACCAGCACGGCCCGCTGCGGGGTGTCCGCGGGCAGCACGAACGCCGCCGCGAGCGTGACGACGCCGCGCATCCCCGCCCACGCGATCACGGCCGAGTACCGCCACGGCCAGGCGTGACGGCGGAACGCGCGGCGCGCCAGCCCGATCCCCGCCATCCAGATGATCCGGGTGACGATCGTCGCGGCCAGGGTGGCGGCGCAGATCAGGACCAGTTCCAGCGCGGTCAGCCCGCTGTCGCCGACCTCGCTCATGATGCGGCGGACCTGCAGCCCGATCAGCAGGAAGACGATGTTCTCCAGCAGGAACTGGATGGTCTGCCAGTTCAGCCTGCTGGCCAGCCGCGAGCGGCCCGAAAGCATGCTCGGCGCCTTGTGCCCGAGGATCAGCCCCGCGACGACCACGGAGATCACGCCGGAACCGTGGATCGCCTCGGCCGCGAGATAGGCGACGAACGGCACCACCAGCGAAAGCGCGGTGTCGGTGACCGGATCCTCGAGCCGGGTGCGGATCAGCGCCGCGAGCGCGCCGACGGCGAACCCGATCACCAGCCCGCCGCCCGCGGCCAGCAGGAAATCGCCGCCGACCTGCAGCAGGCTCACCGAACCCGCGATCGCCGCGATGGCGGTCCGCAACGCGACCAGCGCGGCCGCGTCGTTGAACAGGCTTTCGCCCTCCAGCAGCCGGGTCAGCTTGCGCGGCATCCCGACCTTGCGGGCGACGGCGGTGGCCGCGACCGCGTCCGGCGGCGCGACCACCGCGCCGATCGCGAGCCCGGCGGCCAGCGGCAGACCGGGGATCACCAGCCACGCCACGACCCCGACCGCGGCCGTGGTGAAGATGACGAGCCCCACCGACAACAGCAGGATCGGCCCGCGGTTGCGGCGGAAGTCGATGAGCGACGTGCGGATCGCGGTGGCGTACAGCAGCGGGGGCAACAGCCCCAGCAGCACGACCTCCGGGTCCAGTTCGTACTCCGGGATTCCCGGGATGTACGAGGCGACGATCCCGACCGCGATCAGGCACAGCGGCGCCGACCAGTCGAGCTTCCGCGCCGCGGCGGTGACCAGGAGGACGGCCACCACCAGTGCCACGAGTTCCAACGCGATCTCCACGCCGCTCATCATCACCCGGGAGCGTCACCGTGCGCGCACCGAGGCCCGGCTACCGCTCTTCGAAACGCACCAGATTGCCCGCCGGATCGCGGAAAGAGCAGTCGAAGGCGCCGTAGGACTGCCTGACCGGTTCTTGGACGACGTCGGCACCCGTCGCCTGGATCCGGTCGAAGGTCCCGATCAGGTCCGGGGTGGACAGCACGATGATCCCGTGGACGCCCTTCGCCATCAGTTCGGCGATCGTCGCGCGTTCCTCGTCGGTGAGCTCGGGATCGGCGGCGGGCGGCCGGAGCACGAGCGACGTCCCCGGTTGCCCCGGCGGGCCGACCGTGGCCTGGAGCGGGCCTTCCGCACGCACTTCGAAGCCCAGGATGTCGCGATAGAAGGAAACCGAAGCCTCGAGATCGTCCGCGGGGAGGTAGGACGCCTGAATCGAGAGGGTCATACGACTCAAGGTAGGTCGGCGCGCGGCGGGGCCGCTTCTCGATTCCTGATCGGTCGCATGACCTGTTTGACGACGCAGCCGGGCATTCCCCGGCCGTCTTCCGCGGCCTGCTTGCGGTACGCGCTCGGCGAGATGCCGACCAGTTCGGAGAATCGCGTGCTGAACGTGCCCAGCGACGAGAAACCGACGTCGAAGCAGACCTCGGTGACCGACATGTCCCCGCGCCGCAGCAGCATCATGGCCCGCTCGATCCGGCGGGTCATCAGGTAGCTGTAGGGCGATTCGCCGTACGCGGCCCGGAACTCGCGGCTCAGATGCCCGGCGGAGACGTGCACGCCGCGCGCCAGCGCCTCGACGTCCAAGGGCTGCGCGTAGTCGCGATCGATCCGATCGCGGACGCGGCGCAGCATCGCGAGATCCCGCAGGCGCTGGTCGGGTTTGCCGGTCACCCGGAAAGCGTAACCCACGCCAGACGCCGAAAGGCCCCCTTCGCCGGGCGGCGAAGGGGGCCCTCTCAGGCGACTCCCGGACTAGAGCGTGATCTTGTCGACGTTGGGACCGCCGTTCGCCGTGGTGGCGACCGCCCTGATCTTGTTCACTCCTGCCGCCAAGGTCACCTTGACGGTTCTCGTCGTCCAGTTCGGCCAGGCCCCGGTGCCGCCGAAGCCGACGCCGGACACGCTGATCGAGCCGTTGACGGAGAAGTCGAGCGGCCGGTTCGCCGTCGTGCCGTTGGCGTACCGGACGACGACGTCGTAGGTGCCCGCGGACGGCACGTTCACCGTCCACTCGACCGAGCTGCCGGCCACGTTGTCGTAGTTGACGAACCCGGTGCCGGTGAACCCGGCGTGGTTGGACTCCACCGCGCCCTGGTCGATCGCGGCGTCCTCCGCCTGGTAGTCGACCGGGTCGCTCGGCCCGGAGCCGTCGGCAGGCACGGTCTGGGTACCGGTGTTCCAGCCCGAGACCCGCACCGAAGGCTTGGAGCCCTTGAGGTCGGCCGTGCGGTACTTCGCGGTCAGCGTGGTCGTTTCACCCGGCCAGAGGCTCACCGCGTTGTCGTTCCACTCCACCGGGAGCACCGGCTTGCCCGCGGCGTCCACGACCTTCGAGTCGACGTAGAACGCCGGGAGCTTGCCGCCCGAGGTGTTCTTCAGCGTCACGGTGGTCGTGGTGGTGCCGTCGGCACCGGCGACCGACTTCGCCGTCGCGCTGATGGCCGACTGGCCCAGGTTCTTCAGCCCGGTCAGATCGGCGTAGCCCGACTGGGGCGTGTAGTACCAGTCGCTGCCGCCCCAATTCAGCGTGTCGGCCTTGGTGGAGAGCCAGTACACGTTCCGGCTGACCTCTTTGCCGGACGAGTCGGTGAGCACGAGCTTCGCCAGGTAGGTGCTCGACAGCCCGCTCACCGCCGGGACGGTGACCGCGGTGGCCTTGGCGCCCAGCGCGCCGACCGACAGCCCGGTCTTGGTGTTGCTGTACTTCTCGGTGCCGTCGAGGTTGTATAGCTTCGTGGTCGCCGTCAGCCCGCTCACCGCGTTCGACGTCTGGTTGATCACCACGACCGAGCGATTGTCGTGCGAGTACTGGATGTGCAGCGGCTCGTTGGCCTTCTTCGCCCCGTAGTAGGCGCCGTTCTGGTCCATGTAGGCGTCGAACAGCTGCCAGTGCAGCGAGGTCCACGGGCTGTTGAGCATCCAGTAGATCAACCCGGTCGACGGGTTGGTCGAGTCGGTGTAGTTGCGCGAGTGCGACTCGAACTCGGCGCGGACGTTCTCGTACTGCGCGAGCTGCGCCTTCCGCACGAAGTCGTTCAGGTCGGCAGGCGCGCCGTAGCGCTTGGTGAGCGCGTTGGCGAACAGCTTCAGGTTCGCGAACGTCGACGACGAAGAACGGTGGTACTGGGGTGCCGACGGGTCCTTCCACATCGTTTCCAGCTCACTGGCCGACATCATCCGCTTCAACGTGTCCATCGTCGGGATGTCGACGCCCGCGCTGGTCTCGGAGTTGAAGCTCCACGCCCCGCCACGGTCCTTTTGCGACTTGTCGTACCAGTAGACCGGCGGGACGTAGTCGTACGGGCCGTTCATCTTCATCCCCGAAGCGCCCGTGATCGGGGACGGCCGCTTCGACGCGGACGGGATGACCGGCAACAGGAAGTCGGCGGCCTTCATCGCGTCGAGGTAGCCCTGCTCGATCCGCCGGTCCGGCGCGAAGTCGCTGCCGATGTGGAAGGAGATGACACTCGGGTGGTCACGCAGGCGCTCGGCCTCGGAGAACATCGACGCCTTGGCGATCGGATAGTCCGACTCGACCCACGGCTCGCCCTTCTCCTCGCCGTTGACGTGGCCTTCCCATTTGTCACAGCATTCCCAGCCGGGCATGGTCAGCACACCGAGGTCGTCGGCGAGGTCGAAGAACTCGTCCGGCTCGATGTGGCCTTCCAGCCGGACGGTGTTGAGCCCGAGGTTCAGCACGTATTTGAGCTTGTCGGCGGCGGCGGTCTCGTTCCAGCGAAGGAACAGGTCCGGCGTGTAGCCGCCGCCGCGGATCAGCAGCGGTTTGCCGTTGACGCTGTACTGCCGCGCACCGCTGGAGTTCAGCGGCGCCTTGACGTCGCGGACACCGAACTTCGACTTCGAGGCGTCCGACGGCGTGCCGCCGACACTCGCGGTCAGATCGAGTTCGTACCGGTGCTGGCCACCCATTCCGGCGGGCCACCACAGGTTGGGCTTGTCGAGACCGACCACCCCGAAGGTGACGGTCTTGCGCTCCTTCGCGGCCAGCGAGACGGTCTGGCTGACCGGCTTGCCCGCGACCGTGCCGGCGACGGTGGTCTGCACCGCGGCGGCCGAGTCGTTGCGGACGTCGGCCTTCACCGTGAGGTCGGCGTGGTCGAGCGACGAGTTCAGCTTCTGGACGACGTGGGCGCTGCGCAGCGCCACCGGGCCGCCGCGCCGGACGAGGACGTCCCGCACGATGCCCATGTTCTGGTCCGGCGGGGTCTGTGCCCAGTCGATCCAGCCCATCGAGAGGTCGTTGTTGGGATCGTTGGGGTAGACCTTGAACGCGACGCTGTTGACGCCTTGGCGCACGTGCTCGGTGATGTCCAGGTCGTGGCGGGTGTAGGCGCCGTTGACCTGGTCCTTCGTCGCGATCCGGGTGCCGTTGACCCAGACGTCGGCCTTGGAGAGCACGCCGCTGAAGTCGAGGTACGTGCGCTTCGAGGTGTCCTCGACGTTCAGGTCCGTGCGGTACCACCACGGCACCGAGAACTGCGCGGCCGGGACGTTCTTCATGTTCGTCGAATAGAACGGGTCGGCGTACTTGCCGTTCTGCAGCAATCCGGCGTAGACCGTGGAACGCGACGACACCGGGTACCAGCCGGCGGTGGGGAAGCCCGGCTTCGACACCGCCGAATCATCGCTGACCTGCGCCGAAGACTGGATCACGTAGCCGGGGATCGGGGTGGCGTTGCCCGCGGCGGCGCCGACGGCCACCTCCGCGCCGGTGGCGGCGGGGGCGGTGGTCACCCCGCAGACCGCGGCGGCCAGCGCGGTGACGGTCATGGCCAGTAACGGGATCCGGGTTCTCTTCTGCCGAAAACTCACGAGCGCGCCTCCTCGGGCACACGGCGGCGGACCTGGGCGGAAATCGTTAAGAAAGTTCCCTAACAATGTTGGGGGAGATAGTAGCGGTCACTTCGCGCGGGGAACAGACCCTTGCACCGGGTTCGTCAGCGGTGGAAGCTCCGCCGGAGGGCCGCCGCGCGCAGGCAGAGCAGGAGTGGCAAGGACGCGTCTTCACGCAATCTCGGCGGCAGGGAGGGCGCGTCGGCCAGGTCCACGCCGCCGGAAAGATCCTCACCGAGTGCGGCGAGGTCGACGTCGAGCATGGTCGTGCCGGCGCTGTACAGCTTCTCGGCGCCGCGTGTACGACGGGCCCGCAGGGTGATGCTGTCCACGGACAGTTCGGTGATCCCCAGGAACTCCGGTTTCGCGCCGCGTTCCATCCAGCGCGCGAATCCGGTGAGCCTGGTGGAAGAGATCTCGCCGGGCAGGAGGCCGGTCTCCTCGCGCAGTTCCCGCTCCATCCCGGCGATCACCGAGGTGTGCAGCATCCGGCGGCGTCCACCGTCGGGGGTGTCGAGATCCTGGGGTTCCAGTGAACCGCTGCCCGACGGCGCGAGCAACAGCGCGCTCGCGGAGTTCCGGCCGGACTGGCGTACCACGACCAGTTTGCCGTCGGAGGTGAACGCGATGGTCGAAACACCGACCAGATCGGCCAGTTCGCTGCTCGCGAGCGTGCGCAGGCTGCCCGACGAGTCGGCCAGTTCCTCGCGGCGGAGGTCGTACTCCTCGCCCGTGTCGATCTTGGTGATCCGCAGGGTCGACAGCTCGTTGGAGCACACGGCGTCGAAGAACCGCGCTCGATGCAGCCGGATCGGGGCAGGCGTGGCGCCCGCGGCGGGAAGCGGTTCGCCGCGCATGCCGACGATGGCGCCGTTGAACAGCAACCGCCCCTTCGCGCGTAGCGGGAGGACGTGCGGCGCAGTCGCCTTGAGCTTCGGCGGCAGGCGGTACGGCTCCTCGGCGAGGGCGATCCGGAAGTTTCCCGCCGTCAGTGCTTCGTCGATCACGTCGCTGACCAGCGCCGTTCCCCGTGCGGGCACGGAAAGGTACGCCGCTCCCGGGTACGCGGGCGGGGGCGGCAGTTCGGCGGTGGGGAAGGGAGCGGCGATCGCGCTGAACTCGTACCCGGCCCAGCGCGCCCGAAGCAGCCGGAGATCCCTCACGAACGTGGTAGTGCCCAAAGTCAAGGCCAGTACGGAAAGCGCGATGCCGAAGGCGCTGGGCAGGATCGTCGCCACACCGAGGACGACGCCGGCCCCGGATGCTGCGACGGGCCACTCGCGTGCGGCCGAGTAGGCGAAGCGGTCGGCCTTCGCCCTCGCCCGGCGGGTCAATTTTCCCATCGCCACCTTGTTTATCACGGGAGGGCTTGGCGAGGTGGGGCTTCAGCCGACGGGCGCCACGTAGATCCACTGCCCGTCGACGCGGACGAAGCGGCTGTTCTCGTGCATGCTGTCCGTCCGGCGATCCTGGCGGTAGTGGGCCCGGAACTCCACGGTGCCCTCGTTCTCGAGTAGTCCGCCGCCGGTTTTGCCGAGGATCTCCAGGAACGTCCAGCGCTGCCCGGGATCGAGCTCGAGATCGGCGGGCCGGGTCTTCGGATGCCAGGTCTTCGTGAGGTATGCGGTGTCGCCGACGGCGAACGCGCTGAACCGCGACCGCATCAGGAGTTCGGCGGTCGGCGCGGTCGCGGCGCCCCGGTGGAAGCGGCCGCAGCAGACGCCGTAGGGCTCGCCAAGACCGCAGGGGCAACGGGAATCGTCGGTGATCACAGGCACGCCGCCGATTGTGTCATCGCGCCGTCGCGACGCTTTCGAGGTCTCGGGCTTGCTTGAGCCATCCGGTGAACAGGTCGGCGTCGATGTCGCCGACCGAGCGCAGCTTGACGTGCGCCATCTCCCGTGCACTCGGCTCCAGCCTGCCGGACTCGTCGTCGACGAGTTGCCCCTTCCAGAGGGCGAACGTGACGTACGACGAGTACGCCTTCATCAGGCAGACGAGATTCTTGCCGACGGCTTCGCCGGCACTCCAGGTCGGGGAGGCGTGGTACATCGCCTCGATGGAGCCCGGCAGCGCGGCGTTGACGATCGGGCGCAACGCGACGGCGACTTCGCGCAGGTTCTCGGGCAGGGCGGCGACGTAGTCGTCGACGTTCGCGAACTTGGCCATGACTGGATCCCTTCGGTCGGTGTGCCGCGCTCAGCAAACCTTCCGAAGGGTTGAGTTGTCAAGACAAAAAATTTAGTCGGTGAGTTTGAATGTCTGACCTCGTGTTTTCAGGGCTTCGCGGATGATGCGGAGCGCTTTGGGGCCGGCGCCGGGGCGGTCTGTCGCCTCCATCGTGGATCGCCGCAGGTCAAGGCGCGGGGAACTCGACGGCGACTTCGACCGCGGTCTCCAGCGTCGTTTCGCTCGGCCGCCCGGCAGCGGGAGCGGCTTCGGCGATCACGACAAGCCTCTTGGCCAGACGGGAGTCGTAGTTCTTCCCGGTGAAGCGGCTACCGGGCGGGGCCTCGCCGAAGAGGATGACGTTGCCGGTGCCATCCTTGTCGATGAGCCGTTTCAGGTCGCTCGCTTCGCCGGCCTTCGGCATCTTCACCCACGCGACGGAGACGGCGATGGTGTTGCCGGTGCCGTCGTCGACGGTGACCATCATGCGATCGAGATCGACGCACGGATGGCGGAGGAAGAAGCGCTGGACCTCGCCGAAGGAATGCGGTCCGCATTTGAGTTCCCGTTTGGCTTGTTTCTTGAGCTGGCGCCAGCCCAAGCGTTGCCATGCTTCGGAATGGCGGCCCTTCTGCGCGGATTTCTTGCTGGAGCTTTTGCCTTTGAGGGCTTGGCTCGCGGCGGAATCGAGGGAGGCGGTGGCGCCTCCGCCGATGCCGCTGGTGGCGGCCACGACCACTCCCGTCGCGACCAGCGCGCCCGCGCCGTACTTGTATTTGATCCAACGGCCGTCCGGGCCGCGCGGTTGATTCACCATGAGGCGTTCCGTTCCCTCCCAAGTCCGGAATGGACGATCTTGCTCCGGGCTTAGAGGAAGAGCCGAGAAGTATTGCGCCAATACGCCCGAATGGCGCAGTCGTGCGTCGGGTTTTCGCCGGTACCGAACAGTTTCAGGCGTGGTGAGGGGGTATCTCCGCGGTATCGATGGTCGTGAACGTCGGAGGCTGCCGGCATGGTGAGGGGCCTCGTTGCCTGGGCGGCCGGTCTTTCGGTCGTGATCGTTCCGTGGACCGTGTGGATTTTGGGACGTCAGATGTCCTGAAATCCACACGGTCCACCGCCGGGCATGACGAGAGGCCCGTCGCCGCGACGGGCTCCTCGGGGTTCAGCGGTGGTGCAGGGTGTTACGCCGGGGTTGTCGGAGCGGATCCCGATACTGGGGAGGTATGAACTCCGGTAACCCGTCGGCCGCCATCCGTACTTCCCAATCACCATGGTGAATCAGGCGATGATGGAAGCTGCAGAGCAACACCAGATTCCGGAGATCAGTGGGTCCGCCGTCCGCCCAGTGATGAATGTGGTGGGCGTGGCAATTCTTGGGTTTCCGATGACAGCCGGGGAACGCACAGCCCCCGTCGCGGATGTTGAGTGCCCGTCTCTGGCCTGGGGTGACGAACCGTCGCAGGCGTCCCAGGTCGAGGGGTTCTCCGGCGGCGCTCATCACGACGGGCAGCATGAGGCAGTCGCAGGCGGCGAGTCGGGCTTCCCGGGCGGTCATCGTCCCGACGAAGTCCAGGCAGGCGGTGCCGAGACCGGACTTCAGCGCGTCGAGTCCGATGGTGACGTGGACCAAGGTGCGGTAGCCGCTGGTGCCCGGCTGGTCTGGGCAGGCGATCGCGAGGTCGAGGAGTTCGGCCCAGGCATCTCCCAGGCGTTCGCATTTCATCCGCAGGTCGGCTTGTCCGAACTCGTCGACTGGGCGTGGCTGGGCGTAGGCCTCCAGGGCGGCGGCGGTGCGGGCCCCGGTTTCGTCATCGAGGAGGCCGGTCAGTTTCCAGAACCCGTCTTTCCGGCGTTCCAGGGTGATCTCGCGGCGCGGTTCCTTCGGCTCTGGCTCCTTCGGTTCCTTGCCATCCGGATCCAGCAAGCCCAGTAGATTCGCCTCGGCCTCAGCGAGCTGCCGCGGACCGGCGCTCGGGGCAAGGTTCGCGAGGATCTGCTCCGCACCTGCCCGCTCCTCGGCCGAAAGCTCGGCCGGAAGGTTCTTCAAAATCTCCAGGATCTGATCGATCCGCTCATCCCCGACCAACCCCTGCGCCGCCACCGCCGCGGTCGCAGGAGCAACAGGCGGAACCTCCGTGCCATCCAACGCACGGGTCGGGTTCAGGGCGAGGGCCCGGTTCACCACCGCCCGCGCTTCCCCCACCGACAACCCCGCCATATCCGCGAACCATTTATCCGTACGGCCATACCCATACAAATCCTTGGCACCACGAGACTCGATCTCCGCCAAAAACCGCCCCAGACAGGCGGTCGCCACCCTGATCACCTGCAGAGACTGCTCCACGCCATGCGCAAGCTCCAGCTTGCCAGCGCGCCACAGCTCTTGCGGCAACTCGGGAAGGAAGGTCTCGGACACCTCTCCATAATATCGCAATCCAGTCGAACACGTGTTCGTAATTTTAAGCGACAACCAAACCGCACGAACAACGCCGAAGAGTGAAACGGCCGCCAACCCCGATTCACCCTGAGCAACCCTCGCATTTAGTCGACTAAATGCGGTAGGTCTCGCGAAGCGAGAGGCCTGCCGGACGTGAAAGAGCGTCGCCTAACATCGGCACCATGACGACAGTGGAACTGACCCGCTTCAAGGTCCCGGCCGACCGCGCGGACGAACTGCTCCAGGCCCGTCCCGCGATGGTCGCCGACTTCCGGGCCGACCGGGAGGGGTTCCTCGACGCCCAGCTGATCCGGGTCGACGACGAGACCTGGCTAGACGTCGTGTGGTGGCGTTCCTCCGAGGACTTCGCGGCGTCCCGGGAGAAGGGGGCGAACCTGCCCGGGATCAAGGCCTTCTTCGCGCCGATCACCGAGCTGGTCTCCGCCGAGGAAGGCGTCACCGGCGACTACCGGGGATAGCCCACATACCGGGACGGGAAATATCGCCGCCGGCAGTCCGTTGACCAGGGGGAACGAACGAGGTCACGGAAGGGATCGGCGATGAGCACAAGCCTGGACACGTTCACGCGGGACTGGCAGAGCTGGAAGACCCAGCGCGAGCGCGATCTCGCGGATCCGCTCGGCTGGCTCGCCTTGGTCTCGCTCGACTGGCTGGAGGACAAGCCGCGCGCGTATGAGGGGCTGCCCGGGTTTTGGTGGCAGGACGCTGACGCGGCGTACCTCGACCCGCAGGGCGCGGACCTCTCGCACGAGGGCGAACGGGTCACCGGTGTCCGCCGTTTCGAGCTGGTCAACAGCGGTGCGACCACCCGGGTCGTCGCCGGTGACATCGAGATCGAGGTGGCGCGGCGCGGCGGGTATCTGATCCGGACGCACGACCCGAAGGCGCCGGTGCTCAACGCTTTCCGCGGTGTCCCGGCGTACGAGCCCGACGCGGCTTGGGTGCTGTCCGGAACCTTCGAACCCTTCGACGAACCGCGGCCGACGACGGTCGGAGCGGTCGTCGAAGGGCTCAGTCACGTCTACGTCTCCCCGGGCATCGTGCGTTTCGAGTACGACGGCGCGGAGCACACGCTCACCGCGTTCAACGGCAAGAAGGACGGCCTGCTCATCCTGTTCACCGACGCGACGAGCGGTGTCACCACCTATGCGGCGAACCGGTCGCTCGCGGTACCCGAGCCTGCCGAGGACGGGTCGGTCGTCCTCGATTTCACTCGCGCGACGAATCTGCCGTGCGCGTTCACCGATTTCGCCACGTGCCCGTTGCCGCCGGCGGGCAACGATCTGCCGTTCGCGGTGGAAGCGGGGGAGAAGCTGCCCTACGAACGCTCACGCTGAACCGTCGCGAGCGCCGTCATCGCCTCCTGTTCGCGCTGAGCCAGCTCGGACAGGAGGGCGGACGCGTCGTTCAGTGGCCGGGCGTCGCCGGTTTCCCCTGCCTGTGTGAACAAGCGCGCGACTTCGGTCCACAGTGGAGCGATTTCGCGGTATTTCTCATACGCGGTACGGAGACCGGCGTCATCGACGAGGGTCGTGCACTCTTCGAGGAAGTCGCGGTAGATTCGGCGGAAGAGCGCGCCGCCGGTGCCCGCCCGTTCCATCAGGACCGCGGCCTGCGGCAGGTCGCGGGCCGGATCGTCGCTGCGGTCCAGCCATTTCCGCACCTGGACGGCTGCCTTGCCGATGCCGCGATACCCCAGGTTCGCGATGGGCGGGTTGACGAATTCCGCCGCGTTGGCCCGTACCGCGGTCCGGATGGCGTCCGGAATTGGCTTGAGAGGCGCATCCGCGGCGATGGTGAACGAACGGTTCTTCGCGGTCATCGGGCCTTTCTCGCCTCGGGCGCGTTCCAGGCTCTCCAAGGATGTCGAGACCGAGCCACCCTGCTGGGCCGTGTCGACGAGGAAGGCTCGCTCGTCGTCGTAGCCGTACAAGGTGGCGAAGTGTCCTCCGAAATGGACTTTCGACGTGAAGTACTCCAGGTGGTACGAGTCGAGTTGCAGGCCGACCGGCACCCCGGCGTCGATCTCCTCCGCCACGTTCCGCCACGCCGTGCGCGCCGACGACGTTTCCTTCACTCGCAAGGCCAGTCCGAGCCGGTCGGTCAGCTTCCGCGTGATCTCGGCGGGTTTGGCGCGTCCGCCGAGGAACGGGAACGGCAGGTTCTTCCCGTCCCAGTAGATGAAGCCCAGGCCTTCGCCGAGTCCGAACAGCATCGGCTCGGACAGCTCGATCCCGGCGTGCCGCAGGAGGACGTCGAGGGTGCTGGTCTCGCAGTGCTCCCCACCCGTGGTCTTGATTCCGTCGAGGATCACGAGGCCACCGGCCAGGCGATTTCGGTGCGGTAGGCCTCGGGAGCGACCGACGGTCCGGGCGCCACCAGGTACAACTCCTCGGCGGGCCCTGCGGGGACGCGGTCGCGTTCGGCGATCCAGCGGCCGAGTGATCGGTACGCGGTCTCGACGTCTTCGTAGCCACCCTCGTGAATCGTCGCGACGAGCAGGCCACCGGGGAGTTCGGCGGCGCCGACCTCGCCGTCGTCCCGCACCGGCCCGTCCGCGGGGACGAACAGTTCGACCGTCAACTCGTCGGGATCGGCGGTGAGGTAACGGGTTCCGGGCGGCCCGGACGGCCTGATCCCTTGCGCGTCGAGCGCCGCGAACAGCCGCGCGTATGCGGGACCGATCAGCTCCGCCAGGCCGTTCAGCGGAGTCCGGATCGACAGGCAGGCGATCCGCTGCGGTGCGCGCACGCGTTCGTAGACGTGCAGCCACCGCGTCGGTCCGGCGAGCACGGAGTCGAGTTCGTCGCTGATCGCCGCGAGTTCCGCGGCCCGCTCCGCCACCCGGTCGTGATGCCGTTTGAGCGCGGCCCTCACTTCGTGCGGGTCGCCCGCGTCGAGGATCCCGGCGATCTCCGCCAGCGGCACTTCCAGTTCCCGAAGCCGCCGGATCAAGCCCGCGCGGGCGAACTGGTCGAGCGAATACCGGCGGTACCCGGTGCCGGGGTCGATGACGGCGGGCACCAGCAGCCCGATCCGGTCGTAGTTCCGCAGCGCGCGGACCGACAGCCTGGTGGCGTGCGCGAACACGCCGATCGGCATCAAGGTCGTCATGGGACCAGCCTGAACCCTCTCCCGGGGAGAGGGTCAAGCCGGTACCTCACCCCAGTGACAGCCGATCGAGATCCGGGGCGGACGCGTGGTCGTTGCCCAGTTCGATCGTGTTCGCCCCTGCCTTCAGCTCGACCGGCAAGGACGTCGTGAGCTGGGTGTTGTTGCCGGCTCCGTCGACCTTCACCTCGATCGGCGTGCCGCCGTTGACCGTGACGAAGTACGAGCGCGGCCCGTTGACGGTGAAGTCGATGTAGAGGGTGTAGCGCCTGGTCTCGGGCACGGTGACGCCGTCGAAGCGCACGAACGAGCCCGGGTCGCCGCCGATGTTGCGCACCTTCTGACCACCCGAGCACGCGCCGCAGTTCGTGACGCCCGCGTCGCCGATGTCGTTCGCCGAGTCTTCGGCCTCGCGCATGAAGACCCGGTCCGCCGGCCGTGGGCTCACCCGCACCGGTTTGCTCACCGTTTTCGCTCGCCCGAGCAGGTCGAACGACGCGGTGACCGGGATGTCGGCCGCGGTGATGCCTTCGGGGGAGACGAGCGTCCAGGACGCTTCCAGTTCGTCCCCGACGCGCATGGACTCCGCCGTGGCCGGAGCGCCCCGCAAGGTCCAGCCCGCCGGGACGACCGGTGCCAGGCTGACCTTCCCGATCGCGTCATCGGCGTCGAGCCGCAGCTTCGCGGTCACCTGCAAGGATTGCCGTCCTGGCGAGAGCCATTGGATGCCGCCGGGTTCGACGGTCAGAGTCGTCTTCGGCGTGTAGGACGGCGGCGGCAGGGGAGCGATCGCGATCCGGTCGAGGCCCGGCCCGGAGGGTGCGTTGCTGAACACCTTGACGGTGTTGGCGCCGGCGTTCAGCGCGATGGGGATCGCCGTCGACGCGACGATTCCCGGCGTTCCGGCGTCGATCGCGGTCTCGACGGGGGCACCGCCGTTGACGCTCACCGCCACCGACGTCGCGGGCCCGCCCGTGGTGTCGAATTGAAGCCGATGGCTTCCGGCTTCGGCGGCCATCACGTCCGGATAGGTGACCGAGTTGCGTGCACCGCCGCCGAGGCCGGTGACCTGGAACGATCCGGAGCAGGACGAGCAGTGGCCGAGGCGGGCGCGGCCGTCGTGATCGTTGCGGAAGGACTCCGCCTCCAGGGGAACCTGTGCACCCAGTACCGAATTCGGGTAGCCATACGCCACCTTGATCTCGTCGATGGCCAACTGCCGGTAGAAGGGTTTCGCCTGCGGTCCCGACCAGGTGTTCAGCACCTCGAGTTTGATGAACCGGGTCCGCCGTTCGCCGAAGTCGATGAACTGCACGCCGCGGGCGCTCGGCATCGCGCCGGTGCGGACCGGCTCGCCCCAGTTCCGCCCGTCGTCGCTGACGTAGAGGCGATAGTCCTGGATCCGGGACGAGTCCTCCGGCCTGCCGAACGATTCGCGTGCGTGCGTCGGCGACATCTCGCGCTGATTCACCGCGAGGTAGGCCGCGGTCCGCCGCCTGCCGAGGTCCAAGGTCACCGAGACCGGTTGCTTGCCGTCGGCGTCCCAATAGTTTTCGAAGTTCCCGTCGACTAGGTTCGACGCCGGATGTCCGTCGCGTGAGGAGGAAGCGGTCGCCGTGATCGTGCGGGAGTCGTGGAAGTACCGCTGCCCGGCCGTTTCCACCTTGAACACCGTGTCGTAGGTGTCCCAATCCTTGATGTCCACAATGGTCAGATAGCCGCCGGATTGACTGAACCGCAGCTGCTTCCCCGTGCGCACGTCGGACACCCTGGTCACCTTGTAGCCGTTGTCGCGCAAGCGGAGAAGGTCGGTGCGCGGCCGGGTGACGACGTGGAGGTACTGGGTTCCGGCACCGGGCTCGACGGTGATGACGCCGTGTGCGCCGTCGTTCCAGAACCCGGGTTGCATCCCGCCGTACATGTACCCGCCGCCCTCCTTGCCCTGCAGGGAGGACTTGATCGGCGGCACCCAGCTCGCCATGAAGTTGTTGTACGCCTCTTGCTGCGGCGGGAACTTCCCGTTCACCATCGGGGTTTCGGCCATCAGCGACTTCATCGACGAACCCGCGTTGGTGATGTAGCGCCCGGTGGACAGCCGGAAGTCGACGGCCTGATCGGTGCCGTCGTACCACCAGCCACCGTTGGTCGGCAGTTTGTAGTCGGCTTCGGTGAGCCTCGGCATCGGGGTGAAGGCGGCCTGCGGGTAGTCGTACGACGGTGTGATGCCCGTCTTCTGTTCGTTGCTGACCGTGTCCATGATCGGGGTGTCCTCGTTGTTGTTGCTCAGCAACCAGGACGGGCGCTTCTCGCGGATCTGTTCGTAGAGCTTGTTCTTCTCCCAGTACTCGTTGTCGTTGTCGATCCAGAACCCGGCGAGATCGGCGTAGCGATCCATGACCTCGTGGAAGAGGTCGTAGCTGTACTCGCCGAAGCCCGGGCGGGTGGTGAGGTCGACCTGCTTGCCTTTGTAGGCCGAGTACGCGGCGGAATCCAGTGACTCGACGCCGGTCTCCTTGTGCCACTGGGGATCGTCGGTCATGTAGAGGATCGTCCGGACACCCTTCGCGTTGCCTGCCTTGACGAGTTCGCCGAGGAGATCGCGACGTGTGGAGCAGCTGCCCGGGATCGCCGACGGCCAAGGCCGCGCGTAGCCCAGCCTGCTGTGGAAGGTGGCCAGCACGATGTAGGAGGCGCCGAGTTTGCGGGCCTCGTCCACCCAGTAGTCCGCGCTCCAGCCGCCGTCGGTGACGGCGCGTTCCCAAGCGGCACAGTCGGTCTGGCGTGGCGCGGTGAACATGCCCCAGTGGAGGAAGAGCCCCGCGGTGGCCTCACGCAGCCACTTCTGGCGGGGATGGTGCACTTCCGCGCTCGCCGACGTCGTGGTGAGCAGGCCCGCCAGCAGGGCGAGAACAACGGCGAGCCAGGCGGTGCGATGCGCTCGAACTCTCATGACAATCCGCTCTCATCCCAGGCAGGTTTACCGAGAGATCCGATGATTGCGGCAGAAATCCCGGTGGTCAAGCCCCGGTGAGGGGGACACGAGTGAAGTCATCCGAGGTATATCGGAAACAAGACCCTCTCGTCTGCAGTACGAGAGGGCCTTGCCGGTCGTGAATCAGATGTTGAAGCCCGGATGGGTCGCGAAGGCGTTGTCGATCACGAGGTTCCCGCGCTGGCGGGCCCGTTCACGCAACGCCGACGTCGTGCGGGCGCCCTGGGCGTAGAACCACCACAGGTAGAGCGCGCCGTACATCCAGGCGCCCTCGTAGCCCCAGGTGGAGTCGGCGCCGCTCTTGCCGGCGCCGAACACCGAACCCGCCGGGAAGTTCGCGTTGTGCGGCTTCCCGCCCTGATGGCGCGATTCGTGGATCAGCGTCTCGGCGCGGCCGGGAACGTCCTTGGAGTACCAGAAGCCGAGGTACAACTCGATCCGGTCGTCGACGAACGCCCCTTTGAACGAACGTGCGATGGCACTGCCGTCGCCGCAAAGCGAGCGGAGGTCGTCGCAGTTGTCGCGGACGTAGCGGCGCGCCCAGTTCAGCATCGGCCCGGAATAGGCGTCGTTCTGGTAGTCCTGGGCCGAATAGGTCAGGAGGTAGCACGCGTTGAACGTCCGGGCCAGCGGCTTGTCGGTGTTGCACGCGTCTTCCCAGCCGAAGCCGTCGTCCCAGTACTCCTTGTTGCCCGCGAAACCGTAGGTGTTCCAGAAATAGTCGATGTAGGTCTGATTGCAGATCGAGGCGCCGTAGAAATTGTCCCCGGTCACGTTCTTGTCCGGCACGGTGTAGCTGCAAGTGGCCATCGGAGATCACCTGTCTGTAGAAGGAATTCGTTCTGATTCAGGAGCGCGGAGGCTCGGGCGGCGGCACGTCGTCGGTCCGCGAGTCCTTCACGTACCGGCCGCCGACGGCCTGCGGGACACCGCGGACGTCGACCCGCCGGATGTTCAGCAGTCGCTCGTCCTCGGTGCCGCTGAGCTCCTCGCGCACCCGGGCGGTGAGGTCGGTGTCCCCGGTCTCGGCGATGGCCTGGACCGCGGCGCGCCGCACCGTGAACACCTCGTGCCGGACCTGCCGCAGCAGCAGTTCCTTGGCCGCGCTGTCCCCGGCGGATGCCAAGCGCGCCAACGCTTCCACGGCGGTGGTGCGGATGATCACCTCTTCGCCGACCGTGCTGATCCCGTGTGCGGGGTCGTCGGAACGCTCCGGCGGGATCGGCTGGCGCAGCACGTTTTCGAGGGCCGGGACGGCGGCGGCGTGCCGGAGGTCGGTGAGCAGCTGGACCAGGCCCCAGCGCTCGAGGTACTGCTCCTCGGACAGGGCGTCGTACTGCGCGCCGAGTGCCGGGACGACGTCGTCCGCCCGCTCGCGAAGCCGGTCGAGGCTTCGCTGGTAATTGCGTTCGGCGTCCTCGCCGGACGCGGCCATGGTTTCGGCGGCCTGGGTGACCAGTTCGCCGATTTCGCTGTTCGAGAAGCTTCCCAGGCCCGAACTGCCGGGGCCCGCTTCGAGGTTGTCGCCACCCGGGCCCAAGGACGGGGTGTCGGGATTGCGTGGGATCGGCATGAGGTTCTCCTTCGCAGCGGCGGTGATGCTGACGGAAGGAAGGAACGCGATCCCCGGCGGCAGATACCTGATTTTCCGAAAATCGCCCGTTGGGGCAGATCGGGATTTTCACCGCGGGAATCCGAAAAGGATTTTGCTCACCAAGAATGCGACGGCGGGCGAAAAGCCTTCACGGATTCCCGCTCGTGGTCAATGGCGGACGTCGATGACGACGCGGTTCGGAGAGGTCAGGGTGAACACGGTGACCGGTGTCCTCGACCGGACGCCGAGACCGATGGACAAGGTGCCTTCGTAGTCGCCGGTGACCGCGACCGCCATGATGTTGCGCAGATTCCGGGTCCGGAACTTCTGCGGTCCGGGATAGGTGGGATTCCCGGCGTCGTCGTGCGCGGCGGCGGGGGTCGCGGTGACCGCGATGAAGAATTCCCCGGTCAGCCAGACGATCTCGCCCGAGCCGTCGGCGATCAGCTCGTCGACGAGGTCGTAGCGGACGGCGGGTGCCGGGCCGGCGGTCAGGTCGAGCACGACCCGGTCGAACCCGGTGTGCTGGCCGGTGCGGATCCCGGTCATCGTGGGGATCGCCTGTGCCGCGACGGAAGCGGGCGCGGCCGCGGCGATGGCGCCGGTCAGCATGAGGGAGGTGACGGCGAGCGCTCCGAGCGCGCGCCGGAGGTTGATGGCCATGGCGATGACCTCCTGCCGGAGAGTTGGTTCCGTAAAGACGCCCGTATCGCCGAGGCGGTTGGTATTCTTCGCCTTATCGTTACTGATCGCCGTATAGTCGTCGAGCGATCTCGAAGTCGGCGGGCAAATGGTTTCTTACTCGCTCCGCGAGCAAATTCAGGTAACGGAGATCGCTTTTCGCGGAGGCGATGAGATGCGTGAATCTCCGATCATCTTCCCGATAGCCGTCGTCCTGGGAGCCGAAGACGCACTGCACGTCGGTGGTGTCTCCGCCCCAGCACAGCGCGCCGAGAAGATACTGCTCGACAACGAGGTTGTAGTCCTCCAGCGGTGCGAGGCGTTGCCAGGCCGTTCGATTCTCCGCCGACTCCACCATGCGGATGGCGAGATCGGCGTAGTGGCGGAGAAGAGGAACCGCTGTCCCACCGACGACTCCGGTGCACAACGCGGCTTCTCCGGTGTAGTCGCGAAATTCCTTCGGCAGGAAACCGCCGGTGCTCCGGATCGCCGTGGCGACGGCCGACGGCCGGTAGTAACCGGCATCGGAAGCCGGTGCGTGCTCGGGATTCTGCGCGACGACCTCCCCGTCCAGCCCGTCCGCGGGGAAGCCAGGCCAGAGGAACACGTCGTTGTCGATGTGCAGGAACGGTTCGCGCTGCTCTCGGTACGCGTGCAACTTCCCGAGCGCCCACCAGGACGGGTTCTGCCCGGCGAGTCCGTTCAGCGACAGGGAAACGTCGTCGAAGGGCAGCCGGAGCCGGGCGACGAGCAGGTCGTGTCCCCAGTCGTCGGTCACCAACGCCGTCGCGGGGAAGAGGCGGGACGCCAGGCGGAACGAAAGGATCCAGGACAGCGCGTGGAAGAAATCGCTGGGCCAGTGTCTTCCGTGCCGCCGCCGGTACGGGGTGCTCCAGAACGACCAGACCGCCCGGCGGATCGGGCGCGCGGCCCTGTCACCCGGACGGACCACGCGGACCGGCGGGGGACGCCAATCCGGCTCGGGCACCTCGCCGTATCCACCCTGCCGGGGAATCCCGGACGCGAGCAGATGGCCGCCGATGGCGACCGCGGTGCCGGGGTCGTATCCGTAGTACGGCATCGCGAAGTGGTTCGGGCCGGGGCGGTCGAACGTTACGGGCTAGCGACGGAAACCGCTGAGGTAGAGCACGGTCACTGCGGTTGCCGTGCCGAGAGTGGTCACGACGAAGGATCCCGTGACCAGATAGAGACCTCCCACGCCGGCGATTGAAGCCTTGATCAGCTTCACGATTCCTTCGTGTTCGTTGTCAGAAGCTTTCTTGGCCATTTGTCGAACCCTCCGCATGTGGTGTACTAGTACACCGTAGGGCGCGACGACCGGCGGAAGCCTTCGCCGGTTCTGATCTTTCACGGTCAGGAGGAGTTTCTTGTCGTCGAGGGTGGGCTCTTTGATCGTCGGCCATTGTCCTGCCGCGTCGCGAATTGTCGATCATCGCCGTGATTCATGGAGGGCGTAGTGACAATCCAGTTGGCGGGGGAGTGTCTTGCCGGCGTGCGTCCGGTCGCCGGGGTCGAGGCCGCGCTGCGCTGGCTCGCGGTCCGCAAGGACGGACGGCCGCTCAGGTTCCTGCGTTACGCGATCGAAGACCCGGCGAGTGAATCGGCCGCAGTGCTCGGTTGCCTGATCCGGCCGACGGCGTCGATGACCGCGGCGATCCCGGAAGTGCGGGCTCTCGCGGTCTGGGGATTGATCCTCGACGAGATAGGGAAGATCGGATCGACGGCCGAGTCCCGGCGTCGCAACACTTTGAACGCCGCGTTCCGGTTAGGGGAGCGAGAGTGGAAATCGACCCTGGATGACCGTTTCGGCCAATTGAGGAACCTGCGAGGTATCTTCGGGGATCCGCCGCCGACCACGACGACGCCGATGCACAAGGCCTGGCGGCGGGCGGTGAGTGACAAACTCGCCCCTTGTCTGGCAGAGAATCTCGCGATGCTCGCGGCCGATGGAGAAGCATGGCGGCCTTATGTGGAGATCGCTCGGGTCGCCTCTCCGGAGCCTCGAGCGTCAAATGGCCGGACACCCTCGGGCGGGGCGCAGCCTGTGTTCCTGGAGCGCTTGCTGGTGGCTGTGGAAATGCGACGCAGGACGGCCCACCGTCGGCTGACGGTGAGAAACGTCGTCGCTCGCGAGGATGGAGTGGGCGGCTATATGGCGCGGGCTCTGACGGGGTGGACCGGCGATCTGGCGTCCATTCCCGTCAAAGCGATCTTCGGTTGCCATGTCGAGACTTCGCCGGGTGTCCAGCCAGGAGATCCGATGATCGTGGACCTTCGTTTTCCGAGACCGCTGCGCAAGGGGGAGCGGCACGAATTCATCTCTCTCGCGTGCGAAGACGATCCGGATGAAGAGCGGTACTGGATCAATGTCGACGTCGACCATCATGGGATCGCGCCGGGTGTCGTCGACGGTGAAGGCAAAGTGACCGGAGGTCTGAGCATCAGCATCACGTTCGACGACTGTGTTCCGGAGGCCTGCTGGTGGTATGCGGAACAGACCGACTATGAGCGCCTGGTCCGGCCGCCCGTCGGTGATCGGCATCTTCTCGAGATCCGGCGAGGCGTCGTCGAGCACACGTTTCTGGGACCTTGTCACCCGCGGGAGGAGTATGGCATCGCTTTTCGCTGGCCCCAGTCCTGATCGAAGCGGGCCGCATGCGAGATCGATGTGGCCCGCCCGCTCCGGCTGCTGGTGGCTAATTGCCGGTATTGCCGCCGCCGCTGCCCTTGCCGTCGTCGCCGTGGATCGTCATCGAAACCTCCTTTGGTGCTTGAGTACGCGGGGCAACATATCGGCACTGTGGGTTACGGCTGGTAACGGGGTGTGCTCGGCGTGGAGATCCACTCCCACTAGGGTGGCGGTGGCTTTTCCCTGGAGTGCCTAAGGTTCAGGGAGTTGGACATGTCTGTTGAAGACGAACTGGAGCCTCTGCTCAAGTACGCACGGGAAGGCTGGGTCGGCCTCTCGGTCGTGGTCGTCGTGGCAGAGATGAAGGCAGGCCGGGGCGCGACCTTCACCGAGATGACCGCCGCGCTGCTCTCCGTGGTCGGCATGCTGATCGACCGGGGCGCGGTTCCGGGCGATCTGGTCGGCGAGGGACCCTGCTTTGTGGCCTGGTCGGGATCGAGGAGCGAGATTCTCGGGCGACTGTCCTGCGAGATCAAAACCTTGGGTGAGATACCGGCGACCGGGGAGGTTTGCTGGATCCACGACCCTGCGCCGAGCCGAAGCCTGTAACAACGAGACGGGGCGGCTCGACTGACTCACGAGTTCGGGCGTTGTGGACGAGGGGTGAGCGGATGGAATGTGCGCGATGTGGTCTGTTGGTCGGCCTCGGCTGTGCCTGCGCGACAGAACGTCGCTCTCGTCGGAAATCGGCCAAGCTCGCGAGTCCACGACGCAAGGTGTCGTCCGCGGCGCCTCTTCGCTCGTTTCGGGAACTAAGTGACTTGTTCCGGCAAGGCAGGGCCGCTTGGAGCGATCTCGACGCTGCCGAACGTTCCGCGCTCACGGCGGAACAGCGTCGTCGACTGGTGGACCTCGAGAACGAAGTGCTCCATCGCGGTGATCAAGACATCCACGGTTCTACTTCGGTGTCCACGCGATCCGGCGGCTTGCCGACCCTCGGCCGCCGTGGCTGACATACGAAAATGGGGCTGCCTCTTGGTCGAGGCCGCCCCATTCCGTATGTGCTTTCAGGTCACCAGCCGCGTTCGCGTTCGGGTGATCGCCGAAGATCGCTTATCTCATAGACCAGCGGCGATGTGCAATCTGAAGGCGCGCCCGTCTTCCTGACGTCAGCGGGAAGAAGCGTATTGCAACAGCGGTCAGGATGTAGCGATATCGGGGCGTTCCGCATGACTGCACTCGTTGCGGCGTATGGGCAGGCTGGGAGGGGCTAGGGCGTGTCCTGTAAGTGATCTAGCTGCGGTTCGGTTGGATTGCGGTCGTGGTTGGTCGTGGTGAGTTGACGGACAAGGCATGGGCGGTGATCGAGCCACTGCTGCCGCCTGGGCAAGGTGGTGGGCGGCGGTGGCGGGATCACCGTCAAGTCATCAACGCGATCCTGTGGAAGCTGCGCACTGGTGCGCCCTGGCGTGACCTGCCTGATCGTTACGGGCCCTGGAAGACAGCGCATGAACGGCTGCGGTTGTGGACCAAGGACGGCACCTGGAACCGGATCCTCGACCGGGTGATCGTCAAAGACGACGCCGTCGGCGACCTCGAATGGATCGTTTCCGTCGACTCGAGCGTGGTCCGGGCGCATCAGCATTCCGCCGGCGCCCGAAAAAAAGGGGATGCAGCGACGGAATCGAAGCCCTCGCCCTCGACGGGGAAGGAGTCGGGCGGTCCCGCGGCGGGCTGAGCACCAAGATCCATCTCGCCGTCGACGGACGGGGCCTGCCGATGCGGTTCCTGCTCACCCCCGGCCAAGCCGGAGACAACCCGCAGCTGGTTCCGCTGCTGAACGGCATCACCGTCGCCCGGATCGGTCCAGGCCGGCCACGCCGCCGACCGGAGGCGGTGATCGCTGACAAGGCGTATTCGCATCCTTCAACCCGTCAGGCGATGCGGGACCGGCGGATCAGGTTTGTCAGCCCGGAACGGGATGACCAGATCGCCCGCCGCGTCACCAAAGGCTCCCGCGGCGGGCGACCACCAACATTCGATGCCGAGGTCTATAAACAGCGCAACGTGGTCGAACGGTGCTTCAACCGGCTCAAACAGTTCCGCGACCTGGCCACCCGCTACGCCAAACGCGCCGCCTACTACCAGGCCGAACTCACCATCGCCGCGATCGTGCTCTGGCTCCAATGACTTACAGGACACGCCCTAGCCGAGCGGCGGCAGGGATGTGGCTGTCCAGCAAGCTAAGGCGGTGGACGACCGTGCGGGCCGCTCGTGCAAGCGTTCGCCGCAGGCGGACGCACAGCATGGTGACGACAATGAGACACAAGAGCAGTATCGGATGAGGAATTTCAAACTTGCGCCCACCGGAAACGAGACGAAGCAGGGAGCCTTTTGTCGTCGTGGCGAGAAAGGTGGTGGTCTCGCGGATGTTGCGGAACACGGTGGCGATGCAGATTTCGAACCGGCTGCGAGCCGGACATGGGGTTTCGTCGTTATGCAGATGCGTCCGCCGGGGAATGCGCTGGCGTCTACGGTTCCCCGTCGGCCCCTGGCAAACGCTGAAGCGACTAGCCGATATGAGGTCGGCGTTCTCGATCGTTGACGCGACATGCCGCATCAGCATATGAATCGTTCAGGATGTCACGCTTGCGGTACTAGTATGGAGGAATACGATGCCTGGTGAACTGTTGCTCATCGCTTCGTTTGCCATGCAAGAAAGAGGAGGGTGACCACCTGTGAGCATCTCTCGGTGCTTCTCTGTCGGCTTTCGAACTTGGGCACGGGATGGGTTGCTGGTGAGACTGCTGGCTTCCGAAGGACGGAAAGGAACGTGAGCCTGCCCGGGCAAATCCATCAGTGAGTGAAATCATTTTAGAGAATAGTCCAATGTTTTAGGGATCATAACGTATTGGAGTGACGGCAGGAATGTTCTGGCTTCTTGAATGGATGGAAACCAGTGGGATCAGGCAAGAAAGAGATATTGAGAAAGCAATCTCTGACTACGGGAAATTTAAAGAACTAAACGACTTGGCTATGCGGGCGAGTATGCATGCTGGTGACGAGTCGCGTACGAATAATCCTGTTGTTGCCGGACGTGGGATTGATCTCTCTGGAGAGTTGACGGGGGCGGATGACCGTGAACTTATCAACGAAGTTGATCAAGTATTTGGGGCAACTTGGCACTATTTCGACGAAATTATCGTTGAGGGATTGTCGGCACGTAGGTATTCAAAGATGATTTCAAATGGAGATCATGTGCTTGCGCGTGAGAGGGCTAGGGCTCATTGCTTCCTGCTGCTTCACTTGCGCAAGATTGGCGCACTCGACAGTGTTGTGTTTAGGCAGAAGCTTGATCCTTGTATTCGACATGGAAATGACTCAAGTAAACTTGAAGCGGCCGGGTTAAAGCGAATTCTCGACGATCGTGAGAGTATTGTTAAAACGCTAATGGAAGGATCCTTGCACGACATTGAGGATCACTACGCATATGGCGGACATTATCACTATGTTTACGAGCATCCACTTGTGGGCATTAGGTCGGGCCATCTTGAAGGGTCTCCTGCTGGTCGCAGTGAGCACGAACTGAAAAAACTGATCTGCGAAGAGATATTCAATCTCTTCGCAGAGTTTACGGCCGTAGATGTTGCGGTTGCCTCGGATTTCGAGGCGCCATTGGCCGTTTTTTCGCCTATGATTGACTTTATCCTTGCTTTGGATAACCGTGAGGATGAGGCTGCCTCGGAGGGTCTTCCAGGGGAGGTGGCAATAGAGATTGGCATGCCAATCTTGTGCGGGGTATCTGCGGCAGATCTGTTGAAAATTCGAGAAGATGAAGCAGATGCATTTGAGCGCTTTCGTTCCGCATTGCGTGCGGCAATAAATGAAACTGTTAAGCAAAGAGGGAAGCGGGATGTTAATGCTGTCGCGGTAACTGTGTTAAATGACTTCCTTGTGCCGGCTCTGCATGACATTGATCAGCGGCTAAATGTTGCACGAAAAATCCTGTCTCGGAAGTCTGCGGCGAACTTAACGGTTGGTTCTGCAGCAGTGACTGTGGGAATTATTGCGGGTATCCCACTTTTGCTTCCAGCGGGAATTGCGTTGGGGATGATGGCGCCGGGCGTAAATCTAGGCAAGTATTTAGAGGAAAAGGGTGAGGTAGAGTTATCTGATATGTATTTCTTGTGGAAGTTGCAAAGGAAGTTGAAAGTTTTGTAATTTCGACCTTTGAAGTGGTTAGAGTGGGTAGGTCTCTCTTGTGGCCTGCGAAAGCGTCTATGTTGGCCGTTCGCACGGTAGGCTGGTCATAAGGTCTCTTGAGGAACGGTAGGTTCACCAGCCGCGTCCGCGCCACTCCGCCAGCTTCGGACGCTCGGCGCCCAGCGTCGAGTCGTCACCGTGGCCGGGATAGAACCACGTCTCGTCCGGCAGCTCCCCGAAGATCCGCGACTCGACGTCGTCCAGCAGCGACGTGAAGTCCGCAGGCGAACCGGTCTTCCCGACACCGCCAGGGAACAGCGAGTCGCCGGTGAACAGGTGCGGATGCCCGTTCGGGTCGCGGTACAGCAGTGCGATGGAGCCGGGGGTGTGGCCGCGCAGATGGATCACCTCGAGGGTGATCTGCCCGACCTTGAGCGTGTCGCCGTGCTCGACGAGGAAGTCCGGCGGGATCGGCAGCGGTTCGGCGTCCAGCGGGTGGGCCGCGGTGTTCGAGCCGTTCGCGCCGGCGACGGCGCCGAGGGCCTGCCAGTGGTCCTGGTGCTGGTGGGTCGTCACGACGGTCCTCAGCGCGGGCCTGTCGGGGCCGTGGCCGATGAGGTCGGAGATCCGTTCCGGGTCGTTCGCGGCGTCGATCAGCAGCGCCTCGTTCTCGGCGCGGCAGACGAGCAGATACGCGTTGTTGTCCATCGGGCCGACCGACAGCTTCGTGATGGTGAGCGCGTCCAGGGTGCGGCGGGCGGCGTCGCCGCCGGGGTCGACATGCCCGGTATAGGTCTCGACGATGTTCACGCCGCACACGGTAGTCGTCCGCCTGCAATCGGTTCCACCCGCACAGGCGGCGCACAGGTGCACGACGTAGGCTCGCGTCGCCCCGCCAGCCGAACCACAGGACGCTCGTGCCCGACGCCTCGCCGCGCGCCCCGCGCAAGATCAGCTGGGATGTCCTTCGCGTTGTCGCCGTCTTCGCGGTCATGCTCGGGCACGTCACCCATCAAGGGGCGCTTCTGCATCCGGAACTGGTGGGGTACCCCTTCCGGGTAACCGCCCAGTTCGGTGCGGCCATCCTTTTGGTGATCTCCGCCTTCTTCGTCTGCGCGAGCCTGCGCAAGGGGCGGCCGGGGCGGTGGCTGTGGAACCGGGTCGCGCGGCTGGTGCCCGCGTACCTGGTGGCGGTGACCGTCACCTACGTCGTCGCCCGGTACGCGACGATCCGGTTCAGCGGCCTGCCGTTCCCGCCCGGCCTCTCGGGATTCCTGTTCGGCGTTCCGCAGGGCCTGCCGTCCGATCCGTCGCCCTGGTACGTCCCCACCGGCGCCGATCTGCTCGCCAACCTGGGCATGGTCCAGGAATGGGGCTGGCGGTACGAACTCTTCTACTATCTCGACGGCGCCTACTGGACGCTGCCGGTCCAGCTCGTCGCGTTCACCGCCGCGGCCCTGCTGTGGCCACGCCGGTGGCGCACCCACCGGCTCACGGTCGCGCTGCTCTGGGCGCTGATCCTGGTCCCGTTGTTCCTCCGGTTCGTCGTGTTCGACCCGGTTTCCGCACCGAAGCTCGTGGAGACCTTCTATTACGGCCTCGGCCTGCACCGCGTGCACGTCTTCGCCATCGGCATCGCGATCTGGCTGTGGGCGAAACGGCGGCTGGCGCACTGGCATCTCGCGCTGTTCGTGCTCGCCGCCTGCGCCGCGCAGGACCTGCAGGTCTTCCCGTTCCATCAGGCCCTGCCGAACGATCCGGAGCGCTGGCCGTCGACCATCGGGTTCGCGATCATGGTGCTGCTGGTGTGCCTGGCCGCGCGCGGGCCGGACTGGCGGTTCCCCGGTCTCTCCAGGATCGCCCCGGCTGTCACCTGGCTCGCGGGCATCTCGTATGGTCTTTATCTGGTGCACCAGGAACTCGGTTACATCCTGGCCCGTGCCCTGCTGAACGTCGGCGTCCCCGGCTGGCTGCGGCTCCCCATCGTGCTGGCCGCCGCCGTCCTCGGGGGCTGGGCGATCACCGCTGGCGTGGAACGGCCGGTCCACCGGTGGCTCACCGCTCGCCGGGATCGACGCGATAAGCCTGGAAAACCGCAGGTCAAGGACTCGGAACCAGTTTCTGTCGGTGGTGCCTCGTAGCATGGAAGCGGCCGCCCGTGCAGCTATCGACCGGGCCGGCGACCGCAGCTGAGAATGAACCTGAAGGGACCCTGGCGTGGCTGATCGCCTCGTTGTTCGCGGCGCCCGCGAGCACAACCTCCGCGGTGTGGATCTCGACCTGCCCCGCGACAGCCTGATCGTTTTCACCGGTCTGTCCGGGTCCGGGAAGTCGAGTCTCGCCTTCGACACCATCTTCGCCGAAGGGCAGCGTCGCTACGTCGAGTCGCTCTCGGCGTACGCGCGCCAGTTCCTCGGCCAGATGGACAAGCCGGACGTCGACTTC
Organism: Amycolatopsis sp. NPDC049868; assembly: GCF_044461365.1. Classification (NCBI taxonomy): domain Bacteria; kingdom Bacillati; phylum Actinomycetota; class Actinomycetes; order Pseudonocardiales; family Pseudonocardiaceae; genus Amycolatopsis; species Amycolatopsis sp. NPDC049868. The sequence continues at coordinate 17,172 of NZ_JBITKV010000022.1, read as the reverse complement.
ATCGAGGGCCTGTCGCCCGCGGTGTCGATCGACCAGAAGTCCACCTCGCGCAACCCGCGTTCGACCGTCGGCACCATCACCGAGGTCTACGACTACCTGCGCCTGCTCTACGCCCGCGCCGGCAAGGCGCACTGCCCGCAGTGCGGCGAGGCGATCAGCAAGCAGACCCCGCAGCAGATCGTCGACCAGGTGCTCGCGATGGAGGAGGGCACCCGCTTCCAGGTGCTCGCGCCGGTCGTGCGCGGGCGCAAGGGTGAGTACCTCGACCTCTTCGAGAATCTGCAGCAGCAGGGCTACGCGCGCGTCGTGGTCGACGGGACGATCCACCCGCTCACCGACCCGCCGAAGCTGAAGAAGCAGGAAAAGCACCAGATCGCCGTCATCATCGACAGGCTTTCGGTGAAGACGAGCTCGCGGCAGCGCCTCACCGACTCGGTCGAGACGGCGCTCCGGCTGGCCGACGGCCTGATCGAGCTGGAGTTCGTCGACCTGCCGGAGAACGATCCGCATCGCGTGCGCGGTTTCTCCGAGAACCTGGCCTGTCCCAACGGGCACCCGCTGGCGATCGAAGACCTCGAGCCGCGGTCGTTCTCGTTCAACGCCCCGTACGGCGCCTGCCCCGACTGCACCGGTATCGGCGTCCGCAAGGAGGTCGACCCGGAGCTCGTGGTCCCGGACGACGAGATGTCCCTCGGCGAGGGCGCCATCGCGCCGTGGGCAGGCGGCCAGAGCGCGGACTACTTCATCCGTCTGCTCGAATCGCTGTCGGAGACCATCGGCTTCCGGATGGACACGCCGTGGCGCAAGCTTCCGGCGAAGGTGCAGAAGGCCGTCCTGCACGGCGTCGACGAGCAGGTCCACGTCCGCTACAAGAACCGCTACGGCCGTCAGCGTTCGTACTACGCGAGCTTCGAGGGTGTCATCCCGTTCCTCGAGCGTCGCCAGGAGCAGACGGAGTCCGAGTACATGCGCGAGCGGTACGAGGGCTACATGCGCGAGGTGCCGTGCCCGGCCTGTCAGGGCACGCGGCTCAAGCCTGAGATCCTCGCCGTCACCCTGGAGCACAAGACCCAGGGCGACCGGTCGATCGCCGAGGTCTGCGCCCTCTCGATCGCCGAGGCGTCGCAGTTCCTCGACGAGCTGGAGCTCGGCAAGCGCGAGCAGGTGATCGCCGGCGCGGTGCTCAAGGAGATCCAGGCGCGGCTGCGCTTCCTCCTCGACGTCGGCCTCAACTACCTCTCGCTCGACCGCGCCTCCGGGACGCTGTCCGGCGGCGAGGCACAGCGCATCCGGCTCGCCACGCAGATCGGTTCCGGTCTGGTCGGCGTGCTGTACGTGCTGGACGAGCCGTCGATCGGGCTGCACCAGCGGGACAACCACCGGTTGATCGAGACGCTGGTCCGCCTGCGGGATCTCGGCAACACGCTGATCGTCGTCGAGCACGACGAGGACACCATCCGCTCCAGCGACTGGGTGGTCGACATCGGCCCCGGCGCCGGTGAGCACGGTGGCCACATCGTCCACAGTGGACCGTACAAGAAGATCCTGCGGAACAAGGACTCGATCACCGGCGCGTACCTGTCGGGCCGCACCAAGATCGAGGTACCGGCGATCCGGCGCCCGATCGACAAGAAGCGTCAGCTGACCGTCGTCGGCGCGCGCGAGCACAACCTGCGCGGGCTCGACGTGTCGTTCCCGCTCGGCTGCCTCGTGTCGGTCACCGGTGTCTCGGGTTCCGGGAAGTCCACGCTGGTCAACGACATCCTCGCGACCGTGCTGGCGAACAAGCTCAACGGAGCGCGCCAGGTCCCCGGCCGTCACACCCGCGTGAACGGGCTGGCGGGCGTCGACAAGCTGGTCCGCGTCGACCAGTCGCCGATCGGCCGCACCCCGCGGTCCAACCCGGCGACGTACACCGGCGTCTGGGACCACGTGCGCAAGCTGTTCGCCGCGACCACCGAGGCGAAGGTGCGCGGCTACCAGCAGGGCCGGTTCTCGTTCAACGTCAAGGGCGGCCGGTGCGAGGCCTGCGCCGGTGACGGCACGATCAAGATCGAGATGAACTTCCTGCCGGACGTCTACGTCCCGTGCGAGGTCTGCAAGGGCGACCGGTACAACCGCGAGACCCTTGAGGTGCACTACAAGGGCAAGACCGTCTCCGACGTGCTGAACATGCCGATCGAGGAGGCCGCCGAGTTCTTCGAGCCGATCAAGGCGATCCACCGGCACCTGGCCACCCTCGTCGACGTCGGCCTCGGCTATGTCCGGCTCGGGCAGCCGGCGCCGACCCTGTCGGGCGGTGAGGCACAGCGCGTCAAGCTCGCCAGCGAGCTGCAGAAGCGCTCCACCGGCAAGACGGTCTACATCCTCGACGAGCCGACCACCGGGCTGCACTTCGAGGACATCAGCAAGCTGATCGGCGTGATCAACGGGCTGGTGGACAAGGGCAACACGGTGATCGTCATCGAGCACAACCTCGACGTCATCAAGACCTCGGACTGGATCATCGACATGGGCCCCGAGGGCGGTTCGGGCGGCGGCACCGTGATCGCGGAGGGCACGCCGGAGCACGTCGCTTCGGTGGAGGAGAGCTACACCGGTCAGTTCTTGAAGACTGTTCTCGCTTGAGTCACCCCACGCTATGAAAGGTCCTTTCCTTGCAAATTTTGCAAGGAAAGGACCTTTCATAGCATCCGGAGGGGGAGCTACCCTTTACCGCTCACGAGGTCCAGTACGGGCGAAGCGGGCCCGTAGTAGAAGGCGCGCAGCCGGTAGGAGGCGCCCTCTTCGCCCGGCATCGAAGCGAGCCCGGCCGACGTCGTCCCCGGATCGGAGACCTCGATCGGCACGAACCCGGCCGCGCCGGGTTTCTTGATCTCCACCAGGAAGCCGTCCTCGTCGCTGGAGCGATCAGCCCAGCTGAACCGCACCATCTCCTCCGGCGCGGGCTCGGCCCGGAACGAGGCCGGGGCGGCCGATCGATCGCCCGCCCGCAGTGGCACGACAGGGCCGGAAGCGGCGGGAGTCGAGGGGCCGGAAACCGTCACGGCGTCCGAAACGGCGCCGTAGAACGGCCGGATCCGGTAGTAGAACCGCGTTTCCGGGATCAGATCCGGATGCCGGTACGTCGTCTGCCGAGGCGGCACGAACTGCAGGATCGTGTACTCGCCGTGCGGATCGGTGGTGTACTCGACGATCCTGCCCGCGGCGTCCGGATCGTCGTCGGGCCAGCTCAGGTCGACGTTCACCGGATCCGTCAGCTTCGCGGTGAAACCGGGTTCCTCGCCGCATCCCGACACGAAAGCGACCGCCAGCAGCACGATCGCGAGCTTCCTTGGCACGCCGAGACCCTCCCGGGAATCAGGCGGCGGCGGAATCCGGAGGCGTCAGCATACGAGCGCGTCCGATGATCGACAAGACCCCGGTTGAACCACACCCCCTGGCCATCCGTGTGGGAGGCAAGAGGAGGCGGCCATGGAGAACCGAGGAGAGGCCGGTGCCGATGCACAGTTCGATCGCGGCGGGCGCCGAACGATCCACTTTACCCCTGCGGGTTGCAGTACTGTCCTCGCCGACCCAGAAGACCGTCGGGAGGACGCGAGTGGCGATCGGAGGCTGGCGGCCCAAAAAGGCCAAAGGCGAGGACTTGGTCCGGCACTTGTACGCCGAACACGGGCGAAGCCTGTTGGCGTACGCGACAAGGCTGACCGGGGACCGCGCGGCCGCGGAGGACGTCGTGCAGGAGACCTTGGTCAGGGCTTGGAAACATGCCGAAGACCTGGAAAACGACGCGAAGGGATCGGTGCGGGGCTGGCTGCTCACGGTCGCCCGGAACATCATCACCGACCGCGCGCGGGCCAGGGCGGCCCGGCCACCGGAAGTGGCGGAGCCGGCGGAAGGCGTGCCCACCCCGGCGGTGGAGCGGGACCACGCGCAGAGCGTCGTGGACTCCATGGCCGTGCTCGGGGCCATGGACGGCCTGTCCACGGAACATCGTGAGGTACTGGTGGAGATCTATTACCGGGGCCGGACGGTGGCCGAAGCGGCGAAATCCCTGGGCGTGGCCCCGGGTACCGTTAAGTCGAGATCCTATTACGCGTTACGGGCGCTCAGAGCCGTGATGTCCGGACCCGGGAAGGAGGTAGCGCGATGAGTGCGGTGGGACATGACCAGGGCCAGCTCGCCGCCTACGTCCTCGGCGGGCTGACTCCGGCGGAAGCGGCCACGTTCGAGACACATCTGGCGAACTGCCCCACGTGCCGTCGTGAGGTGCACGAGCTGTCGGAGCTGCGCCACCACCTCGACGAGGTGCCGCCGGAGGCGTTCCTCGAAGGGCCGCCCGACGGGGGAGATCTGCTCCTGCAGCGCACGCTGCGTCAGGTTCGCGAAGAAGAAGGCGCCCAGGAGCGCAAACCGCGGCGGCTCCTCGCCGTCGCCGGTGCGGCCGTGCTGGTCGTGGTGGCGCTCGGCGCGGGTGTGCTGGTCGGACGGCAGACGTCGCCCGAACCGTCGACGGTGGCCTTGCCGGTGCCGACGGCGACCGCCCCGGTGCCCGGCACCCGCGACCTCGCGGCGACCAACCGGGACACGGGCGCGCAACTGGCGGTCCGGGTGGTCCCGGCCGCGGGCTGGGTGCGGCTGCACGCCAAGGCGACAGGTGTCCGCGAGGGCGAGAAGTGCGCGCTCGTCGTGGTGACCAAGAGCGGAGAGCGGGTCAACGCCGGTAGCTGGCTCGTTTCGGAGAAGGGACAGCGTGAGGGCACCGGTGTCGACGGTTCCGCGCTGGTCGCCCCGAACGACGTGGCCTCGGTCGACGTCGTGACGATGGACGGCCGGAACCTGGTGTCGGCGCGGGTATGACGGGTTCGCTCACGGGTCGCGGAGGCGGTTGGTACCGCTTCCGCGACACGTGGGTGCTGCCCGCCTCGCCCAAGGCGGTTTTCGACGCCGTCGTCGACCTGGCCGCATATCCGTTGTGGTGGCGCGACGTACGTTCGGTCAGCCAGGTCGACGAGGACACCGCCGAACTCGTCTGCCGTTCCAGGCTGCCGTACGCGCTGACCGTACGGATGCACCGAGATCACCAGGACGAGCGCGAGGGCAGGTTGCGAGTGCTGCTCAGCGGTGACCTGGAAGGGACACTGGCCGGCGCACTGGTCGCGGTGGGAAGCGGCACCAGGCTGGAGATCACGCAGGAGGTCGAGGCGCGGAAACCGTTGCTGCGCAAGTTCGATCGGGTCGCCAGGCCGGTCTTCCGGGTCAACCACGCGCTCATGATGCGGCGGGGGCAACACGGATTGCAGGGATACCTGGGGCGCTAGGCTCCGACCATGCGTGTCGCCACCGTGCAGCCGTTCACCGTTCCCGCCGATCTCTCCGCGAACATCGCGGAACACGCCAGGCTCCTCCGGATCGCGGACGCCGATCTCTGCGTGTTTCCCGAACTCTCCCTGACCGGTTTGGAATTCGAGGCGCTCGCCGCCGATCCGGGACTCTGGCTGACATCGGACGACTCGCGCCTCGAACCGCTTCGTGAGGCTTGCCGGGCGAGCGCCGTCCACGCCGTCATCGGGCTGCCGCTGGTGGAGGACGGCCGCCGGTACATCGGCTCGCTGGTCCTCGGACCCGGCGGGGAAACCGTCGCCACCTATGCGAAACGGAACCTGCACAACAGCGAGGAAGAACTCTTCGAACCGGGTACGCGGCAAGTGATCGTCGAGGTCGGCGGCAGGCGCCTCGGTCTGGCGATCTGTCTCGACGCCGCGAACCCGGACCACGCGCGGGAGCTCGCCGAGGCGGGCGCCGAGGTCTACGTCCTCAGCGCGCTCTTCAGTGAGGGCCAGGAAGACCGTTTGCTCGATCAGGTCGGCGTCGCGGCCGGATACGGGATGTGGGTGGTGCTTTCCCAGTACTCCGGCAAGACCGGCGGTATGGCCGCGTTCGGCGGCAGCGGGGTCTGGAAACCCGGAGGCGCCGCCGAGGTGCGCCTCGGCGGCGAGGTCTCCGAGTGGGCTTACGCGACGATCGCTTCCTGAACCTTCCGGGCGCGAAGGAGCACTGTCGCGGCGAAGACGGCGAGAGCGAGCAGCCCGGCGCTCAGTGCGTACGCGGCCCGATATCCGCTAGCGAGTGCTTCGGACATCGCGGCTCCTTCGGCCAGCAGTGATCCGGTGCGCGAAGCGGCGGTGGTCGCGAGTACGGCGGTCCCGATCGCCGCGCCGATCTGCTGCGTGGTGTTGATCAGTCCCGAGGCGACCCCGGCGTCGGCGGGTGCGACGTCGGACATCGCCTGCCCCATGAGCGCCGGCATCGCCGCGCCGAACCCGACGCCCATCAGGACGAGCGCGGGCAGGACGTCCGTCGCGTAGTCGCCGTCCGCCTGGACGGTGGCGAGGAAACCGAGCGCCAGCGCGACCAGCGAGAGCCCGCCGACGAGTACCGTCCGAGCCCCGAAGCGGTGGTTCAGCCGCTCGGCGAAGACCAGCGACATCACCGCGATCGAGAGCGGGGCGGGCAGGAAGGCGAACCCGGTGCTCAACGCGTCGAGCCGGAGCACCCGCTGCAGGTAGAGCGCCGTGATGAACTGGAAGCCGAACAACCCGGCCACCATCAGGACCATCACCGTGTTCGCCCCGGTCACCGCGCGGAGGCGGAAGATCCGCAGCGGCAGCAGCGGTCGGCGTGCCTTCGCCTGCCGGAGCACGAACCCGGCGAGCAGGAGCAGCGACACCGTGAGGAGGCCGAGGCTGCGGGCGTCGGCCCACGTGTACTCCTCGGCCTTGACGATCGTGTAGACCAGCAGCATCAGGCCACCGGTGACCAGCCCGGCGCCGGTGACGTCCGTGCCGTCGCGCAGGCCCGGGCCCCGATCGTCCGCGAGCAGCCGGACGGCGAGCACCAGCGCGATCGCGCCGATCGGCAGGTTGACGAAGAACGTCCAGTGCCAGTCGAGCAGCTGGGTGAGCGTGCCGCCCGCGATGAGCCCGATCGACGCTCCGGCGGCCTGGGTGAAGCTGTAGACGCCGATGGCCTTCGCCCGTGCCCGCGGTTCCGGGTAGAGCGTGGTGATCATGCCGAGTACGACGGCCGACGCCAGCGCGCCACCGGCGCCCTGCAGGAAGCGGAATCCGATGAGCTGCGCCTGGTCCTGTGCGATCCCGCAGAGCAGCGAGGCGAGCGTGAACAAGCCGAGCCCGGCCAGGAAGACCCGTTTCCGGCCGATCAGGTCGCCCAGTCTGCCGGACAACAGGAGCAGCCCGGCGAACGCGATCAGGTAGGCGTTGACCACCCAGGCCAGCGTCGAGGGCGTGAAGCCGAGGTCGTTCTGGATCGCGGGCAGCGCGACGGCGACGATCGAGCCGTCGAGGACGACCATCAGGGAGACGGCGCAAAGGACGGCGAGGGCGAGAGCGCGCTGTGGCATGAGAAATCCAATTCGGAAGAGTTCCCTGGGTGATGCCTTGGTGCATCACTTGTAACAGCGCCCATCTTGTGTGACTCTGTTCCCTGCCGGAAGGAGGCACTTTCATGTCCCAGGGGAACAGCGATGTGACCGCACAGGCCAGCGTGGTGGACCCGGAAAAACTCGAGGCCTGCACCGTCCTCGAGGTGATCAACCGGATCAGCGGCAAGTGGGCGATCGGCATCCTGCTGGAGGCCACGCGCGGCCCCGTGCGGTTCACCGAACTGGAGCGTTCGGTGGAGGGGATCAGCAGGCGGATGCTCACCTTGACGTTGCGGAACCTCGAACGCGACGGCCTGCTCGTGCGCACCGTGTACCCGACGGTGCCGCCGAGGGTGGAGTACGAGGCCACGGCGATGGCGAAGGAGCTGTACGCGTCGCTGAGCGGCCTGCTGAGCTGGGCCGAGCGTCACCGTGACTCGATCGCGGTGTCCCGCGTCGTCTACGACGAGAAGGTCAGCGTCTGACGTCCACCGCGTGCACGGCACGCTGGACGTGCGAGCACAGCATGGCGAAGTACATCTTCTGGAACGGCAGGTCCGTGCTGTTCTCGGCGGACCAGCTCTCCCAGAGCCCGCCCGGCCGCAGATAGCGCGACGTGTACGCGGTCGTGAGGTCGGAGTCGATGTGGTGCAGGGCCGCGAGCGCCCATTCCTGGTCGTAGCGCAGGTCCGGCCGTGCGAGGTAGTGGTCCAGATAGGACACGAGGATTTCGGCGTCGGCGATCGTGCCGAACCGGGCGAGCGCGAAACAGTAGCCCTGCCCGGCGAAGACCAGGTCGCTTTCCAGGAACAGTTCCCGGATGCGCCCGCGCCACGCGGTGCGGCGGTCGGCACCGATCAGCCAGGCCGCGGTGATCCGTGGCCGCCAGTCCGCGGCGAGCAGTTCGCCGAGTTCGTCGTCGGTGATCGTCCGCGCGTCCTCGACGAGGTCTCGCAGGAACGGCCCGCCTTCGGGGCCGCTCATCATCCCGGCGAAGTTGCCGTGCAGCAGCTTCGAGTACCGCGAGAGGACGTAGCGGTCGATGGCGTCCGGCATGCCGCTCAGCTTTCCAGAAAAGAAGGAACCGCGGTGCGAGGACGGGGGACCCTCGCACCGCGGTTCCGGTTCGCCGCCGGGCGCTACGCGTGCGCCACGGTCTTCTCCCTGTCGCCTTCAGGATCCTTCGAGGTGTCGGGATGGTCGTCGATCAGGGTGGCTTCGTCGAACGGGGCCTGGCCGCTGAACACCCGGCCGGCCTGCTCGCGGTCGAACTCCTTGGTCCACGTTCCGACCAGGACGGTCGCGACGGCGTTGCCCGCGAAGTTGGTCAGCGCGCGGGCCTCGGACATGAACCGGTCGATGCCGAGGATGAACCCGACGCCGTCGACCAGTTCCGGCCGGTGCGACTGGAGACCGCCGGCGAGGGTGGCGATCCCGGCGCCGCTCACGCCCGCCGCGCCCTTCGACGCGATGATCATGAACAGCAGCAAGGAGATCTGCTCGGCGACGCCCAGCGGCTGGTCCTGCGCGCTGGCGATGAACAGGGTCGCCATCGTCAGGTAGATGGCCGTGCCGTCGAGGTTGAACGAATAGCCGGTGGGCACGGTGATGCCGACGACCGGTTTGGACACCCCGAGGTGCTCCATTTTCGCGATCAGCCGCGGCAGGGCCGACTCGGACGACGACGTCGACAGGATCAGCAGGAATTCGCGGCCGAGATAACGCAGCAGCGTGAAGATGTTGATCCGCGCGCCGAGCCACAGCACCGAGCCGAGCACGCCGAACACGAACACCAGGCAGGTCAGGTAGAAGCCGATCATGATGACGGCGAGGCTGCGCAGCGCACCCCAGCCGGTTTCGCCGACCACCGCGGCGATCGCGCCGAACGCGCCGACCGGAGCGGCCCACATGATCATGGCGAGGATCCGGAACACGAGCCGCTGGATGTGCTCGATGCCGCGGCGGATCGGCTCGCCCTTGGTACCCAGCTTCTGCACGGCGAAGCCGGCGAGGAGCGCGACCAGGAGTGTTTGCAGCACCTGGCCTTCGGTGAAGGCGGAACCGAAGCTGGTGGGGATGATGCTCATCAGGAAGTCGACGGTGCCTTCGCCGCCTTCGGCCTGCTTGTGCGCCTTCGCGGCGGCGGCGGGGTCGAGGTGCAGGCCCGCACCCGGGTGCAGGAGGTTGCCGACGACGAGGCCGATCGCGAGCGCGAACGTCGACATCATCAGGAAGTAGCCGAGCGACAGCAACCCGACCTTGCCGACCTTCGCGGCCTTCGCCACCGATCCGATGCCGAGCACGATGGTGCAGAAGATGATGGGGGAGATCATCATCTTGATCAGGTTGACGAAGCCCGTGCCGAGCGGCTTGAGCTCCTTGGCCAGGCCCGGCGCGGCGAACCCGACGGCGATGCCGAGAAACACCGCGACGATCACAGCCACGTACAGGTAATGCATCTTGTCTCGGCGACGTGGCGCGGTTTCGGGCGGTGTAGGCACCTTTGCCTCCAGCTCAGGGGGTGTCCGTGGGATTGCCGGTCACTATCACCCGGGCAGGTGAGCTGGGTCACGGTTGTGTTCATTGAGTTCGCACGAGTGGTTTCCGGGGAATTCCGGCCGGGCGCGCTGCGCGGTCCCGGCACCGGTGTGCTGGTATGAGCGGGTGCCCTCGACGACGCGGATCCGGACCAGACGCGGCAGTCTCGCCCGCCAGCTGCTGATTCTGCAGCTCGTGGTGCTTTTCGTGCTCGTCGCGGCCGGGGTGACGTTCGCGTACCTCGATTCGGTCAGGGCCACCGAGGACCGGGCGCGGGACAAGGTGACCGCGGTCGCCGAAGCGGTGGCGGACGCCCCCGGTGTGCTGGCCGCACTGTCCACATCGGAGCCGACCCGGACACTGCAGCCGTTCGCGCAGAGTGTCCGCGCGGACACGGGCGTGGATTTCGTGACCATCATGGACAAGAACGGCATCCGCTACACGCATCCGAATCCGGAGCTGATCGGGCAGCGGTTCATCGGCAACATCGGCGAGGCGCAACGCGGCGGCAAGGTCGTCGAGACCTACGCCGGTTCGCTCGGCCCGTCCGAACGCGTCGTGGTTCCGGTGCGCGGCGCCGCCGGGCAGGTCGTCGCGCTGGTGTCGGTCGGCATCACGGTCGAAGCGATCGACGCGGAACTGCGGGAACGCCTGTGGCCCCTGATCGGGGTCGCGGCGGCGGTGCTGGTGGTCGGCGGGATCGGCAGCTATCTGGTCAGCGCCCGGCTCCGGCGGCAGACCAGGGGGATCGCGCCGGAGGAACTGAGCAACCTGTTCGAGTATCACGAAGCCGTCCTGCATTCCGTGCGCGAGGGGCTGTTGCTCGTCGGCGGGGACGGGCGAGTGGTGCTGTGCAACGACGGAGCACGGGCGCTGCTGGGTGTCGCCGAGGACGCCGTCGGCCGCGAACTGTCCGCATTGGACATTCCCGAAGATCTCGTCGAGGCGTTCACCTCGGGGGAGGAGCGCACCGACGAACTGCATCTCACCGAGGCCAGGGTGCTCGTCGTCAGCACGTCACCGGTGCGCTCGCGCGGGAAGGCGATGGGCACCGTGGTGATCCTGCGAGACCATACGGAACTCCAGGCGCTGACCGGGGAACTGACCACGGTGCGCGGGCTGGCCGAGGCGCTGCGGTCGCAGGCGCACGAAGCGGCGAACCGGCTCCACACCGTCGTTTCACTGGTCGAGATCGGCCGCCCCGAACAAGCCATCGAGTTCGCGACCGAAGAACTCGCCCTGGCACAGGAACTCACCGACCGTGTGGTCGGCGCGGTCGCCGAACCCGTGCTCGCGGCGCTGCTGCTGGGCAAGGCGGCGGAGGCGAGCGAACGCGGCGTCGAGTTCACGATCACGCCCGACACCGTCATGGAGGACTCGGATACCGGCGTCCCGCCGCGAGACCTGGTGACCATCCTCGGCAACCTGATCGACAACGGCATCGACGCGGCGGCGGGGAACGCCGCCGGCGGCGGACGGCCCGGCGTCGAGGTCACCGTGCGGTCCGGCGCCGAAGGCTTGCTGCTGCGGGTCGCCGACACCGGACCCGGTGTGGACGACGTCGAGGACGTGTTCCGGCGCGGGTGGTCCACCAAAGCCGAGGACGGGCACGGACTCGGCCTGGCACTGGTGGGTCAGGCGGTGCGGCGGCACGGTGGGACGATCGACGTCGGCCGCGACGAGGGTGCGGTGTTCACCGTGTGTTTGCCGCCGAAGGAGTCCGCGCGATGATCAAGGTGCTGGTCGTCGAGGACGAACCGGTGGCCGCCGACGCGCACCGGGTGTACGTCGAGCGGATGCCCGGCTTCACCGTGGCCGGGGTCGTGCACTCCGGCGGCGACGCGTTGCGGTTCTGCGAACGTGAACCGGTCGACCTGGTACTGCTGGACTTCTATCTCCCGGACACGCACGGCCTCGCCGTCTGCCGGTCGCTGCGCGCGGCCGGTCTCCCGATCGACGTCATCGCCGTGACCTCGGCGCGGGATCTGGCGCTGGTGAAGGCCGCCGTGTCCGTCGGTGTGGTGCAGTACCTGCTGAAACCGTTCACCTTCGCCTCACTGCGGGAGAAACTCGAGCGCTACGCCGAGTTCCACGGAACTTCGGGCGAAGTCACCGGGCAGGCCGAGATCGACCGCGCGCTCGGTACCCTGCGCACCACCGAGCGGCAGGCATTGCCGAAGGGGATGAGCGCGCAGACCCTGGAGGCGATCACCGAAGTCCTCGCTTCGGCCGCCGACGGTCTCTCCGCCGGGACGGCGGCCATCGCCATCGGCGCTTCCCGCGTCACCGCGCGCCGCTACCTCGAATACCTCGCCGACAACGGCCTCGCCCAGCGCGAGCCCCGCTACGGCCAGGTCGGCCGCCCCGAGGTCTGGTACAAGCCGAAAACCGTATAACGACCTATACAGAGGTCGGCGGGCTACCTTGGGATCGTGAAGATCGGCGAACTCGCGCGGAAGACCGGGGTCAGCGTCCGCGCGCTGCGCTATTACGAGGAAGAGGGCTTGATCAGCCCTGGCCGCGAAGGCAACGGCTATCGCGACTTCTGCGAGGGCTCGGTCGAGGCCGTCCTGCAGATTCGCGGGATGCTCGACGCCGGACTGCCGGTGCGGCTGATCCGCGAGGTCCTGCCGTACCTCGACGGACCGGAGGAGGTCCGGCCGAAGGAGCCGTGCGAATACATGATCGGTGAGGTCGCGCGGCAGCGGGAAGTACTCGATCGCCGGATCGCGCTCATGACCCGCAATCGCGACGCCCTCGACGCGTACCTGCGCGACTTGACCCTGACACAAACGTGAGGGTTTTAGCGTGCGGACATGACTTCGATGCGCGCGCTGCGACAGGACTCCGCGAACGGTCCTGAAGATCTCCACCTCGTCGCCGATGCCCCCGTTCCGGCGCCGGGACCAGGCGAAATCCTGCTGAAGGTGGCCGCGGCGGGGGTCAACTTCGCCGACGTCATGCAGACGCGGGGAACCTATGAAGACGGTCCGGAAGCCCCGTACGTCGCCGGGTTCGAGGCGGCCGGCGAGGTCGTGGCGCTGGGGGAAGGGGTGACCTCGCCGGCCGTCGGCGACCACGTCGTCGGGACCGGCGGAGGGGCTTTCGCCGAGTACATGGTCATGCCCGCGTCCGGCGCGGTCGCGGTGCCGGAAGGCTGGTCGGACGAGCAGGCGATCGGGCTGATCCTGAACTGGGTCACGGCGCTCGCCGCGCTCAAGCCGCTGGGCCGGCTGGCCGCCGGTGAGACCGTGCTGGTGCAGGCGGCCGCGGGCGGGGTCGGCCAGGCCGCGGTCCGGCTGGCCAAGCACTACGGGGCCACCGTCATCGGCACCGCGTCGCCGGGCAAGCACGACGTGGTGCGGGGCTTGGGCGCCGATCGCGTCCTCGGCTACGGGGCCGATCCGGGGACGGCCGACCTGGTACTCGAATCGGCGGGCGGGGCGGCTTTCGCCGCAAGTCTCGCCGCCGCCAAGCGGGTCACCGGGCGGGTCGTGGTCTACGGCGTCGCCGGGGGAGAGGTCGCGATCACCAACCGGGACTTGAACTTCCGGCATCAGATCCACGTGATCGGGCTGCACCTCGGCGTCCTGATCGAGCACGCGCCCGCCATCTTCGCGGAGCTGATGGACGAACTGCGCGCCCTGATCGCGGCCGGCGTCTGCGTGCCGGGGACGCCGACGGGGTATGACCTCGCGGACGGGCCGAAGGTGCTCGCGGAACTGGAGGCGCGGGCGACTTCGGGAAAGCTGGTGCTGAGGCCCTGAACGCGGCATGATCATATGCGGACATGCGCATGTCAATAGGTCGAAAGTGTTGGTAAATCACCAGCTTTCTGACGCGACGAAAGTCGGTGCCGGGTCGCGACCGAGGCTCCTAAATTCACGAACCATTCCGTTGTCCTCACAAGGAGTGGGTCCATGGCAAGGAAGTTCTTCGTCTCCGCGTCCGTGAGCTTGGCGCTGCTGGCCGTCCCGGTCACCGCGGGTCAGGCCACGGCGGCGGTCCAGCCTGCTCAGCAGGCCGTGGCGGCGACCACGGTCTACTACGACGCCTCGGGAGCCCCCACCTTCCGGGCCGCCATCCAGGCCGGAGTGGCGAACTGGAACAACTCGGTGTCGAACGTGAAGCTGCAGGAGAGCTCCTCGGGCGCCACCCTGCGCTACACCGAGGGCAACGACCCCTCGGGTTCGTACGCCGAGACCGACGGCCACGGCCGCGGCACCATCTTCATCGACTACACGCAGGCGCAGCAGTACAACCAGACGCGGATCGCGGCGCACGAGACCGGCCACGCGCTCGGCCTGCCGGACAACTACCAGGGCCCGTGCTCCGAACTGATGTCCGGCGGCGGCCCCGGCCCGTCCTGCACCAACGCGACGCCGAACGCCCAGGAGATCTCGCGGGTGAACTCGCTGTGGGCCAACGGCCTGCTGTCGAACGGCACCATCCAGCGCATCTACAACTGACGCTCGGAAGTCCGTGAAGGCCTCCTTCCCTACGCTCAAGGTAGGGAAGGAGGCCTTCACGGCGTTCTAGCCCTGGAACTCGTACGCGCCCGCGTCCACCGCCGCGCCGGTGTACACGGAATTGCCGTCGACGTCGCGGTCGTCGTACTTCGTGGTGCCGAGGTCGATCGCCGGGCTGCCCGCCTGCAGGATCAGGTTCGTGGCCGAGGTGAACTTCGGATCCGCGACCTTGTCCGTCGCGCCCGGGGTGAACTGCCTGAGCCCGCCGAAGTACACGTTGTGGTCGGTCGCGTTGAAGGTCGCGTCCGCGTAGCCGACCTTGTACGCGGCCTGGACGACGTTCTGCGTCATCGTCAGCATCTGGTTCGTGCAGCCGCCGTAGCAGACGAAACCCTCCGCCTCGGCGTTCGGGAGCCGGAGCGAGTTGTTGCGGAACACCGTGCCGAGCACCGGCCCGTTGCCGTCCTCCGCGCCGCGCGTGATGATCCCGCCGCGTGTCTTGGCGCCGAACACCGCGTTGTACTCGAAGACGTTGCCGGTCGAGACGCCGTCAGGGTCCTTCGCGTCCGTTCCGAGTTCGGTGAAGGTCTCGTTGTCCTCGGAGATGTTGTGGTGGATGACGTTGCGGGAGCCGTAGAAGATCTCGACCGCGGCGCCGTCGAGACCGCCGAAGTCGTCGGCCTTCGCGATCGAACCGCTGATCCGGTTCCAGCCGATGTCGGAGTCGTTGCCCTGGACCAGCACGGCGAACGCACCGGAGTCGTCGTTGCCGCCCGGCGTCACCACGGTCATGTGGTTGTTGTCGACGAGGTCGTTCTGCGTGACCTCGGTACCATCGGCCGACGGCGCGATGTACACGCCCGCGCCGGCACCGGTGATCAGGTTCGACAGCACCTTGTTGCGATCGCCGGATACCTTCACCCCGGCCCACGAACAGCGTCCCGCGTCGGCCGCGACGCCGACCTGCAGGTCCTTCACCACGGTGTCGTTGCCAGGAAGGTCGACACAGGCTTCCGCGTTGCCCTTGACGATCGGCCGTGCGCCGGTGCCGTACGCGCCGATCGTGACGCCCGATCCGTTGACCCTGAGGCCGCCGGACCAGGCCCCGCCGCGGCGCAGCAGGACGGTGTCGCCCGCCGCGAACGTGGTCGCGGAGACCTTCGCCAGGGATTTCCACGGGGTCTGCTGAGAAGTGCCGCTCGCGGTGTCGCTGCCGGAGACCTGATCGACGTAGTAAGTCTTCGAAGCGGCTTCGGCCGTCGTGAACCCAGTGCACGCGACAGCGGCGAGCACGGCCACGGAAAGCAGTTTCCAGGACATGCCGCGGACCGTAACCACCTGCCGCACAAGGGTCGTACAAAAACCTCGGCGGCTTTAGCATGATCGGATGCGTCGGGCGTCGCGGATTCTCGTACCGGCCGCGCTGCTGTTCAGCGCCATGGTGGCGAGCAGCGGGATCGCGTCCGCGCCGCCACCGCCGGTGGCGCCCGTCGCCGGGCTGAACGAGCTCTGGAACGACTACGGCGATCAGGGCGGGCACTGGACCGGCGGCGATCGCACGGTGTCGGTGCCGCTGCCGGACGGCCGCACGGCGTGGCTGTTCTCGGACACGTTCCTCGGCACGGTGAACCCCGACCACAGCCGTCCGCCGGACAGCCCGATCGCGCGCAACACCCTGGTCGTCCAGCGGCCCGACGGCTCGCTGGGGGAGACGCTGCACGGCGGCACCGCCGACGACCCGGAGGCGCTGATCGGTCTCGCGGGTTCGGGCGAGCACTACTGGGTCGGTGACGGTGTCGTTCAAGGCGACGTCCTGTCGGTGCTTTACAACCGGTACAAGACGACGGGGTCCGGCGGTCTCGACTTCCGGAACACCGGGACTTCGCTGGCGACCTTCCGGCTGCCCGCGCTGACGCCGTCCGAGCTGCTGGTGATCCCGGTGAGCGACAAGGTCGCGTGGGGATCGGAGCTGCTCGAAGACGGCGGATACACCTATGTCTACGGCGCCGAACAAGGCCATCTCCGGCTGGCCAGAGTCCCCGTCGGTGGCCTTCGCGGACCTTGGCGGTTCTGGACCGGCGCCGGCTGGTCGCCCCACGAGGAGGACTCCGCCCGGATGCTGGCCGGGGTCGGGACGGCGTTCTCGGTGACCCGTGTCGGCGGCGAATACGTGCTGATCACCATGGACACCAGTCCCGGCTTCAGCCCGGTGATGCTCGCCTACACCGCGAGCTCGCCGACCGGCCCGTTCGGCGCTCCGGCCGTTCTCTACCGGGCTCCCGAAGCGAGCGACCGGCGGATCGTCTACGACGCGACGGCGCATCCGCAGCTGAGCCGTCCCGGGAAGCTCACGGTGTCGTACAACGTGAACAGCCTCGACCACGGGGACAACATCGCGGACGTGCGGATCTACCGGCCGCGGTTCGTGGAGGTCGACTGGCCGCCGTCCCCGCCGTGGTCGTGAGTGGCGATTCGGGTTGTATGTGGACCCGCATTCGCTCACCTGCTCCGAGCCCCGAGCAACCCCTCGACGATGTGGGAATCGGGACACTCAACGTCCCAATTCCCACATCGTCGACACCCGGCACGCCCAGCAGCCAGCCCTCGTACCGGTCAGGTGATTCGAGTGTGGAGGATTCGGGACGTTGAGCGTCCCGAATCCTCCACACACCCCCCGGTCCCCGCGAGATTACGCGGTGAACGCACACCCAGACCCGGCCC
>NZ_JBITKV010000021.1:0-138514 GCF_044461365.1 Amycolatopsis sp. NPDC049868 | reverse complement strand
AGAGTAGGACACCGCCGGACTAACATTGAAGAGAAGGGCTCGGGCCCCGGTCGAGAACCACGAGTTCTCCCGGAGCCCGAGCCCTTTTCTCATGCGCCGCTGCCGAGTGGTAGCAAAGGTCCCTTGCTCCTCCGCGGGCGTCGCTCAGCGGTTCTCTCGGCCGATCGCGCGTCGGCGCACAGGTGACGAGAAGACCAGCGAAGTGGTCGTCTCGCCATAGCGCTGCATCCGCTCTACGAGTTCTTCCAGTTCCGCCGTGTTCCGGCAGGCGACCCGCACTAACCAGCACTCGTCACCCGTGACATGGTCGGCGTCGAGCACCTGGGGGAGCGCGAGGATGGTTTCTCGGAACCGCGTCGTGTCGAGGCTGCGCACCTTCGCCCGGACTATCGCCTCGATCGGAAGCCCGAGCTTCGTGAGATCGACACTTGCCGAGTACCCGGTGATGACCCCCTTCTCCTCGAGCCGACGAACCCGCTCGGTCACCGCTGGCGCGGATAGCGACACACGCCGGCCGAGCTCCGAGTAGGTCAACCGGCCGTCGGACTGGAGCAGCTCGAGCAGCTGCCAGTCGAGATCATCGAGATTCACGGAACTCCAGGTCGATCGTCATGTCCGCCAGGAATCTCCAGGCTAGTCGCCACCAAGACCTGGATTCTCCGATGTAGCGGATGATCACCGATCACCATGATTGAGTCATGACGACCGAACCCCGCGTACTGACGTTTCCGGCTCTGGACAGCACGATCGCGGCCGCACACCTGCGCGCCGAACTCGCCTTGGAGGTTGACCCGGACGACCTGGTCCGAGATCTCGCCTCTGACGCTCAACAGGGATACGTGGTCGTCGAGACCAGAGCGCCCGAGGCCTTCGCGTCCGCTCGCATCCCGGGCGCGATCAATCTCCCTTACCGGGACATGACAGCAGAGTCGGTCAGCGGACTGGATCGTGAACTCGTCTACATCTGCTACTGCGAGAGCGTCCACTGCAACGCCGCGACCAAGGGAGCCTTGAAACTCGCGGAGCTGGGCTTCAAGGTCAAACGCCTGTCCGGTGGCATCACCGCCTGGCAAGCGGCCGGCTATCCCGTTGAACGAGACGCCCTGGTGTCCGCGCCCACCCCGCGCTGTGCCTGCTGACGGCTGAGCAGCAAGGGACCTTTGCTACCACCGTCCCGCGCGGTAGCAAAGGTCCCTTGCTCTCGGTGCGGTCGTAGGCTGGGGAGGTGACCGTTCCCAAGTTGCTCGTCATCCAGCCAGATGAATCAGACCCGATCGGCCCTCTTGGCGACTGGCTCACCGAGGCAGGCGCCGAGCTCGACATCCGGTTGCTGCCCGACCAGGCACTCCCCGCTGATCTTGACGGGTACGCCGGCGTCGTATGCCTTGGCGGCGGGATGGGTGCCAACGACGACGAGGCTCATCCGTGGCTCGCGGATGTGCGGAAGCTTCTTTCGAAGGCCGCGGGCGCGCGGATCCCGACACTCGCGATCTGCCTCGGCGGCCAGCTGCTGGCCGTGGCGCTCGGCGGCAGCGTCGCTACAGGCGATCAAGGGCCTGAGGTCGGCCCGGGGCTTGTGTCCAAGAAGGACGCTGCGTGGACCGACCCGCTGTTCGCGGACCTGCCGCTCATGCAGGACGTCCTGCAGTTCCACAACGACGCGATCACCCGGTTGCCCGCAGGCGCGGAGCTTCTCGCATCCTCCCCGCGGTATGCCTACCAAGCCTTCCGATTCGACCGTTGTGCCTACGGTGTCCAGTTCCATATCGAGACGACGCCGGATGTGGTCCTCGACTGGGCTCGGCAGGCGCCGGAAATGGCGGAACTCACCCGGCCGGACGCACTGACCCCGGAAAACCTCGCCAAGGTGCATGCCGATATCACCGAAACCTGGCGACCGTTCGCCCATCGCTTCGTCCGACTGGTGTCCGGTGACCTCGCCCCGGCTGCGGACCGTCAACGTACATTGCCGATGGCTTAACGACTTATGTCTCAAATACGTATGGGTTATTAACACTCGGGTCATGCCGTCAGGTACCTTGCGAGGGGAGTTTCGAAGGGTTCGGAGGTCGGGGTGGAGCCCTCACTGTTGGTCGTGCTCGTCGTCGTCACGGCCCTAATTTTCGATTTCACAAACGGGTTCCATGACACGGCCAACTCGATGGCGACGTCGATCGCCACCGGGGCGTTGCGGCCCAAGGTCGCTGTGACGATCTCTGCGGTCCTGAACCTGGTCGGAGCCTTTCTGTCGGTCGAGGTAGCAAAGACAATCTCGAATGGACTGGTCGACGACACCAAGATCGGCCCGGCGATCGTCTTCGGGGGCCTGGTCGGGGCGATCGTGTGGAACCTGATCACCTGGTTCGTCGGCCTACCGTCCAGCTCGTCCCACGCGCTGTTCGGAGGGCTGATCGGTGCCACGTGGGTTTCGGCCGGAACGGACTCCGTCCATTTCGGAAAGATCGTCGAGAAGGTGCTGGTTCCAGCGGCGCTGTCGCCGGTCTTGGCCGGCCTCGTCGCGATGGTCGTGACGTACTTCGTCTACCGGATCTTCGTCCGCCGCGGTCGCACCGCGGGTTTCAGAGTCGGCCAGATCATCTCGGCTTCGCTGGTCTCGCTCGCCCACGGCACGAACGACGCGCAGAAGACCATGGGCGTCATCACGCTGACGATGATCACCGCCGGCGCCCTCCCCGCCGGGGCCGGCCCGCCGCTCTGGGTCATCGTCAGCGCGGCGCTGGCGCTGGCACTCGGCACGTACCTGGGTGGCTGGCGAATCACCTACACGCTGGGTAAAGGCCTGACCGATATCGATGGCCCACAGGGCTTCGCCGCACAGACCAGTTCGGCGGCCGTCATCCTCGCCTCGACGAACTTCGGCTTTCCGCTTTCGACGACCCACGTCTGCTCCGGAGGCATCGTCGGGTCCGGCGTGGGCAGGAATGAGTCACCGGTTCGCTGGCGCACGGCCGGCCGCATGGTGGTCGCCTGGCTGTTCACGCTTCCGGCAGCCGCCATCGTCGGCGCCGGTGCTGGCCTCGTGACGTCGACCGGCACAGTGGGGACGATCGCCGTAGGCGTCGCGGGCCTCGCGATCGGCATTGGGATCTACTTCCTTTCACGGCGGAGCCCCGTCAACGCCGGCAGCTTCACCAGCCCTGCCCCGCCCGTTCCAGAACAGGAAGTCGGCCGGATCGCCGCTTAGCCGGGAGCAAGGGACCTTTGCTACCGCCGAGCTGAGGTGATACCAAAGGTCCCTTGCTTCACTCGCGCGTCCGTCTGGCCACGGGCGGAAGGGCGACTACGGTGGATGCCGATGGTTGAGCGCGCCAGGCCGACCGCTTCCGTGGCGAGATACGGCTTCACCGATCCCCGTGCCGACGGGCAGCTGCGTGCTGCCGGTTGGTGGACCGAATCCGGCCCGGACGGCTCCGCCGCCGACGTGTTGACCGCACTTTCCCGTGCGGCGGATCCTGATCTCGCCTTGAGCGGTCTGGACCGGATCAGGGAAGCCGCCCCTGCCGCCTGGAACGGGCTCGACCAGGCGCTCCGCACAAATCGCACCTTCCGCGGCCGGATGCTGGGTGTCTTGGGCACCTCGAGCGCACTCGCGGACTTCCTGGCCTCGAACACCGGCTGCTGGAAAACCCTCGAAGGGCAGAAGAGCACCGAGCCGGATCAGTACGTGAGTAGTCTCCTCGACCACTTACGGCCGAACGGAGAAGTGCTCACTGGGCTCGAGGCGGAGCAGGCTCTTCGCGTCGGCTACCGCGAGCTGCTCCTCGGCATCGCAGCGGCCGACCTCGGGCATCTGGTCGAACCTGGCCTTCGCCAGCCTCCCTATGCCGAGATCGGAGCCCAGCTCACCACGTTGGCCGAGGCCGCGCTGACAGTGGGGCTGCTGGTCGCGGAGTCTGAGGTGGGCGCCGGTGTCGAAGGCCGGCTGGCCGTGATCGCGATGGGCAAATGCGGTGGTCGAGAGCTGAATTATGTGAGCGACGTGGATGTCATCTTCGTCGGCGATGGAGATCTGTCGATCTCCACACGGCTGGCCAGCACGATGATGCGCGTGGTCGGCAAGGCCTGTTTCGAGGTCGATGCGGCGTTGCGTCCGGAGGGTAAGGCGGGTGCCTTGGTCCGAACCCTCGACGGGCATGCCGCTTACTACCAGAAGTGGGCCAAGACCTGGGAGTTCCAGGCCTTGCTCAAGGCGCGGCCGGTGGCAGGCGACGCCGAGCTCGGGCGTCAGTACGCGGAGATGGTCGCACCGAAGGTGTGGGCAGCGGCCGATCGCGAGAATTTCGTCCCAGAAGTCCAGAAGATGCGGCGCCGCGTCGAAGGTCATGTGCCTTCCGCGCACGCCGAACGGGAGTTGAAGCTGGGGCGCGGAGGCCTCCGCGACGTCGAGTTCGCCGTGCAGTTGCTGCAATTGGTCCACGGCCGGATCGACGTGGAGCTGCGTTCTCCGTCCACGATGGACGCGCTCGCCGCCCTGGGTGACGGCGGCTACGTCGGCCGGAAGGATGCCGCGGAGCTCACGTCGTCATACGAGTTTCTCCGGACCATCGAGCATCGGCTCCAGCTTCGCAGGCTCCGGCGCACGCACCTGTTCCCTGCCGCAACGGACGTCAGCGAGCTACGAACGATCGCGAGAGCGAGCGGTGTGCGGCCGGCTCGGGGCAGAAGTGAAGGGGACGTCTTGCTGGCGGAGTTCCGCCGCCACCTGCAGAGCATCCGACGCCTTCACGAAAAGCTCTTCTATCGGCCTCTGCTGCAATCTGTCGCGAACGTGCCGACCGAAGCGCTCCGGCTGACCACGAAACAGGCGGAGAGCCGTCTCGCCGCGCTCGGCTATGCCGCTCCAGACGGTGCCCTGCAGCACATCAAGGCGTTGACAGCGGGGATGTCACGTCGGGCGGCCATCCAGCAGGCTCTGCTGCCGGTTCTGCTGGACCTCCTCGCTGACACCCCGGACCCTGACCGCGGGCTGCTGTCCTATCGGAAGGTCTCCGAAGCGCTTGAGGAAACGCCTTGGTACCTCAGGGTTCTCCGGGACGAGGGCGCAGTCGTCGAGCGGCTCGCTTTTCTGCTGGGTACCTCGCGACTGGTGCCCGACCTGCTGGCGAGAGCACCCGAAGTCCTGCAGTTGCTCGGAGATCCAGCGCGGCTTGCCGGTCGCACCCCGGCTGAGGTGGCCACTTCGCTGCGAGCCGCAGTGCGGCGGCAACCGGGTTTGAACGCCGCGGTCGCGGCAGCGAGATCGCTCCGCCGTCACGAGATGCTGCGGATCGCGTCGGCAGATCTGCTGGGGTTGCTGGACGTTCCAGCGGTCTGTGCGGCGTTGTCGAGCGTATGGGTCGCCGTGCTCCAGGGTGCCTTGGCCGCTGCGTTTCGCCAGCGTCAGGCTGAGCTCGGCCGGACTCCCGCGAAGATCGCTGTCATCGGTATGGGGCGCCTGGGTGGGGCCGAACTCGGCTATGGATCTGACGCGGATGTTCTCTTCGTGTGCGAGCCTGCAGAAGGGGTGTCGGACTCCGAAGCCGCGAAGTTCGCTTCCTCGGTCGCCGAGACGGTGCGCAAGATCCTCGGGGCCCCCAGCCCCGATCCTGCGCTGGTCGTCGACGCCGATCTCCGTCCGGAGGGGCGGAGTGGCCCGTTGGTGCGAACCCTGGAGTCCTACCGCAGCTACTACGGTCGTTGGGCAGAGGTCTGGGAATCGCAGGCGCTGCTCCGGGCTCGGTTCATCGCCGGCGACGATGACCTCGGCGCTCGGTTCATCGAGATGATCGACCCCATTCGATACCCGAAAGCAGGCCTCGACGCGGTTCGGGTGCGGGAGATCAGGCGGATCAAGGCCCGAGTGGAGACGGAGCGGATGCCCAAGGGCGCCGACCCGACACGGCACACGAAACTCGGTCGCGGAGGGCTCGCCGACGTTGAATGGACCGTACAGCTCATGCAGCTGCGCCACGGGCATGCAGTCGAGAGGCTTCGGACCACCTCGACGATCGAGGCTCTGAAAGCCGCGGCGGAGGCTGGGCTCGCAGAGCCCGCCGAGATCGAGTCTCTGACCGACGCCTGGCTGCTGGCGACGCGTGTTCGCAATGCCGGGATGCTGGTCCGAGGTAAGGCCGTCGATGAGATCCCGAGCTCCGGTCGGGACCTGGCCGCGGTCGCGCGAGTGCTCGGTTACTCGGCCGATGACGATCCAGGCGAGTTCCTCGACGCCTACCGGCGGACGACGCGACGTGCTCATGCGGTCGTGGAGACCCTCTTCTACCAGGGCTGACCGCTCTGACCTGCGGTAGGTGAGCAAGGGACCTTTGCTGCCGCCCGCCTGGAGCGGACGAGGTGGCAGCAAGGTCCCTTGCTCACACTCCGCATCGTGGACGGTGAGTGGCGCTTACAGTGGACCGGTGACTGTGCGCGAGCCATTTCGCACCCGGATCAAGGTGCGTCATTACGAGCTGGACACCCTTGGCCATCTCAACCACGCCGTCTACCACTCCTACGGCGAGGTCTCCCGACTCGAGCTGATGGAGCTCGCCGGCGGCCTCAACTCCGGCATGCGCGACGCGAATCTCGCCTTCGTGCTGCTCGAGTCCCATATCGTGTTCCGGCGCGAGCTTCGTGCGGGCGATGTCGTCGACGTGACCTGCGACGCCAAGTTCGGCACCGGCAAGACTTTCCACATGGACTCGAACATCTACAAGGCCGACGGCACCCTCTCCGCGGAGATCACGTGCACGCTGGGGCTGATGGATCTCGAGCGCCGGAAACTGGTGGACGACCCGCGTGGCCGCATCGAGCGAGCAGGCGTCGATCTGAAGGTTCTTTCCACTTCGGAGTAGCAGTACCGCGAAAGACCCAATAAGAAACGCCGGTGGTGAGGGCGCTTCCGCACCTCACCACCGGCGTGCTCTTGGTGTTGCTTACCGCACGATCACACGTCGTAGTACAGCGAGAACTCGTACGGGTGCGGGCGCAGCCGCAGCGGGTCGATCTCGTTCTCACGCTTGTAGGAGATCCACGTGTCGATCACGTCGGGAGTGAACACGCCGCCCTCGAGCAGGTAGTCGTGGTCCGCTTCCAGCGTGTCGAGCACCGCGCCGAGGTCGCCGGGAACGAGCTTGACGTTCTGGGCCTCCTCGGGCGGAAGCTCGTAGAGGTCCTTGTCGATGGGCTCCGGCGGCTCGATCTTGTTCTTGATGCCGTCGAGGCCGGCCATCATCATCGCCGAGAACGCGAGGTACGGGTTACCGGACGAGTCCGGGCACCGGAACTCGGCGCGCTTGGCCTTCGGGTTGTTGCCCGTGATCGGGATACGGACACAGGCCGACCGGTTCCGCTGCGAGTACACCAGGCTGACCGGGGCCTCGAAGCCCGGCACGAGCCGGTGGTACGAGTTGACGGTCGGATTGGTGAAGGCCAGCAGGCTCGGCGCGTGCTTGAGCAGGCCGCCGATGTAGTGGCGGGCGGTGTCGGACAGACCCGCGTACCCCGACTCGTCGTGGAACAGCGGCGTGCCGTCCTTCCACAGCGACTGGTGGCAGTGCATGCCCGAGCCGTTGTCACCGGCGAGCGGCTTCGGCATGAAGGTCGCGGTCTTGCCGGCGGCGAACACGGTGTTCTTCACGATGTACTTGAACAGCTGCAGGTCATCCGCAGCGTGCAGCAGCGTGTTGAACTTGTAGTTGATCTCGGTCTGGCCGGCGGTGCCCACCTCGTGGTGCGCGCGCTCGATCTCGAAACCGGAGCCCTGAAGGTTGCGGACGATCTCGTCACGCAGGTCAGCGAAGTGATCGACCGGCGGGACGGGGAAGTAGCCGCCCTTGAACTTCGTCTTGTAGCCCTGGTTGCCACCCGGCACATCGGCACCGGTGTTCCACCAACCCTCGACGGAGTCGATCTCGTGGAACGAGGCGTGCTCGGCCGAGTCGAACCGGATCGAGTCGAAGATGTAGAACTCGGCCTCCGGGCCGAAGAACACGTTGTCGGCGACGCCGTACTCGGAGATGTACTGCTCGGCCTTGCGCGCGATGTTGCGCGGGTCGCGGCTGTACGCCTCACGGGTGAACGGGTCGTGCACGAAGAAGTTCAGCGAGAGCGTCTTCGCCTTGCGGAACGGGTCGATACGCGCAGTCTCGGGGTCCGGGAGGAGCAGCATGTCGGATTCGTGGATCGACTGGAAACCACGCACCGAGGAGCCGTCGAAGGCCAGGCCTTCTTCGTAGGCTTCTTCGTTGAACGCCTTCGCCGGAACGGTGAAGTGCTGCATAACGCCGGGCAGGTCGCAGAACCTGACGTCGACGACCTCTACGTTCTCGTCGGCGATAAGGCGCTGAATGTCGTCTGGAGTAGTGGGCACCCTCGGTGACTCCTTCTCGTTCGTTGCCGGCGGCAGTACTCTCTTCGGCTCACGCTAAGAGCGCGGTGTTGCCCGACCGTCACCCGTATGTTTCGCCGGTGTTAACGGGGCGGCGATATCGGGTAGTCGACCAGGGCGAATGTGTCCCGCGCCACCGGCATACCCTGGATGGGTGGCGAGATGGACCGGAGAATGGCTGCCCGGAGCCGGTGACGAGACGACTGCCGGTGGCGAGGGTACGCAGCGGTGGCGTGGCGAGCGACTCGGCTTGCCCCAATCGGGTGTCGGCTCGGTAGCGGGCGGCGGCGCACGCCTTCTCGGGCTGATCATCGATCTGGTTCTCGCCTCGCTGGTCACGACCCTCTTCGTGACTCCCAGCCTTCAGGATCCTGCTGTCATGCAGACCTTCAATCTCTGGTCGGTCGGTGTCTGGGCTGCGATCACAGTGATTCCTGCGGCCTTCTTCGGCTTCACACCCGGTATGGCAGCGGTCGGAATCCGAGTCGCCAGGCTCGACGGTGCGCAAATGGTCGGAGTGTGGCGCGCGGTCGTGCGGGCGGCATTGACCTTCGTGATCATTCCGGCCGCGATCCGCAACATCGATGGACGAAGCTGGCTCGACCGGCTGACCGGAACCGTCGTGATCCGCATGCGATGACCTCAGAGGGGAGCAAGGGACCTTTGCTCTCGCCGGGGGATGCCGCTGCCGGACCGGCCGTGGTCAGGCGGCCGGTGCCGCAGGAACGCTCCCGAGATCCGGAGGGGGTCGTTGCCGAGCGCGGCGGTGCGCCGTTCGCAGATCCTGGATCACCACCAGCGGCTCGTCACGCAGCTCTGCTGGGCCTACCTGGACGACGATGAGTCCTGGAGCGAACAGTGCCGGCATCTTGGGCGACTTGTCCGGTTCGAGGGCGACCTCGTCGTGGCGAACCTGCAGTGCGACGCCGACCTGCGACCACCAGGCGTCGGCGACCCCGATCACCGCTCCGTCCGAAGCCCGCAGCTCTACCCTCCGCGTAGGCCTGGGCAAGCCGCTGCGCTCGAGTACGGACTCCAGCCACTGCTCGACGGCACAGTCGACCCCGTCTTGGAGGGCGTTGACGACGATTCGGGGAAGTGCGGAGCCGATCGTGCTGGCCTGGGCAAGCTCGGCTCGAAGCTCCTCCGGAGTGCAGAGCCCGCGATGAACCGCGTCGTGGATCATGGCTCGCACCGACTCGAGCTCGTCCATGCGTCGCGCGGCGTCGATCAGGGCCCGGGCGAGTGGGGCGACGGGCAGTCCGTCGATCTCCACCGGTTCCGGCAGATGGATCGTTCGTTCTACGACGGCGAACCCCCAGGTGGCCACTTTGCTTCGGTGGGGGATCAAGGTGTGCGCACGTCTCTCTGGCGGGAGTCTTCGTACTCCGTACAACCTGGCGGCCTGTACGCCGGTGAGCATTGCCTCGGGGCCCGCGTGAGTCAGTGCGACCTTCAAGAGTTGGTGCTTGGTCGGCGTGGCGTTGGTCAGGAGGATGACGCCGGGTATCGGACGTCTCCACGGTCCGCCTTCTCTGCAGTATCGAGAGATCGACGAGTGTGAATACCCCAGGGCGACTAGTTTCGCCCGGGCGGCCACGCCGTCCGGGAACATCGCTGCCAGCATTTTCTGCCGGGTGCTCGAAGTCTTGTCCACTCTGTGATCATGCGACCACCCACCGACAGTTTTTCGCCCGAAGACGAATCAGGGGTCCTTTGCTACCACCTAGCGGTAGCAAAGGACCCCTGATTCTCGTTTGGTCAGCGGCGGCGGATGGTGCGCTGGACGTTGCGCATCTTCGCGCCGGCGGGCATCGGGCCCTTGGGCATGGCGGCACCGCGGCTGCCGAGGGCGGCCAGCTTTGCCTCCAGCGCGTCGACCTGGGCGGGCTTGAGGTTGCGCGGAAGCTTCATCAGGTAGCCCTGAAGCTTCTTCAGCGGCACCTGCTGCTCTTCGTTCCCGATGATCACGTTGTAGATCGGGGTCTCACCGATCAAGCGGGACACACGCTTCTTCTCCTGCGCGAGCAGGGACTTCACGCGATGCGGCGCTCCCTCGGCGACGAGCACCACACCCGGGCCGCCGAGCACCCGGTGCACGGCGTCGAGCTGGGTCGTGGCCGCGACGGTCGGCGTCACCTTCCAGCGGCCCCGCATGTTCTCGAGTGCCCAGGCCGCGGCGCCGGGCTGCCCGTCGGCCTTCGAGTACACGGTCTTCTGAACCCGCCTGCCGAAGATGATCACAGCGGCGAGCGCGCCGAGCAGAATGCCCAGCGGCAGCACGACCCAGTGGACGTCGAAGATGAACCCGATGCCGAACACGACACCGGTGATGACCAGGAGCGATCCGACCATCCAGGGGATGAGCGCCTTGTCTTCCTTGCGCTGCATCTTGAAGGCCTCGAAGATCTGCCCGCGGCGAGCCTTGCTCGCGGCGCGCTTCTCCTTCTTGGCCAGCTTCGCTGCTTCCTTGTCCTGCTTTCCCGCCATGTGACCAGGATACGGCCGCGTGCCCTGCGCCGATCCCGTCGGGCCCTCTGCGAGGATCGGGGCGTGGTTAGCGCATCGTCCCCGAAGAGTCGTCCAGGCCTGCTCGATGGGCTCGATCCCGAGCAACGCGCCGCCGCCTGCGCGCCGAGAGGGCCGGTCTGTGTCCTCGCGGGAGCGGGGACCGGTAAGACGCGGACGATCACGCACCGCATAGCCCACCTGGTCCGCTCCGGGCACGTCGCCGCTGGTCAGGTTCTCGCGGTCACTTTCACGACTCGCGCGGCCGGCGAGATGCGCACGCGTCTTCGGGGGCTGGGTGTCGACGCCGCCCAGGCCCTCACCTTCCACGCCGCCGCCCGCCGCCAGCTTCGCTACTTCTGGCCCCAGGTGGTCGGGGACCGGCCGTGGGAGCTCCTTGAGAACAAGTTCCGCTACATCAGCCAAGCCGCCAACAAGGCCGGTCTCGGCACCGAGACGGAGCTCCTGCGCGACCTCGCCAGTGAGATCGAGTGGAGCAAGGCCTCTTTGGTATCACCGGACGACTATCCGGCGGTCGCCGCGCGTACGCAGCGGGACACACCGGCTCCCGCGTCGCAGGTCGCGGAGGTCTACCGCAACTACGAGAAGGTCAAGAACGCCGCACAGGTGCTCGACTTCGACGACTTGCTCCTGCACACGACCGCCGTTCTCGAGGAGCACACGGTGGTGGCCCAGGAGTTCCGCGAGCGCTACCGCTGCTTCGTCGTCGACGAGTATCAGGACGTCACTCCGCTGCAGCAGCGGCTGCTCGACGCCTGGCTCGGCGGCCGCGACGACCTGACCGTCGTCGGTGACGCCAACCAGACCATCTATTCGTTCGGTGGTGCTTCTCCCCGGCCGCTGCTGGAGTTCACACGGAGGTTTCCCGAGGCGACAGTCGTGCGGCTCGAGCGGGACTACCGGTCGACTCCAGAGGTCGTGGCTCTCGCCAACCAGGTGATCGGTGCCGCGCGTGGCCGTCCCGCGGGGTCGAGGCTGAAACTGATCGGCCAGCGTCCTTCCGGGCCGATCCCGCGGTTCGCCGAGTATGACGACGAGACCGCCGAGGCATCGGCCGTCGCCCGTAGGATCCGCGACCTGCTCGACAGCGGAGTGGCGGCCAGCGAGATCGCGGTGCTCTACCGCGTCAACGCCCAGTCGGAGGCTTATGAGCAAGCACTGGCCGAGATGGGTATCCCGTACCTGGTCCGTGGCGGCGAGCGGTTCTTCGCCAGGGCAGAGGTCCGGCAGGCGATGTCCGCGTTGCGGATGGCGTCGACCGACGCCGATACCGGCGAGCTGGTGACCCGGGTTCGCTCCGTACTCGCGAAGGTTGGGCTCACAGAACAGCCTCCCGCCGGGGGCGCGGCGAAAGAGCGATGGGACGCGCTTCTCTCGATCGTCGAGTTGGCCGAGGAGCTGGCTTCCACCGTCGACGACGCGGATCTGCCGCGTTTCGTCGCGGAGCTCGAGCAGCGGGCGACAGCGCAGCACCCACCGACAGTGGAGGGCATCACCCTGGCCTCGCTTCACGCGGCGAAAGGCCTCGAATGGGACGCTGTGTTCCTGGTGGGGCTCGCCGAGGGGACCATGCCGATCCTCCATGCCGACGGTGATGAAGCAGCCATCGAAGAAGAGCGCCGCCTCTTCTATGTCGGCGTCACTCGGGCGCGGGAGCACCTCTCGCTCTCGTGGGCTTTGGCCAGGACGTCGGGAAATCGTCGTAATCGGCGACGCAGCCGCTTCCTCTACGGCCTCATCCCCGAAGACCATCCGGCGGCGAGGGTCGCCCGCTCGCAGCAGCCGAAGCAGTCCGGCAGCAAGGCCCGGTGCCGGGTGTGCGGCGGGCCGTTGCCGGAGACGCTCGACATCAAGCTGGGGCGCTGCTCCCGTTGCCCGTCCAACGTGGATGAGCAGCTTCTTGAGAAGCTGAAGTCCTGGCGGGGGGAACGTTCGCGTGAGCTCAAGGTGCCGGCCTTCGTCGTCTTCACGGACGCGACGCTGGTCGCCATCGCAGAGCAGCGGCCGACCGATGACACGGCGTTATGCGCAATCTCCGGGATCGGAGCGACGAAGCTCGAACGCTTCGGAGCGGAAGTTCTCGACGTCGTTCGGGCCTCGGTGGAGTCTTGACCGCGTTCCAGGCATGATCTACGCGGCGAACCTGCTGCTCAGAGGCGATCTTCGCAACTTCGACGGATTTTCTGGAAAATAAGTTGCCCCCGTGCGGCCGGGGGCAATAACCTGCAGGTACCGGGCGGGAAGAGCCCGGACTGGGGAAGAACATCTACAACACAGCGTAGACCGCAGGGCGGTTCGCGCGCGACAGAGAAAGGTGGTGCCGGTGAAATGACGATCAACATGATGCTCACGAACCCTGGCACCCGTCTGTCCTGCGTCGCGGAAGTCCCGCAGGCTCAGCGCCAGGGCACCTTTGCGCCCGTGAGCATCCTCGCCGCCCGCGGCACCCAGCGTTTCGACCTCGGCCGGATCGCCGCTGACGAAACCTTCTCGCACGCTGCCACCTTCGGTGGGGCGTACGAGAACGGTGGCGTCGATCTGCCGGTCATCAAGCAGTTCCGTGTTCCGTTGTCCATACGGGAGCGAAGTTCCTGACCTAGTCAGGACCAGAGGCTCACGAAGGCCGCGGAACCGGTTACCGGATCCGCGGCCTTCGTGTTTTTGCTGCACAAACAAGTTGGCTGCACAACCTAATTGGGGTTCAGCGTTGTCCAGTTCCACCGTGAGTACGAAATCCGTTACGGGACAGAGGAGTGCACTTATGTCATCGGCCATAGCATTCGCGCCGGGGGAGGCCCTGCCTTTCGCCGACGCCGGCGTCGTCGACCTGCTCGACGCCATCGACTCGCCTGAGTCGATGCTTCCCTGCCGTTCGGGCGACGCGGACCTTTGGTTCGCCGAGTCGCCGGCAGAACTCGAGCGGGCGAAGGCGTTCTGCGCGGACTGCCCGGTTCGTTCCGCTTGCCTCGCGGGTGCCCTTTCTC
Organism: Amycolatopsis sp. NPDC049868; assembly: GCF_044461365.1. Classification (NCBI taxonomy): domain Bacteria; kingdom Bacillati; phylum Actinomycetota; class Actinomycetes; order Pseudonocardiales; family Pseudonocardiaceae; genus Amycolatopsis; species Amycolatopsis sp. NPDC049868. The sequence goes on along the minus strand of NZ_JBITKV010000021.1, from coordinate 124,615 downwards.
GGCGCGAGCCGTGGGGTGTCTGGGGTGGCGAAATCTTCGAGCGTGGCGTTGTCGTCGCGCGGAAGCGGCCCCGTGGCCGCCCCCGGAAGAACCCGGTCGTCGAGCCCGCCGCCGAGGCTCGCCCCGTCGCGCGCAAGGTCGAGCGGAGCGCTGCGGCATGACCGTCGAACTCATCACCACCAGGGATTACGAGGCGCGGACGGGTTACCGGACTCTCGCGCCGGCCAAATTGAACGAGATCAAGGTCGAGGAGACCAGCGAAATGTTGCTTTATGAAGAACTGTCCAGGGCCCGAATACGAGACCTCGAGGAGGGAGTCCGCGCGCAGCGGGCTCGAAGCGGCCCACGCGCCGCGCGCAGGTGGACCAAGGTCGCCCGCTGGGCGGCCCGGCGAGCTGAGCGCCTTCAGGCCTGACCACTCGGGGGAGCGGGGGACCTTTGCTACCACCGTGCGGTGGTAGCAAAGGCCCCCCGCTCCCTTTTTGGGCGTGGTGCGGCTCGGCTTGGTGTTCACTGAGGGAATGGCCGTACACACGCACGACGACATCGACTGGGCTGATCGGCTTCGATCGCTTCGCATGGCTGAGGCACTCGACGCCGAGCCGATGCGGGAGGCGGCTCGACGCCTGCTGAAGGGCATGCCGGATGGCCCGACCATCCTCGACGTCGGCTGCGGCGCGGGCGGGATGAGCGTGCTCTTCGCCGAGGAGCTCGCTTCCGTTGGCGCCAAGATCGTGCTGGTCGACGCGACCGAGCAGCTGCTCACCGAAGCGCACCGCGTCGTCCGCGCGGCCGCAGGTGACAGGGCCACCGTCGAGACGATCCACGCGGACGTGGCCGATGACGGGTTGGCCGCCGGACTTCCGCCCGCCGACCTGGTCTGGGCTTCCCGCGTGGTTCATCACCTGCCCGATCAGCAGGCGGCCATCGACACCCTGGCCCGGCTCGCGCGCACCGGCGGCCTGGTCGCCATTTCCGAGGGCGGCCTGGACTTCAACTGTCTTCCTTGGGATCTCGGCATAGGCCGGCCCGGGCTCGAGGAGAGGCTGCTTGCCGCGCGCGGTGAGTGGTTCGCCGAGATGCGGGCTGGAATCCCTGGCTCCGTTTCCATGCCCTACGGCTGGAACATCGCGCTGCAGCGGGCCGGCCTCGCCGACGTCGATTCCTTCGGCGTGCTCATCCACCATCCGGCGCCCGGGCCGGAACTGCTGCGCGAGTTCATCGTCGAGCGGCTGACCTGGCTGAACGAGGTGGCAGGTGATCGCCTTGCCGATGACGACCACGAGACCGTGGCCGCGTTGGCGGATCCGGCGAACCTGGCCTTCCTCGGTGCACGCCAGGACCTGTTCCTGCAAGGAGTGAAGACGATCCATCGCGGGCGGCGGTCGTGAGTGACCCGATCGGCTGCTCGTTGTGCGGCCGGATCCGCGGCGTCGACGAGGAGCCGGCGCAGACGCTCGCTTGGGTTTCCACCCGCGAGCAGAACGTCGTGCGCTGGATGTGCCCCGCCTGCGCTCGCCGCCACACCCGCGACATCGAGGGAAAGCTGCCGGACGAGTACTGGTGAACCATTCAGGCGGCGTCGATCCGGCCGATCGTGCGAACCTTCGGCCTCGGGGTCCGTGCTGCTTCGGCGAACGCCCTGACGAGCTCGGCCGCCACTTCCATCGGCACCTTCTTCAGCTGGTCGATGGTGCAGCGCACCAGCACGGTCCCGGTCGCGGTCAGCGCCAGAGGATGGAAATTCGCGGCGCCCTGTTTCGGGGTACGGAACTGCCACGCCATGCCGATGTCGTCCCACCAGGCATCGGCGGTGCCGATGGGCCGCCCTCGTCGGTCGCAGAGCGTCGTGTTCCACGACGGCGAGGGCAGCGGACACCCGCTGAGGACCTTCTTCGCCAGCCCATGCGCGTACGTCTCTTCGGGATCGACGCGCCGCAAGGCCGCCCGTACCGCGGCCGAGCCCCGGCGATTGCCGGAATCGAGCTCCTCGCTGAGTTCGTCGAGAGTGCACAGACCCCAATACAGCGGTAGCGCGATCAGCTCGTCTATTCGCGAGGGATCGAGCTCCAACCGGGCCAGATCGAGCGCGGCCCTGGCCGGTGGAGCGAACGGAACACCGTCGATCAGGGTCGTCGGCGGCATGCGTGTGGTTCTTCGCGGCAGCATGCCGGGCTCCGCGGGCACGCGCCGGTAGTCGGGGACAAGGAGATGGACCTCCCGTGTCACCGGGCAGTCGACGCCTCGTGCGCGTAGCGCGTCGGCACCCGTCACCGCCACGTCCGGCCCGAACCGCGCGACAGCGGCTTGCAGCAGCTGAAGCCGGGTGGGCGCGGTGTCGCGCAACAGGATCACGCCCGGCATCAGCCTTCGCCAGGGACCGCCCGGGCCACAGAGCTTCGCGGCGTAGCGCGCGGTGACGCCCGCCTTGCGCAGCTCGCGGCTGGTGACTATCCCGGATTCGCTGGTGTTACTGAGCGCCATGAGTCGGGCGCTTCGTGTAGTGGTCATGAATCGAGGATGACCGCTGGGCCGACCGGGTGGAACAGCTTTCCCGAACTTGTGGACAACTCGCCCGGGCGAGCCCGTTTTCGGCTCAGTCGCAACGTTCCCTGTGGATAACTTCTCAGGCCGCGAAGCCCGGCTGCCAGCGTTCGACGATCGCGCGGGCGGGGATCTCGGCGTCGAGCTGGCAGAGGATCCCCGTCGATCCGGCCGTCACCCGGTGGATCATCAGATACTCGGGTGGGAGGTTGAGGGAGCGGCCGATCCGGAAATCCCGGCCGCGGGTGTCGCCGACCCGGCCCGCCTGTCGTTGCATCCAGCGGCGGGTGAAGTGGAACGTGTCGCCCGCCAGCGGTTCGGTGAACGGGGCCAGGTAGGCGAGTACGTCGTCGGCCCGCAGATCCGCGTCGGCCCGGATGAAGCCGGACTCCCTGAGCAGCCGCATCAGTTTCGCGGACTCGCCGTCGAGCGCCAGCCGGGTCATCTCGCCGAGGTGCTGGGGAATTCCGTCAGGCAGCCGGGACACTCCGCCGAAGTCGATGACGCACAGCCTGCCGTCGGCGGTCAGCATGAAGTTGCCTGGGTGGGGGTCCGAATGCAGGAGCCGGGCTCGTTCCGGGGACGAGTAGTGGAACTCGGTGAGCAGGCGGCCGGCGCGGTCCCGCGTCTCCTTGTCGCCGCCGGCGATGATCTTCGAGAGCGGGGTGCCGGTGGCCCACTCCGTGACGACGACCTTCGGTGCGCTGGCGACCACGCGGGGGATCAGGAACCCGGGGACACCTTCGAACGCCTTCACGAAATCACGCTGGTTCTGGGCTTCCGCCTGGTAGTCGAGCTCTTCGTTCATCCGCTCGGCGAGTTCCGCCAGGAGTGGTTTCACCTCGGTCCCCGGCACGAAGGCCTGGAACAGCCTGCTGAAACGCTGGAGTTGCCGAAGGTCGCTTCGCAACGCGTCGTCGGCCCCCGGATACTGCACCTTGACGGCGACTTCGCGACCGTCGTGCCAGGTCGCACGGTGGACCTGGCCGATGCTCGCGGACGCGGCGGGCTCGTCGTCGAAGGCCGCGAATCGCTGCCGCCAGGTGCGCCCCAGCTGCTCGGCGAGGACCCGATGGGTCTGCCGGGTGGGCATGGGTGGCGCGGCCGCCTGAAGCTTCGTCAGGGCCTCGCGATAGGGCTTCGCCATCTCGTCCGGCACCGCGGCCTCGAAGACGCTCAGCGCCTGGCCGAACTTCATCGCGCCGCCCTTGAGCGTGCCAAGGACCTCGAAAAGCTGCTCCGCCGCCTTGGCCGACAGCGTCGCGTTGACCTCTTCGGCGCTTTGCCCGGTCAGCCGCCTGCCCCAGCCGCCGACCGCTCGTCCCGCGATGCCGAGGGGGATACTGGCCAGCTTCGCCGTTCGCGCGGCCCCGTTGCGGGGGATGGCGGCGTCACGGTCCTCGGCGTTGCGGGAGTCGGTCACCCTCGCGATTCTGCCTTGATTCACTCCGCCCGCGCAGCCTGTTGAGGGAGTGTGTGTGGGCTACGTCGCTTGTCGTATCACCGGGCGCCGCATCCGCATCCGGCGTGCGGCGGCCAGTCGCGGTGCCGGATCGTGCCGTCGAAGAAGTCGATCTCCAGCGTCGCGTTCCAGGCGGGCGGAGCCTGGTCGCCGGGGGACAGAAGCCGGAGTGCCTGTGCGGCGGCCAGGGCAGCGCACGCTTGGACAGCGCCGAGGTCCGGCTGTTGCACACGTCCCGCGAGCTGGCTCGCCACCCTCGGCCAGGAGTCGTCACGGCCGGCACGGTGCAGATCGGCGCAGCGCAGGCAACTGCTGCGGCCGGGCACCACGAGCGGCCCGACGATGCCGATCCCGTCCCGGACGCGTACCGGCAGGTGATTGACCCCGTCGCGGACGAGCTCCTCGACCACTTCGGGAGCCGGGACCACGGCGTCGGTGAGCAGGGCGAGCTCCGGCCGGCGATCCGAGTAGAGCCTGGTGGTCGCGATGTCCGTGCCTGCACGGTGCACCACCTGGGCCAGTGCGTCCCGGCGTGGCATGCCGATCTCGGCTTCGGTGTAACCCGAGCCGAGGTCGCCCTCACCGACGACGCCCGAAGCCCGGACGTCGATATGCCCGACGCCGCCTTTGGCGAGCAGGACGGCGAGGGCCGCGGCCAGCCTGCCGTCGCCGTGGATCGCCACCGCGGTGCGCTTGCGGCGTGCGGTCATGGCCGCCTGATGATGGCGGGCTCGTAGCGACCAGAGCCCTGTTTCCGGTCTCGGTCTCGGATAACCGTCGGATTGCCCCGCATCGGTCACGAGTCCTCGGGCCGTCAGGTCCGTCATCAGGTCCCGCAGCTGTTCGTCGTGTTCGCTCTGCGCGAGCACGATGTCGTCCGCGGCACGCTTTCCGTCCAGCTCTCGGACCGCTTGGGCCACCTCGGTGGCGACTCCGGCGATCACCACGGCGTGCGCCGGGTCGAGGCCGATCTGGATCTCACCGTTTCCCCGTTCCAGCACATCCAGGCCTGGAAGCAGGGTGGGGAAGGCGGGAAGGATGATCGATCGCAGATCCGGTTCGCGCAGGTTCATGATCGCAGGATCGCACCCGCCCACCGCCTCGCCGCCCGAAAGAACGCGAGTTATCCACAGGTTGGCCCCGTTGTGGACAACTGGAGGCTGTGACCTTTCGGCCCTCGGAGTTGTCGGTGACTGGCCTTACCGTGGTCGAGTGGTCGAAGCACGGACGCCCTCATTGAGGGGCCGGGACACGACGAATCCGTCGGACACTCCCGAACACAAGGTCGAGGTACGGCGTAGCCAGCGCCGTCACCGGACCGTCACCGCGTACTGGGACGAGGACACCCTCGTCGTGCTGATCCCCGCCCGGATGACCCGGGCCGAGGAGAAGCACTGGGTTGCCGAGATGCAGCGCAAGCTGCTGCGCAAAGGCCCGCGGCAGGCCGCGCCGCCGAAGGCCTCCGACGAGGCGCTGCTGGCGCGCTGCGCCGTGCTCTCGGCGAAGTATCTGGACGGAAAGGCGATACCCGCGAGCGTTCGCTGGGTCCCGCCGATGAGGACGAGGTGGGCGTCCTGCACACCGGTCGACGCGACGATCAGGGTCAGTGATCGCCTGCGCCGGGTGCCGGGATGGGTACTGGACTACGTCCTCGTGCACGAACTCGCGCATTTGAAGGAACCAGGGCACAACGCGGCGTTCTGGGAGCTCGTTCGCCGTTATCCCAAGACCGAACGCGCCATCGGCTATCTGGAGGGCTTGTCCTCCGCCGCCGGTTGGGGCATCGCGGCGGAGGACTGACATGCCTCAGCTCTTGTCTTCGTCGCCCTTGGGCTTGTTCTTCTCGCGCTCGGTGCGTTCGATCTCGGCGATCGGGTCGATGCCTTCGAGCGTCGACTCGCCATCGCCGAGGCGTTCGGAGAAGTCGAGCGGCTCGTCGAGGTCTTCGGCGGTCGGCATCAGGTCGGGGTGGGACCAGAGGCCGTCCCGCTTCTCGATGCCGTGCTGGTCGCCGACGAGCTTCCACAACGAGGAAGCCGCCCGCATACGCCTGGGCCGGAGTTCGAGCCCGACCAAGGTGGCGAAGGTCTGCTCGGCGGGACCACCGGTTGCCCGGCGGCGGCGCAGCGTCTCCCGGAGCGCGTCCGCGCCCGGAAGCCGGTCGCCGATGGCCTCGGCGACCACGACGTCGACCCAGCCTTCGACCAGTGCGAGCAGGGTCTCCAGGCGGTTCAGCGCCGCCTTCTGCTCGGGCGAGGTCTGCGGCTCGAGCAGGCCGGAGGACATGGCCTCTTCGATGCTGGCCGGGTTCGACGGGTCGATCCGGCCCGCGAGCTGTTCCAGCGCCGAAGTGTCGACGGAGATGCCGTTCGCGAATTCCTCGACCGTGGCCAGCAGTCGCTGTCGCAGCCAGGGCACATGGGCGAACAGCCGCTGGTGGGCGGCCTCGCGCGCGGCGATGAAGACCAGCACCTCACTGGTCGGCAGCTCCAGGCCCTCGGTGAACTTCTCGATGTTCGCCGGCAGCAGCGCGGAGGTGGCCGCGGGGCCCAGCGGCAGGCCGACCTCGGTGGAGGTGAGCACTTCGGAAGCCAATTGAGCCAAGGCGTTGCCGAGCTGGGAGCCGAAGGCCATCCCGCCCATCTGCCCCATCATCGAGAGCAGCGGACCGGCGGCCTCCTTGGCCTCGTCCGGCAGGGCCTGGACCCACGCGCCCGAAACCTGCTGGGCGACGGGGTCGCAGAGGCGCTGCCAGGTCGGCAGGGTCTTCTCGACCCAGGTGCGCGCGGACCATGCGACGGTCGAGGTGGCTCCGGCGGGCAGGATCGTCGCGGCGTCGAGCCACAGCTCTGCCAGGTGGGCGGCGTCGCGGACGGCCGTGCTCGAGTCACCGCCACTGGATGACGAAAAGCCGAGCTTGACGTCTCCGCTCTCGCTGCCGCTGAGGTTCTGCAACGCGATCTGTTTCGCCAGGTCGTAGTTGACCGGCCCGGTCGAGCTGCCGGCCTGGCTGAGCATCTGGCCCAGCTGGCTGAGCATCTGACCGAGCTGATTGAAGGCCTCGGCGCCGGAGGGCTGGCCGCCGGAATCCGACGGCTCGTTCTCGCCTCGTTTGTCGGGATCGGGCGGTCCGAAGCCGAACGGGGGTTTGCTCATGGCACCACCGTACGCGGGTCCCGGGATTCACAGCTCGTCAAGTGGAGTGATGAGCGTGGCCTTCACCGAGAAGCGAACACAGTCACCGTACGCTGTCACGCGTGACAGAGCCCTCGGAGGAGACCACAGGAGCGCGGAGCCGTTCGGGCTCCGCGGGTGACCAGGACCGCTCCGAACGGCGGCTGACCCGGCGCGGCTGGACGCTACTGGTCAGCGGCGCGTTGTTCGTCGTCTTCGCGCTGGTCGGGTTCTTCATCCCGGTGCCGTATGTGGCGATCAGCCCTGGCCCGACCTACGACACTCTCGGCAAGGACGCCGCCGGGCAGTCCGTGATCCAGGTCAACGGGCACGAGATCTTCCAGACCTCCGGCGAACTGCGGATGACGACGGTCTCTCTGCGCGATGGCGGTATCACGCTGTTCAACGCGCTCGGGCTCTGGGCGAGCGGCCGGTACGCGCTGGCGCCGCGCGAGGAGTATTTCAAGCCTGGGGAGACCAACGAGCAGGTCCGCCAGGAGAACATCCAGCAGCTGCAGGACTCGCAGACCGCCGCTCAGGTCGCCGCGCTGCGCCGCAAATTCCCGGTGAAGGTGCTCGCGAAAACGATCGTCTCCGGCAGCCCCGCGGACAAGGTGCTCGCTCCGGGGGACCGGCTTCTGGTGGTCAACGGGACGACGGTCAAGGAAGCGACCGACGTGCGGGCCGCTCTGAACGGGACGAAGCCCGGACAGACCGTCCAGATCACTTTCAAATCCGACGGGCAGGCCGAACGCACCGTGCCGCTCACGCTCGCGCAGCGGCCCGACGGGCCGGAAGGCTTCATGGGCCTGACCGCGGTGGACCGCGCCGACGTTCCCTTCGACGTGAAGATCTCGCTGCAGGACGTCGGCGGCCCGTCGGCGGGCCTGATGTTCGCGCTCGCGATCGTCGACAAGATGGAGCCCGGCGACCTCGCCGGTGGCAGGCACATCGCGGGGACGGGCGAGATCTCGGAGAAGGGCGTCGTCGGCGCGATCGGCGGGATCTCGTTCAAGGTGGTCGGCGCCCGCGAGGCCGGCGCCACCGACTTCCTCGTACCCGCACACAACTGCGCCGAGGCGAAGACCGCCGCGCCCGATGGCCTGAACCTGATCAAGGTCTCCACGCTGGACGAGGCGATCGCGCAGCTCGAGAACCTCAAGGCGGGACGGCCCACCGCCTCCTGCTGACCGCCGGGGGAGCAAGGGACCTTTGCTACCACCTCGCGGGCCTGACTGAAGAGAGCAAGGGACCTTTGCTGCCGCCCAGCGTGCGCTTTGGGCCGGGTGATAGCAAAGGTCCCTTGCTCTCTTTTCGCAGGTCAGGGCAGCAGGGTTGCCTTCAGGGCTTCCAGCAGGTTGGGGGCCAGCTCCGGGTTCTCGATGACCTCGTCGACAGGGACGTCACTGGGCTCTTCAGCCTTCCCTGCGCCGCGAAGCCGCATGACGCATGCTCCGGCACCATCCCGCAGGACGGCCGCGACGAGCCGGGCTTCCGTCCGGCGCGGGTGGTCGGCGGCCGCCTGACGCAGACGTTCGGCATCGGTCTCGGGAACGACGGGAAGCTCGGCTTCGGCATCCGGCGGCAGCACGATGATCTCCTGCGCGAGTGCGCAGCCCAGGACGAGATCCGGCCACGCGATCTGCGCCAGCGCTTCACCCAGATCGCCATCCGGTAGTGACTCCTGCGCGACCGGCGTCAGCGGGGCCGACGGGTCGAGCTGTCCGGCCAGTTCGGGCTGCTCGTCCAGCAGTGCCGCGGTCGGGACCAGCGCGAACAACTGCGGCGGCTGATCCCATCCTCCGGAGGCGACGAACTCCTCGACTTCGCGGGCCAGGCCGGCCACGCCCTGCTGCTCACTCGGTGCCATTGGCACATCGTTCCAGGCAGCCGGGACAACGGCGTCCCGAGTCCGGTTTGGGCGGGTTCCGGGAACTTCCGACGGCATCCGTAGAGTTAGAGCATCAGGGGCCGCACGCGGTACGCGCGCCCCTGCGAAAAGTTCACCAAACCAGGAGCGTGTGCAGTGGCCACTCGGCCCCCCGTGAGCCTGCCGAAGCTGTCCCGGCGCAGCCGGATCCTGCTCATCATCGCCGCCGTAGTCATCCTGGCCCTGCTGCTGGGCGCGAGACTGCTGGACACCTATGTCGACTGGTTGTGGTTCGGCGAGGTCGGCGCCCGGACGGTTTTCAGCACGGTGTTGATCACCCGTGTCGTCTTGTTCTTCGCCGTCGGGCTCCTGGTGGGAGGCTCGCTCGCGATCAGTTTGATGATCGCGTACCGGTCGAGGCCCGTCTTCGTGCCGATCTCCGGCAACGACGATCCGCTCGCGCGCTACCGGTCGGCGATCGTCGGCCGGATCCGCCTTTTCGGCATCGGCATCCCGGTGCTCACCGGGCTCATCGCCGGCGCGTCCGCGCAGAGCGACTGGCAGGTCGTGCAGCTGTTCCTGAACGGCACACGCTTCGGGCAGACCGATCCCGAATTCGGCAATGACGTCGGCTTCTACGCCTTCGACCTGCCGTTCTACAACTGGCTCCTGGGCTGGCTGTTCATCTCCGTCGTGATCGCGTTCTTCGGTGCGCTGATCGCGCACTACATCTTCGGCGGCATCCGGCTCGCGGGTAAGGGCGGCCAGCTCGCCGGCCCGACCCGTGCCCAGCTCGCCATCACCATCGGCATCTTCGTGCTGCTGAAGGCGGTCGAGTACTTCTTCGATCGCTACAACCTGCTGCTCTCCGACAGGGGGGCGCCGCTCTTCATCGGCGCGACCTACACCGACTTGAACGCGGTCCTGCCCGCGAAGCTGATCCTTCTGTGTATCTCGGTGATCTGTGCCGTCGCCTTCTTCGCCGGCGCGTTCCTGCGCAACCTGCAGCTTCCCGCGATCGCGCTGGTGCTGCTGATCCTGTCGAACGTGCTCGTCGGCGTCGCGTGGCCCGCCGTGCTCGACCAGTTCTCGGTGCGTCCCAACGCGAACGAGAAGGAGTCCGCGTCGATCCAGCGCAACATGGACGCGACGCGTCAGGCATTCGGCCTGACCAACGTCGAGTACAAGGACTACACCGGAAAGTCCGAGGCGACCTCCGCGGAGATCAAGGCGGACAAGGGGACGGTCCCGAACATCCGGCTCCTCGACCCGAACATCCTCAGCGACACCTTCACCCAGCGCGTCGGCCGTGAGAACTTCTACGGCTTCCCGTCGAAGCTGGACATCGACCGCTACACCCTCAACGGGGTCACGCAGGACTACATCGTCGCGGCCAAGGAGATCAAGACCGAGGGCCTCACCGGCAACCAGACGAACTGGATCAACAAGCACCTCGTCTACACGCACGGAAACGGTTTCGTCGCCGCGCCTGCCAACACGATCGACCGCGCGTTGAAGGATGCCAACTCCGACGGCGGCTACCCGATCGCCACCACCAGCGACACCCAGAACCCCTCGGGTGCCGGGTCGACCGACCCGAACAAGCCGGGCATCAAGGTGGACGAGCCCCGTATCTACTACGGCGAGCTCGCGACCGACGCCGCGTACGCGATCGTCGGCGGCAAGGCGGGGCAAGCGCCCGGCGAGTACGACACCGCCGTCGACCGCGCCTACATCTACAAGGGCTCCGGCGGCGTGCCGATCGACAACTGGTTCAACCGGCTCGTCTTCGCCGCCGAATACGGCGAGCGGAACATTCTCTTCTCCGACGCCATCGGTGACGGATCCAAGATCATGTTCAACCGCGAACCGCGGGATCGCGTCGCCAAGGTCGCCCCGTGGCTGACCCTCGACGGCGACCCGTATCCGGCGGTCGTCAACGGCAAGATCATCTGGATCGTCGACGGCTACACCACGATGAACAACTTCCCGTACGCCCAGCAGACCCAGCTCGGCCAGGCGACCAACGACTCGCTCAGCGGCACCACCCGCCAGGCGAACTCCTCGCTCAACTACATCCGCAACTCGGTCAAGGCCACCGTCGACGCGTTCGACGGCACCGTCACCCTGTACGGCGTCGAGGACAACGAGCCGGTGCTCAACGCCTGGAAGAACGTCTTCCCAGGACTGGTCAAGCCGAGCAGCGAGATCTCGCCGGACCTGCGGTCGCACTTCCGCTACCCCGAGGACCTCTTCAAGGTCCAGCGGGAACTCCTGTCGAAGTACCACGTGAACAACCCGGCGGAGTTCTACGCACAGCAGGCCTTCTGGAGCGTTCCGCAGGACCCGACGCAGGAAGGCGGCGTGAACGCGTCCGCATCCGGTGTCGCGAACCAGCCCGGCTATTACGTCCTGGCCACCGCGCCGGGAGACACCAAGTCGCGGTTCCAGCTCACGAGTTCACTGACCGGTCTCCAACGGCAGTACCTGGCGGCCTGGATGTCGGTGTCCTCGGATCCCGAGGACTACGGGAAGATGCGCGTCCTGAGACTGCCGACAGGCGCCAGTGGCTCAACGCAGGTGGACGGTCCCGTCCAGGTCCAGAACAGATTCCAAAGTGACCCACGGGTCGCGCAGGACCGGACCTTGTTCAACAACCCGAACGTCACGGTCACGTACGGAAACCTGATCACCCTGCCTGTCGCCAATGGCTTCCTCTACGTGGAACCGGTCTACATCCGACAGCGGAACCAGCTGAGTTATCCGCAGCTGGCCCGGGTCCTGGTCTCCTACGGCACCAAGATCGGTTTCGCGCCGACGCTCAACGAAGCCCTGGATCAGGTCTTCGGCGCCGGCACGGGTTCCGGGGTCACCCCGCCGCAGACCGGAGGCACGCCCGGAACGACCACACCGCCTCCGGGCACCACGACGCCGCAGCCGCCTGCCAGCGGTAACCCGGCGCTCGACAAGGCCGCGGGCGATATGCACGACGCCTGGGTCAAGTTCCGCGCCGCCCAGCAATCCGGCAACTACGCCGACCAGGGTGCCGCCCTGGCCGCGCTCGAAGCCGCTTCGAAGGCCTACGAGTCGGCTAAGGCCAACCCTCCGGCGTCCGGTGCGCCCCCGACCTCCGGCCAGCCTGGAGGGTGACGTCGCTTACCTAAAGGGCACCTGCTTTGCGCCTGCTCGAAACGCAGGCGTAAGGTAGGTGTCACGACGCGGGGTGGAGCAGCTCGGTAGCTCGCTGGGCTCATAACCCAGAGGTCGCAGGTTCAAATCCTGTCCCCGCTACAGAGGTAAGAGGCCCGTGTCTGCGGAAAGCGCAGACACGGGCCTCTTTCGCATTTGTCCCGGGGGTCGAACCCCCGGACCCCCGCCAGGAGGGCTCCGCCCCCTGGACCCCCGAAGTGAGTCGGTCGCCTGGGTGCCCAGGGTGACGGTGGTAGCGGGGGACCTTTGCTACCAGGTGGGGGAGCGGGGGACCTTTGCTACCGCGTGGGGGCGACCCAGCAGGCATAGCCGTCGGGCCGGTACAGAACGGCTTCTGCGGCGGGCCACGGCAGGGACGTGACCAGCTGGGTGGTCAGGCGTGGCGAGCGGGCGTGGGCCCGCGCGGCGTCGACGTGGGCCGGAGTGGTCGTCAGGAGCACGAAGCCGCCGTCGCGGAAGAGCGTGCTGGGCCGCAGTGGGCCGTCTTCGGTCGCGACGTCCTCATCGGTCATCCGCGAGCCGAGCGCGGGATGCGAGGTCCCGTGGGTCGGGTAGCGGATCCCGAGGCCGGAGACCATGCCCGAGAGGTGCTTGCTCACCTCGGGCAGTGCGGCCAGGTCGGCGAAAACGGCACGAAGCGCGCGAGACTGATGAGACCGCGGTACCAGCCCCAGTTGAGCGGCGACGTTGTGCAGCACTTGAGCGCCGACGGGGTGCCGCTCGGCCTCGTAGGTGTCGAGCAGGTCGTCACCCGCCCAACCGTGCACTGTCGCAGCGAGCTTCCAACCAAGGTTCATGGCGTCCTGCACGCCCAGGTTCAGCCCTTGGCCGCCGGCCGGGAAATGGATGTGCGCGGCATCGCCCGCCAGCAGCACCCGCCCGGCACGGTAGCGCTCCGCCTGCCGCGCCGCGTCGGAGAACTGTGACGCCCACCGGATTTCCGACACCGTCGCTGTCTCGCCGTACAAGTCCAGCAGTGCCCGCCGGACTTCGTCGTGGGAGACGGCGGCCCGGATGTCCGCAGGCCGCGAGGCCCAGTCGCCGTAAACGAAGCGGTAGAGGCCCGGTTCTCCCAACGGAATCAGGCCCTTGAACGTGGTCGCACCGGTCGGCTCGCCGGTGTTCCGCATCGTTCGCCACTGTTTTTGCGCGCCGTCAGGGATTTTGTCGAACAGGACGTCCGCGACCACGCCGAAACCTTCACCGTCCACTCCGGGAAAGTCCACGCCGAGTCCTTTGCGTACAACACTTCGAGAGCCGTCGCAGCCGACGAGGAACCTCGCGCGCAGTCGGTTCTCGCCACCATCTGTTCGGTACCGGACAGAGACAGAGTCCTTGTCCTGTACGAAATCGATTACTTCGGCGCCCCGGACCACCTTCGTTCCTTGTGTGGCAAGCCGTTCCTCCAGGTACTCCTCGACCTGTGCCTGCGGAATCCCCAGCTGGAAAGGGAAACGAGTGTCCCAGCCGTCGTAGCCGACCGGGATCATTGCGAAATGTCCGTCCCGCACCGTCGCGAACGAACGTTCCTCCGCGCCGTCCAGAAGTCCGCGCAGCTCCAGGACTTCCGCCGTGCGCGGCTGCAGGTTCAGCGCCTTCGACAGTCCTGTGCGCTCGTGAAGCCGTTCCAGAACCACGACATCGACACCGGCGAGCGCGAGTTCGTGGGCCAGCATCAGCCCCGTCGGCCCCGCGCCGGCCACGATCACGTCCGTCCCCACGTTGTTCATACCACTCCTTAACGACGTTAAATTGACCGGCGCCCAGCGTGCCCTTAACATTGTTAAATTGTCAAGGAGCTTCCGCGGGAAAGAGGGGTAAAAGTGGGTCTGACCAGGCAGGACATCGTCCACGCCGGGCTTCGGCTGCTCAATGACGTCGGGCTCAACGGGCTGACGCTCCGCCTGATCGCCCAGGATCTCGGCGTCAAGGCGCCCGCGCTGTACTGGCATATGAAGAACAAGCAGGAGCTGCTCGACGAGATGGCGACGCGGATGTACGCGGACGCGATGCCGGGCCGTGTGCCGGAAGGTATGGGGGAACGGGAGTCTCTCGACCTGGCGGCGCGGGCTTTGCGCCGGATGATGCTCGCTTACCGTGACGGAGCGAAGGTCTTCGCCGGCACATTTCTGACCGACGACAGCCTGTTCGGTGACAATCCGCTGCAGGTACGGGTCGACGCGGGGCTCGAACCGTACCTGGCCGGACGAGCGTTGTTCACCGTCTACAGCTTTGTCATCGGGTTCACCATCGAAGAGCAGGCCGTTTATCCGGTTCCGGGCGAACGGGACCCCCGTTACGACGCGACACCCTCGCCGTGGGTCTTCGACGAGGACGTCGAAGGCAGGTTCGACGACGGGCTGGCCATGGTGCTCAACGGCGTCTTCGCTTGGCTGGATGACAAAGTCGCGTCATAAAGGCTGGTCAAAGGCCCTTTGTAGAGTTAGGGGTACCCCCGTGAAACCCGGTCGGAGTCCCGTGTAATCTATTAACACAACGACGCGGGGTGGAGCAGCTCGGTAGCTCGCTGGGCTCATAACCCAGAGGTCGCAGGTTCAAATCCTGTCCCCGCTACTTCGAAAACGAAGCGCGGATCTGCGGAAATCGCAGATCCGCGCTTCTTCGTTTTCCGGTTTCGTGGCTCGTGCGCCCTCCGGGGCGATCACTCCCTGTTGTTGGTCGGGGCGGGGGACGCGTACCGCTGTCCGTGGCGAAGGCCGGTTGCGTAGCGTGTTCGGTCCATTGTGGACAGGCGTAGTGCGTTGGGCCGAATGAGCGCATATCACTAGCCACAATGGACAGATGTGTTGACCACAGTGGACACAGGTTCCGAAAAGTGGGACCGTAGAGGACGTGTCCGAATTGAATGCAACAGCCGCCGCACTGCTCGGTCTTCTCCACGACGGTCCCGCCACGGGCGGGCAACTGGTCGCGGGGGCGGGTGAGCGTTTCGGCGCCTTCTTCAGCGTGACTCGCAGCCAGGTGTACCGGGAGCTCCCCGCCTTGTCGAAGGAGGGCCTCGTCCGCCTCGGCAAGCAGGGGCCGCGGTCGAGCCAGCAGTACCTCATCACCGCTGCGGGCAAGAAGGCGTTCAAGACGTGGCTGTCCTCCGAAGCCGGTCCTGACCACCTCCGTAGCCCGTTGATCCTGCGTCTCGTGCACGCCGGTTCGTTGACGGTGAAGCAGCGCTCGACCCTGCTCGACTCGGCCCGTGCGAGCTACACCCAGCAGCTCGACGAGGCGAAGGCCGCCACCAAGGCCGCCGACGGCCCGTACGCCAAGGCGGTCGCCGAGTTCGCTCAGGCGCAGGCCAAAGCCGCACTGAAACTGCTGGATTCCATCCCCCAGTCCTGACCCGGACAGGTGCCCACGACCGGTTCCCCGCAACCGGTCGTGGGTTTTGCCGTAACCTTGGCCGACGTGAGTGATGAGTTCGATGCGGCACTGAAGGACCTGGCCGGCAAGCTGACGCAGATCGAGTCGGTGATGGACCTGGATGCGCTGCGTGCCCAGGTGGCGGAGCTGGAGGAACAGGCATCCAGCCCGAACCTCTGGGACGACCCCGAAGCGGCGCAGAAGGTCACCAGCCAGTTGTCCCACCGGCAGAGTGAGCTGCGACGCATTTCCGAGCTGCGGCAGCGGCTCGACGACCTGGGTGTCCTCTATGAACTGGCCGAGGCCGAGGGCGACTCCGCCAGCGTGGCCGAGTCCGAGTCCGAGCTCACGGCGCTCACCAAGGACATCGACGGGCTCGAGGTCCGCACCCTCCTGTCGGGTGAATACGACCCGCGGAACGCCGTGGTCACCATCCGGTCCGAAGCGGGTGGCGTGGACGCCGCCGACTGGGCCGAGATGCTGCTCCGGATGTACCTGCGGTGGGCGGAACGCCACAACTACCCGACGGATGTCTACGACATCTCCTACGCCGAAGAAGCGGGTATCAAGTCCGCCACCTTCAAGGTGAGCGCCCCGTACGTCTACGGCACGCTCTCGGTCGAGCAGGGCACGCACCGGCTGGTGCGCATTTCGCCGTTCGACAACCAGAGCCGTCGCCAGACCTCCTTCGCGCACGTCGAGGTGATGCCCGAGGTCGAGGAGGTCGACCACGTCGACATCCCCGAGAAGGACATCCGTGTCGACGTATACCGCTCGTCCGGGCCCGGTGGCCAGAGCGTGAACACGACGGACTCCGCGGTGCGGATCACGCATATCCCGACCGGTGTGGTCGTTTCGTGCCAGAACGAAAAGTCGCAGCTGCAGAACAAGGCGGCCGCGATGAAGGTTCTCCAGGCGCGGCTGCTGCAGCGGAAGAAGGAGGAGGAGCGCGCCGAGATGGACGCGCTCAAGGACGGCGGCTCCAGCTGGGGCAACCAGATGCGCTCCTACGTGCTGCACCCGTACCAGATGGTCAAGGACCTGCGGACCGAGTTCGAGGTCGGCAACCCGTCGTCCGTGCTCGACGGTGAGATCGACGGCTTCCTGGAGGCGGGCATCCGCTGGCGCAAGCAGTCCGGAGCCGCGTAACAACCCTGCGTGAGAGAGCAAGGGACCTTTGCTACCACTTTCCGAAAGAGAGTGATAGCAAAGGTCCCTTGCTCGCTTGGCCGCCGGGACCGGGCTACCCGGGCTTAACGACGGGCATGGGTAGTATGCCGAACCGTGATCCGGCTCGAAGAGGTTTCCAAGGTCTACAAGACCTCGACCCGTCCCGCCCTTGAGCGGGTGTCGGTCGAGATCGACAAAGGCGAGTTCGTCTTCCTGATCGGTCCCTCGGGATCCGGGAAGTCGACCTTCCTGCGTCTCCTGCTGCGCGAAGAGGTGCCGAGCAAGGGTCGCGTCATGGTCTCCAACTTCGACGTCGCCAAGCTCGCCCGTCGCCGGGTGCCGCGGCTGCGGCAGACCATCGGCTGCGTCTTCCAGGACTTCCGTCTGCTGTCGAACAAGACCGTCGCCGAGAACGTCGCCTTCGCGCTCGAAGTCATCGGCAAGCCGCGCCCCACGATCCGCAAGGTCGTGCCCGAGGTGCTCGAACTCGTCGGCCTCGACGGCAAGGCCGACCGCCTCCCCAACGAACTCTCCGGCGGTGAGCAGCAGCGCGTCGCGATCGCCCGCGCGTTCGTGAACCGCCCGCTCGTGCTGCTCGCCGACGAGCCGACCGGGAACCTGGACCCCGACACCAGCCAGGACATCATGTTGCTGCTGGAACGGATCAACCGCACCGGCACGACGGTGCTGATGGCCACCCACGACCATTCGATCGTGGACTCGATGCGGCGAAGGGTCGTCGAGCTCCAGCTCGGCAAGGTCATCCGTGACGACGCCCGAGGCGTCTACGGCATCGGCCGCTGACCGGCCCCGCCCTCCTCCGTAACCCACGACTTCCAAGGGACATCAACCCCGATGCGCGCCAGTTTCGTCTTCAGCGAGGTAGTCACCGGCTTGCGCCGGAACGTCACGATGACCATCGCGATGATCCTCACCACCGCGGTCTCCCTCGCCATGCTCGGCTTCGGTCTGCTGGCCGTCGGCACGATCGACAAGATGAAGGCCAACTTCCTCGCCGACGTCGAGGTTTCGGTCTATCTGGTCAACGACATCAGCGCGGGTGACCCGAACTGCTCGCAGTCCGCCTGCCAGACGCTGCGTCAGGAGCTGCAGGGCAACGAAGGCGTCGAGTCGGTCGTCTTCGAGAACCGCGAGCAGTCCTACGAGCGGTTCAAGAAGATGTTCGAGAGCCAGCCGGAACTGCTCGCGCTGACCGGGCCGGAGGCGCTGCCCGCGTCGCTGCACGTCAAGCTGAAGAACCCCGAGCGCAGCCAGGCGATCATCCAGGAGTACACCGGCAAACCCGGCGTCTCCAAGGTCGACGACCAGCAGAAGGCGCTGGACCGCGTGTTCAACGCGCTCAACGGTGTCCGGAACCTGGCCTTCGGGGCCGCGCTGATCATGGCCATCGCGGCGCTGCTGCTGATCGCCAACACGATCCAGGTGTCGGCGTTCACCCGGCGCACCGAGGTCGGCATCATGCGGCTGGTCGGCGCGACCCGGTGGTACACGCAGCTGCCGTTCCTCCTGGAGGCGGTGGTCGCCGGCCTGGTCGGTGCCATCATCGGTATCGTCTTCCTGGTGCTCACCAAGGTGCTGTTGCTCGACTTGGTGCTCACCGGTGACGTGTTCCCCGCGGTCGGCATGCTCGAATTGCTGTTCCCGGTGGCGCCGATCCTGCTCGCCGTTTCGATCGTCATTTCGGCGATCACCGGCTACGTGACGCTACGCCTGTACGTGCGCCACTAGCCGCCCCGATAACCACCTGCCCGAACACAGAAACTCACGTAGAGTCGCCGTCATGCCCAAGGAACGTGGACACAAGGTGATCGTGTCGAACCGCAAGGCTCGCCACGATTACTCCATCCTCGACACCTACGAAGCCGGTCTCGTGCTCGTCGGTACCGAGGTGAAGAGCCTGCGTGAAGGACGGGCATCGCTGGCCGACGCGTTCGCCACGGTGGACGACGGCGAGGTCTGGCTCCGCAACGTGCACATCCCGGAGTACGTGCAGGGCACGTGGACGAACCACACGCCGCGGCGCACCCGGAAACTGCTGCTGCACCGCCAGGAGATCGAGAAGCTCATCGGCAAGACCAAGGAGAGCGGCCTTTCGCTGGTCCCGCTGTCGATGTACTTCAAGGACGGCAAGGTCAAGGTCGAGATCGCGTTGGCGAAGGGCAAGAAGTCCTACGACAAGCGGCAGGACATCGCCAAACGGGACGCGCAGCGCACCATCAGCCGGGCCATGGGCCGGGCGCTCAAGGGCCGGTACAACGATTGATCCACGGGCCCGCGTCGGACGCCGAGATCCCCGGGTGGATCTCTGCGCTGGGCATCGACGGGCTCGTGGACCTGCACCTGCACTTCCTGCCGAAGCAGGTCATGGACAAGGTGTGGGCCTATTTCGACCAGGCCGAGGAGCACTACGGCATGGCCTGGCCGGTGCATTACCGCACGCCGGAGGAAGAACGCGTCGAAACCCTGCGCTCGTTCGGCGTGCGCAGGTTCGCGCCGCTGGTCTATCCGCACAAGCCGGGCATGGCCGAGTGGCTGACCTCGTGGGCGCTGGAGTTCGCGGAGCGTGTGCCGGAGGCGGTGCCGACCGGCACGTTCTACCCGGAGCCCGGCGCGCTGTCCGTTGTGGACGGTGCGCTGCGCGCGGGCGCACGGTGTTTCAAGGCGCACGTCCAGGTCGGCGCGTACGACCCGCGTGACGAGCTGCTCGACGGCGTCTGGGGCGCGCTGGCCGACGCGGGTGTCCCGGTGGTCGTCCACTGTGGACACGGACCGTTGAAGGGTGCCTACACGGGGCTACGGCTGTTCGAAGAGATCCTGGTGCGGCATCCCAGGCTGACGCTGGTACTCGCGCACGCCGGGATGCCGGAGATCGACTTCGCTTTCGAGCTGGCCGGGAAGTATCCGCGCGTGTACCTCGACACCACGATGGTCGGGGTGGAGTTCACCCAGCGCGGTAACCCGCTCCCGCCGGACTGGACGGACCTGCTCGCGGAGTTCCCCGATCGCGTCGTGCTCGGCACCGATTTCCCCAACATCCCGTACTCGTACGCCACACAGCTGCAGGCGATCGCCGGCTGGGCCGCCGACGATCGCCTGGGTGAGCCGTTCCTGCGGGCGGTGCTGCACGACACCCCCGCGAAACTGCTCAGCGTTTGAGCTGTGCCACCTCGGTGACCGAGACGGCGCGGCCGAGCAGCCGCGTTCCCAGCTCCGAAACCGGGATCTGCTTGCCGGCCAGCAGGAATCCACCCGTCGCCAGCGCCACCCACGGCACCGGGCCCTGCACGAGACCATCGCTCAGCGGGGCGAAACCGTGCGCGGCGAGGCCGAGCAGACCACCGGCGATCGCCAGCCCGGCCACCACGAGCTGAGGCGTGTGGGCGGTCGACGCGGGGCCGGAACCCTGCGTTTCGAAGCGGGCGAACATCCGCAGCAGACCGAACAGCACGAGCCCGCAGGCGCCGAGCCAGGCCGGGAGCATCGTCAGCCACAGCACGGAACCTGGTTCGGGGGTTTCGTAACCGAGGCCGTAGACCGCGACACCGGAGACGACGATCAGCGCCGGCATGTGCCACAGGTAAACGCTCATGAACCGCGGGCCGATCCACTTCAAGGCTGCGTCGAAGCTCGGTCGCGTGGCCAAGGCGTTCAGCTGAGGTTTGAAGGCCAGCAGCAGCCCGATCTGGCCGATCGCGAGGAAGGCCAGCAGCACGGTCGGCGGGCTCATGTTCGACACCGGGGCGCCTGGCATGCCGATCATGCTCGCCGGGTACGGGCCGAAGGCGACCATCAGCGCGGTGATACCGAAACCGGCTGCGGACATGCCCAGCGCGGCGTTGCGGCCGAGCGATCCGAGACGTCCTCGCGTGTAATGGAAACCGAGCTGATGCACGGCCATCCAGACGAAGACGGCGTTCGCGAAACCGATCAGGCCGAGGTCGTTGAAGCGGGCGACATCGACGAGGACGGCGGCGGCGAGCATCACGAGCGGGACCTTCAGACCCCAGCGGCGATGTGCCGCGGCCAGCATCGGGGTGAGCAGCACGGTGAGCACGTACACGGCCAGGAACCACAGCAGCTGCGCGGCGATCGCGCCGCCGACCTGCAGCGGCTGCTCCGGAACACCCATGCCGCGCAGGATGTCCGGGACGAACAGCCAGACCGCCACCAGCGGCAGCACCGGGATCATCAGCCGCTTGAGGCGGGCCGCGAGCCAGGAGCGAGAGCTTTCCGCGCGGCTCAGCGAGATCAGGTTCGCCGCGCCGCCGGCGAAGAAGACGAGCGGCATGACCTGGCTGAGCCAGGTGATGACCCACCAGCCGGGCGTCGCGAGGGCGTTCCCGGTGGAGAGCCGGCCGTCGGCGTAGGAGAGCACCGGCATACCCCAGTGCTGGACGACGACCGCGAGGATCGCGACCGCTCGGACGATGTCCAGGAACCTGTCCCGGCCCTGTTTCCCGCTTGTGTGCATGGAAAGAAGCCTGCTGCTTCGGGGCCGCGAAAACAGTGGTGCGGGCCGCCGTATCGCTCTTCGGGGTTTTCGCCCTCGGAAGGTGGAGTTTTCCCTACCCCACGCCGTCGGTCTCGGGCTCGGGGAGCGGGGCGGGGCACAGCCGGAATTCCCAGCGGTCGTCTTCGGCGCGGCCGAGTTCGTACCGGGTTTCGATCTTCGGCCCGTCGTGCAGATGGACGTGTTTGACGACTGTGCCGACGATCGGTTCCGTGTCACCGAGTTCCTGGACGCGGCCGTCGAGGGGCCCGCCGAAGAAGCGGACGCTGCGGGAGGTCCGGTCGGTCATGGGGCCTCCTCGGCTCGGCTCGTTCCCTCCCCAACAGTCTGCCCATGTTAGGTGAGTGACGGCTTCGCCACCAAGAGCTACTTCAGCGTCCTAAGTAGGTGAGCACCGCGCGGACCCGGCGGTGTTCCACCGAACTCGCTTCGAGACCGAGCTTCGAGAAGATGTTGCCGATGTGCTTCTCGACCGCGCCGTGCGAGACGACGAGCGAGTTCGCGATCGCGGTGTTCGACAGGCCCTGTGCCATCAGGCCCAGCACCTCGGACTCGCGGGCGGTGAGCGCGTCGAGCGGGTTCTTGCGGCCGCGTGCCATCAACTGCGCGATGACGTCCGGATCGATGGCCGTGCCGCCGCCGGCGACCCGTTTGACCGCGTCGAGGAAGTCGCCGACGTCGGCGACGCGTTCCTTGAGCAGGTACCCGACTCCGCCCGCGCCGCCGGACAACAGCTCGACGGCGTAACTCTCTTCCACGTACTGGGAAAGCACGAGCACCGGAAGGCCGGGAACGACCTCACGGGCGCCCAGCGCCGCGCGCAGGCCCTCGTCGGTGAACGTGGGCGGCATCCGCACGTCGACGATCGCGAGGTCCGGCCGGTGCTCCTTGACCGCGACAAGCAGGTCTTCGCCGTTGTCCACGGCGGCGACCGTCTCGATGTCCTCGTCGGCGAGCAGTCGGATCACCCCCGCGCGCAACAGAACCGCGTCTTCGGCGATGACAACCCGCATGCTGCCCCCAGCGTCGTGAGTGAATGGCAGAGCCTATTCACTCACGAGCGGGTCACCATTGGCACGGCAGGTCCGCGCGAATCACCGTCGGGCCACCGGGCGGGCTGACGACGGTGATCACGCCGTCGATCGTGGCCGCGCGGTCGGCGAGCCCGGCGAGGCCGCCACCTGGCCGGACTTCGGCGCCGCCGTGCCCGTTGTCGGTGATCTCGACGATGACCATCGAATCGGTGCGCCACACCTTCACGCCCGCTTCGGTCGCGCCCGAGTGCTTCGCGATGTTCGTCAGTGTCTCGCCGACGATGAAGTACGCCGTCGTCTCGACCGCGGCGGGCGGTCGCGGCTCGACGTCCACCTCGACGTCGACGTGGATCGGCGATTTCGCGGCCTGCGCGGACAAGGCGGCGTCGAGGCCGCGGTCGCCGAGCACCGCCGGGTAGATCCCGCGGGCGAGATCGCGCAGTTCCGACACCGCGAGCTTGGCGTCGAGGTGCGCTTCGTCGATCAGCTCGCGCACGGCGTTCGGGTCCTGGTCGAACTTCGACTTCGCGCGGCCGAGGCTCATCGCGACGGCGACCAGACGCTGCTGGGCGCCGTCGTGCAGGTCGCGCTCGATGCGGCGGCGTTCGGCCTCGGCGGCGTCGACACCGCGAGCCCGCGACGCCTGCAGCCGCTCGGCCTTCTGTTCCAGTTTCCGGGTGCGGTTCGGTCCGAGGAGGGAGTACGCCAGGTTGCCGTGCAGCCACCCGATCCACGGGGTGACCCAGATCGCCATCGGCAGCAACACGACCGACGCGATCGCGATGGGCAGTTCCAGGCAGGCCAGCGGGAACGCCGCCATCAGGTAGGCGAGGTCACGCCAGGTCGTCGCGTCGGTCAGGCGGGTCAGCCAGCGCTTGACCAGCGAAAGCCCTTCGAGGGGGAGGCGCTCGACCGGCTCCAGCGGGGTTTCGAGCATCGTCCGCGCCCAGCCGCGCTCCCGGTCGGCGGACCAGCGGATGAAGCTGGTCGTGGCCATCAGGATCGGGAAACCGATCCACACCACCGCGGTCCCGATACCGACCGCCAGGCCGACGACGATGAGGATGAACTGGAGCAGCCGGAAGAAGAAGCTGACGAACATGTAGGCGATCGATCGCATCGGCCGCGGCCGCGGGATCCCCACCTGCTGTACCTGCTGGTCGATCGTCATCCGTGAACCTCGCCCCAAGAATTTTCCAGACGGCGGCGCTGGGCGTAGGTCGGCCCGAGCAACGCCGTCGCCAGCCGGGCATGCATCCCGGCCAGCGCCTTCGTCAACGCTACCGAGAGGGCGACGCAGAGGACTCCGAGCGCCGCCCAAGGCAGTGCCGAGACCGTCGAATCGACGGTGAACCACGCGTTCTCCCAGGTCGGGAAGCGGTACTCGCCGCCGGGCAGGAAGCGGTAGTAGATGGGTAGGCCCGCGAGGCCGAGACTGGTCGACCAGAACACCGTGACCAGGACGAACTCGATGATCCCGAGCGGGAAGAGCAGGAAGAAGTAGCCGAGGTCGCGCCAGGTCGAGCCGTCCTTCAGCCGCGCCTTCCAGCGCACGGACTGGCCGGCGACGGGCAGTGGGAGGTACGGCAGGTCGATGTAGCGGTCGAGCAGCGCGTACACCCTGGCGCGCTCCATCCGGGCCGCGCCGCGGACCGTCAGGATCACGAGCGCGAGGATCGGCAACCCGATCCAGACGACCGCCGTGCCGATGCCCGCCGAGATGAAGGACACCAGAAGCGCGAAGGCCAGGACGCCCATCGGCAGGTTCATCAGCAGGTAGACCAGCGAGCCGCCGAACGACGGATCGGACCTGCTCAGCTCCCGCTCGGCCGCCAGCGAACTCATGGTCGTGCTCCTCTCCTGTTCGAGGAGTCAAGCATCGCGCTCAGGGACGTCCGCTGACATGGTGCTCGCGGGCATCTCCCAGGTAGGGCTAGCCCCACCTGCGGGAACAACCCGGTTGCCGACCGCGTTATGCTGTACAGGTTGTATCCCACCAAGGGGGTGAACGGTTTCGACTTTGGACGTTGAATCAGGAGAAGCGTGCCGGTGCAGGCGAGAGACCACCGTAAGCGTCATCGCAAACCAATAAGCGCCGAGCCTAAGAGCCAGCGCGAGTTCGCTCTTGCTGCCTAAGCAGTAGAGCAACTCTGTCGGTCCGGGGTCGCCTCCGACCCGGTCACCGGCATCAGCTAGGAGGCTTACCGTCACACTCGGCTACGGGGTGTGGTTGGGAAACAAACAGTGGCTGGGCTCGTCACTTCAGCTTGTTCGCGTGACTGAAGGGGCCAAGTAGAGACATAGCGGACTGCGCACGGAGAAGCCCTGATGATTCGCCAGAGGACCCGGGTTCAATTCCCGGCACCTCCACCGTTGGAGTGGCGAGTGCTCGTGACGAGCACTCGCCATTCGTCGTTTTGACGGCGGTGCGACATGGACGGAGCGGGCATTCGTTTCTGGCGGAAGGCGTCGAGGTCGATCGGCTCTACGACGTGGAGCTCGAAGTGCTCGAACGGCACGGCTTCGATCCTGCGCTCGCGGGCGGATGTGCCCGATCAGGCGGGCTCGATTCGTGAGAACCCCATAGCCTCGGAGCCATGCGTCTTCATGTGCATCAGTGGGGATCCGGGCCGCGTGTCGTTCTCGTGCACGGCGTGCTGCTCGGCGGCCGCGAGGCGTGGCGGGCTCAGCGCCCGTTGACCGAGCGGTGGACGTTGCTCGCGCCGGACCGCCTCGGTCATGGGAAATCGCCGGACGGTGTGCAGGATTTCGAGGTCGACGCCGAATTGATCGCGGAGCAGGTGCTGGACGAACCCGCGCATCTGGTCGGGCTGTCCTACGGCGCGATCGTCGCGATGCTGGCCGCCGCGCGGCGGCCGGAGATGGTCCGGACGCTCACCGTGGTCGAGCCGCCCGCGGCCGGGATCGTCCGCGGTGACGAGGTCGCCGACGCGTGGGACGCCGAACTGCGACGATTTCTCGACGGGCCGCTCGAAGATCCTCGCGAGGTGTTCGAGACGTTCTTCCCGCTCGCCGGCGTTCCGCTGCCCATCCCGGACCCGGTGCCGGAGACGCTGCGGCGCGGGGCCCGCGCGCTGGTCGGGATGCGTCCACCGGGTGACGCGGAACTGCCGCTCGACGCGCTGGGCGAAGCGGATATCCCGATGCTCGTGGTCACCGGCGGTCATCGGCCGGAGTACGAGATCATCGCCGACGCGATCGTGGACAGGGCCGGCGCCCGGCGTGAAATCGTGCGTGGGATGGGGCATTTGGTGCCCGACACGGGTGCGCCGTTCAATGAGCTTTTGGAAGGGTTTCTGAAGCACGGAGAGTAGCTGAAGCAAGGTCGATTTCATCTCGATTCACCCGCAATGGCGATCTTGTTCCGGCGAAGTGTCATGCTGTGTGTCCGACCATGGCTCTCTTTCGAAACGACCCCGTGTCGCCGGAGAGCCGGAAGAAGGTGGCAGATGACCTGGGCCAGGCATTCCAGTCGTCCCGACCCCGCTGAAGACCAGAGCCGGATGGCCGGCGTGCGTGCGGAGGAAGAAGTCCGCCTCACCCTGCAGAACGGCAGAGCCGCACGAACCGTCGCAGGGCACGCCTCGGACGCCATCGACTGCGCGGAACTGCTGGCGATGCTCGGACTCGAGGGAGTCCAGAAGAAGCACGCTCAGCGCACCTGACCCCCGATCCGGGTGGTCAATTCGGCCGCGGTCGGACGGACCTCTTCGGCGAGATCGGGCCAAGTCTCCTCGCATCCCTCGGCCCCCGGGCAGAGGTGGCGGAGAGTCACGCTTATCGCGGCCATCGGCCGGCCGCCGTGGTCGAAGACCGGGCAGGCCACCGAGGCGAATCCTTCGGTGACGTGACCGTCTTCGACCGCCCAGCCGAGCCTGCCCTCCGCGTTCAGCGTGCGGCGGAGTTCGGCGAGGGTGCGCGGGCCGCGACCGGTGCGCAGGACGAACGCCGACGCGGCCGGGAAGAGCGCGCGCACATGCGGTGAGGGCAGGTGCCGCAGGATCGCCCTGCCCGATGCCGTGAGCTGGCCCGGCAGCCGCACGCCGACCTCGGTCACCAGGGTTTCCGGGCGCGTGGGGCGCTCTTTGACCAGGTAGAGCGACTCGTTGCCGTGCAGCACGCCCAGATGTGCGGTGTGGCCGACGCGGTCGGCGAGTTTGCGCAGCAGCGGGACCGCGAGCCGTTCCAGCGGGTCGTGCCGCAGGTAGGCCGAGCCGAGTTCGAACGCGGCGATGCCGAGGCCGTAGCGACGCTCGGCGGGCAGGTGCGCCACGAAACCGGCGGCTTCCAGCTCGGCGAGCAGGTGATACGTCGTCGAACGCGGGAGGCCGAGTTCGCGCGCGATCGCGGCCGCCGACACCGGGCCCGGGCGCGCGGCGAGGGCGCGGAGGATGCCGAGGCCGCGTCGCAGGGCCGGTACTTCGCTGCTCTCGCCCATGTGCGACCTCCTGTTTGGCTCGGTGGGGGAGCAAGGGACCTTTGCTACCACTTACCTCAATGTCGAGAGAAGTGGTAGCAAAGGTCCCCTGCTCTCTTTTCGCAGGTGGGAGCTGTGGCTGTGTGGATTTCGGGTCGTCCAACGCACCGAAATCCACACGGTCCGTACTCATCGCTACGCGGGGTAGGGGGTGTGTGGATATAGGGACGCTCAACGTCCCTATATCCACACACCCCCCGCCCCGGCGGCGAACGCGGTAGCAAAGGTCCCTTGCTCTCGTCGTGCGGAGACTGTGTGGATTTTGGGACGTCAGATGTCCCGAAATCCACACAGTCAGGCTGCGCAGCTGCGCAACACGGAGAAATGTCACCCAAGGTATCGGCGCCAATACGCTCCGCATGTGGTAGCAAAGGTCCCTTGCTCCCACCCTCCGTGTCTTGGATACCAGACACAACCACCGGTTGGCGCCGCCCACCAGCGGGCATGGCGTTGTCCAATGGGGCTATGCCGGAAACCGTACTTCTGGGGTCCGAACCGCTTCGGCCCGAACAGGTCGTCGCGGTCGCCCGTGACCACTCGCCCGTCGCGGTCAGCGAAGCGGCCGAGAAGAACCTTGCCGCGACGCGTCAGCACATCGATGACCTCGCGCACGCCGAGACGCCGACGTACGGCGTTTCGACGGGCTTCGGGGCGCTCGCCACCAGGCACATCCCGCTCGAAAGCCGCACCGCGCTCCAGCGGTCGCTGATCCGGTCGCACGCGGCCGGCGCGGGCCCGGTCGTGGAGACCGAGGTCGTCCGCGCGCTGATGCTGCTGCGCCTCCGCACGCTCACCAGTGGGTACACCGGCATCCGCCCGCAGACCGCGCAAGCGCTTGCGGACCTGCTCAACGCCGGGATCACCCCGCTCGTTCACGAGTACGGCTCCCTCGGCTGCTCCGGCGACCTCGCGCCCCTCGCCGCCGTCGCGCTCGCGTTGATGGGAGAAGGCGAAGTCGAATACAACGGCGAAGTCGTCCAGGCCGCGGTAGCGCTGAAGAACGCCGGGATCGAGCCGGTCGTTCTCGCGGAGAAGGAGGGCCTCGCCCTCACGAACGGGACCGACGGCATGCTCGGCATGCTCCTGCTGGCCGCCGCCGACCTGCGCAAGCTGCTCGACACCGCCGACATCACCGCGGCGATGAGCGTCGAAGCGCTCCTCGGCACCGACCGCGCCTTCGCGGCCGACCTTCAGGCGCTGCGCCCCCACCCGGGCCAGGCGCTGAGCGCCCTCCGCATGTGGACGGCGCTGCAGGACTCGAAGATCGTCGAGAGCCACCGCGGCCCCGATTGCAATCGCGTCCAGGACGCGTACTCGCTCCGCTGCGCGCCTCAGGTGCACGGCGGCGCGCGGGACAGCCTCACGCACGCCGAACTCGTCGCCGGGCGTGAGCTCCAGTCCGCGGTCGACAACCCGGTCGTGTTGTCCGACGGCCGCGTCGAGTCGAACGGCAACTTCCATGGTGCCCCGGTCGCGTACGTGCTCGACTTCCTCGCCATCCCGCTCGCGGACGTCGCGAGCATCGCCGAACGCCGCACGGACCGCATGCTCGACAAGGCTCGTTCGCACGGCCTGCCGCCGTTCCTCGCCTTCGACCCCGGCGTCGATTCCGGCCACATGATCGCCCAGTACACGCAGGCGGCCGTGGTCAGCGAACTCAAGCGTCTCGCGGTGCCGGCCTCGGTCGACTCGATCCCGAGCAGCGCCATGCAGGAGGACCACGTCTCCATGGGCTGGTCCGCCGCGCGCAAGCTGCGCAAGGCCGTCGAGGGCCTCAACACCGTCCTCGCCATCGAACTGCTCACCGCCGCGCGGGCACTCGACATGCGCGCGCCCCTGGACCCGTCGCCGGTCACCGGCCGGGTCCGGGATCTCGTCCGTACCAAGGTCGAGGGCCCCGGCCCCGACCGTCATCTGGCGCCGGAGATCGCCGCCGCCGAAGAACTCGTCGCGTCGGGTGCCGTCCTCGCCGCGGCCCAACTGGAGGTCTGAGCCCATGACCCGCACGGTCCGTGCCGCCCGAGGCACCACGCTCACCGCGAAGAACTGGCAGACCGAAGCCGCGCTGCGGATGTTCCACAACAACCTCGACCCCGAGGTCGCCGAGCGCCCCGAGGATCTGGTGGTCTACGGCGGCACCGGCAAGGCCGCCCGCAACTGGGCCAGTTTCGACGCGATCACCCGCGAACTGACCACTTTGGACAATGACGAGACGCTGCTCGTCCAGTCCGGCAAGCCGGTCGGCGTGTTCCGCACGCACGAATGGGCGCCGCGCGTGCTCATCGCGAACTCCAACCTCGTCGGGGACTGGGCGACGTGGCCGGAGTTCCGCCGCCTGGAGGCGCAGGGCCTGACCATGTACGGCCAGATGACCGCGGGATCCTGGATCTACATCGGCACGCAGGGAATCCTGCAGGGCACCTACGAGACTTTCGCCGCCGTCGCGAAGAAGCGGTTCGGCGGCAGCCTCAAGGGCACGCTCACCGTCACCGCCGGTCTCGGCGGCATGGGCGGCGCGCAGCCGCTCGCGGTCACGATGAACGACGGTGTCGCGCTCGTCATCGAGTGCGACCCGCAGCGCGCTCATCGCCGTGTCGAGACCCGCTACCTCGACGAGGTCGCCGACGACCTCGACGACGCGATCCGCCGGGTGGAGGCCGCCAAGAAGGAGAAGCGCGCGCTGTCCGTCGGCGTGGTCGGCAACGCCGCCGAGGTGCTGCCCGAACTGCTGCGCCGCGGTGTCGAGGTCGACATCGTCACCGACCAGACCTCCGCGCACGACCCGCTTTCCTATCTGCCCAAGGGCGTCGGCGTCGACGAGTGGCAGGACTACGCGGACAAGAAGCCCGACGAGTTCACCGAACGCGCCCGCGAGTCGATGGCGGAGCACGTCGAGGCGATGCTCGGCTTCCTCGACAAGGGCGCCGAGGTCTTCGACTACGGCAACTCGCTGCGAGGCGAGGCGAAGCTCGGCGGTTGCGAGCGCGCTTTCGATTTCCCGGGATTCGTGCCCGCCTACATCCGCCCGCTGTTCTGCGAGGGCAACGGCCCGTTCCGCTGGGCGGCGCTGTCCGGCGACCCCGAGGACATCGCGGCGACCGACCGCGCGATGCTGGAACTGTTCCCGGAGAACGAATCCCTCGCGCGCTGGATCCGGCTCGCCGGGGAACGCGTCGCCTTCCAGGGGCTTCCGTCGCGGATCTGCTGGCTCGGCTACGGCGAGCGGCACCTCGCGGGCCTGCGGTTCAACGAGATGGTCGCCAGCGGCGAGCTGAAGGCGCCGGTCGTCATCGGCCGTGACCACCTCGACTCGGGCAGTGTGGCTTCGCCGTACCGCGAGACCGAGGGCATGGCGGACGGTTCCGACGCGATCGCCGACTGGCCGCTGCTGAACGCGCTGGTCAACACCTCGTCGGGCGCCAGCTGGGTGTCGATCCACCACGGCGGCGGCGTCGGCATGGGCCGCTCCATCCACGCGGGCCAGGTCAGCGTGGCGGACGGAACCCTGCTGGCGGCGCAGAAACTCGAACGTGTGCTCACCAACGACCCGGGCATGGGTGTCATCCGGCACGTCGACGCGGGCTACGACCGTGCCGCCGACGTCGCCGACGAGCGCGGCGTGCGCGTGCCCATGCGGGACGCCGAGTGACCGCGTCCTCGCTGCTGGAGGAGATTTCGGACGTCGGCCGCGACCCGAAGCGCGGCGGCTACTCCCGCCACGCCTTCGACGCGGCCGAAACCGAACTGCGCGCGTGGTTCGTCGAGCGTGCCGGGCGGCTGGGACTGGGCGTCGAGACCGACCGCAACGGCAACATCTGGGCCTGGTGGGGCACACCCGGCCCGGACGCGGTCGTCACCGGGAGCCATCTCGACTCGGTGCCCGGCGGTGGCGCCTTCGACGGCCCGCTCGGGGTCGCGAGCGCGCTCGACGCGGTGGAGATCTTGCAGGCCAAGGGATTCCGCCCAGCCAAGCCGTTCGCCGTCGTGGTCTTCGCGGAAGAGGAGGGCGGCCGTTTCGGCGTGCCGTGCCTCGGCTCGCGCCTGCTGACCGGGACCATCGACGCCGACAAGGCACGCGGCCTGCGCGACCCGGACGGCGTCACGTTCGCGGAAGCGGCGGCGAAATCCGGTCTCGATCCCGATCGGGTCGGCCGCGATTCCGAGCGGCTCGGGCTGATCGGGCGGTTCCTGGAGCTGCACGTCGAACAGGGGCGCGGGCTGATCGACCTCGGCTCGCCGGTCGCCGTCGGCAACACGGTGATCGCGCACGGCCGGTGGCGATTCTCCTTCCAGGGACAGGGAAACCACGCCGGTGCGACGCTGCTCGGCGATCGTCGTGACCCGATGATCCCGGCGGCGGAGACCGTTCTCGCCGTGCGGAAACTGGCGAAGGTGACCGCGGACGCGAGGGCCACTGTCGGCAGGCTCGTGCCGACGCCCGGCGGGACGAACGTCATCGCGTCCACTGTGGACCTTTGGCTGGACGCGCGGGTGCCGGGCACGGATACACCCGAGCTGGTCGCGGAGATCGCGAAGCTGGCCGAAGAGGCGGCCGGGCAGGAGGGCTGCCGGGTCGAGGTCACCAGGGAGTCGTACTCGGACGACGTGGTCTTCGACGACGCGCTGCGCCGAGACCTGGGCACCTGGCTGGGCGGGCCGCCGGAACTGCCGACCGGGGCCGGGCACGACGCGGCGATCCTCGCCGGGTTCGTCCCGTCCGGGATGCTTTATGTGCGTAACCCCACCGGGATCAGCCATTCCCCGGAGGAGTTCTCCGAAGCGGAGGACGTCGACCACGGTGCCCGCGCGCTCGCGGAGGTCCTGGAGAAACTGTCGACATGACGACATATTGGTGTGAACGTGCCTGGCTGCCGGACGGGATCGCCGATGCCGTCCGGATCGAGGTCGACGGCGGCAAGATCGCTTCCGTGACGGCGAACGCGCCCCGTGAGGGGGCCGTCCTGAGTGGACTGACCTTGCCAGGCTTCGCGAACGGGCACTCGCACGCGTTCCACCGTGCGCTGCGCGGGCGGACGCACCACGACCGCGGGACCTTCTGGACGTGGCGCGAGCGGATGTACTCGCTCGCGTCCCGGCTGGACCCGGACTCGTATTACCGTCTGGCGCGCGGGGTCTACGCCGAGATGGTGCTGGCCGGCTACACGAGTGTCGGCGAGTTCCACTACCTGCACCACGCACCGGGCGGAAAGCCTTACGCCGCCCCGAACGCGATGGGCGAGGCGCTGCGGCAGGCCGCCAGGGACGCCGGGATCCGGCTGACCTTGCTCGACACGTGCTACCTCGCGGGCGGGATCGGCATCGAACCCGACGAGGTGCAGCGGCGGTTCTCCGATGGGACGGCCACCAAGTGGGCGCAACGAGCCGGTGAATTGCGGGAGGACGGGACGTTCCGGGTCGGGGGCGCGATTCACTCGGTACGCGCCGTTCCCGAGGACGAATTGTCCGAAGTGGACAACGGGACGCCAGAGAATCGTCCGCTGCACATCCATCTTTCCGAGCAGCGGGCCGAGAACGAGCAGTGCATGGCGGCCTATCACTGGACTCCGACGGGCCTGCTCTGGGACAATGGAGTGCTCACCGATCGCCTCACCGCGGTGCACGCGACGCACCTGACACCGGGCGACATCAAATGGCTCGGCGAGGCCGAGAGCCGGGCCTGTTTCTGCCCGACGACCGAGCGGGATCTCGGCGACGGCATCGGCCCCGCGCGGACGCTGCTGGACGCGGGGGTGCGGCTCTCGCTCGGCAGCGACAGCAACGCGGTCGTCGACGCGTTCGAGGAGACCAGGGCGCTGGAACTGAACGAGCGGCTCGCCAGCGAGAAGCGCGGCCGGTTCACCGCGGAGGAACTGCTCGCGGCCGCGACGGATCACGGCGCGGTCGGCTGGGACGAGGTCGGCGAGCTGGCTCCGGGCGCGGGCGCGGACCTGGTCACGGTGGGGCTCGGTTCGGTGCGGACTGCCGGGATCGAGCCGTCCGGCGTGGTCTTCGCCGCTTCCGGTGCGGACGTCCGAGACGTCGTCGTCGCCG
Organism: Amycolatopsis sp. NPDC049868; assembly: GCF_044461365.1. NCBI lineage: Bacteria > Bacillati > Actinomycetota > Actinomycetes > Pseudonocardiales > Pseudonocardiaceae > Amycolatopsis > Amycolatopsis sp. NPDC049868. The sequence goes on along the minus strand of NZ_JBITKV010000021.1, from coordinate 91,696 downwards.
GGCGTGAGATCGTCCGCGACGGCGTGCATCAGCTGATCGACCGGCCGGAAACGGTCTTGGCCAAGGAGATCGAGGCATTGTGGCAGTCCTGATCACGGGAATCGGCGAGCTCACGACGAACGACGCCGAATTGGGCAAGCTCCGCGACGCGGCCGTCGTCATCGATGGCGAAGCGATCGCGTGGGTCGGTTCGGCGGCGGGCGCGCCCGACGCGGACGAGCGGGTCGACGTCGAGGGCCGTGCGGTGCTGCCCGGTTGGGTGGACAGCCACACGCACCTCGTGTTCGCCGGGGACCGCACCGCCGAGTTCGAGGCGCGGATGGCCGGGAAGGCGTACAGCGCCGGGGGGATCGCGGTCACCGTCGACGCGACGCGGTCGGCTTCCGACGAGCGGCTGGCGGCGAACCTGCGGCGTCACGTCGACGAAGCGGCGAGGCAGGGCACGACCTGCCTGGAGACGAAGACCGGATACGGGCTCAACGTCGAAGACGAGGCTCGTTCCGCGCGGATCGCCGCCGAAGTGGCCGACGAGGTGACGTTCCTCGGCGCGCATCTGGTGCCGCCGGGCGCGGACGCTGAGTCCTATGTGGACCTGGTGTGCGGTGACATGCTCGACGCCGTGGCGCCGCTCGTGCGCTGGGCCGACGTGTTCTGCGAGACCGGCGCTTTCGACGAGGCGCAGTCCGGGCGTGTCCTGAAGGCGGCGCGGGAGCGCGGGCTCGGGCTGCGGGTGCACGGAAACCAGCTGGGGGAGGGGCCGGGTGTGCGGCTCGCTGTCGAGCTGGGAGCGGCGAGTGTCGACCACTGCACGTACCTGAGCGAAGCGGACGTCGAGGCCCTCGCTGCTTCGGAGACCGTCGCGACTTTGCTGCCGGCGTGTGACCTGTCGACCCGGCAGCCGCTGGCGCCCGCGCGGCGGCTTCTGGACGCGGGGGCGACGGTCGCGCTGGCGAGCAACGCGAACCCGGGCAGCTCGTACACGACGTCGATGGCGTTCTGCGTGACGACCGCGGTGCTCCAGATGCGGATGACGATCGACGAGGCGGTGTGGTCGGCGACGGCGGGCGGTGCTCGCGCCCTGCGGCGCGACGACGTGGGCTTCGTGCGGCCGGGGGCGCGGGCCGATCTTCACGTGCTGGAGGCGCCCTCGACGACGCACCTCGCCTACCGGCCGGGAGTTCCGCTCACGTCGTCGGTGTGGCGTCGGGGGATCCGCTTGTGAGCGCGTGTTCGAACTTGCGGTTCGGCCCGAGAATCCAGACCTTCTTGGGATCGAGGTAGCCGATCAGGTCGATCAGGGCGTTGTAGACGGTGGTGAGCCGTGCGGCGCCTTCCTCGGGGTACTTCAGGATCTTGGTGGTTTCTTCGAGCAGCGGTGCGAACCAGCCGGCGAATTCGGCGTCGTCCCGGTACCTGCGCCGGAACTGCACGTAGCCGAGACATCGAGGGCGATCCGGGCTGTCCGGATCGATCATCAATTCGCCGATCGCCTGCTGTTCACCGCCGAGCAGCAGGAACACACGCGCGTCGCTTTGCTCGGTGTGACCGGACAGCGCCCCTTTGACCTCGCCGAGACGGCGCATCAGCCGCCGGTTCCGGCCGCGGCTCCCCATGTCCAGGAAATGGGCCTCCTGCTGCAGGATCTGCACCCAGCCGAGGTAGGCGGAAAGCCGGTAAAGGCTCTCATAGCGGTTGTATTCGTCTTGGCGCTCGGTGCCTGGCGCCGCCTGATGGACTTCTTCGCCGGACAGCAGGCGAATCGCGTTCCGCAGCCGCGCGGCCAGCGACGCCGCCGACTGCAGCAGTGGATCCCGGTACCGGCTGACCAGGTCCCGGCGTAGCTGCTCGCGGTCGGAGCGGCGCCGGCGCGCCTCGAATATCCCGCCGAGCACCGCCGTCAGCACCGCGCCGGTCACCGAGACCACCGCGGAGATCACCGAAACGTTGTTCATGTCGTATCACCCCGGCGTGGAGCGTACTGAGAACCGCGCTATCGGATGGTCTCTTCGACGCGGATCCGCAGCTTCGGCGGGAGTTCGCCGAGCAGGTGGGACCACTGCTCGATCCGTTTCTCGCTCAGGTGGGTGAGCAGGTCGAGCACCGGCGCCCACAGGTCCTCGTCGGCGGCCGCGACCCCCAGGAGACCGCGGAACCGGGCCTCGGACAGCAGCCCGAGGACGTGATCGATCCGGCTCTTGTCGTCGAGGACGAACGCGATCCGGATCAGCGCCTCGTCGCCGATGACGGCCAGCGCCCGGCGCACCGTCGGATCGGGCAGGTGGCCGACGAACCGGCCGACGGTGATCCAGTCCTCGCGGCGCACCAGTTCGCCCGCCACCTCGACGACGGTGTCGAGCGGGATCCGCGCGATGATCGCGCTCGCCCGGCGCGGGTCCAGTTCGGCCGCGACGTCGGCCAGGAACGGCGGCTTCAGCCGCTTCGCGACGTCGACGCCCCGGGAGACATCGACCAGCCCGGCGATCCGCGCGCACAGAAGCGGGCCGAAGACCCTCTCGGCGATCTTCGCGAGGATCGGGCTGGGGACGAGCTTGCTCGCCATCGCCATCCGCTCCAGGGCCGCGAGGTTGGCGTCGAACAGCGTGTCCGTGACCTGCTCGCGGAACGCCTGGAGTTCGGCCGCGTCCACGTTCTCCAAGTACGAGAGCCGCTCCGGGGTGGTGCCGAGGACGCGCGCGAGTTTGAGGATCTCCGCCTGGGAGGCGAAGTTTTCGGTGGTCACAGGCCCACCACCTTGCGAACGGTGCCACGCAGAAGCGCGGGTACGTACTTCAGGCCCTCTTCGCCCGCTTCGGCCAAGGCCTTGGCCTGGCGGTGGCGCGCGTCGCGCAACGCGTCGGAGAGGTCCTGTTTCTCGTGGTCGGCCAGCGCTTCGATGCCTGCCGGGACAGGACCGCCTAGCTGACCGGTGAGTGTGCGCTCGGCCATGGTCGATCATCATGCCTCATCGGGCCGGGGAAGCAGGGGACCTTTACTTTCGTCCATGGCGGACCGCTCGTCACGGCTTGTAGCGTCCAGGTCTGTGATGGACGGAGAGGAGCCCGTGCGGCGCGGGCGGCGACTGTTGCTGGACGTCGCGCTGTGGCTCGGGCTCTGCGGCTGGGTGGTCATCGACGCCGGATCCAGCACGAAGCACTGGGAACTGCTTTTCGGGCTCGTCGCGACCACGGCCGCGATCGCGGTGGCTCGCCGGTACCCGCTGGTCTCACTCGCCATCGCCATGGTCGCGAGCTTCATCGTGCTGGGCAGTTTCGGTGGCCGTGTGCCGATCTGGGAGGGCTTCGTCCTCGTCGCGGTGAGTTACCTCGCCGGCTATCGGCAGCCGGTCGCGAAGCCGATGCTGCGCCTGTTCGCCGTCGTTTCGGTGCTGGCGGTGCCGGTCGCGCTGCTGTGGAGCAAGGACGGGTTCGCGTCGTGGGGTGCGCTGCTCGGCGTCCTGGTCTTCGCTGGAGTGACGCCCTGGCTGCTGGGCAGGTACGTCCGGCAGCGCGAGGACATGGCGCGCGACGGCTGGCGCCGTGCCGAGGAGATGGAGAGCCGTCAGCGGCTCATCGCCGACCGTGCGCGGCTGCGCGAGCGCACCCGGATCGCCAGCGACATGCACGATTCGCTGGGGCATGAGCTGAGCCTGATCGCGGTGCGCGCGGCGGCGCTGGAGGTCGCGGGCGGACTCGACGAGCCACAGCGGCAGGCCGCGGGCGAGCTGCGGCAGAGCGCCGCGACGGCGACCGAACGGCTACGCGAGATCATCGGCGTCCTGCGCGAGGACGACGCGCCGACCGAGCCGGTGCACGAGAGCATCGACGAGCTCCTCGACCGGACCAGGGCTTCGGGTGTGCTGATCGAATCCTTTGTGGACGAACCGGTCGACGGTGAGCCGCCGATGGTCGACCGTGCGGCGTATCGCGTGGTCCAGGAATCGGTCACGAACGTGGTGAAACACGCGCCGGGCGCCGCGGTCACCGTCCGGGTCGTGCGGTCCGAAGGGCGGACGGACGTCGTGGTCACCAACGCCGCGCCGCCGGCGGGACCGTTGCCGGGCAGGACGTCGGGCAAACGCGGGCTCATCGGCCTGCGCGAACGGGTCCGGCTGGTCGGCGGGACCCTGCGGGCGGGCCCCCGTGACGGCGGATTCGAGGTCGGCGCGACCCTGCCGCACGACGCGGCACCGGCTGAGGAGTCGCCGGAGAGCCAGGCGGCGATGGACGCCGAGGTGGGGCAGTCGACGTCGGCTCGGGAGCTGGAACGGGCCCGCCGGGACGTCCGGCGCAGCCTGATCCAGGCGATCGTCGTGCCGATCGGGCTTTTCGGCCTGGTGGTCGGGATCAGCGGGGCCGTGTTCGTCGTCAAGTGGTACGGCTCCGAACTCGCCGATGGTGACTACGACCGCATCCATGTCGGCCAGTCCAAGGCGGAGATCGCTTCCCTGCTGCCCGGTGCTCAGCGGGCCGCGCGACCGCGCACGGTGGAGCCTCCCGTGCCGCCGGGGGCGACATGCGAGTACTACGGCACCGAGCGCAGCGTGTTCAACTTGAACTACGAGGCCTACAGGCTGTGCTTCGCCGACGGGAAACTCGTGGCGAAGGACGTGATCAGTGAAGACGAGCAAAGGGGGGACCCGGATGATCCGGGTGGTGCTGGCCGATGACGAGGCGATGATCCGCGCCGGCGTGTCGGCGATCCTGGCCGCGGACGCCGGGATCGAGGTGGTCGCGGAAGCCGAGGACGGGCGCGCCGCCGTCGAGCAGACCCGCGCGACCAGGCCGGACGTCGTGCTCCTCGACATCCGCATGCCGGTCATGGACGGGCTCAAGGCGGCCGAAGAGATCCGGCGGCTGCTGCCCGAGGTCGGCGTCATCATGCTGACCACGTTCGGCGAAGACGCCTACATCGAACGCGCGCTCGGCCTCGGCGCGAGCGGTTTCCTGCTGAAATCCGGCGATCCCCGTGAACTGCTCGGCGGAATCCACGCGGTCGCGGGCGGCGCGGCGTTCCTTTCGCCGAAGGTCGCGCAGCGGGTCATCGCCCGCTTCTCCGGCAACCAGGTGTCCCGCGCCGAAGAGGCGAAGGCGCTGATCGGAAAACTGACCCCGCGTGAGCAGGAAGTGTTGGCGCTGCTGGGTTCCGGACTGTCCAATGCGGACATCGCCGCGAAACTGTTCGTCGTCGAGGGCACGGTGAAGGCCTACGTGAGCACGATCCTCAACCGGCTCGGCGCGCGGAACCGGGTGCAGGCGGCGATCACCGCGTACGAGGCGGGGCTGGTCGGCGGGGGACGGGAGGAGTCCAGCCGCTGACGCCGGCGCCGATGCGGGCGGTGAGCGCGCCGGGGAGCAGCCGGAACACGCCGTTGCGAACGGCCACGGCGAGCGGATTGCGCAACTGTGGCCCGACTTTTCCCGCCTGGACCGAGGCCTTCACGACGCTTTGGCTGCGTGGGCGGCGCTGCTCGTCGTAACTCTTCAGCGCCGCGTCGACGTCTTCGGTGGTGCTGAGCGCGGCTGCGAGGACGACGGCGTCTTCGATCGCCTGGCAGCCGCCCTGGCCGAGGAACGGCGGCATCGCGTGGGCCGCGTCGCCGAGCAGCGCGACGCGGCCTTTCACGTATGAGGGCAGGGGAGTGCCGAGCAGGTAGAGATCGTGGTGGAGCAGTGTCTCGGGCGCGGTCGCTTCGATGAGTTCGGGAATGGGGTCGTGCCAGCCGCCGAAGCGGTTTCGCAGATACGACTTCGGGTCCTCGTGCCGGATGCCCGCTTCGGCGACGTAGCTCGCCCACCAGTAGACGCTGTCGTCGTGCAACGGGATGACGCCGATCTCGGCGCCGTCGTCCCAGCTCGTGCTGAGCTCGATCTTCCGGTCGACGGTGGTCACCGCGCGGAACGCCGTGCTGCCGCTGTAGACCGGTTCGGGGTGCCGCGGCCACAGCTGTCCGCGGGCCGTGCTGTGGATGCCGTCCGCGGCGACGATGACGTCGGCGTCGAGGTCGTCGAGGCGGGTGACCTCGGTGCCGGTGCGGACGCAGCCGTCCGGCAGGGCGTCGCGGAGCGCGCCGATGAGATCCGCGCGGTGAACGGCGGCGAGCGGGCGGCCGTGATGACGGCGGAACGCCTCGGCGTCCCATCGGGTGATGCGGCGGCCGTCGCGGTCGTGGAGACCGCCTGACGACTGTTCTTGTTTTTCGGCGAGGTGGACGCCCAGCGTCTCCAGTGAACGCAGGGCGTTCGGCCACAGGGAGATACCCGCGCCGACGGCGGTGAGTTCCGGTGCTCGTTCGAGGACGGTGACCTCCCAGCCGATGCCGTGCAGCCCGATGGCGGCGCTCAGTCCGCCGATTCCCCCGCCGATCACGATCGCTTTGCGCATGTCGACCTCCTCTACATCTGTAGAGTACTACTACACTTGTAGAGTGCGAAAGGCGACGATCGGGGACGCGGCCATCGAGGTGATCGCGGCCGAGGGGATGCGGGGGCTGACGCATCGCGCGGTCGACCGCTTCGCCGGGCTGCCGCCGGGTTCGACCTCGTACTACGCGCGGACACGGGCGGCGCTGCTGGAACTGGCGATCTCGCGGATGGTCGAACTCGACGAGGTCACCGTCGACCCGCCGCCTGGACGACTTGCCGAGTACGTGGCGGGGTTCGCCCACGCGGCGATCACCGGCGGGCGGACGCGGATGCTCGCGCGATACGAGTTCGCGCTGGAGGCGACGCGGCGGCCGGAGCTGCGGGAGGCCTACGACCGGGGTGGGCTGGTGATTCGGCGGCGGTGCGCGGAGGTGCTCACGGCGTGCGGGTCGGCGGAGCCTGAGCGGCACTCGCGGGTGCTGGTCGCGTGGCTGGAGGGGACGGTCTTCGACGCGCTGGCCGGTACCGGTTCGCTGCGGCCGCCGGGGCTGGAGGAGCTGACGCGGGGGGCGCGGGAGGTTTTGGCGGGGCTCGGGGTGGCGGGGTAGCAAGGGACCTTTGCTACCACTGGGGCCGCTGACCTGCGGAAAGTCAGCGGGGGACCTTTGCTGTCGCTCGCGGGGGCGGTATCCGGTGACCGTGTGGATTTTGGGACATCTGACGTCCCAAAATCCACACGGTCACCGGTGCCCACCTGCGGAAAGAGAGCAAGGGACCTTTGCTACCACTTGGGGCGTCGGCCCGGCGGTCCTGGAACGAGGTGTCGCGAAAGCCACTTTCGGGACGTCTGATGTCCTGAAAGTGGCTTTCGCGACATGCCCGGGCACCCAAGTGGTAGCAAAGGTCCCTTGCTCCCCGTCAGGCGTCGCGCCGCTGCAGCACGGTGGAACCGGTGGCAAGACCGGCCGCAGCCCAAGCCGCACAGAGCGCGACGCCGACCCAAGGCGCGTAGGGCGCGACGCCGCCGAAGATCGGGTTCGGCTGCCCGGGGGTGACCATCGCGTTGACGCCCGCGAAGCCCGGGAAGTAGTTCACGAGGTCTTCCCAGCCCAGCGAACCGGCGAACATCGGGATCATCACCAGCAACACGAACACCGTCACGATCGTCCCCGCCGTCGAGCGCAGCGCCGTCCCCAGACCGAGGCAGAGAAGACCCAGCAGCGCGAAGTAGCCGCCCATCCCCGCCGCGGTCGCGAGGATTTCGCCCACCGAGGAATCGGGCGCGGGGATCAGCGGCGCCGAGACCGCCACACCGGCGAGCGCGTTCAGCGCGCCGTAGCCGAACAGCACCGGCAGCAGGACGGCCGACTTCGCCACGAGGACCCGGTTCCGCACCGGGACCCACTGCAGGGTCGAACGGATGCTGCCACTGGCGTATTCGCTCGTGATGAACAGCGTCGCCAGCGCGACCACGGCGAACTGCGTGAGGTAGAACGCCGCCCCGGTCACCACGGCGTGCGGGGCCATCGGGCGGTCACTGCCGTCTCGCAACGCGAAACCCAGAGCCGCCGAGTAGGCGAGCATCAGGAAGACGCCGCTGATCAGGCACCACCAGGTCGACCGGACCGACCAGAACTTGGTCCATTCCGAAGAGATCGTGTTCATCGTGCGCTCCACTGCTTGAAGAAACCGGTCAGCTCGGTACGGAAGAACTCCAGCGCCTTCCGCGAGTCGATCGAGCCGTACTGGTTTTCGATCTCGGTCGGCGGGAGCTGCGGTCGCAGCCCCAGCTGGTCGATCAGGATCGCCGCGTCGGTCACCGACGAATGGCCGCTGTTCTCGACCAGGTCCTGCTTCTTCGGGCCGGTGAGCCGCGGCCAGGTCTCGTCCCAGGACGCGCGGAAGTACTTCTCGCCGGTCGGGCTGGTCAGCAGCAGGAACGGCCGGTCGAGCGAGACACTGCCGTAGAACGGGCCGTCGACGTTCACTCCCGCCTTGATCCGCCGGTCGGCGACCATCGCGGCGGCGGTCGCCGAACCTCCGGCCGAGTGACCGGCCATCCCGATCTTCGTCGCGTCGATCGACCAGCGCCGGTCCTTCAGCAGCGTGTCGACGACGAACGTCGTGTCCACAGCGCGGTTCGCGATCGCGGCCGGCCACGGCTCGCCAGGGAGTCCACAAGCGACACACTGACGCAGCCCGTCGGGGAACTCCGTCGCCCAGGCTTCGTAGGCGTGGTCCACCCCGGCGACCACGAAACCTTGTGCGGCAAGGTGTTCGGCCACCGAGGTCAGCGTGATGCGGTTGTTGCCCGCGCCCGGCGAAAGCACCACCAGCGGACGCCGTCCCGGCAGGGAAGGCGCGTTCTCCCGCGAGTGGACCCGCACCTTGCTCAGCGCGTCCGGCGGCAGGTCAAGCTTCCGCCCGGCGACCGCGGCCGCCGACTCCGCCTCGGTCATGTACAGCGGCGCGCGCCCGATCGGCACGGCCGGGTACCAGACGTTGACCATCAGCTCGCGGCGCTTTTCGGGCACCCAAGGGTCGGCTCTCCGCTGATCGGTGAGATGCAGCGTGCGCAGCCCGATCGGGTACGGGCCGTCCGGCGCGGGCAGCGACAGCGCCGGTGCCGCCGACGCGACCGCCGGCACCCCCAGCAGGCCGGCGATCACCGCCACCACGATCATGAGTGATTTCATGCCGCGACTCCCGTTCCGTATTCGACCGACGACGCGGTCAGTTCCATGTACGCCTGTTCGAGCGAGGCGGTGCGTTCGGTCAGCCCGTGCACGCGGATCCCGAGTTCGTGCACCGCGTCGCCGACGAGATGAATGGGCAGGTCGTGCACGAGCAGCCGGTCCTGGTCGGCTTCCGTGGTCGCGCCGAGTGCGCGAAGGCGCTGGTCGAGGACACGCAGGTCGGCGGGAGCGGGCACCCGCACCACGACCGACGTCCGCGAATTGCCCGCGATGAACTCGTCGACCGGCGCGTCGGCGAGGAGCTTTCCCTTGCCGATGACGACCAGCCGGTCCGCGGTCAGCTGCATCTCGCTCATCAGGTGGCTCGACACGAACACCGTGCGACCCTCCTCCGCGAGCGAGCGCATCAGGTGCCGCACCCAGCGGACGCCGTCGGGGTCGAGGCCGTTCACCGGCTCGTCGAACATCAGCACCTTCGGGTCGCCCAGCAGGGCACCGGCGATCCCGAGACGTTGTCCCATGCCGAGGGAAAACGTTCCGGCGCGTTTGCCCGCGACGTCGGTGAGGCCCACCGTCGCGAGCACTTCGTCCACCCGGCTCGCCGGGATCCCGTTGCTGCGCGCCATCGCCAGGAGATGCTTGCCCGCGCTCCGGCCGGGATGCAGCGCCTTGGCCTCCAGCAACGCGCCGACCTCGCGCAGCGGGAATCGCAGGTCCTCGTACCTCTTGCCGTCGATGCGAACTTCGCCGGCGCTCGGCGCGTCGAGGCCGAGCGTCATCCGCATGGTCGTCGACTTGCCGGCGCCGTTGGGACCGAGGAAACCGGTCACCTTGCCCGGCTCGACGGCGAAGGTCAGCCTGTCGACCACCGTCTTCTCGCCATAGCGCTTCGTGAGTCCTCGAAGCGTGATCATCCGCGTCCTCCTTCGTGTCCCTGAATCCTCCGACGCGGGGACACCCGCGGACATTGCTCCGAAGTCATCGGCCACCCCTTACTTTCGGCAGGTGCCGGTCGGCACGAGTCCGCGCGGAAAGGCACAATCGGCGCCATGACCACCCGCGAACAACGGCGCGTGAATCCGCTCGACCTGGTGATGCTCGTCCTCGCCGTGTTCTCCGTCGGGCTGCTCGCCTACGTGACGTTCTTCCCGCATTCGGACGAGACGGCGCACCGCGTCTTCGTCATCGACACGACGGTGTGCGGGATCTTCGCGCTGGAATTCCTGTGGCGGTGGCGCCGCCATCGCTGGGAGAAGTGGTTCCCGCTGCGCAACTGGTACGAGATCCTCGGCATGATCCCCATCGCGCATCCGGCGCTGCGCGGCTTCCGGCTGTTGCGGATCATCGTGGTCCTGGTCCGGCTCGCCCGTACGGCGGACCGCGCGTTCGGGGAGCGGTTCACGCAGCGGCTGGTCGAACGGCTTTCCCGGCCGATCGTGCTGGCGATCAAGAAGCCGATCACGATCGCGGTGCTCGACGAGGTGGTGAAGGTGCTGGAAACCGGGAACTATCCGCAGAACCTCGCGCGCTCACTCGGCGAGAACCAGACGCTGTTGCGGGGGATCATCGCGGAGAAACTCAAGAACGACCCGCAGGCCGGGCGGCTTTCGAAACTGCCGTTCCACGACGAGGTGGTGCGTTCGGTGATCGACACCGCGATGCGCGTGATCCTCGAAGTGCTGACCGATCCGCGGATCGACGAATTCTTCGCGCATGTGGTGCGGGAGAACCGGGAGCAGATCCGCAGCGCCGTGCAGCTGGGGCTGAACGAACGTGAGGACGACGAAGAGCTGGCGGCACAGTTGCCGACCAAGCCTCAGCATCAGTTGATGGACTGACCTCAGGAGCCGCGGCGCGCGGTGCGCCGGGTGGGCGCGGCGGTCAGCGGATCCTCCGGCCACGGGTGTTTCGGGTAGCGTCCGCGAAGATCGGCGCGCACGGCCGCGTAACCGTTGCGCCAGAACGATTCCAGATCGGCGGTGACGGCGGCCGGCCGGCCTGCGGGGGAGAGCAGGTGCAGCACCACCGGAACACCCGCCAGCTCCGGCGTCGCGAGCCAGCCGAAGGTCTCCTGCAGTTTCACGGCCAGCACCGGCTGCTCGCCCGAATAGTCGACCCGGATCCGCGAACCCGACGGTACCTCCAGCCGATCCGGCGCCAGTTCGTCCAAACGCGACGCCTCGGGCCAGGGCAGCAATCCGCGCAGCGCGGCGCCCGCGTCCAGCGATGCCAGGTCCGACCGGCGGCGAGCCGAGCCGAGATCGAGCCAATTGTCCAAAGTGGATAGTAAATCCGCGTCGGAGACCGCGGGCCAAGGCGGGCCCAGCACCCGGTGCAGGAACGACAGCCGTTCGCGCAGCCGCCCGCCGTCCTCCGACCAGCGCAGCAGACCGAGCCCCTCGGTGCGCAAACCCTCCAGCAGCGCGGCGCGGATCGCGTCCGGCGCGGGCGAGCGCAACGGCTTCTCCGAAAGCACGATCGCCCCGAGCCGCCGCACCGATCGCGCGACGACGTCACCCGAAGACCAGCGCACTTCGTCCACTGAGGACACCAGATTCGGGGCGGCGCGTACGGCGAGGTCCTCGTCGGCGGGTGCCGCCAGCCGGATGATGCCCTGCGCGCGTCCGGGATCCCGGGTCGCTTCGGCCACGGCCAGCCATTCGACGTCGGCCAGCCCGCTGCCACGCGGGAGTTCGGCCGCCGTTCCCCCGGCCATCAGATACACCGGAGTCCCCGTGGCACGCCGCCGCGCGAGCCGCTCGGGATGCGCGAGCGCCACCACCAGCGCCGGATCGGACGCGTTGCCGCCGTCGGGCACCAGCCGGGAAAGCCGTCGCACGTCGCGTTTCCAGCGCTCGTCGCCGCGTACTCGGCGCAGCTCGGCTTCGAGGTCGGTCAGTGTGCCGCCGCTGTCCAGCAGCGCGACGACTTCGGCGGCCGAACGCGCGTTGGTCCGCGCCGCACCGTCCAGCAACGCCCTCGCCAGCCGCGGATGCAGGCCCAGTCCGGCCATCTTCCGCCCGCGCTCGGTGACCGTGCCGTCCTCCGCGGTCGCCCCGAGCGTGGTCAGCAACGCCCGCCCGGCGGCCAGCGCGCCTTCGCCGGGCGGGTCCCACCAGGCGAGGCCGGAACCGTCCGGAGTGGACCAGCAGGCGAGTTCGAGGGCGAACCGCGCCAGTTCCGCCGTGCGGATCTCGGGTTCGGGATAGGCGGGCAGCGACCCCTGCTCGTGCGCGGCCCAGCATCGGTACGCGCGTCCCGGCGCTTCACGTCCGGCGCGGCCGGCTCGCTGTTCGGCGACCGCGGCCGAAACGCGGACCGTCGCCAGTCCTGGCAGGCCGCGCCGGTGATCGACGCGGGAAACGCGGGAAAGCCCGCAGTCCACCACCGCGCGCACTCCCGGCACGGTCAGGCTGGACTCGGCGACCGAGGTCGAGAGCACCACCCTGCGACGGTCGCGCGGGCGCAGCGCGTCGTCCTGGCTCGCCGCCGAAAGCCGTCCGTGCAGGGGCAGCACGTCGGCGTCGAGGCCGTTGAGAAGCCCGCTCACCCTGGCGATCTCACCGGCACCGGGCAGGAAGGCGAGCACGTCACCGTCCCCTTCGGACAGTGCTTTGTGGATCACGCGGGCCACGGTCGCCTCGATCCGCTCGCCGCGCGCGGGCGGGGAGTACGAGACGTCGACCGGATAGGTCCTCGCGTGCGCGATGATCACCGGTGCGTCGCCGAGCAGGGCCGCCAGCCGTCCGGAGGCCACCGTGGCGGACGTCGCGAGCAGGCGCAGGTCGTCCCGTAGCCCGGCGCGCACGTCCAGCAGCAGCGCGAGCAAGAGATCCGCGTCGAGATGGCGTTCGTGGCATTCGTCGAGCAGGACGGTCGACACCCCGGCCAGTTCGGGATCGCCCTGCACGCGCCGGACCAGCAATCCCGAGGTGACGACTTCGATCCGCGTCGAAGACGACACCTTTCGATCTCCGCGGACCGAATAGCCGACCGTCTCACCGACCCGCTCGCCGAGCAGGGACGCCATCCTCGCCGCCGCGGCCCGTGCGGCGAGCCGCCTCGGTTCGGCGACGATCACCCGGCCTTCGCCGTTGTCCAGCGCGAGCGGCACCAAGGTGGTCTTGCCGGTGCCAGGGGGCGCGACGAGGACCGCGGTGCCGTGCGCGTCGAGCGCGGCTTCGAGTTCGGGCAGGACGGCGCGAACCGGCAGATCGGGAAGGGTCACTTCTCGGTGACCTGTGGCGGAGGCGGGATCCGGTAGCCGGACGGGCCGATGTTGCGGTTCAGCGATTCGAGCCATTCGCCGGACGAGATCATCTTCTGGATCGCCTTGGCCACCGCCGCCCGGCCCTCGGTGTCTTCCTTGCGCAGGCCGACGCCGTACTTCTCCTTCGAGAACGGCTTGCCGACGACCCTCAGCAGCTCCGGGTTCTGCGCCACGTAACCGGCGAGGATGACGTCGTCGGTGGTCACCGCGTCCACCTGCCCGGCGAGGAGGGCGGTGACGCAGTCCTGGTAGCGCGGGTATTCGACGAGCTGCACGGCCTGGGCGAACTTGTCGCGCACCTGTTCGGCGGACGTGGTGCCGCCCACGGCGCACAGCTTGCGGCCGTTGAGGTTCTCGGGGCCGGTGATGTCGGTCGACCGGAGGCGGACGAGGAGATCCTGGCCGGCGTCGAAATAGGGCCCGGCGAAGGCGACCACCTGTTTGCGTTTGTCGGTGATGGAGTAGGTCGCCACCATCAGATCCGTGATCCCCGAGGTGATGTCCGTCTCGCGGGACGACGGCCTGCTGTCGTGCCAGGTGATGTGATCCTCGTCGACACCCAGTTCGCTCGCGACGTACTTCGCCACGTCGACGTCGAAGCCGACGTAGCGGCCGTCCATCGTCCTTCGGGAAAGGCCCGGCTGGTCGAAGCGGATGCCGATGGTGAGTTTGTTGGACGCGACGGCGCGCGCGACGAGGGAATCCGACGGACCGGCCTCTTCGCCGCAGGCCGCCGCTGTGACCAGCATCAAGCAGGCCACCAGCAGGGCGCGTCCCCTCATTGGGTGCCTCCGTCCGCCGCCTCACATTGTTCTCAGGGTCGGCGGTTAGCCTAGGCCCGTGCGTAGACCGCCCCAAGTCGTACTCGACGCCGTGGGCACACTCGCCCGGCTCGGACTGGCCGCCGTCTGGTTGGTTTCCGGAGCGCTGAAGATCAGCGATCCGGGGCAGACCTACATCGCGGTCCAGGCCTTCGATGTCCTGCCGGACGGGCTCGTCCGCCCGGTCGCGATCGGGATGCCGCTCGTCGAACTGGCGCTCGGCCTGTTCCTGCTCGCCGGGTTCGTGACCCGGTGGGTGTCGGTGCTGTCGGTGCTGCTGCTCGCGGTGCTCATCGCCGCCATCGCCCAATCCTGGGCGCGCGGGCTGAGCATCGACTGCGGCTGCTTCGGCGGTGGCGGTCAGGTCGCCGCGGATCAGACGCAGTATCCGCAGGAGATCGCCAGGGACCTCGGATTCGCGCTCCTGGGTGTGTGGCTGATCGTGCGGCCGCGGACCTGGCTGTCGGTGGACGGCTGGCTCGGGAACTCCGGGGCCCCCGCCGACGACGACTATGTGGGTATCGCTGAAGGGAACGAATAATCGTGGGTGGAGCTGAGCGCAACGCTCGGAAACGCAAGCAGCAGCAGACGGCGGCGCGCTCGGTGGCACAGGCCAGGGGCACCGCGGGCGGCGACAGCAAGAAGGTCGTCGCGATCACCGTCGCGGTGGTCGTCCTCGCCGCGCTGGTGATCGGTGGTGTCATCTGGACGACGTCCAACAAGGACAGCACCGAGGGCAAGGTGATCGGGGCACAGCCGACCGCTTCGGCGCCCGGCGTCGTCGAGAAGCGCGACGGGGCCGCTGTGGTCGTCGGCAAGCCCGAGGCGAAGAAGACCATCGACATCTATGCCGACTTCCTCTGCCCGGTCTGCAAGCAGTTCGAAGAGTCGTTCAAGGGCCAGATCGAAGAGCAGGTGAACAACGGGACCCTGCAGGTCCGGTACCACATGCTGCCGATGCTCAACCAGCGCTCCGACCCGCCGGGCTACTCGCTGGACTCGGCCAACGCCTCCCTCGCGGCGGCCGACGCGGGCAAGTTCCTCGCCTTCCACGACGCGCTGTTCAAGGACCAGCCGGAGGAAGGCGGACGCGGCTTCGACAAGGCGCAGCTGATCAAGCTCGGCCAGGACGTCGGCATCACCGACCCGGCCTTCGCGCTCAAGGTCAACAGCGGCGCCTACGAGCAGGAGATCCAGGACGCGTACAAGAAGATCTCCACGGACCCGTCGCTGCAGCAGGACTTCGGCAACGGCCCCGGTTTCGGCACGCCGACCGTCACTTCGAACGGGCAGGTCGTGAAGCTCGAACAGGACTGGGTGCGGAAGGTCATCGGCTAGCTTTCCTCGTGAAGGCCCCCTTGCCTCGGCTGAGCCGCGGGAAGGGGGCCTTCACGTTGTTCGGGGGTGGTGGGCGGCTGGGTGGTAGCAAAGGTCCCTTGCTCCCTTTCCGCAGGTGGGCGCCGCATTCAGAGGACTAAACGCGTTGGTCGCGCGAAGCGGAGGCGACGGCGGCGAAGGCCTGTACGCGGGCTGTCTCGGCGGAGCGCGGCCAGACGAGGCCCCACTCGACGTCGGGTGAGCCGGCGAAGGGCACGAAGCGGATTCGCGGGTGGCTGAAGTACTCCCGCGCGTGCGCGGCGAGCGGGCAGATGCCGGCACCGGTGGCGATCGCGGCGAGCAGCTCTTGAAAGGTCGCGAAGGGGGTGCCCCGGCTCACGGGATGCCCGGCAGGCGTCAGCCATTGCCTCGGTTCCTCGATCCAGTACGGCTCCGGCGGATGCGCCGCGCGAAGGACGGTGTCGCGGGCGAGGTCGTCGAGGGTGACTGACTTCCGTCGCGCGAAAGGGTGTTTCGACGACACCGCGAGCACCATCGGCTCGGTGTACATGGCCGGTCCGGTCGTGAGATCGGGTTCGTCGACCGGAAGCAGCGTCACGAGCACGTCGATCTCACCCGATCGCAGCATCGCGAACGGGTCGGCGAAATCGGCCTCGCGAATGAGCAGCTCGGTGTCCGGATAGCGCTGCCGGAAACGGTCCAGCCGGTCTTCGGTCAGGTCGGCGACGCCCGGTGCCTCGAAGCCCAGCCGCAGCACGCCGCCGATCCCACGGCCGGCCGCGATCGCGCGATCGATGCCTTCATGCAGCGCGCGGTAGGCGGGGCCGAGGTCGTCCCGCAGCCGTTCGCCGATCGGCGTGAGCCGGACGCGTCGGCTGGTACGGGCGAACAGCGGTACGCCGATCCGGCGCTCCACTTGCTTGATCGTCTGGCTCACCCTCGCCTGCGAGACGTGCAGGCGTTCCGCGGTGCGGCCGAAATGCAGCTCGTCGGCCAGCGCCAGGAAGATCTCGATATCCCGCAGTTCCATAATCTCCAGGTTATCGATCCGGGCCGGTGCCGGTCATCGGGAACCGTATTTTCTGTAGGTCTAGACCACGCGCGCTTTGTCGTGAGTTAATTCAAGACTTGAAATAGCGGTGGCCGATCAACCTCGGCGACGGAAGTCCGGGCTGTTCCCGTTCGGGTTCGGCCTTCGCTATCGGCACGGGTGGTGAGGATGAGGAAATTCGCGGTCCGGCTCGCTCTGCTGTTCGTTTCGTGTCTCGCGCTGGCGTCGGCGCCGGTGACGGCACAGGCGGCACCCGCGTTCAAGGTGCTCGCGTTCTACAACGGCACCTACGACGCGGCGCACATCAGCTTCGTCAAGGAAGCCAACCAGTGGTTCCCGAAAATCGCTTCACAGAACAACTTCAGCTACACCGCGACCAACGACTGGAACCGGTTGAACTCGCTCCAGCCCTCGCAGTACCAGGTCGTGCTCTTCCTGGACGACCTGCCGCAGACCTCTGCGCAGCGTTCGGGCTTCGAGCGCTACATGAACGCGGGCGGCGCGTTCTTCGGCTTCCATGTGGCCGCGTTCAACACCAATCCGTCCACTTGGGACTGGTATCACAACAGGTTCCTCGGCACGGGTGCGTTCAAGTCCAACACCTGGGGTCCGACGACGGCGACGCTCAAGGTGGAGAACCGGCCGCATCCCTCGACCACGCGGCTGCCCGCGACGTTCACCTCGTCGGTGAGCGAGTGGTACGCCTGGAACAGCGACCTGCGCAAGAACCCGGACATCCGGATCCTCGCGTCGGTGGACCCGGTGAGCTTCCCGCTCGGTACCGACCCGAACCAGTCCTGGTACAGCGGGTACTACCCGATCCTCTGGACCAACGCCAAGTACAAGATGCTCTACGCGAACTTCGGCCACAACAAGATGAACTACGAGACGAACCAGCCGCTTTCGTCGACCTTCGCCAGCGAGGTGCAGAACCGCTTCGTCATCGACGGGCTGCTGTGGCTCGGCGGAAGGTGAACCGTACGAGGACGCGCAGGGCTCTCCCGCGGGTGCCGTGAAGGCCTCCTTCACTACTCTGAGGGTAGTGAAGGAGGCCTTCACGGACGGCCTGCGCGGTGTGCCCAGAGCCAGGTGGTAGCAAAGGTCCCTTGCTACTCCTCGATGGCGCCCCCGACCGCCCGCAGGTGCTGCCGGAACGTCAGCGAAGGCGACTTCGCCCGCTCTGCGAGGAAGTCGGCGAAGCGCACCTGTTCGCGAAGAGACTCTCCGGCGCGGATCCGGTCGGCCTGGCGCCGCTCCGTGTCGCGGATGCCTTCGGCGCGGTCCAGGACCTCGTCCGCCCGGTCGGCCGGGACGAACAGGACGCCGTCCTCGTCGCCGAACACGAGGTCTTCCCGCGTCACCGTCCATTCCCCGACGGCGGCCGAATCGAGCGCGCCGTCCGGGCGGGCGGAGACCGAGAGCGGGCCGGTCGGGATCGAGCCGAGGCTGAACACCGGCAGCCCGATCTTCTTGATGTCGGCGGTGTCGCGGTGCAGCCCCCAGATCACCACGCCGCTCAGCCCGGCCGCCTGCGCTTCGAGGACCGCGAGGTCCCCGACGCAGCTCTCGTCGAGCCTGCCGCCGTTGTCGACGACAAGGATGTCGCCGGGATTCGCGATTTCGTACGCCTCCAGGAAGACGTCGACGCTGCCGACGTGCCGCGCGGGGGTGACCCGCCCGGCCACGCGGGCGCCGGGCACGACCGAGTGCGTGCCGGTGGGCGCGCACCGGACCTGAACGCCGGCGCGGACGCAGCCGTCGGTCAGATGTGCGGTGGTCAGCAGGGAGAACCGCTGCCGAAGCTCTTCAGGATCCATATCTCGACCTTAGCCACTCGTGCCCTAAGTAACATCCGTGCAGACCTGTATGTAAGGGGTTGATAAATACAAACCTGTCTGTATCTTCAGTGGCAGCAGCGACCCGGCAACGACAAGGAGCGTCGTGGTGGCCAACAAGGTGTACGTCGTCGGCGTGGGCATGACGAAGTTCGAGAAACCCGGACGCCGCGAGGGCTGGGACTACCCGCAGATGGCCAAGGAGTCCGGGACCAAGGCACTCGCCGACGCCGGGATCTCCTTCGACGAGGTGCGGCAGGCCTACGTCGGCTACGTCTACGGCGAGTCGACCTCAGGGCAGCGGGCGGTCTACGAACTCGGCATGACCGGGATCCCGGTCGTCAACGTCAACAACAACTGTTCGACCGGGTCGACCGCGCTGTACCTCGCCGCGGAAGCGATCCGGGGCGGCCGTGCGGACTGTGCGCTCGCGCTCGGCTTCGAGAAGATGCAGCCCGGATCCCTCGGCTCGACCTACGACGACCGCGAGCAGCCGATGGGCAGGCATATCCAGGCGCTCGCGGAGATCTCCGAGGTGCTCTTCCCGCCCGCGCCGTGGATGTTCGGTGCGGCCGGCCGCGAGCATATGAAGACCTACGGCACGACCGCCGAGCACTTCGCCAAGATCGGCGAGAAGAACCACCGGCACTCGGTGAACAACCCGTACGCGCAGTTCCAGGAAAGCTATTCACTGCAGGACATCCTCGACTCGCGGATGATCTACGACCCGCTCACGAAGCTCCAGTGTTCGCCGACCTCGGACGGCTCCGGTGCGGCGATCCTCGCCAGTGAGTCCTTTGTGGACTCGCATGGGCTGGCCGGGCAGGCCGTGGAGATCGTCGGGCAGGCGATGACCACCGACTTCGCCAGCACCTTCGACGGAACCGCGAAGAACATCATCGGCTACGACATGAACGTCCAGGCCGCGCGCCAGGTGTACGACCAGGCGGGGCTCGGCGCGGAGGACTTCCAGGTCATCGAGCTGCACGACTGCTTCTCCGCCAACGAACTCCTGCTCTACGAAGCGCTCGGACTCTGCGCCGAAGGGGAAGCCGGGAAGCTCGTCGACTCCGGTGACACCACCTATGGCGGGAAATGGGTCGTCAACCCGTCCGGCGGGCTGATCTCCAAGGGGCATCCGCTCGGCGCCACCGGCCTCGCGCAGTGCGCCGAACTGACCTGGCAACTGCGCGGCACCGCCGACAAACGCCAGGTCGACGGCGTCCAGGCCGCGCTCCAGCACAACATCGGACTCGGCGGCGCCGCCGTCGTCACCGCCTACCAGCGCGCCGAGCGCTGATCCCGAAAGGAAGAACCATGGGCAAGATCAGTGCCTCCGTCGAACTCCCCGCCGCTCCCGACAAGGTGTGGGCGGAGTTCTCCGACCCCAACAACTTCGAGAAGTGGCTGACCATCCACACCAAGTGGAAGGGCGAGGTCCCGGCCGAATTCTCCAAGGGCGCGCAGGCTTCCGAGGTCGTCACGATGCTCGGGATGCCGAACACGATTACCTGGACCGTCGACGAGTTCGAGGCGCCGTCGAAGCTCGCGATCTCCGGCACCAGGATGGCAGGGGTGAAGGTCAAGTTCGAGCTGTCCGTGGAAGCGTCCGGAGCCGGTTCGCTCGCCAGCATCGACGCGGAGTTCGCCGGCCAGATGATCGTCGGCGCCCTCGGCAAGGCCGTCGAGAAGGACGGCAAGAAGAACCTCGACGCCTCCCTCGAGAACTTCAAGGCGCTGGTCTCATGACCGAGCGGTTCGACCCCGGCGGGCTCGGCAAGTGGACCGACGAGTCCCGGTTCGAGGTCACCCGCGAGCGGCTGATCGAGTACGCGAAGGCCACCAACGACCCGATCCCCGCGCACCTCGCCGGTGACGTCGCGAGCCCCGTGTTCGCGATCGTGCCGGTGTTCGAGTCGCTGATGGAACCCGCGCTCGAGGTCGTCCCGGTCGGCCTGTTCGGCCGGATCGTCCACGGGGAGCAGGAGTTCCGGTTCCACCGGCCGATCCGTCCCGGCGACAAACTCGTGTCACGAGCGCGGATGACCGGTTATGAGGGCCTGCCGAACGGCACCCGCGGCACGATCCACCTCGAATGCCGGACCGAGGACGGCGACCTGGTCAACGAGCAGTACGTGACGCTGTTCGTGCGCGGGTTCGACACCGGGGAGACACGCGGCGAACTCGGGCCGGAGCACAAGTTCGACGAAGACCTGCGCTCGCAGGCGCCGGTGGCGAAAGTGAACCAGCACGTCGACGACGACCAGACGTACCGGTACGCGCCCGCCGCCGGCGACCCCATGCCGATCCATCTCGACGAAGAGGTCGCGAAGGATTCGGGGCTGCCGGGGATCATCGCGCACGGCCTGTGCACCATGGCGTTCACTTCGTGGGCGCTGCTGACCGAAGTCGCCGGGTCCGATGTGGACAGACTGAAGCGGTTCGCCGTCCGGTTCGCCAAGCCGGTGCTGCCCGGCCAGGACCTGACGACGCAGATCTGGCGCGCGGGCGCCGGGAGCTACGCGTTCGAAACCACCGTCGGCGAAACCGTCGTGATCAAAGACGGTCTCGCGGAATTCGCGGAGTAGGAGCAAAGCCATGGGAGCACTCGACGGGCGGGTCGCCGTCATCACCGGCGCCGGCCGCGGGATCGGCCGCGAGCACGCGCTGCTGTTCGCGCGGGAGGGCGCGAGTGTCGTGGTCAACGACCTCGGCGGGGCGAACGACGGCAGTGGCAGCGACGCCGGGCCGGCACAGGAGGTCGTCGACGAGATCCACGCGGCGGGCGGGAAGGCCGTGGCGAACACGGCCAACGTCGCCGATTGGGCGGGCGCCGCCGAACTGGTGACGCAGGCGGTGGACCAGTTCGGCAGGCTCGACGTCGTCGTGAACAACGCGGGCATCCTGCGCGACGCGTTCATCGCCGGTCTTGAGGAGTCCCAATGGGATTCCGTGATCGCCGTGCACTTGAAGGGGCACGCGGCGGTGCTGCGGCACGCGGCCGCGTACTGGAAGGCCGCGAGCAAGGCCGGTGAACCGGTTGCGGGCTCGGTGATCAACACCGCCTCGGCGTCGGGGACCACGCTGCCGAACGCGGGGCAGGCGAACTATGGCGCGGCGAAGGCGGGCATCGCCGCGCTGACGCTGGTCGCCGCCGAGGAGCTGGAACGCTACGGCGTGCGGGTCAACGCGATCGCGCCGATCGCGCGCACCCGGCTCACCCTGGCGACGCCGGGTATGGGCGCGATCTTCGCGCAGGAGGTCGAAGAAGGGGAGTTCGACGCGTTTTCCCCGGCGAACATCTCGCCGCTGGTGGCCTACCTCGCGACCGAGAAATGCCCGATCACCGGCAAGGTGTTCGCGGTGCAGGGCGGCGCGATCTCCGAACTCGCGGGCTGGCACGACGTCAAGGTGATCGAAACCGAGGCGGCGTGGGAGATCGGCGACATCGCCGCGAGGCTCCCGTGATCGAGTGGTCCGAGACCGAACTGCTGATCAGGGACGCGATCCGGGAGTTCGTCGACAAGGAGATCCGGCCGCACCTCGACGCGCTGGAAAGCGGGACGCTGCCGCCGTACGACATCATCCGGAAGATGTTCGCGTCCTTCGGCATCGACGCGCTCGCGCGGGAATCGGTGTCGAAACTGCTGTCGAAGGAGCGCGGCTCCGGTGATGGCGGCGGTTTGGCCTTCGGCGGGCAGGAGGCGATGGCGCTCATCGCGGTGAGCGAACTGGCCGGGGTCAGCCTCGGTATCGTCGCCTCGCTCGGCGTGAGCATCGGGCTGACCGCGCAGACGATCCTGACCAAGGGTACGCAGGCGCAGAAGGAGCGCTGGCTGCCCGGGCTGGCGACGTTCGAGAAGGTCGGGGCGTGGGCGATCACCGAACCCGACTCCGGCTCGGACGCTTTCGGCGGCATGAAGACGTCGGTGCGGCGCGACGGCGACGAGTACGTCCTCAACGGACAGAAGACCTTCATCACCAACGGTCCGTACGCCGACACGATCATCGTGTACGCGAAACTCGACGACGGCTCGGACGTGCGGGATCGCAAGGTGCTGACGTTCGTGCTGGACAAGGGGATGCCCGGGCTCACGCAGGGCAAGCCGTTCAAGAAGATGGGCATGATGTCGTCGCCGACCGGCGAGCTGTTCTTCAGCGACGTCCGGCTCGGGCGGGACAGGCTGCTCGGCGGATCCGAGACCGGCCGCGACGGCGACAGCAAGGCCGAGGTGAAGTCCGGGTTCGCCGTCGAGCGGATCGGGGTCGCGGCGCTGGCACTCGGGATCATCAACGAATGCCACCGGCTTTGCGTGGACTACGCGAAGAACCGGAAGCTGTGGGGCCAGGAGATCGGGCGGTTCCAGCTGATCCAGCTCAAGCTGGCGAAGATGGAGGTCGCGCGGATCAACGTGCGGAACATGGTCTTCCAGCTGATCGAGACCCTGCGCGCGGGCAAGATGCCGACGCTGGCCGAGGCTTCGGCGATGAAGCTGTACTCGTCGGAGGCGGCCACCGAGGTCGCGATGGAGGCCGTGCAGCTGTTCGGCGGTAACGGGTACATGGCGGAGTACCGGGTGGAGCAGCTGGCGCGGGACGCGAAGTCGCTGATGATCTACGCGGGGAGCAACGAGATCCAGGTGACGCATATCGCGAAGGGCCTGCTGGGCCGCTGAGGGAGCAAGGGACCTTTGCTACCACTCGGGATCCGGCTGCCCGGCGGACGACACTCGTGACCGACCGGACGACACGTGTGATCAGACGGACGGCACACGTGACTGAAGGCGTAACTCGCGTGATGGGGGCCGGAACTCGCGTGATTGGAGGCGTAACTCACGAGGTACGCGAGTTACGGCTCCAATCACGCGTGGGGCGGGGTCAGTCGCGTTCGATCAGGTGGCCGACGACCTCCGGGCCGGGGTGCGCGTGGCCGGAGCCGTCGCGCCGGACGTCGATCTCCGGCAGTTCCACCGGGTCGCCGTTGCGGGCGGCGCCGGCCGGACGCGGGCCGATCCAGCCGACGATCAGCCGCGTTTCGCCCTTGAGGAACCGCTGCGCCCGGACACCGCCGGTCGCGCGGCCCTTGGCCGGGTACTCGCTGAACGGGGTCACCTTCACACTCGCGCCGGTCGCGGTGACGACCATCGGTTCGCCGTGTTCGGCGTCGTCGGTGCGGATCGCGCCGAAGAAGACCACTTCAGCATCGCCGCGTACGACGACGCCCGCCATGCCACCGCCCTTGAGACCCTGCGGCCGCACCAGCGAAGCGGCGTAGCGCAGCAATGACGCTTCGGACGTCAGGAACGCCAGCGTCTCGTTGCCGTCGGTGAGCCAGGTGGCGCCGACGACCTCATCGCCGTCCTTCAGGCTGATCACGTCGAACTCGTCGGAGCGGACCGGCCATTCCGGCGCGCACACCTTCACGACGCCTTGTTTCGTGCCGAGCGCGAGGCCCGGGGAGCCGGCGGCCTGTTCGCCGAGCGGGGCCAGGCCGATGACGCGCTCGCCCTTCTCCAGCGGTACGAGTTCCTTCGCGGCCATTCCACCGCGAAGCGACACGGTGCCCGCTTGCTCGGGCAGCACCGGCAGCGGCAGCACGTCGGTCTTGAACGCGCGGCCGCGGTTGGTCACCAGCAGCACCTGGCCGCGTGCGGTCGAATGGACGACCGCCGACACCGAGTCGTGTTTGACGCGGCCGTTGCGGCGCCGCACTTCCGACGCTTCCTCCGATTCCGCCGCCGTCCGCGCGACCAGCCCGGTGGCCGACAGGATCACCTGGCATGGGTCGTCGGCGACCTCCAGCGGACCCGACGGCTTCGACGCGGCGAGGACCTCCTTGAGATCGCCGTCGATCAGCGCGGTACGGCGCTCGGTCGGGTGGTCCTTGGCGATCTTGGCAAGCTCGGCCGAAACGACCTTCTTCAGCACCGACTCGTCGTCGAGGATCTTCGACAGCTCGGCGATCTCCTCGCGCAGCTTGTCCTGCTCGGCTTCGAGCTCGATCCGGTCGTACTTCGTGAGCCGCCGCAGCGGGGTGTCCAGGATGTAGGTCGCCTGGATCTCCGAGAGCTTGAACCGCTTCATCAGGCCGTCTTTCGCGGCCGCGGCGTTCTCGCTCTCGCGGATCAGCTTGATCACCTTGTCGATGTTGAGCAGGGCGATCAGCAGACCGTCGACCAGGTGCAGGCGCTCTTCGCGTTTGCGGCGCCGGTACCGCGTGCGGCGGGTGACGACCTCGTAGCGGTGGCTGAGGAAGACTTCCAGCAGCGCCTTGAGTCCCAGCGTCTGCGGCTGCCCGTCCACCAGCACCAGGTTGTTGATGCCGAACGACTGCTCCAGCGGCGTCAGCCGGTACAGATCCGCCAGCAGCGCCTGCGGGTTCACGCCGACCTTGCATTCGATGACCAGCCGCGTGCCGTTCTCGCGGTCGGTGAGGTCCTTGACGTCGGCGATACCGGTGAGGCGCTTGGACTTGTTGACCTCGTCGGTGATCTTCTCGATCACCTTCTCCGGGCCGACGCCGTACGGCAGCTCGGTGACGGTGATCGCCTGCCTGCCGCGGCTGCCCTCCAGCGGACCGGTCTCGGCGCTGGCGCGCATCCGCACGACGCCGCGGCCGGTCTCGTACGCGCGGCGCACCTCGTCCAGCCCCAGCAGCGAACCACCGGTCGGCAGGTCGGGACCCGGGACGTACTCCATCAACTTGTCGAGGGTGGCGTTCGGGTGGTTGATCAGCCACCGCGCCGCGCCGATGACCTCGGACAGGTTGTGCGGGATCATATTGGTCGCCATCCCGACCGCGATCCCGGAAGTGCCGTTGACCAGCAGGTTCGGGAAGGCGGCGGGCAGCACCGACGGCTCTTCGAGCGAACCGTCGTAGTTCGGCCGGAAGTCGACGGTGTCCTCGCCGAGCTCGCCGACCAGCAGCATCGCCTCCGGGGACAGCCGCGCCTCGGTGTACCGCGAGGCGGCCGGACCGTCGTCGGGGGAGCCGAAGTTGCCGTGCCCGTCGATCAGCGGGACGTTGAGCGAGAAGTCCTGCGCGAGCCGGACCATGGCGTCGTAGATCGCCGTTTCGCCGTGCGGGTGGTACTTACCCATCACGTCGCCGGTGACCCGCGCCGACTTCACGTACGCGTGTGTCGGCCGGTAGCCGTTCTCGTTCATCGAGTACATGATCCGGCGGTGCACCGGCTTCAGCCCGTCCCGCGCGTCCGGGAGCGCCCGCGAGTGAATGACCGAGTAGGCGTACTCCAGGTACGAATCCTCGATCTCCGTCTTCAGCGAGTTGTCGAAGACGTTCGCGCCGGGCTGGTCGAACGCTGACGGGTCGACCCTGGTGGTGGTGCCCTTACGGCGTGCCATTGCTCAAAGCTCCTTGAATAGCAACGAAATCAGGCGTCGATGGCTTCGCGGTCGACCCGGTCGGAGGATTCGACCAGCCAGTTGCGGCGCGGTTCGACCTTTTCGCCCATCAACAGTTCGAGCGCGGTCTCCGCGGCTTCGACGTCGTCGAGGGTGATGCGGCGGACCGAGCGGGTGGCCGGGTTCATCGTGGTGTCCCACAGTTCGTCGGCGTCCATCTCGCCGAGACCCTTGAACCGCGGCACCGGCGTGACGATCTGCTTGCCCGACCGTTCCAGCTCCGCGTACTTGGTCTCCATCTCCTTCTGGGTGAAGGTGAAGTGGGTTTCCGGGTTGCGGCCCTTGGTGACCAGTTTGTGCAGCGGCGGCATCGCGGCGTACAGCCTGCCGTCCTCGATGACCGGCCGCATGTACTTGGCGAACAGCGTGATCAGCAGCGTCCGGATATGCGAACCGTCGACATCCGCGTCGGCCATCAGGATCACCCGGCCGTAGCGCATGGTCGACAGATCGAAGGTCCGTCCGCTGCCCGCGCCGAGCACCTGGACGATGGAGGCGATCTCGGCGTTCTTCAAGGTGTCGCCGAGCGACGCCTTCTGGACGTTGAGGATCTTGCCGCGCAAGGGAAGCAGCGCCTGGTACTCCGAGACGCGCGCCATCCGCGCCGAACCGAGCGCGCTGTCACCCTCGACGAGGAACAGTTCACTGCGGGAGACGCCGGTGGTGCGGCAGTCGACCAGCTTCGGCGGCATGGCCGCGCCTTCGAGCGCGGTCTTGCGCCGGGCGGCGTCCTTCTGCTGCTTCTGGGTGAGCCGGACGCGTGCCGCGTCGACCACCTTCTGCAGCACGATCTTCGCCTCGGACTTGGTCTTGCGCTCCTCGGTCCAGGACCGGATGTGCTTGTCGACGATGCCCTGGATGACGCGGGTGATACCGGCGGTGGACAGCTCGTCCTTGGTCTGCGAGGTGAACTGCGGCTCCGGCAGCCGGACGTGGACGACCGCCGTCATACCTTCGAGCACGTCCTCGACGGTCGGCATGTCCTCCTTGGGCTTGAGCAGCCCGCGGGTTTTGGAAATGGCGTCCTGCAAGGCTTTCAGCACCGCGCGGTCGAACCCGCGGCGATGGGTGCCGCCGTGCACGTTGCGGATGGTGTTGGTGAAGCACTCCACCGTGCGCTCGTAGCCCGTGCCCCACCGCAACGCGACCTCGACCTCGGCGTGACGCTCCACATTGGACTGCATCACGCCGCTGGCGTCGGCGGCGTTCTCCTTGTACGTGCCCTCGCCGTTGATGATCAGCGTGCCGCAGACGGCCTTCTCGTCGGACGGGGCGAGGAAGTCGACCATGTCGGCGAGGCCGTTGGGGAAATGGAAGGTTTCTTCGCTGATCGAGTCGTCGACGGCGGTGCGCAGTACGTACGTGACGCCGGGGACCAGGAAGGCGGTGTTGCGCATCTTCGCGCGGACACCCTCGACGTCGAGCGCGGCGCCGCTCTCGAAGTAGCGCGAGTCGTACCAGTACCGGATCGACGTGCCGGAGCGCTCGCCGCGCTTCATCTTGCCGGTGATGTTCAGCCCGGACTTGCGGGTGAACTTGGCCTTCGGGCCGGGCCCGTCGAACACGCCGGGGACGCCGTGCGCGAACGACATCTGGTGGACCTTGCCGCTCTGCTTCACCGTGACGTCGAAGCGGTGCGACAGCGCGTTCACCGCCGAGGCGCCGACACCGTGCAGGCCACCGGAGGTCTTGTAGCCGGAGCCGCCGAACTTGCCGCCCGCGTGCAGCCTGGTCAGCACCAGCTCGACACCGGACAAACCGGATTTGGCGTGCGTGCCCGTGGGGATGCCGCGGCCGTCGTCGTCGACCTGGACGCTGCCGTCGGCGTGCAGGGTGACCACGATCTTCGTGGCGTGACCCGCCACACCCTCGTCGGTCGAGTTGTCCACGACCTCGGAGAACAGGTGGTTGATACCGCGGCTGTCGGTGGAGCCGATGTACATACCGGGGCGCTTGCGGACCGCTTCCAGACCCTCGAGATGCGTCAGGTCGTCGGCCCCGTACAGGGTCTCAGCAGTCACTGGGTACTTCTCCTGGAGTCGTGGCTCGCGAACTAGCTCGTGGAGGTGGTGTTCAACGCGACACCGTACTGGAGGATATCCGCCCCCTCCGACAGCTTCGTTCTCCCGAGCCCCCCGGTGTGGCGCATCACCCTGTCCCGATGGCCGGGTCACGGCTGGGGAAAGCGGCTTCCTCAGTGCTCGGATGAGGCGTTATCGTTTCCGGTGTCACAGGGTGACGGGGGGAACAAGGTGGCCGTCGGAACCGGTCCCACACGCGTCTCGACCGCACAACGCGTCGTGAGTCTCTGGTATTTCGTGGTGGTCGTCGGGTCGTTCGGCATGCTCGCGCTGCTACCGGTCGCGCACGCCGCGATCCGGCTGCGGCGAGGCATCCTCTGGCTGTTCGTGCTGGGCTACGGCGGCATCGCCGTCGCGATGACGTTCCTGCTGGAGCGGGCGGCGTCGGAGGGCGAGTCGGAAGCGATGCTCTCGTTCGCCTGGCTCTTCGGCACCATTCTGTTCGTCACCGTGACCTGCGTCCACCTCGCGCTGTTGCGGAAGAAGATCCTCTATCCGCCGCCGACGGCGTGGGTCGAGTCCGGCATGCACTGCGGGTTGTTCTCGATCGACATCTCCGGTTTCGGCCAGGTCGGACGCAGCAGCGAGATCTTCGTCCAGGTCCGGCGGATGCTCTTCGGCCTGCTCGCCACCGCCTTCGAGGCCAGCGGGATCGCCTGGGACGCCTGCCTGAAGCGGGACACCGGCGACGGCATGATCGTCGTGGTCCCGCCGCATTTCCCGAAGTTCCGCCTGGTGTACCCGCTGCTCTCCCGGCTGACCGCGGAACTGGCCCGGTACAACGTCGTCACCGAGCCCGGCCTGCGGATCCGCGTGCGGGTGGCGATCCACGCCGGCGAGATCGCGCTCGACGAGTACGGCGTGACGGGACGGCCGAAGGTGCTGCTCGCCCGGCTGCTGGACTCGCGCGTGCTGCGGGACGCGCTCGCCGAAGCGCCGGACGAGTCGCCGGTGGTGGTGCTCGTGTCGGACCGGTTCCACGAGGACGTCCAGGACCAGGGCGGCCCCGGTCTCGACACGATGAGCTACCGGCAGGTGCTCGTGCACGAGAAGGAGACCGAGGTCCGAGCCTGGTTGCACGTCCCGGAGCCGGTTCTCAGAGAGTCGCCGTGAGGACCTCCAGCGCGCTGTGCTGACGGGCGGCGTCGATCTTGTCGACCGGTCCCGCCCAGCGCAGGCCGTGCTGATCGAGCGACGTGCGGTTGGACGCGATCGTCGAGTTCGCTTGGCGCGTCAGGTAAGCGCGGTACGGCCTGCCCGTCAGTGCCCGGTCCAGCTCGCCGAGCCCCCTGGCGTACGCACCCTTGAACGACGGTCCGTCGGCGCCGCAATCACCGGACTCGCACGGGTCGCGCAGGATCCCGTTCGAGTGCAGGAGCGACGTCGTGGTGGAGGCGTCCGCGAGCCGCCGGGCCGTGGTGAGCAGGGCGGCGTCGCCGGTCGCGCGCTGGAGTTCGACCAGCGCGCCGAGGACGATTCCCTGGTTGTAACTCCAGACGGCCTGGCCGTTGTTGGCGCAGGCGGAGTTCAGGCCGTCGTTGACCAGCGCGCTCCCGTTGATCATGCCGCTCGCGCGGAACCAGTCCCAGACCTCGCGTGCCCGCCCGAGCTGGCGCGTGTCGCCGGGGAGCCGGTTGTGCAGTGAAGCGGCCACCTTGACGTACAGCTCGTTGGTGACGGCGTTCTTGTACGTCTTCGCGGTCGACCACCAGAGCCCGCCGCCGCAGGTCCCGTCGCGGTAGGAGTACATGTAGTCCGCCGCGATGACGGCGGTGTCGAGGTAGCGGCGGTCCTTCGTGAGGTCGTAGGCGCGGATCCAGGCGAGCGCCCACCAGCCCGTGTCGTCGATGTATTCGTTCGTGAAGTTGTCGCCGCGGTTGCGGTCGAAGGTGTTGCCGATGGCGTAGCGGTAGTTCTGCGAGCCGGTTCGCGTGCTGTAGTCGAGGATCGCGGTGAGCGCGTTCGCCGAGTTCCACCAGCCCGTGGTCTGCCAGAGGCCGGTGCCGTTGTCGTAGAACTGCATGAGCGCGGTGGCCGCGGCTTCGGTGCGGTCCTTGGCGGCGACGGTGGTGCGGAACCACTGCGTGCAGGCGATTTCCGGGCGGTTGCCCGCCTTTCCGCAGGCGCGCAGGGCGCCGAAGCGGTGGGTGGCGGGGTCGTCGACGTTGAACATCAGGGTGCGCCAGCCGCGTTGGCCGCCGGGGATCTTCGTGTCGCCGATCCGGCTGTCGCCCGCCCACGTGCGGCCGCCGTCGAAGGAGCGGTCGAGCCAGACTTCGTCGCCGGGGTCGCCGTTCGTGATGCTGCCCCAGCCCATGTCGTCGCCATCGGAGAGGTGCAGCGTGATGGCGCGCCCCCAGACGGACGCCGTGCCGGGTCTTCTTTCGCCGACGGCCAAGGCGGGGTCGCGGCCGTCGCAGTACTTGGCGCAGATCGTCGCCGCGACGGCGGGTTCGGGAGTGGTGGTGGCCGGCGTGAGAGTGAATGTCAACGTTGTCACAAGCAGGGAAGTGAGCCACATGGATTCGAGTGTGGGGGCGGTCACTTTCCGGGCCGATCAAGTCACCCTTTCGGCTTGCGCCGATGGTCTGGAATACTTCTTGCGCGCGTGAGGTTGAACGCTCAAGCAAAGTAACCCCGGCCCAGGGAGCAGGTCATGCAGTTCGGAATCTTCACGGTGGGCGATGTGACGACCGACCCGACCACCGGGGAGGCGCCCAGCGAGTACGAGCGGATCAAGGCGATGGTGCGGATCGCGCTCAAGGCCGAAGAAGTCGGCCTCGACGTCTTCGCGACCGGCGAGCACCACAACCCGCCCTTCGTGCCTTCTTCGCCGACGACGATGCTCGGCTACATCGCCGCGCAGACGTCGAAGATCATCCTTTCCACCTCGACCACGCTGATCACCACGAACGACCCGGTGAAGATCGCCGAGGACTTCGCGATGCTGCAGCATCTCGCCGACGGCCGCGTCGACCTGATGATGGGGCGCGGCAACACCGGCCCGGTGTACCCGTGGTTCGGGCAGGACATCCGGCAGGGGATCCCGCTCGCCATCGAGAACTACCACCTGCTGCACCGGTTGTGGCGCGAGGACGTGGTCAGCTGGTCCGGCAAGTTCCGGACGCCGCTGCAGGAGTTCACCTCGACCCCGCGACCGCTCGACGGTGTCCCGCCGTTCGTCTGGCACGGTTCGATCCGCAGCCCGGAGATCGCGGAACAGGCCGCCTACTACGGCGACGGGTTCTTCGCGAACCACATCTTCTGGCCGAAGGAGCACTTCCAGGCGCTGATCAACCTGTACCGCGAGCGGTACGAGCACTACGGGCACGGCAAGGCGGACCAGGCCATCGTCGGACTGGGCGGCCAGGTGTTCCTGCGGCCCAAGTCGCAGGACGCGGTGCGGGAGTTCCGGCCGTACTTCGACAACGCGCCGGTGTACGGGCACGGACCGTCGCTGGAGGAGTTCACCGAGCAGACGCCGCTGACCGTCGGCAGCCCGCAAGAGGTGATCGACAAGACGCTGACCTTCCGCGAGCACTTCGGCGACTACCAGCGTCAGCTGTTCCTGATGGACCATGCGGGACTGCCGTTGAAGACCGTGCTGGAACAGCTCGACCTGCTGGGCGAGCACGTGATCCCGGTGCTGCGCAAGGAACTCGACTCGCTTCGCCCGGCGCACGTGCCCGAGGCTCCCACGCACGCTTCTCTTTCGGAGGTCTTGGCATGACGACGATCGCGGTGGTGACCGCGGGTTTGAGCCAGCCGTCCTCGACGCGGCTGCTCGCCGACAAACTCGCGGCGGCGGTTTCCGTCGCGCTGCCGGACGTGAAGATCGAGGTGATCGAGCTCCGCGATCTGGCCGTCGACGTCACGAAGAACATGCTGACCGGGTTTCCTTCCCCGGCGCTGCGGGCGGCCATCGACACGGTGACCACCGCGGACGGCCTGATCGCCGTGACGCCGGTGTTCACCGCGTCGTACAGCGGGCTGTTCAAGTCGTTCTTCGACGTGCTGGACCAGAAAGTGCTCGACGGGAAGCCGGTGCTGATCGGGGCCACCGGCGGGACCGAACGGCACTCGCTGGTGCTCGACTTCGCGCTGCGTCCGCTCTTCGCCTACCTTCGCGCCGAGCCTGTCGCGACGGCGGTGTACGCGGCTTCGTCGGACTGGGCGTCTCCGGGCGATCTCGACAAGCGGGCGTCGCGGGCCGGGCGGGAGCTCGCCTCCCGGCTGTCTTCGGAGGAGGGGACGGCGGCGGCGCCGGAGAGCGGGTTCGTGCCGTTCGAGGAGCTGCTGCGCGCGGGGGAGTGAGCAAGGGACCTTTGCTACCACTCCGCAGGTCGGGGCCCTGTTCGCAGGCACTGATGTGGAGCGTTAGGACGGACCGGCCGGCGGTCGTCGAAGGGGCGCTCGGATCTCGGAGCTTGATCAACATGGGAGGCTCCCCGCGGCATGGCCGGATGTGGAGGATTTGGGACGTTGAGTGTCCCGAATCCTCCACGCTCGAATCACTCGACCAGTACAAGGGTTGGCGTGTCCTGGTGGTGACGATGTGGGAATCGGGACGTTGAGTGTCCCGATTCCCACATCGTCGATGGGTGCTCGGGTCTCGGAGCTTGATCAACGGAGGATTGGGGACACTGAACGTCCCCAATCCTCCCCACTCGTCGACATCGGCTCCACCACGACAGCGGGACGGGGCCAAGCCCAGCAGGCAGGCGAATACCGACCCCCATCGAAAACCGCACATATACACACCGACAGAGACGTCCCCGATGCCACGTCGGGGGCATCCTGTCGTTCAGGGGGTCGGCCAGATCGGCCGGATCTCGATGGTCGCGAACTTCGCGACCGGATGCTTCGACCCGATCTCGATCGCCTCGTCGAGATCGGCGCACTCGATCAGGTCGTAGCCGAGGATCTGTTCCTTCGTCTCCGCGAACGGCCCGTCCGAGACGAGCAGTTCGCCGTCGCGGTGGCGCACGGTGGTCGCGGTGGCCGCCGACCGGAGCCTGCTGCCGGACAACCGCACTCCGCGTGCGGTCATCTCGTCGACCCATTCCTGTGTCCGCTCGTCCAGCGGGTCGTCGCAGTCGTCCGCGCCGGGGAACGGCGTTCCGCAGATCAGCAACATGTAGCGCATCGGTCCTCCTTGGGCTGAACAGTTCATCACCCCGACGAACGGTCTCCTCCGAAACAGACCATCAGGACCAGCGCTTTCCCGTCTCGACCGGCACAATCGAGGGGAACGGACGACGGCGAGGAGACGACGGTGGGTATCGGAAAACCCGTGAAGCAGGTCCTGATCCTGATCGCGGGCATCATCCTGCTGGCGGTCGGTATCGCCCTTCTCGTGCTGCCCGGGCCCGGGCTGCTGCTGGTGCTGGCGGGGCTGCTCGTGCTGGCCTCGGAGTTCCCCGCGGTGGAGAAGTACGTCGATCCGATCCGCGACAGGGCGATGAAGGCGGCCGAGGACAGTGTCTCGTCTCCGCTGCGCATCGCGGGTTCGGTGCTGGCGGGGCTCGGGCTGCTGGCCGCGGGGGTCGTCTGGGGCCTCGTGCCCGGCCTGCCGCTCGGCGGCTGGAGCACGGGGTCGAGCCTGATCATTTCCGGGCTCATCCTGTTCGCGTTGCTGATCTGGAGCTACAAGCGGGTGCAAGCGCGGAGGGCCGCGAACGCCGAATAACAGCCGGGTGGTCTGGTACCGTGCGCCGCGTGGCCCCCGACTTCCAGCGCGCACGGCGGCCGGAACAGGTCGAGGCCAGGCGCGCGGCGATCCTCGGTGTGGCGCGCGAACTCCTGGCGGAGCGGCCCGTCTCCCGGATCAGCCTGCGGGAACTGAGCGATCGGGTAGGCCTGGCGAAGTCGAACGTGCTGCGGTACTTCGACAGCCGGGAGGCGATCTTCCTGGAAGTCCTCGACTCGGTCTGGGTCTCGTGGCTCGACGAACTCGAAGGCGAGCTAAGCGCCCTCGACGGCCCCGGCTACGAGCGAGTCGCGACGGTCATCGCGACGTCGATCTCGCGGCAGCGCCTGCTGTGCGAGCTGATCAGCACGATGGCCGCCGTACTGGAACGCAACATCTCCGTGGAGACCGCGCGGACGTTCAAGACGCGGGCCGGTGAACGGACCGAACGGCTCGCCGAAATCGTCCGCGCCCAAGTGGTGCTGGACGCCGAAACCGCCGGGTATTTCGCGAAGGCCGTCTTCATCCTCGTCGCGGGACTGTGGCCCTACGCGAACCCAGGCGAGGCCGTGGCGACGGTCCTGGCCGAACGCGGAGCGCCCGCCGGCCACGCGATGTTCGTCCACGGATTGACCGAAGGGCTGGCGAACCAGCTGGTCGGCCTGGCTGTTCGCGCAGGTCAGCGCCCCGAGTGGGAGCAAAGGTCCCTTGCTCCCTTCCCGCCTGCGCCGGGCCGGGGAGAACCTGCATAAGGTGAGTGGAACCCACTCGCACAAGGAGCGACCATGAGCCCAGGCGGCACCCTCACCCTCGGCGATCTCACCGTGAGCCGGATGGGCTACGGCGCCATGCGGCTGTCCGGCCCCGGCATCTGGGGGCCGCCGAGCGACCGCGACGCCGCGATCGCCGTCCTCCGCGAGGCGGTCGAGCTGGGCGTCACCCATATCGACACGAGCGACTTCTACGGTCCGCACACGACCAACGAGCTGATCCGCGAGGCGCTGCATCCGTACCCGGACGAGCTGCACATCGTCACGAAGGTCGGCGCGAAGCGGTCTCCGGACAAGGGCTGGCCGTCGGCGCTCTCGCGGGAGGAGCTGACCTCCGCGGTCCACGACAACCTGCGCAACCTCGGCCTCGACGTCCTCGACGTGGTCAACCTGCGGCTCGCGGGGGAGCACGGCGTCTTCCCGATCCCGGTCTCGATCACGGAGCCGTTCGAGGTGCTCGCCGAGCTTCAGCAGCAGGGCCTGATCCGGCACCTCGGCCTGAGCCATGTCTCGGCGGAGCAGGTCAAGGAAGCGCGTGCCATCGCGCCGGTCGTCTGCGTGCAGAACGAGTACAACGTCGCGAACCGCGCCAACGACGGGCTTCTCGACGCCCTCGCGGCCATCAATATCCCGTTCGTGCCGTACTTCCCGCTCGGCGGGTTCACGCCGCTGCAATCCGGCGTACTCGACGACTGCGCCCGGCGGGTCGGCGCGACGCCGATGCAGGTCGCGCTCGCGTGGCTGCTCCAGCGGTCGCCGAACATCCTGCTGATCCCGGGCACGTCGTCGCCGGCGCACCTGCGTGAGAACGTCGCCGCCGCGAAGCTCGAATTGCCCGCGGACGTCTTGGCGGACCTCGACGCCCTCGCCTGACCTCCCGCGTGAAGGCCCCCTTCCCTCTGCTCAGCCGAGGGAAGGGGGCCTTCACGCGCTTTCAGAGGACATCCCGGCGCCGCAGCAGCCAGCCGCCGAGACCGGCGAAGACCACCAGGTAGCCGGCCACC
Source organism: Amycolatopsis sp. NPDC049868 (assembly GCF_044461365.1). Lineage (NCBI taxonomy): Bacteria > Bacillati > Actinomycetota > Actinomycetes > Pseudonocardiales > Pseudonocardiaceae > Amycolatopsis > Amycolatopsis sp. NPDC049868. The sequence continues at coordinate 56,354 of NZ_JBITKV010000021.1, read as the reverse complement.
ACCAGCGTCGCCTGCGAGGCGCTGACGAGTTCCCCGACCCCCGGCGTCGCGCCCGAAGCGCCGAGCGACGCCGCCAGCGAACCGGCGTTGGCTCCCGGCAGCGCCAGCTGGAGCGTCCCGACCCAGTCCACCAGCGGGGCCGCGACCCCGAACAGCAGGTTCTGCACCACCAGCAGCCACACCAGGCCGAGCCCGATCGGCAGCGCGACCCCGCGCATCGCGATGGCGAGCGCCGCGCCGAGCGCCGCCCAGGTCATCGCGATCAGCCACCCCGCGCCGATCCCCGTCAGCAGCGAGCCGAACGACGGCCAGTTCATCGGCTCGCCTTCCGACGAGGCGATGAGCGCGCTCGTGACCGCGCCGGTGGCGAAGCTCGTCACCACGACGGTCAGCGACGCGACGGCCAGCGCGAACAACTTTCCACTGTAGACGGTCAGCCGCGAAGGTCCTTGCGTCAGCACGGTCTTCCATGTGCTCCAGCCGTATTCGGTGCCGACTGCCAGCACCCCGAGCACGAGCAGGATCGCCCCGAGGAACACCGGCAGCCCGCCGATCGCGTTGCCGACCAGGTTGGACGGCAAGGTCGCGGCCAGCCCGCGATCCGTACCGGGGGCCCCGCTCGATGAACCCGCCGCGCCCGCGAGCGGCAGCAGGTAGGTGAACGTCAGGCCGAGTGCGACGGCGATCCCCAGCATGAACCAGTTCGCCGGGCGCCGGACGAGTTTCGCCAGCTCGGCGGTGCAGCTACCCCACATGATCCGCCACCTCTCCGGTGAGCTCGAAGAAGACCTGTTCCAGATCCCGTTCGCGGACGTGCAGTTCACGCACCGCGATCCCTTCCGTGACGAGTTCGCGGTTCAGCCACGAGGCGCGTTCCGGGTCGACGGTCAGATCGAGCCCGGTCCCGCTCTCGCGCACGTTCTCCGCGCCGATCCAGCGCCGCACCAGGCCGGCGGCGCGCGCGATCTCGTCGGATTCGATGTGCAGCACCGTGCCGCCGCGGAGTTCGGCCACCGTGTTCTCCGCGACCAGCCGCCCGTGCGAGACGACGCCGACGCGGTCGCAGATCTGCTGGACCTCGCCGAGCAGATGGCTCGACAGCAGCACGGTGCAGCCCTCCGCGCCGAGCCTCCGGATCAGCACGCGCATATCGGCCATCCCGGCCGGGTCGAGCCCGTTCGTCGGCTCGTCGAGGATCAGCAGCCGCGGGTCCTTCAGCAGCGCCGCCGCGACACCGAGCCGCTGCTTCATGCCGAGGGAATAGGTGGAGTAGCGGTCCTTGCCACGGTCGGCGAGGTCGACCATCGCGAGCACCTCGCCGACGCGGAGCGGATCCGTTCCGCTGTAGCGGGCCAGTATCTTGAGATTGTCCGAGCCGGACAGGTACGGGTAGAACCCCGGCGATTCGATCAGCGCGCCGACCCCGTCGAGGTCACCGCGGTCGCCGGGCGGCCTGCCGAACAACCGGACGCTGCCGGAAGTCGGCCGGACGAGGCCCAGCAGCATCCGCAACGTCGTCGTCTTGCCCGCGCCGTTCGGGCCGAGGAAACCGTAGATCTCGCCGGGCAGCACGGTCAGTTTCATCCGGTCGACGGCGAGCTGCTCGCCGTACCGTTTCGTGAGTTCGTCTGTGTCCACGGGAAGGTTCATGGTGACGAATGGTGTCCCGGGAGAGGCCTTCACCACATCCGTTCACGAGCGGCACTACGCGTACGTCGTCGGACGTAGCCGGATGGCCGGAATCCTGCGATATCCGTCGAAAACACCGGTACCGGACACCGCGGTGACGATCATAGGCTCGGTGGCGTGTCGAAAATCCTCTTGATCCTCCACGTACTCGCCGCCGTCATCGCGGTCGGCCCGGTCACCGTCGCGGCGAGCATGTTCCCCGCCGCGGCACGGAAGGCCTTCGCCGAACCGGGCTCCGGCCTGTCCGTGCCGCGCGCGCTCAACCGGATCTGCCACGTCTACGCGATCTTCGGTATCGCGGTGCCGTTCTTCGGGCTGGCGACGGCGGGGAGCATGCGAGTTTTCGGTGACGCGTGGGTGATCGTGTCGATCGTGCTCACCGCCGCGGCCGCCGGTGTGCTGGCGTTGCTGGTGCTACCGGGGCAGAACGCGATCCTCGCCGCGCTGGCCGCGGAGCCGCCGTCGGCGCCGGTCACCGCCGGCCGGGTGGCGATGTACACCGGGATGTTCAATCTGCTGTGGGCCGTGGTGACGGTGCTGATGATCGTGCGGCCCGGATCGACCACCGGTGCCTGAAAGCCTCGTGAGTCACGCGCTCAGCAACTGGTCGAAGAACGACCGGTAGCGGCGAAAGGCGATCCGGAGGTCCTCGGTGGCCGGTTCGCCTTGGCTCCAGGCGGATTCCAGTTCCTTCTTGTGGTCCGCGAAGGTCGTGGCCAGGTTCTGGATCACCATCGCGACGAGCTCGTCGGCCTCCTCGACCGCCCGCCGCGGATCGTCCACAAAGGCCGTCTGGATACCTTGCCAGCTGTCGCGGAACCTTGCGGCGTCGACGTTTCCGAACAACGTCCGCGCCTCGGCTTCGGTTCCGCCGTCAGTGGTCCGATCCTCGTCGAGCCGTTCCGTTCCCTCGGTTTCCATGGCTTTCCGCTCCTTCGCCGGCATCGGTCAACAGATCTTCGAACACTTCGCGGTAGTGCTTCATCGCTTCCCGCATGTCCTCTGTGGACATTTCGGATTCCCGGTGGCGCACCAGCGTGTCGTGCCCGGCGCGGTAGTGCCGTAACGCGTTCGCGTGCCGGACGGACAGATCGGCGAGCTGCTGGTCGTACCCTTCGGTCGGGTAGCCGCGTTCGGCCATCAACGAGACCAGTACCCGGTCCGCCTCGACGACGGCGCCGGACGGGCGGTCGACGAACTGTTCCTGGATCAGCGCCCATTCCTGCGCGTACCGGTCCTTTGTGGTCTCCGGCAACGGCCGGATGTCGAGATCCGAATGTCGTTTCACTCGCGACGAAAGCTCACGTTCGGCTTCTCGCGGACTTTCGTGTTCCTTGACGGCCTGGTCGTATTCGGGCCCGAACGTCTCTCGCAATCGCCGCCTGCGCCGGCCTTCGATGACGAACCAAGCGGCCGCTCCCGCCGCCAGGATCGCGGCGATGACGATGATGATGACCAACCATGTGGGCATCGTTATCTCCTCCGGATATTCGCCGGTCAACCCCCGACAGGCGGCGAGTTCCCCGCCTTTTCGGCCGGAAACCCTTGTGCCGCAAGAAGTTTTGGATCTTAGGCTGGATGGCGCAGTGAAATGATCTTTCCTGGGCCGCTTCACGGACGTCGATACGACCATTGAGTGGAGATCGTGAGGTTTGCTAACCAGGCGTCGCCCTTTTGGGTGCCGCCGATAACTCAGTGTAGGTAAAAGCTCCCGATCACTGCTCCGTTGTGGCACTATTACCCCGTTCGCAGGAAGAGGGCCTGTGAACAGAGGGGGCGGCCGTAATGGGGCTGCCTGATACGACAAAAAAGATCATCAGGGGAGGAGATCGTCAAATGTCGACGCCTACGGACGTCAAGGACCCCATCGGCGAGGAGGAGCCGACCGACCCGGCTCAGCCCATGCCCGACCAGGGAGAACACCGGCACAGTCCCGATTGTGAGCACCAGAACGAACGGGTCCGGGACTGCCCTGGTGGATGCGCTCAAACACCGCCGCCCACTCCCTGAGCAATGCTCCTGGCTGAAGAAGTTCGCCCGTCACCCGGTTTCGAACCGGTGGCGGGCGACTCTCGGCTACGGAGTGTGCTGTCATAGATCAGTGGCGGTAACACAGCTCGATCAAATCGAGGTCATTCGCAAGGCGCGCGAACTCCAGCGCGCCGGTATCGATGCCGCGTGTTCGGCCCGTCAGCGCGAAGGAATCCTCCTGCTCCGCCGGGGTATGGCGTTGCTCGATTCCATCCATCCGGTCGCCGAACAGATGCGGCACGACTGGCTCGCCACCCGGATCCGGCTGGCTTCCAGTATCGCGACCGTGGGGTCGGAGACCAGCGGGGGCGTCGCTTCCGGTCTCGCCGGTCTGGACGACGTACGACTTTTGCTGAAAGCGGTGGACGAGCCCCGGCTCTACGCGGAATTACGCGGCCAGCTCGACCACAATTACGGACTCCTGCTCATGGCGGTCGGGCGGAACGAGGAAAGCACGGCGTATTTCGACTCGTCCCTGGCGCACAAAGAGGCCGCGCTCGCCATGGCGAAGGATCCCTCGACCTCGCTCGACCCTTACCTGGGCACGTTGACCACCCGGGGGCTCGCCTACACCAGGCTCGGCGACGTTCGCCGGGCGAGGCGAGATCTCGTCAGCGCCGTGGAACTCGCGGAACGGAACGGCCTGCGGGCGCAGGCCGCGGACGTCCGCCGCCCGCTGGGCACGCTCGAACTCCGGGTCGGGAACGTGCCCGCCGCGCTGCGGCTCTACGAGGAAAGCGAGCGGATCTATCGCTCGCTCGAGCTGGACATCCCGCCCCTGCTGAGGTGGGAGCGGGCCGAAGCGTTGTTGACCGCGGGCCTGGCCGAAGAGGCCGGAGCCCATCTCGACGAGATCCTGCCGGTGATGCTGGAACAGCGGAGTATCACCAGGGATCTGGGCGGGGTGGAGTTGTTCCGCGCGTCCGCGGCGCTGATGACCGATGATCTGGAGCTCGCGCGAACGTACGCCGCTTCGGCCCGGCGTCGTACGCTGCGCTGGGGCTGCCAGACCTGTGTCGCCAACGCGACCATCGTCGGCCTCCGAGCCGACGTGCAGGAAGCCTTGCGCACCAACGAAATCCCGTCCACCCTGACGTCGCGTGCGCTGCGCGCGGCGAACGGGATGCCGATGCCGCGGCTCGCCGATCAGGCCGCGCTGGCGCGGATGCTGGCCATCCGGGTCGAGCTGCGGAAGGGTAAACGCAAGCGCGCCGCCGAGCTGCTCACGCGGATTCCGCAGCCAGGGCGGTTGACTTCCGTCGATTATCGGATGTTGCGCAGGCTTTGCCGCGCGGAACTCGCGGTGGCCGAGGGGAACAAGACCAAGGCGCTGGCGGAGATCCGGGCCGGGCTCACCGAACTCGACCGCGTCCGCGACCGGATGGGCGGCATCGAGCTGGTGTCCGGCACGGCGCTGCACGGCAGGGAGCTGGCGGATCTGGCCGTCAAAATCGTGCTGGAGCGGGCTGACGCGGCCCGGTTGTTCGGCTGGACGGAGCGGACCCGGGCGCAAAGTTACCGGTACGAACCAGTTGTCGCGGCCGATCCGGAGCTCGCCGAGCGGGTCGGGGAGGTCCGAGGGCTCGATCAGGCGATCCACCAGGCGCAGCACGAGGGACATTCGACGGCGGCCTTGCGGGCGAAGCACGCCGAGCGGTTGCGCGAGGCGCATCGGCTCGGGTGGCATACGGGTCGCTGGGGCAGGCCACGGCCGGTCGCGCGGCTCGCGGAGGTCGCCGAAGAGCTGGGCGAACGCGCGCTGGTGAGTTTCGCGTCGTCGGGGGACGACCTGGTGGCGATGGTCGTCGTCGACGGGCGGTGCGAGCTGGTGCGGCTCGGTTCGGCCGCACGGGCGGCGGAGTCCGCGCGGATGCTGAACGTCGACCTCGACGCGCTCGCCCCGGATCAGCTGCCGGCGCCCCTGGTCCAATCGGTGCTCGGTTCGGCGCGGAAACAGGCCGAACGGCTGGACGCCCAGCTGATCCGGCCGCTCGAAGCGCTGCTCGGGGATCGTGGCCTGATCGTCGTGCCGACCGGCCCGTTGTTCGCGGTCCCGTGGGGAGTGCTGCCGGCGCTGCGGTCGCGGCCGATCGTCGTCGCCCCGTCGGCGACGGCCTGGCTGGGGGCGGCGCGGTCGACGGTGTCCTCCGCGCGGAAGGTCGTTCTCGTCCGTGGCCCCGGCCTCGTCGGGACCCGCGGCGAGCTGGACAAACTCGCCGTGCACTACCGGACCGCGCATACGCTGGCCGGCGCCGAGGCGACCGTGTCGTCGGTTTTGCGGGCGCTGGACGGGGCGAAGCTCGCGCATATCGCCGCGCACGGCGCGCACGAGCCCGAGAACGCCTTGTTCTCCCGGCTGGAATTGGCCGACGGCGCGCTTTTCGCGCACGAGATGGCCGGGCTGGCGCAGCCGCCGTCACAGGTCGTCTTCGCGGCGTGCGAACTGGCGCTGAACCGGATCCGGCCCGGGGACGAGGTACTCGGTTTCGCCAGCGCGTTGCTCGCGAGCGGTTCGCGCACGGTGATCGCGCCGTTGAGCCGAGTCGGTGACGAGGCCGCGGCGGCCGCGATGGACGATTACCACCGCGGACTCGCGGGCGGAGCCGGACCGGCGACCGCCTTGGCGGACACCATCGCCGTTGATCCGTTCCGGCGACCGTTCGTCTGTTTGGGTGCGGGCTGATCGTCCGGCTTGACAACCCCTGTTCGATCTTCACGACTCCAAGTGCCCGGTTGGTTACTCTTGACCGAGTCGTCTGAACCAATTATGGTCTAGACCACATTCGCCCGCTCGGCGCTTCGGCGGATGAGTCCCAACCTTCAGTGGTTTTCGCCCGCCACGACCCAGGAACCCCTCGACTCGACGGACGGGTTCGCCGATCGGGCCGTCGGCGGGTGCAGAGATGGGAAAGGGGTAGGCATGAGCTTCAAACGACGGCTTTTGACCCTGGCGGCCGGTGCGGCCATGGTGCCGGCGGCCCTGGTCGCGATCCCGGCGGGCACGGCCAGCGCGCACGGCTACGTTTCCTCGCCCGCGAGCAGGCAGGCGCAATGCGCCCAGAACACCGTTTCCTGTGGCTCCATCAAATGGGAGCCGCAAAGTGTCGAAGGCCCCAAGGGTCTCATGAGCTGCAACGGCGGTGTCGGCCGTTTCGCGGACCTCAACGATGACAGCAAGGGCTGGAAGGTGCATTCCCTCGGCCGTACCACCACGTTCCGGTGGACGCTGACGGCTCGCCACCGCACCAGCACTTGGGAGTACTTCGTCGATGGCGCCAAGGTCGCCAGCTTCAACGACGGCGGCGCGCAGCCGGGCGCCACGGTCACCCACAGCGTCAACCTGCAGCAGAGCGGGCGGCACAAGATCCTCGCCCGCTGGAACGTTTACGACACGGCGAACGCGTTCTACGCCTGCATCGACGCCAACATCGGTTAATGGCCGGGCTCGTGAGTGGTAATGACGGTTCCCGCGGTCATTACCACTCACGAGGCTTTTGTGTCAGGCTCGTCCCATGTGCGAACGGGACGGCGTCAAGCTGACCAATCTCGACCAGCCCTTGTTCGAGGGCGCGACCAAACGCGATCTGGTGGACTATCTGGACGCCGTCGCGGACCGTTTCGTACCGGTGCTGGCGAACAGGCCGCTTTCGGTGATCCGCATCCTGCGCGGCCAAGACCCGTTCATGCAGAAGAATCTGCCCAAGTACACGCCCGACTGGGTGAAGCGATACGGCATCTGGGCGGAGACGTCGAAGCGGCAGGTGTCGTACGCGCTCTGCGACGACCGGCGCACGCTGCTGTGGTTCGCGAACCAGCGCGCCGTCGAATATCACCCGACGTTGATGACCACGGACGCCGACGCGGGGCCGACCCATCTCGTGCTGGATCTGGATCCGCCCGCCGGCGACGATTTCGCGCATGTCGTGAAGGCCGCGGTGCTGGTGCGCCAGGCGCTCGCCGAGTCCGGGCTCGCCGGGACGGTGAAGACCAGCGGTTCCAAGGGAGTGCACATCTTCGTCCCGCTGGTGCCGGGACAAGGCTTCGAAGACGTCGCGGCGGCGACCCGCGCGCTCGCCGCCCGCGCGGAGCGGCTCGATCCGTCGGTCGCGACCACCGCGTACATCGTGGAAGACCGCGAGGGCAGGGTGTACCTCGATTCGACGCGGGCGGGCGGCAACACGGTCGCGGCGGCGTACAGCCCGCGGCTGCGGCCGGGGCTGACGGTGTCCTTCCCCGTGGCCTGGGACGACCTCGAAAACGTGGTTCCGGCCGATTTCACCGTGTACACGGCGCCCGATCTGCTGGGCGGCAAGGATCCGTGGGCCGACTCGATGCCGGAGCCGCAGACCTTGCCTGCCGACCTCGTCGAACAGGGGCACACGATCCCGATCGCGCGGGTCGTGGCGATGCACGAAGGGAAACGCCGGGCGAGGGCGCGCGACCGGAAGGACTGAACGCCCACGGCGTCACGGCGTTTTGTGTACCTTGGACCGCGCTGGGGGCGGGCGAAGGTACTGGGGGCTTTCGTGGGAAAGATCGATGCCGACGTGGTGATCGTGGGGGCCGGTCCGGCGGGGCTCGTGCTGGGGAACCTGTTGCGGGCCGCCGGGATCGACTGCTTGATCCTCGAACGGCAAAGCCGTGAGCATGTCGAAAACCGGGCGAGGGCGGGTTTTCTCGCCGCGAACAGTGTCCGCGTGCTCACCGAGAACGGGCTCGCCGCCGGGTTGATCGAGAAGGGCGCGAGGCACGACACCTGCGCCTTCCGCAATGATCAGGCCGAATTCGAGCTCGACTACAGCGAACTCGGGAACGGTGAAGTGCACACCGTTTACCCGCAACAATTCCTGGTCACCGACCTGATCGCGGAATTCCTCGCCCGCGGCGGGGAGATCAGGTTCGGCACCGAGGTCTCGTCGGTGTCGGGGATGGACGCGACGGTCATCGCCGATGATCTTCTGTTGCGTGCCAAGTACATCGCCGGCTGCGACGGCAGGCGCGGGGTGTCACTGAGATCCGTCCCCGCGCGGGTCTTCCGGCGGGACCACGACATCTCGTGGCTCGCGATCCTCGCCGAGGCGCCACCGAGCATGTCCGCGATCGGCTACGCGATCCACGAACGGGGATTCGCCGGGCATATGGCGAGAACGCCGACGGTGACGCGCTATTACCTCGAAGTCCCGCGGGGTGAGGATCCGGAGAGCTGGGGAGACGACCGGATCTGGGACGAACTGCACGTGCGGATGCGCTCCGACCGCTACGGCGAACTCAAACGCGGCGCCATCATCGAGCGCCGGATCGTGGACATGGCCTCGCGCGTGATGGACACGATCCAGCGGGGGAATCTGTACCTCGCGGGCGACGCGGCGAGCCTCATCAGTCCCGCCGCGGCGAAGGGCGCGAATCTCGCGCTGATGGAGGCCGAGATCCTCGCGCACGCGTTGATCGAAGCCCATACCGAGAGCGACACGACGGCGCTCGATCGCTACTCCGCCGACTGCCTGCCGCGGATCTGGCGTGCGCAGGAATTCTCGCTCTGGATGATCAATCTTCTGCACGGCCCGGCCGGATACGACGACGAGGCCGTCTTCCAGCGGGCGCTGCGGGACGCGCGGCTGGAGAGCCTGCGGGTTTCCCGTGCGCACCAAGACTTCTTCGCCGAAAACTACGTGGGTATCTGAACCGGATGCTCGTCGCTTCCGTATTCCGATGGAGAGGACTTCGCGGAGTGGAAAGGACGAACGACGATGCCGGTACGCATCCGCTGGACGCCGTTGAACCCGCACCCGAACCGTCCCGGCCCCGCGGACGAACCCGAGCCGGAACCGCTAGCCCGCGCGGACTGTGTGTGTTGCGGGGCGCTCGACGCGGAGGAGCCGGACGTCGCCTGAGCGGTGTCTCCCCGGCTCCTCCTCGGTGACGAAACGCAGCGCCCCGGTGACCTCGCGGGTCACCATCCGCGCGCTGTGCCAGCCCGCCGGGACCCAGCCTTCACGCAGGGCACGGCGTACCTTCTCGGCCCTTTTGACGTGGCGGGCGAACGAATGCCGCCGGATGACACGCCCGCGCGCGACTTGGCCCGCGCGGGCGTCCTCCGGGGTCGCGTCGAGCCACAGCAACCGGACCGGGCGGCGGCTGAGCAGGCCGAGCAGGGCCAGCAGGCCGCGGGTCGTGGCCCGGGTCGACGGTTCGTGCACGACGAGCGGGCCGCCGTCCGCCAGCGCGGACCGGACGACCCGCGCGCGATGCCATCCGTGGACCAGCGGCCGGTAGAACCGGTACGGCAGCGCGGGCGGCAGCCGTTCACGCAGCCGCGCACGGACCTGGTCGGAATCGAGCACCGGTAGCGCGCCGGTCGCCGCCCGGGACAGCAGGGTGGTCTTGCCCGCCCCGGGAATCCCCGCCACCACCAGCAGGTCGCGGTGGCCGAGCCGAAATGCGATGCGATCGGTCATACGGCCTCAACGACCCGGCCGATGACAAAGGTTCCTTTACCTTGATCGGCACAGGTCAGGCCGTCACACGCGTTCCCGGCAGCGCGGTCTTGTCCGGCAGGAGCGTCCCGCCCTTGGTGAGCCATGCGACACCGAACGCGAGGATCGCGATCGACTCCAGCCACAGCGCCGGATACAGGTCCTTGGTCAGGTCGTCGAACACCAGGCCGCAGAGCACGATCAACGCCAGGCAGACCAGCATGAGCACGCCCGACGCGACGTACAGGCGGTTCCGTTCGGGTTTGCGGGCGCCGGGGATCTCCTTGTCCGACTTGGTGAACAGCACGATGCAGAAGAACGCCAAGGTGAGGAAGAAGACCGCGGCGAAGCCGAGGTGCAGCAGCCCGATGATCTCGTCCGCGCGGTCGCCGTTCGCCGGGGTCGTGGGGAAGAGCGCCACCCCGACGGCGGCCACCGCCGCGATATTCCCGGCGATGTCGTCGACCCGGCCGTAACCCCGATAGGACAACAGGAAGACGCCGATGGCGCACATCACGCCGACCCAGACGTCACGCATTCCCGAGTAGTAGTAACCGCTGATCGAGTTGAGCAGGCCGCCACCGTCGACGACCATCTTCCCGAAGACCAGCACGAAGGGCAGTCCGATCCCGAGAAAACCGATGGCGCGCCGCAAGAACAGGTAGTTGTGGACGAGATTGTCGGATGCCGTTCGCGGGCTCATGGTCGCCTCCGTGCTCAGTGCTTTCCGCTACTGGGAAGTATCGACCATCCGAGCACGGGAAATGACAGCTCGTGACGACGTTGAGACCGTGTGTTATCGAATTGCTCGCTAGGCGGTTTCCAGCACGACAGCCGCGACGTAACCGCCCATCCCGATCGACGTCTTGACGGTGAGCCCGCCTTCCGGCCGGGACGGTCCGTCCATCAGCTGCGGATGCCCGTCCGCCACCGGTTTCGGCGCCGGGACCAGATCCCGCTCGGCCGCGAGGCAGATCGTCGCGATCTCGGTCAGCGCGCTGCCCGACTGGCTGTGCCCGGTCAGCGGTTTGATCGAGTAGATCTCGGTCTCCCGCGGGAAGACCGCTTCGAGGATCTGGGATTCCGTGCGGTGGCAGAGTTTCGTGCCCGTCCCGTGCGCGTTGAGGTAGCGGACGTCCGGCGGTGTGGCGGCCGCGTTCTCCAGTGCGCTGGTCACCGCCTCCATCGCGTTCGTCGAATCGGGGTCGAGCGCCATCGCGTTGTGCGCTTCGTGCGTCATCGCGCCGCCTCGCAGCGTCGCGTACGAGTCGGTCTTCCGCTGGGTCAGCACCACCGCGACCGCGGCCTCGGAGAAGGTGAAACCCTTTGTGCCCTCTTGGAAAGGACGGCAGGCCTCAAGCGGGGGCACGTCGGTGATCGCCACCCCGCAGTGCACGAAGTTGCGCACCATCGGCCTGGTCGCGGACAGGTCGGTGGTGACCACGACGACGTCGTCGGCCATGTCCGCGTCCAGCCACATCTTCGCGGTGAGCACGGCGGCGCTGCCGGTCGCGCACATCGCGGACGTGGCCATCGAGGGGCCGTGGAAGCCGAACTCCGACATCAGCGTGGCGATCGGGGTCGAGGGCATCATGCCGATGAACTCGCGCCGGTACATGAGCTGCTCGCCGAGTTCGGTGAGCCGGTCCCAGGTGCGCAGGTCCTCGCGGACGCCGCCGGAGATGACCCCGACCCGGCGTCCCGGCGTCCAGCCCCGCGCGCCGGCGTCTTCGATCGCCTCCCGTGCCGCGGCGAGCAGGGCGCGGGCGTGCAGGCTGCCGTCCCTCGCGCTGCCGCCCTCGGGGACGTGCGCGACCCAGCCGGGCAGATCCGGGGTCTCGCCGAAGCCTTCGGTGAATTGGGCGCAGGGGACGCCGCTCGCCAGGCCCTGCCACAGTGATTCGCGCCCCCAGCCGTAGGCGGTTACGGCGCCGATGCCGCAGATGTCTGTTTTGCTCCGCACGTGTTTCCCTTCAACTACATTCAGTCAACGCTGGGGTGGAATAGCCGCACCGATCAGCTGTCCGGGGAGGACGGCTACGTCGATTTAGTGATCTAATCGGAAGCTACATCAGTCGAGTAGGGGGTTTGGATCAGATGGATCCTGACGATCTCGACGGTGGGACTCCCGACACCCACCGGCCCTCGGATCAGGATTCCTCGCCAGCGAACGGCACCGCGACCCGCACGGTGGGAAAACCCGACCGGCACGCGTCGCTCGTCCGTCTGTTGACCGAGTTGTCCACCGAGAGGGATCGGCGCGGCGAACCCGCGCTCGCCTTTCTCGGTCAGGGGTACCGCCTTTTGGAGCAACATTCCGACAGCGGGACTTTGGGAACGCAATATCTCACGATGGTGGAGGCGAGTCCGTACGGGATCTGCGTCCATCAGCGGGGCAAAGTCGTGTTCGTGAACTCGGCCACCATGCGGTTCGTCGGCGCGAAGGTGTCGACCGAGATCATCGGGATGCACATCACGGATCTGGTCGACGAGGGCTCGCAGGACGCGCTGCTGGCGCGGATCGGTTCGCTGGACTCGCCCGGCTCGTTCAGTGAACCGACCGAGATGACCCTGCGGACCCTCCAGGGCCGCGGTGTCGCCGTCGAATCCCAGGCGGTGCTCACCACCTGGGAGGGCAAACCCGCGTACCAGGTGATCATGCGCGACCTGACCACGCAGAAGGCGGCCGAGGCGGGCCTGCGGTTCCAGGCGGCGCTGGTCGGCCACGCGAGCGACGCGATCATCGCGACCTCGCCCGACGGGCTGGTGACGAGCTGGAACCCGGCGGCCGAGGCGGTCTACGGGCACGACCTCGACCACGTCATCGGCGCCCCGGTGGCCGAGGTCGTCGGCGCGCCGATGAGCCCGCGGCAGGTCGTCGCGGCGGGCGGTGTCGTGCAGGCGACGCATTACAGCGCCGACGGCACGGCGCTGGCGGTGCGGGTCTCCGCGGCCGAGATGTTCGACGGGTACGTGCTGCTGTGCGCCGACGAGACCGCGCAACGCCGGGCCGAGGCCGAATTCGCCACCGTCGTCGAGACGCTCGACGAAGGAGTTCTGCTGGTCGGCCCCAGTGGACGGATCGAGCTGGCGAACTCCGCGGCGCACCGGATCGCCGGGGTGCCTCCGGGTTCCCTGGTCGGCCTGGAGAGCCGGACGATGCGGCTGCACGACGAGCAAGGCGTCCCGATACCCGTCGACGATCTGCCCTCCGCGCGCGTGCGCCGGTCCGGGAAGGTCGAGACCGGGCGGGTCGTGCAGGTGCGGCGGCGCGACGGCGCGCACCGGTGGCTTTCGCTGACCTCCGGTCCGCTGATGGCGCCCGGCCAGAGCGTGCCCTCGGTGCTGACGTCCTTCGCCGACATCACCGAACGCCGGGCGATCAGCGAGCGGCTGGCCTACGAGGCCACCCACGATCCGCTGACCAGGCTCGCGAACCGCACGTACGCGCTGAACCACCTGCGCCGGACGATCGCCGACCCGGCGCGGACGGCCACCGTGATGTTCATCGACCTCGACAAGTTCAAGATCATCAACGATTCGCTCGGTCATACCGTCGGTGACCAGGTGCTGCGCATCATCGGCGACCGGCTGCGGGCCGCCGCCGGGCCTTCGGACCTGGTCGGACGGCTCGGCGGGGACGAGTTCCTGGTCATCACCACCGGTTATACCGAAGCCGCCGAGGTACGCGCGCTGGCCGACCATCTCCAGCGCCGGCTCGCCGAATCGCTCACCGTGCACGGCCGAGAACTGCATATCAATACGAGCATTGGAATAGTGATCGCCGAACCGGGCGATACGCGCGTTGCCGACGAATTGCTGGAAGACGCCGATTTGGCGATGTATCAGGCGAAAACGTTCGGCCCCGGCCGTTACGCGTTCTATGCGCCGATCATGCGGAAACGCGTGCGGGACCGTTTCGCGCTGGAACAGGATCTGCGGAACGCCGTCGCGGAAGGGCTGGTCAAGACCGTTTATCAGCCCGTCGTCGATTTGCGGACCGGCGACATGGTCGCGGTGAAGGCGAAGTCCTGTTGGGACCATCCCGTCCGTGGGCCGATCGATCCGGCGGAATTGGCCGAGCTCGCCGACGACGGCGATCTTTTGACGGTCATCGGGGCGGAGGTTCTCGCCAAGGCCGCCCGCGAGATCTCTCGATGGCGTGCCGATCATGGTGTGCACTGTAATGTGAATGTGAGCCTTTCGGTCCGCCAACTGGGCGATCCCACGTTGCTGCAAGTGGTTCAGACAACGCTGGAGGGAGCGGGCCTCGGGCCGCAGGATCTGAGCCTCGACGTCGACGAGACGGCGCTGAAGGACGCGGCCGACGCCGTCGACGCGCTGCGGAAGACCGGGGTGCGGGTGACCGCGGAACGATTCGGCGCCGGGTACTCCTCGCTCGCCCAGCTGTGCAGGCTCGATCTGAACGTGATCGAGATCGACCGGTCGTTCGTGGCCGACCTCGGGAAGTCGAGCGACGCCGAACCGATCGTCGCCGGGATCATGGCGATGGCGCACGCCGTCGACCTCGTGGTCGTCGCGGAAGGGGTCGAGACCGCGCGGCAGCTGGAGGTCCTCCACGACCTCGGCTGCGATTGGGCGAAGGGGCCGTTGGTGGCGCCTCCGGGCCGGGTCGAAGACCTGAAGTCCGCATACGAACACGTTGTGCGGTGAACCGGGCGCTCGCCGCGTACGTGGTCCCGGGTGAGAGCCGCTGACGGGACCAAAGCCTCCTGTTCATCCGGTTCTTCCCGGCGCAGGCTTACCGGTGAAGGAGGTCCGTCGTGTCGCTTGTGTACTTGTGGCGCCGGATCCACCTCGGCCGGAATCCGCTCGCTCGCGGCTCGGACCGGGTCGAGGCGGTGATCCTCGTCTTCTGCGTCCTGATCGCGCTGCTCGGTGTGCCGCTGGCCGCGGCGGCCGGCTCGGAGGCCTACGCGACCATGATGGCGCGGTCGGCTGTCGAGATGGCTTCGCGTCACTCGACGACCGCCTTCCTGCTCGAAGACGCGCCGCCGGCGCGCGTCGGCGTCGATGGGACGCCTTCCGCGGAGACCGCTCAGGTGGCGGCTCGCTGGGTACTGCCGGACGGGGGCCTTCAGGAGGCGCCCGTCACCGCCGATCTCGGCGCTTCGGCGGGGGACGCGGTGACCGTGTGGCTGGACGAGTCCGGCGCCGTCGTCGGGCCGCCGGTGATGCCGATGGACGCGACCAGTACGGGGATCGGTGTCGGCGTGGGCGTGTGGCTGAGCGCGGTGACACTGCTGGTGGCGGGGTATCTGCTCGCTCGGCAGCTGCTGAACCGGGCGCGGTGGGCGGCTTGGGACCGGGAGTGGGAGCGGTTCGGGCAGGACTCGCGTTCTTGAGGTTTTGGCGCGTTTAGTCGGCTAAGTGCGGCATTGGGTGCCAGGGAAGGCGTGAAGGTCGAGTTTCCTCGGCTGAGCCGAGTGATGGAGGCCTTCACGCGCGCTGGCTGTGAGATCTGAGGTCACTGAGGTGCATGTGGCGATCTTGCGGTCCGTGAAGGCCTCCTTCCCTACTTTGAGGGTAGGGAAGGAGGCCTTCACGGACTGGTGGTCATCGTGGAGCGCGGGCGGTGGGCGTTTAGTTGGCTAAGTGCGGCATTGGGTGCCTGACCTGCGGGGAAGCGCCAAAGTGGTAGCAAAGGTCCCTTGCTCCCACGGGCGTGGCTTGTCTCTGTACCTACTAGTATGTACGGTCAGGACGTGGACAAGAGGGAACAGCTCATCGAGAGCACTCGCGAGCTCCTGTGGGAACGCGGCTACGTCGGTACCAGCCCGAAGGCGATCCAGGAGCGCTCCGGCGCCGGCCAGGGCAGCATGTACCACCACTTCCAGGGCAAGTCCGAACTCGCGCTCGCCGCGATCGCCCGCAGCGCCGACGATCTGCGCGCCAGGGCGGAGGCCGAGTTCTCCGGGCCCGGCTCGGTCGTCGAGCGCGTCACCGTCTACCTGCGCCGCGAACGCGCGGTGCTCAAGGGCTGCCCGGTCGGCAGGCTCGCCCAGGATCCCGACGTGATGGCCGACGCGGATCTGCGAAAGCCGGTCGAGGAGTTCTTCGGCTGGCTCACCGGCCGTCTCGCCGAGCTGCTCGACGAGGGCCGCGCGGCCGGTGAACTCGACGCCGCGCTGGACCCGCTCGCCACGGCGACCGCGCTGGTCGCCGTGCTGCAGGGCGGGTACATCCTCGCCCGCGCCGCCGGCTCCCCGGACGTGTTCGCGAAAGCCGTCGACGGCGCTCTCGGCCTGCTTGCCACCAAGGAGAACTGACATGCCCTTCGTCCGTATCGACACCGTCGGGACCGACAAGCTCGAAGCCCTCGGCAACGCCGTCCACGACGCGCTGGTCGAGACGCTCGGCATCCCGGCCGACGACCGCTTCCAGGTCCTCAACGGCCAGAGCACCCTGAAATACGACGACTACCTGGGGATCCATCGCGACGAGGGGGTCGTGTTCATCGGGATCACCATGCGGCAGGGGCGCACCGACGAGCAGAAGAAGTCGCTGTACCGGCGGATCGCGGAGCTCACCGAGGAGTACGCGGGGACCGAGCCGAGGAACGTGCTCGTCACGATCACCGAGAACAACCCCGTCGACTGGTCGATCGGGAACGGCGAAGCGCAGTACGCGTGATCACGCGGGAGCGGCGGCGAAGGCGTGCTGCTCCAGCAGCCACCACGTGTCGCGCCCGAACGACCAGGTCAGCAGTGCCAGCGCGCCCAACGTGACCATGAAACCCGCCCAGAGCGGCAGGACCGTCGAGGCCACCACGACCAGCGCGATGCCCTGGACCGCCGCGACCGTCTTGCGCGCCATGCTCGGCGGAAGCGGCGCGTTCAGCCATGGCCACAGCCTGCCCGCCACGACGAAGACGTAGCGCATCGCGCCGATCGTGAGCACCCACGGGCCCAGCGACTGCGCGACGACCACGCTCAGGATCAGGATCAGATACGCGTCGACCTCCATGTCGAACCGCGCGCCCAGCGGTGACGCCGTTCCGGTGCGGCGGGCGACCTGGCCGTCGACGGCGTCCAGGGCGAGCGCGACCGACGCGATGACGACCATCGCGACGATCTCCCGGCCCGCGGTGTCGACGACGAGCGCGGTCACGCAGCCGACCAGCCCGGACCGGGCGAGCGTGACGGCGTCGGCGGGGCCGAGGGAGCGCGCGGTGCTCCGGTTCAGGCCGTAGGTCAGGAATCCGCCCACGGCGAGGCCGTAGGCCGCTCCGGCGAGCCAGCCCAGCGGGCCCAGTCCGGTGAGGGCGTCCAGTGTCCCCAGCAACGCCAGCTGGACGAGGACCCCCAGGAAAACTCCGGGGTTGATCACGAGGCCTCCTCGTTATGGTGGCGGTGACCCCGCTTCCAGGGTCCGGCATGAGAGGACACGATGGAACGCGCCTTCTGGTTCAGTGGTTCCGGCGACGGTGAGCTCAGGCCCGTCACGCTCCCTCCGGTCGGCGACGACGAAGTGCTGGTCCGCACCCTGTACACGGGCGTGAGCCGCGGCACCGAGACACTCGTCTTCCGCGGCGAGGTCCCATCGAGTCAACGTGCGGCCATGCGCGCGCCGTTCCAGGAAGGCGACTTCCCGGGTCCCGTGAAATACGGATACCTCAATGTCGGCTTGGTCGAACGCGGCCCGGACGACCTCGTCGGGCAGGTCGTCTTCTGCCTCTATCCCCATCAGACGCGCTATGTCGTCCCGGCGTCCGCCGTCACGCCGGTGCCGCGCGAAGTGCCGCCGGAGCGCGCGATCCTCGCGGGGACGATCGAGACCGCGGCCAACGCCGTCTGGGACGCGTCGCCGAAACTCGGCGACCGGATCGCCGTGGTCGGTGCCGGGATGGTCGGCAGCAGCGTCGCGAAACTGCTGGCCGGTTTCCCCGGTGCCAGGGTGCAGCTGATCGACGTCGACCCGGAGCGCGCGAAGATCGCCGAAGCGCTCGGTGTCGATTTCTCGACACCGGAGGACGCGTTGGGCGACTGCGACCTCGTCGTGCACGCCAGCGCGAGCGAAGCGGGGCTCGCCCGGTCGCTGGAGCTGCTCGCGCCGGAGGGCGAGGTCATCGAGCTGAGCTGGTACGGCGATCGCCGGGTCAGCGTCCCGCTCGGCGAGAACTTCCATTCGCGACGGCTGACGATCCGCAGCAGCCAGGTCGGCATGGTCTCGCCGTCCCGTCGCCTCAACCGGACCTACGCCGACCGCTTGGCGCTCGCTTTGCGTCTTCTGGCCGATCCGGGATTCGAAGTGCTGGTCAGCGGGGAATGTCAGTTCCGTGAACTACCGGACGTCTTGCCGCGTCTGGCCGCGAATGAACCAGGAACGCTCTGCCTCCGTGTCACCTATCAGATGGAGGACACGCGTTAAGGGTTCGACCCGGGAGGTCCGTTGTTCAGTATCACCGTCCGCGACCACGTCATGGTGGCCCACAGCTTCCGCGGCGAGGT
The DNA here is from genome assembly GCF_044461365.1 of Amycolatopsis sp. NPDC049868. Taxonomy (NCBI): domain Bacteria; kingdom Bacillati; phylum Actinomycetota; class Actinomycetes; order Pseudonocardiales; family Pseudonocardiaceae; genus Amycolatopsis; species Amycolatopsis sp. NPDC049868. The sequence goes on along the minus strand of NZ_JBITKV010000021.1, from coordinate 37,690 downwards.
CTTCGGCCCAGCGCAGCGGCTGCACGGCGCGACCTTCCTGGTGGACGCGACGTTCCGCCGGTCCGAACTGGACGCCGACAACATCGTCGTCGACATCGGCAAGGCGACCGAAGAGCTCAAAGCGGTGCTCGCCGACCTGAACTACCGCAACCTCGACGACGTGCCCGAGTTCGCCGGGATCAACACCTCGACCGAGTTTCTCGCCAAGGTCATCGCGGACCGGCTCGCCGGCCGCGTCCACGCGGGAGCGCTCGGCGAAGGCGCGCGGGGCCTCGAAGGGCTCACCGTCTCGCTGCACGAATCCCACGTCGCGTGGGCGAGCTACGAGCGTGCCCTGTGAGCGGCCTCCACGTCGTCCTGCCCAACGACATCGACGACTTGAGCGCGCCCAGCGGCGGCAACGTCTACGACAGGCGGTTGTGCGACGGCCTCGCCGACGAAGGGGTGGCGGTCCACGAGATCCCCGTGCGCGGGAACTGGCCGTGCCCCGACAGTGAGGCGCGCAAGGTGCTGGCGCGCAAACTCGCCGAACTGCCCGACGGTGCCACGGTCCTGCTCGACGGGCTGGTCGCCTGCGGGGTGCCGGAGGTGGTCGTCCCGGCGGCTCAGCGGCTCGCGATCGCGGTTTTGGTGCATCTGCCGCTGGCCGACGAAACGGGGCTTTCGCCTTCGCTCGCCGCCGAACTGGACCGGCTGGAGCGGGAGACGCTCGGCGCGGTCGACGCCGTGGTCGCGACCAGCGACTGGGCGGCGCGACGGCTGATCGGGCACCACGGGCTCGCCCCGCACCGCGTGCACGTGGTGCCGCCCGGGGTCGACAGGGCCGAAGTCGCGTCCGGGAGCCTAGGCGGGACGCATCTGGTCTGCGTCGCCAACGTGACGCCGCGCAAGGGACAAGGCCTGCTCGCGGACGCCTTGAAGTCGCTCAAGGATCTCCCGTGGAGCTGTGAGTGCGTCGGCGCGATCCGACGCGAAACCCGCTACGTCGAACGCCTGCGGCGACACACACTCGGCGACCGGTTCGCCCTCACCGGCCCCCGGTCCGGCGAAGCGCTCGAAGCGACGTACGCGGCGGCAGACCTTCTCGTGCTCCCTTCGCGCGCGGAGACCTACGGCATGGTCGTCACCGAGGCGCTCGCGCATGGCATCCCGGTGCTCGCGACCGCCGTCGACGCCCTGCCGGACACGCTCGGCCAGGCGCCCGACGGCAGTGTGCCCGGGCTGCTCGTCCCCGGTGAGGACGTCAACGCGCTGGCCGCGGCCCTCCGCCGCTGGCTCACCGAACCCGAACTGCGTGACCGCCTTCGCGCCTCGGCACGCCTGCGCCGCGAGACGCTGACCGGCTGGGACGAGACGGCCCGCGGCGTCGCCGCCGTACTGCTGAGCGAACGGACGGCGGCATGACCAAGTACGCCCCCAGCTGGCTCCAGCTGCGTGAAGACGCCGACGCCGCCGCTCGCGCGACCGAGCTGATCGAGCCGGTACGCGCGTTCCTGCACGGGCGGGACGAGGTCGTCATCCGGGATCTCGGCTGTGGCACCGGCTCGCTCGGCCGCTGGCTGGCCAGGCGGCTGCCCGGCCGCCAGCGCTGGATCCTGCACGACCGCGACCCGGACCTGCTCACCCACGCGCTGGCCCGCACGAGCCGTCCGGACCACGCTTTGGACGGAGGCGAAGTCACCGTCGTCACCGAACAGCGTGACATCACCGAGTTACGCGTGGCGGACCTCGCCGGGACCTCGCTCGTGGCGGCGTCGGCGCTGCTCGACCTGCTCACCGCCGAGGAGATGTCCCGGCTGGCGGAGGCGTGCGTCGAGGCGCGCTGCGCGGTCCTGTTCACGCTGAGCGTTTCGGGCCGGGTCGTGCTGTCGCCCAAGGACAAGTTCGACATCGAGATCTCCGACGCCTTCAACGCGCACCAGCGCCGGGTGACCGACGGCCGGTGGCTGCTCGGACCGGACGCGGTGGACGTCGCCTTCGGGGTTTTCGAACGCCTCGGCGCCACCGTGCGGCGCGCCCCGAGCCCCTGGCGGCTCGGGGCGGACCAGGCCGCGCTGACCGCGGAATGGCTCACCGGCTGGGTCGGCGCCGCTTGCGAACAGCGCCCGGAACTCGCGCCGGACGGCGAGGCCTACCTGCGGTGGCGGCTCGCGCAATGCGCGGCAGGCGAGCTGAACGCGGTGATCCAGCACGAAGATCTCCTGGTGGTGCCCGCGTGAAGCGGTTCTGGCCGTGGCTTCGGATCCTCGGCGCGCTCGCCATCCTCGGGGTGCTCGTCCGGCAGCTGGGCACCGGCGCGTTCCTCGAAGGCCTGCGCGAGGTCGACGCGGGCGGGATCGCCGCCGCGCTCGGGATCGGTTTCGCCACCACGGTTTTGAGTGCCTGCCGCTGGCGCCTGGTCGCGCGGCGGCTGAGTCTCAAGCTCTCGCTGGGGAGCGCCGTCGGCGAGTACTACCGCGCGTTGTTCCTCAACGGTGTCCTGCCGGCAGGTGTCCTCGGCGACGTCAACCGCGCCGTGCAGCACGGGCGCGAAGCCGGTGACGTCCCGCGCGGCGTCCGCGCGGTGGTGCTGGAGCGCACGGCCGGGCAGATCGTGGTGATCGGCGCTTCGGTCGCCGTCGTGCTCGGCGCGCCTTCCGTGGTGCCGCCGCCGATCGATCGCGTGGTGACGGTCGCCGGGATCGCGGTGGTCGTGCTCGCGCTCGCGGCCGTCGTCACCGGGATGACGGCCGGGAAGCGGTGGATCCACAGTGGATCGAAATGGCGCCGCGGGTTCGCCGTCTCCCTCGCCGACGTCCGGCTCGGCCTGCTGACCAAGGAGACCTGGCCCGCGGTCGGCCTGCTTTCGGTCGCCACCCTGGCCGGGCATCTCGCCCTGTTCGTCGTCGCCGCGCGCGCCGCGGGTGTCACCGCGCCGGTCGGTGACCTGCTGCCGCTGATGATCCTCGCCCTGCTCGCGATGGGGCTGCCGCTGAACATCGGCGGATGGGGCCCGCGCGAAGGCGTTTGCGCGCTGCTCTTCGGCGCGGCGGGCCTCGGCTCGGCGCAGGGCGTCACCGTGGCCGTCGTCTACGGCGTGCTCGCGCTCGTTTCCAGCCTTCCCGGTGCGGGTGTCCTGCTCGCGCGTTCTGTCAAGAGTCACCGAACAGACAGGAGTAGCCCGATGTCCGTCGAGAGGGTCGTGGAGACCAGACTGCCCACCCGTTACGGCGTTTTCCGCGCGTATGGGTATCTGGACGCCGACGGCACCGAACAGATGGCGTTGGTGCACGGCGACGTCGCGACCTCCGGCACGCTGGCGCGGGTCCATTCGGAATGTCTCACCGGCGACGTGTTCAGCTCGATGCACTGCGAATGCGGCGACCAGCTGGCCGCCGCGCTGCGGGCGATCGTCGACGAGGGCGCCGGAGTCCTCGTGTACGCCCAGGGACACGAAGGACGCGGAATCGGCCTGCTCGCGAAGCTGAAGGCGATGCGGCTGCAGGACGAAGGACTCGACACCGTCGAGGCGAACATCGCGCTCGGGCTACCGGTGGACGCCCGCGACTACCGCGCCGCGGCGGAGATCCTGAACGATCTCGGCGTGCGGTCGGTGCGGCTGCTGTCCAACAACCCGGCGAAGGTCGACCAGCTGGAACGGCACGGCGTGCGGATCAGCGAGCGCGTGCCACTGCTGGTCACGCCGAACGACGAGAACCTGCGGTACCTGCGGACCAAACAGGAACGGATGCACCACTTCCTGCCGCATCTGGACCTGATCGAGTCAGCCGAGCGCGGCCAGAGTGTCCCCGAAGCTCTCCACCAGTGACGCCAGCACCAGCCGTCCCTTCTCCGCCGTCGCCAGCGAAGGCCGCCCGACCACCCCGGATTCCGCATACGGGCGCAGGCCCACCGTCAGCAGGTGCCGCCGGTCGTCGGCGAGGTGGTCCGCCTCCGTGAAACCGGGCCGGACCAGCGAAGGATGCGCGTGCAGCAACAGGGAGGTCTCCAGCTCACCGGCGTGCATGTCGCTGTCCAGCGACGTCTCGAGCCCGGCCGCGTCGTGTGCGGCCTGCCAGCCTTCGACGCCGGGGAAGAGCGCCATCGGTGACGTCGACTCCTGGACCACGTTCGACAGCACGTAGTTGCCGCCGTGCGCGTTCACCAGTACCAGTTTCGGGACGCCGGAACGGCGCAGCGAGGCGGCGACGTCGTTCACCACGGCGTACAGCGTCGCGGCGGAGATGCTGACCGTGCCCGCCCAATCCGCGTGCTCGTGGGAGCAGCCGATCGTGATCGGCGGGAGCCGCAGGACCGGATACGCCGCGGCGATGGCGTCCGCGATCGTCGTCGCGATCACCGCGTCGGTGGCGAGCGGGAGATGCGCGCCGTGCTGTTCGAAACTGCCGACGGGCAGCACCGCGACCTCGGCGCCGCGGGCGCTTTCGTCGGCCGTCGTGGCCGTCGGGAACAGGTTCACCCGGGCTACGGTACCCATATGACCGACCACGCCGCATTGCTGTCCGTGGCCCGCGAGGCCGTCGCCAAGGCCACCGGGATCATCCGCTCGATGACGTCGTTTTCCGTTGCCGCCAAAGGCGATCGCGACATGGTGACGGACGTCGACCTCGCCGTCGAGGACGCCGTCCGCGAGTTCCTGGCGCGCGAGACGCCGGAGATCGGCATCCTCGGCGAGGAGCGCGGGCATGAGGGGAACGAAGACCTGTGGTGGGCGCTCGACCCCGTCGACGGCACGGCGAACTTCGCGCGCGGAATCCCGCTGTGCGGTGTTTCGCTCGGGCTCGTCGACGGTCTGAAGAGCACGGTCGCGGCGATCTCCCTGCCGTTCCTCGACGTCACCTACACCGCTGTGGAGGGGCAGGGCGCGTACGCGGGCGAAGAGCGTCTTGCGGCATCGAAAGCGACAGAACTGTCCGACGCGATCGTGAGTATCGGCGACTTCGCGGTCGGGGAGGGCGCCGAGGTCAAGAACCAAGTTCGGATGGCGTTGCTGGCGGAGCTCGGCGGACGTGTGCAGCGGGTCCGCTTCCTCGGTTCCGCGGCGATCGACCTGGCCTGGGTCGCGGACGGCAAACTCGACGCGAGCGTCATCCTTTCCAACAAACCGTGGGACACGATGGCGGGTGTCCTGCTGGTGCGCGAGGCCGGGGGAGTGGTCGTCGACACCGACGGCGGCGATCACACGGTGCGTTCGGAGGCCACCATCGCGGTCGGGGCCGGGCTGCGTGACGAGCTCGTCGCCGCGATCGCGCGCGTGCACCGCTGAAGTTTGTCGCCCCGGAAATGAACCGGACGGGCCTCGTATCCGTGTCTCCTGATAAGGCGCCCGCATCTGGAGGTAACCGTGTTCACCTCGAATGTCCGCGTGACCGAACCGGTCGTCTTCGTCCTGCCGGGCGAAACCGAGGACATCAGCGGTGAATACGACCGCCGGATGTGCCAGAACCTCCCGGCCACCGGCCTCCCGCTGCTGGAACTGCCGATCGCCGGGGAATGGCCGATGCCGGGGCCGCTGTCGCGGTCGAGACTGGCCCGTTCGCTCGCCGCGCTGCCCGACGACACCGTCGTCCTGATCGACGGCACGGTCGCCTGCGGGGTCCCGGAGATCGTCGTCCCGCACGCGCGGCGGCTCCGGCTGGCGGTACTGGTCCACCGGCCGCTCGCCGACGATCCCGCGCTCGACCCGGCGCAGGCCGCCGAACTCGACGCCTGCGAACGGGAGACCCTGCGGCTGACGGGGATGATCGTCGCGACCGGGCCGTGGCTCGCGCGGCAGCTGATCGACCGGCACGACCTCGACCCGGCCCGCGTCTACGTCGCGACACCCGGTACGGACGCGGCGCCGCTCGCCGCCGGGGCCGACGGCGTCTCGCGGCTGCTGTGTCTCGCGCCCATGACCGCGCGCCACGGCCAGGACGTGCTCATCCGGGCGCTCTCTCTGGTCGACGAACTGGCGTTCAAATGCGTGTTCGCCGGCGCGACGCACCACGATCCCGCGTACGTCGACGAACTGCGCTGGACGGTCGAGCGGCTCGGGCTCGGTTCGCGGATCAGCCTCATCCAGCCGCCGGACGACCTCGACCTGGTCTACGACGGCGCGGACCTGCTCGTCCTGCCCGCCCGAGGCGGCACGTCCGGACTGGTCGTCGCCGAGGCGCTGGCTCGCGGGATCCCCGTGGTGACAACGGAAACCGCGGGCGCACACGACGCGCTCGGCACCGCGCCCGGTGGCGGCGTCCCCGGGATGCTGGTGCCGCCGAACAACCCTTCGGCGCTCGCGGCGGCGTTGCTGCGCTGGTCGCTCGACGCGGAACTCCGTCATTCCCTGCGGACGTCGGCGCTCGCGCGCAGCAGCGTCCTCGAAGAATGGGACGTCGCCGCGGGCAGGCTCACCGACGTCCTCTCCCGGTTGCAAGCGGCGCCGCGTCAGCCTGTTTGAGCATCGCCCGGAAGCAGCTATCGGGAAAGATCACCGGCTCGGTTGACTGGGCGGCATGCGAATCGTCGATCTTGCGTCCCGTCCCGATCTCCTCGATGCCGCGCTGAATCTCGGCGATGTCGGCGGTGAGTTCATCTACGCCGGGTTCAGCGGCAAGATGATCACTCCGGAGCGCTTCCTGCGCCACTGGTCCCGGTACTTCCTGATCGCGCTGGACGACGACGGCGAGCCGATCGCGCGCGCCTTGTCGGTCCCGCTGACCTATCCGGCCGAAGACCGCCACGAGCTGCCGTCGCACGGCTGGGACGAGGCGATCCAGTGGGCCGCGCAAGACCTCATGGACGGTCGCGCGCCGGACACCCTCTGCGCCCTCGAAGTCGTTGTGGCGCCACGAATGCGCGGGACCGGTCTGTCCACGCCGATGCTCAAGGCACTGAAGGCGCGCGCGGCCGAGACGGGGCTGAAGCGGCTGATCGTCTCCGTGCGCCCGATCGGCAAGGAGGACGAACCCGACGTCCTCATGGCGGACTACGCCGTCCGGCGGCGTGAGGACGGGCTGCTCGCCGACCGCTGGCTGCGCACCCACGAACGGCTCGGCGCGCGGATGATCAAGGTGTGCCCGTTCGCGGTGACCGTTTCGGGCTCGATCGCGGACTGGAAGGAGTGGAGCGGCGTCGACCTCGTCGACGGCGACAACGTGATCCCCGGCGGGATCGCGCCGGTGCATGCGAACGTCGAGCGGGACTGCGGGGTTTACGTGGAGGCGAACGTTTGGATGGAGCACCCGTTCTGATCGGCTCAGTCCTCGCGGCGGCGGAAGTGCTCGCCGTCGAAGACCATTTCGAGTGGCGGGAGCCGGGTGCCGGGACGCCAGCCGGCGCGGAAGGCGTCACGAATGGCGCGGCGGACCTGCGTCTGCGTCGGCAGGAAGGCGTGGTGGTACGGGTCGAGGACGAGAATCTGCCCGTCGGTGCCGTCTTCCTTGACGCGGATCACGCGCGTTGTTCTTTCCCAGTCGGCGTCGAGGTGCCAGAGGAACGACTGGCCGTTGCGCAGCGAGACTCGACGGGTGTCCTTCTCCGGCCAGGCCATCGTGCTCGCTCCTCAGCTCGCATCGCGGGGCATTCCTCGCGATTTCCGCCGCAATCGTCGCACCGGGTACGGCGTCGCCCGCCGGTGCCGCAGAGTGGAGCCCATGGACCTCGAACGAGTCGGTTTCGCCGGACTGGGCAGTATGGGCCTGCCGATGGCACGGAACCTGGAGCGGGCGGGGATCCCGGTGCTCCGGTGGAACCGCACGCCGGGCAAGGCCGACCAGGTGGCCGACGTCGCCGAACTCTTCGCGCGGTGCGACGTCGTGATCTTGATGCTCAAGGACGAGGCCGCCGTCGACGCCGTGCTCGGCCGCGGCGGGCCCGGGTTCGCCGACCGGGTGGCGGGCCGCACGATCGTCCACATGGGAACGACGGCACCGGGTCATTCCCGCGCGCTGGAGTCGGACCTCGTCGCGGCGGGGGCGAAGTACGTGGAGGCGCCGGTTTCGGGTTCGCGTGTCCCGGCGGAGGCGGGGGAACTGGTCGCGATGCTCGCGGGTGACCCCGGCGCGGTCGAGGAGGTCCGGGAGCTGTTCGGGCCGATGTGCCGGGAAACCGTGTACTGCGGGCCGGTTCCCAACGGGCTCCTGATGAAGCTGGCGGTCAACGTGCACTTGACCGCGGTCGTGACTTCGCTGGCCGAGACGGTGCATTTCGCCCGGGCGCACGGGCTGGATCTCGGTCTGCTCGCCGACGTGCTCGGCGCGGGCCAGCTCGCCAGTCCGATCCTGCGGGTCAAGGCGCCCAAGCTGGTCGAAGAGGACTTCGCGCCGCAGGCCTCGATCGCGAACGTGCTGGCCAATGTCGAGCTGATCGCGGCGGCGGCCGGGGAAGCGGGCCTGGAGTTACCGCTGATCGAGGCGTCCCGTGCCCTCTACGCCGAGACCGCGCGGCTCGGTCTCGGCGAGGAGGACATGGTCGCCGTCGTCAAGGCGCTCGACACCCGCCCGCATTCAGAGGACGAAATGCGGGAGGTCAGCCGCGCAGGGCCGAGGCGATCCGGCCCGCGGCGGCGAAGGACTCCTCCTCCGGCTCGCCGAGCAGGGGGAGCAGGATGACGGACTCGGTCCCGGCCGCGTACAGCGCGCGGATCTGCTCGACGCACCGGTCGAGCGGACCGCTGATGCTCAGCCTGTCGATCCACTCGGGCCGCAACCGCCGGGCCAGGTCCTCGCGGTCGGTAGCGGCCTTGACCTCGGCCAGCAGTTCCGCGCCGAAATCCAGCGGCTCCAGCGCCGGACCGGAGTTCGGCCCGATCGCGGACGCGACGTCGGACCGGGCGCGCTCACGGGCCCGCTCGGGATCGGCGTCGAGGGCCAGCCAGTTGTAGGTGGCGATCGAATGGCCTTCCACGCCGATGAGGTCCCGCGTCGCGCGGACGTACTCCGGGGTCGCCGGTTCGGCCAGGAGCGTCCCGTCGGCGACCCGGCCCGCCGCAGCGAGCGACTTCGGGCCGCGGACGCCGGCGACGAGCTTCGGCGGCAGCGCGGGCGGGAACTCCAGTTCGACCTCGTCGAGCCGGACGTGCTTGCCCTCGAAGGAAACCCGCTCACCCGCCAGCAGCCGCCGGATGACCGTCAGCGTCTCTTCGAACGCGGCGAGCGCAGACTTCGGCCACGCGTCGATCTGCCGCATCCAGCTCGGCACCCCGTGCCCGAACCCGGCGATCAGCCGTCCCGGGTACAGCTCCGCCAGCGCCGCGATCTCCATCGCCGCGATAGCCGGGTTCCTCGCCACGGCCGGCATGATGCCGATGCCGAGCGTGATCTTCTCGGTCGCCGCCAGCACCGCCGACGCCGTCGCGATCCCGCCCGCGTAGAAGCAGTCCTCGACGATCCAGACCTCGTCCAAGCCCTCCCGCTCCGCGCGCTGGGCCAGACTCTTCAGCCGGGCGGCGGGCAGCTCGCGCGGGATCCTGACCCCGAGCCGTGAAACCATGACGTTCTCCGTTCCTTCAGACGCGCCGCAGCACGCGTAGCAGATATTCCTTGCGTTCCAACGGATTGTGATCGGTCCTCGATCGCGACGGGGCCGCTCCCCGGACGGGCCGGTAGCCGTGGAAGGCCGTCTCCAGCGTGCCTTCCCCTCGGGTCGCCGAGGGCAGGAGCTGGTGTACCTCATGGGTTTTCGCCGCCGGGATCTCGCCTTCGAGCTCGGCCGTCCCGCCTTTCGTGATCGTCGTCCGCGGGACGGCGCGAGCCTGCGCCAGCAGCGCGGTCACCGGGCCGAGCGTGTCGGCCGGGGCTTGGAGGGTGAACCGGTGCAGGGGTTCGTGCACGGTCGTCCCGGCCTCGCGCAGCGCCGCCATCAGCACCAACGGCGTCAGACAGCGGAAGTCGCCCGCGGTGCTGGACATGCTCTTGTCGAAGGTGCCGTGGGCGTGGCTTTGCCTGGCGTAGTAGCCGGAATGCGTCATCGTCACCACGCAGTCGAGCACCTCCCAGCCGTGGATGCCTTCGCGCAGCGTCTCCTTCACCGTGTCCTCCACGGCTTTGACGAAGGAATACGGCATCGAGCCGAGTTCGACCTCCAGACGGAACGAGATCCCGCTCCCAGGTTCGACGCGCAGTCCGACCGTGGCCAGAAAGGGATTCGACGCCGCGCCGATGAGTTCGGCGGCCGATCCGGTGCCGGAGACGCGTTCGACGCAGATCGTGGTCGTTTCGCTGAACGTGACGTCGATGCCGTACTCGTCCGCGAGCGTCGCCTGTATGACCTCCTTCTGCACTTCTCCGTACAGCGAAACGGAAGTCTCCTGGCGGACCTCGTCGTGCCGAAGGCCGATCAGCGGATCCTGTTCGGTCAGCCGGGTGAGCGCCTGGTGCAGCGGCCCGCGATCGGCCGGGCGCACCGGCGAAACGACGGTTTCCAGCGTCGGCGGCGAGAACAGCGCTTCCCGCACCCGTGCCCGAGCGCCGAGCACGTCTCCGATCCGGACATCGAGCCCGGAAAGCTTCGCGATCCGCCCGGCTTCGGCCGATGCCGACGGTACCGCCGAGCCGTTCTCGAAAACGCTGATCGCGGTGACCTTGCCTTCGCCGTCACCGAGCGGGACCTTGTCGCGCACGGCGACGCTGCCGGAGAACAGCCGCACGTAGGCGATCTTCTCGCCACCCGGCGCGCGCTCGACCTTGAACACCGTGCCGGACAGCGGCGCGTGGACGTCGGCTTCCTTGGCGGGCAACAGGTTCTCGATGCCATCGCGGAGCGCGTCGATCCCGGCGCCGGTGATCGCGGATCCGAAGTAGACCGGATGAGCGAGACCCTCGGCGACTTTCGCGGTGAGCTCGGCGCGGAGCCGCGACGGCGTGAACGTGTCCGGGTCGGTGAGGTACTCGGTGAGGAAGTCCTCGTCGAGCGTCGCCAGCAGATCGACCACCCGATCGGGTTCCATGGGATCCATCGCGATCGCCGACGGCGTGAGTTTCCCGGCGACCTCCCGGAACACGCGCTCCGGGTCGGCGCCGCGGCGATCCAGTTTGTTCACGAACAGCAACACCGGGATGCCCAGCCGTCGCAAGGTCCGCATCAGGACACGGGTCTGGGCTTGGACGCCTTCGACCGCCGACAGAACCAGGACGGCACCGTCGAGCACGCCGAGCGCGCGTTCGACCTCGGCGATGAAATCGGGGTGGCCCGGGGTGTCGATCAGGTTGACGGTGACGTCGCCGAGGACGAACGACACCACGGCCGCCTTGATGGTGATGCCGCGGGCACGTTCGAGCGCCAGTGTGTCGGTCTGCGTGCTGCCGTCGTCGACGCTGCCCAGCTCGCCGATGACCCCGGCGGTGTGCAACAGCCGTTCGGTCAGGCTCGTCTTCCCGGCGTCAACATGCGCCAGAATCCCCAGATTGAGGGTTTTCACGAGTGGTCTTGTCCTTGAGGTAGGCGGAAATTACCTGATGGAAGGACGTGGACACTCGCAAGACGATCATCTCCTAGGCCGGGAACCGATCCCCAGGACTACAACACCCCCGCTCCGGCCCCGCAACCGAATAACGCGCGTGAAGGCCCCCTTCACTCGGCTGAGCCGAGTGAAGGGGGCCTTCACGCGCAAATCAGGCCAGGTACTCCGCAGCGGCGCGGAGGCTGACGTAGGACCCGCTGAACGTGTCGATCCGCGGCCCGTCGGTCTCCGGTCCCGGCACGCCGGTCTCGACGCGGATGTAGTCCACGCCCGCCTCCCGCAGCCAGCTCAGGAACTCCCGGACCTCGGGGTGCCGGTGTGCCTCGCGCGTCACCACCACGAGGTCGCGGGTGCCGTGGACGGCCTCGATCGCGGTCGCGATCCCGTCCGCACCGACCTTGAGCGTACGAGTGCCGGGCACGAGCCCGGTCAGATGCGAGCCGAGCCCCCACGGCATCGGGCCCGCCGCGATGATCGGCTCGGTCTCGATGTCGATCACCAGCGGCGGGCCGTCCAGCTTCGGCGAACCCTGGATCCGCAGCGCCTTGCGCGCCGCTTCCAGGCCGAGGTGGTGGTCGACCGGCGAGATCGGCGTCGAGACCGGCGGGGTGCCGAGCGCGGCGACCCGTTCCGACGCCTCGGCCAGCCGCTCCAGCGGCAGCTCACCGGACTCGACGGCGGCCGCGATGACCGACGCGATCCGGTTCAGCTCGTCCTCTTCGAACGACACGCCGCCGAGGCACAGCGCGTCGGCACCGGCGATCAGCGCCCGCACCGACGCCCGTCCGACGCCTTCGGTCTTGCCGAGTTCGCCCGCGACGGCGCCCATGTCCAGCGCGTCGGTGATGACCGCGCCGGTGAAGCCGAGTTCGCCGCGCAGGACGTCGGTGAGCGCCTTCGGGTTGAGCGTCGCGGGCAGCTCACCCCAAGCGGGCACGACGAGGTGCCCGGTCATCACGGCGCGCACTCCCGCCGCGATCGCCGCCTTGAACGGGACGAGTTCGATCTCGTGCAGTTCCGCCTCGGTCCGGGGCAGCACCGGCAGCGCGTGGTGCGAATCGTCCGTCGCCGCCCCGTGTCCGGGGAAATGCTTGGCCGACGCGGCCACGCCGTACTTCTGCAGGCCGGTGATGTACGCCGCGACATGCGGCGACGCCTTCACCGGATCCGAACCGAACGCCCGGACGCCGATCGAAGGATCCTCCGCCGCCAGCGTGAGATCCGCGCACGGGGCGAAGTTGATCGTCACCCCGCACGCGGCGAGCCGTTCGCCGAGCGCCGCCGCGACCGACGTCGTCAGCTCGACGTCGTCCGCGGCGCCGAGTGCGAGCGGCCCCGGCACGAACGAGCCGGTGGCGACGTCGAGCCGCGTGACGTCACCGCCCTCCTCGTCGATGCCGACGAGCACGTCGGGCCGTTCCGCCCGCAGCTGCGCGCTCAGCGCGGCCACCTGCTCGTCGTCGACCACGTTGCGGCCGAACAGGATCGCGCCGCCGAGACCGTCCGCCACCTTGCGGCGCAGCCAATCCGGGGCGGTGGTGCCGTCGAAGCCCGAAACGAGAACGGATGCGGCGAGCTTTTCCGGTGAAGACAAGGATTACCCCTTCACTGCGCCTGCGGTCAGGTTGGACACGAGCTTGCGCTGGACGATGATGAAGAACACCAGCGCGGGCACGGCGTAGATGACCGACGCCGCCATGATGCCGCCCCAGTCCACGGAGAACGCCGTCCGGAACGACGAGAGCCACACCGGCAGCGTCTGCTTGTTCTGGTCGCGCATGAACACGAACGCGAACAGGAACTCGTTCCACGCGGTGATGAAGCTGAACACCGAGGTGGTCACCAGTCCCGGCGCGAGCAACGGCAGCGTCACCCGGCGGAAGGCACCCGCCCGGCTGCACCCGTCGATCATCGCGGCCTCTTCGAGGTCGTACGGGATGCCGTTGACGAAGCCGTAGAGCATCCAGCACGTGAAGGGCAGCGTCGCCGCGAAGTACACCAGCAGCAACGAAGGCAGCTGGTTCAGCAGCCCGGCGTCACGCATCAGCAGGTACATCGGGATCAGCAGCGCTTCGAACGGCGCCAGCTGAGCGACGAGCACCAGCAGCAGGAAACCCTTGCGCCCGCGGAAACGCATCCGGGACAAGGGGACCGCGGCCAGCACACCCGCGACGAGCGAGCACAGGACCGCGCCGAGCGTGACGATCAGGCTGTTGGCGAGATACGTGGTGAACCCGGGCTTCGTCAGCGCCGAGACGAAGTTTTCGAACGTCACCGAGAGCGGGACGAGGTCGTAGTCCGGGGACAGGACCTGGCCCGGGGTCTTCAGCGAGGAGGTGAACATCCAGTACGTCGGGAAGACGAACAGGAGCGCCACCACCACGCCGAGCGTGCCGAGGCCGATCCGCTGGGTCAGGGACTTCCTCATGACAGGTCGGCCTCCTTCGTGCGCACCAGCAGCTGGACGTACCGGGCGGTGAGCAGGATCAGCACGAGCATCATCAGCAGGGCGGCGGTGGCCGCCAGTCCGAAGTGGTTGCCCGCGAGGCCCTTGAGGTACATGTAGACCGGCAGCGTCGTGCTGGCGCCGTCCGGCCCGCCTTGGCGGATCGCCCACACCTGGGCGAACAACTTGAAGTCCCACAGCACCGACAGGAACGTGACCATGGTCAGGATCGGCCGGATCGCCGGCCAGCTGACCGCCCAGAACGCCTGCCAGGCGTTCGCGCCGTCGATACCCGCGGCCTCGTACTGCTCCTTCGGGACACCGAGCAGCCCGGCGTAGAGCGTGAACGCCACGAACGGCACCGCCTGCCAGACGACCAGGATCCCGATGACGGTGAGCGTGCTCGGGCCGGTGGAGAACCAGGAATGCCCGATGAAGCTCTCGAAACCGAGTTTCGCGAGCGTCTTGTTCAAGATGCCGTACTGCTGGTCGAAGATCCACTGGAACACCGTGGTCGTCGCGACCACCGGCGTCGCCCACGCGAGGATCAGCGCGACCTGCACGATCACCCGGACCACCGGGTTGAGATGCCGCATCAGCACCGCCATGAGCAGCGCGAGCAGCAGAGTGAGGATCACGACCGACGCGGTGAACACCAGCGTCCGGACGGTGATCTCCCAGAACTCCGAATCGGACAGGATCTCGGAGAAGTTCTCGAATCCGACCCAGACCATCTCCCCGGAGACCAGCTCACGGAGGTCGAGCTTGCGGAGGCTGATCCCGATCAGCTGCAGCGTCGGCCAGCCCAGCAGGACCAGGATCGCGACCAGTGCGGGAAGGATCAGCAGGTACGGCGCCGTCCGCTCGCCGAGGCGGAGGCGCCGGTTGGACTTCGGGCGTTTGATGCGCGGCGATGCCGGCGGGGTGGCCCCCGCCGGCATCGTCACATCTTTCGTCGTGGTCATCCGCCGATGAGCTTGTCGAGCGCTGCGTTGGCGTCGGCGGTCGCCTGGTCGAGCGTCTTCGTTCCGGTCAGGTAGGCGGTCAGCATGTCCTTGATCGGGTTCTGACCGGACTCGACGTCACCCCACTTGGGGCTGGTCGGCACGGCGCGGCCGTTCTTGGAAGCCTCGGCCATGACCTTGGTGAGCGGGTTCGCGTCGAGCGCGGACACGTCGGTCGAGGTACCGGGGACGTAACCGGCCTTGGCCAGCTCGGTCTGGTACTTCGGGGTGGAGAACAGCTTGACGTAGTCCTTCGCCGCGGCCGCGTTCTTGCTGTTGGCCGGGATGACCAGGTTCGAGCCGCCGAGGAAGACCGGGGCCGACTTGTCGGCGGCCTTGCCCGGGATCGGGAAGGCGCCCGACTTCTCCTTGATCTTCGGGTCGGTCTTCGCCGCGGTGTCGGCCTCACCCGGGACACCGATCATCATCGCGACCTTGCCCGCACCGTAGATGCCCGCCTGCTGCGGGGTGGCCTCGTCGGCGTCCTTCGGGGCCTTGGTGCCCGAAGCGTCGGTGAGCTGCTTGTAGAACTCCAGCCCGGCCTTCGCCTGCGGGGTGTTCAGGGTCGACTTGAAGGACTTCCCGTTGGCCTGCGCGATGTCGCCGCCCTCGTCCCAGATGTAGGACAGGAGCTCGTACCAGTTCTGGCCGGGGTGGTAGAGGGCCTGGAACTCGGGGTCGCTGCCGAACTTGGCCTTGAGCTTGGTGATCGCGTCGAGCCACTCCGCGCGCGTCTTCGGCGTCGCGGTGATGCCGGCCTGCTCGAACATGTCCTTGCGGTAGATGACCTCGCGGTTGGCCGCGTAGAACGGGACGCCGTAGGTCTTGCCGTCGAACTCGCCCGAAGCCTTGAGGCCCTGCAGCCACTGTGCGCCGTTGAAGTCGTTCACGCTCGACGTGAGGTCGGCGAGCACGCCCTGGTTCGCGAACGCGGGGGTCTGGGTGTTGCCCAGCTCGATCACGTCCGGCGGGTTGTCACTGGCCAGCGCGGTGGTCAGCTTCTGCTGGATGCCGTTCCACTGCTGGATCTCGTACTTGACCTTGACGCCGGGGTGCGCGTCTTCGAATTCCTTGTGGAGCGAGTTCGTCAGTGCTTCCGGGGCGGTCCCCGTCATGAGCCAGACCGTGAGCGAGCCGTTCGAGGCCGCAGCGCTCGAATTCGTGCTGTCGCCACTGCCGGAACCGGCGCAGCCCGCCGTCGCGAGGGTGATGGCGGCGGCGCCCGCAGCCATCTTGAGCCAGCGCTTCACTCGTGCCGTCCTTTCGATGCCCGGCCACCATGCCGGGCTCCCACAGAATGGTGTAGACCAATGCGGGCAGCGTGGTACGTACCACTCCGACTGTCAAGCAGGTGGCCGGTTCGTTGTAAACGAGCCGCAATCTTTAACCTTGAGTGAGCGGATGATCACGCTGATGATCGGATTTCGGCGCGCTCGTCAGGGCCTCGCAAGGCAGGCTGACATGCGGTTTTTCTTTGCCTGTTCCGATGATCGGTGCATTCGGCGGGCGAGGCTTTGCGCCGTTCGGTGGAAGAGTGACGCGCGTTCGCCTAGCGCTGATCCTCGTCGTCTTCGGGAGGCTTGATCCCGAGCAGCGCCCGCGTCTGATCCTGGAGGAACCAGGCCAGCGTCGCGCAGACGATCAGCAGGATCAGCGGGAGAACCGGGCCGCCGTTGGTGAGGATGAACAGTTCCGTGACACTCGCGCCCACCATGACCCCCGCCAGCAGCAGCGCCGACGGCCCGCCGAAGCGGGGGACGAGCAGCCCGATCGCGCCGGCGACTTCGAGCACGCCGGTGACGTACCGGAGCCATTGTCCGAGCCCGATCTCGGCGAAGACCTGTTCGGTGTGGCCACCCGAGAACAGCAGGTAGCCGCTGTAGAGGAACTCGGCGGCGAGCGCGACGCGCACGACCCACAGCACGATCGAGCCGATGGGCAGGCTTCGGGTACCGCTGGCTCCTCCGGACATGTCAGGGATCTTTCTCCTGGTGAGCGGGGCTGGCAAGGAGCCCGGGCCATGTCGCGAAAGCCACTTTCGAGACATCAGACGTCCCGAAAGTGGCTTTCGCGACACGCTCGCCCGCATCGCGAGCCGCATCCAGAGGACTAAACGCGGCTCAAGCCGGGATCTGCCAGGACTGGCCGGCGGCGCCGTCACAGGTCCGGATCACCAGCCGGGTGCCCTCGCCGGTGGCGCCGCCCTCGACATCGAGGCATTTGCCGGACTGCGGGTTGACCAGCGTCGAACCCTGCCGCCGCCAGGTCTGCGCCCCGCTCGTGTTGCAGTCCCACAGCTGCACCCGCGTCCCGTCCGCCGTACCGCTGTTGTCGACGTCCAAGCATTTCCCGAGCGCGCGCAGCGTCCCGTTCTGCACGGCCCACGTCTGCGCGGGGGTGCCGTTGCAGTTCCACAGCCGCACCGCCGTGCCGTTCGTGATCTGCGAATGGTCGACGTCGGCGCATTTCCCGGTCACGCCGGTGATCCGCCCGGCGGGATACGGGGTGCCGCTTCGGATCAGGTATTCGCTGTTCGCCACGTTCCAGTGGGTGGCGAGATAGCTGCCGGGCGCGGGATTGGTGTGGAAGTAGTCGTCGCCGAGGCAGTCGATCTGGTTCTCCGGCGCGCCGGGGCACACCTTCTTCAGTCCGCCGGGCGGGAGGCCGCCGTCGTCGTAACACATGATGTCTTCGTCGTCCCAGCAATGGCCGTACGGCGTCGCGTTCGGCGCGCTGCCCTGGACGGCCCCGAGGTTGTGCAGGAGTTCGTGCCCGGTGGCCTGCCAGCTCCAGCAGCCCGTGCCGACCGTGGCGTAGTGCGGGCCGCCGTTGTACGGGTTGCTCGCGCCGGGGCTGTCGTTGCCGCCGTTGCCGAACGCGAGCCCGCAGCCGCCCGCGTCGTACCAGACGATGTACTTGCGATCGGCGCGGTTGTAGCCCTGCGCCTTGATGGCGTTGGTGATCGTGTCCACGTTGGCCATCGCCGATTGGGCGATGACGACGTTCGCGATCGTCGCCCGGCAGCTCGCGTCGTGCACGTACCTGACGTGCCGGACGCCGCCGCCGAGCCGGGCCGCGGCTTCGACGAAGATGTCGTCGATCTGGCTCGTGAAGGTCTGGAATTGGCCGGCGAACTGCCCGTACCGATCCGCTTGCGTATTCCCGCGGACATAAAGCGCTTGAACGCGTTTTCCGCTGACGCCGTCACCGTCGCAGACCGCCGAGGCGGGAGCCGCGGCCGCCGCGGGAGCGGGCAGGGACAGGACGCCGAGCGCCAGCGCGGCGCCTGCCAGGAGTCTGGAGAATCTTCCGGTCATGCCGAACCGCCTTTACCTCGCAGGGATGAGGCATCCGGATGCGTCAAAGAGGTCTAGACCGCCAGGAATCATAAGCACCGGAAGGTGGGCATGTCACTGACAGAACAGGACACACGTCACTTCTGTTCGCCGAGGAGTATCTGTTCGAGCAACAGGTCGACGTCACGGGCGGATTCGGCTTCGCCTATCCGGTGGAACGTTTCGGCGGCACGGAGCGCGCGGCGGGCGGCCTCGTGGACGCGGCCCGCGGCACTGAGCACGTGGGCGGCGACATGGTCGAGCTGCGCGACGAGATGGTCCCTGGCGGGCGCCGTTTCGGTTTCCACGGCGTGCACGGCGGTTTCCGCGGCGTCGAGCGCGCTCAGCGCCGCGTCGACGTCGCCGGACCGCAGGCGGGAAAGTGTCGCGGCGTTACGGCAAGTGGCGGCCACGTAGCCGCCGCCGATCGCCAAGGCCGCGTCGGCGGCCCGCGCGTAGAAGTCGGCGGCGTTCGCGCCGTAGCCGAGCAGGTCGAGTTGTTCGGCGGCGGCCATGCTCACCGAGATGTAGGAGTGCCCGGTGTCGCCCGAGTCGTGGAGGATTTCGGCGAGGACGGCGTATTCGTTGAAGGCGCGTGACGATTCGCCGAGCGCGCGATAGCTGTCGGCGTACATCCACCGGCAGCGGTGACCCCAGTCCGGCGACGCGTCGAGCAGGGCGATGGCACGCGGCGCGACGTCGAGCACCTCGTCGTAGCGGCCGGCGCCGTGCAGCGCGGTGACGAGGACGTACCAATGTTCCGCGGTGTCCTTGCCTTTCGAAGCGGAGACACCGAGAGACGCGTAGGCGTCGTCGACGGCTTCGGCGAACCTGCCGGTGCCGATCAGCGACAGCGCCCGGAGGTGTCGGAGATGCCCGCGCAACCGTTCCGGGCCGCCCACGGGCAGCGTCGCCAGCATGTGCTCCACGAAGACGTCCAATTCGTCGAGCGATCCTGTTCGTTCGTAAGCGATCCGGACCTGTTCGACGGCCTCGACGGCCTTCTCGCCGACGTTCCCGACGATGAAGGCGTCCGTCGCCGCCCGCGCGAGTTCCAATGTGGTCACCGGATCCTCGCCGTCGCCGTTCCGCAACGACGCTTCGAGACACAGAAGTGTCCCGAGGAGCAAGGGATCCCCCGCGGAGCGGGCCCGCTCGGTGCCCCGTCGCAAGGCCTCGTACGCCTCGGAAGCGCGGCCCTGCCCGGAAAGCACGTGCGCCAGCCAGTATTCGCCCCAGCAGGCGGCGCGCTCGTCCGTCCCGGCGCGCAACCGGGCCGCGGCCACCGTCGTCAGCGCGACCCCGGTCTCGGCCTGATCGTCGAAGACGAGCCACAGGCCGAGCCAGCACTGGTTGAGCAGGAACCGGATTTCGTCGCCCTGACGCCGGAATCCGGCGGCCGCGTCGCGCAGCCGCTCCTCGGTGTCCTCGCCCTGGAAGAAGATCGCGCGCAGTTCGCTCAGCCGAGGGGCGATTTCGTCCGGGACGCTTTCGATCGCGTCGAGACAGGCTCGCGCCTCCTCCGGTTCGCACCGGTGATTGTGGATCTCCGCCCGGACGACGAGTTCCTCCGCGGACAGTCCGGGCGGCGGCAGGATCGGGACCCGGGGGAGTGCCGACGGCAGGAGCGCGACGAATTCCGCGACCGGTTTCGCGGCCATCTTCCGTTCGGCGTAGACGGTGAAGTATCCGGTGTGCTCGCGTCCGTCGAGTTCCTCGGCTTCGACGAAGGCCGCCGCCCGCATCCGCTCGTGCAGCCTGCTCAGCGGGACACCGTCGTACGGGCCGTTGAGAACGAACGGGATCTCGCCGTATCCGGTTTCCGTCAACCGGCGGGTGAGCAGCGCCGCCGAGGCGAAGAACTCAAGCCTGCCGACGGCGTCCGAATGGTCGCCGACACCGTCCAAAAGCGACAGGAGATCGAGACCGGTGTGCTCGTTGCCGGTGAGGGCGCAGAATTCCAGCCGCAACGCGTGATCGCCGTACCGAAGCGGGTCTCCGGACGAAGCCCTGGTCACCCAGCGATAGGTCGACGCGGCCTCGGCGTACTTGCCGGCGGCGGCCAGCGGCACCAGGGTCCGGCAGAGCCGGGTGATCTCGGCTTCGCCGGAGTCGGAGCCGGCGGAGTCGTTCTCGCCCGCGCGACGTGGTTCCACTTCCATGGTCCTGCCCCCAGAACAATGACGTCGAAGCCGGATCTTAACTCCCGGCGCCGCGTCATGAACCCGCTTTCGGGTGGTTCAGGGGAGACGTACGGCGGCGATCTGGGTCGCTTGCCCGATCAGCCTGTTCTTTTCGTCCCAAAGCTCCGCGACCTCGTCCATCCGGTCGCCGCCGAGTTCGCCCGCGCGCATCCGCACCCGTACCGGACCCGGCGCCGGGAGCCCGCGCAGATACGCGGTGAACTGGACGGTCGGCGCCCAGCCCGCGATGCCGAGGTCGTAGGAGATCGGCGGTACCGGGTCGAGCGCGACGAGCAGGCTCGCCGGGTCCCAGTCGGTGCCGTCGGCGAGCCGCAGCCAGGACGAGATGACGCCCTTTCGCGAAGGCTGTCCCACCGCGAAACCCGCCGCGGCCGGATCGAGCCGCTGCTCGACGACGTCCATCAGGCCGATGCGGAAGCCGCCGCCGCCGCCGTCGGCGGGGACGGGCAGGCAGTCCTGCTCCGGCGGGATCTCGACCGGGTCCACTCCGGACCACCACGCGTCGCCGTCGGTCAGGACGCCTTGGGTGATCAGCGCTTCGGTGCAGGGCGCGCCGTGCTGGCTCAGCCGCGCGCGCAGCTGGGTGAGGCCGCGGCCTTCGCGCAGCACCTCGACCTCGACGACCGCGGGGCCGGGTTCGGGGGCCACCGAGAACGAGCCGCTGATCGCGGTCAGATGCGGATGCGGCGAGACCTCGGCGGCGGCCTTGGCGAGCACGGCGAGGAGATAGCCGCCGTGCAGCTTCGCCCCGATCGTCCACTGTGGATCGAGTTCGGTGTCGAAGACCGGTTCGCCGCCTCGGCGACGGAGGGCGGTCGCGGTCCGGAAGTGCGCCATGCCTCAAGCTGACATCGTCAAGTTGACGGTGTCAAGTCAATGCTGGCAGCATCACGGCATGGGCGCGAAGCGGACGAAGGCGCGGCCGGGTGAAGGGGACAAGCTGCGCGGCGAGATCTTGTCGGCCGCCGACGCCCTGCTCGGCGAGGCGGGGACCGACGAGGCGCTGACGCTGCGCGCCGTCGCGCGCCGCACCGGCGTCTCCACGCCGTCGGTCTACGCGCATTTCCCGAGCCGGGACGCCTTGCTGGAGGCGGTCTGCCTGCGGGTGTGGGACGAACTCGCGCGCCGCATGCGCGAGTACGCCGTCGAGGTCGCCGATCCGATGCGCGCGCTCAGCCGCTGCGCGCGGGTGTACGCCCGGTTCGCCCTCGACCATCCGGTGCAGTACCGCGTGCTCCTGATGCGTCCTTCCGGCGGTTCCTCGCCCGGCGCGGTCGCCTGTTTCCGATATCTCGCCGACGCGACCGCCGCTTGCGTGCGGGCGGGGATCCTGCGCGGCGAACCGGAGGTCCTCGCGATGGGCCTCTGGTCGGCGATGCACGGCTGCGTGAGCCTGCTGATCGCCCAGCCGGGATTCGACTGGCCGGAGGAGCCGGAGGCGTTGATCGACACCGTCATCCGGATGGCTGGACTCGGCACGGCGCTCGCCTGCCGTGTCCCGCGGGACGCCATTCCGCCGAGTGCCGTAGTGGCGGCTGACCTCGACGGACTGGCGGCGGGCTGGGCGGTGGCCGCCGACCGGGCTGGCTAGGCTTCCGCATATGCCCGAGATCCCGACCGCCGACGATCGGCTCCAGGTGCTCGAAGCCATCACCGACACGGAGCTGGGTCACCTCGGTCAGAACAAGGTGATGGCCACGATCCTGGCGCGGGTGCGCGAGGTTCTCGGCGTCGACACCGCCACGGTGCTGCGGTACGACCCGTCGGCCCAGCAGTTGCAGGCGATCGCCGCTTCCGGGATCGAGGAAGAGGTCTACCAGGACGTCCGGGTGCCCGTCGGCGCCGGCTTCGCGGGCCGGGTGGCCGCGCAACGCCGTCCGGTGATCATCGACCACGTCGACGAGACCACGGTGGTGAACGCGCTCCTGTGGGAACGAGGCTTGCATACGCTGCTCGGCGTCCCGATGCTCGCGGGCGACGAACTGATCGGTGTCCTCCACGTCGGGTCTCTGACGCCGAGGGAGTTCTCCGAGACCGACATCGAGCTGCTGCAGCTGGTGGCCGCGCGGCTCGCACTGGCGGCGCAGATCGAACTCTCGTCGACCGATCGCGCGGCCGCGACCGCGCTGCAACGGAGCCTGGTACCCGCGCGGCTGCCCGCCGTTCCGGGAATCCAGTTCTCCGCGCGGTACGTGCCGGGTACCGAACCCGGGGTCGGCGGTGACTGGTACGACCTGTTCTCGCTGCCGGGCGACCGGCTGGGCATCGTGATGGGCGACGTCGCCGGGCACGGCCTCAACGCCGCCGTGATCATGGGACGGCTGCGCAGCGCGCTTCGCGCCTACGCGCTCGAATCGGACGATCCGGCGGAAGTACTGTCCAAACTGGACCGGAAGGTGCAGCATTTCGAGCCGGGTTCGCTGGCCACCGTCGCGTACGGCTTGCTGCCGGCTTCACGCGACAGCATGGCGATCTCGCTGGCCGGGCATCTGCCGCCGGTGCTCGCGCCGCCCGGCGGGCCGTCGGTGTTCGTCGACGCGCCGGTCGATCCGCCCATCGGGGTCACCGGGCCGCGGCGCCGAAGAACCGTCGTCGGACTGCCGCCCGGTGCCGTGCTCGCCTTCTACACCGACGGTCTCGTCGAGCGCCGGGATCAGCTGATCGACGTCGGCCTGCAGCGGCTCGCGGACGTGGTCTCCGCGGACCAGCCCGCCGTGGTGTGCGCGCGCGTGATGGCCGCGCTCGTCGGCACTACACCGGCACAGGACGACATCGCCCTCCTCGTGGCCCGGTGCGAACCGAACTGAGTCACCGGACCGGGTGATTCGCGCGGACGTTCACGGCCGCGAGTTCGACGGTCCTGGCGATCCGCCGTTCCCGGGTCTCCGGCTTCTTCGCCGTCAGAATCCATTCCAGGATCAGCCTTTTCGACGACGGCGGGAATTTCTCGAAATGGGCGCGGGCGGCCTCGTCGGCGTCGAGCCGGGCACGCAGGTCACCCGGGACGCCGTCGCCGTCCGGCACGACCTGCCAGCGGCCCTTCGCCTTGGCCAGGTCGATCATCGCCTGACCGCGTTCGGTCATCTGTCCTTCGGCGATCAGCCGGGCGGCCCGCTCGCGGTTGACCCGGCTCCACGTGCTCCGGGGGTTGCGCGGGGTGAACCGCAGCCGCGAGCTGGTGGCGTCGTTCTTGCGGTGCAGCCCGTCGATCCAGCCGAAGCACAATGCCTGCTCCATCGCCTCGTCGATCCGGACGCTGGGGACGCCGCTGTCCTTGTGCCGGATGACCAGCCAGACCTCTTTTTCGGTTCCGGTGTGCTCGGCCAGCCAAGCCCGCCACTCGGCGGGGGAGGCGGCGTTGAAGGTGGTCTCGTCCATGACCGGGTTCCTTTCGTCGTAACGTCTGTGACCATCATCGGAAGCAAAGTGCTCATCGAGTGAGCACTTTTCGAAGGGAGGTGGTCCCGGATGGAGATCTGGGTGAACCCGGCGTGCGCCAAATGCCGGTCCGCGGTGTCGATGCTGGACGAGGCGGGGGCCGAGTACACCGTGCGGAAGTACCTCGAACAGCCGCCGACGGTGAAGGAACTGAAGGCCGTCCTCAAGCGGCTCGGGCTCGAGCCGTGGGACATCACCCGCACCGCCGAGCCGATCGCGAAGGAACTCGAACTCAAGACCTGGGGGCGGACCCCCGCCGACCGTGACCGGTGGATCGAGGCACTGGCCACGCATCCGAAGCTGATCCAGCGGCCGATCATCACCGCCGACGACGGCACGACCGTGGTCGGGCGGACTCCGGAGGCCGTTCAGTCGGTACTGCCGGACTGACCACGCCTTGCCAAGTACATGAAGGCCCCCTTCCTTGCGCCAGGCGCAAGGAAGGGGGCCTTCATGTACTTGGGGTGAGCAGCGCCAGCGCCAGGATCACCGCCGCCGCGCCGGCGAACACCGGCCGCAGCCCGAAGACCTCCGCGAGCAGCCCGGCCGCCGCCGCGCCCAGCGGTTTGGTGCCCCACGCGACGAGCCGGTGGCCGCTGGTGGCCCGGCCCAGCAGGTGGTCCGGGATGATCCGCTGCCGCAGCGAAACGACGATCACGTTCCACACCACGACCCCGGCTCCGCCGAGGAAGAACACCGCCCCGATCACGTACGGATTCGTGGTCACCGCTGGGATCCCGGCGAACGCGGCGCCGGTGAGCAGGCTGAGCACCAGCGCGCGGGAGCGGCCGAGCGCGAGTTCGATCCGCTCGGCCGCGAACGATCCCGCGAGTCCGCCGAGGGCGATGACGGCGAGCAGGAATCCGTAGGCCTGCTCGGACAGTCCCATCGCCGACGACGGGCCGACCGCGTACAGCACGAAGAGCGTGATCACGGCACTCGTGGCGAGGTTGAAACCGCCGACCATGATCGCCAGGATCCGGAGAAGTCGGTTCTCCCAAAGGAAACGCAGGCCTTCGACGAGATCTTCGCGCACGCTCGTGTCCCGCGTCCGTTCGGCGCGGAACGAACCGGGGACGAAGAAGAGCGCGACGAGCGCGATGATCCAGAGCGCCGAGGGGGCCGCGAACGCGGCGAAAGCACCCGCGGCGACGAGGAAACCGCCCAGTGGCGGCCCGGCGAATTCGTTGGCGGTGAGTTCGGCGGCGTAGAGGCGGCTGTTGGCCCGCGTGAGCCGCTCCCGGCCGACGATCTGCGGGAGGATCGCCTGCGCGGCCGTGTCGTGGACCGTTTCGGCGATCCCGAGCCCCAGCGCGACTACGTAGAGCAGCCAGATCGACCCGGATCCCAGCGCGATCGCCACCGCGAGCGCGGCGAGGAGTGCCGCGCGGACCAGGTTGGCGGCGAGCATCGCGCGGCGGCGGTCGACGCGGTCGGCGAGCACCCCGGCGTGCAGGGCGAACACCAGCCACGGCAAGGACGACACGGCCGCCAGCCCCGCGACCAGCGACGGCGACCGGGTGAACTGGACGGCCACCAGGCCGAGCGCGACCTTGACGATCCCGTCGGCCAGATTCGACAGCCCCGACGAACTCCACAGCCGCCAGTAGGCGGTCCCCAGTGACTTCATCGATCGAGGATCACACATCGATTGAGAAAACTCCATCGATGTCTCTCTTCTCCATCAGTCGGCTACGCTGCGGTCATGGACGAGCAAGTCGCCGCGAGGGTCGCGGACAGGCGGCGCGAAGCGACCGCGCGTGAGGCCAAGGCGCTCGGTCATCCCTTGCGGCTGCGCATCCTCCGGCTCTGCGGCGAGCGGGAGCTGACCAACAAGGAACTCGCCGACCGGCTCGGCAAGGATCCCGGCACGGTGCTCTATCACGTGCGGCAGCTCGTCGAGGCCGGTCTGCTGGAGCAGGCCCCGGTGCGCACCGGGGCCAGCGGGGCGCTCGAAAAGCCCTATCGCAACGCCGGCAAGACCTGGTGGCTGGACGGGCCGCTCAACGGCGAGGACGAAGACACCAGGTTCGGCCCGATCGAAGCCTTCCAGGACGAACTCCGCGAGGCAGGGCCCGGGTCGGTCCGGGTGGTCGAGCGGTTCGCGCTGCATCTCTCGCCGGAAGAGGTCACCGAACTCGACAACCGCATCCTCGACATCCTCGACGAGTATGTGGCGACCGACGGGCAGCGGCTCGACCGGCCGCTGCTGAACGGGATCTTCCTGGTGCACCGCATGGCCGAGTGACTCTTCACCGCGCGATGGCTTCCCGTAACAGGCGGGCGGCGGTGCCCACGGAACCGTCGGCGAGGTTGCCGTAGCCGAGCACGAGGCCGGGAGCGCCGGGTGCCACGCGGTAGTCGTCGAGATCGGCCACGCGCAGTCCCTTGGCCGCCGCCCGTTTCACCACCGCGGCGGCGGATCCGCCGGGCAGCTCCAGTACCAGGTGCAGACCGGCGGCGACGCCGGAAAGCGGCACCGGGCCGAGCGCGTCGACCAGGGCGTCGCGCCGGGCGCGGTAGCGGCGCCTCGCCGCGCGCAGATGCCGGTCGTACGAGCCGCGTTCGAGGAAGGTCGCGAACGCCAGCTGGTCCAGTGCGGGCGGAGTGGGCGAGGGTTCGACCCGATCCGTCCACTGTGGAGGGACCGTGTACCAGCCGAGGCCGAGCGCGGGACTGAGTGTCTTGCTGACCGATCCGAGCAGCGCGACCCTCACCGGATCCATCCCCTGCACCGTCCCGACCGGACGCCGGTCGTAGCGGAACTCGGCGTCGTAATCGTCCTCGATGATCAGGCCGTCGGCCTCGCGTGCCCAGGCCAGCAGCCCGGCGCGGCGAGCGGGGGAGAGGACGGTGCCGGTGGGGAACTGGTGCGCCGGGGTCACGAGGACGGCGCGGACGCCGGGAGGGATCTCGTCGACGCGGAGCCCGTCTTCGTCGACCGGGACGCTGACGACTTCGAGTCCCACGCGCGTCGCGACGCGGCGCAGGGTGTGCCAGCCGGGGTCCTCGGCCGCGACGCGCGTGATCCCGGCCGCGAGCAGCGCGCGGCACAGGCGGCCGAACGCGTCGGTGACGCCGGACGCGATCCGCACGTCGTCGACGACCGCGCCCCGGCAGCGGCGGAGATGGTCGGCGAGCACGGCGCGGAGACGCGGATGCCCGCCGGGAACGGGATAGCCGAACTCGGCGTGGGGCGAGTTCGCGAGCACCTCCCGGACCGCTTCGGCCCAGCGCGTCCGGGGAAAGTGGCGCAGGTCGGGCAGGCCGGGCGCGAGGTCGATCTCCGGCGGCGCCACCTTGCGCGCGGCGGGTTTCGCGGGCTCGGCACCCGACGCCGACCAGCGCACGAAGGTGGCCGAGCCGGTGCGCGCGGCGAGATAGCCCTCCGCGATCAGTTGCTCGTACGCCTGCGTGATCACCCAGCGGGAGCAGCCCAGATCCGCGGCGAGGGTGCGGCTGGGTGGCAGCGCGGCGCCGGAGCCGAGCGTGCCTTCGCGGATCACGGTGCGCAGAGCCCTGGTGAGCCGCTCGTGCCTGGGGCCCGGCCCGGAGAGGTCGAGAAGCACGTCCCAAGCCAGATTGGTCTGGGATTCGGTCATGTGAACGGACTGTAGTACCGGACCGATCCACGCATAAGGTCCAGACCATGGAAAAGGTGGAACTCGGCCGGACCGGCCGGAAGGTCAGCCAGGTCTCGCTCGGGTGCATGACGATGGGCACCGCCACCGACGAGCGGACCTCGGCACGGATCCTGGACGCGTACCTCGACGACGGCGGCGACTTCCTCGACACCGCGAACTGTTACTCGTGGTGGGTGCCCGGCGCGTCGGGCGGGGAGAGCGAGGAACTGCTCGGGAAGCTGCTGAAAGGCAGGCGGGACAAGGTCTTCCTCGCGACGAAGGTGTCGGCCGCGGTCGCCGACGCCGACAGCGCGCGCAAGGGGTACCACGACGACGGCACCGCGGACTGGGACTACATCGGACGGCAGTTCGAGGGCGCGGGCGGCGACGTGATCCGGCGCGGCGTCGACGAAAGCCTGCGGCGGCTCGGCACCGACCACATCGACCTGTACTACATCCACGTCGACGACCGGGCGACCCCGCTGGAGGAGACGCTGGCCGCGCTCGACGAGATCGTCCGCGCGGGGAAGGTCCGGCAGATCGGCTGGAGCAACGTCCGCACCTGGCGGCTGGAACGGATCCGCGCGCTCGCGGAGCGGCACGGCTGGGCTTCGCCGGTGGCCGTCCAGTTGCAGCACTCGTATCTGCGGCCGGTGGCGGATTCGGCGTCGCTGGCCACCGGGGACATGCTCGACTTCCTGCGGGACAACGAAGACATCGCGCTCGCCGCGTATTCGTCGATCCTGCGCGGGATCTACGACGACTCCGCGCGACGGCTCGCGCATCCCGTCTGGCAGACCTACGCCGGCGCGGACGGCGAGGCGCGGATGGCCGCCGTCGAGGCCGTGGCGCGGGAGGTGGGGGCGACCGGGAACCAGGTCGTGCTGGCGTGGCTGCTGCGCCAGACGTCGCCGCGGGTGCTGCCGCTGATCGGGCCGAGGACCTGGGAACACTACGAGGCCATCCGGCCGGCCTTCACGCTGGAGTTGAGCGCGGAGGCCTTGGCGGTGCTGGACGGCGCGGGTAGCTGAAGGGAGCTTTCACCGCGTGTCATGCGGTGAAAGCTCCCTTCAGCCCCCGTCAGGACAGCCCGCGGAAGAACGCGCGGATGTCGCCCACCAGCAGGTCCGGCGCGTCCTGCGTCGCCCAGTGGCTGCCGCGGTCGAATTCCTGCCACGAAACGATATTCGCGTGATCCCGTTCGGCGAACCGCCGCAGCGGCCGGAAGTCGTAGGCGAAACTGGCCAGCCCGGTCGGCGCGGTCGTCGGCTCGGCCGGGTGCTCGCTGTGCTTGTCCTCGTAGTAGAACCGCGCCGCCGAAGCCGCGGTGTTGGTGAGCCAGTACAGCGTGGCGTTGGTGAGCACGTGGTCGTCGCTCGTGCCCGACAGCAGTTGCGCGCTCCAGGCCAGCTGCCCGGTCGGCGAGTCGGCCAGCGCGTGCGCGAGATTCTGCGGCGCGCTCTCCTGGAGCTTCGCGTAGCCGGACATGTCGTCGTTGAAGGCCTGGAGGAACTGCAGGTACTCCAGTTCCTTCTCGGTCATGCCCTCGAACTCCGCCGGATCGCCGCTGGGGAACGAGAACAGCTGCGTGACGTGCACACCGAGCACGTGCTCGGCGTCGACGCGGCCGACCTCGGGGGCGACGAACGAACCGGCGTCGTTCCCGTGGGTGCCGTAGCGCTCGTAGCCGAGGCGGCGCATCAGCTCGGCCCAGGCCTGAGCCGTGCGGTACCGGTTCCAGCCCTTCTCTCGCGTCGGGCCGGAGAAGCCGAACCCGGGCAGCGACGGGATGACCACGTGGAACGCGTCCGCGGGATCGCCCCCGTGCGAACGCGGATCGGTCAGCTGGTCGATCAGGTCGAGGTACTCGAAGACCGAGTTCGGCCAACCGTGGGTGAGGATCAGCGGCTTCGCGTCCGGCTCCGGCGAGCGGACGTGCAGGAAGTGGATGTTCTGCCCGTCGATCTCCGTGGTGAACTGCGGGTACTCGTTGAGCTTCGCCTCCCACTTCCGCCAGTCGTAGCCCTCGCGCCAGTACGCGACCAGCCGTCGCACGTACTCCAGCGGCACGCCGTACTCCCAGCCCGGCGTGACCGGTCCGCGCTGCACCCCGTCGGTCACCTGGTCGGCGGGCAGTTCGTTCGCCCAGCGGACCCGGGCCAGGCGGTCGGCGAGGTCGTCCAGCTCGGCCTGCGGGACCTCGACGCGGAAGGGCTTGATCTCCGTGTTTTCGCTCATGAGACCAAGGTAGAGTGCCATTAGGAACATCCCGTTCCTAATGGAGGAGCAGCCTGAAGAAATGTTGGAAACTTCGGCACGACTACTCCGTTTGCTCTCCCTGCTGCAGACTCCCCGTGACTGGACCGGCACCGAACTGGCGGAACGCCTCGAAGTCAGTGCCCGCACGATCCGTAACGACGTCGAGCGCCTGCGCGCGCTCGGCTATCCGGTGAACGCGACCCGCGGTTCCGTCGGCGGCTACCGGCTCGGCGCGGGTGCCGACCTGCCGCCGTTGCTGCTGGACGACGACGAGGCCGTCGCGGTCGCGATCGGCCTGCGCACCGCGGCCGGCGGCACCATCGCCGGCGTCGAGGAGACGTCGTTGCGCGCGCTCGCCAAGCTGGAGCAGGTGTTGCCGTCCCGGTTGCGCCGCCGCGTGAACGCCTTGCAGGCGTACACGATCCCGGTGCCGAGGGACGAGCCCGGCCCGCGCGTCGCCGCCGAAACGCTCACCGTGCTGACGGCGTGCTGCCGGGATCGCGAGGTGCTGCGCTTCGGCTACCGGACCCACGACGGTTCGGAAAGCGTCCGCAAGGTCGAGCCGTATCGCCTGGTGAACTGGGGGCGCCGCTGGTATCTGGTCGCTTGGGACCTCGACCGCGGCGACTGGCGCACCTTCCGGGTCGACAGGCTGACCCCGCGGATCCCGACCGGCCCGCGGTTCACCGCGCGCGAGCTGCCCGAAGACGTCACGGACCGCGTGCGGCGCGGGGTGTCCTCCGCCGCTTGGCGATACCGGGCCGACGTCACCGTGCACGCGTCCGCCGAAGAGGTGACCGCGCGGATCAACCCGGCCGTCGGGACGGTGGAGGCCGTCGACGCGAACACCTGCGTCCTGCACACCGGCGCGGACAGCATCGAGACGATGGCCGTCCACTTGGGACTGCTCAACGTCCCTTTCCGGGTGACCGAACCCCCGCAGTTAGTCGACTACTTGCGCGAGCTGGCCGACCGATATCGCGACGCCACCCGCATTTAGTCCTCCGAATGCGGGTTTCAGCGCGCGAAGGTGGTAAGGAACCGGTCCCGGAACGTGTCCATTCGCCACACCGGCGCGTTCCGGTCCGGGTGCAGGCCGTCTTGCCAATTCCAGCCCGCGACCTTGTCGAGCACGGCCTTGTCCCGCGTGACCACGGTGATCGGGACGTCGTGATCCGCGCCCGCACCGGCGACGATCGGGTTCGGCTGGTGGTCGCCGAGGAACACGAGCACGAGGTCGTCGTCGCCGTAGGTCTCCACGTACGAGATGAGCGAGTTCAGCGAATACGCGATCGAGTCGCCGTACGCGCCGCGCACCTTGGCGGGGTCGGTGAAGACCTCCTCGGGCGTCTGCCCTTGCGAGGGCATGGGGTTGTAGATCGATCCGTCGCCGACGGCGGCCCAGTCGACCATGCGGGGGAGCGGTGTCCACGGCCAGTGACTGGTGACGAGGTCGATCTCCGCCATCATCGGCGGGCGGTCCGGTCTCCCGCGTTCGGCGCGCTGGAACGCCGAAAGCGTGAACTGGTCCGGCATCGTGGCGTAGGAGAACGGCGGGCCGTGATAGCCGATGCTTCGTGAGTCGTAGTAGCGGTCGTAGCCGTAGACCTTGCCCTCCGGCCAGTCTTCGGTGTGCGCCGGGACGACACCGACGGTCTCCCAGCCCGCGCGTTTGAACGCGCCACCGAGGGTGAACCGGTCGGTCTTCACGAAGTCGTCGTAGCGGTGCTGGCTGTCGACCCACACCCCGGATTGGAACGTGGAGTGCGCCAGCCAGCTGCCCGCGCTCGTCGTCGGCGAGGTCAGGAACGCGCTGCGCGAGCCGTAGCCGGCGTTCTTCAGCCGCGCGGTCCCGGCGTCGAGGACCGCGCCGACCTTGGGCGCGATATCCGAGTCCTGGACGGCCACCCGGCCGTAGCTCTCGATGAAGGTGAACAGGACGTCCTTGCCGCGCAACGCGTTCAGCAGTCCGGAAGACGGCGTGTCACGGAAGGCGTCGACGGCGACTTCCTCGGCGAAGGCCTGCCTGTCCCGGATACCGGCCCGAACCTGGCGGAGATCGTCGTAGGCGAAGGCCACCGCGCTGCGCGAAGCGAGGGGCTGTCCCGGAGCGAGCTGCGCGCCGGAGACCGCGCACACCATCCAGACCACGCTGAGCACGGCCGTCACCCGGGTCGACGCCGTGCGCCGTCCGGCCACCACCCGGCTCAACCGCAGCACGGCCAGCGCCATCAGCACGATCACCACCACGGCCAGCAGCGTCAGCCCGGCGAACGACGCGATCGCGCCGGTCCGGCCGATCGACGTGCCGAGCAGGTCGACGCCGTTGCCGAGCACACCCCAGTCGAAAACCGGGTTGAACCGCCGGTTCAGCGCGAGCCCGAAGCCGATGTCGATGGCCTTGAACACGGTCAGGAGCCCGAGGACCGCGCCGGCCGACACCGCGACGATCCGCCGGGCCCCGTCGCGCAGCATGAGCACCACCGCCACCCCGAGCAACGCCTCCACCGGCAACCGCACGAACGCCTCGGGGGTCAGCGCGTCGAGATCGTTCGGCGCGAGCAGCGCGAACAGCACGAGAACGGCGGACAGGGTGGTCACCGCGCTGGACGCGATCTCGCGGGCGGCCGTCCGGTCGCCGGGCAGGCCCACGAGTGCGGGGCGCGTGAAAACCGACAAGGCGGGATCCTTCCGGGGTGGACAGCCTTCACCGGGTCACACGGACGGACGGCTCCGGCGGTTCAGTCCGACCGCCAGGTGCGCAGCGCCCACCACCAGCCGACGGTGTGCCGCACATGTGTACCGCCGTCGTCTTCCGGCGGATCGAGCGACGCCCCGGTGATCTCGCCGAGCCGGGCGAGCCGGTACCGCACGGTGTTCGCGTGGACGTGCAGCGCCGCGGCCGTCTGGTCGAGCCGCCGCCCGTGGTCGAGGTAGGCCAGCGCGGTCGAGACGAGTTGCTCGTGGAAAGGGTCGC
Organism: Amycolatopsis sp. NPDC049868; assembly: GCF_044461365.1. NCBI lineage: Bacteria > Bacillati > Actinomycetota > Actinomycetes > Pseudonocardiales > Pseudonocardiaceae > Amycolatopsis > Amycolatopsis sp. NPDC049868. The sequence continues at coordinate 4,964 of NZ_JBITKV010000021.1, read as the reverse complement.
CCGGCGTCAGCGCGCTCAACAGGGTGTCGCCGAGCAGCGCGGCGAGGCCCGGCTGGGCGGCGAGCGCGGTCTCGACGGCCAGATCGGCCACCGCGTGCAGACCGCGGGACCGCGCGGCCGTCGGCAGCGCCATCACGCACAGCGCGTGCATCCCGCGGACCTCAGCGAGCGGGACGGCGGGGGAGACCACCATGAGGACGTCGTCCCCGAGCGCCGACGCGGCGGGAAGCCGCGGCGCCAGCCCCGTCAGCCGCCCGTCGACCAGGCCGAAGACGCCACCTGTCGCGCCGAGCCGTCGTTCGACGACCCGCGCCTGGTACGGGTCGCCGACGTCGGAGAGCAGGCAGTGGTAGCGCCCGCCCGGGTTCAGCCCGGCGTTCGCGACCTCCTCGGCCGAGGGCGCCGTCGTGTCGCCGCCCAGCAACCGCCGCAGCACCCGGGCGCGGCTGTCGTGCACCGTCCGGGAGAGTTCGAGTTCGGCATCGTGATACCCGGCGATGACCTGCCGTTCGAGCGCGCGCGTGTTCCGGTCGAAGTCGACCAGCGCCGCCAGCATGACGTCGTCCGGCACCCCGGCCGCCTTGCCGCGTTCGACGGCGATCTCGACCGCGCGGCTGCGGCCCGCCTGCACCCCGCGCAGCAGCGCGGCGAGCGGCACGCCCTGCGCGGCCCTGTCCGCGCCGAGGACGGCGGCCGCGGCGTAGTCCTGCTCCCCGGCTCCGCCCGGCCGGTCGAAGGAGGCGAGCCCGGCGGCGAGCACGATCGCGACGTGCCGCCGGTTCTCGCTCACCGGCAGGGTCGCGACCTCGGGCGACTCCGTGCGGGCGGCCCGGACCACTTCGTCGACGACGTCGGCGTCGGCGGCCATCTCGGCCAGCACGTCGTGGAGCGACCGGTGCGCCATCGCCACCGCCTTCCCGCGCGGATTGTGCCCGGTGCACAACGAAGCCGGCGGTCCTTGGCGACCGGCCCCTACCGAGGGTGTCCGGCCGGTTGGTTTCCTGTGAGCTACCGAAAGGTAACAGGCTCTCGCCGAAAGGTGCGCGTGATGCGGAAACGCAGGTTGCTGAACACCGTCCTCGTGACCTGCCTCGCCGCGGCGCTGGGCTCGGTACCCGCCGCCGCGGCGGAAGACGGTCTGCGGCAGGTGCTGTTCGTGGGCAACAACTGGGAGGGGACCGCGGACGTCATCGCGCCCTCCGGCGATTACGCGAAGATCGCGCGCGTCGACATGGTGCCGGACAAGGCGGAGCGGCTCACCGAGATCTATCTGAACCCGATCAAGCTCGCGTTCTTCCTCGGTATCCGCAACGGCGTCGGCGAGGGACACGACCAGCTGGTCGACGACCTCTACACGACTCCGGACGGCCGCGCGGTGGTCGCGTCCCGCCCGAGTTTCGCCGACGTCGTGTCGATCGACCTCGCCACTGGCCGCGTCAACTGGCGGTTCCCGGTGTCGGGTTTCCGGTCCGACCACATGGCCGTGTCGCCGGACGGCCGCAGCATCGCGGTGTCGGCCTCGACGTCGAACACCGTCCACGTGCTCGACATCGAGACCGGTCGGCAGCTCGGCTCGTTCAAGACCGGCGACAAACCGCACGAGAACACCTACACCGACGGCGGCCGGTACCTCTGGAACAGCTCGATCGGCGAGGTCAACACCGCGCTCGACGCGCCGTGGCAGGACTTCACCAAGGGGGACCGGCGGCTCACCGTCGTCGACGCGACCACCTTCGAGCAGGTGAAGGTGATCGACATGCGCGAGCGCTTGGACGCTTTCGGGCGTGGTGACCTCTCCGACGCCGTCCGGCCGGTGGCCTTCACCCCCGACGAGTCGAAGCTGTACTTCCAGGTGTCGTTCTTCAACGGCCTTCTCGAATACGACGTCGCCACCGACCGGATCACGCGGTCGAAGACGCTGCCCAAGAACCCGAAGACCAGCGAGGACCGCACGACGTGGGTCAACGACTCCCGTCACCACGGGCTTTCGATGAGCCCGGCGGGCGACAAGCTCTGCGTCGCCGGGACGATGGACGACTACGCGACCATCGTGGACCGCGCGACCTTGCGGGAGGCTCAGCTCGTGACGGCGGCGAAGCCGTACTGGGCGACCGTGAGCGGCGACGGAAGGCATTGCGTCATCTCGGAAAGCGGATCGGACCAGGTGACCGCGATCGACTTCGCGACCGGCGCGAAGGTGAAGTCCGTCCCGGTCGGCGACCATCCGCAGCGGATCCGGATCGGCCACGTGCCCGAGGGCTGGGCGGGGCACGCGGGCCGGTAGCTTGCCTGCCATGACTGAGCGCGGATCGGTTGCCTGGCCACCTGCCCCGATCAGAACCGACCGGCTGGTGCTCCGTGAGTCCGAGGCGCGGGACCGGGCGGCGTTCATCGAACTGTTCGCCTCGGCGGAGGTGGGCACCTATGTCGGCGGCCCTCGACCGCGTGACGAGCTCGAACGCGCGTTGCCTGAAGTGCCCGGGCGGCGCTTCGGCCTTTTCGTGATCGAGCTCGACGGGGCGATGATCGGCATGATCACGCTCGATCAGCGCGACGCGGAGCGTCCCGGCCACGTCCGCCCGGACGCCGGAGAGACGGAGCTCGGCTACATGTTCCTGCCGGAGGCGTGGGGACACGGGTATGCCGCGGAGGCGTGCGAGGCCGCACTCGGCTGGTTCGACGGCGCGCTTCCCGGCGAACCGGTGGTGCTCTGTTCCCAGGCCGGCAACGACCGTTCGATCCGCGTCGCGCGGAAGCTGGGGTTCACCGAAGTGGAGCGGTTCGAGGAGTACGGCGCGGAGCAGTGGTTCGGCGTCCGTTAGCAGGCGATCGCGCGCTGGGTAATATCGGCCCGTGACAACCTCTGCCGAAACACTCGAGTTCCAGTCGGAGGCACGTCAGCTGCTTCAGCTGATGATCCACTCGATCTACTCGAACAAGGACACCTTCCTGCGGGAACTGGTGTCCAACGCCTCCGACGCACTGGACAAACTCCGCCTTGAAGCGTTCCGCGACAAGGAACTCCAGGCGGATACCGACGATCTCCACATCGAGATCGCGACCGACCCCGAAAACCGCACCCTCACCGTGCGGGACAACGGAATCGGGATGAGCCGGGACGACGTCGTGGCGCTGATCGGCACGATCGCGAAGTCCGGCACCGCCGAATTCCTGAAGAAACTGAAGGAGACCAAGGATTCCGCGGCCTCGCAGGATCTGATCGGCCAATTCGGCATCGGCTTCTACGCCAGCTTCATGGTGGCCGACAAGGTCACGCTGCTGACCCGCCGCGCCGGATCGGACGAGGGCGTCCGCTGGGAGTCCGAGGGCGAAGGCACGTACACCATCGAGACGGTCCCGGACCTGCCGCAGGGCACGTCGGTCGTCCTGCACCTCAAGCCCGAGGACGCCGAAGACCAGCTCTTCGACTACACCTCGGCCACGAAGATCAAGCAGATCGTCAAGAAGTACTCGGACTTCATCACCTGGCCCATCCGGATGACCGAAGGCGAAGAGGTCGTCACGGTCAACTCGATGAAGGCGCTGTGGGCGCGCCCGTCGTCCGACGTCACCGAGGACGAGTACAACGAGTTCTACAAGCACGTCGCGCACGACTGGAACGACCCGCTGGAGACGATCCGGCTCCAGGCCGAGGGCACCTTCGAGTACCAGGCGCTGCTGTTCCTGCCGGGGCACGCGCCGCTCGACCTGTTCATGCGGGAGCGCAAACGCGGCGTCCAGCTGTACGTGAAGCGCGTCTTCATCATGGACGACTGCGAAGCGCTGATGCCGGAGTACCTGCGCTTCGTGAAGGGCGTCGTCGACGCGCAGGACCTTTCGCTCAACGTCTCGCGCGAGATCCTGCAGCAGGACCGGCAGATCCAGCTGATCCGCCGTCGCCTGGTCAAGAAGGTGCTGTCGACGGTCAAGACCCTGATGGCCGACGAGAACCGCTACAAGTACGACACCTTCTGGAAGGAGTTCGGCCGCGCCGTCAAGGAAGGCCTGCTGGACGACCACGAGAACCGCACCGCGATCCTCGACATCTGCTCGTTCGCCTCGACGAACGATCCGGAGAAGCTCACGTCGCTGCGTGAGTACGTCGAGCGGATGAAGGACGGCCAGGAGCACATCTACTACCTGACCGGTGAGTCGCGGCAGAGCATCGAGAACTCCCCGCATCTGGAAGCCTTCCAGGCCAAGGGGTACGAGGTGCTCGTGCTCACCGACCCGATCGACGAGATGTGGGTCGACGCCGTCGCCGGGTACGAGGAGAAGCAGTTCCAGTCGGTCGCGAAGGGCGAGGTCGAACTCGACTCCGACACCACCGACGAGCAGAAGGAAGAGTTCTCCGGGCTGCTGACCTGGCTGACGACGACGCTCGCGGACCAGGTCAAGGAGGTCCGGCTTTCGTCGCGGCTGACGACGTCGCCCGCCTGCATCGTCGGCGACACGAACGACGTCACCCCGACGCTGGAGAAGATGTACCGCGCGATGGGCCAGGAACTGCCGCAGATCAAGCGGATCCTGGAACTGAACCCGGGGCACCCGCTGGTGTCCGGGCTGCGGTCCTCGTTCACCGAGAAGGGCGAGTCCGAGGGGCTCGCGGAGACCGCGGAACTGTTGTACGGCATGGCTTTGCTCGCGGAAGGCGGCGAACTGGCCGACCCCGCGCGCTTCACGAAGCTGCTCGCCACACACCTCCAGAAGACCCTCTAACCCGAAGCCGGGCCGCTCACAAACATGTCGCGAAAGCCACTTTCGGGACATCAGACGTCGCGAAAGTGGCTTTCGCGACACGCCTCACGGCACCGCGGCCGCCTGCTCGGTGGCCAAGTACATGAAGGCCCCCTTCCTTGCGCCTAGGTAGGCGGGTTCTAGCGATCCCTGCAACACCCTGGATTTCAGGGGGTTGCGGGGATCGTGGGTTTTGAGGAGTTGAAGGCGAAGTTCTTTGTTGCTCT
>NZ_JBITKV010000020.1:29946-161055 GCF_044461365.1 Amycolatopsis sp. NPDC049868 | reverse complement strand
CCACTCGGTGGACGTCTTCGGAGAGGCATCGTCGCTGGACACAAAATCAACGCTACACCCCGATCGAACACCTGTGCTATAGCATATTCAGACTACAGAGACCGGGCGGAAGCCTTAGAAATACGTGGTCGTGACTGGTAAATCGCGTTCTGGCTTCGCGGAAGACATCCACGAAGCCTTCCTCGGCCCAGTCAGGCCACGATGGCCGGATAGGGACTCCTCATAACACCGAAGTAGGCCTCGGGCGCTCCTTCGATGTGCTGGGGCAGTTCATCCATGAAGGCGCGCAGCAGTGGGGTCGTGTTGTGCCGATCGAGGTCCTCCTGCGAACGCCAGACCTCATAGAGGAAGAATCGGCCGTCTTCTTGCTCGTGGAGGTGGTACTGAAGGCTGCCGTCGTGTCCTCGAGACGGCTCGACGAGGTCCATCAGGAGCTTCCTGAGCTCGTCGGCGTGGCCGGGCCTGGGCGTCAGGAATCCGTAGAGCGAAACGGGCTGTGATGCGGTCGATGCTGTCGTCATGTGATCAACGTTAGGATGTGACACCAGTGTCAGGTTCAAGCCGGTGCGGCATGAGGTGGGTCACATGAAGATCGGGGAGCTGTCCCGCGAGACGGGCGTGGCCGTACGTCTCCTCCGCTACTACGAGGCCCAGGGGCTGCTCACCTCCCACCGCAGCGAAGGCGGCCACCGCCATTACGATCCCGAGGCCCCCGCTACCGTGGCACGTATCCGCACCTTGCTCGCCGCCGGGCTCCCCACCAAGGTCATCCGCGAACTCATGCCCTGCTTCGTCGGCGACGGGACCCAGCTCCAGGCCTGCGTTCTCGACCACCTCAGAACCCAGTACGCCGAGCTGGACTCCCGCATAGCGGACCTCACCCAAGCCCGCACGGCTCTGGGCGACATCCTCGAAGCCTCCACCCGGGCAGTCGTCCACGCCTAAGCCGGCCGACCACCATGGACGACAGCACGCCCAGTGGCCCGAGTTGCCGTCCCCGCCATCGCCTCTAGGTTGACGGTATGTCGATCTGCGGGGCCCGATGAAAGGGCCTGGACTCCTCGTCGTCCTGCTGGTCGTCCTCGGTGGCGTCAGCGGGCTCGGGTTCCTGCTGGGACTGGGCAACGCGGCCGTTCTGGCCGCCCTCACCGCGCTCTTCTGCCTCATCGCGGCGGTCGGCGGGCCACTGTGGGCGGATCTGCGGTTGCTGGCCTGGTTCGCGCCCGCGTTGATCCTCGCGGTCGGGGTGCCTCGGTTGCTGGGCGCGGTGTCGCAGTGGGCGGCGATCGGGCTGCTGGTGGCGATCGTGGTGGTCGCCGGACTGCTGCCCGTACTCGGGCCGCGGTTCGTGACGGTCGGGCTGGGGCTCGGGATGGCGTCGCTGTTCGGGTACGGCTTCCAGCTGACGGGGACGGCGTCGGCGGGGCAGATCCTGGGCGCGCCCGCGCTCGCGGCGGGGGCCGTGATCCTGTTGCGGGTGTTGATGGGCGCGAAAGATCCCGCCAAACCGACACGTGACGCGCTGGCCGACGCGCTCTCGACGGGTACTTCCGAAACTCAAGAGCGTGCGGCGAGGCTTTGGCTCGCGGACCGGCCCCGTCGCTGGACCGGCGGGGTCCTCGGCGGCCTGTTCCGGTATCGCGCGGCCACCGGATTGCTGGAGATCCGCCGGAAACGGCTGAACAGCGAAGAAATCGGCGAAACGCTCGACGCCGCCAAGGAAGAAGCCGCCAGGCTGGGCGAAGCCGTCCGAAGCCCCACAGCGCCGGACGACGTCGAACCGGTGCGGCGCAAGGAACCCGGCGGCCTGCCCGGCGCCACGGCGAGGCTCGTCACCGCGCTCTGGGAAGCACTCGAAACCGTCCGGACCGCGGCGACCGAACGCGACGAGTCGCGTGTGGACGTTCCGAAAGGACTCCGCAAAGAACTGCGCCGGATCGAGCTGGGCGGCGCGTTCTCGTGGCAGTCGGCGCAGTTCCGGCACGCGCTCCGCTGCGGGCTCGGCGTCGGGCTGGCACTGGTGGTCGCGAGTTTCCGGCCCGGCGACCCGCTCACCGTGTCGTTCCTGCTCGGCACCTTCGCCATCCTGCAACCGGAATGGCGGGACAGCCTCGGCAAGGCCTGGCAGCGGATCGGCGGCTCACTCGGCGGCGCCGTCGTGCTCGGTCTCGTTCTTTGGCTTCTGCCGCAAGGATTTCTGCTGCCGATCGGGCTCGTCGCACTCCTCGGCGGATTCTCGTTCATGCAGACGCGACCGGCGGTGTTCAACGGCTGCATGGTCCTGATGTCGGTCGGCATGAACGCGACCACCAGACATCTCGACCCGCGTTACGTACTCGTCGAGTACCTGCTTCTGATGGTCCTCGCCGGCGCCATCGCGCTGCTGTTCGGTTTCGCCGCGATCCCCGGGGTGCCGAAACCCGGCCCGGCGGAACGGTTCGAGAACGCCGTCGGCGCCACCCGGGAGCTGCTCGGCTCGGTGGCGCGGAAACTACGCGGCGAGGACGTCGACCCGCGGACGCTCGGCCGCGAGTTCCGTGCCGCCACCATCGCCCACCACGGTCTGCTCACGGCGGAGCCGGGCACCAAGGAACCCGCGCCAGGGCAAGGGGACGCGCTGGAGAAGGCCGCCGAAGCCTTGCGCGGCCTGTCCGTCACGGCGTCTTCGCTCTTGCTGCGGCCCGGATCGGCCGAAGCGGCGGACGCCGTGGAGGAGGCGGCACGCACGCTCGGCACCGAAGAGGCCGCGGAGATCCCCGTGCCACGGGACGCGGACGAAGAACAGCGTCTGGTGCTCGACACGATCGCCGCCGACGTCGTAGCGGTCGGCGAAGCCGCTCAGAAGCTTTAAGCCTTCTCGCGGTGCTTCCCGGCGATCTCGGCGTCGGGTGTGCACAGCGCGCACGGGGTGAACCCGAGCTGCCGCGCCTCACCGATGCCGAGCGGGATGGTGTCCCGGGTTTCGAGCCACTCGCACGAAGTCACGTGATAGCGCGGGTACTCGTCGACGACGACGACCTCGATCTCGAGTTCCGAGACGACCGCCACATCCTCGGGGTCGCTCTTCTCCTCGCCGGGGTCGCCGCTTTGCTGAGGCTCCGGAGTGTCTTCCGCGTCGCCCAGCTCACCCGCGGCGGGCATCAAGACGGTCTGCTCGACATCCTCGGGTTTCTTTTCCTCACCCTCGGCGGGCTCGTCGTCTTCGGCCGGGTCTTCCGCCGCTTCTTCTTCAGCGGGGGACTCGGCCACGCGCTTCTTCCGGCGGCGCAGCAGGTCGAAGAGGAGCAGCAACCCCGCGACGACGGAGAGGCCGATGGAGATCCAGGCCCACAGGGAGTTCGCGGTGATGAGCGCCGCGACGAGCAGCCCCAGAGCCGCCAGTACCAGTACCAGGACGATGAAGAGCACGGTGAATTACAACACGAGAGCAAAGCGAAACGGCCTCGACCCTCCGGAGAGTGCCGAGGCCGTTCCACTGTGTAGAAACAAACCGGGTGGAGATCAGCCCGCTTCGGCCCGGGGGCCGAACGAGTAGCCCTGTCCGCTACCGGAGGACGACGACTGTCCCGAGTTCGACGAGGACGCCGAGGCGGGAGCGGCCGAACCGCGGTCGTCGAGCTCACGCAGCTGGGACTCGAGGAATCCGCGCAGCCTCGTGCGGTACTCCCGCTCGATCGTGCGCAGCTCTTCGATCTTCTTGCCCAGCGAGCCCTTCTCCGCGTTCATGTTGTTCATGGTCTCGGTGTACTTGCGCTGAGCCTCGCGCTCCATGGTCGTCGCCTTGTCGCGCGCCTGGCGCTCCAAGGTCTCGGCACGGGTTCGCGCGTCGTTCAGCATCGTCTCGGCGCGCGTACGCGCCTCGTTCACCATCGAGTCCGACTTGGATCGCGCGTCCGACAACAGCTGCTCGGACTTGGTCCGGGCTTCGGCGAGCATGCCGTCCGACTCGGTCTTGGCCTCGGCGGTGAGCCGGTCGGCCATTTCCTGTGCCAGCCCGAGCACCTTCGCGGCCTGGACGTTGGGCTCCCCGTTGTCCGGCACCATCGAGTGGGCCTGGGTCTGCTCCATCGCCGACTGCGGCGGCGGCACCGGCGCCAGGCGGCGCGACGGCTCGTCGCGTACCTGCGGCGGTGGGCCGACGGCACCGGCCTTGGCGTTCTCGAGCTCACCACGGGTGGTCTCGAGCTCGTTGTCGAGCTGTTCGACCTGCTGCCGCAGCTCGTTGTTGTCCTCGATCAACCGGGCAAGCTCGGTCTCCACCAGGTCGAGGAACGCGTCCACCTCGTCCTCGTTGTAGCCCCTTTTGCCAATGGGCGGCTTGCTGAACGCGACGTTATGCACGTCAGCGGGGGTCAACGACATCAGATCACCTCACGCACTCCATGGCCTGCAGGTCCACCGGGGCTTCCCCGAAAATCACCCTGGCGTTGCCAGCTGCATCGCGAAGAACACAACCAACAGCAGCACCATAATCGATAAGTCCAGTCCGACGCCGCCGATTCGTACGGTCGGGATGATTCGTCTGAACAGACGAACCGGTGGGTCGGTCACTGTGTAGATGGTCTCGAGCGTTACCGCAACCCCTCCGGCAGGACGCCACTCGCGAGCGAAAGCACGCACGAGCTCGACGACGATCCGTGCCGTCAGCAGGAGCCAGAAGGCGAACAGCACGTACCAGACGACCAGCAACACAGCATTCACGTAACCACTCTGCCATGCCTCGCGTCAAAAGACGCAGTTGACGGGCCACGGATGCCGATGAGTCGACAAAATCACATCCGGCTGCGCTCAGCGGTCACCGGGTGATCAGCCGCGCAGGAATAATCCGCCTTCGGCAATCCGCCGACGGTCTTCCGCGGTGACATCCACATCGGGCGGTGAGAGAAGGAACACCTTGTTGGTGACCTTGTCCATCGATCCGCGCAACGCGAACGCGAGCCCCGCGGCGAAGTCGACGAGACGCTTCGCGTCCGCGTTCTCCATCTCCGTGAGGTTCATGATCACCGGGATACCCTCCCGGTAGTGCTCCCCGATCGCACGCGCTTCCGCGTAGCTCGTCGGGTGCAGCGTCGTGATCCGGCTCAACGGGTCACGCACCGCCGGACGGACCGGCTCGGTGACCGGCCGCAGCCGCGCGACCGGCTCCGGCTGACGGTCGATCGCCAGCGCTCCGTGGACGGCCGGCTCCGGGCTGGCCACGGAGCGTGACCGAGGCCGCGGCGCGGGCTCGTCATACGTGTCATCGACGTCCCGGTAACGTCCACCCCGTGACCGGGCCGGCGGCTCGTCGTCGTAGTCGTACTCGTCGTCGGCGTAGCCTCGCCGGTAGTCATCCTCGACGTCATAGCCGTCTTCGTCCGCGGGCACCATCCCGAAGTAGGCCTTCAGCTTCTGCAGCGCGCTCATGCCTCTCCCTAGCCTTAGCCGCGTCCCGCACCGTGCTCCCCCGCCCTCGCCGCCACTCCCCGTAACGACGAGACGGTATTCCCTAAGGCGAGGCTAAACCGCGTCCACCGAGCAACGCGGTTCCGACACGCACACAGGTCGAGCCGTGCGCGATCGCCTGCTCGAGATCATTGCTCATTCCGGCGGAGATCTCACGGGCATTTGGGTGTTCTTCCCGTAGACGCTCCGACGCACGAGCGAGTTTCCCGAACGCCTCCGCGGCATCAATACCCAACGGCGCGACCGCCATAAGCCCCCGGAGGCGAATATCACCCACATGGGCTATCCGCTCCGCCAAATGGCTCACGTCGCTCAACCGAATGCCCCCGCGCTTCGGATCGTCATCGAGACTTACTTGAATGAGGACGTCCAACGGGTGATCGCGTTGCCCGGAATCGAGCGCCGACTTGGTCGCCTTCGCGAGCGCCTCGGCCAGCCGTTCGGAGTCGACGGACTGGACCTCGTCGGCCCAGCGCACGACCGATTTGGCCTTGTTCCGCTGCAGGCTGCCGACCATATGCCAGCGGATCCGGGCGTCCGGGCGCAGAGCGGCGACCTCTTCGGCCTTCGCGCCCGCTTCCTGATCCCGGTTCTCGGCGAGGTCGAGCACGCCGAGGTCGGCGAGCAGCGCGGCGTCGAGCGCCGGGAAGGTCTTGGTGACCGCGAGCAGCTTGACCTCGTCGCGTGCCCGGCCCGCGGCCTTGCACGCGGCGCCGATCCGCTCTTCCACTTCGGCAAGGGACGCGGCGAGTTCCCCCTTGCGGGCGTCACTCATGCCGCGTCCAGCCAGGTGATGCCGGCGATCCGGCCGGTGGTGCCGTCGCGGCGGAAGCTGAACAAGGTCTTGTCTTCGTTGGTACAGCGTGGATCGACGCCGATCTTGCCGACGCCGAGGTCGGCCAGTTGCCGCCAGAGACCGGCCCGCAGGTCGAGCCCCGGCGTGCCCTTGCGGGTTTTGCAGGCACTGCCCGGCACATGCTTTTCGACGTCGGCGGCCATGTCGGCGGGGACCTCGTAGCAGTCGCCGCAGATCGCGGGACCGAGCAGCGCTTCGGTCCTGGCCGGTTCGGCGCCGAGCGAACGCATCGCTTCGACCGCGGCGGGGACGACGCCGACCCTGGCGCCGACGCGGCCGGCGTGGACGGCGGCGACGACACCGGCTTCCGCGTCGGCCAGCAGAAGAGGTACGCAGTCGGCGACGAGCACCACGAGTGCGAGGCCGGGCTCGGCCGTCACGAGCGCGTCGGTCGCTTCGGCCGCGGAGGTCTCCGAGCCGTCGACCACGGTCGCGGTCCGGCCGTGGACCTGCTCCATCCAGGCCAGCCTGTCCTCGGTGAGGCCGAGTTCGGTGGCGAGGCGCTTGCGGTTGGCGTAGACGTCGCCCGCGTCGTCGCCGACGTGATCACCGAGGTTGAAGGTGTCGTAAGGCGCGCGGGAAGCCCCGCCCGCCCTTGTCGTGACGACCCGCCGTACCCGCACGCGTTTCCTCCTAGACCTGAGTGAAGGCCCCCTCGACTGTAGTCAAGGAGGCCTTCACGGAACGTACTGGCGAACTAGCGCCGCATGAACGGCGGCACGTCGACCTCGTCGTCCGACGGGTCGTCGTGCACCGGGGTGGCGCGGCCGGGCAGGCTGCCGTGGTTCGAGTTCGACCCGATCGGCGAGTAGCCGCGCGAACCGCCGCCGGGCTGCGGGAGCCCGCCGCTCAGCGAGCCGTTGCCCTCGTTGCGGGCGGACGGCATCGGCGTGTGCGTGCGCGGCGGTGCGACCGGGTAGCCGTTCGAACCGGTCGACGGCACCGGCGTGGCACCCGAAGGCGGGCTCTGCACCGGGGTCGCCCCGCCGCCGTTGACCTGGCCGGCCTGTGCGGACGCCGTCGAGTTCGTGCGGGAACCGAAGGCAGGCGGGTCGAGCTTCTTGTGGGTCGGGGTGCCGGCGTCGAAACCGGCCGCGATCACGGTGACCCGGACCTCGTCGCCGAGCGAGTCGTCGATGATCGTCCCGAAGATGATGTTGGCGTCGGGATGCGCGGATTCCTGCACCAGCGACGCGGCTTCGTTGATCTCGAACAGGCCGAGGTCCGACCCGCCCGCGATCGACAGCAGCGCGCCGTGCGCCCCGTCCATCGACGCTTCCAGCAGCGGCGAGTTGATCGCCTTCTCCGCCGCCTGGATCGCCCGGCCCTCGCCGCGCGCCGAGCCGATGCCCATCAGCGCGGAGCCCGCGCCGGACATGACGCTCTTGACGTCGGCGAAGTCCAGGTTGATCAGACCCGGCGTGGTGATCAGATCGGTGATGCCCTGGACACCGGACAGCAGCACCTCGTCCGCCGAACGGAAGGCGTCCATCAGCGAGACGCCGATGTCGCCCAGCTGCAGCAGCCGGTCGTTCGGGATCACGATGAGCGTGTCGCATTCGTTGCGCAGCTGCTGGATGCCCTCTTCGGCCTGCTTGCTGCGGCGCTTGCCCTCGAAGGTGAACGGGCGGGTGACGACGCCGATGGTCAGCGCGCCGAGCTTGCGGGCGATCTGGGCGACGACCGGCGCGCCACCGGTGCCGGTTCCACCGCCCTCGCCCGCGGTCACGAACACCATGTCGGCGCCCTTGATGACCTCTTCGATCTCTTCGCGGTGGTCCTCGGCGGCCTTCTGCCCCACCTCGGGGGCGGCGCCGGCACCGAGGCCGCGGGTCAGTTCCCGGCCGATGTCGAGTTTGACGTCGGCGTCGGACATGAGCAGTGCCTGCGCGTCGGTGTTCACCGCGATGAACTCGACACCCTTGAGGCCGACCTCGATCATGCGGTTCACGGCGTTCACGCCGCCGCCGCCGATACCGACGACCTTGATCACCGCAAGGTAGTTGTGCGGGGGCGTCATCGGGGCCGCCTTCCTGATCGTGTGTGCCCGTGCTGCGCGCCGGTCGCTGAGCCTGTGCCGAACCCTCGAGCTGAAGTTCAGATTGAGAGTTATGTCAACTGCCGACGTTGAAGCAGGACGGTATGCACCAGGCAGGCTCGAATCCAGTAGCCACGCCGTGTGTCGCAAAGGTGTTTTGCCACAACATGTTCGCGGGCGCAAGAGCGAGACCCGGTCGCGGCGCCGAACGGCGGCCTGGTAAAGGCGAAGATCGAGTGGGCATCAGGTGGGCATGGACATGACCATGACGACGTCCTTCGACGGCGATCCGGTCGGTGATCCGCCAGCCTGTTCGACGCTGAGCGCGAACTTCTCGGCACCGCCGAGCCCGTCGGCGACCAGCAGCGCACCGTCCTGACCACCGGAAATGAGCCCGGCGGGTTTGGGCGCGGCATCCGGGTACATCAGCCAGGCCTGGTAGGTCCGGCCCGGTTCGTTCGCCGGCAGCCGCGCCGCCATGAAGACGAGCCGGTCCTTGGCGCGCGACATCATCACGGTCCCACCGCCGCCCGCCGAGGTCTCGGCGTGCCCGGTCCGGAGGTCGGCGGCCGAAAGGACGTCGGCGACCGGGGCGTACCGGTCCGCGTACTGCGCCGCCCGCTCCCGCGCGGCCGTCAGCTGCGAGTGGTTGTCGTAGGCGATCCCGCCGAACACGGCGGTGCCCGCCAGCCCGACGACGGCCGCCGCGACCGCGGCGATCGCCCAGCGCGGGGCGCGACGGCGGTCCTTGACGCGCTCCCCCGCCTCGAAGCGTGTCTTCGGCGGCTGCTGCCTGGTCGCCATCGCCTCGGCGAGCACGCGGCGCTTGAGTTCGGGCGGCGGGTCTTCGGCCAGCGCGGCGCCGAGCCGGGTCGCGGTCATCTGCAGTTCGAGGACCTCTTGCGCGCACGAAGCGCACTCGGCGAGGTGCCGCTGGAACTGGGCACGCTCCACTTCGGACAGCGCGTCGACGGCGTAGGCCCCGGTGAGCGTGTGCATTTCGGGCATGGTCATGCCGTCACCCCCAAACAGTCCCGGAGCCTGATCAGGCCGTCCCGGAGACGGGTCTTGATGGTCCCGTGCGGCGTTTGCAGCACCTCCGAGACCTCGCGATAGGTATAGCCCTGGTAGTAGGCGAGCAGGACGGATTCCCGTTGCAGCTCGGTGAGGGTGGTCAGGCAGCGGCGTACCTGCGAACGCTCCCAGCGGGCCGCGACGGCCTCGGCCACCTCGTCGAAGGGCCGCGCGCGGGCGGCCTCGAAGGTCGCCTTGACCTCGCGTTCCGAACTGGCGCGTGCCGAGCGGACACGGTCGACGGCACGGCGGTGCGCGAGCGTCATGGCCCAGTTCAACGCGCTCCCCCGCTCCGGGGAGTAGCGCGTGGCCGTGCGCCACAGCTCCACCATGACTTCCTGCGTGACCTCTTCGGACTGCGCGGCGTCACGGAGGATCCGCCGCACGAGGCCGAGGATCGGACCGGCGAGCCGGTCGTACAAGGCGTCGAAGGCCCGTTCGTCACCCTTCGCGACCCGGACGAGCAGATCCTCGGCCGTCGGACCGGCCGGTTCGCCGTCGCCGGGGACGGGCGCCATCCGGCGCGGGCGTGCCGATTCATCCATCAAGCCTGCCTCCGGCGGTCTGCGGCGTCCGTTGGGTCATCGGTGCCTTCTTCAACCACAGTCTGACCCCGTGCCGCCGAATGAGCGCGGATACCCGGTGCGGCATGAGCGGGCGGGTGATCAGCATATGCGCCAGCCACTTGGCGGTGGCGGGGCGCCGCACGCCGCGCAGCGACGCGGTCAGCGGCGTCTTCCCGTCCTGGTGGAGGGCGATCTTGACCGAAAGCAGCGACTCCGGTCTGGGTACCGCCATCCGGTACCCGCCGCCCATCGACTGGAACGGCGAGACGTAGAACTCCTTGCCCGCGAAGGCGTTCCCGTCCTCGTCGGGGCGAAGCAGGTACGCGTGCCTGCCCCCATAGGTGTTGTGGACCTCGGCGACGACGCATTCGAGTTCACCGTCGGGCCGGTGGCACCAGTACAGGGTGATCGGGTTGAAGTTGTGGCCGAGCATCCGCGCGCCTGCCAGCATCAGCACCCGGCCGCCGCGGAGGTCGACGCCGCGCGCCGCGAGCCAGCGGTCCAATTTGGACCGGATGCTGGAGGTGTCTTCGGGCGCGAAGTGGTCTCGCGAGTCGAAGCGGGCGAAGGGGCGAAGCCACCACGGCAGCTTCGGCGGCACATCGAGGTCGACGAACCACAGGTAGATCCGGTGGGCGAACGAGATCGGCGGATCGATGCGCCGGACATGCGCCACCGTGGAGTCGTAGAGCACGGCCATGACGGTCACCAGCGCACCCCGAAGTTCTCGGCCGCGCGGACACCGGACGCGCAGCCGTCCTCGTGGAATCCCCAGCCGTGGTACGCGCCGGCGAAGGCGACCGTGCCGTCGTTCAGTTCGGGCAGACGACGCTGGGCGGCCACGGATTCCGGCGTGTAGACGGGGTGTTCGTAGGTCATCTTCGCCAGCACCGAGCCATGGTCAGCGGCACCAGGGTTGAGCGTGACCACGTAGCCGGTCGGCTCGTCGAGCCGCATCAGGCGGTTCATGTCGTAGGAGACCTGGACCGCGCCGTGGTGGGCACCGCAGTACGGCGTGGCGTAGTTCCAGCCCGCCCGCGCCGATTCCGTTGTCGGGAGCACGCCGGTGTCGGTGTGCAGCCACGCCTCGTTGCTGGAGTACCGGAACCTCCCGAGGAGGTCGCGCTCGGCCGCGGTCGGCGACGCGAGCAGCTTCAGCGCCTGGTCGGCGTGCGTGGCCAGGACGACCTTGTCGAGCCGGTGCCGCGTGTCGGCGTCGTCGCGGACCTCGATTCCCCGCGCGGTGCGCTTGACCGAGCGGACCGGAGTCGACAGGTGCACGGCGGTCAGCTGTTTGGCGGCCCGCTCGACGTACTCGCGAGAGCCGCCGACGACGGTCCGCCACCGCGGCGACCCGCCGACCGACAGCATCCCGTGGTTGCGGAGGAACTCGAACAGGTAGCGCGCGGGGTATTCGAGCGTGTCGGTGCGGTCGGCGGACCAGACGGTCGAGACGACCGGGAGCATGAAGTGGTCGACGAAGTACTTCGTGTACCCGCCGATCGCGAGGAACGCGCCGAGGGTGACGTCCCCGGCCTCAGGTGCTTCGAGGACGCGCTTCGCGTGCGAGTGGAAGCGCTTGATGTCGGCGAGCATCCGCAGGTAACGGCCCCGTGCGATGTTGCGCGGCTGCGCGAACAGGCCCTTCAGTCCCTTCGCGCCGGCGTACTGGAGCCCGCAGCCGTCGCAGCGGATGCTCATCGACATCTCGGTGTCGCGGGTGGCGACGCCCAGTTCGGCGAACAGACGGAGCAGGTTCGGGTAAGTACGCTCGTTGTGCACGATGAAGCCGGAGTCGACGCCGACGGTGCCGCCGTGCGCGCTCGGGACGTCGTGGGTGTGCGCATGCCCGCCCAGCCTGTCTTCGGCTTCGAACAGCAGTACTTCGTAGCGGCGTTGCAGCAGATACGCGGCCGTGAGACCGGCCACGCCGCTGCCGATGACTCCGATGCGTCGACCCTTGGTGTGCACATTGAGCATTCGGAGCCGGATCGGGCGAGGATTGGATCTCGTGAACCGGCTCGGCATCCGACCCATCCCTTTCCGGTCCGGGAGCGAATGACGACTATGCCGAACAGTCCCGCGTCTCGCCTAGCCCCGTTCGTCGAGCGGCTCCTCGGCGGCTCCCTTCCGGTCGGTCTGCGTACCTGGGATGGCGTACGCACCGGTCCGCCGGATGCCCCGACCGTGGTACTCCGCAACCGGCGAGCCCTGCGCCGTCTCCTCTACGCGCCCGGCGAATTGGGCTTGGCCAGGGCATACGTCTCAGGTGATCTCGACGTCGAAGGCGACCTCGCCGACGGATTCCGCCGGATCTGGGCGCTGACCCGTTCGGGCGCGGTGCGCGGTGCGAAGCTCGGCCCGCGCGAATGGGCCGAGGCGCTGCGGCTCGCGGTGAGCCTCGGTGTCGTGGGGCCGCCGCCCAAGCCGCCCACGGAGGAGGCCCGGCTGTCCGGGAAGCTGCACACCCTGCTCCGCGACAAGTCGGCGATCGCGCACCACTACGACCTCGGCAACGCCTTCTACCAGCTGTTGATGGACGAATCGATGGCCTACTCGTCGGCGTACTGGACGTCCGAGGAGGAGGGTTACGACCTCGGACAGGCCCAGTGGGACAAGCTCGAACTGATCTGCCGCAAGCTCGGCCTGCGCCCGGGGATGCGGCTGCTCGACGTCGGCTGCGGCTGGGGCTCGCTCCTGGTGCACGCGGCGAAACACCACGGCGTCCAGGCCGTCGGGATCACACTGTCGGCGGAACAGCTTCAGCACGTCCGCGGCCGCCTCGTCCAGCACGATCTGGAGGATCGCGTCGAGGTCCGCCGTCAGGACTATCGCGAACTGCGTGACGAGCCCTTCGACGCCGTCGCCACCATCGAGATGGGTGAGCACGTCGGCGAGGAGAACTACCCCGAGTACACGCGGACGCTGTACCGGATGCTCAAGCCCACCGGGCGGCTGGTCCTGCAGCAGATGTCCCGCGGCGCGGTGGCGCCCGGCGGCGGCGCGTTCATCGAGCGCTACATCGCACCCGACATGACGATGCGGCCGTTGAGCCGCACGCTCGGGCATCTGGAGACCGCGGGATTCGAGATCCGCGACGTCCACGCGCTGCGAGAGCATTACGTGCGCACGGTCCGGGCCTGGGAGAAGACGCTCGAGAGCAACTGGGACGACGTCGTCGCGCTGATCGGCGAATCCGGCGCGCGGGTCTGGCGGCTGTATCTGGCCGGCGGGGCGCTCGCGTTCGAGGAGAACCGGATGGGCGTGGACCAGATCCTCGCGGTCCGTTCGTCGGACGAGGGCTTGAGCGCGATGCCCGCCACCCGGGAGTGGTCCTGATGCCCCTCGGCGGCACCCTCGCGATCACAGCGGGCGCGACGCTGCTGGCCTTCGTCATCACCTTCGGCATCGCGCGCCGGCGGAAGCGGTACGACACCGTCGACACGCTGTGGGGGCCGGGCTTCGCGCTCGTCGCGCTGGTCGCGGCCCCGCTCGGGGACGGGTCGGTCGCGCTGCGCGTGGTCACCGCGCTGCTGACCGCGATCTGGGGTGTGCGCCTCGGCGTCCACCTCCACCTGCGCAACCACGGACTGCCCGAAGATCCGCGCTATGTGCGGATGGCGGAGAGCGCCGGGGAGAATCCTGCGCTCAAGCTCTTCGTCCGCGTGTATCTGGTCCAGGCCGTGGTGCTCTGGTTCGTCTCGCTGCCGGTCCAGTTCGCGATGTACGGCGGCACCTTCGGGGTGACGGCGGGGCTGGGCATCGCGGTGTGGCTGGCCGGCTTCGGATTCGAGACGATCGGCGACGAGCAGCTGCGCCGCTTCAAGGCCGACTCGGGCAACAAGGGCAAGGTCCTCGACAGCGGGCTGTGGCGCTACACCCGGCATCCCAACTACTTCGGGGACGCGTGCGTGTGGTGGGGCCTGTACCTGCTGGCGTGTTCGAGCTGGGTGGGGGCGGCGACCGTGCTGTCGCCGATCGCGATGACGTACACGCTCGCCAGGGGAACCGGAAAACCTTTGCTGGAGAAGGGTTTGCGTCGTTCCCGGCCGGGATACGCGGCGTACGTCGAGCGGACCAGCGGGTTCTTCCCGCTACCCCCTCGCCGCGCTACTCCCCGGTGAGACCGTCCGTCAGTTCGCGCAACAGGTCGAGGTGGCCGGCGTGCCTGCCGGTCTCCTCGATCATGTGCGCGACCACGAAGCGGACGTTGACCTTGCGGTCGCCGCGGAAGGGGACCTCGTCGTCCAGCCCCATCGACTCGACGATCTTGCGGCTCCGCTCGCACTCGGCCTCGTAGGCGGCGATCAGCTGCTCGATCGGGGTCTGCATGGCGACCCGGAACTCGGCGTCCGGATCGGCTTCCAGTGCCTCCTTCCAGACGTCCTCCTGCCCGTTGAGCACCACGTTGAACCAGTACTGCTCGACGAGGGTCAGATGCCCGAGCAGACCGGCGACGGTGGTCAGTTCGCTGGGGACGAGCGGCCGCCGGGCCTGCTCGTCGGTGAGCCCGGAGCACTTCCACACGACGGTGGCGCGGAGGAAGTCGAGGAAGCCGTTCAGCTGGGTGCGCTCGTCGCCGGTGAGCGGCGGTTCGGGGCGCTTCGGTTCGTCGGTCATGGTCGTGCAGTCTGCCGGTTTCCTCGGATGATCCGCTAACGAGTTACCCCGGGGAGGCGCTGTCGACCATCTGTCGCAGAGCAGTGGTCCATGTCCGAACGTGATCCCATCGTTCGAGTGAAACCAACGCTAATTAGCGCCGAGGAAACATGACGACCACCCGCCCGTCATGTCAGGCTGGTGCAGTTGTGCCTAGCCGGAGTGTCGATGAAAGGCAGATCATGTCAGGCCTGCAGCTGAGCGCACTCGATGTCGCTTTCCTTTGCCTGGAAAGCGAAACGACGCCCATGCACATGGGGGCGGTGGTCACCTTCCGCCCGCACGGGCAGGTGCACGCGCGTGAGCTGACCACGCTGCTCGCCGAGCGGGCGGCACGCCTCCCCAAGCTGCGTCAGCGCCCCCGCACCGCACTGTTCCCGCCCGGCGCCGCCATCTGGGCCGAAGACCCTGATTTCGTTGCCAGTGAACATATTTCACATCATCACCTGAGCTCCCTGTACGAACCGGACCCTCTCTCCGCCTACGCGTCACGCTGGATGGGACGGCCGCTCGACACCGGAAAACCGTTGTGGGACTTG
Organism: Amycolatopsis sp. NPDC049868; assembly: GCF_044461365.1. Classification (NCBI taxonomy): domain Bacteria; kingdom Bacillati; phylum Actinomycetota; class Actinomycetes; order Pseudonocardiales; family Pseudonocardiaceae; genus Amycolatopsis; species Amycolatopsis sp. NPDC049868. The sequence continues at coordinate 145,878 of NZ_JBITKV010000020.1, read as the reverse complement.
CATCTCGTCACCGGCCTGCCGGACGGCGAGTTCGCGTTGCTGCTGAAACTGCACCACGCGCTGACCGACGGGGCGGGCGCGTACGCCGTCGCCGTGGGCCTGCTCGACGGACTCCCCCGTCCCACCCGGCGTGTGCACACCGGCGCCGTGCCACCCCCGCCGCGGTCCCCTGTGGACGCTGTCAAGGACGCCCTCGGCTCGACACTGGCCCAGGCCGGGGAGTCGGCCGGGATCGCGTCGTCGGTGGTGCGCGCGACGCGTTCGCCGCTGTCGCCGATCAGCGCCCCGCCGTCGACCGAACGACGGCTCGGCCTCGTCCGGCTGGACACCGGCGAGATCCGGCGGATCCGCCGGGCCCACGGCGGGACCGCCAACGACGTCGTGCTGGCGATCCTCAGCGGCGCGCTGCGCGAGTGGATGATCAACCGCGGCCAGCGCGCCGACGACCGGACGCTGCGGGCGCTCATCCCGGTGAGCGTGCGCGGGCGGTCCGCCGAGCAGCTCGGCGGGAACAAGCTGTCCGGTTACCTCTGCGATCTGCCGGTGGGCCTCGACGATCCGGCGGAGCGGCTGCTGGCCGTCCAGCGCGAGATGAGCCGGAACAAGGCCGCCGGCCCGGCGCGGGGCGCGGGCGCGTTCCCGCTGCTCGCCGACCGGATGCCGCCGATGCTGCACCGGCTCGGTTCGAAGGCCGCCGGGCTGGCCGCGCCGCTGCTGTTCGACCTCGTGGTGACCACGGTGCCGGTACCGCCCCACCGGCTCACCCTGAACGGGACGAAGGTGTCGGGCGTGTACCCGTTCGTGCCGCTGGCGCCGCGGCAGGCGGTCGGGATCGCGGTGGCGACCTACCGCGACTCGGTCCACATCGGACTGCAGGCGAACGGGGCGGCGGTCTCGGACGTGGGTTCGCTGCGGGACGGAGTGCTCAAGTCCGCGGCGCGCCTGCTGGACACCGCCTAGCGAATGCTATGAACGGGCCGTTCCTTGCAAATTTTGCAAGGAACGGCCCGTTCATAGCGCGCGTAAGGGGGCCGGTCAGCCGCGCAGCATCTCCGCGACCAGGAACGCCAGCTCCAGCGACTGCTGAGTGTTCAGCCGCGGGTCGCACGCGGTCTCGTACCGGCCCGAAAGGTCCAGGTCCGAGATCTCCTGCGCGCCGCCGAGGCATTCGGTGACGTCTTCGCCGGTCAGCTCGACGTGGATACCGCCAGGGTAGGTGCCGAGCTTGCGGTGCACCTCGAAGAAGCCCTGCACCTCGTCCACGATCCGGTCGAAGTGCCGGGTCTTGTAGCCCGTCGACGACTCGTGCGTGTTGCCGTGCATCGGGTCGCACTGCCAGATGACCTTGTGCCCGGACGCCTCGACCTTCTCGACGATCGCGGGCAGCACCTCGCGCACCTTGCCGTTGCCCATCCGGGCGATCAGCGTCAGGCGGCCGGGCTCGTTGCGCGGGTCGAGCCGCCGGACGTACTCGACGGCCTGCTCGGGCGTGGTCGTCGGGCCGATCTTGAGGCCGATCGGGTTGGCCAGCAGTTCGGCGAAGGCGATGTGCGCGCCGTCGAGCTGCCGGGTCCGCTCGCCCACCCACAGGAAGTGCGAGGACAGGTTGTACAGCTTGGGGTTCGCCGCGTCCGCGCGGTCCATCCGCAGCATGGAGCGCTCGTAGTCCAGCAGCAGCGCCTCGTGGCTGGCGAAGATCTCGGTGGACTGGAGCGAGGTGTCGGTGACGCCGCAGGCAGACATGAACCGCAGGCCGCGGTCGATCTCCGAGGCCAGCGCCTCGTAGCGCTCGCTGGCGGGCGAGGACTTCACGAAGTCCTTGTTCCAGTCGTGCACCTGGTGCAGGTCCGCCATGCCGGCGCCGGTGAGCGCGCGGACGAGGTTCATCGCGGCGCCCGCGTTCGCGTAGGCGCGGATCATCCGGCCGGGGTCGGGCACGCGCAGTTCGGGCTTGGCGACGAGCGAGTTGATGATGTCGCCGCGGTACACCGGCAGGCCGAGCGCGTCGGTGGACGCCGAACGCGGCTTCGCGTACTGGCCCGCGATCCGGCCGACCTTCACCACCGGCAGGCTCGCGCCGTAGGTGAGGACGACGGCCATCTGCAGCAGGGTGCGCAGGTTGGCGCGGATATGCGGCTCGGTGTTCGACTCGAACGTCTCCGCGCAGTCGCCGCCCTGCAGCAGGAACGCCTCGCCGCGGGCGACCATGGCGAGGCGGTCCGAAAGACGGTCGATCTCGGCGGGGACGGTGATCGGCGGCACGCTCTCCAGCACGCCGCGGACGCGTTTCGTCAGCTCGGCGTCCGGCCACTCGGGCTGCTGTGCGGCGGGCCGGGCGAGCGCGTCGTCGAGCCGGTCACGCAGCTCGGGTGGCAGAGGTGGCAGTTCGGGGAGCGTGTCGACGGGAACGTCCACTGTCCAGTTCACAGGCACCAGGATATGCCGCGCCGAAAGCCGCCCGCCCACCGGGACGAAGCTCCCAGAAAGTGGACGGGCGGCGGTGGGGATCAGGCGGCCTGGGCCTTGTTGTAGAGGTTCTGCGCGTCCGTGCCGAAATACGGGCCGAACATGTAGCCGGGCAGGAAGTTGTAGCCGAAGCTGTTCACCGAGGCCTGGATGCCCGCACCGGTCGCCTCGCTGAAGTTGAGGAACCACGGGCCGCCGCTCGAACCGCCGGTCATGTTGCAGTTCATCCCGTGGTCCTTGGTGAGCAGGAAGTCGGTGAACGTGCTCCCGCTGCAGTAGATCAGCTTCGTGCCGTCGTACGGGGCGGCCGCCGGATACCCGAACGTGTACATCGACTGGTTGCGCGCCTGGTTGAAGGCGATCCCCTGCGCGCCGACGACGTCGGTCAGCTTCTGCCCGTTGAGCGGGTTGACCACGGCCGCGCCGATGTCGTAGTTCATGTCCTCGCTCGCTTCCCACTGCGGAGTGGTCAGCGTGCTCTTCGCGGCCCAGGTGCCGTAGGGCGTGTTGCCGTTGTTGTAGCCGGGAGCGAAGGTCCAGTTGGTGTGCCAGGCGCCCTGGTACTTCACGCAGTGCCCGGCGGTGATCACGACACTGCCGTTCGTGCTGGTGACCGCGTCACCGGAGCACGACGCGTTCCGCCCGCCCATGCTGAAGAACACCCGGCCCGCGGTCTGCACGACCTTGCCCGCGCCGGTCCACGCGCCCCCGCCGTTGGGGATGCTCTGGATGATCGAGCTCGTACCCTTCGCGACATCCTTCGGAGTGAAGGCGGGCGCCTGGACCAGCTGTTCGATCGGCACCGCCGACCGCATCCGCTCCGGGGTCCAGTAGGCCGCGACCGCCTGCGCGTCGGCCGCCGTCTGATGCTGGACCGGCCCGGCGTGCGCGGGACTCGCGACGGCTGTCAGCCCCGTCACCGCCAGCCCCACGAGCGCCGCCAGGATCCCCGTCCGGGAAGCCGTCCTCTTCATGGCGTACCACCTTTCGCCACCGGTGAATTGCCGTATGACTTGCACGACATTTCGAAAGTATTTGTCCTGCTACCGGACGTACAAGCGGCCGTTCGGCCGCATCCGGGGCGGCATATGGGCCGTTCGGCCCAGCTACGGCGAAACCGGGCGAGTTAGCCTTGTTCGTGGGGATCTCCGTGAACGGCTTCGCCCGGCTCGGCACGCATCTGGTGGCTCCGATCGCCTGGATACTCCTGGCCCCGATCACGATTGTCTTCGGCGACAACGGTGGCCTGACCTGGCCGTCACTTCTGGCGCTGGCCGGATCGGCGCTCGTGACTCTCGCCGTGGGATGGTCGAGCGAGCGGGGATCCGGCTTCAGGATTTCGCCGCACACGTCGCCCGAATCCGCCGCGGTCACCGTGCTGGTATTCACCTTCGGGCCGGTGATGCTGCTCGGCGGTCTGCTGGTGGCCTGGGTGTGCTGGGCGCGCGTCAAGCTGGGCGAAGACACCTTCGCCGAAGCCGCCGCCGGGATCGTGCTGGGGATCCTGGTCGGCGGCCTCGGCTGGATCGGTTTGATCGTCTTCCTGTTCTCCTGATCAAGCCGGGCAGTGGGAATCGGCGGCCGGGAGGACGCCGTCCCGCAGGTACCGGACCACGAAATCGTTGCCGCAGGCGTTCTCCTTGGTGAAGACGCCGTGCCCGCCGGCGTCCACGGTGACGAACTTCGCCCGACCGCCCAGCGCCGAACGCAGGTCCCGCGCACCGGACAGCGGCGTCGCCGGGTCGCGAAGGTTCTGCACCAGCAGGATGTTCGACGGTCCGCGGTCGTGGATCCGCACGGGCGGTTCGCGGCGCTCGACCGGCCAGAACGCGCACGGGGTGATGTTCGCGGCCGCCGGCCCGAACATCGGATGCGTCACCCGGGCGCGCTCGACCGCCTTTTGGTAGTAGCGGACGCTTTCCGGCCAGTCGGAGTCGTTGCAGAGCACTTGGAGCTGGAGCGCGGCGTGATTGTCGCCGTCGAGTGGTCCGCCCTGTGCCTTGGCCGCCGGAGCGGACCATCGCTCGGCTAGACCGGGGAAGTTCGCGTCGTCGTACAGCGCTCCCCAGGTATCGCTTCGGATTCCCGGGCGCTTTTCGACCAGCTCGAAGAACTTCGCCGTCACCTCGGCCTGCGTCCGCCCGAGGTGGTAGACGTCGTCCCGCGCCGCCGCCCAGGCCGTGAAGTCGCCGAACCGGTCGTCGAAGCCCTCCGCGAAGCGTTGGTGCGCCCGGACGTCCAGACCGTCGGGACCGAGCAGACTGTCCAGCACGATCCGGTCCGTGCGCGCGGGGAACATCGACGAATACGCCGCGCCCAGGTAGCTCCCGTACGAGACGCCGTAATACGAGATCTTCCGCTCCCCCAGCGCCTCGCGGATCCGGTCCAGGTCGCGCGCGGTGTTGGCGGTGGTCATCTGCGGCAGGAGATCCGCGGTCTTCGACTCAGCGCATTGTCTCGCCACCGCGCGGGACTTCGCCGCCTTCTCGGCGACGTCACGCGGGCCCTCCGCGTACGGGCCGACGAGGATGAACCGCTGTTCCTCGGTCAGGTCACAGGTCACCGGCGTGCTGTAGGTGGTCCCTCGCGGGTCGAATCCGATGACGTCGTAACTGTCGAGCAGGCCGGACTGCCCCTGTCGCTGCGCGAGTTGCGCGGGCATCGCCAGGCCGGGGCTCCCGGGGCCGCCGGGGTTCATCAGCAGCACGCCACGCCGCTTCGGCGACTTACTCGCCTTGCGGGAGATGGTGAGCTCGATGGTCCTGCCGCCGGGATCGGCGTAGTCCAGCGGCACGCCGAGTTTCGCGCATTCGAGGCCCTCGGTCGGTGACGGTGTCATGCCGTAGTCCGGGCAGGGAGACGTCCACCGTAGTGACGGAGCCGCCTCGGCGGTCGCCGGCACGGCTACGGCCAAGGGCAGGAAAGCCAGTATCGCCAACGTTTTTCTCATGCGGCAGAGCTTGGCGCGGGCGGCCGCCCTACCGCGTCGGACCACGGCCTGATCCCGGACCTCCGCCTTGGGTGGGGGTCTCCCCCTGCCGTTCGTCCACCCCGAGTGTCAGGAAAGGGTCGTTCAGGACGAAAAACGTCTTGAACGACCCTTTCCTGACATCTCCAGCGGGCTCAAACCACCGCGAGCGGCAACGCCGTCGGGTGCACGGGAGAGGGCAGGTCCGAAGCGCCGGTGAGGTAGGCGTCCACCGCGCTCGCCACCGAGCGTCCCTCGGCGATCGCCCACACCACCAGCGAGGCACCGCGGTGCGCGTCGCCACAGACGAACACGCCGGGCGAGGAGGTCTGCCAGTCCGCCCCGCACGAGAGCGTGCCGCGTTTGGTCAGCGAGAGGCCGAGCCCGTCCAGCAGCGGCATATGCTCCACACCCTCGAACCCGATCGCGAGCAGCACGAGGTCGGCGGGCAGTTCCTCGACCTCGTCGTTGATCGGGGTCACCACGCGCTTGCCGGTCTCGGGATCCTTGACCACGCGGACCTGACGGAGCTCCACGGCGCGCACGTTGCCCTCGTCGTCACCGATGAACCGGGTGACCGCGACGGCGAACTTGCGCTCGCCCGCCTCCTCGTGCGCCGGATAGGTGCGCAGGATGTACGGCCAGGTCGGCCACGGCGAGCGTTCGTCGTCCCTTGTGGACGGTGGCGTCGGGTACTGGTCCAGCTGGGTCACCGAAAGCGCGCCCTGCCGGGTCGCGGTGCCGTAGGAGTCGGCTCCGGTGTCACCGCCGCCGATGATGACGACGTGCTTGCCCGCCGCGTCGACCGGCGACGGGCCGTCGCCCTCGACGTACTTGTTGGCCGGGACCAGATGTTCCATCGCCAGGTGGATCCCGGCCAGCTCACGGCCGGGCGTGGTGTTGTCGTCGCGGCCGCGCAGCGCGCCCACGGCGAGGACCACCGCGTCGTACTCCGCCCGCAGTTCCTCGACGGTCAGGTCGACGCCGACCTCGCAGCCGGTGACGAACTTCGTGCCCTCCTTGCGGAGCTGCGCGAGCCTCCGGTCGAGGACCTTCTTCTCCATCTTGAACTCGGGGATGCCGTACCGCAGCAGGCCGCCGAGCCGGTCGTCCCGTTCGAAGACGGTCACCTCGTGGCCGGCGCGGGTCAGCTGCTGCGCGGCGGCGAGCCCGGCCGGGCCGGAGCCGACGACCGCGACCCGCTGCCCCGACGAAACCGCCGAGACCTGCGGCTGCACGTAACCGGCTTCCCAGGACTGGTCCGCGATCGTCTGCTCGACCCGCTTGATCGACACCGGACCGCCGGAAAGCGGCGAGATCGACAGGACGCAGCCCGCCTCGCACGGCGCGGGGCACAGCTTCCCGGTGAACTCGGGGAAGTTGTTGGTCGCGTGCAGCCGGTCGCTCGCCGCGGCCCAGTCGCCGCGGCGCACCAGGTCGTTCCACTCCGGGATCAGGTTGCCCAGCGGGCAGCCGGAACCACCGGAGTGGCAGAACGGGATGCCGCAGTCCATGCACCGCGAAGCCTGCTTGCGCACCTGTTCGTTGCGCTCGCCGGGTTCCACGTCGGCGTAGACCTCGCCCCAGGTGGCGAGACGGTCCTCTTTGGACTTCTTCTTCGGCTCTTCACGGTCGTACTTCAGGAAACCCGTCGGATCAGCCACGAGCGGCCTCCATGATCGCTTCGTCGACGTCGCGGCCCGCGGCACGCGCCGCCTTCGCCGCGTCAAGGACACGCTGGTAGTCGCGGGGCATCACCTTGGTGAACGCCGCCGAGCGACGCGGCCAGTCGCCGAGCAGCGACGCGGCCACGGCCGAACGTGTGAGGTCGTAGTGCTTCTGCACGGTCTTCTTGAGCCAGGCGAGGTCGTCGGACGACGGTGCCAGGAGGTTCACCATCTCCTCGTTGACCTTGCCGCGGTCGAGATCGAGTACGTACGCCTCGCCGCCGGACATGCCCGCCGCGAGGTTGCGCCCGGTCGGGCCGAGCACCACGGCCTGTCCGCCGGTCATGTACTCGAAGGCGTGGTCGCCGACGCCCTCGGCGACGACCACCGCGCCGGAGTTGCGCACGCAGAACCGTTCGCCGACCTGGCCGCGCAGGAACATCTCGCCACCGGTGGCGCCGTACGCGAGGGTGTTCCCGGCGATGGTCTGGCCCTCCGCGGCGAACTTCGCGTCCGGATGCGGGCGCACGATGATCCGCCCGCCCGAAAGGCCCTTGCCGACGTAGTCGTTCGCGTCGCCGACCATGTCGAGCGTGATGCCGCGCGGCAGGAACGCCCCGAGCGACTGTCCGGCGGAACCGGTCAGCAGCACGTGGATCGTGTCCTCGGGCAGCCCCTCACCGCCGTAGCGACGGGTGATCTCGGAGCCGAGCAGCGTGCCGACGGTCCGGTTCACGTTCCGCACCGGCAGTTCCAGCCGCACCGGATGCGCGTCCTCCAGCGCCGCCTCGGCGAGCTGGATCAGCGTCCGGTCGAGCGCGTGCTCCAGGCCGTGGTCCTGCGACCGCGTGCGCCGTTTCGCCCCGCCGTACGGAGTGTCGGCCGGCATCTCGAAGATCGGCGCGAGGTCGAGACCGGAGGCCTTCCAGTGCTCGATCGCCTCGTCGGTGTTCAGCACCTCCGCGTGCCCGATGGCCTCGTCGAGGGTGCGGAAACCGAGCGCCGCCAACGTTTCCCGGACCTCTTCGGCGACGAACCGGAAGTAGTTCACGACGTGGTCGGCCTGCCCGGTGTACCGCTTGCGCAGATCCGGGCTCTGGGTCGCGACGCCGACCGGGCAGGTGTCGAGGTGGCAGACGCGCATCATGACGCAGCCTTCGACGATCAGCGGCGCCGTCGCGAAGCCGTACTCCTCCGCGCCGAGCAGCGCGGCGATGACGACGTCCTTGCCGGTTTTCATCGCGCCGTCGACCTGCACGGTGATCCGGTCGCGCAAACCGTTGAGCAGCAACGTCTGCTGTGTTTCGGCGAGGCCGATCTCCCACGGCGTGCCCGCGTGCTTGAGCGAGTTCATCGGGGAGGCGCCGGTGCCGCCGTCGTGGCCGGAGATCAGCACGACGTCGGCGTGCGCCTTGGACACACCGGCCGCGACCGTGCCGACCCCGAGCGAGGACACCAGCTTCACGTGGATACGGGCGTTCTCGTTGGCGTTCTTGAGGTCGTGGATCAGCTGGGCCAGATCCTCGATCGAGTAGATGTCGTGGTGCGGCGGCGGCGAGATGAGCCCGACGCCCGGCGTCGAGTGCCGCGTGCGCGCGATCCACGGGTACACCTTGTTCGGCGGCAGCTGCCCGCCCTCGCCCGGTTTCGCGCCCTGCGCCATCTTGATCTGGATGTCGTCGGCGTTGACCAGGTACTCGCTCGTGACACCGAACCGGCCGCTCGCGACCTGCTTGATCGCGCTGCGGCGCGCCGGGTCGTAGAGCCGCTCGGGATCTTCCCCGCCCTCACCGGTGTTCGACCGGCCGCCGATGCGGTTCATCGCGATGGCGAGCGTTTCGTGCGCCTCGGCCGAAATCGAACCGTAGGACATCGCGCCGGTGTTGAAGCGCTTGAAGATCGCCTCGACGGGCTCGACCTCGTCCAGCGGGACGGGCTCGCGGGCACCCTCGCGGAAGGAGAACAGCCCGCGCAGCGCGCCGCCCTGGCGGTACAGGCGGTGCACCTCGTCGGAGTACTTCTTGTACACCTCTTCCCTGCCGGTCTTCGTCGCGTGCTGCAACAGGAAGACGGTCTCGGGGGTGAACAGGTGCAGTTCGCCCTCGCGGCGGTACGCGTACTCGCCGCCGGTTTCGAGTCCACGGTGGACTCGATCGGTCGGGTTGTCCGGGTACGCCCGGCGGTGCCGCGTGGCGACCTCTTCGGCGAGCACGGTCAGCCCGACGCCGCCGAGTTTCGACGACGTCCCGGTGAAGTACTCGTCGAGCAGGTCCTGTGCCAAGCCGAAGGATTCGAAGACCTGCGCCGCGGTGTACGCGCCGACGGTCGAGATGCCCATCTTCGACATGATCTTCAGGACGCCCTTCACGAGCGCCTTGACGTAGTTGCGGACGGCCGCGGCGGGTTCGATACCGGTCACCGCACCGGTCGAGATCATGTCCTCGATGGTCTCGAAGGCCAGGTACGGGTTCACCGCCGCGGCGCCGTAGCCGAGCAGCAGCGCGATGTGGTGGACCTCGCGGGCGTCACCGGTCTCGACGACCAGCGCGACGCGGAGCCGCTCCTTGGTGCGCACCAGATGGTGGTGCACCGCGGACACCAGCAGCAGCGACGGGATCGGCGCCATACGGTGGTCGGAGTCGCGATCGGACAGCACGAGGGTGCGCGCGCCCGCCGCGATCGCCTCGGAGGCCTCGCGCCGGACCCGCTCGATCGCGGACGCCAGCGCTTCGGCGCCACCGTCCACTTCGTACAGTCCGGAAAGGACACTGCACGCGAAGCCGGGAAGGTCGCCGTCGTCGTTGATGTGGATCAGCTTGGCGAGTTCGTCGTTGTCGATCACCGGGTACGGCAGCTGCACGTGGCGGCAGGAGGCCGGGCCGGGGGCGAGCAGGTTCCGCTCGGGGCCCATGATCCGGCTCATCGAGGTGACGAGCTCTTCGCGGATCGCGTCCAGTGGCGGGTTGGTGACCTGCGCGAAGTTCTGCTTGAAGTAGTCGTAGAGCAGCCGCGAACGCTGCGACAGCACGGCGGGCGGGGTGTCGGAGCCCATCGAACCGATCGGCTCGGCCGCCTTGACCGCCATCGGCGCGAGGAGGATCTTCAGCTCTTCTTCGGTGTAGCCGAAGGAAAGCTGGCGCCGCAGCACGGAGTCGTGGCTCTGCACGATGTGGTCGCGGTCCGGGAGGTCGGCGATCTGCAGGAGGCCGGCGTGCAGCCAGCCCTCGTACGGGAGTTCCTTGGCCAGCGCCGACTTGACCTCTTCGTCGTCGACGATCCGGCCCGCCTCGGTGTCCACCAGGAACATCCGGCCGGGCTTGAGGCGGCCCTTGGCCACGACGTCCGCGGGGGCGACGTCGAGGACGCCCGCCTCACTGGCCAGCACGACGCGGTCGTCCGCGGTGCGCCACCATCGGGCGGGCCGCAGGCCGTTGCGGTCCAGCACCGCGCCGACGAGCGTGCCGTCGGTGAAGGTGACACAGGCCGGGCCGTCCCACGGCTCCATGAGGCTGGCGTGGAACTGGTAGAACGCACGACGTTGTGCGTTCATCCCGGCGTGGTTCTCCCACGCTTCGGGGATCATCATCAGCACCGCGTGCGGCAGCGACCGCCCGCCGAGGTGCAGCAGCTCCAGCACCTCGTCGAAGGAGGCGGAGTCCGACGCGTCGGCCGAGCAGATCGGGTACAGCCGGGTGAGGTCGCCGGGGATGAGGTCCGATTCGAGCAGCGCCTCACGGGCGCGCATACGGTTGCGGTTTCCCCGGATGGTGTTGATCTCGCCGTTGTGCGCGACGAACCGGAACGGATGCGCCAGCGGCCACGACGGGAAGGTGTTGGTGGAGAAGCGGGAGTGCACGAGCGCGATGGCGCTGGTGAGCCGGGTGTCGGTCAGGTCGGCGAAGAAGAGCGGGAGCTGCTCGGGGGTCAGCATTCCCTTGTAGACGATGGTCCGCGAGGACAGCGACGGGAAGTAGGTGCCGCAGCCCGCGGTCACACTCTCGTTCTCGACGCGCTTGCGGAGGCAGAAGGCCAGCCGGTCCAGTTCGAGCCCGGCGGGACATCGCCCGTCGGTCTCGGCGCCCGCGACGAACAGCATCGCGAAATGCGGCATCACCGAACGCGCCGTCGGGCCGATGTCGGCGCGGTCCGCGTCGACCGGTACCTCACGCCAGCCGAGGACGGCGAGGCCCTCTTCCGTGGCGATCCGCTCGATCAGGGCGATGGCCTTGTTCCGCTCCTCGATGTCCGAGGGCAGGAAACCGATCCCGGTCGCGTAGGTCTGGTGACCGTCGGCGTCCGCCTCGGGCAGGGGGAAGTCCACTTCCGCCCGCAGCAGCTCGTCCGGCAGCTGCAGCAGGATGCCCGCACCGTCGCCACTGGTCGGCTCCGCGCCGGCGGCGCCGCGGTGGTCGAGGTTCGTCAGCGCGGACAGGCCGTCGGTGACGATGCCGTGCGAGCGCCGCCCGCGGACGTCGGCCACCATGGCCACACCGCAGGAGTCCTGTTCGGATTCGGGATCGTAGAGACCCTGTTTGCCTGGAATGGCGGAGAAGATCATGAAGGGACCTCCTTCGTCGTCTGTGCTCAGCGGCCGGGCGGACCGGCCGGGGGATGCGCACGGGACGACAATGGCCCGTTCGTTAGCGAGACTTTAACACCTGTGAAACACGTCGGCATCAGTTCGGCGGGCGCGAAAGCCCGCCGATGGGTAACGATCTGGATGCCCGGAACGACACAGTTCCTGATGAGGTCACAGTAGTTCGTACCGCTAAGTATATGTCCTGTTCCGGGATGTCACGAGACACGGTGAGGCGACCCTAGTCACTCCCGCCGCCCTGCGCGAGCCGAGGACACCGGAAGTAGAACGTGTTACAGTTCCGGCCATGATCCTGGACCGCTTCCGGCTCACCGACCAGGTCGCCGTGGTCACCGGCGCCGGACGCGGGATCGGCGCGGCGACCGCCGTGGCGCTCGCCGAGGCCGGTGCCGACGTGGTGATCTCCTCCCGTACCGAAACCCAGCTCGGGGATGTGGCCGCCCTGGTCGCCGCCACCGGACGGCGCGCCCACGTGGTGCCCGCCGACCTGAGCGACCCGGCCGCCGCCGGCGAGCTGGCGCGGATCGCGACGGCGGAGTTCGGGCGCCTGGACCTGGTCGTCAACAACGTCGGCGGCACGTATCCACGGCCGCTGCTGGAAACCACCGCGGGCTTCCTCGAAGAAGCCTTCCGCTTCAACGTGTCCACCGCGCACGCGCTGACCGTGGCGGCGGCACCGTCCTTACTGGAGTCGGGCGGCTCGGTCGTCAACATCTCGTCGGTCATGGGCCGCGTGACCGGCCGTGGTTTCGCCGCGTACGGGACGGCGAAGGCCGCTCTGGCGCACTACACCCGGCTCGCCGCGGCCGACCTCGCGCCGAAGGTGCGCGTGAACGCGATCTCGGTCGGCTCGGTGGCGACCTCCGCGCTCGAAGTGGTGGTGGGCAACGACGAGCTGCGCGGCCGGATGGAGGCCGCCACTCCCCTGCGCCGGATCGGCGAGGCCGAGGACATCGCGGCCACCGTCGTGTTCCTCGCGTCGGGCGCGGGCCGGTACGTCACCGGCAAGATCATCGAAGTCGACGGTGGACTGCAGGCCCCGAACCTGGAGCTGGGCCTGCCCGATCTGTAGGAGGCTGTTGGCCGTGCGCGTGGTCCAATGGAGTACCGGGAACGTCGGCCGCCACGCGCTGGCCGGGATAGCCGCGAGGCCCGATCTCGAACTCGCCGGGGTCTGGGTGTCGAGCGAGGCCAAGGCGGGTGTGGACGCCGGGGAACTGGCCGGGCTCGGGCGCCCGCTCGGGGTCGCGGCCACCACCGACGCGGACGCGCTCATCGCGCTGAAGCCGGATTGCGTGCTCTACACGGCGATGGCCGACGACAGGCTCGTCGAGGCCGTCGAGGACCTGAAACGCTTCCTGCGCGCGGGGATCAACGTGGTGTCCAGCAGCCCGGTGTTCCTCCAGTACCCCGAAGGTGTCGTCCCGCCGGAGATGATCGAGCCGATCCGCGAGGCGGCCCGCGAAGGCGGCGCTTCGCTGTGGGTCAACGGTGTCGACCCCGGCTTCGCCAACGACTGGCTGCCGCTGGTGCTCACCGGCGTCTGCGAACGGATCGACGAGGTGCGCTGCCTGGAGATCCTCGACTATTCGACGTACGACAACGGCAAAGTGCTGTTCGACATCATGGGCTTCGGCCGCGAGATGGACGACCTGCCGCTGCTGCTGCAGCCTGGCGTGCTGTCGCTGGCTTGGGGCAGCGTCGTGCGGCAGCTCGCGGCCGGGCTGGACGTCGAACTCGACGCCGTCGAGGAGGTCTACGAACGGCTTCCGGCGCCGGAGACGTTCGAGATCGCCTCGGGAACCATCAAGGAGGGCACGGCGGCGGCGCTGCGGTTCGAGGTGCGCGGAATGCGCGGCGGGCGAGCGGTGTGCGTGCTGGAGCACATCACGCGGCTGCGCGGCGACCTCGGGCCGGATTGGCCGCAGCCGACCGGGCAGGGCTGCTACCGCGTCCAGGTGACCGGCGAGCCCGAGTACGTGCTGGACCTGCGGCTGGTCGGGACCGATGGCGACCACAACACGGCCGGGCTGAAGGCGACCGCGATGCGGCTGGTGAACGCGATCCCGGCGGTGGTGGCGGCCCCGCCGGGGCTGCTGACGGCGCTGGACCTGCCTTTGGTGACGGGGCGGGGCCTGGTCTCTCCCTGAGGGGCGGCGCTTTCACGTGACTGCGTGGACGACACGTGTGATCAGACGGACGACACGCGTGATGGGACCGACGACACGGGCCGTAGCCAGGTCCTGGCGCGTGCCGTCCACCTGATCACACGTGTCGTCCGTCTGGACACGCAACTCACCGCGGCGAGTCCCCGATGCGACGGGAGGGTGGAAGTACGTGAAGGCCCCCTTCATTGCGTCTAGCGCAATGAAGGGGGCCTTCACGTACTGAAAGAGCGCTACTTTTCGGCCTCGGGCTTCGGGTCCTCGGTCGCTTTGTCGGCGGCGGAGTCCCGGACGGTGTCCGGAGCCGCGGCGACGTCCGCGTGCGTCTCGTCCTTGGGCGCGTCCCCGGCGGTCTCGGAGGCGCCCTCGGCGGAAGCGGGCTCGTCCTCGCGTGGCACGTCCTTGCTCCACAGCGTTTCCGGCGCTTCCCTCGGCCCCCGCTTGGCGGCCAGGACGAAGTACGCGATCGCCGCGGCGAACAGCAGGATCGAGGTCCACACGTTGACCCGCAGGCCGAGGATGTGGTTCGCGGTGTCGGTCCGCATCATCTCGATCCAGAACCGGCCCGCGGTGTACCCGGCGACGTACAGCGCGAACACGCGGCCGTGGCCGAGGCGGAACTTCTTGTCCGCCCAGATGACCAGCAGCGCGACACCGAGGTTCCAGATCAGCTCGTAGAGGAACGTCGGGTGCACCGGGCTGTCCGGCAGCGGGACGTGCCCGAGCGCGACACCGTTCAGGAAGTCGTCCGGGTTGGTCGGGTTGTAGCGCTGGTAGATCTCCAGACCCCACGGCAGATCGGTGTGCGCGCCGTAGAGCTCCTGGTTGAAGTAGTTGCCGAGCCGTCCGATCGCCTGCGCGATCACGATCCCCGGCGCGAGCGCGTCCGCCATCGCGGGCAGCGGGATACCCCGGCGGCGGCAGGCGATCAGCGCGCCGACGGCGCCGAGCGCGATGGCGCCCCAGATCCCGAGGCCGCCGTCCCAGATCTTCAGCGCGTTGAGCGGGTTCTTGCCCTCGCCGAAGTACAGCTGGTTGTCGGTGATGACGTGGTACAACCGGCCGCCGACCAGGCCGAACGGCACCGCGAAGACCGCGACGTCGATGACCGTGCCCTTCGTGCCGCCGCGGTTCACCCAGCGCCGCTCGCCCAGCCAGATCGCCACGATGATGCCGGCGATGATGCACAGCGCGTAGGCCCGGATCGGGATCGGCCCGATATGCCAGACGCCCTGGTCGGGACTAGGGATGGTCGCGAGGAACGCTGCCGAGGCGGTATTCACGTCGGCCACCGTAGCGCTTCATCCACTTCTTGGGGGCGTCAGCCCTCGACGGCGGCCAAATAGCCCGCGATCAGCGCCGACGCGACCTGCCCGACGGCGGCGTCGGGCGGCAGGAACCGCTCGTCGTGCAGGCTCGGCGCGCCCGCCGTGTCGCCGAGGCCGACGAACATCATCAGCCCGCGCGTCATCCCGCAGTAGTGCGCGAAGTCGTCGGCACCGAACGACCGGAAATCGGTGTCGACGCGCGCCCCTGTCCGGACGAGCCGCCGGTGCGCGCGCTGGGTGAGCCCGGCGTCGTTGTGCAGCACCGGTTCGCACGGGCTGATCTCCAGTTCCGCCCGGCAGCCGTGCGCCTTCGCGGTGCCGTGGACGATCTCGGCGAGCCCCTCCAGCGCGAGGTCGCGGTCCTCGACGCGCATCAGCCGCAGCGAGCCCGACAGGCGGGCCTCGTTCGGCACGACGTTCGCCGTGGTCCCGGCCTCGATCCGGCCGACCGAGCAGACCGCGCCGAACACCGGGTCGACCCGGCGGCTCGCGAGCTGCTGCAGGCTCACCACGATCTGGCTGAGCGCGAGGATCGGGTCGCGCAGCAGGTGCGGGTACCCGGCGTGCCCGCCCTGGCCGCGGACGACGACGTCGAACTCGTCGGTGGAGGCGTTGACCGGTCCCGGCACCGCCGACACCACACCCGCCGCGAGCCGGGGCTGGACGTGCGCGCCGATGACCGACTCGACGCCGTACTCGGTGAGCACGCCGGACTCGACGATGTCCAGCGCGCCGGACGGCGACGTCTCCTCACGTGGCTGCAGGAGCGCGACGAGCGGCCGCGGCACCCCGACGACGGCGGCCGCGCGGCAGGTCGCGACGAGCGCGGCCATGTGCACGTCGTGTCCGCACGCGTGCATCAGCGATGACTCCGAAGCCCACGGGATCCCGGTGCGCTCGGTGACCGGCAGCGCGTCCAGTTCGGTACGCAGCGCCACGGCCGGTCCCGGCCCGGCGCCGGGGAGCAGGACGGCGCGCCCGGTTTTGGCGACCCGGACCCCGTCGTCGACGCCCAGCGCCTCGATGACGACCCGCGCGGTGTCCTCCTCGTCCCCCGACGACCGGGGATCGGCGTGTACGCGGTGCCTCAGTTCGATCGCGGAAGGCAGCTCCGCTTCGACCGCGGCCTCCCACCGGTCGTGCAGTTCGTCCAGCTCCGTCATGACCCCTCCAGCCCGTACACCCGTTCGGCGTTGCGGTGCCCCACCAGCGCCGCTATCCGATGCGCGTCCACTTCGGACAGTACGTCGGCGGTCAAACCGGCGGACAGGAAGTCGGACAGTCCTTGCCGGAACAGCACGGTGCCGAGGTGGTACAGCTCGGCCAGCCCGAACGCGTCCGTGGAGAACAGCAGCTTCCCGAACGGCACGATCTCCATTGTCTCCGCGATGATCGCGGGCGCACGATGACCGGCGTTGTGCGTCGCGAGTCCCACGTCGACGAATACGTGCTCGAAGACCTGCGCCAGATACGCGGCGTTCCGGTGGAAGGGATAGTTGTGCAGCAGCATGATCGGCACCCCGTGTGACCGGGTGGCCCGCAGCAGCCCGGTGAGCAGCAGTGGATCGCAGCGATGCAGGTCGACGTCGGAATCGCCGAAGCCGACGTGGAACTGGATCGGCAGGGCCAGATCGATCCCGGTCCAGATCAGGAACCGGTGCAGCACCTCGTCCGCGAGCCGGACCGGTTCGCCCGCCTCGATCCGCGCGAGCCAGCGGCCCGCCGCTTCGGTGACTTCGGTGTCCGTCGGCCGTTCTCCCGCCAGTTCGAGGCCGACCCGGTAGGCGGCGATGGATTTGAACCCGACGGCCGTCGTGGCGCGTTTCGCCAGTTCCCCGGTGAAGGCCTCGATGAACCCGGCCGCGGTGGTCGAGCCGATCACCGTTTCGGCGACCTGTTCGAGCCGGACGATATCCCGCGCGCGGGCGCCGGACAGGGCCGCGAACTGCTCGGTCGTGGTCAGCGTGTCCGGCAGGAAACCGCCGTCGAGCAGGAATTCGGCCGTGCCGGTGGCGCGCAGGAACCGCGCGTTGACCTCCGTGGCGCCCAGTTCGGCGCGGCGGGCCAGATAGACCTCGGCGGGGACGTGCGGCGGCAGGTCGAGCACGGGCGCGCAGCGGGCCCGGACCGCGAGCCCGATCAGCGAGTCGAACAGGGTCGTGCCCAGTGACGAGACGGTGTCGGCCTCGGTGAGCATCTGCTCGAACTCGATCCGGCCGAGATCACCGGTGACGACGCCGTGGCAGTGGTGGTCCACCAGCCGCGTCCGGGCCACGAACGGCAGGATCGGGGTTCCCGGCATGAGCGCGTCCCTTCTCGTGATCGACGACTGCGGCCTCACCCTATGGCCGGATCCGGGCGTGGCAAGGGGCTGGAGAACAGGCCAGGATGAGGAACCATGGTGAACCGGGAAGCACTGACGGCCCGCGCGACCGCCCTCACCGGGGACCTCCGGGCACGGGGTGTCGAACTCGTGGCGCTGACCTTCGTGGACAACGCCGGGATAGCGCGGGTTAAGGCGGTGCCGCTGCGGAAGCTGCCGTCGGCGGCCGCGTGGGGTGTCGGCGCTTCGAATTCCTTCGACTTCTTCGGCTTCGACGACGTCATCACCGGCGGCGAGCATTCCCTCGGGCCGGTCGGTGACCTGCGGCTGCACCCGGATCTCGACGCGCTGACCGTGCTCGCCGGGCAGCCCGGCTGGGCCTGGGCGCCGGTGACGAAACTCGACCAGGAGGGCGAGCCACATCCGCAGGACGCGCGCGCCCTGCTGGCGACGGCGGCAGACCGGCTCGCCGCACGCGGTCACCGGATGCGGATGAGCTTCGAAATCGAATGGGTGATCACCAGCGCCGACGCCCCGGACGACGCGACGTCGGCCACGGCGGGCCCGGCGTATGGCTACGCGAGGCTCTCCGAGCGCGCGGACTACCTCCGCACCCTGGTGTCCACATTGGACCAACAGGGTGTCGGCGTGGAGCAGATCCATCCCGAGTACGCCGACGGCCAGTTCGAACTGTCCGTCGCCGCGGCCGATCCGGTGCGGGCGGCCGACGTCGCCGTGCTGACGAAGGAGACGATCCGCGCGCTCAGCCACCGGCACGGGCTGAAAGCGTCCTTCACCCCGAAGTTCGCGCCCGCGGGCGTCGGCAACGGCGGGCACGTGCATCTGAGTGTCTGGGACGGCTCGCGGAACCTTTTCTCCGGTGGGGAAAGGGTTTTCGGGCTGACCTCGGTCGCCGAGTCGTTCAGCGCGGGCATCCTGGAGCGGCTGCCCGCGCTGCTCGCGATCGGGGCGCCGTCGGTGGTCAGTTACCTGCGCCTGGAGCCGCACCATTGGGCGGGCGTGTACACCGCTTGGGGGCTGGAGAACCGGGAGACGCCGCTGCGGCTGATACGCGGCGTCGCGGGCGACCGCGGGTCGGCGGCGAACCTCGAGGTCAAATGCTTCGACCTGACCGCGAATCCGTACCTGCTGGCGGCCGCGCTGCTGTTCGCCGGGATGGCGGGAGTCGACGAGGACGCGTCATTGCCGGATCCACTCGACGTCGACCCCGGAACCCTGACCGAGGAGGAACGCGCCACCCGCGGGATCGAGCGCCTGCCTCAGCGGCTGGAGGAGGCCGTCACCGCGTTCGAGGCCGATAAGGATCTGGCGGCCGCGTTCGGCGCTCCGCTGGCGACGACGATCGTGGACGTGCGGCGGGCGGAGATCGAGCGGTTCGCGGACGCGAGCGCCAAGGAGATCACCGAAGCACAGCGGTGGCGGCATTGAGCTGTAGCGCGTGAAGGCCCCCTTCCCTCGGCTGAGCCGAGGGAAGGGGGCCTTCACGCGCGATCGATCAAGCGGGGGCGACGGTCTTCCGCACCCCCGCGGCCAGTTCGGCCGAAAGCTCGCGTACCGCGTCGGTCCCGCTCGCCGCGGCCGTCACCAGCGCCGAGCCGACGATGACGCCGTCCGCGAACCCGGCGACCTGCGCCGCCTGCTCGCCGGACCGGACGCCGATCCCGACGCCGATCGGCAGCTCCGTATGCGCGCGGGTCCGCTCGACCAGCTCCTCGGCGTGCACGCCGACCTGGTCACGAGCACCCGTCACACCCATCACGGCGGTGGCGTACACGAAGCCCGAGGCGGCCGCGACGGTCTTCGCGATCCGCTCCTCCGAGGAGGACGGCGCGACCAGGAAGATCCGGTCCAGACCATGCTGCTCGGACGCGGCCATCCACTCGTCGGCCTCGTCCGGGATCAGGTCCGGGGTGATCATCCCGAGCCCGCCCGCGGCGGCGAGGTCCCGCGCGAAGCGGTCGACGCCGTAGCGGTGCACCGGGTTCCAGTACGTCATCACGACGGCCTTGCCGCCGCGCGCCGACACCGACTCGACGACCTCGAACAGGTGCTTGAGCTTGAAGCCGCCGGAGAGCGCGCTCACCGACGCGGCCTGGATGGTCGGGCCGTCCATCACCGGGTCCGAGTAGGGCACGCCCACCTCGACCAGGTCGGCGCCGCCGTCGACCACCGCGGCCAGCAGATCCTTGGACCCGTCCACCGTCGGGAAGCCCGCCGGGAGGTACCCGATCAGCGCTCCGCGGCCCTCGGCCCGGGTCTTCGCGAAGATCTCGTCCAGCGCGCTCATGCGTTCTCCACCAGGCCGAAGTACTTCGCGGCCGTGTCCATGTCCTTGTCGCCGCGACCGGACAGGTTCACGATGATCAGCCCCTCGGGGCCGAGTTCGCGGCCCAGCACCAGCGCGCCGGCCAGCGCGTGCGCCGACTCGATCGCCGGGATGATGCCTTCGGTGCGCGAAAGCAGCTTGAACGCGTCCATCGCCTCCGCGTCGGTCACCGGCCGGTACTCGGCGCGGCCGCTGTCCTTGAGCCACGAGTGCTCCGGGCCGACGCCCGGGTAGTCGAGGCCCGCGGAGATCGAGTGCGACTCGACGGTCTGGCCGTCCTCGTCCTGCAGCAGGTACGTCATCGCGCCGTGCAGGTTGCCCGGGGTGCCCTTGGTCAGCGTGGCGCCGTGGCGGTTGCCCTCGACGCCCTCGCCGCCCGGTTCGAGACCGACCAGGCGCACGGACGCGTCGTCGATGAAGCCGTGGAAGATCCCGATCGCGTTCGACCCGCCGCCGACGCAGGCCGCGACGGCGTCGGGCAGGCGGCCGGCCTGCTCCAGGATCTGGGCGCGGGCCTCCTCGCCGATGATCTTGTGGAAGTTCCGCACCATCATCGGGAACGGGTACGGGCCCGCCGCCGTGCCGAACAGATAGTGCGTGGTGTCGGCGTTGGTGACCCAGTCGCGCAGCGCCTCGTTGATCGCGTCCTTGAGCGTGCGCGAACCGGTCTTCACCGGGACGACCTCGGCGCCGAGCAGCTTCATGCGGGCGACGTTCAGCGCCTGCCGCTCGGTGTCGACCTCGCCCATGTAGACGATGCATTCCAGGTCCAGCAGCGCACAGGCGGTGGCGGTGGCCACGCCGTGCTGTCCGGCCCCGGTCTCGGCGATGACCCGCTTCTTGCCCATCCGCTTGGTGAGCAACGCCTGGCCGAGCACGTTGTTGATCTTGTGCGAACCGGTGTGGTTCAGATCCTCGCGCTTGAGGAAGATCCGGGCGCCGCCGGCGTGCTCACCGAAGCGCTTGGCCTCGGTGAGCAGCGACGGACGGCCGGCGTACTCGCGCAGCAGGCGCCGGAACTCGTTGACGAAGTCCGGGTCGGTCCTCGCCTTGTCGTATTCCGCCGCGACCTCGTCGACGACGCCGATCAGGGCCTCGGGCATGAACCGGCCGCCGTACGGGCCGTAGTAGCCCCGGCCGTCCGGGTCGTGCTCGCCGTGCGGTGTCTCGGTGTACTCCACGCTCATCGAGAAGGCCTCGGGCAAGCGGGGTGCGAACCGGCGGTCACGAGCTTGACCAGGGCGCCCTTCGGGTCTCCCGAAGCGACGAGCCCTTCGCCCACGAGGACGGCGTCGGCGCCGTGACCCGCGTAGGACATCAGGTCACCGGGGCCGCGGACACCGGACTCGGCGATCTTGAAGACGTCCATCGGCAAGCCCGGAGCCAGCCGCGAGAAGACGTCCCGATCCACCTCGAGGGTGTGCAGGTTACGGGCGTTGACGCCGATCACCTTCGCGC
Organism: Amycolatopsis sp. NPDC049868; assembly: GCF_044461365.1. Taxonomy (NCBI): domain Bacteria; kingdom Bacillati; phylum Actinomycetota; class Actinomycetes; order Pseudonocardiales; family Pseudonocardiaceae; genus Amycolatopsis; species Amycolatopsis sp. NPDC049868. Next base: position 124,559 of record NZ_JBITKV010000020.1, on the reverse strand, counting down.
CGGCTTCGAGCGCCTTGTCGGCCTCTTCGGCGTTGTGGATCTCGACCAGCGCGGTCATCCCGAGGGATTCGACGCGGTCCAGCAACGCGATCAGGGCGTTCTGCTCCAGTGCGGCCACGATCAGCAGGACCATGTCCGCGCCGTGCAGCCGCGCCTCGTGGACCTGGTACGGGCTGACGATGAAGTCCTTGCGCAGCACCGGGATGTCGACCGCCGCGCGGACCGCGTCGAGATCGGCGAGCGAACCGCCGAACCGCCGCTGCTCGGTCAGCACACTGATCACCCGGGCTCCGCCGTCGGCGTAGTCCTTCGCCAGCGCGGCCGGGTCCGGGATCTCGGCCAGCTCGCCCTTGGACGGGCTGCGCCGCTTCACCTCGGCGATGACACCGATACCGGACTCACGCAGGGCCGCGAGCACGTCACGTGGGGGCGCGACCTGGGTCGCGCGCTTCTTCAATTCGTCGAACGGCAGAGCCGCCTCGCGCTCGGCGAGATCGGCACGGACGCCGGCGACGATGTCTTCGAGCACGCTCACCGGAGTTCCTCACCGGCCGTCGTACTCACGGATTCCTTCGCAAGGTCGCTCACAAAAACCTTCCCCTTCCCGCCGAAACGATGCTAACCCCCGCACGGATACGGCCTGGTTCCGGGTATGTCCGTTGCTCCGAATGCCAACCGTGTCATCTTTGCCGGGAAAGATCCGCGAAACCCGCGAATTCCGTCGTCGTCACCGGGTGGCGGTGGGATCTTCGCCGTCGGACAGCGCCTCCCACAGCTCGGTCTCCGGATCCTTCGCGGCCTTCTTCTTCGCCCCTGGCGCCGAATACTTCGCGCCGAGGCGCGGCATCCGGCCCGCGCCCTTGATGGCTGCCAACCCGCCCGCGGTCACGAGAATTCCCCCGAGGATCGCGAGCCCGCGGGCTCCCAGCATCTGGGCGACGGGCAGTCCGTCGGCGAAACCACCGAACGAGCCGCCCGCCACGCCGATCCACACCGCGGCGAGGCCGGACACGGCGAGTACCACGCCGAGCACCCGGCGTGGCCAGCCGCCGGTGGCGATCAGCCCCGCCGTTCCGGCGAGCGCCAGCAAGGCCAGGGGAATCAGCGCAATCGCACGCTGTGAACCGGTTTCCGTGTACAGCACGGTGCCGCGCACGCCGCCGTCGCGGAACTCCGCGAACCACACGAGCTGCGAGGAACCCCACAGCGCGACCGCGCCCAGCAGCAGGCCCACCACGGCGATCCACAGTGGACGCTTGCCCTTCTTCGCCGACGCGGCCTCAGACACGAGTGCTGTCACCCGCCGGATCGAGTTCGTCCGCCGCGATCATCGTCTGCGCCGCCGCGACGGCGGAAAGCACCGTACGAGCCTTGTTGAGCGACTCGTTGTCCTCGTAGTCGGCCACCGAGTCCGCGACGACTCCCCCGCCCGCCTGGACGTACGCCGTGCCGTCCTTCATCAGCGCGGTGCGGATCGCGATCGCGGTGTCGGCGTCCCCGGCGAAGTCGAGATAGCCGACAACGCCGCCGTAGAGCGCCCTGCGGGTCGGCTCCAGCTCCTCGATCAACTGCATCGCGCGGACCTTCGGCGCGCCCGACAGCGTCCCCGCGGGGAAACAGGCGGTGACAGCGTCGAAAGCCGTCTTGTCGTCGAGGAGTTCCCCGGTGACCGTGGAGACGATGTGCATGACGTGGCTGTAGCGCTCGACGTCGAAGAAGTCGACGACGCGCACGGTGCCGGGCTTGCAGACCTTGCCGAGGTCGTTGCGGCCGAGGTCGACGAGCATCAGATGTTCGGCGCGCTCCTTCTCGTCCGCGAGCAGGTCCTTGGCCAGCTGCGCGTCCTCCTCCGGATCGGCGCCGCGCCAGCGGGTGCCCGCGATCGGATGCGTGGTCGCGCGGCCGTCCCGCACGGTGACCAGCGACTCCGGGCTGGATCCGACGATGTCGAAACCGTCCAGGCGCAGCAGGTACATGTACGGGCTCGGATTGGACGTGCGCAGCACGCGGTAGACGTCCAGGGCGTCGGCCTGGGTCTCGATCTCGAAGCGTTGCGACGGCACGATCTGGAACGCTTCGCCCGCCTTGATCGCCTCGACGGCCTTCTCGACGGCCGCGTGGAAGTCCGGCTTGGACCGGCGGCGCGTGAATTCGGGCGCGGGGCGGTCGAAGACCGCGGCCGTGGCCGGGGCGGCGACGTGCAGCTGCTTGGTCATCGCGTTCAGGCGCGCGACGGCGTCGTCGTACGCGGCGTCGACCCGCTCGGCCGAGTCGTCCCAGTTGACCGCGTTGGCGATCAGCGTGACGGTGCCCTCGTGATGGTCGAAGGCGGCCAAGTCGGTCGCCAGCAGCATGGTGAGCTCGGGGATGTCGAGGTCACGCTCGGCGAGTTCGGGGAGCCGCTCGAGCCAGCGGACGGCGTCGTAGCCGATGTAGCCGACCATGCCGCCGGTGAGCGGCGGCATCCCGGGCAGCTGCTCGGTGTGGAGGGCGGCGACGGTCTCGCGCAGGACGGTGAGCGGGTCGCCCTCGGTCGGCAGGCCGACCGGCGGGGTGCCGGTCCACACGGCCTCGCCGTCACGCACGGTCAGCGCGGCGGGGCTGTCGACGCCGATGAACGACCATCGGCTCCAGGAAGCGCCGTTCTCCGCCGATTCGAACAGGAACGTCCCCGGCCGGTCGGCGGCGAGCTTGCGGTAGACCCCGATGGGGGTCTCACCGTCGGCGAGCACGCGACGGACAACGGGGATGACGCGACGGCCCTCGGCGAGCGCGCGGAACTCGTCGCGCGAAGGGCTGACCGAGCCGAGCCCCGACGGGCTGGCGTGTGCGGCGCTGACCATGTCGCTCATTGTGCTGCAACGGCCGCACGGGCCGGGACGGGGGGATGAATTCAAAGATTGTTGAATTTCTGGCCCGGTCCGTTCATGATGACGCCATGGCTGGTGAAGACACTACCGTGCGGCGACGGGGACGGCGGCCCGGCGGACAGGACACCCGGACCGCGCTGATCGAAGCGGCGCGGGCGGTGTTCGGCGAGAGCGGTTTCGACGGCGCGACCGTGCGTGCGATCGCGACGCGGGCCGGGGTCGACGCGGCGATGGTCAACCACTGGTTCGGCAGCAAGGAAGGGTTGTTCGCCCAAGCCATCCTGAAACTGCCGTTCGACCCGCACGAACTGCTCGCCGAACTCCGGAACGGGCCCGACGAGGAGTTCGGCCGGCGGATCGTCCGCACCTTCCTCACCCGATGGGACGGCGCGGGCGGCGAGGTGTTCCAGGCCCTCGTCCGCAGCGTCGCCGGGCACGAACAGGCCGCGGCCGTGCTGCGCGGCTTCTTCCAGAACTTCTTCACGAAGGTCATCGGCGGGCTGGGCTCGGACCGCGTCGAATTGCGGACCACGCTCTGCGCTTCCCAGCTCGTCGGGATGGGGCTGGTGCGGTACGTCGCGAAGTTCGAACCGATGGCTTCGAGCGAGATCGAGCCGCTGGTGACCGCGATCGCGCCGACGGTGCAGCGTTATCTCACCGGCGACATCGACTGAGCTCGGGAGCGGCAAGGACGGCGCCGACGGGGTTCACAAGGTGCCTCATGGTCAAGATGTGTCGCGAAAGCCACTTTCGCGACGTCTGATGTCCCGAAAGTGGCTTTCGCGACACGGTCGCTGGGGGCTCGGCCGGCTCAGCGCGTGTCCGGCTCGATCTCCTTGACGGGGACCGTGTAAAGCGTGTCCTTCGAGAAGCGCCCGCGCGGGAAGATCACGATCATGTCCGTTTCCTCGCCACCGATGAAGACGGGAACCTTCTCGAGCCCTTTGAAACGGGGAGCGATCCGCAGCGACCGTCGCGTCTGGAGCAGCTTGTAGTCGCGGTCGAGATAGACGTCGATCCTGGGGAACAGCCAGCCGGGCCGCACGGTCGCCATGGCCTCGCGCAAGCCGGTCTTCGAGGCCGAGCGATGCCGGCTCCGCCAGAGATAGGCCGCGTACAGGCACACCGGGAAGCCCAGGAGAGTCGAGAAAGACAGCGGAGTCAGCAAAATGTCATCGGAGTCGCCGACGGCTTCCCCGTCGAATGCCAGCAGTTTCGCAGGATTCCCCCGCTCGTAGACCAAAGGCACCTTGTCCCCGACCTCGATCCCGCGCGCCGCTCTCATGCCGACCGCCATCGTGCGCGGATTCGCGCCATCGAAATAGCTGAGCGTGACCTTGTTGCGTCCGGATTTGGAGGACGGCTCCACCTTGCCCACCGTGCCCTGCACCCAGACCCCGGTCTTCGCCAGCTCTGCGGGATCCGGCCGGAGCAGATCGAGACCTATCTGGCAGGCGACGAAGAAGATCAGCCAGAGCACCGACAAAGCCAGCGCGCGTACCTTGAAATGCGACAGTTTTTCGATCAAGGGGGTGGCCACTTCATCGTGGACCGCCGACGTGTCAGGGCTTTCGTTTCCCGAATCCGGCCGGGGCCACCCGGCGACGCGCGGACGCCGTCGCGGACGGTCACGATCGGCCGATCTTCTCCCCGATTTCATGTACTGAGGTTAATCGGGAACCGCGGCTTTTCCGGACAACGAGTTCCATCTCGCTCCAGGGCAACCGGAGGAGCTCGATGAGCGTGCAAGTGAGCAGGCGCCTCAGCCCGCGAGCAGCACCGCGATCAGCGCCAGCGTGCCGGGCACCACCTGCACGAAGAAGATCTTCTTGCTCGCCGTCGCCGTCCCGTACAGCCCGGCCACGATCACGCAGGCGAGGCCGAAGATCTTGAACTGCCACGCCGTGGCACCGGTCGCGATCAGGCCCCAGATCAGCGCGGCGGCCAGGAAACCGTTGTACAGCCCCTGATTCGCCGCGAGCGCGGAGCTCTCCTTCGCGAACTCCTCGGTGGTGCCGAAGGAGGCGCGGGCGCGCGGGGTGGTCCACAGGAACATCTCGAGCACGACGATGTACAGGTGGATCAGTGCGACGATGCCGACCAGCACATTGGCGACGACATTCACGGGTTCTCGCTCTCGTCGGCCAGCAGCAGCCGTTCGTCGGTGTCGAAACAGGTGTGCGTGCCGGTGTGACAGGCCGGGCCGGTCTGGTCGACGCGCAGCAGGACGGTATCGCCGTCGCAGTCGATCCGCACCTCGCGCACGTGCTGGACGTGGCCGGACGTCTCGCCCTTGACCCACAGTTCCTTGCGGCTGCGCGAGTAGTAGGTGCCGCGCCGCGTGGTGAGGGTGCGTTCGAGTGCCTCGTCGTTCATCCACGCCATCATCAGGACGTCCGATGTGGAGTGTTCGACGACGACGGCGGCGATCAGCCCGTCGGCGTTGCGCTTCAAGCGATCCGACAAGGCGGGGTCAAGCGTCATTCGTGGCTCCGAGAAGGTGCCGTTTCACCGGCATCGAGTTGAGCAGGACCGCCGTGTAGATGTACCCGGCGAAGAGGATCCCGGAGACGATCTTCACCCAGAAGAGTTCCGCCGCCAGCATCGACAGCGCGTGCAGCAACCCGAAAAGGAAGCTGACCGCGAACCCGGCGAACCGCGCGGACGACATCTTCAGCACCAGCCCCGCCACGACGAGACCGCCGAGGACCAACGACGTCCCCGGCAGCAGGAACGTCCGCGCGGACGAATACGGCGCGAACATGAGGATCCCGGCCATCGCGAGGTACGCGATGGCGAGTCCGAGCAGCAGCGCGCAGACGACCTTGACCTCGGCGGCGGCCTTCCACTTGTTCGGGATCACCGGACCACGACTCCCCCGGCGCGCAGGGCGCTCTTGACCTCGCCGATCTTCAACTGTCCGAAGTGGAACACACTGGCCGCGAGCACCGCGTCCGCGCCCGCTTCGACGGCGGGCAGGAAGTGCTCCAGCGCGCCGGCGCCGCCGCTGGCGATCACCGGGACGCGGACGGCCGCGCGCACCTGGGCGATGAGGTCGAGGTCGAAGCCGTTCTTCGTGCCGTCGGCGTCCATCGAGTTGAGCAGGATCTCGCCGACGCCGAGTTCCTCGCCGCGCGCGGCCCATTCGACGGCGTCGATCCCGGTGCCTCGGCGGCCGCCGTGCGTGGTCACCTCGAAGCCGGACGGGGTCGGTTCGGTGCCCTCGGGGACCCGGCGCGCGTCCACCGACAGCACGACGCACTGCGCGCCGAACCGGCGGGACGCCTCGCGCAGGAACTCCGGCCGCGCGATGGCGGCGGTGTTGATGCTCACCTTGTCCGCGCCGGTGCGCAGCAACCGGTTGACGTCGTCGTTCGTGCGCACGCCACCACCGACGGTGAGCGGGATGAACACCTGCTCCGCGGTCCGGCGGACCACGTCGAAAGTGGTCTCGCGGTCCCCGGAGGAGGCCGTGACGTCGAGGAACGTGAGCTCGTCCGCGCCCTCGGCGTCGTACCGGGCGGCGAGTTCGACGGGGTCGCCGGCGTCGCGCAGGTCGGCGAAGTTGACGCCCTTCACCACACGGCCCGCGTCGACGTCGAGACACGGGATGACCCTGACTGCGACTGACATGGGGACAAGCGTAGTCAAGGGCGTTCTAAGCTCGCGGAATGGCACAGGCGGGGCGGCGGCCGGGGCAGACCGAGACGCGGGAGGTGATCCTCGACGCGGCACGGCGCAGATTCGCCGAACAGGGCTACGACGGGGCGACCGTCCGCGGCATCGCGGCCGACGCCGGGGTGAACGCGGCGCTGCTGCACCATTTCTTCGGCACCAAGCAACGGCTCTTCGCCATGTCGATGAACCTGCCGGTCGACCCGGGCGAGCTGGTCCCCCGGATCCTCGAAGGCCCCGAGGACGAGATCGGCGAGCGCCTCGTCCGCGCGTTCCTCGGCCTCTGGCAGGCCCCGGAGGGCCGCGCGCCGTTCCTGGCGATGATCCGGTCCGCGACCACCAACGAGCAGGTCGCGACCATGATGCGGCAGTTCCTGGAACGGGCGGTGCTGGCGCGGGTCGCCGAGGCGCGCGGCGTGCCGAAGGTCCGGGTGGCCGGGATCGCCGCGCAGATGATCGGGTTCGCGCTGCTGCGCTACGTCATCGGGCTCCCGCCGCTCGCCGCCGCCTCGGAGGACGAGATCGTCGCGATGCTGGCGCCGGTCGCGCAGTACTACCTGACCCCCGACGTTCACCATCCGGTCACTCCGCGCGGCTAGCTTCCCGGGGATGCGCATAGCTGCTCTCCTCCCCCTCCCCCTGCTGGTGGCTTCGCTGCTCGCCGCCGTGCCCGCCGAAGCGGGCCAGAACCCCTCGCCCGTGGCGCAGACCAGGGCGTACGTCGACGACGCCGGCGCGGACCCGGCGAACGCCGACGCCGACGATCCGGCGATCTGGGTCCATCCGCGGAACCCGTCGGCCGGCGTCGTGCTCGGCACGCTCAAGGAAGGCGGGCTGGCCGCGTTCGATCTGCGGGCGCGGCAGCTGCAGCATCTCGCCGTTCCCGAAGGCGGCCGGTTCAACAACGTCGACGTCGTCGGCGATCTCGCGGTGGTGAGCGACCGCGGCCGGGACCGTGTACGCGTCTACCGGATCGACCCGGCCGGTGCCGCGGCCGGCTCACGGGTGCTGCGCGACGTCACGGATCCTTCCGCCCCACCGGTCTTCTCCGCGTCGGAGTCCGAAGTGGACGAACAGCGGACCGCGTACGGGCTCACCGCCGGACGCGACCCGCGCACCGGCGCGCGCTGGGTCGCGGTGACCCGGCGGCACGAGACGCGCGTGGCGCTCTTGCGACTTGTCGACAAAGCGGACGGAACCGTCGGCACTGCTCCGATCGGCACCATCGACCTCCCGTCGGAATTCCGGCTGCCGAACGGGAAGACGTGGTCCCCGTGCGGCGACCCCGGCGAGCGGCCGCAGCTGGAGGGTTCGATCCTCGACGCCGGGAACCGCGTGCTGTACGCCGCGCAGGAGGACGTCGGGATCTGGCGGATCCCGGTGAACGGCGCCGGCTTCGGCCGTCCCGAACTGATCGACAAGGTGCGGTCGTTCGGGGTCCCGCAGCGCTTCGACGAGGCGACCGAGGAATGCGTCGCCGACGGCCCCGACCCGGGCTACGGCGGCAAGTGGCTGACGGCGGACGCCGAAGGGCTCGCGCTGGCCGACGGCAAGCTGCTCGCGTCGAGCCAGGGCGACTCGCGGTTCGTGGTCTACGACCGCGACGGCACCCCGCGGCGCGATTTCCGGATCGTCGCCGGGCGCGGGACCGACTCGGTCGAGCACTCCGACGGCGCCGCGATCACCACCAGGCCGCTGGGGCCGCTGTTCCCGCACGGCCTGCTGGTGGTGCACGACGGCGAACGCCGTCCGGCGGCCACCGGCCCCGCCGGTGAGGAACTCGCGACGACCGGGTTCGCCTTCGTCCGGCTGGAGACCGCCGTGCGGTGATCATGTTCACCGAGAAAGTTCCGCTCCCGATGCATCAGCCGGGTGGTCTCGCGCGTCCTTAGAGCGAGACCACCCGGCTGAGGGAGACACGTGCCTGCGACCTTCGACGAGTTCGTCGCGGATCGCCTGGACGGGCTCCTGCGCTACGCGACCGTCCTGACCGACGATCCCTACCTGGCGCAGGACATCGTCCAGGAGGTGCTGCTGCGTGCTCAGCAACGCTGGCCGAAGATCGACTCGCCACCGACGTATGTCCGCCGGATGGTGACCAACGAGTACCTCTCGTGGCGAAGGCGGCTGGCGGCCCGCCGGGTGACGCCGTCGTCGCCGGAAGTGCTCGACCTGGTGAGCCCGCCGGTCTCCGATCACGCCATCGAGTACGACGAACGCGACGCGATGCTGGACCGGCTCGCGAAGCTCCCGCGCAAACAACGCGCCGCGATCGTGCTCCGCTACTACGAGAACTACTCCGACGAGGAGATCGGCGCGGTGCTCCGCTGCGCGACGTCGACCGTGCGCAGCCAGATTTCGCGCGCGCTCGCGACGCTGCGGGAAACCGGGCCGTCCTCGTCCGTGCAGCCCACGGGAGCCCGCAAATGACCCGACTGAGTGACGAGCACACCGAGGACCTCATCCGGGAGAGCCTCGAACACCTGGCGACGCGGGCGCCCGACGGGGCGGAGGTCCGCGACGCGCTCACCCAACGCCCGAGAAGCCGTCCGAGGATGGCCTTGGCACTGGTCGCGGCGGCGGTCGCGATCATCGCGCTCGGTATCCCGCTGGGCCTGCGGGCCTACACCACGGTCACCCCCGCCTCGCCGCGCAACGCCGACTGGGCGGTGCTGCCGTACAAGCCCGGCTGGCTGCCCGACGGCCTCAAAGAGCTGACCCGGAGAGCGAAGCCCTACCCCGGACCGCAGACCAGGACGTGGGGCAACGGCGAGGCCGAGCAGGTGCAGCTGACCACCACACCGCTGGACGTCCGGGGCGGACCGTGGACGATCGCGCCCGCGCCGAACCAGATCATCGTGCACGGCCGCGTCGGGATGGTCTCGGAGCTCTACGGCGACGCGACGATGCTGACCTGGACTCCCGACGACACGTACCTGCTGAGCTTGACGTTGTACGGGATCAAGGACCCGCGCGGTGTCGGCCAGCGGATCGCGGACGAGATGGTCCGGGACGACCGTGCCCGGGTTTCGGGCGAACTGCGGTTCGGCGGGCTGCCCGCCGACCTGGAGCTGTCCGGGGTGTACACGTACCTGACCCTCGGCGGGGGCGCGACCGAACTCGAAGCCACCCGTATCGGACCACCCACCGCGGCGGCGGTCGTCACGGCGACGCTCCGCGCCGAACGGCCGGACTCGGGCGACGCCGCGCCCGTGCCGCTCAAGATCAGGGGTGCCGACGGCTTCTATCTGCCGGAACGGACCGGGCGGCTCGGGCACGAGGACGCGACGGTCGCCGTCCAGGTGGAAGGCGGGCGGTGGCTCACCGTATCCGGCAAACGGGACCAGGCCACCCTGCTCGACATCGCGAACGGCGTCCAGCTGATCCCCGGCGACTACAGCTGGTTCGGGAAGCCGCCGGAATAGTGACGGGCGGGCCGAGGTTGTCGACGGCATGACGGACACCTACCGCTCCATCGCGTTCACCGAGTACGGCGACTCCGGGGTCCTGCGCGTCCTCGATCGGGAACTGCCCGAGCCGGGCCCGGGCCAGGTGCGGGTCGCCGTCCGGGCCGCGGGCGTGAACCCGATCGACTGGAAGATCCGCTCCGGGCTGATGGCCGAGGTGTACCCGGCGGAGTTCCCGGCCGTCCCCGGTGGCGACATCGCCGGCGTCATCGACGCGATCGGCGAGGGCGTGTCCGGTTTCGCGACCGGTGACGAGGTGCTCGGGAGCGGAATCGGCGGCTACGCGGAGTACGTCCTCGCGAAGCCCGCGAGCCTGATCCGCAAGCCCGAGACGCTTTCGTGGGAGCTGGCCGCGGCGCTGCCCGCTGTCGTCAACACCGCCTATCGCGCCCTCAACCTGCTGGATCTCCAGAAGGGCGAGACGCTGCTGATCGATGGCGCCGCGGGAGGTGTCGGCACCATCGCCGTCCAGCTCGCCGTCGCGCGCGGGCTGACCGTGGTGGGCACCGCGAGCGAAGGGAACCACGAGTACCTGCGCTCGCTGGGCGCTGTCCCGGTGCAGTACGGCGAAGGACTCTCCGGACGCGTACGCGACGTCGCGCCCCAGGGCATCGACGCGTCCTTCGACGCCTCCGGGCGTGGCTCGCTGGCCACCCTCGTCGAGCTGACCGGGGGCCCGAAGCGGGTCATCACCATCGCCGCGCCGGACGCGGCCGACCACGGCGTCCGCTTCACGTCGGGATCTCCGGCCGAGCAGGTACCCGGCTCGCTGGCCGAAGGCGCCGCGCTCGCCGCCGAAGGCAAGCTCGACCTGCCGATCGCCCGGGTCTACCCGCTCGCCGAAGCGGCCGCGGCCCAGGACGAGAGCGAAGCGGGCCACGTCCGGGGCAAGCTCGTCTTGGTCCCGTGAGCCTTCCGGCGGCGGCGAGCTGGCTGCATCGGGACGCGAGGACCGGGCTCGAGGTCGCGTTCTTCCAGGAACACGAAGGCGGCTGGAGGATCAGCGGGGCCACGACAGCCGTCGAGAACAGCGAATCCTGGTTCGTCGAGTACGCGATCACCGTCGACGCCGACTGGCATACGCGGTCGGCGGAGATCTCGGGCCGGTCGGCGAGCGGCGCCCGGCGCACGGTGCTCGAATCCGGCGGCGACGGACGATGGCGGGTCGACGGGGTCGCGGATCCGCGGCTCGACGGCTGTTTCGACGTGGACCTCGAGTCGTCGTCGATGACGAACACGCTGCCGGTGCACCGGCTCGGCCTGGCGGCGGACGCCGCCGCCGAGGCCCCCGCCGTGTACGTCCGGGCGGGCGACCTCGCCGTGGAGCGGCTCGAGCAACGCTATGAGCGGATCGGTGACCGCGATTTCGCCTATTCGGCACCGATCTTCGATTTCTCCTGTGTGCTGCGGTACGACCGGCACCTGCTGGTGCACGACTACCCGGGTATCGCCGTGCGACTGTCCTGACCCACGCACCTCTTGACTCGCGCTTCTCAACGGGCGCAGAATTAAACGCATGGCTAATTCAGCGATCTCCGTGACGGGCCTGCGTGTCGTCCGCGGCGGCCGTAAGGTCGTCAGGGACGTCGGTTTCGCGACGCCGCGCGGCCGGATCACCGGCCTGCTCGGCCCCAGCGGCTGCGGCAAGACGACGCTGATGCGCTCGATCGTCGGCGTGCAGATCGTCGCCGGCGGGGAGGTCACCGTGCTCGGCCACCCGGCGGGCAGCCCGCCGCTGCGCCGCCTGATCGGTTACGCCACCCAGAACCCGGCCATCTACGCCGACCTCACCATCACGGAAGCCTTGCGCTACTTCGCTTCCGTGCTCCGCGCGCCGGTGTCCGATGTGGACAGAGTGATCGGCGAGGTCGGGCTCGCCGATCACGCGGGCAAACTCGTCGGCTCCCTGTCGGGCGGCCAGCACAGCCGGGCCAACCTCGCCGTCGCGCTGCTCGGAAAGCCCGAGCTGCTCGTCCTCGACGAACCGACCGTCGGCCTGGATCCCGTGCTCCGCGACGAACTCTGGGCACTTTTCCGCCGTCTCGCCGAGGGCGGGGCGACACTGCTCGTGTCCAGCCACGTCATGGACGAGGCCGCGCGATGCGACCGTCTGCTGCTCATGCGCGAAGGCCGGATCCTCGCCGACGACACCCCTGCCGGGCTGCGCGAGCGCACCGGGACGACCGATCTGGAACAGGCGTTCCTCCGGCTGGTCCGCGAGACCGAGGTGAGCCCGTCATGAATCCCGCCCTGACCCTGGCCACGGCTCGCCGCATCCTCTTGCAGCTACGGCACGATCCGCGCACCGTCGCGATGCTGATCGTCGTCCCGTCGCTGCTGATGGTGCTGTTGCGCTTCGTCTTCAACTCCGAAGCGGTGTTCAGCCGCGTCGCGCCGGCACTGCTCGGCGTCTTCCCGTTCCTGATCATGTTCCTGATCACCTCGATCACGACACTGCGCGAGCGCACCACGGCCACACTGGAACGCCTGATGACCCTGCCGATCGGCAGGATGGACCTGCTCTTCGGCTACGCGCTCGCGTTCGGCTCGATCGCGATCGTGCAGGTCGGCGTCGCCGCCGGGGTGTCGCTCGCCTGGCTGGGCCTCGACATCGCGGGCTCGATCGGGATGCTGCTCCTCATCGCCGTCCTCGACGCGCTTCTCGGGATGGCGCTCGGCCTCTTCGTGAGCGCGTTCGCGCGGACGGAGTTCCAGGCGGTGCAGTTCATGCCGCTGTTCGTGCTGCCGCAGATCCTGCTGTGCGGCCTGTTCGTGCCGCGCGGGGAGATGGGCTGGCTCCTGAACTGGCTTTCGAACGTGATGCCGCTTTCGTACGCCGTCGAAGCCCTCACCCGGGTCACCACGTCGGGCACCGTGGACGCGACGCTGATCCGGAATCTGATCATCGTCGCGGCCTGTGCCCTGGCGGCGCTGGTCCTCGGCGCGGCGACCCTGCGCAGGCGGACGCCCTAGACTCGCCGCATGGGATCGGAGTTCGAGCGGATCGCCGCCGAGAAGTACGTCGTCCTGACCACCTTCCGCAAGAACGGCACCCCGGTGCCGACGCCGGTCTGGGCGGCGGGCGACGGCGGCGAACTGGTGCTCTGGTCCGAGCGGAAGGCGGGCAAGGTCAAGCGCATCCGCAACAGCGGACGGGTCGAGATCCAGGCCTGCGACTTCCGGGGCAACAAGACCCATGGCGACGTCGTCTCGGGCGAGGCGCGGCTGCTGGACCTCGACGCGACCGAACGCGTGCGCAAGGTGATCGCGCGGAAGTACGGGATCACCGGCCGGGTCACGATGTTCTTCAGCAAGCTGCGGGGGCCGAAGGACCGGACGGTGGGGATCGCGATCAAGCTGGCCGAGTAACCCCAGCGCGTGCCAGGAAAGGACCGTTCCTTGCGAATTTTGCAAGGAACGGTCCTTTCCTGGCACGCGAGGTACCGCGATCAGGCGTTCTGCAGCGCCCGTAACCGAGCCGCCATCGCCGCCGAGTCGTGGTCCGGCCCGCAGCCGTCCACCAGGATCAGATCGCCCGGGATGTGGTCCGCCCGCAGGTGCAGGATCTCCTGGTAGGCGGCCGACGCGTACCACTCGCGGGCAACGGCAAGGCTCGGGAAGCCGATCATCACCAGCGCTCCCGGCCACTCCCCCTCGACGACCTCGACCTCGGCCCCGTGCACGAGGAACTTCCCGTCGAAGGGATCGAGCGTGTCCTGGATCCGCTCCAGATACTCCAGGACTTCCTCGGTCGGCGCGCCGGTGGGGCGAAGGTGGGCGATACCGTACGCGGTCATGATTTCCTCCCAGGTTTCGTTGTCCTGGAAGGAATCCTGACCGAGCGGGCGGGTGGCGTCGATTACCCGGGAGGTAAAGCTCAGAACTCCGCGACGGCGGCGAGCGCCTCGGGCAGGGTGAACGCGCCGGCGTAGAGCGCCTTGCCGACGATGGAACCCTCGACACCGTCGCGGGCCAGCGCGGCCAGCGCGCGGAGATCGTCCACACTGGACACACCGCCGGAGGCGATGACCGGTGCGTCGGTGCGGGCGGCGACCTCGCGGAGCAGGTCGATGTTCGGGCCCTGGAGGGTGCCGTCCTTGCTCACGTCGGTGACGACGTAGCGCTGCGCACCGTCACGGTCGAGGCGGTCGAGGACCTCCCAGAGGTCACCGCCGTCCTGTGTCCAGCCGCGGGCGGACAGCCGGTGCCCGGCCTCGGTGATCCGCACGTCCAGCCCGATGGCGACACGGTCGCCGTAGGAGGAGACGACCTTCGCGGTCCACTCCGGGTCCTCCAGCGCCGCCGTGCCGAGGTTGACCCGGCGGGCGCCGGTGGCCAGCGCGGCCTCCAGCGAGGCGTCGTCGCGGATGCCACCGGACAGCTCCACCTGGACGTCGAGCTTCGCCACGACGTCGGCGAGCAGCTCGCGGTTGGAACCCTTGCCGAACGCGGCGTCGAGATCCACCAGATGGATCCATTCCGCCCCGTCACGCTGCCAGGCGAGCGCCGCCTCCAGCGGGCTGCCATAGGAGGTTTCGGTGCCGGCCTCGCCCTGGACGAGTCGCACGGCCTGGCCATCGGCCACATCAACGGCGGGAAGGAGCGTGAAAGTCACGCACCCACTCTAAGCGAGGGTGTTCAGCCAGTTGCGCAGCAGGTGCGCCCCGGCGTCCCCCGACTTCTCCGGGTGGAACTGCGTCGCCCACAGCGGCCCGTTCTCGACCGCGGCGACGAAGTCCTGGCCGTGGTTCGCCCAGGTCACCTTGGGCTGCCGCCCGGCGAGGCCGGAGTCCAGTTCCCAGGTCCGCGCGGCGTAGGAGTGCACGAAGTAGAACCGCGTGTCCGCGTCGAGCCCGGCGAACAGCTCCGAGTCCTCCGGGGCGCGGACGGTGTTCCAGCCCATGTGCGGCAGGACGTCGGCCTCCAGCTTGTCGACCGTGCCCGGCCACTCACCGGCGCCCTCGGCCTCCACGCCGTGCTCGACGCCGCGTTCGAACAGGATCTGCATGCCGACGCAGATGCCCAGCACGGGACGGCCGCCCGCGAGGCGCTTGCCGATGATCTTCTCCCCCGACACCGACCGCAGCCCCTCCATGCAGGCGGAGAAGGCGCCGACACCGGGCACGACCAGGCCGTCGGCCTCGAGCGCGGCATGCGGGTCCGCGGTGACCTCGACGTCGGCGCCGGCGCGCTGGACGGCGCGTTCGGCGGACCGGAGGTTGCCGGACCCGTAGTCCAGGATCACCACGCGAGGAGTAGCCACCCGCCCAGGTTAGCGGACCGGATTTTCTCCGGATTTCCTGTTTCGACGTTCACTCTTCTGGGTAATAACGCCTCCAAGTGAAAGGCCGGCGTAGGACCGCCCTGCACTTTTGGAGGAACGATGCGGGACGCCGACGACCTGACTCGCCTGCTCAGCGCCTGGCGCGAAGACATCGACAGCGTGCCTTTCCCGACCTTCGCGGAACTGCTGATCCCGGCACAGAAGCGGCGCTCCGCGCCCGCCCGGACGGCCACGGCATCGGTTCAGGTGACGAAGACCACCGGATGGCGCGATCGCTGACACTCGACTCCGGTCGTGTGTGTGGTTTTCTTCATAGGCCGCGTCCTGCTCGCAGGACGCGGCCTGAGATGCCCCACCGAGCCGACCAGGAGTGACGCATGAGCAGCAGCCCGGATCCGCGCGACTTCCTCGATCTCGACGCCGAGCTCTCCGCCGAGGACCGGGCCATGCGTGACGCCGTGCGTTCGTACGCACACGACCAGCTCCTGCCGAATGTCGCCGAATGGTACGAAACGGGCGCCCTGCCCGCCGCCGAGCTCGCCAAGGGGTTCGGGCAGCTCGGGCTGCTCGGCATGCATTTGGAGGGTTACGGCTGCGCGGGCACCAGCGCGGTCGCCTATGGCATCGCCTGCCGTGAGCTGGAGGCCGTCGACTCCGGGCTGCGCAGCTTCGTCTCGGTGCAGGGTTCGCTGGCGATGTACGCGATCCACAAATGGGGCACCGAAGAGCAGAAGCAGGAGTGGCTGCCGCGGATGGCCGCCGGTGAGGCGCTCGGCTGCTTCGGCCTGACCGAACCGGACGCCGGCAGCGACCCCGGCAGCATGCGGACGCGCGCGGTGCGCGACGGCGCGGACTGGGTGCTGAGCGGCACGAAGATGTGGATCACCAACGGAACCGTGGCCGACGTCGCGGTCGTCTGGGCGCAGACCGACGAAGGCGTGCGCGGTTTCGTCGTCCCCACGAACACGCCGGGCTTCACCGCGAACGAGGTCAAGCACAAGCTGTCGCTGCGGGCCTCGCTGACCGCGGAACTCGTGCTCGACGGTGTCCGCCTGCCGGATTCGGCGACGTTCCCCGAGGTCAGGGGGCTGCGCGGGCCGCTGTCCTGCCTGAACGAGGCGCGCTACGGGATCCTGTTCGGCGTCGTCGGCGCCGCTCGCTCCTGCTACGAGTCCGCGCTGGAGTACACGCTGAGCCGGGAACAGTTCGGCAAACCGCTGGCCGGTTTCCAGCTCACCCAGCGCAAGCTCGCCGATCTCGTCGTCGAGGTCAACCGCGCCGGGCTGGTGGCGCTGCGGATCGGACGGCTCAAGGACGCCGGGACGCTGCACCACAACCACGTCAGCTTCGGCAAGCTCGCCAACGTCCGCTCCGCGCTGGAGGTCGCCAGGACCGCGCGCGGCATGCTCGGCGCCAACGGGATCTCGCTGGAGTACCCGGTGATGCGGCATATGTCGAACCTGGAAACCGTGCTGACCTACGAGGGCACCGAGGAGATGCACGCGCTCTCGCTCGGCCAGTCGGTCACCGGGCTGGCCGCCTTCCGCTGAGCCGTCCGCCGGAAACTGTCGGTGCGGGCCTCTATGGTCCGCGCATGACCGATTCCCCCGGGTTCCAGTCCGTCGTCGAGCTGCGCCGGTACACCCTGCACCCCGGCCGCCGGGACGAGCTGATCGAGCTCTTCGAGCGCGAGTTCGTGGAGAGCCAGGAAGCCTGCGGCATGCGCCTGTTCGGCCTCTTCCGCGAACCGGCGGAGCCGGACAAGTTCGTGTGGCTGCGCGGTTTCCGTGACATGGAAGCCAGGCGGGCCGCCCTCGAAGCGTTCTATTACGGGCCCGTTTGGCGGGAGCACGGCCCGGCGGCGAACGAGACGATGATCGACGCCTCCGACGTCCTCCTGCTGCGCCCGTCCGGGCCCGGTTTCCCCGCTCCCGGCGGTGGCGGGGAAGCGCGGGTGCTGGCGACGGTGTGCCATCCGGTCGGGCCGGTCAAGGAGTTCTCCGAGTACTTCGCGGACACCGTGGCCCCCAAGCTGCGGGAGTCCGGCGTGGACACGTTCGGCCATTTCGAAACGGAGCCGGCGGAGAACACCTTCCCCCGGCTTCCCGTGCGGGAGAACGAGACGGTGTTTGTCTGGTTCTCGAAGGTCGCCGCGGAGCACCGGGAAGTCCTCGGCCGGGTGGGCGCGGAACTCGCGGACAGGCTCGAACGACCTTGGCAACAGTTGGAACTGACACCGACCGCGCGCTCATCCCTGCGCTGAAAGGAGGTCCGCGAGTCCGTCCGGGTAGAGAATCGCCTCGCCGCTCGCCACGTCGGCCATCGGCAGCCAGTGCACGCGCGCGCCGTCGTCGAGGACGACGCCGACCTCGTCGCGCTCGTAGAACGCCTTGTCGGTGAGGTCGGCGGTGAACAGGAACACGATCTCGTGCCCCGGCCTGCCCTCGAAGGTGTACACGTTCTCCAGCACGGCGATCTGCTCGACCGAGGTCAGCTCCGCCGCGAGTTCCTCCTGGAATTCGCGGTGCAGCGCCTCCGCGGCGGTTTCGCCGAACTCGATCCCGCCGCCGAGCGGCCGGTGGTAGGTCACGCCTTTGGTGTTGTCGCGACCTTCGAACACGAGAAGGTCTCCGCCGCGGCGGATGACCCCGAGCGCGAGCGGGCGGATCGTCGTCATCCTGGTGACGCTAGCGGAGGAATTCCTTGACGGACAAGGTGATCGAGCCGGCGTCGAGACCGTGCGCGAGGTCGTGATCGGCCATTTCGCCGTAGATCCGGACCTCCGCGTCGCGCCGGACGCCGAGGGAGAGCAGCCGGTGCGGCGTTTCGGACAAGGCGTCCGCCACCGCGTGCGCCGAGGTTCCCGCGAGGTAGGGCTCGACCAGTACGACGTCGGTGCTCCCCGCGGCCTCGACGGCCGAGCGCAGCCCGGCGGCGTCGAACGGCCGGATCGTCGAGGTGTAGAGCACGGTGACGTCGAGGTCGGCGGTCGCTTCCAGCACCCTGTCGAGCATCGGCCCGACGGCCACCACCACACCCCGCCCGCCTTCGCGCAACGTCTGGAGGCCCGCGCCGAGATGCGCTTTCGCGTTCTCCTGCGCGGAAAGCCGGAGATAGACGCGCCCGGTGCCGGGGATGGATTCGAGCAGCAGCCGCCGTGCTTCCTCGGGATGCCCCGGCACGTGCACGGTCCAGCCCGGCAACGTGTCGATGAGGGCGACGTCGCCGGGTGCCTGATGCGTCCGCCCGGCGGTCGGCATGTCGTAGGACGCGCCCGACGACACCAGCACGGCGCCGACGTCCTGGTGCCCGAGGTCGAGTTTGACCTGCTCGAAAGCCCGCTCCACGAGGAACGACGAGAAGGTGTGGACGATCGGGCGCATCCCGGCCAGCGCCAGTCCGCCCGCGGTGCTCATCATCAGCTGTTCGCGGATGCCGACGTTGAGCACCCGGTCGGGGTGTTTCCTCGCGGCGAAGGCGAGTTGTGCCGCGGAGATGTCGGCGAGCACGACGGCGACGTTCGCGTCGGTGTCGAGCACCTCGGCGGCGGCTTCCAGGAACGTTTCACGCATGTTCACGGGTTCAGGCCTTTCGCTCGACGGTCGCGACCACGGCGAGCGGCCGGTCCGGATGGGGTGTGGTGAAGGCTTCGTGGAGCGCGTCGTGGTCGCGACCGTCGACGGTGCGCGTCGCCCAGCCCTCGACCTCGAACCGGCGCGCGATCCCGCCGGGCCAGCCGTGCGTGGCCGAGGAGTTGTCGACGACGACGGCGGTCAGCTGCGGCATGCCGATGCGGCCGGCGATCGCGATGGCCTCTTGGTTGGAACCCTCGTCGAGTTCCGCGTCGCCGACGAGGGTGACGACCTTGGCGTCACGAAACCCCTTGGCGCGCAGGCCGAACACGGTCCCGATGGCCAGCGGGAGCCCGTGCCCGAGCGAACCGCTGGAGATCTCGGCCACGGGCAGCCTCGCCCGATCCGGATGGTGGCCGAGCCGGGACTCGGCCGAAGTCCAGTCGGCGAGTTCCTCCTCATGGATGAAGCCCTTTTTCGCCAGCACCGCGTAATAGGCCATCGGGCCGTGGCCCTTCGACAACAGGAAGCGGTCCCGGCCGGGCTCACGAATGTTCTCCGGGGTGATGTCGAGCACACGGTCGTAGAGCACCCACAATACGTCCACAGTGGACTCGGCGGCCGCCTGATGCTTCTCGTCCCCGGTCATCAGCGAGATCAGCCTCGGCAGATCCTCGTAGCCGGTCTTGATGTCAGTGGTCATGAACCGAGGTTGCAACCTCGACTTAAGTCGAAGTCAAGGCTAGCCTGGCGACGTGACGAGACTGGCTGAACACCTGAGCATCGGACAGGTCGCCGACCGCAGCGGCGTGCCCCATACGGCTTTGCGCTTCTACGAGGACAAAGGGCTGATCAGCTCCGAGCGCTCGGCGGGCAACCAGCGGCGGTACTCGCGTTCGGTGCTGCGCCGGATCGCCTTCATCCGCGCCGCGCAGCGGGTCGGCCTCACCCTGGACGACATCAGCTCGGCGCTGGAGACCCTGCCCAAGGACCACGCCCCCACCAAGGCCGACTGGGCCCGCCTTTCGCGGGGCTGGCAGGACGAGCTCGACGCGCGGATCGACGCGTTGCAACGCCTGCGCGACAGGCTGACCGGCTGCGTCGGCTGCGGTTGCCTTTCCCTGCGCAGCTGCGGGCTCTACAACGCCGACGACCAGATGTCCCGGTTCGGCCCTGGTGCGGGCAAACTGCGCCCGGCTTCCGAGGGCGGTATCTGAATTCCGTTGCCACCAGGGTGCCGGATATGCGTCACTGGGACGCGAAATGGACAAGAAACACCTCATCCGGGTCTCGAAACGACTCTCCCGGCATCTGCGGCACGCACCCGGCGACATCGGGATCACCCTCACCCCTGACGGCTGGGTCGAAGTCGACACGCTTCTCGCGGCCTTGCGGCGCAACGGCTTGAAAGTCACCCGCGCCGAACTCGACGAAGTCGTCGAAGGCAACGACAAGCGGCGCTTCGCCTTCGACGAGGACGGGCTGCGGATCCGTGCCAGCCAGGGCCACAGTGTCGACGTCGACCTCGCGCTGCCCGCGGCGATCCCGCCGGACGTGCTCTACCACGGCACGGTCTCCCGGTTCCTCGACGCGATCATGGCTCAGGGACTCCGGCCAATGAAACGGCACGCCGTGCATCTCTCGGCGACCGTGGACACCGCGAGGGCCGTCGGAGCCCGGCGTGGTGTCCCGGTGCTGCTCGCCGTCGACGCACGGGAGATGACCGCCGCCGGGCACGAATTCCAGGTGAGCGCCAACGGTGTCTGGCTCACCGCCGCCGTTCCGCCGGAGTTCCTGCGGCGCCTCCCCTAAACCAGGCCGTTCGCCCGCAGGAGCCCCAGCATGCCCACGGTGAACATGCCGTTCCACTCCAGCGCGGCCGCGGGCGAGTAACTGGCGTAGTCGACCCGCCAGCCCCCGTCTTCGTGCTGTCCGCCCGCCACTCGCCGCAGATCCGCTTCGATGACCTCGGGCCGGAACAGCTTCCGTGCCGGGCCACCGGGTTCCGGGGCGAAATCGAGCGGGCGCATGGCCTCGCCCTCGATCCCGCCGCCGACGGCGACCACCCCGTCGTCCGGGAGGAACCGGCCGAGCTTCTCGACCAGACGCGTGTCGCCCAGGGCGTCCACCAGCTTCATCGCGAAGGCGAGGACGAGCGCGTGCGGTGCCTCGTCGAGCTTTTCGATCTCGCCGAGGCAGTAGCTCGTCGCCTTCGCCAGCCACGGATGCGCGGCGACCGCGGGATCGTGCGCCGCGACGCGATGGGCGGTGACCGCGACGATCGCGGTGATCTGCAGCGAGGAGACCGACGGATCCGCGTCCGCCCAGAACGGCGCGCTGCCGTCGGGATCCGGCATCGGCAACGCGAACGGGATCCCGCCGTCGGGCAAGGAGATCGAGGCGAGCCAGTCGCAGAGTTCGGCCGCACGTGGGCTGGTCATGGGGCCGACGTCGGCGAAGACCTCGAAAGCGTGCAGCGCGCCACCGGGCTGGCTCGTCACCGAGCGGCAGTCGGGTTCCAGCCCGTGGCCGTAACCGCCGTCGGGATTGCGGTACGCCTCCAGCGCGGCGAGCGCCGCCGCCGGGTCACCGTCGCGGAAAAGGACCTCGAAGCGCCGCCTGTCGAGCAGCCTGGCCTGGGTGGCCATGAACGTGGCCGCCGTCTTCAGATCGATGTTCATACCGACAGGGTCGCGTGGATCGCGGCCGCTGTCTTGAACACATCGGTCACGAGCGGCGTCGCGGGCGGTTGTAGAGCTTGCGCCCGACGGCCAGGAGCGTTTCGCGCAGCGTTTCGTCGTCGAGCGAGGCGACCTCGGGCGAGCCGCCGGCGATGGCGATTCCCGCCAGCAGTACCTGCGCGGTCACGATCGCGGTGAGATCCGGATCGGGGCCGACCAGGATCTCCAGCAGCCGGTTCTTGAAACTGTCCGAGCTGTGCACGGACTTCTCGATCGCGCGGGCGATGCCCGGGTCACTGGAGAACAGGGCGACCAGCGAACGGTGCCGCACCACGAGATCGACGAAACCGTCCAGCAGGTGGTCGATCTGCGCGCCCCGGGTGCGCTGCGCCCGTGCGTCGTCGACGATGCCCTCCAGCTCGCGCAGCACGGGTTCGGCGACCGATTCGGTGATCTCCGCCTTCGTCTTGAAGTGGTAGTAGACAGCGGCCTTCGTGACGCCGAGGGCGTCCGCGATCATCTGCAGCGAGGTGCCTTCCACGCCGTGTTCGGTGAACAACCGCAGCGCCGTGCCCAGTAGTCGCGTGCGGGTGTCCTCCGCGTGGACGACGTCCATGTTCCCTCCTCGATCAGCCGTCGGAGATTACGTCAAGCGTGCCCGCGTGGCCAAACGAGTACTAGCCGTGCGGCTAGTCACACACTTGCCGATCGGCTTGTAGGCCCCTAGCCGATCGGCTAGCTTGGAATGAACCTGATCGAGTGAACGGGAGACTTTCGTGGCCAGCTTCCTCTACCGCCTCGGCCGGTTCTCGTTCCGGCGCCGGGCACTGGTGACGGCGGTGTGGGCCGCCGTTCTGGTGGCCCTCGGCGCGGGAGCGCTGACCTTGTCCGGCCAGCTTTCGAACTCGGTGACCATCCCCGGAACCGAGTCGCAGAAGGCGATCGACCAGCTCGCCGACCGGTTCCCGGAAGCCGCCGCCGGTGGCGCGACGGCGCGTGTCGTCATCTCGACCCCCGGCGACATCACCGACGCCGCCGGGAAGGCGGCGATCACCCGTCTCGTCACCGGGCTCAAGGACGCGCCGAAGGTCGCCGGCGTTGTCGACCCGCTGCAGGTCCAGGCGATCTCGCCCGACAAACATGTCGCGATGGCGCAGGTCAGCTATCGCGTGCCGGGCTTCGAGCTCACCGACGCCGACCGCGACGGCCTGATGGCCGCCGCCGATTCCGCCAAGGCGGCCGGGTACACCGTGGACTTCGGCGGCGACGCCGTGCAGGCGATGCCCGCGACCAACGCCACCGAAGGCCTCGGTGTCGCCGTCGCCGCGGTCGTCCTGATCATCACGTTCGGCTCGTTGCTCGCGGCCGGGATCCCGCTGCTGACCGCGCTCATCGGCGTCGGCATCGGCATGGCGGGTATCACGACCGCGTCCGGTTTCCTCGAACTGAACACGAACACGCCGGTGCTCGCGCTGATGATCGGCCTGGCCGTCGGCATCGACTACGCGCTCTTCATCGTTTCCCGCTATCGGCACGAACTCACCATCGGCCGCGATCCGGAGGAAGCCGCCGGACGCGCCACCGGTACCGCGGGCTCCGCCGTGGTGTTCGCCGGGCTGACCGTCATCATCGCGCTGGCGGGCCTGACCGTCGTCGGTATCCCGTTCCTCGGCGAGATGGGGATCGCGGCGGCGATCACCGTCGCCATCGCGGTCGTCATCGCGCTCACCCTGCTGCCCGCCGTCCTCGGTTTCGCGGGTGCCAAGCTCGCGGGCGGAAAGATCCGCTTGCGCCGCAAGGAAAGCACGACGACACACGGCGAGCGCTGGGCGAAGTTCGTTGCCCGCCACCGGATCCCGGTGCTGATCGCCGCGATCGCCGGGCTCGCGATCGTCGCCGTCCCGGCCGCGAGCATGCAGCTCGGCCTGCCGAACGACAGCACCGCCGCGCCGGACACCACCCAGCGCAAGGCCTACGACACCGTCACCCGCGGCTTCGGCGAGGGCGCCAACGGCCCGCTGGTGATCGTCGTCGACCTCGCCGGTAGCCGCGACCCGCAGGCCGCGCTCCAGCAGGCCACCGCCGGGATCAGCGGTCTTGAGGAGCGCCCGATCGTCATGCCGCCGAAGGTCGGCCATGACCTGGCGTTGCTGACCGTCATCCCGAAGAGTGGTCCGAGCAGCACCGCGACCGAAGACCTGGTCAGCGATATCCGCGGCCTGAACGCGGGGCTGGGTTCGGCCACCGGCGCGTCGCTGGCGGTGACCGGCCAGACCGCGGCCAACATCGACGTCTCGGAGAAACTCGCCGACGCGATGCTGCCCTATCTCGCGCTGATCGTCGGGCTCGCGTTCCTGCTGCTGATGCTGGTGTTCCGGTCGATCGTCGTCCCGCTGAAGGCGACGCTGGGCTTCCTCGGCTCCGTGGTCGCGACGTTCGGCGCCGTGGTGGCCGTGTTCCAGTGGGGCTGGCTCACCGACCTGCTCGGAGTGAAGACGACCGGGCCGATCATGAGCATGCTGCCGATCCTGCTGATCGGTGTGCTGTTCGGGCTCGCGATGGACTACCAGGTGTTCCTGGTGACGCGGATGCGGGAGGAATACGTCCACGGCGCCGACCCGCAGCAGGCGATGGTGACCGGTTTCCGGCACGGCTCCCGCGTCGTGGTCGCCGCCGCGCTGATCATGATCAGCGTGTTCGCCGGATTCGTGCTCGCGGAGTCCTCGCTGATCCAATCGATCGGGTTCGCACTGGCCTTCGGGGTGCTGGTGGACGCGTTCGTGATCCGGATGACCATCGTCCCGGCGCTGATGTCGCTGCTCGGCCGCGGTGCGTGGTGGCTGCCGAAGTGGCTGGATCGCGTGCTGCCCGATGTCGACGTCGAAGGCGAGAAGCTCGCGAAGCAGCTCGATGCGCCTGATGAGCGGGAGCTGGTCGACGCCTCGAAGTAGGTGCCGTTGCAGCGTGGCACCCGCATAAGTACGTGAAGGCCCCCTTCACTGCGCTAGACGCAGTGAAGGGGGCCTTCACGTACTCGGGTCGGAAGCCGCGGGCCGGTCAGGCCAGCCAGGCGATGGCGCCGCCGATGGCCAGCAGCGCGCCGATCCCCAGCACGACGGCCATGAACTTGACGCTCTTCCAGGTCGCGTAGACGCCGCCGATCAGGAAGCCGCCGAGCGCGAACAGCAGCACAGCGATGGTCGTGTTACTCACGCCCGCCACCCTGCCACACGCCCGCGACCGTGACCGCGCCGGGCTCCGGCCTTGCCACGGGGGCAGGCCCCGGCTAACGTACAACCACATGGTTGTACTTCGAGAGGAGAGCGAGGAGTCGCTCAACCAGCTCTTCCGCGCCCTGGCCGACGGCACCCGCCGCGACATCCTGGCGCGGGCGATCACGGAAGCGCCGTCGGTCTCCGATCTCGCCGCGCACTACGAGATGAGCTTCGCCGCCGTGCAGAAACACGTCGCCGTGCTTCAGCGCGCGGGTCTCGTACGGAAGCGCGCCCACGGCCGCGAACAACTGGTGTCGACCGATCGTGAGCGCCTCAAGCACGCCACCGAGCTTCTCGATTCCTACGAAGTCCTTTGGCGCCAGCGGGTGGCGCAGCTCGACGATGTCCTCCTGGAAGGGGAATGACGATGCCGATCACCTCGGTCACCAAAGATCCCGAGAAACTCCATCTCACCGTCGTGGCGGACTTTCCCGTTTCGCAAAAGCGCCTGTGGGCGGCCTGGGAAGATCCAAGGCAACTAGAGCGCTTCTGGGGGCCGCCGTTCGCGCCCGCCACGTTCACCCATCACGATTTCCGGACGGGCGGCCGCGCCGAGTACTTCCTGACCGGGCCCAACGGGGAGAAGTGGCCCAATTCCTGGAAGTTCGCCGCGGTGAATCCCATCGACTTCTTCGAGGCGGAGGACGGCGACGACCACGACGAGGACATGCCCACGTCCATGACTTTCACCTTCGAGACGACATCGACGGGATCCCGGATGATCCATGTGACGTGCTTTCGCAGTGTCGAAGCCATGGAGAAGACGATCCCCGGGATGGAAGAGGGGTTCCGCGCCGCGATGCCCCAGCTCGACGCACTGCTGGAGGCGTGATGAGAAAGCTCAAGATCATCGAGCACATCTCGCTCGACGGCGTTGTCCAGCACTCCGCCGACGAGAACGGCTTCCCGTACAGCGGCTGGAACCTGCCGTACCGGACCCCCGCCGGCCGGGAAGCCCTCCTGGCCGCGCACACCGAAAGCTTCGATCTGCTGCTCGGCCGCCACACCTACGACCTGTGGTCGGAATACTGGCCGGACGCGCCGAGCGACCCGTTCGCGGACCGGCTCAAGGCGGCGACGAAGTTCGTCGTCACCCACCGGCCGGAGAGCCTGAAATGGGGTCCGTTCGAGGGAGTCGGCCCGGACCTCGTCGAAGGCGTTCGCCGCATCAAGGCGGCGGACGGTCCGGACCTCGTCCTCTCGGGCAGCTCCACGCTGACGTCGACGCTGCTCGAAAACGGGCTCGCGGACGAAGTCGTGCTGGCCGTCTATCCGCTTCTTTTGGGCACAGGCAAGCGTTTCTTCGCCGAGGGAACGCCTGCCCAGGCCCTGGACTTCACCGGCTCCACGACGACCCCGTCCGGCGTCCAGCTCAACACCTACAAGCCCACCGGAAGCGTTTAGTCCTCTGGATGCGGTGGTTGCACGCGCAAGGAACGCATCCAGAGGACTAAACGCGGGGGCTAGAGGACGCCCTTGGTCGAGGGGATGCCGCCCGCCCGCGGGTCCGGCTCGGTGGCCGCACGCAGCGCCCGCGCGACGGCCTTGTACTCGGCCTCCGCGATGTGGTGCGGATCCCGGCCGTGCAGCACGCGGACGTGCAGCGCGATCTGCGCGTGGAACGACAGCGAGTCGAACACGTGCCGCGTCAGCACGAACGGGTAGTTCCCGCCGATGGTGAAGCTGTTGAACTGCTCGGGTTCGCCGAGGTGCACGCAGTACGGCCGCCCGGAGACGTCGATCGCGGCGTGCGCGAGGGTTTCGTCCATCGGGATCCACGCGTCGCCGAACCGGCGGATACCGCTCTTGTCGCCGAGCGCCTGCCGCAGCGCCTGGCCGAGCACGATCGCGGTGTCCTCGACGGTGTGGTGCGCGTCGATGTGCACGTCCCCGGTCGCCTGCACCTTGAGGTCGAGCGAGCCGTGCACGCCGAACGCGGTGAGCATGTGGTCGTAGAACGGGACACCGGTGTCGATCTCCACCTGCCCCGTGCCGTCCAGGTCGAGCTGGACCGAAATGGACGATTCCTTGGTGGTGCGGTCCACCTTGCCGACGCGACTCATCGCGGCACCTCCTTGCTGGCCTCGAGAAAGGCGTCGTTCTCTTCCGGCGTGCCGATGGTCACCCGCAGGTGCCCGGCGATGCCGACGTCCCTGATCAGCACGCCGTTGTCCAAATAGGACTTCCAGGTCGCGGGCGCGTCCGCGAACCGTCCGAAGAGGACGAAGTTCGCGTCGCTCGGGACCGGCGTGAATCCCAAGCCCAGCAACGATTCCACCACGCGGTCGCGTTCGGCCGCGAGTTTGGCGACCGAGGCGAGGGTGGCGTCCGCGTGCCGCAGCGCGGCGCGCGCGGCGGCCTGCGTGAGCTTCGACAGGTGATACGGCAGGCGCACCAGCTGCAGCGCGTCGACGATCGCGGGCGCGGCGGCCAGATAGCCGAGCCGTCCGCCCGCGAAGGCGAACGCCTTGCTCATCGTGCGCGACACGATCAGCTTCGCCGGATACTCCTCGATCAGCTCGACGGCGCTCGGCTGCGAAGAGAACTCCGCGTACGCCTCGTCGACCACCACGATGCCCGGCGCCGCTTCGAGCAGCCCGCGCAGCTCGTCGAACGGGATCGACCCGCCGGTCGGGTTGTTCGGGCTGGTCACGAACACGATGTCCGGTCGGCGTTCGCCCACCAGCGCGGCCGCCTTCTCGGTGTCGAGCGTGAAATCGTCGCGGCGCGGCACCGGCAGCCAGTCGGTGCGGGTGCCCGCCGAGATGATCGGGTGCATCGAGTACGACGGCTCGAAGCCCAGCGCCGACCGGCCGGGACCGCCGAAGGCCTGCAGGACCTGCTGCAGGATCTCGTTGGACCCGTTGGCGGCCCACACGTTCGACTCCGAGACCAGCACGCCGGTGGACACCGCGAGGTAGTCCGCGAGGTCCTGGCGCAGCGCGATGGCGTCGCGATCCGGGTACCGGTGCAGCGAAGCGGCCTCGGCGCGGACCGCCTCGGCGACGTCGGCCACCAGCGCGTCCGGCGGCGGGTACGGGTTTTCGTTGGTGTTGAGCCGGATCGGCACGTCGAGCTGCGGTGCGCCGTACGGGGTCTTGCCCCGCAGGTCCTCCCTCAGCGGGAGCGCGTCGAGCGTGATCTCCTCGCCGATGCTCATGCCCGCTCCCCTTCGAACCGTGCCGTGATGGCCTCGCCGTGCGCGGGCAGGTCTTCGGCGTTCGCCAGCGCGACGACGCGACCGGCGATCTCGCGCAACGCGTCCTGGCTGTAGTCGACGACGTGCACGCCCTTGAGGAAGCTCTGCACCGAAAGCCCGGACGAGTGCCGCGCGAACCCGCCGGTGGGCAGGACGTGGTTGGATCCGGCGCAGTAGTCGCCGAGCGAAACCGGCGCGTACGCCCCGACGAAGATCGCGCCGGCGTTGCGCACGCGGGCCGCCACCGAGCGCGCGTCCGCGGTCTGGATCTCCAGGTGTTCCGCGGCGTACGCGTCCACGACGCGGATCCCGTCGTCCACAGTGGACACGAGGATGATGCCGGACTGTTTGCCGCCCAGTGCTTCCGTCACCCGCTCGGAGTGCTTGGTCGCGGCCACGCGACCGGTGAGTTCCTTGTCGACGGCGTCCGCGAGCCCTTCGGAGGTGGTCACCAGCACACTCGCGGCGAGCGGGTCGTGCTCGGCCTGGCTGATCAGGTCGGCGGCGACGTGCACCGGGTCGGCGGTCTCGTCGGCGAGGATCGCGATCTCGGTCGGGCCCGCCTCGGAGTCGATGCCGATGATGCCGCGCAGCAGCCGCTTGGCCGCGGTGAGGTAGATGTTGCCGGGCCCGGTGACGATGTCGACGGGCTCCAGTGTCGCGCCGTCGGTGTCGGTGTCGCCGTACGCGAGCAGCGCGACGGCCTGCGCGCCGCCGACGGCCCAGACCTCGTCGACGCCGAGCAGTTCGGCGGCGGCCAGGATCGTCGGGTGCGGGAGCCCGCCGAACGCGGCCTGCGGCGGCGAGCACAACACGAGCGTGCCGACGCCGGCGATCTGCGCCGGGACGACGTTCATCACCACGGTCGAGGGGTACACCGCGAGCCCGCCCGGCGCGTACAGCCCGACACGCTCGACCGGGATCCAGCGCTCGGTGACGGTGCCGCCGTCGACGACCTCGGTCGTGACGTCCTGACGGCGCTGATCGCCGTGGACCTTGCGGGCGCGGGCGATGGACTCCTCCAGCGCCTCGCGGACGGCCGGGTCCAGGTTCGCGAGCGCGCTCGTGAGCTCCGAGGCGGCCACGCGGACACCGCCGGGACGGACCTTGTCGAACATCTCGGTGTACTCCAGGACCGCCTCGACGCCGCGATCGCGGACCGCCTCGACCACCGGCCGTACGTGATGCAGCGCCGCGTCCACGTCGTACTCGGCACGTGGGAGCGTGCTCCTGAGTTCGGCAACGGACGGGACCTGTCCACGCAGGTCGGTACGGTTCAGCATGGGTCAAGGGTACGAGGTGGCCGGATCGCCCCGAGCAGGCACACTGGGGTGGTGACCAGCGATCCCACGATGAGGGAGGCCTCCGTGCCGCGAATCGGGTTGTGCCAGCTCACGGCGGCCGAGGATCCCGAAACGAACCTGAAGCTGATTCGCGAAGGCGTGACGGCCGCGGTGGCCGAGGGCGCGCGGATCGTGGTGTTCCCCGAAGCCGCGATGGCACGCTTCGGCATCCCGCTCGCGCCCGTCGCGCAGCCTTTGGACGGTCCGTGGGCGTCCGCGGTGGCGTCCCTCGCCGACGAGTACGGCGTCGTGGTCGTCGCGGGCATGTTCACGCCGTCACCCGACGGGCGCGTGAGCAACACGCTGCTCGTCACCGGCGCCGGGCACCATTTCGGCTACGACAAGATCCATCTGTACGACGCGTTCGGGTTCGCCGAGTCCGACACGGTCGCCCCGGGGACCGCGCCGGCCACCTTCGTCGTCGACGGGGTCACCTTCGGCGTCGCGACCTGTTACGACATCCGCTTCCCCGAGCTGTTCCGGAAGCTGGCGGACGACGGCGCCGACATCGTCCTCGTGCCCACGTCCTGGGGCGCCGGTGAGGGCAAACGCGAGCAGTGGGAGGTGCTGGTGCGCGCCCGCGCACTCGACTCGGGCTGCTGGGTGCTGGGCTGCGGGCAGGCCGATCCGGCCACGACCTCGACCCCGGTGAACCCCAAGGCACCGACCGGGATCGGCTACTCCACCGTGTCCGACGGTTTCGGCCGCCTCCACACCCAGCTGGGCGCCGGACCGGAACTGGTGATCGTCGACATCGATCCCGCGGTCAGCGGGAAGGCGCGGGCGGCGACGGGGGTTCTGGCGAACCGTCGCCTGTAGCGTCCACCGATCGTTCGAAGAAGGATTCGAGCACCACGATCGTCTGTGTCCCGGTGACACCCTCGATCGCGTACAGCCTGCGCAGGGAGGCCTGCAGCTCCTCGGTGGTCGGCGTGCGCACCTTCACCAGCAGCGAGGCCGGGCCCGCGATGACATGCGCCTCGACGACCTCCGGCAGCGCCTCCAGCGCGGCCTTGGTCGGCGCGTCGCCCATCCACGAGCCCGCCTCGACCAGCACGAACGCCATCACCCCTCGGCCGACGGCCGCCGGGTCGACGTCGACGGTCGTGCGCCGGATGACGCCCTGTTCGCGCAGTTTGCGGACCCGCTCGTGCGCGGCGCCCGCGGACAGCCCGACCGCCTTGCCGAGCGCGGCATACGCCTGGGTCGCGTCCTGCTGCAACGCGGTGAGCAACATGCGATCCATGTCATCCATGGGTTGACCATATCAAGTTCGGCGGTTCATGATGATCGCAATATCTCATTCGGAACACTGGGGTTCTCATGGACATGGTCAAGGCGCGGTTCGAAATGCTCGACGAGCGGTTCGCCCGGGTCAACGGGGACGAGTGGATGCGACGCCTGCACACCGGCTGCCGGTGGACCGAAGGGCCCGCCTACTTCCCGGCCGGGCGGTATCTGGTGTTCAGCGACATCCCGAACGACCGCGTCCTGCGCTGGGACGAGACCACGGACGCGGTCGGCGTGTTCCGTGAGCCCGCCGGATTCCACAACGGGCACACCGTCGACCGGCAGGGCAGGCTCGTCAGCTGCGAACAGGGCGGCCGCCGGGTGACACGCACCGAGCACGACGGCACGACCACCGTCCTCGCGGAGACCTACCAGGGCAAGAGGTTCAACAGCCCCAACGACGTGGTCGAGTCCTCGGACGGCGCGATCTGGTTCACCGATCCCAGTTACGGCATCGACAGCGACTACGAGGGCCATCAAGCCGAGAGCGAGATCGGCGCCTGTCACGTCTACCGGGTCGATCCGGTGGACGGTTCGGTGCGGATCGTCGCGGACGACTTCTCGCGCCCGAACGGGCTGGCGTTCTCACTCGACGAGTCGCGGCTCTACATCGCGGACACACGCCAGAATCCCAGCCACATTAGGGTTTTCTCGGTGGACGAGGGGCGGCTCTCCGGCGGCGAGGTCTTCGCGACGAGCGACGCCGGTGGTTTCGACGGCGTGCGCCTGGACGCCGCCGGGCGGGTCTGGGCCGCCGCGCACGACGGCCTGCACTGCTTCGCACCCGACGGCACGCGGATCGGGAAGCTGCGCGTGCCGGAGGTCTGTTCGAACCTGACCTTCGGCGGGCCGCGGCGGAACGACCTGTTCATCACCGCGTCCAGTTCGGTGTACACGCTGCGGGTGAACTTCTCGGGGCCGCGGTTCTAGCGCAGCAGGCCTTCCCGGATCGCCACGCGGACGAAGCCGGCGCGCCGCCGCTCGCCGGTCTTGTCCCGGATCCGGTCGAGATAGGACCGCACCGTCCGCACGCTGATGTTCAGGATCTCCGCCACGTCGACGTCCCGTTCACCGGCCGCGACCAGCCGCAGGACCTGCTTCTCCCGTTCGGACAGGACGATCTTGGGCCCGGCGTGGCGGTCTTCGCTGTCCTGGATGATCATCCCGGCCAGCGTCGGCGACACGTACGCGTTGTCTTCGGCGATGGTGCGGATGGCGCGCAGGAGTTCGTCGCCGTCGACGTCCTTGGACAGGAAGCCCTTCGCCCCGGCCTGCATGGCGCCCAAGACCTCGGGCTGCTCGGCGTGCGCCGACACCACGAGCACCTTGTGCCCCATCTGCCCCACCTCGAGCACCGCGGCGGCGTCCTGGACACCGCGCAGCTTGAGGTCGAGGACGACGACGCTGCCGGGAGGCTGCTCCTGGACGGCGAACCGCGCGACGGAGTCGGCGACGGCGCCCAGCTCGATGTCGGGCGCTTCGGTGAGGACACGCGCGACGGCGTCCCGGTACAACGGATGATCCTCGATCACCCCGACGTTGATCGGCGTACTGCGTTTCGGCTGCTGCTCGTCTGCGTTCACCGGCGTCCTTCGAATCCGCCCGCGTCGGCGCGGGGCGCGACCGGCCGAGACGGACCGGGCACCTCCGGCGGAGACGCGAGCCCGAGCTGGATGGCCTTGCGGACCAGACCGGCCCGCCTTCTCTCTCCGAGTTTGTCACGGATCCGGTCCAGATAACCGCGGACCGTCCGAACTCCGATGCCCAGGATGCGGGCGATGTCGACGTCGCGTTCGCCCGCCGCGACGAGCCGCAGGACCTGCTTCTCCCGCGCGGAAAGCGCGACGTCCGGAGCCGACACGGGACGGTCGGCGTTGTCCTTGATGATCATTCCGGCCACCACCGCGGAAACGTAGGCCCGGCCTCGCGCGACCGTCCTGATCGCGGTCAGCAGTTCGTCGACGTCGACGTCCTTGGACAGGAAACCCTTGGCACCGGCCGCGATCGCGCCGAGCACCTGCTCGGGCTCGGCCTGCGCGGACACCACGAGCACGTGATGACCCAGTTCGCACACCTGGAGTACGGCAGCCGCCCCGGCGGTCCCCGGCAGGCCGAGGTCGAGCAGTACCACGCTGCCGGGCGGCTGCGGATGCACGTGGAACCGGGCGACCGAATCGACCACCGCGCCCAGTTCGATGCCTTCGGCCTCGGTGAGGACCCGGACCACGGCGTGCCGGTACAACGGATGGTCTTCGATCACCGCGACGTCGACCCGGTCGGTCTCCGGCCTGTCTTCAGTCCTCTGCACGTTCCCGATCACCCCGTCCCACCCGCCGCGGACACCGCACGTCCCGCTTGTGCCGGATCCAGCGCGGGCCCGCGCGGAACCAGTGCCAGCAATCCATTCGGAACCGGTTGCCGTTCGGCTTGGCCGTAGCCGAGGGAAGCGAGTGCCTCAGTGCTCGCCACCGGGTACTTCTGGCCCGTGTCGGTGACGACGTAGACCGTGCCGGAACCGGATTCCGCCACCACCGCGCCTCCCGACGGGGGCACGAAGACGGCGTCGGCGACCAACGCGTCCGTCCGCGCCGTCACCGGGATCGCCTTCGCACCTTGCGGCAACGGGACCTGTGCGGAGATAACGATTCGAGAACCCTGTGCGCATAACGTCACGGACTGTCCGGTAACGGGCGCTTTTCGCGGGATCCGGTCCGGATACTCCGCGGGATCGGCCCCGCCCGCCCTCGCCGTGCCGACCTTCGGCACCGCGGCGACGTCGGCCGCGCGCACCGCGACGGGCGCCGGGACACCGGTGTAGGCATCGGCGTTCTGCGGGGTGTTGATCAGCAGGCTCGCCTCGGTCTGGCCGATCGGTTCGAGCCCTTCGGCATGGACGAGGTAGTACGACGTCGCGTCGTTGGGCGACGCCATCGCGTCGACGACGCCGAGCACCGAACCGACCTTCGTCGCGGTGCCGCCGACCTTCGGGCCGGGGCGCCCCGCGTCGTCGACCGCGCGGTAGGCCAGATCGCGTCCGGCGGGGACGGTGCCGATCCACCGGGAGGACACCGCGATCGCCGGGTAGGTGTCGAACTGCAACGCCGTGGCGGCTTCCGAAGTGAGCTTGTAGCGGCGCCCTGCCGTCACGAGGTAGCGCTCCCCCTCGGGAACGCGGACCACGACGGCCTGGTCCCTCGGCAGGTCGATCCCGGCGGCGGGCGCGCCGAGGAGCACCGTCGTCTCCGGTTCGGCCGACGCGGGAGCGTCCTGGGTCGTCCGCGAGCAGCTCGTCCACGGGGTGTTCACCAGCGCGGCCGACGCGGGCAGCGAGTCGGGGGCACCGGGGATACCGATCTGCGAACCTCTCGGCGCCTTCGCGAGCTTGTCCGAAGGGACGGTCACAGTGGCCTCGCCGTTGCCGCCCGCCATCAGCCGCGCGGAGGCGTAGTTGAGCACCGGATGCAGAGCGCCGTCCTGGCCGAGGATGTAGCGCGCGCCGGTGCCCTCCTCGACGATCACCTTGCCGCCGGCCAGCCAGTCCTTGCCGCCGGAAGGGTTCAGCAGGCCGATCACGCCGAACACCGCGGTGACCAGCAACGCCACGCCGAGGCCGCACAGGGTGCCGATGACGAGCCTGCGGCTCGGGGCGACCGGATGGTTGGCGTCAGCCGAGACCAGTGCCGAAACCAGTCTCCTGCGGAGGAATTGGTAGGCCTGGATCTGGTCCCGCTGCGTCCACACGCTCCCGTCCCCCGCCGTTCGTGCCCACCCGTTCGAGGGTGCTCACGTTAGGTTCAGGCGCCGGTTCGCGGTGAGGGTATTTTTTACGCCCCTCCCCCGCGCGGGGCGGGGTTACCGTCGGGCGCGTGCACGGAGAAGGGGAATTCCTTGTCGGTTGATGCCCCGGCCCGCCCGGCCCAAGAACACGCTCCCGCGCATGCCGTCGCGGGTGCGGCGCCACTGCGCTGGCTGCTGCCGATCCGCCCGCCGCAGGCGGCGCTCTGGGAGATCGCCGGGATCGCGATCCTACTGGCCTTCACCGTCGACGGGATCCCGCAGGCCGCGCGGATCAGTATCGCCGCCGTCGCCGGCGTCCTCGTGCTGACGACTTCGGTCCGTTTCGCCGGACGCCATGCCGCGGGCTGGGTGCTCACTTGGGCCGGTTACCGGCTGAAGCGCCGGGAAAAATCCGAAGTCCCCGATCCGCTGCACCGGCTCGCCGGTCCGGTCCGGGTGCGTCAGCACGTCGACCGCGCGGGCAACCGTTTCGGCGTCGCCGAGGTGAGTGACGGATGGAGCGCGATCGTCCGGCTCACCCCCGGCGCCGTGGCGCCCGCATCGGACACGCTCGTCGGCATCCTGCGTGACGCGTACACGAGCACCGGGATCCCTTTGTCCAGCGCGCAACTGCTGACCTGGACCGTCCCCAATGGACATTCGGTGCTGCGCGTCCGCTGGCTCACCGTCCGGTACCGGCCCGAGGAGGCGCCGATCGCGGCGCTCGCCAGGGGCGGCGGGGAACTGGGCGCGCTGCGGAGCACCGCCTGCGCGGCGCTGTCGCTCATGGGCTCGCTGGCCGAAGCCGGCTTCGAAAGCACCGTGCTCGAAGCCGGTGAGGTGGCGGAAAACCTGCGCGTCGCGCTCGGCAGCGGCCAGGGCGCGCCGGTGGACGGCTGGCGGTCCTGGGACGGGGGCGGCGCGTCGCAGGTCTGTTACCGGCCCCGGTCGGAGCGGGATCTCGCGCGGACACTGGATCTTCACGTCCCCGGCTCGGCGTTCACCGCGACTTCGTACACGCTGTACCGCTCTCCTGGCGGGCGCGAGAAGTCCGAGGTGACCATCCGGGTCGGCGGTCGGCCGGGGGCGGAAACGGTGCGGCCGAGCGGGATCGCGGTGACCCCGCTGCACGGACGGCACGCGGCGGCGGTGCGGCGGACCCTGCCGCTGGCGCTGGAGAACTGAGGGGACGGTCCGTGGAGGATTCCTTTCTTCTCTGAGGGTAGGGAAGGAGTCCTCCACGGACGCGACGCGTTTCGTCCTCTGAATGCGGGAAGAGAAGATCAGCCCCGCACGGCCTCGTAGACCCCGGCGATCATGCCGACGAACGGGACCAGCGAGAGCAGCACGAGGAACTCGACGATATCGAGAGTCCTTGCCCAGTAAGGAGAACGACGTCCCTTCGCGACACGCGTCGCGTAGGTGAGACAGACGCCCGCCGCGACCACGACGGCACAACCGGCGGCGAAGATGAACGAGCGCGGGCCGCCCGCGGCGAGCCAGAAACCGGCCGCCGCCAGTGCCGCCGCACCGAACCCGACGAGCACGAGCCGCTGCGAACGGCCGGCGAACGCGCGCGAGCGCAGCATCAGCGCCAGCCCCAGCAGCGCGCACAGACCCGCTTCCCAAGCCCCGCCGGACGACGACAGGACCACCGACGCCGAGACCACGACGAGCCCGAGCGCGACGAGCAGGCCGGTCAGCAACGCCTGCGCGTAGGTCGTGCCGCCGACCATGTCCTCGCCGAGCGAAGGGTTCTCGTCGGCACGGAACGAGTCCATGTCGTCCGGCACCCGTGGCAGCGGCAGCCTGCCGAGCCGCAGCGCCATCATCGGCGCCACCGCTGCCAGTGCCGTCGCCACGACGGCGACCACGGCGGCCGCCGAGACCGGGCGGACGTCGGCCAGCAGGACGACGGCGGTGGTGATCGCGCCGAGCCCGGCCGCGACGGTCACCGCGACGAACCACGGCAGCCGATCCGCCACCGAAACGGCCGCGATCACGCCGTACACGGTCACCACGGCGAGCCCGGCGGCCAGCGGTCCCGCCGACAGGGAGAACAGCGGATGCGGCGACAGGATCGACATCCCGGCCAGC
The DNA here is from genome assembly GCF_044461365.1 of Amycolatopsis sp. NPDC049868. NCBI lineage: Bacteria > Bacillati > Actinomycetota > Actinomycetes > Pseudonocardiales > Pseudonocardiaceae > Amycolatopsis > Amycolatopsis sp. NPDC049868. The sequence continues at coordinate 88,029 of NZ_JBITKV010000020.1, read as the reverse complement.
AGAGCCGCGCCGACCCCGGCGAGCGCACCGGCGGCACCGGCCTCCGCGTCGCCGTACGCGCGGCTCAGCGCGCCACCGCCCAGCACCAGGACCAGCGCGAGCAGCCCGGTCCCGATCGGCGCGAGCACGCTCCCGGACGCCGCCGCCTGCACCAGCAGCCCACCGGCGAGCAGCAGCACCACGGACGCGACGATGCCCGCCTTGCGCGCCACCGACGGCCCCCAGCGGCCGGTGCCCGACTCGGCCACGCTGGCGATCGAGTCGACGACGTCGTCGAACAGCAGCGGACCCCGCGGGCGTTCCCGCGGGGTCAGATGGAGGACTTCGCCGTCGCGCACCTGCGCGGCGGCCACCGTGAGCCCGAGCGCGAGCGGAGCGCCGCCGAGCCGGGACAGCACCCAGCCGGGATGCTCTGCCGACGCTTGCCCCGAAGCACCCGCGAGCCGCACGAGCTGCGGGACGAGTTCGGCGAACGTGCTTTGCTGCGGCAGCGCCACATCGACGCGCGCCCGCGGTGTCACCACCGTGACGCGCCGGGTGGAGCCCGCGATCGCGGCCGTCATGCTTCGATCGACTTGGCGGACTCGATGACCGGGGCGAATTTGGCGCTGCTGGCCTCGGCCAGTTTCTGCAGCCCGTTGTTGACCGCCTCCAGCACGATCTCCGAGAGGTTGCGCGCGTCGTACTGACGCATCGCGCGCGGGTCGATGTCGATCGAGGTGAACCGGCCGTCTCCGCGCAGCACGACGGTGACCTCGTTCTGCCGGGAGTGCGCCTTGACCTCCATCGCCTCGACCGAACGCTGGATGCGCTGCACCTCTTCGGTCTGCTTGCGGACCTGGTCCAGCAACTCGTCCATATCCGGCATGGCGTAGGGGTCGGTGGTCACGAGTCTTCTCCTTCATCTGCGGTGGTACCCCGCCGGACGTGGACGCTGCCCACGAACCGCCGGAAGTCGTCGCCGAGGCCGCGGGCCGCCTCGGGGGTCGCGGTGCAGGCGATCTCGAGGATCAGCCGCTCGGCCGGGTTCGCCCCTGGCACGGTCAGCAGCACCTGCGTCTGTACGAGATCCTGTCCTTCGCCGGTGCGGATACGCAGCACCTGCGTCACCCCCGGCGCGATGCCGGTGCCGATCACCTTGCGCCGCACCACTTCGAGCGCGGCCATGGACCTGCCGAGGCGTTCGACGGCCTCGTCGGCGATGTCGGTGATCTGTGCCTGGTCCGGGCGTTGCCCGACGCTCAGGGTGATGTTCGGGATGAACTCCGCGTCGGTTCCGCGGTGCACCGCGACGAAGACCGCGCCCTCGGCGCCGACGGACGACGGCTCGACCGGCACCCAGCCGTCGGGGATGTCGAAGCCGAGCGGAAGGGAGACCCGGTCCTGCGTCGCCATGTCGTTCATTCCCGTCACCACGTGCCCACGTAGGAGATCGCGTCGTCCCACGCCTCGCCGACGGCGTCCGCCGCCTGGCCCGCCGCGCCGCTCACCGCGTCGACGGCCGCGCCGCCGTATTCGCCGACGGTGTCCGCGATCTTGGGCAGGTCGATGTCGATCTTCGCGCCGAGCCCGGCACCGAGACCGAGCGCGACACCCGCCTTGAAGTTGACCTTGATATGCCCGGCGTCGTAAACGGCCTGGCCGTCCAGCTGCGCGCCGAGTCCATATTGGAGGGTGCCGCTCGCGCCGACACCGACACCGGCCACGTCCGCCGCGAGCTCGCCTTCGATCTTGCCGCCCACGAACGCGTTGGCGTGCACGCCGACACCGTGCGCGCCCGCCTGCAGCGAACCGTTCACCTCACCACCGACGAACGCGGTCCCCTTGGCACCGGCCGATGCGACGCCCCACTCGCCCTTACGTTCGAGTTCTTCCTTGAAGGCGGCCAATTCGGCGTGCCCGGACGCTTTGAAGTCCCAGCCCTGTGTGGAGATCTTGGCGTCCCACCCCGGGGTGAAGCCGTCCTGCTCCTGCTTCCACTTGGCGTAGGTGATCTCGGTGTTGCCCCAGACCTTGTCGCGCAGGCCTTCCGGCTTCGGCCTGCCGAACGGGGTTTCGCCGGCCCGCGGGGCGCGCGTGCCTTCGAGACCGTCCCAGGTGAGCTTCTTCCAGCCGGAATTGCCGAACCACGAAGGATGCGAACGCGGGCGCTTGCGGCCGTCGAGCGCTTCGCCGTTGAGCCAGTACAACGGGCCGCGGCCCCACTTGCCGAGTTCGTGCTCGATCCGGCCGGTGCCCTCCGGCGGGAACAGCCGCGCGAGTTCCTCGCTCAGCTCGTCGGCGATCTCCTGTGCCGCCTGCGCGGCCCGTTCGCCGAGCTGACGGGCCGCGGAGATGAACGCGTTGACCGCGTTCGCGTTCGCCGTCCGTGCCTGGCTGGTGAGCTGCGCGGCGTACTGGTCGAACTGGGCGAGGATCGAGTCCACACAGGACTTGGCGCCCTGCAGCGCCTGCGCGCCCGCCCGCAGCCGGTTCGACTGGTCGCTCAGTTTCGCGCCGAGCTCGCCGAGTTCCTGGCTCAGTTTCGTGGCGGAGGCGGAGAACGCCGTGTAGGCGTCGCCTTCCCAAGACGCGTTGAGCGCCTTCGACGCCTTGCCGATCTCGTCCGCCCGGCCGGAAACCGTCGACGCCCGGTCGCCGCACCGCTGACCGGCCGCGGTCAGCGCCGAAGGGTCACCGGTGACCCGCCGCTGGTACTCGACCACGAGCCGCCGGTAATTCGACAGGATCGAGCTGACGACGCCCGAAGCGTCGACCACACCGCTCCCCCACACGGTTTACCTGCCCTTCGCCGGTGAATCCGCGCCTGCGTCGATGTCGATGTGCTGTTCGAAGTGCTTTCCGCCGTAGTTCATGTCGATGTCGATATCGATGTCCTGACCCCCCGGCGCCTGCACGGTGGACTTCCCGGTGCTCAGGTCGGTGGTGATGGTGACCGTGTTCCCGTTGCCCGCGCCCGCTCCCGGGAACGAGCCGCCGGAACCCGCACCGCCACCCGAGGGTCTGTCCACCGGGATCCAGGCGTCGGCGCCGCCCGGCCAGTTGCCCTGGGAACCGTTGCCGCCCAGCGCGGGCGGCCGGTACTGGGTGAACGGCGGCGTCTCGCCCGGCGCCGAACCGCCGCCCGAGCCGCCGATCGCGGCCTGTCCCGAACCGCTGGCGACCGACCCCGGCGCCTGCGGATTGGTGACCGGGGTGCCGGAGACCGCCGAGTTGCCCGCCGCGCCGTTGTCACCGGCGTCGTTGTGCCCGAACAGTTTCTGGACCTCGCCGATGATGGTGGCGATCTGGGTGATCTGGTTGGCGAGGTCGACCACGCCGAGCGCCTTCAGCAGCGCGCCGATCGCCGTGATGAACGCGCGCAGCGAAGCGCTGGTGGCGGTGGAAAGCGCGACAGCGGCGCCGTAGGTCCAAGGATTCGACATCAGGCCCGCGACGGTCGGGTTCACCGCCGAGACCACCGCCTTGTAAGCGGTCTGCGCGGTCTTGATCAGCGTCCCGGCGATGCCGAGCAGTTCGGCGCCCTTCTGCACGACCTGGATGATCTTGGTCAGCGAGTTCAGGGAGTCGGTGATCTTCTTCAGCGCGGAATCCGACGCGCCGCCGGACCAGATCTTGCCCAGCTGCTCGGCGGCCTTCGTCACCTCGTTGTACATGGTGAGGAACTCGTTGGCCTTCTTGAGCACTTCGAGCACGTGCTTCGCGATCTGCTCCGGCTGGCCGGTGAGGATCTGCGGCAGGATGGTGATCGGCCCGCCCGAGGACGCCGTGGCGTCCATCGCGCTGGAATTGGGGTAAGTCAGCATGGTCGCTCCTCAGGCCGGAAGTCAGACGGAAGCCGGGCGGTAGACGCTGACCTTCGCCAGGCCGTTGATGTCCGCGTCGACGATTCCGTGGTTGTAGAGCAGCCCGCCCTCTCCGGCGATGGCGATGATCGGCTTGCTGTCGGTGAACAGGAGCGGTTCGACCACGACGACGTCGCCGCTGTGCACGCCGCCCGGCACGTCGCCGAAATTGCGGGCCGTACCGGCGTAGACCTCGATGACCCCGACCCGCGCCTGGTTGTCGGCGTCACCGGCCAGCCAGTCGTTGAAATCCGAGACGCCGTGGAACCGCGTGTCGGTGATCGGGTGGTCGCCGAGCTGTCCCAGCCGCGCGTCCTGCAGGTAGCGCAGCACGTTGCCGACCGAAGACGGCTCGCCGTCGCCCCCGGCGCTGTCGTTGATGGCCAGCGTCGCCAGCTCGGAGGCGTGCGAGTTCCCCCAGATCGACGAAGACGTCGATCCGGCACCGCCGCCGGGACGGCCGCCGTATCCGCCCGCGACCGCCTCGTCGGCGGCCTGGTACGCGTCGGCGCTGCTCTTGATGAAGCCGTTGATCTGCTGCAGCAGCTGCAGGAGCGTGCGGACCGCGACCACCTGCTGGCTCTGCATCGCCGTGTTGGCCGCCGCCACCGCGCTGCCGAACGTGGCGAACGACATCGGCTGCAGGACGGTGCGTTCCAGGTCGGCGACGACGTTGATGCCCTGCATGATGATGCCGCCCAGGTTCCCGACCGCCGAGCGCATGGCCTCGGGCTCCGCCCGGTACTCGCCCGTGCCGACCATGACTCTCCTTCTCTCGTTCCCCCACGTCTGCGTGACCAGCAGCGTAAGTTCGCCACCAGACGTGAGCGGACGGCAAAAGTACCCACCAAGAGGGCGGCACGAGTGGCCAGAATGATCGGCAGGATTACCCACAAGCGGCCAGAAAGACCCTGATGAGCGCCACTCGCGACCGCCTGCCGGCCCTGGGCGAGCAGCCCGGAGAGATCGTCCTGCAGTCCCCGCCGATGCTGCCGAAGGGCGCTGGCGGCGGAGCCATGCAGCTGCTGATGTTCATGCCGATGATGCTGGGCATGGGCGCCATGTCGTTCGTCTACATCGGACGCGACGGCGGGGTGATGACCTACATCTTCGGCGCGTTGTTCCTCACCGCGATGGTGGGCATGGTCGTGATGTCGCTGGGGCGCGGCGGCGCGCAGAAGAAGGCGCAGATCAACGAGGAACGCCGGGACTACCAGCGGTATCTGACCGGTTTGCGCGGCCAGGTCCGCGAGATCGCGGACAACCAGCGCGCGGCGATGGCGGCGTTGCAGCCCGACCCGGCGGATCTGTGGGCGTACATCGAGACGGGGAGGCTGTGGGACCGCCGCCGGTCCGATCCGCAGTTCGGGCAGGTGCGCGTCGGGACGGGGCCGCAGCGGCTGGCGACCCCGTTGAAGGCGCCGCAGACCGTGCCGCTGGAAGACCTCGACCCGGTGTGCTCGACGAACCTCAAGCACTTCATCCGCACCTACTCGACGGTGGACGGGCTCCCGGTCGCGATCTCGCTGCGGTCGTTCGCGCAGGTCGGTTTGTCCGGACGGCGCCCGGACACCCTCGGCACGGCGCGGGCGCTGCTGACCCAGCTCGCGACCTTCCACTCGCCCGGTGACCTGCGGATCGCGTTATGCGTCAAGAACGACAGGCTGCACGACTGGGAATGGGCGAAGTGGCTGCCGCACGTCGCCTCGACCGCCGCCGACGCGGCAGGCCCGCGGCGGCTCGTGGACGCCGACTCCGGGAAGCTCGCCGACCTCCTCGGCGCCGACCTCGGTGACCGGCCCGCGTTCACCCGTCGGCCGGACGCCCGGCTGGACCTGCCCCAGATCGTCGTGATCGTCGACGGCGGGCACGTCCACGGCGACACCCGGCTCGTCGCCGAAGAAGGCAGGCTCGGCGTCACCGTGGTGGAGATCGGCACCGAGCAGCCGCGTTCGGTCTCGTCGGAACGGCTGCTGAGCCTGCACATGAGTCCCGATCAGCTCGGGATGGTCGTCGGCGACGGGACGGAACAGCGGCTCGGTTTTCTCGGCAAGCCGGACACCTTGGACCGTGGGGCCGCGGAGGCGCTGTCCCGGATGCTGACGCCGCTGTTCCAGGGGGCGGCGGTGGTCAGCGAGGCGCCGATGTCGGCGACGTTCGGGCTGGCGGGGCTGCTCGGCATCGGCGATCCGCGCGACACCGACACCGCGGTCACCTGGGCACCGCGTTCGGCGCGGGACCGCCTGCGGATCCCGCTGGGCATCAACCCCGAAGGCAGGCCCGTCGACCTCGATCTCAAGGAGTCGGCGGAAGGCGGTATGGGCCCGCACGGCCTCGTCATCGGCGCGACCGGATCCGGCAAGAGCGAGCTGCTGCGGACACTGGTCACCGCGCTCGCCGTCACGCATTCTTCGGAGAAGCTCAACCTCGCGCTGATCGACTTCAAGGGCGGCGCGACGTTCGCGGGGATGACGGGGCTGCCGCACACCTGCGCCGTGATCACCAACCTGTCCGACGATCTCGCGCTGGTCGACCGCATGGCGGACGCGCTGAACGGCGAACTGCTGCGGCGTCAGGAACTCCTGCACGCCGCCGGGAACTACGCGTCGGTGCGGGACTACGAAAAGGCCAGGGAATCGGGTGTCAACCTGCGGCCGTTGCCGTCGCTGCTGGTGATCATCGACGAATTCAGCGAGCTGCTGTCGTCGCGGCCGGAGTTCATCGACCTGTTCGTCGCGATCGGGCGGCTGGGCCGGAGTCTCGGGATCCACCTGCTGCTGGCCTCGCAGCGGCTGGAGGAAGGGCGGCTGCGCGGGCTGGATTCGCATCTCTCGTACCGGATCGGCCTCCGGACGTTCTCCGCGTCGGAGAGCCGTGCGGTCCTCGGCGTCGCGGACGCGTACCAGCTGCCGCCCGTGCCGGGTTCGGCGTATCTGAAGTCCGACAACGACACCCTCATCCGGCTCAAGGCCGCGTACGTCTCGGGGGAATTGCCGCCGCGCAGCAAGATCGTGCGCAAGGACGGGCAGAGTCTCGGGCTGATGCCGTTCACGCTGGCACCGGTCGAGATCCCGGTGACCGTCGAAGCCGAGGAGCCGGTCGAAAAGGGCACCGGCGAGACGATCATCGGCGCGATGATCTCGCGGATCGAAGGCAAAGGCCCGGAGGCGCACCAGATCTGGCTTCCGCCGCTGGCCGAACCGCCCACCTTGGACCAGCTGCTGCCGCCGCTCGGCGAAGACCCCGAACGCGGCCTGTGCCCGCTGGGCTGGGGCGGCAACGGCAAGCTGATGATCCCGGTCGCGTTGGTGGACAAGCCCTTCGAGCAGCGGCGCGACATGCTGTGGGCCGATTTCTCCGGCGCCGCCGGGCACGCGCTGATCGTCGGGGCGCCGCAGAGCGGCAAGAGCACGCTGATGCGCGACATCGCGGCGATGCTCGCGCTGACCCACACGCCGGAAGAGGTCCAGCTGTTCGTGCTGGACATGGGTGGTGGCGCGCTGGCACCGATCGCAGGGCTGCCCCACGTGTCCGGCTACGCGACGCGGCGCGACGCCCAGCGGTGCCGCCGGGTGGTGGCGGAGCTGACGACCCTGCTCGAACAGCGCGAGGAGTTCTTCTCCGCCAACGGGATCGAGTCGATCACGACGTTCCGCCAGCGGCGCTCGGAGTTCCGGGAGAGTACGGAAGGCCGCGAATTCGGCGACGTCTTCCTGTTCGTGGACAACTGGACCACGATCCGCCAGGAATACGAGCAGCTGGAGGAACAGATCACCAGCCTCGCGTCACGCGGGCTCGGTTTCGGCATCCACGTCGTCGTCTCGATCAACCAGTGGATGGGCATGCGTGCGCCGTTGCGGGACGCGATCGGCACCAAGTTCGAACTGCGGCTCGGTGAACCGGCGGACTCGCTGATCGACCGCAAGATCGCGCAGAACGTCCCGGCGGACCGGCCGGGCCGCGGATTGACCGCCGACAAACTGCACTTCCTCGCGGCGCTCCCGCGGATCGACTCGGACCAGCGCCCGGATACCGTCGGCGCCGGTGGCCTGGATCTGAACCGCCGGATTTCGGCGGCCTGGAATCGTGCGGCGGCGCCGCAGGTCCGGCTGCTGCCTGCCGAGGTCCCGCTGGACTCGCTGGAAGCCGGGCCCCGCAAGCAGGTCACGCTCGGCATCGCGGAATCGAACCTGCGGCCGGTGCATCTCGACTTCGCCACCGAACCGCATTTCGTGGCCTTCGGCGATGTGGAATCCGGCAAGAGTTCGCTCCTGCGGGCGATCGCGCAAGGCATCGTGTCGAAGTACTCCCCGGAGGAAGCGGCGATCGTGGTCGCCGACTACCGGCGCGGGATGCTGGGCGCGGTGCCGGATTCGCATCTGCTCGGCTACGCGGGTTCGGAAACCGTGCTGAACGGGCTGATCGACCAGTGTCAGCAGGCGATGCGGAACCGGCTGCCCGGCCCGGACGTCACGCCGGAGCAGCTGCGGAACCGGTCTTGGTGGCGGGGCCCGGAGCTGTTCGTGCTCGTCGACGACTACGAGATGGTCGCGACCGTTGGCCGGAACCCGTTGCAGCCGCTGCTGGAATTCCTGCCGCAGGCAAGGGACATCGGGCTCCACCTCGTCATCGCGCGCGGCAGCGGCGGCGCCGGCCGTTCCCTGTTCGAACCTGTGCTGCAACGGATCCGGGAGCTGGGCTCGCCCGGCCTCGTGATGTCCGGCTCCCGGGACGAAGGGGCACTGCTCGGGGACGTGAAGCCGGGACCGCAGCCCGCCGGACGGGGTGTGCTGGTGTCGCGACGGCATGGGACGGGGCTGGTACAGGTGGCGTGGACGAAGCCTGTGGAGGATTGAGCTGGGCCGCCTCGTGGGCGGCGCTTCAGTTAGCCAGTCAAGGATGGGCCCAGCGATCCACCGATCGCCTCCGACAGCGCTCCGTGGCGTCTTCCCAGTGATCGTCGGATCGCGTTGATCAGGTTGAGCTGGGCCGCAGCCGGCGCCATACTCGCCTGTTCGAACTCGTGCGCCGTCAAGGCGTGCTCGGTCGTATCCACGCTGGCGCGATCCAGGAAGGTGTTGACCGCCTGGGCGAAGTCGATGATCTCTGCCGCGACCTTCGGCGGCGACACGATGCTGGCCGAGACCAACGCCGCGCTCCACTCGCCCCACTCGTAGTCCCACCCCTGCCGGTCGGCATGGGCACGCTTGAGAACCATCGTGAACTGGGCATAGTGCCCCAGAAGCTCGGCATATGCCGCAAGCTGCTTTTCCCTCAGCCAATGCCGGTCCTGGCTGCGACGAGTGACGAGACCTCCGACCACGACACCGACGGTGGCCGCCAGCGCACCGGCAGCCGTTGTGATCAGGGTGTTCAAAACTGTCATGATCCGCCGGTTCCTACGTGTGAGGGTCATGGACACGGTGGAACCTACTCATGGATCGCGACCGCTGTGCGCGGTTGGCGGAATTCCGGGATGTAGCCCGCAGGAGCGGCGGTCGAGGGCCAAGCCCTAAGTCACGGAACCTTCAAACCCCGAAGTGACGAATAGCGTGGTCCGTCGCACTGTTCCGTAGCGGTCGATGGAGCGTGAGTTGATCGCGTTCGGGTTGAGGCAGGTGATCGGGAGGCGTATTCGCCGTTGGTTGCGCAGCGCCGGGCTGATCGGATGCGAAAGCGTCCAAAGGAACGCAAGGTGCTGAAATCGCCGTTTCTGACTCGCGTGGTGCATGAGGGGCCGCGGAAGAAGTGGTCGCCAATGCAGATCGCGTACAGGCGCGGATTCAGTGGTGATCGAACTCACGTTCGAGTACGATCATGGTTATGACCCAGTCTCTTGCTTTTAATCCGAAAGCCGCTCGTCTTCTCGATGCCGCGTATGACGAAGAGGTGGTGCTTCGTCGTGCGCAGGGGCGGCAGGTGCATTCGATAGCCGGGTTCGCCGCGGTGGGTGGTTCGCGAAGATCGGTGACCGAGGAGGTCGCTTTGGCTTTCTCGGTCTCTCGTAATCAGGCGTATCTGCTGGTCGAGACCTCGTGTGCTTTGGTGGCGCGGTTGCCGAACACGTTGGCGGCGCTGGAGAAGGGTGACATCGATCTGTACAAGGCGTCGAAGGTCAGCCAGTTGACCCGTGAGGTCTCCGACGAGGTCGCCGCACTGGTGGACGCGTTCATGACCAAACGGCTCGCCGGCCGTGATCCCACGGCGATCCGGAAATCGGTGGATCACGCGGTACAGAAATTCGACCCCGACGGCTACCGCGAACGCGCCGAGCGGAAACGCGCGCTGCGGCATGTCTCGCTGGAACACGAAGACGAGACCATGTCGAAGCTGTCTGGCTATCTTCCCGCCGAAGTGGCGAGTTCGGTGTACGCATCGCTGTCCCGCGCGGCCAAGGCCCGCCGCCACTCCGACAAGTCCCGAACGCTGGATCAGCACCGCGCGGACGTTTTCGCCGAGCGGCTCCTGGCCGAGGACGGGCACGGCACCCCTCGCGCGCACATCCACGTCTACGTCGACCTGCTCACCCTGACCGGCGCCCGTGAAGACCCCGCCACCCTGGCAGGCTACGGACCCATCCCCGGCTGGCTCACCCGGGAGATCGCCACCGACCCTGGTTCGACCTGGTCCCGGCTGATCACCGACCCCGCCACCGGTCAACTCCTCGAAGCCAGCCCCGGCACCTACCGGCCCCCGGCCTCACTCGCCCGACTCATCACAGCCCGCGACCAAGAATGCACCCACCCCGGCTGCCACCGCCCCGCCGCGTTCTCCGAGATCGACCACATCACCACCTGGGCCCGTGACGGCAACACCGACCACCACAACTGCCACACCGCCTGCAAAATCCACAACATGCTCAAAGAAGAACCCGGCTGGACCACCGACCCCACCGGCAACGGCGGCATGACCATCACCACCCCCACCGGCCACACCCACACCACCACCCCCGAACCACTCCACCACCCACGACCCCAACCACCGGACGACAACACCCCACCCCTCTAACCCACACACACCCTTGAAGCCACCCGGAAACACACCGGGCGGCAACACCGGCACGCCCAAAACCCGGTCCGGAAGTCGTGCGGTGCACACGCCCGAGAGCGCGCCTGCCAGCGACACCGGCATGCCCTCCGTCGTGCGCGCGACTCGGAACGACCGCGCATCCCTCCGCCACGAAGAACGACCCGGCCCAACTTCACCGAAGCGCTCAGCAGGGCATGTACTGACGCAACGCACGGCGATGGCGGTGGTCATTTCGTTGCCAATGGGTCCGCCAGGCGAAGCGCGAAAAGCGCGTCCACACGCGAGCGTTGATCTCACCCTGGGAGGCAACGAAAGAGCTCCCAGCGAGAGCACCACGCCGACAATGAGCAGCCGGAAAGCGCCTCTCACTCTTCGGCAGCGAACGTCAGCGCGGCGATCTCCCGGGCGCAGGCCAGAGCCTCGTTCACCCCCGTGTCCACCTCGAAGTCGTAGACCACGCCCCGGTGCACGCTCTCGGCCTGCGCCTCCGCCATTCCCGCGACCCGGTCCCCGCGCGCCGTTTCCCGTCCGGCTGCCACGACACCGTCACATCGGACCCCGACCCACAGCACCTCAAGCCCGTCCAACGCGTCACGCCACCGCCGTTGTGATGCGGCGCCACCCAGGAAAACGTCGTCGACGATGACCCGGGCACCCGCCCGCGCCATTGCCGCGACACCGGCCATCCACGCGTCCTCGAGCCGCCGGAAGCCGCATCCGACATTCACCCCGCCGTCCGCGGCGAAATCGATCCCCTTGTCCACCGCGGCGGGCATGGCGTCGATCAAGGTGTCCACGCCGAGGGTGAGCCAGGGGTCCGGCAGTACCGCTTGCAGGCACCGGGCGATCCCCGACTTGCCGGAACTGGAGCCGCCGTTCAGCACGATCACCGTTGTCGTCACGCTGACAGCCTAAAGACGAACGCTTTTCCAACAAAACGGATACAACGGACGGCTCAATACTTTCCTCGCGACGTTTACCGACTTCGGTAGGTTACCAAAACCCTTACCGCCGCCTAACTTGGTGAAACCGTTTCGACTCGAAACGGTTTCCCCGACGCAGGCCGAAGGGCGTATTCATGCGTATGTCCAAGATTGTCGCTACGGTGGCGGGCGCCGCCGCGGCACTGACCCTTGCCGCCACCCCCGCCGCGAACGCGGGTCAGGACATCATCGGCGGCGGCACCGTGAGTTCCGCGCCGTGGGGCGCCCAGATCTACTGGGACGACGCCACCGCGTTCGGCGGTTTCAACTGCTCCGGCACGATCATCGCGCCGCAATGGGTCCTCACCGCGAAACACTGCCTCAACAAGCCCGGCATGCATGTCAAGGTCGGCAACGTCAACCTGAACCAGGGCACCGAGGCCGACGTCGACCAGCAGAAGGCCGCCCCGCGCGGCGACATCGCCCTGCTGCACCTCACGACCGCGGTCAGCACGACGTACATGAAGCTCGGCACCGCGAACCCGGCCAACGGCACCACGAATCAGATCTACGGCTGGGGCCGCACCCAGGGCAACAATCCGCCTTCGAGCGTCCTGAAGACGGCCGACGTCCGCATCACCGGCACCAGCAGTGACGCGTACGGCGGCCAGGCCATCGCCAGCGTCGGCATCAACGGTTCCGCCTGGCACGGCGACTCGGGCGGCCCGCAGCTTTCGAACGGCGTCCAGGTCGGCGTCTGCTCGACCGGCAGCAATTCCGGTACGAACCCGCAGGGCACCCAGAACTACGCCAGTGTCGCGGCGAGCCGCGATTGGATCCGCACCACCGCTGGAGTCTGACCCGAAAAGGAAAAGGGGCCGTTCATGGCGAACGGCCCCTTTCCGGATTCTCATGTCAATTGATGCATCGGCCGCGAAGCCCTGAGCGAAAGCGCCGATCCCGCGGCCACGACGGCGATGATCCCGGTGCCGGCGACCAGCGTCCAGAAATCCGGGTGCACGATGGACTGTCCTCGCTGAGCCTGCCAAGTGAGCAGCACGAGCAGTCCCGCGAAGCCCACCGAAGCGGTCCGCACCAGATTCCGCCGCACGAATTCCGATTCGAGCACCGGATACCGCCGGGCGAGTTTGAGCAGCCCGAAAGCGACCAGCGGCAACACCTGGATCGCGTGGATCCCGAAGAAATGCGGGATGCGCATGTCCCCGCCGACCGTGCTCCACCCCAGCACGGGCAGCCCCGGCCCGCCGTCGGGCACACCGACCGCGTGGGCGCCGACGATCGACGGCCGTTCGCCGGCGCGGAACTGGGCCAGTTGCTGCTCGTTCGGCCCGAACATCAGCAGCGCGATCCCGATTCCGGCGACCGACAACGCGGCACCCGCGCGCAACGCGGAACTCATCGCCCGGTCGGGAAGACGTTGGAACAGCAGGAGAATCGCGATGGCCGCCGTCACTCCCCAACCGGTGAAGGCGCCGTTCGCGACCATGTTGTTGATCCACTGGTCGAGCGGGGTCTCCCGGTTGAAGTGCAGCGTCCGCCCGCGGACGGCGATCTGCCAGAACAGCAGCGCCATGTCCAGGCCGAGGCCGACCGCGAACACCGTCCCGAGCCACCAGCCGAGCCGCTTGCCCCGGGTCAGCTGCCCGATCAACCAGGCCAGCGTCACCGCGTAGAGCCCCACGGAAATCGTGAACTTGAGCGGTTTGAGCCAAATGGGCGCGTTGACGAGGCTGCGATCGTCGAAGACCAGGCCGCCGAGCGCGATCACCCCGAGCACCGCCATCGCCGCCGCCAAGATCATCAACGGGCGATGCGGTACTGCCCTGGATCCCTTGTCCACCATGGATTCGAGCGTGCCGGGAAGCTCCGATCCGGACACTGGAGTACTCCCCCAGATCGAAGGTGGGGGAAGCCCTACCGCCGACCTGTGGGTAATAGTGCCGTCACCGCGACCGGCAGTTGTGCCGTTTGACCGCACTCCCCTCTTTTCTAGCGTGTCCTTCACAAGAGCAGACAGGGCGTCCCCTGGTGCTCACCGGGATTTCCAGCGAGATGAGAGGAGGTGGCCCATCAATGACCGGTACGGGATATCAGGCAGACGCAGCTGCGATGGCGCGCGCCGTCCAGGGGTTCGAGGAGACCGCGTCGAACGCCAAGACCACGATGGCCAGCCTGGAGAGCGAGCTGACCCAGACCCTGCACAACTACAAGGGTGACCAGGCCGTCGCGTTCTGGGACCTGCAGCGCCGCCTGCAGGAGAAGATGACCATCGCCGTGAACGAGCTCAACACGATGTCGCGCCTCGTTCACGAGAGCAACCGGAACTACAACTCGGGTGACGAGCAGGTCCGGGAAAGCCTCACCGGCGTCAGCGGAGTCGTCGACCAGACCGTGATCCACCGGCTGAACCCCTGATCCGCGAGAGGACCACCAATCATGGCTGACGTCGTCGAAATCAACTTCGCCGCGCTGCAGCACAGCTCGGCCTCGCTGGCCGCCAAGGCCAAGGCGCTCACCTCACAGCTCGAACAGCTGCACACCAACCTGCAGCCGATCACCCAGACCTGGTACGCCTCCGGCAGCTCCGCCGGTGAGGCCGCCCGTGCGTCTGAAACCCGCCTGCGCCAGGCCACCGCGGACATCGTGGCGATCATCGCGCAGTTCGGTGGCAAGGTCGGCGACGCCCACGATCTCCAGCACAGCCTGGAGAACCGCAACCAGGGCCTGTTCGCCGGCTGATCCCCATCCGTCGGCCGGCCGGTGCTTTCACCCCCCTCGGCACCGGCCGGCCGGCTTTGCGCGTAGTCGTCCCTTGTTGGCATGGCCGATCACGAGAGAGCCGGGATCAATGCAAGACCAGTCGTACTACGTCCATCTGGAATCACTGAAGGACTTCGTGCGGGAACTGGAGACCCAGATCCACGCGATGTCCAAGCCGAACGACTTCCTGCTGACCCTGAGCGAACAGCCGCTGCTGTTCGGCGAGTTCGGGGAGGCGGGTTCACTCAACAAGGCGCACCAGGAGGCCGTCGCCGAGATGCAGGGCCTGCTGGATCAGGTCAAGGGCGCGATCACGTTCGCGCAGGACGTCACGACGACCGTCGCCGACGGTTACGCGGCGGCCGACGATTCGGTGGCGGGCGACATGAACCACTCGAGCCAGCAGACCGGGCTGCTCGATCCGTTGCTCAACGTCCTCGGGGGCGTGCTGGGCGGTAACAGCGGCTCGAACGGCGGGGGGAACAAGGGATGACCGGCACCGCGCACACGAACTTCGCCGCGTATTCGCACCAGCAGCTCTACGCGATGCTGCAGGCGGGCGACCCCAACACGGCACGCCACGCGGCCCACAAATGGCAGTCCACCGGCTCCGGGCTGTTCGAACAGGCCGAGAACCTGACCGGCGAGCTGAAGGACTTCTCCACCAGCTGGACCGGCGGAGCGGCCGACAAGTACCACACGATGATCACCGACCTCGTCGGCGGAATCCGCAAGGTCGCCCAGACCGCGAACGCGATGAACCACCTCCTCGAGGACGCGGCGGACGCGCTGGTGAAGGCCAAGAAGGAGATGCCGCCGCCGGTCGCGGTGCCGGACGTCTCCCCCGCCGATCTCGCGCTGGCCGTCAATCCGCCGCTCCTGCCGCCGGATTCGTCGCAGGCGACGATCATCAGCGCCGCCCAGCAACGACAGCAGGCCATCGCGAACGTCGAAGCACAGCAGCAGGCCGCGAGCGCGGCCAGCGCGGCGCACAGCAAGGCGATCGTGGTGATGACCCAGCTCGCGGGCGAGTACTCCACGGCCGAGGAGTCGATCCCGGCCTCGCCGAACGCCGTCGCCCCGCCGCCGGTCACCGGTGGCGGCACGGCCCCGGGCGGCTCGATCGGCAACAACATCGGCGGCACCCCGGGCGTCGGCGTCGTTCCGGGCGACAACACGCATCCGCTGCCCTCGGATGGCTCCACGCCGCCCACCACCGGGCAGCCCGGCCAGCCGCCCAAGTCGAACCCGTTGTTCGGCGACATGTTCACCGCAGGTCTCGCCGCGGCCTCGGCCGCCGCGTTCGGCCGGTTCGGCTCGATCATGCCGCGGGTGCCCGCGTGGGCGAACGGCAAGAACGACAAGGACAAGAACGGCGAGCCCGCGGGCGGCGGTGCCGGTGCGGCGGGCGCGACCGCGGGCGGCGCCGGCGGCGGCATCCCGGTCGGCGGTGGCGGCGCGCCGTCGCTGGACGGTGGCGCGATCGGCGCCGGCGGTGGCGGCGGGTTCTCCGGCCCCGGCGAGGCTCCGGCCGCGTTCTCCGGTCTGGCGGGCGACGGCGGCTCGGGCAGCGCGATGAGCGGTCTGGCGGGCGGAGCGGCCGGTGCCGCGGGCGCGGCGGCGGCCAAGGGCGCGATGCCGATGATGCCCATGATGCCGATGGGCATGGGCGCGGGCGGCGACATGGGGTCCGGACGGCGGATCCCGCCGTGGCTCGTGGAGACCGAGAACGTCTGGGGCCAGTCGTCCCCGGTCGCTCCCGCCGTGCTCGGCGAAGAACCCGAACAGTACTGATCTATTTCGACCAGGAGAGGCGGCTCGGTGATGGCATCCAGTGCGGGCGGTTACCGAGTCGCCCCCGCCAGGCTCGAAGCGGCGGCGGCCGAACTCGAACAGCGCGCCGGTGTGCTCAAGACCGCGCAGACCGCGCTGGCGGGTGAGAACGTCCCCGCGACCGCGTTCGGCCAGGTTTCGGCTTCCAGCGCGGCTTCGGCGACTTACACCAAGACGATCAAGGACGTCGCGGGCAAACTCGACGGCCAGATCACCAAGGCGACGGTGATCCATCAAGGGCTGACGGCCGCGGGTGGCGGCTACCGGCGCGCCGACGTCCAGGTCGCCGCCTCGTACCGGTCGCTGATGCCGGAGAACCCGTTGCCCAAGGCCGGGAATCCGGCAGGCGTCGGCGGCGCGGCCGACACCGGGTCGTGGGCCACCGCGATCGCCGAGAACCGCGCGAAGGTCACCGACGCGTTGACCGCCGAACGCGAACGGCTCGCGAATCTGCTGGCGCAGGGCGGGAAAGCCGACGACATCGCGAGCGCGCGCACCCGGATCGCGTTGTACGAGGACATCCTCGCCAACGACCGGCAGATCCTGCGGTTCGACCCGTCCGGCAACGGGCGCATCGTCGAACTGGTCGGCCGCATCGAGCCGGGCACCCGCAACGTCGGCTTGTTCGTCCCCGGCGTCAACACCTCGTTCGACAACTTCCAGAGCTACGCCGACCTCGGCAAGAGCCTGGTCGCCGCGGACGCCACCGGCCGGACCGCGATGGTGGTCTGGGCCGACGGGGTCTTCCCCCAGAACGTCGTCACCGAAGGCCCGGCCGCGCACTACGCGCAGACGATGGCGCCCGATCTCAAGGCGTTCGGCGACGAGCTGCGCGGCCAGATCGACAGCCACGCCGGACCGGGTGTCGTGGTCACCGCCGTCGGGCACAGCTACGGCGGTGCGACCGTGGGACTCGCCGAGCAGCTCGGGCTCAGGGCCGATCAGGTGCTGCATGTCGAGTCCGCGGGTATGGGACACGGGATCTGGAGCCCGAGCGACCTCCCGGCCAGTCAGGCCGGTGTGCAGCGGTACTCCATGACGGCCCCCTTCGACCCGATCGTGATCGCGCAGGGCAACGCGGGGCTGGTCGAATGGCTCGGCGCCGGGCACGGAGCGGACCCCGACCGCTTCCCCGGCGTCGTCGAACTGGAAACCGGCCGTGACGCGAACGGCGATCTGCAGTGGGGTTTCGATTCCCACAGCGGTGTGCTCAAGCCGGGCTCCGATTCGTGGAACAACATCTACGGTGTGATCACGGGTGGCGCGGTCACGCACGAAGGCTTCACCGGCGGCTCGCTGCGCGAGATGGTCATCGAAGGCGTCGGACGAGGCTTGTGAGGGGTTTGTGATGCTCACCAGGAACACGGAACTCGACCCGCTGGCCGAGGACCTCACGGCGGTCATCGACGGTGTCGCCGGCACCTTCGGCACCGCCGCGGAGCGCACCGTGGAAGGCGAACTGGACTGCGACCCCGCCCAGCCGGGCCGGACGCTCTGCTGGCAGTACGGCCTCCGCGTGGACGACGCGACCGACGCGATCCGCAAACTCGTCGACGTCGTCCTGCCCATGCTGGAAGGCCAGGGCTGGCGGTGGCGCGACCGCAGCAACCCGCGCGAGCTGATCGCGCAGTTCAGCCGCGACGGCGCCGACTTCAACGTGCACGTCTCCCGCGCCGGTGACGGCGTGGCCATCGTGGGCTCGACGGCCTGCGTATCCGTCCCCTAAAACCCCAGGGGGTCGCGAAAGACCTCGTGAGCGGCAGTGGTGTCCCCCAGTACACCGCTGCCGCTCACGAGGCGCGGAATCGCGAAGGTTTCCAGCCCCGGCGCTTGCCCCGACGGACCGCGGCCACCACCACGCCCGCCGCGATGGCGAGGGCCACCCCGGCGATGGCGAGCACACCGGAGACCTTGTCCGCCCTGGTGGGAGCCGGGGCAGCCGCAGGGACGACGAAGGTGTCCGGACCGACGCTCGGCGGTCCTCCCGGGCCAGGCGTACCAGCCGGGATCGAGGCGGAAACGGCGGCGTAGGCGTCGATCGCGCCCCAGCCCCGCCGGGGATCGTGCCCACCGCTCGGGCCGCGGTGCGCGGTCAGCGTCAGCCGGGCGACGACCTGCTCCGGCGACAGCTCGGGGTGGTACGCGCGTACGAGCGCGGCGACACCGGCGACATGCGCGGCGGCCAGGCTCGGGTCGCTCACCGGCCACCGGTGCGCCACCGTCCCGCCCGCGCCGGCGGACGTGCTGACCAGTTCGGCGCCAGGCGCGGAAATCCCCACGTAGGAACCGGATTCCGTCTGCACGGCCTCGCCCGCCTGATTGGTCGACCCCACGGCGAGCACGCCCGGTGTGGCGGTCGGGTACGACGTCTGGCCCTGCTGGCTCCCCGCGGCGGGCGAGATGATCAGCGCGCCCTTCTCCTTGGCGCGCGAGACGGCGCCGGTCAGCGCGGGACTGTCGGAAGCGGCCGGGACGGCGATCAGGATGATCCCGGCGCCGCGGTTCAGCGCGGTTTCGATGGCGCCCGCGAGCTGCCCGGGATCGCCGCCGCCGTTCACCTGGGTGTAGCGGATCGGCAGGATCTTGGCGCCGGGCGCGATACCGGTGAACGTCGTGGACGGATCCGGTTGCGCACCGACGATCCCGGCGGCGATCGTGCCCCGGCCGTCGCAGTCTTCGGCCTCGGTGCCCTGTCCGCCGAGGAGCTGCCCCGGCGCGAACTGGCCGTTGCCGCCGTCGACGCCGGTGCCGATCACCGCGACCAGCTGGCCGGTGCCGCGGGACAGCGGCCAGAGCCGGCCGGGATCGATCAGCCGCTGTCCCCACGGGACCGCCGCGGTGTAAGTGCCCGTCGGGTTGGCGCACTGCTCGGCGACCGCCGTCGACGGGACGGGAGTGCCGAGCAGTGCCACGCTGAGTGATCCCACAAACAGGACGCATCCCGCGACGGCACTTTTACCGGCAAAGCCCACCATTCCTCCAGAATTCCCTTGTCACACAAGGGAATTCTAGTGGGTCACGTCAGCGCAGGTCCATCCCGAGGTCGAGCGCGGGTGAGGAATGCGTGAGTGCCCCGACGGCGAGGAAGTCCACACCGGACTCCGCGTACGCCCGCGCGACGTCCAGCCGCAGACCGCCCGAGGATTCCAGGCGGGTCTTCGGGGAAACCTCGTCACGCCGGTCGACCGCTTTCGCGCATTCGTCGGGCGTGAAGTTGTCCAGCAGCACCTCGTCGGCGCCCGCGGTGAGCGCCTCCTCCAGCTGGGCCAGGTCGTCGACCTCGACCTCGCAGTGCAATTCGGGCGCGTGCTCGCGCGCGGCGGCGAGCGCGGCCGTCACCGAACCGGCGGCGACCACGTGGTTGTCCTTGATCAGCACCGCGTCGCCGAGCCCGAGCCGGTGGTTGACCCCGCCGCCCGCGCGGACGGCGTACTTCTCCAGCAGCCGCAGCCCGGGCAGGGTCTTGCGGGAATCCCTGACCTGGCAACCCGTTCCCTCCACCGCGGCCACCCAGGCGGCGGTGGCGGTGGCGATACCGGACAGGTGGCACAGCAGGTTCAGCGCGGTCCGTTCGGCGGTGAGCAGTCCCCGCACCGGACCGCGGACGACCAGCGCGGGCTCACCGGCGGTCAGCCGATCGCCGTCGTCACGGGCGGCCAGGATCTCCAGGCTCGAACCGAGCACGACGTCGAACACCGCCAGCGCCACCGGGATCCCGGCGACCACCCCGGCCGTCCTCGGCCTGAGCTCGGCCAGCGCACAGGCGGCTTCGGGCACGGTGGCGTTCGTCGTCGCGTCGGGGCCGTACCGCAGATCCTCGGCCAGCGCCGTCGTGACGACGCGCTGTACATCGGCGACATCGAGGCCGTGATCGGCCAGCGCCTTGACGACCCACGGGGAGAACTCGCTCATGCCACACCCTCCAAAGCGATCGGATCGGCCAGCACCGGCTGCCCGGAGGGGCTGAGCCGGATGAGCTGACCGCGTTGCCAAACGTCGTCGTCGCGGCCGGGGAAATCGGTCCGCACATGACAGCCACGGGACTCCGTCCGGCGCGCGGCGGCCGCGACCAGCGCCTCCGCCACCAGGGTGAGCGCCGCGTCCTCCACGATCTTCGGTGTCCACAAAGGACTCTCGACCACCGAAAGATCCAGCACCGATCCGACGACCGACAGACCTTCGGCGTCCCGGCCGATGGCGGCGTACCGGCTCATCGCCCGCTGCAGCGCGTCGCGGTCGGCCACCGGCGCCAGCACCGGAGGCGCGAGCACACCTCGGCGCGGGTCGGCGAGCCGCCCGGTGGCGAGATCGGCGGCGACCGCTTCGGCCACCCGCCGCCCGACCACGAGACCTTCGAGCAAACTGTTGGAGGCCAAGCGGTTCGCGCCGTGCAGGCCCGTCCTCGCGACCTCGCCCGCGGCGTAGAGACCGCGAACACCGGAACGTCCGTCCACAGTGGCCACCACCCCGCCGCAGGCGAAATGCGCCGCGGGCGTGACCGGGATCGGCTCCTTCGCCGGATCCAGCCCGATCGCCGCGCACGCCGCGTGCACGGTCGGGAACCGTTTGGCGAAGCCGGAAATCCCGGTGGCGTCGAGGAAGACGTGGTCGTCGACACCGCCCGGCGCCTGCGCCATCCGGCGCGTGATCGCCGCCGACACGACGTCCCTCGGCGCGAGATCGCCGAGCGGGTGGACCCCGCGCATCACCGAGGCGCCCGTCGCGTCGTGCAGGGTCGCACCCTCGCCGCGCACCGCCTCGGTGACCAGCGGGAGCCGGCCGCGCGCGCCGGGGGTGAACAGGACCGTCGGGTGGAACTGGACGAACTCGACGTCCGCGACCTGCGCGCCCGCGCGCAACGCCAGCGCCAGCCCGTCCCCCGTGGCGAGCTCCGGATTCGACGTCGCCTGGTAGAGCTGCCCCAGTCCGCCACTGGCCAGCAGCACCGCGGGCGCCCGGACGACACCGGGCACCCCGTTGTGGTCCAGGACGGTCACACCGACGACCTCGCCCGCGGGCGTGCGGATCGCGTCGACGGCGATGTGGTGCTCCAGCACCGGGATCCGGCGGTCACCGGCCGTCGCGACCAGTGTCCGCTCGACCTCCGCGCCGGTCGCGTCACCACCCGCGTGGATGACGCGGAACGCGCTGTGCCCGCCTTCCCTCGTGCGGGCCAGTTCGGGCCGCCCTTCGGCCGCCAGATCGAAGCGGGCGCCCTCGGCACGCAGCCGGGCCACCGCGGCCGGGCCACCGGCGATGATGGACCGGACGGCGTCGGAGTCACAGAGCCCGGCACCGGCGGTGAGCGTGTCCTCGGCGTGCTTGCCGACCGAGTCGCCTCGCTCGTGCTCGCCCTCCAGCACGACCGCGATGCCGCCCTGCGCCCAGCGGGTGTTGCCGTCGGAGACCGTCGCCTTGGTGACCACCAGGACGTGCAGGCCGAGCTCGTGCGCGCGCAGCGCGGCGGTGAGCCCGGCCACCCCGCTGCCGATCACCACGAGATCGGCGGCGGCCTCCCAGACCGGATGGGTTTTCGCCTGAAGAGCGGTAACCGGGTCGGTCATTCTCCGCCGCCAGGCTGCCCGATCTCGATCATGCGCTGCACGGAAGCGCGGGCACGGGCGGCGGTTTCGGCGTCGACGTGGACCTCGTCGGCCCCCTCGCGCAGCGACCGCAGCAGGGCGGCTGGCGTGATCATCTTCATGTACCGGCACGACGCCCGGTCGTTCACCGCGCGGAAGTCGATCTCCGGCGCGGCCTTGCGCAGCTGGTGGATCATCCCGATCTCGGTGGCCACGAGCACCGACTTCGCCTTGGTGTCGCGGGCGGCGTGGACCATGTCGCCGGTCGAGAGGATCTTGACCCGCTCGGGGGCGACGGCGCCCTCGCCCGCCAGGTACAGCGCCGAGGTCGCGCAGCCGCATTCCGGGTGGATGAACAGGTCGGCGTCCGGGTTCTCCGAAGCCCGCTCGGCCAGCTCGGCGCCGTTGATCCCGGCGTGCACGTGGCACTCCCCGGCCCAGATGTGCATGTTCTCCCGGCCGGTCACGCGTTTGACGTGCGCGCCGAGGAACTGGTCCGGCAGGAAGAGAACTTCCTGGTCAGCGGGGATGGAGGCGACCACGTCGACGGCGTTCGACGAGGTGCAGCAGATGTCGGTCTCCGCTTTGACCTCGGCCGTGGTGTTCACGTACGACACGACGACCGCGCCGGGGTGCTCGGCCTTCCAGGCGCGCAGTTCGGCGCCGGTGATCGAGTCCGCGAGCGAGCAGCCCGCCCGCGCGTCCGGGATCAGGACCGTCTTTTCGGGTGCCAGGATCTTCGCCGTCTCGGCCATGAAGTGCACGCCGCAGAAGACGATGGTGGACGCGTCACTGCTCGCCGCGATGCGGCTGAGCGCGAGGGAGTCGCCGGTGAAATCGGCGATGTCCTGGATCTCGGGGACTTGATAGTTGTGCGCGAGCAGAACGGCGTCGCGTTTGCGCGCGAGGCTTCGCACCTCCTCCGCCCAAGCCGCGTCGGCGACCACGCCACCGTACGGAGTCAAGTCGTTCTGCAGAGTGCTCGTCATCGTTCTGGCCCTCCTGGACCTGTCTCCGGTTTTCGCCTTATAATCGAAAACCGTGCGAAGTCATCTTAACACCCAGACCCCCCTCGCCCACGAGGTCTTGGGAGCGGTCCTTCAAGTGCGCTCGGACACACTCCGGGTCCTGCTGTGGCGGCGCGCGCTCGATCCGCATCTGGGTCGCTGGTCCCTTCCCGGCGGCAGGCTTCGCCCGGATGAAGACGTCGAGGCGTCCATCCGGCGGCAGCTCGCGGAGAAGGTCGACGTACGCCAGCTGAAGCATGTGGAGCAGCTGGCGGTCTTCAGCGCGCCGGACCGGGTGCCTGGCCCCCGCGTCGTCGCGACGGCGTTCCTCGGCCTCGTACCGTCCGATGTGGACCCCGAGATCCCCGAAGACACCGAGTGGCACGACGTTTCCGAGCTCCCCCGGACGGCGTTCGACCACGAGTCCATCGTCCTGCGCGCGCGGGACCGCCTCCGCTCGAAGCTCTGCTACACGAACCTCGGGTTCGCGCTCGCCCCGGAAGAGTTCACCGTTTCGGCGTTGCGGAGGCTGTACTCGGCTGCGCTGGGTTACCGCGTGTCCGCGACGAACCTGCAGCGTGTGCTGTCCCGGCGCGGGCTGCTCGTGCCCACCGGCCACACCGCCCCGCCCGGGCGCAGCGGCGGCCGTCCGGCGGCGCTGTTCTCCTTCGCGGGCAAGGGGATGCAGATCACCGACCCGTTCGCGGTGTTCCGTCCGCCGAGCGGGAAGTGACCGACCTGCGAAGTCCTCCCGGTCCCCGTACCTTGAACGGGTGACCGAGCCGAGCGAGGAGTCCACCGGGAAGGCGATCTTGCCGCTGTTCCCGCTACAGACAGTGCTTCTGCCCGGAACACACCTTCCGTTGCACATCTTCGAACCGCGGTATCGGCAGCTGATGGCCGACCTCGTCGCCGAAGTCGTCCCGGACCGCGAGTTCGGCGTCGTCGCGCTGCGTTCGGCGATGATCAGGGAGGTCAGCGGGCCCGAACACGTCCACGAGGTCGGCTGCAGCACGGTGCTGCGCGAGGCGAAACGGCTGCCGGACGGCAGATTCGACGTCGTCACCACCGCGCGGCGCCGGTTCCGGCTGCTGGAGATCGACCGCGTTTCCGCGCCGTACCTGATCGGCTCGGTCGAATGGGTGCCCGACGACCGGGTCGCCACGGTGCACGGCGACACCGTCACCAGGCTCGCCGACGTCGCGAAGGCCGCGCACCGGCGCTACTGCGAGTCCGCCTGGAACGCCGACGACTGGACCACACCACCCGAGGACGGCGACATCGCGGCGCTCGCGTACCGGCTCACCGCCGACTGCCTGCTCCCGCTGGAGGACCGGCAGCGCCTGCTGGAGGAGACGAACCCGCTGCGGCGGCTGCGGATCGCGTGCCGCCTGCTGACGCGGGAGGCGGGTTTCCTCAGCACACTGGGCGCGGTCCCGATGCCGCCGGGGGAACTCGGCGAGTTCACGCGCCCCTCGAACCTGAACTGAACCCCCTTCACGTGCTATGAACGGGACGTTCCTTGCAAAATTTGCAAGGAACGTCCCGTTCATAGCACGCGAGAGACGCTACTTGCCGGGCTCCGAGGAAGACCCCTCGTCCGCCCCGTTGCCCCCGCCGAACTTGTTCCACACCTTGCCCGCCGCCCCGGACACCGCCTCGCCGACGTCGCTGAACACCTTCGTCAGCGGATCGGCCGAGCTGTTCCAGGAGTCCTTGTACGACTTCGCGGCCGACTTCAGGTCGTCGGTCCAGGTGGACGAAGGCGCGTCCGCGTCGCGGCGCGGGTACTCGCCTGCCAGGATCCCCCGGTACTCCTCGGACGCGGCCCACTTCTGCAGCTGGGCGGCGCGCACGACGGCCAGTGGATGCGTCATCGTCTCGACGTTGCGCAGCTTCAGGTAGCTGTCACGGAGGTCTTCGACCGACTCGTACTCCGAGGCCTGCTGCAGGAAGGACGGGATGTCGATCTTCGCCGGGTCGATGCCGCCCGCGGTCAGGATCTGCGACCGCAGCGCGGCGGTCGGGTCCTGCGAGCACAACAGCCCAGCGCGGTCGCAGGACAACTCGGCCTTCCGGTACCACTCGCTCAGCGCTGCGATGATCACCCGGATACCGATGGCGCTCACCGGCGTCCACGACATCGACATCTGCAGTTTGATCAGCCGGATCAGGATAGTGCGGTACACCGCGTGCCCGGACAGCACATGCCCCATCTCGTGCCCGATCACGAACCGCAGCGACGCCAGGTCCATCGACTCGACGGTCGCGGTGTTGAGCACGATGAACGGCTCGTCCATTCCGATCGTCTGCGCGTTGAGGACCGGGCTGCGCTCGACGAACAGGTTCGGCACGCGGTCGAGGTCGAGGGTCTCCGCGCATTCGTTGCGCAGCCTGTCCAGTTCCGGATACTGCTTCGGGCCGACCCGGATCGCGGACGCGAGCGCCATCAGCCGCTCGCCGCGTTCGGTGTAGAAGCCGGAAACCGCCTTCACGACCTGCGCGAACCCCGGAACGGCGCGCAGCGTGGCCAAAGCGCCGCGATCGACAGGGTGCTCGTACGCGCGCGGGCTGATACCCGGGAAGCGGACGGCGTTGTGCCGGGAAACCTCGATGTCGTCGGTCAAGAGAAAGCCCCCTAGAGAAGTTGCCGCCCACCCTAGAGGAATTTCGTCAGCCGAGTCGGCGGCCCAGGTCTTCCCTGCCGTTCCACGCGGTCAGCAGCGTGTACGCCAGTGTCGTCATCAACGGCGCGGCGAGCATGATCCACGGGGATTCGATCTGCGGCGCCTTCGCGATGACGTCGCCGACGGCGGGCGCCGCGCCGATCTCGTAGCGGCCGTTGGCGAACGAGACACCCATCGTCGTCCCCAGCCAGCCCGCGAGGGTCGCGCCACCGGTCGCGGCGATCAGCACGACCGGCCCGCGGCGTTCCCGCAGCAGCCAGGTCACGATGCCGATCAGCAGCCCGGCGCCGAGCGCGAGGAAACCGTAGATGGCGAGGTCGTCGAAGCGGTGCCAGCTCTCCAGCTCCAGCGGGGCGAGGCCGCCGTGGTCGTTGATCACCCGCATCCGCTGTGGCGGCGCGAGCCGCGCCCACAGCCAGGCCAACGGGAAACCGAGCAGCCCCGCCGTGGACAGGACGCTGACCGCCGGCAGCAGATCGGCCTTGACGACGACCTTGGGGTACGGGCGGCGCGGCCTCGGCAGCACGGGCACCGACCAGGGGTCGGGCACGCTGGAAGACAGGTGCGCCGGTTTACCCGTCGTCTCGCCCAACCCCGGACTCCTCCCTCGAGCTGCTTGTGCAGAGCGTAACCAATGACGCCCCCAGCGCACGCAACCCGGCACCGCATCACCCGCGTTTCGTCCTCTGAATGCGGTAGTTGCGCGTGCAAGTACCGCATTCAGAGGACGAAACGCGGGTCAGCCGGCGAGTTCGCCGTGCCGGCTGCACCGGGCCGTCCAGCCGACCGGGGTGATCTGGACGACCATCCGCCGCGCGCAGTACGTGCAGTACCGCGGCGGCTCGAGCGCTGTTCTCGGGTTGTGGCAGGCCGGATGTTCCGCGCCACCGTCGGACGGCTGTCCACAGTGGACGCAGTACGCCGCTGGGTCAGAGGACGTCACTGATCGCCTTCACCGGCATCTTCAGCTCGTCGAGCATCGCCAGGTCCGCGGTGGCCGGGCGGCCGAGGTTGGTCAGGTAGTTGCCGACGATGATCGCGTTGATACCGCCGAGCATGCCCTGCTTGGTGCCCAGATCGCCGAAGGTCAGCTCACGGCCGCCGGAGAAGCGGAGCAGCGGACGGGGCATCGCGAGCCGGAACGCGGCCACGGTGCGCAGCGCGTCCTTGCCCTCGACGACCTCGTAGCCCTCGTACGGCGTGCCCGGCTGCGGGATGAGGAAGTTCATCGTGCACTCGTCCGGGTTCAGCTCGGCCAGCTGCGCGGCGAACTCCGCGCGCTGTTCGATGCTCTCCCCCATGCCGATGATGCCGCCGCAGCAGACCTCCATGCCCGCCTCGCGGATCATGCGCAGGGTCTCCCAGCGCTCTTCCCACGTGTGCGTGGTGACGACGTTCGCGAAATGCGAGCGCGCGGTCTCCAGGTTGTGGTTGTAGCGGTGCACGCCCATCTCGACGAGCTCGTCGACCTGCTCCTGGGTGAGCATGCCGAGCGAGCAGGCGATCTGGATGTCGTTGCCGTCCTCGCGGATGGCCTTGATCCCCTCGCGGACCTGCGAGAGCAGCCGCTTGTCGGGGCCGCGGACGGCGGCGACGATGCAGAACTCGGTCGCGCCGGTCTCGGCGGTCTGGCGGGCGGCCTTGACCAGGCCGGGGATGTCCAGCCACGCCGAACGCACCGGCGTCGGGAACCGGCCGGACTGCGAGCAGAAGTGGCAGTCCTCCGGGCAGCCGCCGGTCTTGAGGCTGATGATGCCCTCGACCTCGACCTCGGGACCGCACCAGCGCATCCGGACCTCGTGGGCCAGCGCCAGCAGATCGGTCAGGTGGTCGTCGCCGAGCCGCAGGACTTCGACGAGCTGCTCTTCGTTGAGCCCGACACCACGCTCGAGGACCTGGTCACGCGCCACGGCGAGGATGTCGACGGTCTCCGGGGCAGTGGTCACGAGGCGGCTCCTGTTCGGGGTGGGGCGGTGAAGCGAAGGCACATCATCGTGCACGACCGGGCGGCTCGGCCACAGCGACGCAGGTCACTTCTGTGCCGAGGCGCGGCCGACGAAGCATTCCGGGTCGAACTCGCCACCGAACCACGGCGAGAGACCCGCCTTGGCCCGCTCGGCGAACTCCTCGGGGTCGGCCGTGCCCAGCCCGGCAGGCAGCACGCCCAGCAGCGGGGCCCCGGCGGCGACCGGCAGGTCCCGCAGGTTCGACACCGCCGCCAGGTCCGGCTCGTCCGGCCACGACCCGATGATCACCCCGGCCACGGTGAGGCCGCGTCTGGTGGCGACCTCGGCGGTCAGTGCGGTCGCGTTGAGCGTGCCCAGCCCGGCCTCGGCGACGATGATGACCAGCGCGCCCAGCGACCACGCGACGTCGGCCAGCGTGGCCCCGTCGGCGTCGAACCGGACCAGCAACCCGCCCGCGCCCTCGATGAGGGTGAGGTCGTGTTCGCCGTCGAGGGCGCTCGCCGCGGCGGCGATCTCGCTCGGGGCCAGCGCCGGCAGTCCCGAGAGCCTGGCCGCCGCTTCCGGCGACAGCGGATCCGGGTATCTCCGCAGCTCACGAGTGGTGACCGGACCGGCGAGGCGGAGGACGTCGGCGAGGTCGCCCGGCTCGTCCGGGCCCACTCCGGTCTGCGCCGGTTTCAGCACGGCGACACGCTGGCCCTGCCCGGCGGCCAGAGCGGCGATGGCGGCGGTGGAGATCGTCTTGCCGACACCCGTACCGGTGCCGGTCATGACCAGCATGCTCACGTGCGTTGAACTTAGTGGGTCCGGATCGAGTCGCGCTGAACGGCGTCCGTTAGCCCCCGGATGTGGCGACGGCCCCGACTGGCGCGAACGCCGGGCTCTCGCCGTCCGACAGATAGACCTGCGCCGCCCCGACGTCGAAGTACATCCCGGTCAGGTGCAGCTCGCCGCGCGCCTCCGCCTCGGCGATCAGCGGATAGTGACGCAAGTGCTCCAGCTGCTGAAGCACGTTCTTGAGCGCCAGCCGGTCGACCTCGGTGTCCGGGCGTTCGCCGTCGAGGGTCACCGGGGCCTCGCGGCGCGCGCTCGGCTCGGCGTGCCGCAGCCAGGAGGCCAGCATCGGCGCGCCGTCCGGGGCTCCGGTGGCCAGCGCCTGCATCGCACCGCAGCCGGAATGACCACAGACCACGATCTCGCGCACCTTCAGCACGCCGACGGCGAACTCGACGGTGGCGCCCATCGACGGATCGGCCCGGCGGGCGGGCACCAGGTTCCCGATATTGCGCACGGTGAACAGGTCACCCGGACCGCTCGTGGTGATCATGTTCGGCACGATCCGCGCGTCGCCGCAGGTGATGAACAGGGTGTGCGGCGACTGGCCACCGGCGAGTTTGCTGAGCGCGGGCTGCATGAGCGCGGCGGTGCGCCGCTGGAACTCGGTCGCCCCGCGCAGGGTGGGCCCGCCACGCTGTCCGGGCAGTTCGAGGTCCTTGGCCTGCCAGTCGGACCACGGCGCGAGGAACCGCGGCACCGAACGCGCCGCGGCAGTCCGGGTCAGCGTGGGATCGCCGGACTTGCCCTTGGCGAACCACGGATGCCCGACCTCGTCGACGAGCACCGTGCCGCCGCCGCGTTCGTGGCCCTGCTGCCAGTTCGACAGGCTCTCGAAGGCGGCGTGGTCGAGGTAGTCGACGACCAGTTCCAAGGTCACCTTCGCGCCGTCGGGCACGGTCGCGAGCACACGGCTGAGCCTCGGCACCGAAAGGAACGTCAGGACGCCTTCGACGACGACGCGCCATTCGTCGCCATCGCGCTCGGCGTGGATCCCGGACCACACCGTGCGCCGCAGCATCAGCAGCACCGAAAGCGCGATACCGAGCAGGACGCCGGTGAGCAGGTCGAAGACGACGACGCCGGCGAGCGTCACCAGGTACAGCCCCAGATCGCCGTGTTTGAGGACCTGCTTCATATGGCCGGGGTTCACCAGTTTCGCGCCGACGTGGACGAGCAGACCGGCCAGCGCGGCGAGCGGAATGTTCTGGATGAGCCCGGCGAACGCGGCGACGAACACCAGGATCCAGACGCCGTGCAGGATCGCGGACGCCCGGGTGCGGGCGCCGGCCGCGACGTTGGTCGAGCTGCGGACGATCACACCGGTGACCGGGAGACCGCCCAGCGCGCCGGAGGTCATGTTCGCGGCGCCCTGGCCGATCAGTTCGCGGTCGAGGTTCGACCGCGGCCCGGTGTGCATCTTGTCGACGGCGACGGCCGACAGCAGGCTTTCCACGCTCGCGATCAGGGCGATGGTGACGACCGCGACGGTGAACGCGCCCCAGCCGGTGTCCGGGAATTCGGGCGCGAAGCGGATGTTGAGCAGGTCACCCGGCAGGTTGACCCGGGGCAGGGTCATCCCGATGGCGACGGACAGCACGGTCGTCAGCGCGATCGCGGCGAGCGGGCCGGGCACCTTGCGGACGGCTTTGGGCAGCCGCGGCCATACGAGCAGGATGCCGATCGTGAGCACACCGATCAGCGCGGCGGTGTCGTGGTGGCCGACGACCTGTGCGGGCAGCTCGGCGATGTTCTCGAGCGCCGAACTCTGCGCCGACCCACCCAGCACGACATGGAGCTGACCGAGAACGATCGTGACCCCGATCCCGGCGAGCATGCCGTGGACGATGGCGGGCGAGATGGCGAGCGCCGCGCGGGCGATGCGGCTCAGCCCCAGCAGGATCTGCAGCGCGCCCGCGGCGACGGTGATCGCGCAGGTGGTCGCCCAGCCGAAGGTCGCGATGGTCTCGGCCATGATCACCGTCAGCCCGGCGGCCGGGCCGCTCACCTGAAGCGGGGAACCGCCCAGCGCGCCGGCGACCACACCTCCCACCACCGCCGCGATCAGCCCCGCGACGATCGGCGCCCCTGACGCGAGAGCGATCCCGAGTGAAAGCGGGACGGCGACGAGGAACACCACCAACGAGGCGGGCAGGTCGTGACGAAGCACGGCGAGAGGTTGTTTCATGATCACCAGGAAACTGGTGAATTGTCCGATATGCACCACCTGATCGAGTGAATATCACCCTACAGACGGGTGGCGTGGCCCACTTTCGGCTCGATTTGTTGCCCGAAGATGTCTCCCGAGTTGCGAAAAGCCTTACCGGCTCCCGAATCCTGGGATGTACCGGTCGGCCGCCCGGTCAACCCAAAGCCCCGAACGCGAAGCCGGATCACGCGTGCTTGAAGCCGGATCACGCGTGCTTCGGGGCGAAACTCACGCGACCGGCGAGTTCCGCCTCCAATCACGCGAGATCGGTCTCCAAGCACGCGTGGTCGCCTTACCTCAGGACTTCACCGGGGTCGCGGCCGAGGTGAACGACCGCAGCGCATCGTCGAACAGATAGACGTTCGCCTTCCCGACGTCGAAGTACATCCCGGTCAGCCGAAGTTCCCCTCGGGCAAGCGCGGCGTCGACCACCGGGTACGAGCGCAGGTTTTCCAGTTGCTGCACCACGTTGTGCAGGGCGAGCTGATCACCTTCGTGCGCCGGCCGCGTGCCGTCGAGCAGCACCGGCCCTTCGCTGTCCCTGCGCCGCATGGTCGCCTCGCCATGGCGCAGCCAGCCGCCGAGGTGCGCGAGGCCGGTGGGCGCGTCCCCGAGCAACGCCTTCATCGCTCCGCAGCCGGAATGCCCGCACACCACCACTTCCCGCACCCGCAGCAGCCCGACGGCGTACTCGATCGCCGCCCCCACCGAGAAATCCGCTTCGGCGCGCGGGACGAGATTCCCGATGTTCCGCACGGTGAACAGGTCGCCCGGCCCGCTCGTGGTGATCAGGTTCGGCACGATCCGCGCGTCGCCGCAGGTGATGAAAAGCGTATGCGGCTGTTGCCCGTTCGCCAGCCCGTCCCAGGTGCTCCGCAGCAGCGGTGCCGTCCGCCGCTGGAACTCCGAAGCGCCGCGGCACAACGGAACGCTGCCGCCGCGCTGGCTCGGCAGTTCGAGATGTTCGGCCTGCCATTGCGACCACGGCGCGAGCCAGCGCGGCACCACCCGGGACGCCACACCGCGGCGCACGGTCGGCACGCCCGCCTTGCCGCGTTCGAACCACGGATGCCCGACCTCGTCGACGATCACCGTTCCCCCGGCGCGTTCGTACGCGCGCTGCCAGCCGCGCAGGCAGTCGAAAGCGGCGTGGTCGAGGTAGTCGACGAACAGTTCCAGCGTCACCTCCGCGCGCTCGGGAACTTCGGCCAGCACGGTCGTGAGCCTTGGCACGGAAAGGAAAGTGAGCGCGCCTTCGATGACGACCCTGGTCCGCGAGCCGTCCCGTTCGACGTGGATCCCGGAGAACAACATCCGGCGCAGCATCAAGGCGAGCGCCACCACGATCCCCGCGGCGACCCCGGTCAGCAGGTTGACGGCGACCGCGCCGAGCAGGGTCGCGAGATAGACCGGCAGATCGCCGTGGCGGCGGACCTCGCGGAGATTGGTGAGGTTGACCAGTTTCGCGCCGACGTGGACGAGGAGACCGGCGAGCGCGGCGAGCGGGATCAACCGCAGCGCGCCCGCCAGGAACAGGCAGCAGCCGAGGATCCAGACGCTGTGCAGGATCGCCGACATCCGGGTGCGGGCGCCCGCTTCGAAGTTGGTCATGGTGCGCACGACGACACCGGTGACCGGGAAGCCGCCGAGCGAACCGGCGGCGACGTTCGCCAGGCCTTGGCCGACCAGTTCGCGATTGAGGTCGGTGCGCGGACCGTCGCGGCGCTTGTCGATGGCGACGGCGGAAAGCAGGCTCTCCAGGCTGGCGATGAGCGCGATGGAGAGGACGGCGGCGATGATCGCCACCCAGGATCCGGACGGCGCCTGGGGGACGAAACCCAGCCCCGGCAGCCCGTTCGGGAGGTCGACGCGCGGCAGGTCCATCCCCGCCGCGACGGAAAGGCCGGTCGCCAGCGCGACGGCGGCAAGCGGGCCGGGCACGCGGCGCACCGCACGCGGCATCCGGGTCCAAGCCAGCAGGACCCCGACGGTGACCACGCCGACCAGCGCGGCCTGGTCGTGATGACCGACGATCCGGCCCGGCAGCGCGAGGATGTTTTCGATCGTGGAACCCCGCGCCACCCCGCCGAGTACGACGTGCAGCTGGCCGAGGACGAGGATCAGGCCGATCCCGGCGAGCAGGCCGTGCACGATCGCGGGTGAGATCGCGAGGGTCGCCCGTGCGACGCGGGTGAGGCCGAAGAGGATCTGGACCGCGCCCGCCGCGACGGTCATCGCGCAGGTGGCGGCCCAGCCGAAGGTGGCGATGGTCTCCGCGATGACGATGGTCAGCGCGGCGGAGGGACCACTGACCTGCAGGGCGGAGGCGCCGAAGAAGCTCGCGACGATCCCGCCGACGACGGCGGAGACGAGTCCGGCGAGCAAGGGGGCTCCGGCGGCGTGTGCGACGCCGAGCGAAAGCGGGACCGCCACGAGGAAGACGACGACCGAAGCCGGGACGTCGTGGCGAAGGTTCTTCAGGAGGGTCGATGCGGGATTGCGGCGGCCCGGAGGCCCGGTGTCGTGCTCATCACCAACGATGTCGATCATGGGGGCAGGAAACCCGATCGGCGCGCAAAAGTCCGCTACGCAAAGGTTTCTCAGGTTTGCTTGTGCGCCCGCGAACTAGGACATATCACGCTTTAGCGGCAAACCGCCCGAGATGGACCTCGATCGGACTCGCCCGTTCGCCTGACCAAGATCAACTCGCGACCACGCTCTGTACCGAGCGTGGCCTCTCCGGATTGCTGTGGCCGCTGTCACACTCTTTGGGCTGAACTTTGCCCTTTTTACGCTTTTTGTGCGGCCGAGACCATTGCGGAAGTGATCGCGGCGAGGTCGTCCGCCTCGGAGATGTAGGGCGGCATCGTGTAGATCAGATTCCGGAACGGGCGCAGCCAGACCCCGTTCCCGGTGAGGATCTCCGTCGCCACCGCCATGTCCACGGGATGGTCCAGTTCGATCACGCCGATGGCGCCGAGCACCCGCACGTCGGCGACCGCGGGCAGCTCGCGAGCCGGTTCGAGACCGGCCGTCAACGCGGCCTCGATCCGCGGGACGTCGGACTTCCAGCCGCCTCCGGCCAGGATCCCCAGCGAAGCGTTGGCGACGGCCGAGGACAGCGGGTTCGCCATGAACGTCGGGCCGTGCGCCAGCACGGGCAGCTCACCGCGCGAGATCCCGTCGGCGATCTCCGGCGTGCACAACGCCGCCGCCATCGTCAGGTATCCACCGGTCAGCGCCTTGCCGAGACACAGGACATCGGAAGTGACCCCGGCGTGCTCGGCGGCGAACATCCGGCCGGTGCGGCCGAAACCGGTGGCGATCTCGTCGAAGACGAGCAGGACGTCGTTGGCCTCGGTGATCTCGCGCAGCGCGCGCAGGTACGCGGGCGGGTGGAACCGCATACCGCCGGCGCCCTGCACGACCGGCTCGACGATGACCGCGGCCAGTTCGCCCGCGTGCCGCTCGATCTCGGTCGCGAGCAGGTCCAGATAGCCCTGATCCGGCTCGTCGGCGAAACCGCCGGGTGGTTTGGGCAGGAACAGCTGCTCCGGCAGAATCCCGCGCCACAGCGCGTGCATCCCGCCCTCGGGGTCGCAGACGCTCATCGGGGTGAACGTGTCACCGTGGTAGCCGCCGCGCCAGGTCATCAGGCGCCGCTTCTCCTTGCGCCCCACCGACTGCCAGTACTGCAGGCACATCTTGACGGCGACCTCGACCGACACCGACCCCGAATCGCACAGGAAGACGTGCCGCAAGCCCTCCGGCGCGAGGTCGACCAGCGTCTTGGCCAGCCTGATGGCCGGTTCGTGGGTGAGCCCGCCGAACATCACGTGACTCATCCGGCCCGCCTGCTCGGCCAGCGCCGCGTCCAGCACCGGGTTCCGGTAGCCGTGGATCGCCGCCCACCAGGACGACATGCCGTCGACCAGTTCGCGGCCGTCGTCGAGGGTGAGCCGCACCCCGCTCGCCTCGCGGACCAGCAGGGAGCCGATCGTGCTCGGCATCGGCCCATACGGGTGCCAGACGTGTTCCGCGTCGAGCGCGAGGAGTTCGGCGGCGTCCATCCGGCGACCCTACGACACGCCCTCCTCAGCGCAGGCGCACAGGGAGGGTCTCCAGGCCGTGGACCAGGGTGCTTTCCCGCCATCGCAAGGTTTCCGGTTCGGCGTCCAGGCCGAGTGCGGGGAACCTCTCCAGCAGCCCGCGCAAGGCGATCTCGGCCTCCAGGCGGGCCAGCGGGGCACCGACGCAGTGGTGGATACCGTGCCCGAACGCGAGATGCCCCGCCGCCGAGCGCGTGACGTCCAGGCGGTGCGGGTCTTCGAACCGTCCGGCGTCCCGGTTCGCGCCGAGGAGGGAGACGAGCACGAACTCGTCAGCCGGGATCTCGACGGCACCGACCAGGACGGGTTCCTTGGTGAACCGGATGGTCGCCAGGTGGATCGCGCCGTCGTAGCGCAGGAACTCCTCGACCGCGCCGGGAAGCAGGGTGGGATCGGCGCGGAGGGCGGCCAGCTGTTCCGGCTCCCGGAGCAGTGCCAAGACGCTGTTCGCGATCAGGTTGACCGTCGTCTCGAAGCCCGCCACCAGCAGCAGGAACGCCATGGCCAGCAATTCGTCCGCGGCGAGCGAATCGCCTTCGTCGCTGGCGTGGATCAGGCCCGAAAGCAGGTCGTCGGCGGGCTCGGCGCGTTTCTCTTCGATGAGGTCGACGAGGTACGCGTGCATCTTCGCGGCCGCGGCCTGGAGCTCCTCCGGCGTCGACCAGGCGAGCATCGTGTTCGACCAGGTCGCGAACGCCGGCTGGTCGCCCGCGTGGACGCCGAGCAGTTCGCAGATCACCCGGATCGGCAACGGGACCGCGAAAGCGGGCAGCAGGTCGGTGCGCTCGGCGTCGCCGATGCCGTCCAGCAGTTCCGCGGTGATCTGCTCGATCCTCGGCCGCAGGCGGGAAACCGTGCGGGTGGTGAAGGCCTGGTTGACCAGTTTGCGCAGCCGCGTGTGGTCCGGCGGGTCGGAGTTGAGCATATGCCCGTTCAACGCCCGGACGGCGCTGTCACCGGAGGATTCGAAGCCGTCGCGTTCGAAGAGCCGCTGGACGGCCGCCGGATCCTTGCCCACCCGGGGATCCGAGAGGATCGCGCGGGCTTCGGCGTACCCGGTGACGAGCCAGACGTTCAGGCCGCGCGGCAGCCGGACCTTGCGGGCCGGGCCCTCTTCACGCAGCAGTGCCGAAACCCGGTGTGGATCCTGGACGAAATCCCAGTCCAGGTTCTTCGGTTCCCCCATCGGTACGCCTCCCCCGGCGCGCCGGTCAGCGTTCGGCCAGCGCGGCCACCACTCGCTCGGTCACTTCGGTCCAGTATGCCCGCTGTTCCTCGCGCTCGTCGGCGCCCGCGAGCCATTCCTGGTGGAAACGCAGCGTGGTCTTCTGGTCGGTACCGCTCACCGTGATCTGCAAGGTCGAGTCGTGGTCCCAGTCCTTCGGGCGCCAGGTCAGCCGGAGCTTGTCGCCCTCGGAGCGACCGCGGATCTCGCCGGTCGTCCCGTTGGCCGTCTCGTACGCCGCGCCCAGCTCGTGGCCGAGTTCGGCACCAGGTCCGAGCCAGATGCCCACACCCTCGCGTCCGACCAGGAAGTCCCACACTTGAGTGCTGGTGTACGGCACCGTCTGGGAAACGCCTACCTGCCAACCACTTCCGGCTGTTTTGGCCGTTGTTTTGGTCACCGGGCCATCATCCCATCGGGTGTAGCGTGCGACGGTCACCGGTCCGGGTGGAGGATGTCTTTCCGTGCGCTACCGTCCGATTTCTCCCGCTCTGCTGGTGTCCGAGCTGACCGAGCGCATCACGGCGATCACGGGCCGCCGCCGGATCGCGGTCGCGATCGACGGCGCGGCCGGTGCGACCAACACCACAGAACTCGCCGACGCCCTGGTCGATCCCCTGCGGATCGCCGGTCACGCGGTGTTGCGGATCTCGGCGAACGACTTCCTCCGCCCCGCCTCGTTGCGCTTCGAACGGGGCAAAGAGGACCCGGATTCGCGCTACAGCGACTGGCTCGACCTCGGGGCCCTGCGCCGCGAGGTGCTCGACCCGCTCGCCGAGGACGGCAGCGGCCTGGTCCTCCCGTCGCTGTGGGATCCGGTGCGCGATCGCGCCACCCGCGCCGAACGCGTCGAATTGGCCGAAGGCGGCGTCGTCCTGGTGGACGGCGAGTTCCTGTTCGGCGCGGGGCTCGCGTTCGACCTGAGCGTGCACCTGTGGCTCTCGCCCGGCGCGCTGAAGCGGCGGGTGCCCGACGCGTGGGCGCTCCCCGCTTATGCGCGCTACGAACAGGAAGTCGACCCGTCGGCGCTGTCGGACGTGGTCATCCGCGTCGACGATCCGAAACATCCGGCGCGTTACGAACCCTGACTCCTCAGCGCACCGCCGCGACGGCGTCGCCGTCGAGCAGGCCGGAAAGCCGGCTCGCCATGGTGTCCCACCGCCAGTTCTCGCCGACCCAGTCGCGACCGGCGGCCCCCATCCGCCGTGCCCGCACCGGATCGGCCAGCAACGCGGCCAGCGTCTCCCTCAGCTGCCGCTCGTCGCGGCCGTCGACGACGTGCCCGGTGACCTCGTCCAGCACCGTTTCCGGCGCACCGCCGGAATTCCCGGCGACGACCGGCAGCCCGGTCGCCGAGGCTTCCAGGTACACGATGCCCAGCCCCTCGACGTCGAGCCCTTTCCCGCGCGTCCGCGCGGGCATCGCGAAGACGTCGCCCGCGTTGTAGTGCGCGGGCAACTCCTTCCACGGCACCGATCCGGTGATGACGACGCTGTCTTCGACGCCCAGCGCTTCGACGAGCCCCGTGAGCGTCTTGCGGTACGGGCCGCCGCCGACGAGCAGCAGCGCCACATCAGGGATCCGCTTGCGGAGCTCGGGCAGGATCTTGATCAGCATGTCCTGGCCTTTGCGCGGCACCAGCCGCGAAACGCAGACGATCGTCGGCCGGTCGGCGAGACCGTGCCGCTCGCGGATCTCCTTGCCCGCGGCCGGATCCGGCCGGTAGAGCGCGGTGTCCACGCCGCACGGGAGCATCTCCAGCCCCGCCATCGGGCCGAAAGCGGCCGAAAAGCGCGAGCGCGTGTACTTGCTGACGTACGTGATCACGTCGACGGTGTCGCCGATCCGCCGCAGCGCTTGCCGGGAGCCCGGCAACATCGACCAGCCGACCTCGTGGCCGTGCGTCGACGCCAGCACCCGGCGCGCGCCCGCCGAACGCAGCGGCTGCCCCAGCAACGCCAGCGGCGCCGCGGCGCCGAACCAGACGGCTTCGCAGTCACGGGCGCGCATGATCTCCTTCGCCCGCTTGAGCACGTCCGGGGTCGGCAGCATCAGCGACGTCGGATGGCGCACCACCTCGAACGGGGCGGCGGCGTCGAACTCGCCGTGCGAGCCGGTGCTCGACTCCCATGAGGGGGCGTAGACGACCAGGTCGTCCGCGGGCAGGCGGGTGGCCAGCGAGTTCAGGTAGTTCTGGATACCGCCCGGCCGGGGCGGGAAGTCGTTGGTCACCAGCAGGGTCCTCAGCACCCCTGCAGGCTACTTGGCCCGCCGCAGGCGAAAGGGGCGGCACCGCCTGCGCGGTACCGCCCCTTCGCGTCTGTTCGTCAGGCCGTCGGGCGACGGGCGCCGACGTAGTTGTTCTGCAGCGGCGACACCTTGACGACGTCACCGGAGGTCGGTGCGTGCACCATCATGCCGTTGCCGAC
Source organism: Amycolatopsis sp. NPDC049868 (assembly GCF_044461365.1). Classification (NCBI taxonomy): domain Bacteria; kingdom Bacillati; phylum Actinomycetota; class Actinomycetes; order Pseudonocardiales; family Pseudonocardiaceae; genus Amycolatopsis; species Amycolatopsis sp. NPDC049868. The sequence continues at coordinate 49,569 of NZ_JBITKV010000020.1, read as the reverse complement.
GTACATACCGACGTGCGAGACCGGCGAGTTGTAGAACACCAGGTCGCCCGGCTGGAGCTGCGACCTCTGCACCGGGGCGCCGAAGGTCGACTGCTGACGGCTGGACCGCGGCAGGGTGAGACCGGCCTGCTTGTACGCCCACAGCATCAGACCCGAGCAGTCGAAGGTGGACGGACCGGTCGCGCCCCAAACGTAGGCACTGCCGAGCCTGCTCTTCGCGGCCTGGAGGGCCGCCGCGGCGGCCGGTCCCGGAGCGGGCAGGTTGGGGAAAGCGCCGCCCTTGTCCTTCTGGGCGGCCCGGTCCGCGGCGCTCAGGTTGCCGCCGGCCCGCTCGATCTCCTTGATCTGCTCGCTCAGCGTCTTCTGGCGCGCCTCGATGTCCGTGGTCAGCTTTGCGGCTGCGTCACGGGCGGTGGTGGCCGTGTTCTGGGCGTCCGCCGCCTGCTTGGCCGCGGCCGCGGCCTGGGCGACGGCACCGCTCAGGTTGGTCAGAGCGGTGTTCTTGTTCGCGGCGAGGACCTCGAGTGCCGAGGAACGCTCCAGGAAGTCCTGGGTCGACGCGCCCGACAGCAGCGACGACAGCTTGTTCAGCTGCACACCGCTGGTGAACGAGGCACCGGCGAACTTGTTCACCTCGGCCTGGAAGGTCTTCTCGTCACCGGCCGCCTTGATACCGAGATCCTTGGCCGCGGCGGCGTCGGCGGTCGCCTTGTCGAGCTCACCCTGCTTCGCGGCGAGGTCGTCCTTCGCCTTGAGGAGGTCTTCGTTCGCCTTCTCGGCCTGTGCCGCGAGGTCGCGGTACTTGGCGAGCGCGTCCGAGCCGGACGGGGGCTGTTGGAGGGCGGGGCCTGGGGCAGCGGTGGCGGAAGGCTGGGCCACTGTCACCGCGGTGATCACCGCGGCCGCGGCCAAAGCTCCTGACACCACGCGCTTGACTGGATGCGACTGCACGGTCGCGCGTGTCTCCTTTGCTGTCGGCCACCGACTCGGAACCCGGGACGAAGAGGTCGGGGGCCCTCTTCCGCGAAGCCGCGACGCCGACCGTGAGGCCCGCGCGGTTCCCCGCGTTCCCGCCTCGCGCCTGGCCGAGTGCTATCGCAACAGGTTTGGCGCGTGGCTGATTCCGGTGCAGCTCCCCGACAAAGCTGCCTCAGTGGCGATCCCGTGTCGCCGTCTGGCGACGACTTCCGGCCACGAGATCTCGGACAGGTTACGAAACCACGGGCACCGCGTCCACCATGGAAAGCGCAAAAACTCTCCGTGATGCGCCGAAACACCTTCGGACCAGCATGAGCGGAAAGGTGTGACGGGCGTTACAACCTGGGGCCGATCACGACTACCTACCGTTCACCCGATCGGATCGACCACTCGTCGAATGCCCCGGTCGGGGTGTGTCCTCAGGCCGATTTCCGGCGCTCCTGCGCCACGATCTCGACCATCCGGAGGCGTGGCACCATCCCGGCTTCGGCGAGCGCGTCGACCGCTTTCCGCTCGTCGGCGTCCCATTCGAGCGCGAGCGGCGCGCCGAGGAGGACGCTGACGACACAGTCATGGCATGCGTCACCCCGGACCGCGCACCGGTCGCAATCGATGACGAGCGTCTCTATGTCCGCTATATCGGCGATGGCCTTGTCGTCCATCTCGGGCTCCTCACTTTCAGTGGTGAGGTGCACATTAAGAGCGACCACCGACAGTTTCGGGCCTCGTGGGACGCGCCGCCGTCAAACCCGGCTGAGCCGCGACACCAGTACCGCCGACGGCACCGGATGCGCGCCCTTGCCCCGTACCGAATCCGCCACCGCCCGGTCCGTGCTCGCGACCACCATCGGCCGTCCTGGCGGCTCTGCCGCGACGAGGGACCGGATGACGTCGTCCGCGAGCACGCCGCGTTCGGAGAACAGCACCCGCACCCCGCGCGGCACCGCGGCGGGCACGGAAAGCACACCGGCACCGTCGAATACGACGGTGACCTCGGCCGAAGTCCGCGCGGCGAGCGCGGACAGCTGGTGGATCAGCCTGTCGCGCTGGTCGGAAAGCGCCAGCTCCGGATACCCGGTCTTCGTGACGTTGTAGCCGTCGACGATCAAATGCACGTTGGGCAGCGCGAGGTACCGGTCGAGCGCGGTGACGTCCTGGATCTTGCCGCCCGCCCCGAGACCCGACGTCGCGCCGCGCACCATGTCCGCCGGACGCCTGCCCCTGGCACTCACCGAAAGTTCGCGGCGCAGCCCGCCGACGGCGCCTTCGATCGTGTCCAGCAGCAGCCCGAGCCTGACCTCGTCGGCTTGACGCGCCTCACGGGCGGACTGACGGGCGATCTCGGCGTCCGTGACGGCCTTCTCCGCCCGCGCCCGCTCTGTCGCGACACGCTGCCTCTCACGGTCCAACTGGGCCTTCAGCGCCTTGATCTCTTCGGCGGTCTCGGCGCCTCCGCTTTCGAGCCGATCGTGCGCCTCGGCGACGGCGTCCTTCGCCTGTCGGAGCTGGACACCTTGTTCCCGCAGGCGCTTCAACAGCTTTTCGACCTCGGCGTCGCGTTCGCCCCGCGCCCCACCGGCGATCTCCTTGGCTTCGCGCAGTTCTTCGCGCAGCTGCGCGAGCTCGGTCTCCAGCCGCTGGTTGCGGGCCAACGCGGCATCTCGTTCGGCGCGCAACGCCGTCTCCTCGGCGTTCTTCGCCACCAGCCGGACCCGTCCGGCCGCGCCCGCCTCGCCGAGCAGCACGGCGGCGGCCGCGGCGGCGACGGAATCGGGGGCGTTCGGGTCGAGGGCGTCCTTGCGGTGGTCGCGCAGCCATTCGGTGACCGCGACCCGGAACTGCGAAGACTCCCCCAACGCGGTGAGCAACGCCGTCCCGCCGAGTTTCGCGCGTTTCGCCGGGGCGAACTTCGCGACCGGGCGCAGCTGCCTCGGCACGTCGGCGAGCGGCAGTTTGCCGACGGCGGCGGCCGCCAGCTCGGCGATCCGTTCCCGCACGGTCTCCGGCAACGCCGTCCAGCCTTCGGCAGGCACCTCTTCGGACGTCTCCGGCGCACCCGCCGACGCCACGACACCCGAGGGGCCGCCGGTGGCGTCCTCGGGCGATTCGGGCACTGCGGGCTGCGGTTGCATCGCTCCAGCGTAGGCCCCATGCCCTCCGGGCGCGCTCGATGGGACGGCGTGCGCGCATCCTGGGATTGTCGGTACCCGCCCCTACTGTGCCCGACCATGGACACCGGACGGCGGCCCGGCGCGGCGCAACTCGCCTTCGACGAGCTGGGAACTCCTTTGCGGGACATCACTTTCGTCGTATTCGACCTGGAGACCACCGGGACGAAACCCGGTCCGGACGGGATCACCGAGATCGGCGCGGTCAAGATCCGCGCGGGCGAGGTGATCGGCGAGTTCGCCACCTTCGTCAACCCGGGGATGCCGATCCCGCCCCAGATCGTCGAACTCACCGGCATCACCGGGGCGATGGTCTACGACGCTCCCCGGATCGAGCGCGTGCTGCCCGCGTTCCTCGAATTCATCTCCGGTGCCGTGCTCGTGGCGCACAACGCCGCCTTCGACACCGGATTCATGCGCGCGGCCTGCGAGGGCCACGGCTACCACTGGCCCAAGACGGCCGTCGTCTGCACGGTCCGGCTCGCGCGCCGGGTGATCTCCCGCGACGAGACGCCCAGCTACCGGCTTTCCGCGCTGGCGGCGTTGTTCGGGGCGCGTACGACGCCCAACCACCGCGCGCTGGCGGACGCGCGCGCCACCGTCGACGTCCTGCACGCGCTGCTGGAAAGGGTGGGCAATCTCGGCGTCCACACCCTCGAAGAGCTGCTGGACTACCTGCCCGAAGTGACCACGGCCCAGCGCCGCAAACGGTCACTTGCCGAGCATCTGCCGTCGAGGCCCGGCGTCTACCTGTTCCGCGGCCCGAGCGACGAGGTCCTCTACGTCGGGACGTCGTCCGATCTGCGCCGCCGGGTCCGGCAGTACTTCACCGGTTCGGAGAGCCGAGGGCGGATCCGGGAGATGGTCGCGCTGGTCGAGCGGGTCGACGCGGTCGAATGCGCGCACGCGCTCGAAGCCGCCGTCCGGGAGCTTCGGCTGATCGCCGCCCACCGTCCCATGTACAACCGCCGTTCCAAGAACCCACGGCACGCGTGGTGGGTCGCGCTGACCGAGGAGGCGTTCCCACGCCTGTCGGTGGTCCGCATGCCGCGAGACGGGACGCTGGGGCCCTTTCGCACCCAGACCGACGCCCGGTCCGCCGCGGACACCCTCGCCGGCGCCTCGGGGCTGCGGACGTGCACCCAGCGCATCTCGGCGACCGCGCCGAGCGGGACACCCTGTGTCCTCGCCGAACTCGGCCGCTGCGGGGCGCCGTGCGCCGGGCTGCAGACGGCCGAGGCGTACCGGCCGGGAGTGCTGGCGGTGTCCGGCCTCATCGCCGGAACGGACGGACGGCCGCTGCGGGCCGCCGCCGACCAGCTGGCCCGGCTCTCCGCGGCGGAACATTACGAACAGGCCGCCCAGCATCGCGATCAGCTGGCCGGGCTGATCCGAGCGGTCGGCCGGGCGCACCGGCAGTCGGCGCTGGCGGGTATTCCCGAGCTGATCGCCGCCGGGCCGGACGGGAACGGCGGCTGGGAACTGGCGGTGATCCGGCACGGCAGGCTCGCGTCGGCGGGGGTCGCCCGGCGCGGGGTGCCGCCGATGCCGGTCGTCGAGATGCTCGTGGCCTCGGCGGAGACGGTGCTCCCGGGGCAGGGGCCGCTCTTCGGCGCGATCCCGGAGGAGATCGGCATCCTCCTGCGCTGGCTGACCCGTCCCGGCGTCCGGCTAGTGCGCACCACACATCCCTGGGCGGAGCCGGCGGCCGTCGCGGGCGGCTGGCAGGAGTGGCTCGATCTCGCGGCGAGCGCGACGGCACTGGAACGCGTGGCGGGCTAGGATTTCAGCACCGGATTCACCGATGTAGGAGGACCCTTTGATCACGGCGATCGTGTTGATCCAGGTCGAAGCCGATGCCATCCCCGAGGCGGCGCAGGCGATCGCGGACATCGAGGGTGTCCGCGAGGTCTACTCCTGCGCGGGCGACGTCGATCTGGTCGCTTCGGTCCGGGTCACGGCCCACGAAGACCTCGCGGATCTGATCCCGGCGAAGATCGGGAAGGTCCCCGGCGTGCTGAGCACCGTCACGCATATCGCGTTCCGTTCGTACTCGAAGGCCGACAAGGAGTCTGCTTTCGACATCGGCGTCGAAGGCGCCTGAGCCGCTTTCCCCGCCGCACGTGCCATGAAAGGTCCTTTCCTTGCAAATTTTGCAAGGAAAGGACCTTTCATAGCGTCCGTAAGCGCGTGAAGGCCCCCTTCCCTCAGCTCAGCCGAGGGAAGGGGGCCTTCACGCGTGTCTCCCGGGTCTAGTGCCCGGAGGTGATCTCCTTGCGCTCCTCGGAAGGCTCGCCACCGATGTCGTCGACCTTGCCGTTGCCGTGCCCGTTGGACCGGGCGCGCTCCAGCGCGATCGTCTCCTCGACCGGGTCCGGGGACCAGGTCGAACCGGCGACGGCGTGTCCGGCCGAGCCGAGCTTGTTCATCTTCTTCGGCACCGAAGCGCCCTGGTACTCGAGCGGGATCGCGTGGCCGTGGTCGTCCACCGGGCCGAGCGGCTGGTGGATCTCGATGAACTCACCGTGCGGCAGGCGCTTGATGATGCCGGTTTCGACACCGTGCTCCAGCACCTCGCGGTCGGCCCGCTGGAGGCCGAGGCAGATCCGGTAGGTGATGTAGTAGGCGATCGGCGGCAGCAGCAGGACACCGATCCGGCCGGCCCAGGTCGTCGCGTTCAGCGAGATGTCGAAGGCGAACGCGATGATGTCGTTGAAGCCCGACAGCATGATGACCGCGAAGAACGTCAGGGCCATGATGCCCAGCGAGGTCCGGACCGGGACGTCGCGCGGACGCTGCAGCAGGTTGTGGTGCGCGGTGTCCTTGGACAGCTTTCGCTCGATCCAGGGATACATCACCAGCAACCCGATCAGCAGCGGCATCCCGACCGCGCCGGGGAAGAACACCGCCGGGACCGTGTAATTCCCGAGGTAGAGCTCCCACGCGGGCCAGATCCGCAGCATGCCGTCGGCCCAGGCCATGTACCAGTCGGGCTGTGAACCCGCCGAGACCTGCGCCGCGTTGTACGGGCCGATGTTCCAGATCGGGTTGATCTGGAAGAGACCCGACATCAGCGCGATGACGCCGGTGACCAGCGCGAAGAACGCACCGCCCTTGAGCGCGAAGACCGGCATGATGCGGACGCCGACGACGTTGGTCTCCTTGCGGCGCACGCCAGGGAACTGCGTGTGCTTCTGGTACCAGACCAGCGCGAGGTGCGCGGCGACCAGGCCGAGCATGATGCCCGGCAGCAGCAGGATGTGGATCGTGTACAGGCGCGGGATGATCTCGTTGCCGGGGAACTCCCCGCCGAACAGCGCCCAGTGGATCCAGGTGCCCATGACCGGCACCGAGAGCACGATGCCCGAGAGGGTCGCGCGGATACCGGTACCGGAGAGCAGGTCGTCCGGGAGCGAGTAGCCGAAGAAGCCTTCGAACATGCCCAGGACCAGCAGCAGCGCGCCGATGACCCAGTTCGCCTCACGCGGGCGGCGGAACGCGCCGGTGAAGAAGATCCGGAACATGTGCACCATCATCGAAGCCACGAAGATCAGCGCGGCCCAGTGGTGCAGCTGGCGGACGAAGAGACCGCCCCGGACGTCGAACGAGATGTCGAGCGTGGTCGCGAAGGCCCGCGACATCTCGACACCCTGCAGGCCGGTGTAGCTGCCGTTGTAGACGACCTCCTCCATGGAGGGGTCGAAGAACAGCGTGAGATAGACACCCGACAGCAACAGGATGATGAAGCTGTAGAGCGCGATCTCGCCGAGCAGGAACGACCAGTGCGTCGGGAACACCTTGTTGAGCTGGTGCCGCATGCCCTTGGCCAGGTGATACCGGTCGTCGGCCCACTTCGCACCAGCGCCCGCGGCCTTCTCGACCGGGTTCGTCCCCTTGGTCGGGGTGGTGAGTGAACTCATGACTTACGCTCCCAAAAGGCCGGTCCGACGGCCTCGTTGAAGTCTCCGCGCGCGATCAGGTAGCCCTCAGAGTCCACTGTAATCGGAAGCTGGGCCAGGGGCCGCGTCGCCGGACCGAAAATCGGCTTGGCGTAGTGGAGCGCGTCGAACTGCGACTGGTGGCACGGGCAGAGGATGCGGTTGGTCCGCTGCTCGTACAGGGAAGTCGGGCAGCCCACGTGGCTGCAGATCTTCGTGTACGCGTAGTAGTCGCCGAAGTTGTAGTCCTCCTGGCCCTGACGCTTGACGACCTTGGCGGCGTCGGTCGGGCGGAGACGGATCAGCATGACCGGGTTGTCGACCCGCTTGAAGGCGGCCGACAGCGCGTGCTCGTCGTGCTCCTCGGACTTGCGGTACGGGAACACCGTCTCCATCGCGCCCGCGTCGAGGTCCTCGGCCCTGACCAGGGAGATCTCGTGCGGACGGCCGGTGTTGCGGCGCAGGTAGACGACCTCGTCCGGGAAGTTCTTCTTCCAGCCCGAGTGCCACAGCGAGTCGCGGTTCTCGGTGTCCTTCCACGGGTCCTTGATGAAGGACGCGATCGGCAGCGCCGCGACGGCGAGGCCGAGCACGCCGGCACCGGCGCCCGCGGACCGCTTGATCATCGACCGGCGCGCGATGGTGCTGCGGCTGCCCGAGTCGGCGAGCTGGGCGATGATGGTGGCCTTGTCGACCTCCTTGGAACCGCCGTCCCCGCGCTCCTGGACCGCGACCTCGGCCGGGATGAACTTCTTGGTGTAGAGGATCACACCGATACCGAGGCTGAGCACGGCGAGCCCGAGGGTGACCCCGAGCAGCGGCGTGTACAGCGTGTACTTGGTGTAGCCGGTCGTACCCGGCTCCTTGTACTCGAACCAGTGCGGCCACGCGATGAGGACCACGAACGCGAGGCCGGACAGCGCGGCCAGCACGAACCAGAGGGCGACGGCGCGCTCGGCGCGCTTCTCCGCCCGTGTCCCCTCGACCGGCCACGGCTTCGGGTACTCCACGATCTCGACCCCGTCGAGCGCGGTACCCAGCTTGACGAGCTGGTCGCGATCCATGTCCGCCAATTCCGCCTCTGTCGGCGGCTTCGGCCCTTCGGCGCTCATGCCTTCGATCCAATCCACAACGTCACGCCGATCAGCGCGGCGATCCCGACGATCCACGCGATCGCGCCCTCCGAAGCCGGGCCGAGTCCGCCGAGCGAGCTACCGCCGGGAGCGTTGTTCCCGTCGCTCACGGACTTCACGAACGCGATGATGTCCTTCTTCTCCTCCGGCGACAGCTGCCGGTCGGAGAACTTGGGCATGTTCTGCGGCCCGGTGAGCATCGCGGTGTAGATCTGCTCTTCCGTGGCCGGGTCCAGGTTCGGGGCGAACTTGCCCGAGGAGAGCGCGCCGCCGCGGCCGGTGAAGCCGTGGCAGGAGGCGCAGTTGAGGCGGAAGAGTTCGCTGCCGCGCGCGACGTCGTCGCCGCGCAGCGCGTCACCCTTCTCGGCGGGACGCTGCGCGCCGCCGCCGTTGGCCTGGATGTAGGCGCCGAGCGCGTTGATCTCGGCCTCGGACAGCTTCGGCGGCTTCCGCTGCGCCTGGGCTTCCTGACGCACCGCGGGCATGCGGCCGGTGGAGGTCTGGAAGTACACGGCCGCGTCGCCGATGCCGATGAGGCTCGGGCCACGGTCGGTGACACCTTCGAGCTTCGGCCCGTGACATTCGATACACGTGTTGTTGTAGAGCTTCTCGCCCTCGCGCAGGAGGGCGGATTCGCCCTGCGCCTGCGCGGTCTGCGGCTCCGGGGCGAAAACGGCGTACAACCCGCCCACGCTGAGCAGCGCGATCCCGAGCGCCAGCACGCCGGCGAAACGCCTGCGTGCCTTCGACCGCTTGCGGAAGCGGCGCTCCGTGTTGTTCTTGCTGGAGGTCATCTTGCGGCAACCCTTGCTGTCAGTTCAGGCCGATAGGTCGTGGTGGCGGCTTCGTTCACGGAAGGATGTAGATCACCGCGAACAGACCCACCCACACGATGTCGACGAAGTGCCAGTAGTACGACACGACGATCGCCGAGGTGGCCTGGGCCGGGGTGAACTTGCTCAGCTTGGTGCGGATGAGCAGGTACACGAACGCGATGAGCCCGCCGATGACGTGCAGGCCGTGGAACCCGGTCGCGAGGTAGAAGACCGTGCCGTACGCGCCGGACGGGATCGTCAGCCCCTCGTGGATCAGGTTCAGGTACTCGTAACCCTGGCCGCCGACGAAGATCGCGCCCATGATCAACGTGATGATGTACCAGCGGCGAAGGCCGAAGACGTCGCCCTTTTCAGCGGCGAACACGCCGAACTGGCAGGTGAACGACGACGCCACGAGGATCACGGTGAACGGGATCGCCAGCGCGATGTTCAGGTGGAAGGGCTCACCGTGCAGCGGCGGCGGCCACTGGCCGGACGCGTTCTGCGCCTTCACGGTGAAGAACATGGCGAACAGTCCGGCGAAGAACATCAGTTCGCTGGACAGCCACACGATGGTGCCGACACTGACCATGTTCGGCCGGTTCAGCGAGTGGACCCGCTGGCTGATGGTGGGAGCTGCCGTTGTCACGCGTCGCATTATGTCCTCTCACGCATGGCGCCCGCCGGGTGGGTCCACGGCGGGTCGCGTGCGTGTCGGGTCACATCTGAACGAAAGTGGGAACCGGGCTACTCATGGGTTTACTAGATCGGCTTCGTGACCTGGTCAGGAAGCCTTCCGTGCCGGGCCTGACGGTCGACACGCCCGGCGTGGAGATCGTCGTGGAGGCCTTCGATCCGGCCGAGGCGGATTCTTCGGCGTTGGCGAGATCACCCGCTTGGGTCGCCGAAGCGCCCGCGATCCTGCGCCATCACTTGAAGCTGCCGCCCGAAAAGGTGGCGGAGGCGGCCTCGATCCTCGCCCAGGACGGCTGGGAGCTGCGAGAACAGGAGCCCGACGGCGAGTTCGCCCTCGCGCACGCACTGAGGGTCCAGACCCTCGACGCGCTGCACTGCGCGCAGGAACGGTCACGGATGGCGGGGCTCGCGCAACGGCTCGGCGGCGATTCGCTGGGCTGGGACGCGCTCCAGCCGTCGGGTGCGTCGACGTGATGTCGGTCATGGCGGATAACATCGCGGGGTCGACATGACTAGACGAGGCGGAGGCGCGCTCATGGGCGAGCAGGCGATGCGGATCCTGGTGTTCAGCCACAAGGCGGAAGTGCGCGAGGCGATCATCAACGCCGTCGGCCGCAGGCCCGCCGCCGACCTCGGCCGGGTGGACTACACCGAGGCGTCCGGCATCTCCGAGGTCCTCGTCGAGATGGACGCGGGCAACGTGGACCTGGCCATCCTCGACGGCGAGGCCCAGCCGACCGGCGGCATCGGGCTGACCCGTCAGCTGAAGAACGAGATCGAGGATTGCCCGCCGATCGTGGTTTCGGTGCGGCGCAAGGACGACCGCTGGCTCGCGACCTGGTCGCAGGCCGACGCGGTGCTGGTCCACCCGCTCGACCCGCTGACCGCCGCCGAGACCGTCGCCGACGTGCTGCGCGCCCGGCGGGTGCCGGCCGTGCACGGCTGAGCCGATGAGCGCGGCAGCCAAGACCTGGCCGTCCCTGCTCAACCAGCTCATCGCGCGGGCGGATCTGTCCGAGGAGGACACCGCGTGGGCGATGGACCAGATCATGAGCGGGGCGGCGACGCCCTCCCAGATCGCCGGATTCGCCGTCGCGCTGCGCGCGAAGGGTGAGACACCGGCGGAGATCTCCGGTATGGCCGACGCCATGCTGGCGCACGCCAAACGGGTGACCATCGACAGGCCGTCGGTGGATATCGTCGGTACCGGCGGCGACCGGTCCAACTCGGTCAACATCTCCACCATGGCCACGGTGGTGACGGCAGCGGCCGGTGCCCCGGTGGCCAAGCACGGCAACCGGAGCGCGTCGTCGAAGTCCGGCGCGGCGGACGTGCTGGAGGAGCTGGGCGTCACGATCGACCTGCCGCCCGAGACGGTCCAGCGCAGCGTGAACGAGCTGGGCATCGGCTTCTGCTTCGCGCCGAAGTTCCACCCGGCCCTGCGCTACGCGGGCCCGACCCGCGGCGAGCTCGGCGTGCCGACGACGTTCAACCTGCTGGGTCCCCTGACCAATCCGGCGCAGCCGCGCAGTTCACTGATCGGCTGCGCGTACGAGGACAAGACCCGCGTGCTGGCCGAGGTGTTCGCGCGGCGCGGTATGACCGTCCTGCTCGTGCGCGGCGACGACGGACTGGACGAGATCACGACCACGACCACGAGTTCGGTGTGGGTGGTCTCCGGCGGCGAGATCACCGAGCGGAGCTTCGACCCCGCTTCGCTGGACATCGCCAGGGCGACCGCGGAGGACCTGCGCGGCGGGGACGCCGCCCACAACGCCGACGTGTTCCGTCAGGTGATGGCCGGGAAGACCGGGCCGGTGCGGGACGCGGTACTGCTCAACTCGGCGGCCGCGCTGGCGGTTTTCGCCGGGTTCTCGGGGTCACTGGAAGACGATCTGGCGGCCGGGCTCACGAGGGCGGCTTCGGCCATCGATTCGGGTGCGGCGGCGGACCTGCTGAACCGGTGGATCGCCTTCGCCTGACGCCTCAGGACCCGAGAGTGTCATGAAAGGGTCGTTCAGGACGTTTTTCGTCCTGAACGACCCTTTCATGACACTCCGCGACCGCCGGCTCCCCTCCGGACGCCGCCCCCTCCAGAGAGCGCTATGAAAGGTCCGTTCCTTGCAAAATTTGCAAGGAACGGACCGTTCATAGCATCGGCGACCCATCACGAAGCGGTACTAAAACGCGCCCGGTAAGCCGTAGGCGTCAGTCCCGTAGCCCGCCGAAGCTGCGTACGCAGGTTCGCAGCGGTCCCGAACCCCGAAGCCCGTGCAACGCGGTCCAGCCGCTGCTCCCCGCGCTCGATCAGCCGGCACGCCAGCGCGATCCGTTCCGTCGTGAGCCACGCCAGCGGCGTCGTCCCCAGTTCGGCACGGAACCGCCGGTGCAGCGTGGCCTGGCTGGCCGCCGCACGCGTGGCGAGGTCGGCGACGGTCAGCGGCCGGTCCAGCCGTTCACGCGCCCACGCGAGCACCGGCGCCAGCGAAGTGTCCGGCACCGGCGGCAGCGGGCGTTCGACGAACTGCCGCTGACCGCCGTCACGGTGCCCGGCGAACACCAGCCGCCTGCTCACCGCGTTCGCGATCTCGGCGCCGTGGTCGCGGCTGATCAAATGCAGCCCCAGATCGAGCGCGGCCGCACTGCCCGCCGCGGTCAGGACGTCGCCGTCGTCGACGAAGAGCACGTCCGGTTCCAGCAGCACGTCGGGGAACAGCGCGCGAAACCGTCCGGCCCACTTCCAGTGCGTCGTCGCGCGCCGCCCGTCCAGGACCCCCGCCTGCGCGAGGGTGAAGGCGCCGGTGCAGAAGCTCACCAGCCGTGCACCCCGCGCGGCCGCGGCGCGGATGGCGCTCAGTACCGACTCCCTGGCCGGGCTCTCCGGATCGGGCCGGTTGGGCACGATCACCGTGCCGGCGGCTTCCACGGCTTCGAGCCCGGCGACCCCGGTGAGAGTGAACATGCCCAGGTGCATGCGCACGGACGGCTCGGCCGCGCACAACGTGAAGTCGTACCAAGGCCTGCCCAGCTCCGGCCGCCGCAGGCCGAAGAGCTCGGTCGCGACGCCCATTTCGAAGGGGTTGGAGCCCTCGTCGACCAGGACGGCGACCTTGTGCGAGGAATCATGCGACATATGCGATTCCTAGCACTCACGTCTCCGGCGGTCCAGCGGCGAGGATCGGATCATGAGCAAGCAGCCGATCGATCTGGAAACCGCACTGGCCGGATTCGACGAGATCTGGAGCCCGCGGATCGTCGCCCACGTCAACGACTACGACGTCCGTCTCGCGAAGGTCGCGGGCGAGCACATCTGGCACGTCCACGAGAACACCGACGAGTTCTTCCTCGTTCTCGACGGGACCTTGGACATCGCGTTGCGCGAAGAGGACGGCGAACGCGTCGTCACGCTGCCGCGCGGCTCCGTGTTCGTCGTCCCGCGCGGGACCTTCCACAAACCGTCCTCAGTGGACGGTGCGTCGCTGTTGCTGTTCGAGCCGACCGGAACGCTCTCCGTCGGCGACGAGCACGACGAGGTCCCCGACCACGTCCAAGTCACCGTCGGACAGGAAATCTCCTTCTAGCCGGCGGAAAACGTCCTGCGGTAAGCACTCGGGCTGGTCCCCCGCAGCTTGCCGAACTGATGCCGCAACGCCGCGGCGGAGGCGTACCCGCAGGCGACCGCGATGTCCTCAATGGACAGACGACCCTCTTCGAGCAGTGACTGCGCGCGGTCGAGGCGGCGCTCGGTGAGCCATCGGTGCGGTGTCGTACCGGTGGCCGCCGAGAACCGGCGCAGGAACGTGCGCTCCCCCAAACCGCTGCGACGGGCGAGCTCCGAAACGGTGAACGGCCGGTCCAAGCGCCGCTCGATCCATTCGAGCGCTTCGGCGAGCACGGTGTCGTCCGGCGCGGCCGTTTCGGGCACCGGCGCCTGCACGAACTGGGCCTGCCCGCCGACCCGGTGCGGTGCCGCGACCATCCGCCTGGCCAGCGTCGTGGCCGCGGCGACGCCGCGCAGTTCCCGCACCAGATGCAGGCACAGGTCGACGGCGGCGACGGTTCCCGCGCTGGTGAGAACGCCACCGTCGTCGACGTACAACGCTTTCGGATCGACCTTCGCCGTCGGGAAGCGCGACCGGAACTCCTGCTCGTAGACCCAGTGGACGGTGCAATTGCGCCCGTCGAGCAGCCCCGCGTAGCCGAGCGAGAAGACGCCTGCGCAGAAACCCGCGACCCAGGCGCCCCGGCTCGCCGCGTCACGCAGGACCTCGATCACCGGCTCCGGCGGGCTCGCGCTGCGCGGTGCGCAGGTCGGGACGATCAGCAGATCCGCGGACGCCGCGAAGTCAAGGCCCCGCAGCCCGTCGAGCCCGAAACCGGACCAGCTCAGGACGTTCGCGCCGCCGGGCGAGCAGACCGCGAAGTCCCAGCCCTCGATGCCGTCGGCGCTGCGATCGGTGCCGAAGACCTCGCAGGCGACACCGAGTTCGAACGGCGAGACCTGGTCGGCGAGCACCACCGCGACCTTCTTCACATCCATCCGGGCAGTGTGTCACAAGTTTTGCGGTCGATGTCATCTCTGACACTGGCCGACCGCGGTCACCAGGGCGAAAGTGGTCGCCATGAACAAGAACAACCCCGTGTTGCAGTGGACGGCCGCGATGGCGCTGTCCGGCACGATCGGCGCCGTCGTCCTCGAAAGCGGCGCCGACGCCCCCGCCGTGGCGTTCGCGAGGAGCCTCGTCGGCGGTCTGCTGCTCCTGGTGTGGAGCGCGGCTCGCGGCTGGCTCCGCCCGTGGACGCTCAGCCGCCGCGACCTGCTGCTCGCCGTCCTCGGCGGCCTGTTCCTCGTCGGGAACTGGGTGCTGCTGTTCGCCTCGTACTCGCTGTCCTCGATCGGGGTCAGCACCGTCGTCTACCACACCCAGCCGCTGATGCTGGTCGGTCTCGCGGCGGCGTTCCTCGGCGAAAAGATGGCGAAGAGCCAGCTGGTCCGGGCGCTGATCGCGTTCGGCGGGGTGACGCTCATCTCCCTGTCCGCGCACGGCGCCGACGGCAAGCCCGTACGGCTGGCCGGCATCGCGCTCGCCCTCGGCGCGGCCGCGCTCTACGCCGGCGCCTCGTTCGTCGCGAAGCAGCTCAAGCACGTCCGTCCGCACGTCCTCGCGGCCGTACAGCTCGTGACGGGCACGATCGTGCTCGCACCCGCCCTGCTGGTCACGCCGCTGCCCACGGACACCTCAGGCCTGCTGTGGCTGGTCCTGCTGGGAACCGTGCACACCGCGCTGATGTACGTGCTGATGTACGCGAGTATCGGGAAGCTGCCGACCACGACGGTGGCGCTGCTGTCCTACGTCTATCCGGTGGTCGCGGTGGTCGTCGACATCCTCGCCTACGGCCACCGGCCGACCTGGCCGGAAGGGGTGGGGATGCTGGCCGTCCTGGCGGCCGCACTGGCGCCGAAGCGCACGCCGGCACGTCAACCCGCCCGCGTTTAGTCCTCTGAATGCGAAAAACGGCGCCCGGTCCGAAGACCGAGGCGCCGCTTTCGGCGTCAGAACGTCACTCGTGATTCGGACCGGTGTGGTACTCGAACACCAGCCCGCCGATGGCGATGATGACCAGGCCCAGCGCGATGATCAGCAGCCAGATGTGGAAGAACGCGAGCGCGACACCGGTCAGCGCGGCGGCCGCCGCGAGACCGATCGGCCAGTAGCTGCCCGGGCTGAAGAAGCCCAGCTCACCGGCACCGTCGCTGATCTCGGCGTCTTCCCGGTCCTCCGGCCGCGGCTCGATGCGCCGCGCCACGAACTGCAGGTAGCTCCCGGCCAGGAAGGCCAGGCCACCGGTGAGGATCAGGGCCACCACACCGACCGGCTCGACGCCGTCCCGGGTCATCGTTCCGGTCATGTACGCGTAGATACCCGCCACGATGACGGAGAAGACCGCGACGAGGAAGAAAATCCGTCCTTCGACCTTCATGGACGTTGCCTCACTCCTGTTTCGGGCTCGAACAGCCGGGTCAGTTGGACGCGACCCGCGCGGTGCGGTCGGTGTTGAACGGGGTGGTGGTGACGGCGTAGGGCGAGCACAGGTCGCCGCAGTTCATCGCCGTCAGCGCCTCGGAAGCCGTGTTCGGCTTGCCGCTCTTCGGGTTCACTGTGCCGCGGAGCTGGATGTACTGCGCGTACTTGTCCGGCGACAGGGCCCTGACCTCGAAGTTCATCCCCGAGTGGTAGGTGCCGCACAGTTCGGCGCAGCGGCCGACGAACGAACCTTCCTTGTCGATCGAGTTCTGGAAGGTGAAGTCCTGGTTGTTCTTCTCCGGGTCCGGCATGACGTCCCGCTTGAAGTGGAACTCCGGCACCCAGAACGAGTGGATGACGTCGGCCGACCGCAGGTTGTACTGGATCGTCTTGTTCGTCGGCAGGACCAGCAGCGGGATCTCGGTCGAGCTGCCGACCGTGGTGATCTCGGGGTCCTCGTGGTTCTTGGAGTCGCTCTTGTACTTGAACTCCCAGTTCCACTGGAACGCGACGATGTCGACCGTGACGTCCGGGTTGTCCGTCTCGGCGAGCACGCGGTTCTCGGTGGTCGCGGTGAAGAAGAACAGCACGCAGACCATGATCGTCGGGACGACGACCGTGAAGAGCTCCAGCGGGATGTTGTACTGGAACTGACGGGGCAGTTCCTCTTCCGCGCCGTCGGCGGTCTTCTTCTTGCGATGGAAGATCGCGGTCCAGAAGATCAGCGCCCAGACGATGACACCGACGGCCAGCGCGGCGATGACGGTCCACGTCCACAGGTTCCGCATGTCGTGCGCCTGCGGGGTCACCCCGACCGGCCAGCCGAAGCGGAGGATCTCGTCCCCGGAACAGCCCGTCGCGGTCAGCATCACCAGCGCGGCGAGCGCTGCGACGCGACCAGCCCGCTTAACTGGGGTGCGCTCTGGATTTCCCACTGCGCCTTGCCCTTTCACCCAGAGCCTCCTCGACCGATCTTCGTGACAGCCGGAGCCTAGCCGAGTTGCGGCGCCGCGCTGACTAAGGGGTAACCCCAACACGCGTATCCCCCACCACATCCGGGTGTACACACCCACCGGCATACTGGGCCCTTCTCCCCGCTCGGCCAACAAGAGGTGTGTGAACTAGACGTGTGCGGCCTGCTTGGACTGATCTGTTCGACCGAAGCCGACGCTGCGAGCGCCCGTGACGCCGTCGACGCGGCCATGCGCTGCCAGCGGCACCGAGGCCCCGACGAGCACGACACCTGGGCCGACGCCGAGGTGGTCTACGGCTTCAACCGGCTGGCCTTCATCGACGTCGACCATGCCCACCAGCCGCTGGTGTGGGGTCCGCCGGAGGCTCCCGAGCGCTACACGCTGAACTTCAACGGCGAGATCTACAACTACAAAGAGCTGCGCGACGAGCTGGCCGCCGAGCACGGTGCGAAGTTCGCCACAGAAGGCGACGGCGAGGCCATCGTCGCGGCGTACCACTACCTCGGCGACGAGGCGGTCAAGAAGCTGCGCGGCATGTTCGCCTTCTTGATCTGGGACTCGCAGGAGAAGGTCGTCTTCGGCGCGCGGGACCCGTTCGGCATCAAGCCGCTCTTCTATTCGGCCGGTCCCGGCAAGGTCGCCTTCTCCAGCGAGAAGAAGAGCCTGCTGGAGCTTTCGAGCGTGCTCGGCGTCGAGGACGAGCTGGACAAGACGGCCCTGCAGCACTACCTGGTGCTGCAGTACGTGCCGGAACCCGAGTCGATGCACACCGGTGTCCGCCGCGTCGAGTCCGGCACGTCGTTCCGGGTGGCCCCCGGCGGTGACGTCGAGTTCACGCGCTACTTCCACCCGCAGTTCAACGCGAAGCCGGTGAACAGCCAGGCCGAGGCCGACGAGCTGTACGAGCGCATCGCCGATGTGATGCGCGACTCGGTCGGCAAGCACATGATCTCCGACCCGGACGTCACGGTCGGCGCGTTCCTCTCCGGCGGTATCGACTCCACGGCGACCGCGACGCTGGCCAAGGAACACAACCCGAACCTGATCGCGTTCACCACCGGGTTCGAACGCGAGGGCTACTCCGAGGTCGACGTCGCCGCCGAGTCGGCCGCCGCGATCGGCGTGAAGCACGTGATCCGCACGGTGTCGGCCGACGAGATGATGGAGGCCTTGCCGCTCATCGTCTGGTACCTCGACGACCCGGTGGCGGACCCGGCGCTCGTACCGCTCTGGTTCATCGCGCGCGAGGCCCGCAAGCACGTCAAGGCGGTGCTGTCCGGCGAAGGCGCCGACGAGCTCTTCTGCGGCTACACGATCTACAACGAGCCGATCTCGCTGGCGCCGTTCGAGAAGATCCCCGGCGGCATGCGGAAGATCATCGGCAAGGTCTCCACGAAGATCCCGGAGGGCACCCGCGGCAAGGACCTGCTGCGGCGCGGGGCGCTGCCGCTGGAAGACCGCTACTACGGCAACGCCCGCAACTTCCGCGACGACCAGCTCCGCAAGGTGCTGCGCACGTACGAGGACGGGATCGGTTTCAAGGACGTCACCGCTCCTTGGTACAAGATCTCGGAGAACTGGGACCCGGTCGCGCGGATGCAGCACGTCGACCTCTACACCTGGCTGCGCGGCGACATCCTGGTCAAGGCCGACAAGGTGACCATGGCGAACTCGCTGGAACTGCGCGTGCCGTTCCTCGACGCCGAGGTGTTCAAGGTCGCCTCGACCATCCCGCTCGACCAGAAGCTCGCGCACGGCACCACGAAGTACGCGCTGCGCCAGGCGCTGGCGAAGATCATCCCCGGCCACGTGCTGAACCGGCGCAAGCTGGGCTTCCCGGTGCCGATCCGGCTGTGGCTGCGCAACGAGATGTACGACTGGGCCAAGGGCATCATCTCGGACTCGCAGACCGACGCGCTGCTCGACAAGAAGGCCGTCCTGGCGCTGCTCGAAGAGCACAAGGCCGGGCAGCTCGACCGCAGCCGTCAGCTGTGGGCGCTGCTGGTGTTCATGCTGTGGCACGGCATCTTCGTCGAGAACCGCATCAAGCCCGAGGTGCCGGAACCCGTCTACCCGGTGAAACTCTAGTCACGACTCCGCACTGGCCTTCACCGTTCACCCGGTGGAGGCCAGCATGGAGCGATGGACTTCGTCCTCGTGCACGGCACGACGCAGAGCCCGGCGGGCTGGGACAGGGTGGCGAAGTTGCTCACCGCCGCCGGGCACCGCACGATCGCGGTGGATCTGCTGACCTCGCGAGAACTGCAGGTCGAAGGCTACGCGCAGCACGCGCGAGACCAGTACGACGGCGAACGGCCGGTCGTGGTGGCCCATTCCGGGGCCGGAGTCCTGCTTCCCTCGATCGCCGAAGCGCTCGACGCGCGGGCGTTGGTGTGGGTCGCCGCCTACATCCCCGATTTCGCCGGTGGCCGGAGCTTGCGAGACGAGGCGCGGGACGTGCTCGAACCGGACTGGATCGGGGTGGACCCGACGACCGATCCCGCGAAGGCGTCGGAATTCCTCTTCCACGACTGCGATCCCGAGACCGAACGGCTGGCGCTGGACAGTCTGCGGCTGTTCGACCCCGCGGTGCTCGCGGCGCATCGGGCCGGGGTGGCGCCGGAGATCCCGTCGACGGTGATCGTCCCCACCCGGGACCGCACTCTCCGGCTGGCATGGCTGCGACGAGCCGCCCGGGAACGGCTCGGGGTCACCGCGATCGAGATCGACGCGGGGCACTGCCCGCACCTTTCGAGGCCCGCCGAACTCGCCGCCATCCTGACCGGACGCGGGGGGGGGGCCCCCCCCCCCCCCGGCCGCCCCGGGCGGGGGGGGGGCCGGCGGGGGGGGGGGGGCGCCCCCGCCCCCCCGGGGGGGGGGGGGGGCCCCCCCGGC
>NZ_JBITKV010000020.1:0-29937 GCF_044461365.1 Amycolatopsis sp. NPDC049868 | reverse complement strand
TTTCGCGCCCCGCCCACCCCCCCCCCATCCTGCCCGGACGCGCGTGAAGGCCCCCTTCCCTCGGCTGAGCCGAGGGAAGGGGGCCTTCACGCGCTTCGAATCAGCTCACTCCGGCAGAATCGCCGCGATCTCCTCGGCGGACTCCGGCCCGAAGGCCTCCTTGAGCCGGCCCAGGACGTCGACGCGGTCGAAGGACCATTCCTGCGTCCCCACGGTCTCCAGCACCAGCACGGCGATCAGCGAACCCAGCTGCGCCGAACGCTCCAGGCTGAGCCCGCCGTCGATACCCGCGATGAACCCGGCCCGGAAGCCGTCGCCGACACCGGTCGGGTCGACCTTGCCGCGTTCCGGGACGGCACCGATCTGCAGCGCGAGGCCGTCCTTGCCGATGATTTCGACGCCCTTTTCCCCGAGCGTGGTGATCCGCATGCCGACGCGGTCGAGTACCTCGGCCTCGGTCCAGCCGGTCTTCTGCAGCAGCAGCTCCCATTCGTAGTCGTTGCTGAACAGGTACTTCGCGCCCTCGATGAAGGCGCGCACCTGCGCGCCGTCCATCCGGGCCAGCTGCTGCGAGGGGTCGACGGCGAAGGTGTAGCCGCGCTGGCGGCACTCCTCGGCGTGCCGGACCATGCCCTCGGGGTCGTCCGGGCTGATCAGCACGAGCGACAGTTCGCCGGCGTGCGTGGCGACCGGCTCCAGTTCGATGTTGCGGGATTCGGCCATCGCGCCGGCGTAGAAGGTCGCGATCTGGCAGAGGTCCTCGTCGGTGGTGCAGACGAAACGGGCGGTGTGCGCGACCTCGGACACCAGCACCCCGGCCGTGTCGACGCCGTGCCGCTCCAGCCACGAGCGGTAGTCGGCGAAGTCGGAGCCCACCGCGCCGACCAGGATCGGGCTCTTGCCGAGCACCCCGAGACCGAAGGCGATGTTCGCGCCGATCCCGCCCCGCCGCACGACGAGATCGTCCGCCAGGAAGCTCAGTGAGACCCGGTGCAGCTGCTCGGCGATGAGCTGCTCGGCGAACCTGCCCGGGAAGTGCATGAGATGGTCGGTTGCGATACTGCCGGATACTGCGATCCTGGCGCTGGCTGCCACCGGTTCTCCTTGATCGGTCGGCCTCGCGGAGGCGAGGACGGCTAAGTTACCCGCAGGTCATGCCCCATACGGGTTGCTTCAGGCACGGCCATCAACACTACCGGTTGGTAGTGGTGTCCGACTCCACCCTGAGTCATTAGCTTGTCGTTCGTGACCACTTCCGCGTATCACCTCGAACCGGAATCGATCGGCGAACTCATCGCCGACTGTGCCGGCATCCCGTCGTCCCTCCAGGCCGAGAACATGCCCCTGCCCCGGGAGAGCGCTCCGCCCTGGACCGTTGACGAGCGTTGTCTCGCCCAGGTCGCCGATCTGGACGCCTACGTCTGATCCGCTCCGGGCATGAAGAAGGGCCGCGACCTGGGTGAGGTTCGCGGCCCTTCTTCATGCCTCGACGCGGATCAGTGGAAGCTGTCGCCGCAGGCGCAGCTGCCGGTCGCGTTGGGGTTGTCGATCGTGAAGCCCTGCTTCTCGATCGAGTCGACGAAGTCGATCACGGCGCTCGACACGTACGGCGCGCTCATCCGGTCGACGGCCACGCGGAGGCCGTCGAAGTCACGGAACAGGTCACCATCGAGCGTGCGCTCGTCGAAGAACAGCTGGTAGCGCAGGCCGGCGCACCCACCGGGCTGGACGGCGATGCGCAGGTGCATGTCGTCACGGCCCTCCTGCTCGAGCAGGGCCTTCGCCTTGACGGCGGCGGCGTCGGTCAACGTGACGCCGTGGGTCTCCTCGGCGGTTTCGGCCTGAGCTGCGGCTGCCTGCTCAGCGGTCGTCATGGTTCTCCCTCTGGTCGAACTCGCTGCGGGTACTCGTCTTGCACATGGTCCAACACGTCGGAGTCCCGATCTGTTCCCCTCCATGGTGACATATCGCTCGGCCTGGTGCGTGGCACCGTGACGCCCGCGACTACCCTGGTGAGGTGAGGTTCCTGCGCCGTAGCACCACAGACTCCGCCACGACGGACACCGAGACGCCCGACACCCAGGCCGTCGAGGTCCAGGCCAAGGCGTATACGCCGGGCAAGGGCAAGGCCACGCCCAAGCGGCGTGAGGCCGAAGCCAAGCGCCGCGGTCCGGTGGCGCCCCCGCCGACCACCATGCGGGAGGCGATGAAGCGCAACAAGGAGCTCCGCAAGTCCGCGAAGTCCGACCCGGAGTACAAGCAGAAGCAGCGCAACGCCGCCAAGGAACGCCGCGAGCGGATGATGGCGGGCGAGGACAAGTACCTGCTCCCCCGTGACCGCGGCCCCGTCAAGGCGTACATCCGTGACCTGGTCGACTCGCGGCGCAACCTGCTCGGCCTGTTCATGCCGCTGGCGATCCTGGTGTTCGTCGCGCTGATCCTGCCGTACCCCGAGGTCCAGCGGTACGCGACGCTGCTGTGCACCGTGATGCTCCTCGGCATGATCGTCGAAGGTTTCCTCAGCGGGCGCCGGATCGCGAAGATGGTCCGCCTGAAGTTCCCGAACGAGACGGTCAAGGGCACCTCCGTCGGCTGGTACTCCTTCATCCGGGCGAGCCAGATCCGCAAACTGCGGGTCCCGAAGCCCCGCGTCAAGCCCGGCGACAAGGTCTGAGAACCAGTAGGCGGAGCTGAGCCGTATCGGAGAAGGGGCGGACTCGTGAACGCCCTACCCTCGCGTCGCGGGTTCCCCGACCAGCACTGAGCAGGGGAAACCCAGGTCGTTAGCCTGCCTAACGGCCTGGGGTAGAGTCGCGCCCATGGAGTTTCGACGACTGGGCCGCAGCGGCCTCAATGTCAGTGAGATCTCGTACGGCAACTGGCTCACCCACGGGTCCCAGGTGGAAGAGGACCAGGCCCAGGCCTGCATCAAGGCGGCGCTCGACGTCGGCATCACCACCTTCGACACCGCCGATGTTTACGCGAACACGGCCGCCGAATCGGTACTCGGCCGCGGCCTGAAGGGCCTGCGCCGCGAAAGCCTGGAGATCTTCACGAAGGTCTACTGGCCCACCGGCCCCAAGGGCCCGAACGACCAGGGGCTCGGCCGCAAGCACATCATGGAGTCGGCGAACGCTTCGCTGAAGCGCCTCGGCACCGACTACGTCGACCTCTACCAGGCGCACCGGTTCGACCGGACCGTCCCGCTCGAAGAGACGTTCCTCGCCTTCGCCGACCTCGTCCGCCAGGGCAAGGTGCTCTACGTCGGCGTCTCCGAGTGGACCGCCGAGCAGATCACCCGGGGCGCGGCGATCGCGCGCGAGCTCAACGTGCCCCTCATCTCGAACCAGCCGCAGTACAACGCGCTGTGGCGGGTCATCGAGGCGCAGGTCGTCCCGGCTTCCGAGCGTGAGGGTCTCAGCCAGATCGTCTGGTCGCCGATCGCGCAGGGCGTGCTCACCGGGAAGTACAAGCCCGGTCAGCCGCTGCCCGAGGGCTCCCGCGCGACGGACGAGAAGGGCGGCGCCAACATGGTCGCCCGCTTCCTCAACGACGACGTCCTCGAGCGCGTGCAGCGCCTCGAACCGATCGCGGAGAAGGCGGGCCTGACGATGGCCCAGCTGGCCGTGGCGTGGGTGCTGCAGAACCCGAACGTCGCTTCGGCGATCATCGGCGCCTCGCGGCCGGAGCAGGTGCACGAGAACGTGAAGGCGGCCGGCGTGAAGCTGGACGCGGATCTGCTCGCCGCGATCGACGAGGCCCTCGACGGCGTCACCGAGACCGACCCGACGCTGACCCGCTCCCCCTGATCCCCCGCATTCAGTCGACTAATTGCGGATGCTTTCCGCAATTAGTCGACTGAATGCGTCAGTCGCCGTGCACGCGGGTCTGGTAGGCGACCTGACCGTCGAGGTCGAGGGCGTCACCAGGCGCGCGCAAGGGATCGATCCCCAAGCCCCGCAACAACCTGCTCGCGCCGGCGACCCGGTCACCGGTCCGGCCGTCGAGCCGCACCGGTGCGTGGCCCCGCTGGATCAGCAGGCCCTCGACGTCGTCGATCAGCCGGTACGGGTCGTAGACCTGCTGTTCAGGCATGACCACCACCGGGAATCCAGGTGTTCCCGGTGATCCTTTCGTAGACCTCGGTGTAGCGCTTGCGGGTCGCCTCGACGATCTCGGCCGGGATGGCGGGGCCGGGTGGCGTCTTGTCCCAGCCGGTCGTCGTGGACCAGTCGCGGACGAACTGCTTGTCGAACGCGTGCTGCGTCCGGCCCGGCTCGTACTCGTCGGCGGGCCAGAAACGCGACGAGTCCGACGTGAGGACCTCGTCCCCGAGCGTCAGCACGCCGTCGGCGTCGAAACCGAATTCGATCTTGGTGTCGGCGATGATGATGCCGTTCTTCGCCGCGTGCTCCGCGCCCTTGGTATAGACCTCGAGGGTCAGCTCGCGGATGCGGTCCGCGGTCTCCTGGCCGATCTCGTTCACGACGTCGGCGAAGGTCATGAACTCGTCGTGACCGGTGTCGGAGATCTTCGTGGTGGGCGTGAAGATCGGCTCGGGCAGCTTGTCCGCCTCGACGAGACCGGCCGGCAGTTCGACACCGGAGACCTTGCCGTCACGCCGGTATTCGCGCATCCCGAGCCCGGTGAGGTAGCCGCGCGCGATGCACTCGACCTGGATCATCTTCAGCGGCTTGCAGCGCATGGCGCGGCCGGCGAATTCGGCGGGCACGTCGGTCGTGGAAAGGACATGGTTCGGCACCACGTCGGCCATCTTTTCGAACCACCAGGCGGAAAGCTGGTTCAGCAGCGCGCCCTTGTCCGGGATCGGGGTCGGCAGCGAGACGTCGTAGACCGAAACGCGATCCGACGCGACGAGCAGAATGTCGCCGTCGATTTCGTAAAGGTCCCGGACCTTACCCGCGTGAATGTGCTTCATGCCCCGTCCTCGATGTTGTATTCGTAGAAAATCCAGTGGCCCGGCAAAGCCGCCGATTCGCCGTACTCGAGTACGTCACCCTCGGCGGACAAGAACCTGTTGCGACTCAACAGAATCGCCGAACCTTCGGCCACGCCGAGTTCCGCCGCGTCCTCGGCACCCGCCAGCCCCGCGGCGTGCTGAGAATGAGTCGCGGTCAGTACCCGGCCGGTCCGTTCCGCCACGTATTTGACCGTGCCTTCGACGATCCGCACCGGCTCGAACAGCAAGGGCGCCTTCGACGCGACAGCGCCGTCGAACCACGAAACCGACGTCGACACCGGCCGGCCTTCGCCCGCGTACGTGGTCCTTCGCCGCCGGATCACCGGAGCACCTTCATCGATTCCGAGCGCGCCCGCCACCCTGTCCGGCGCAGGCAGGAGGCCCGCTTCGCGGATTTTCGCGTAGTGGCCCGGCGGATAGACCTTGCCGGTTCGCGCGATCGAGATCGTCCGATCGTGCGCGGATCGATGCAGTGTCCTGGTCTGCACCACTGTCCCGATCCCGCGTACCGCGCGGACCAGACCTTCGGCGCGAAGTGTCGAGAGCACCTTCATCGCCGTCGCCATCGCGACGTTCCAGTTCCTGGCGATCTCGCGCGCGGACGGAACCGCGTCGCCTTCCTTGAGCCTGCCCGAAACGATGTCGTCGCGAATGTTCCCCGCGATCTGGAGATACGGCGGTTCGGGTCGATCGACGGCGGGCAAGGTGACTCCTCACAAGGTCGCGCGGTGCGCACAAGCGTTCTAGCACACCAATGGGCGAGCACCAAGGATCCTGCTCACACCCCATTATTACGTACTAGTACACATTCTGGACGGTGCTCTAGTACACCTGTTACTCTCCGCAGAGTTCCCGAAACCCGTTGGGGGGCTCGATGAACCATCTGAGCATCGACGAACTGCTCGAAGAGCTTCGAAGACGCCGGTGGGTCGTCTACATCTTCGGCCCCCGGGAGGAACCGGAGGTGTGTGCCGCGGTGTTCCAGTGGGATACCTGCGCCGACGTCCTCATTCTTCGCGGAGAAGAACGGGCGAGCGCCTTCCGCGTCACCACGGTCGCCGACACCGACGTCTTCCAGCCGGCACTCGTGTCCTGGCAGTACCACTCGACGGCCGACTGGACCCTGCGCGCCGTACTCACCATTCCGCCGCCCGGCGACACCGGCGCGCCGATCCAGCTGCTGCAACCACATCCGGACTGCGTGATCCCGATGGAAGCCCGGCGTCCGGTCACCGTCCTGCCCGCCATAGCGACCGAAGCCGATCAGGGAGATCCCTGACCTCGGCCGATCACCTGCTCGGCGACAACGAGGTCGTGCGGGTAGGTGATCTTGAGGTTCTCCGCGCTGCCCGGAACCCACCGCACCGGCAGCGCGGAGAACCTTTCCATGCACGAAGACGTGTCGGTGCCGACGAAACCCTCACGCTCGGCCGTTTCGTACGCCTCCAGTAACGGGGCGGCGCGGAAACCCTGCGGCGTCTGCACCCTGATCGCGCCGGGCAGTGCGCCGGAAACGGTGTCGCCGTCGACGCGCACGATGTCGTCGGCCGCGACGCCGGGCACCGCTCCCCCATCGCGCCGCGTGCGGTCGAGGACGTCCGCGATCAGTTCCGGGGTGACGAGCGGACGCGCCGCGTCGTGCAGCAGTACCGCGTCGATCTCGCCGCTCTCGATACGGGAAGCCATGTGGCGCAAGGCGTTCAGCTCCGAACCCTGCCGCGTCGCGCCGCCGTGGACGAGTTCGACCTCGCCCGGATGCGCGGCGAGCACCTCGCGCGCGAGTTCGGTGTCCTGCGGCCGGATGACCAGCACGAGCACGTCGATTCCGGGCACGCGGGCGAAGGCGTCGAGCGACCACGCGACGACCCTTTTGCCCGCCACCGGCAGATAGACCTTGTTGAGCTTGGCGCCGACCCGGGTACCCGCTCCGCTCGCGAGCACCACCCCGGCGGCCTTCGTCTGAGCCACAGGCAACTCTGGCACAGCCGGGTGGGTAGGTTGGGCCCGGCCACCAAAGTGATCCGAAGGGGCAGGGCGTTGGACGACGAAATCCTCGAGTTCGCCGAAGTCGAGCAGCCTGATGAACACGCGCGCTCGGCGGCGATCGCCCTGCATTCGAAACTGATCAAACCGGCGGGTTCGCTGGGCAGGCTCGAAGAATTGGGCGTATGGGTCGCCGCCTGCCAGGGCCAGTCGCCGCCGCGGCCGTTCACGCGGCCCCGGGTCGTGGTGTTCGCCGGGGACCACGGTGTCGCCGCGAAGGGCGTCTCGGCCTATCCGGGCGAAGTCACCGCGCAACTCGTCGGAAGCATGCTGACCGGTGGCGCGGCCATCAACGTCCTGGCCGCCTCGGCGGGCGCGAGCGTCCGGGTCGTCGACATGGCCGTCGACAGCGACGCTCCGGCGACACGGTCGATCGGCGAGTTCAAGGTGCGGCGCGGATCCGGCTCGATCGACGTCGAGGACGCGCTGACCGACGACGAGGCGCGCGCCGCCGTCCGCGCGGGCCGGGCGATCGCCGACGCCGAGGTCGACGGCGGGGCCGACCTGCTCATCGCGGGCGACCTCGGGATCGGGAACAGCACCCCGGCCTCGGTGCTGGTCGCGGCGCTGACCGGAAGCGAACCGGTGGCCGTCGTCGGCCGCGGTTCCGGTATCGACGACAACGCCTGGATGCGCAAGGCCGCGGCGGTCCGTGACGCGCTGCGGCGGGCGAGGACCGTGCTGGCCGACCCGGTCGCGCTGCTGCGCACCGCCGCCGGCGCGGACATCGCCGCGATGGCGGGTTTCCTCGCGCAGGCTTCGCTGCGGAAGACGCCGGTGATCCTGGACGGCCTGGTCGCCTCCGCGGCCGCGCTGGTCGCCGAGGAACTCGTCCCGGGCGCACGGCAGTGGTGGACCGCGGGCCAGCGCGGCGGCGAACCCGCGCACGCGCTGGCGCTGGAACACCTCGACCTGGACCCGATCCTGGACCTGGACGTGCGCCTCGGCGAGGGAACGGGCGCCGTCGCGGCGCTGCCGCTGGTGTTCATGGCGACGCGGGTGCTCGCGGAGATGGCCACGCACGAGCAGGCCGGGGTGAGCGGCCCACTGATCGAGACTCCCGCTTCCTGACGCCCGCCGCATTTAGTCCTCTAAATGCGTAAGTACGTGAAGGCCCCCTTCACTGCGTCTAGCGCAGTGAAGGGGGCCTTCACGTAGTTGAGCGTCAGCCCAGCGGGTACATCCAGCCTTCCGGGGCCGGCCGGGTGCCCTCCTGGATCCCGGTCAGCGCGCCGCGCAGCTTCATCGTCAGCTCACCGGGCTGCCCGCCCGCGACGGAGAACTCGCCGCCGGCGTGCTTCACGTGCCCGACCGGCGTGATGACCGCCGCGGTCCCGCAGGCGAACACCTCGGTCAGCTCGCCGGAAGCCGCCGCCTTCTCCCACTCGTCGGTGGAGATGCGCCGCTCCTCGACCTGGTGCCCGAACGACTTCGCCAGCTCCAGCAGCGATTTGCGGGTCACGCCCGGGAGCAGCGAACCGGTCAGTTCCGGCGTCACGACGCGGGCCTCGTCACCGGAGCCGAAGACGAAGAACAGGTTCATCCCGCCCATCTCCTCGACCCAGCGCCGCTCGACCGCGTCGAGCCACACGACCTGGTCGCAGCCCTTCTCCACGGCCTGGGCCTGCGCGACGAACGACGCCGCGTAGTTGCCGGCGCATTTCGCCTCGCCGGTGCCACCGGGGACGGCGCGCACGTACTCGGTCGAGAGCCACACGCTCACCGGCTTGACGCCACCGGAGAAGTACGAGCCGGCGGGCGAGCCGATCAGCGCGTAGAGGTACTCGTTGGCGGGCCGGTTGACGCCGAGCCCGGCCTCGGTGGAGATCATGAACGGCCGCAGGTACAGCGACTCGCCCGGCTTCGTCGGGACCCAGCGGCTGTCGACCGCGATGAGCTCGCGGATCGAGTCGAGGAAGGTCTCCACCGGCAGCTGCGGCATGGCGAGGCGCTCGGCCGAGTTACGGAAGCGGATCGCGTTCGCGTCGGGGCGGAACGCCGCGATCGTGCCGTCGGGCTGGCGGTACGCTTTGAGACCTTCGAAGATCGCCTGGCCGTAGTGCAGCACGGAGGTGGCCGGGTCGAGCGTGAAGGGCGCGTACGGCCCGACGGTCGCGTCGTGCCAGCCCTGCTCGGCGCTCCATTTCACGGTCACCATGTGGTCGGTGAAGTGCAACCCGAAACCGGGTGCGGCCAATACGTCCGCGACGCGTTCCGGGCTCGCGGGGCTCGGGTGCGGGAGGTGGTTGAACTGCGTCGAGGTCGTCATGCCTAAGACGATAACGCTTGGTCGGACCCACGTTAGTCGGACGTCCGCATATCTTTACCTCCCTCGATCTGTCCGTCACCACGAACACACGAGGGGTCGCGCCCCTAGGATGGCGGCGTGACGTACAACCAGATGCAGCCCGCTCACCCGGCCCAGCCCGCCACCCCCGGCGCGGGGGCCGACGTCAAGACCTTCATGACGGCCGTGCTGCTCACCTTCGGCACCGGCGTGCTGATGATGGACGGCTGGGCCCTGCTCGACAGCGGCTTCGGCGCGTTCCTCGGCCTGGTCGCCGGCGGTTTCGGCATCTTCTGGTGGAAGAGCATTCACGGCAAGGTGTTCCCGCGCGAGCTGTCCACCAAATCGGTGGTCATCCTCACGGTGATCAACGTCGTGCTGGTGCTGCTCCTGCTGCTGCAGGTGAGCTAGAGCAACCCGTCGGGGAGGCCGGGCGCCGGCCAGTCCGGGTCGGGCCGGAAGTCGGTCCACGTCCCGTCGAAGGGGAACCGCCCGGCGTCCGCGAGTGCCCCGATCCGCTCGCCCTCGGCGCGCAGGCATTCGAGCTGACCGGCGGTGATACGGCCGGCGAGGACGGCCTCCTCGGCCTCGTCCTCGTCCTTCCATTGCCAGCGTCCGCCGGGCTCCACGGCGACGTCGAGGATGCCGTCGATCCGGTCGGGCCCGGTCGGTGTGCGCCCCAGCGGGACCTCGAGGTTGACGTACCAGTTCAGGAAGTGGCCGTCGGCGTCGAAGAACCACCAGACCGACGACCATTCGTCGTCGGCGATACGGCGCAACGTCGACGTGTCGCGCCAGAAATCGGCCACGCGCACCCTCGGCACCCGGAACCGCTCCTCCAGCGGCGCGTCACGGAAGAGCCGCCCGTCGGCGAGCCTGCTGCCGACGATCGGGGTGTCCGCGGGCAGCCAGCCGAGCAGCACGGTCCCGTCGTCGGAGATGACACGCAGCGGGTGATGCTGGCCGATCGAGCCGTCCGGTCGCAGGAAGCGTTCGACGACCGTGTCGCCCGGGGTCCAGAGAGGATCACGCACGCCTTGCACGGTACCGACGGGCGCGGACCCGCAGAACCAGTTCGGCGACCGTTCCCACTCCCGCGAGCACGAGGGCCACGACCGGCCCAGCGAAGGCCGCCGCGACGGCCACGATCAGTCCACAAGCGAGTGTCGCCTTCGGACGTTCCGGGGAAAGCCGTTCCCTGCCTTCGGTGAAGGCGTCCACCGCGACGGGCACGGTCGCCACGGCGGCCACCACGGTCAGCACCGGCAGCAGCGAGACCGCGTCGGCGGCGGCGAGGAGCTCACGGAACGACGTCGCCGAAAGCCCCGGCCGGATCGGTCCCAGCTGATAGAGGGCGACGGCCGTGATCGCGACGGCCACGGCCCCCGCCGCGGCGGCCCGGCCGGCGCCGGAGCGGCGGGGCAGCAGGAACGGCAGCAGTACGAGCACGGCGAGGCCGAGACCGGGTACGGACGGCGGGTCCGGCGCGATGAACTGCGCCAGCGGCGGGATGCCGACGCAGATCGCGATCAGGGAAGCGGCGGCGGCCAGCAGCAGACCGGTGACCCAGCGGGCGGCGTAGTCGCCGAGGCGGACTCCGGCCAGGTCGGCGACGGCCACCACGACGGCGAACACCGCGGCGGCGGCTCCCGGCGCGGACGGGAAGAGGTACTGCCCGAACGTCGTCGCGAAGACCAGGACCAGGCCGAACCGGGAAACGGAGCCCGCGATCCGCTCGGGCCGGGTGTCGCCCAGCGGCGGAAGCAGCGCCTCCGCCGCGACCGCGAGCACAGCCGCGACCACGGCGGCCACGAGTACCCAGTAGTCCGCTCCGGAGGTGCCTACCGCCAGCGCGATGAGCAGACCGCCAGCCAGTCGCACGCCGTCTCCCTTCCAGTTCGTCCAGTTACCCGGTCGGCCCCGCTGTTCCCCCAGGTCCCGCTGTCATTAGCATGGCTCACGATCCAACCGGGCGGCCGCCCGGTACCACCGCGAACGCGCGAGGAGCCAGAAGTGACCGTGCCGAAGCTTGCCCTGACCGAGAACGCCGAAGCGGCGCTTGCCAAGACGCGCGCCGACGTCGTCGTGATCGGCACCCTGCAGGGTGAGGACGGCCCGGCGCTCGCCGCCGGCTCCTCCGTCGCCGACGCCGCCTTCGACGGCAAACTCGCCGAGGTCCTCGGCACCCTCGGCGCCTCCGGCAAGGCCGACGAGGTCGTCAAGGTACCGACGCTGGGCAAGCTGTCCGCCGGTGTCGTGCTGGCCGTCGGCCTCGGCAAGGCCGGCGCCGACGGCGTCACCGCCGAGCAGGTCCGCCGGGCCGCCGGTGCCGCCGCGCGGGCGCTGAGCGGGACCGACCGCGCCTTCGTCACGCTGTCGGCGATCGACCTGCAGGCCGCCGTCGAGGGCACCGTGCTCGGCGCCTACAACTTCACCGAGTACCGCTCCGAGAAGGGCGACGGCCCGGTCGCCAAGGTCGATTTCGTGAGCCCCGAAGAGGGCACCGCCAAGGACCACAAGGCCACGCTGAAGGCCGCCGGCCTGATCGCCGAGTCGGTCATCATCGCCCGCGACCTGATCAACACCCCGCCGAACGACCTGTTCCCGGCCTCCTTCGCCGACCGCGCGAAGACCCTGGCCGAGGCGAACAACCTCGACTTCGAGGTCCTCGACGAGAAGGCCTTGAAGCGCAAGGGCTTCGGCGGCATCCTCGGCGTCGGCGGCGGTTCGTCGCGGCAGCCGCGCCTGCTGCGCATCGCCTACAAGCCCGCGAAGGCGTCGAAGAAGGTCGCGCTGGTCGGCAAGGGCATCACCTTCGACTCGGGCGGCATCTCGATCAAGCCCGCCGCGAACATGGACCACATGACCTCGGACATGTCGGGCGCGGCCGCCGTGCTCGCCTCCGTGGTGCTGGCCGCGAAGCTGAAGTACCCGCTCGAGGTCGTCGCGCACATCCCGCTGGCGGAGAACCTGCCTTCGGCCACCTCGTACCGGCCGGGCGACGTGCTCAGCATGTACGGCGGCAAGACCGTCGAGGTGCTCAACACCGACGCCGAAGGCCGTCTCGTGCTGGCCGACGCGATCGTGCGCGCGGGCGAGGAGAACCCCGACTACCTGATCGAGACCTCGACGCTGACCGGCGCGCAGGTCGTCGCGCTGGGCAACCGCACCGCGGGCGTCATGGGCTCGGACGAGTTCCGCGACCGGATCGCCTCGATCGCGCAGGCCACCGGTGAGGGCGGCTGGGCCATGCCGCTGCCGGAGGAACTGCGCGCCGACCTCGACTCGCGTCTCGCCGACCTGGCCAACGTCACCGGGCACCGCTGGGGCGGCATGCTCGCGGCGGGTATCTTCCTGCGCGAGTTCGTCACCGAGGGCCTGCCCTGGGCGCATATCGACATCGCGGGCCCGTCGTTCAACACCGCCGGGGCGTGGGGCTACACCGGCAAGGGCGGCACCGGCGTCCCGGTCCGCACCATCGCCGCCGTGCTCGCGGACATCGCCGCCAACGGCTGATCCTTTTCGCGCGTGAAGGCCCCCTTCCCTCGGCTGAGCCGCGGGAAGGGGGCCTTCACGCGCTTTATGGCAAGGTCGTCGCCGTGGACAGGGACGCGTATCTCGAAGGCGCGATCAGGGACGTGCTCAGCGGCGACGACGCGACGCTCGACGACCGGATCGCGCACGCGGCGCTGCTGTTCGCCGCGTCCGGGGCGATGGCGGACGCCGACCGGCTGATCACGCATTGGCACGCGCTCACCGAACGTCCGGTCACGACGCTGGTCCCCGGCGCCGTGCAGGCCCGCGCGTGGGCGATGCTCTTCGAAGCGCGAGGAGCGCACCCGGACTGGGCCGCGGCGATGATCCCGCTCGATCTCGACGCCGAGGAACGCGCTCACGACGCCTACCTCGCCCGGCGCGTGTCCGATCTCGACGGCCTGCTCGGAGGTTCCCCGATCGGCGAAGCCGTCTCGCATCTCGGACCTTCGCGGCCGGATCGGTTGCGCGAGGCCGTCGCGCGAGGCGACCTGGACGCCTGGGCCGAGATCGCGTCGCGACAGGGCCGCCCGGACGTCGCCATGCTCGCCGCGACCCGGCGCCTCGCGCCGAAGCTCGCCGGCGGCGCGGACCCGCTCGGGCTCGGCGGCTGGACGGAACTGTGCGCCGGGGCGCTGGTCGCGGCGCTGTACGAGCGCTACCCGCCCGACACCGGCTCCTGGCGCGAGATGGTCGAGGGCATCCTCCGGCTGCGCGGCGGGGGCACCGCTCCCCCGGCGGCGTCGCTCCGCACCATCGACGCGGCCGAGGCACGGCTCGGGCTCCGGCTGCCCGGGGACTACCGCGAGTTCCTCCAGACCTGCGACGGCCTGCCCGCGGACGTCGTCTTCCCCCGGCTGCTCGGGACGGCGGAACTGCGCGCGGAAGGCGGGGTCGTGGTGATCGCGGATCCGGCCGTCGTGCTGCTGACGGCCGCGGGTGAGCAGTGGCGGACGGTCGAGATCGACCCGGCGTTGGGCACGACGGTGCATCCGACCTTCCGGGCGCTGCTGGAGCGGCACTTGCTCCTTTTGGCGCAATCCGCGTGACCGCTCACGAAGATCGACGTCGGCGAGATCGACCTCTGACCCGCGTCAGGCTTCGCCGCGCTTCTTCCGCTCGGTGTACTCCCGCATCCGCTTCGGGTAGCCGACCCGCGCCACCTCGTAGACGGGGATCGACCGTTTGTGACCGAACTGCTGCGCCGCGTCGAGGCTGTCGATCCGGCGCCGGGTCCACTCACCGTCATGGGCGATGAGGACGACCGTGGTCTCGGTGACGTTGGTCTTGGGCTCCACGTACGCCTCGACACCGGTCCGTGAAGACGCCCACTCCTCAAGATGCTTGAAGTCGTTTGAAGAGGCTTTCCGCAGCGTACCGGGCTTTTGCCCGCCCTTAGAGCGCCGGCGCAGCGAGTCGAACAGACCCACTCCGACCACCTCACTTCCCATTCGCGTCCGATGTCCATTATCCCGACGCGGGCGTGTGCTCAGCGTGGCGGTCCGGGCGAGGCGTGTCCCGTGGGTCACAGCACGCGGCCTAGGTCGCAGGCTCTCCACGCGTAGTGACAAGATGGCAAGTGTCCGCGCGCGCGTATACCGCGCGGAGCGGCGCCAGAGCACCACCCCTACCGCTTGCCGAGGAGTTATTGAAGTGACCGACACCTCCGCCGACCTTGTGATCCTGGGTGGCGGATCGGGCGGCTACGCCGCCGCGTTCCGCGCGGCCGAGCTGGGCCTTTCCGTCACCCTGATCGAAAAGGACAAGCTTGGCGGGACGTGCCTCCACCGAGGCTGCATCCCGACCAAGGCCCTCCTGCACGCGGCGGAGGTCGCCGACGAGACCCGCGACGCCGAGACCTTCGGTGTCAAGGCCGTGCTGGAAGGCATCGACATCGCCGGCGTCAACAAGTACAAGGACGGGATCATCTCGCGCCTGTACAAGGGCCTCCAGGGCCTGGCCAAGGCGCACAAGGTGAACCTCGTCGAGGGC
Source organism: Amycolatopsis sp. NPDC049868 (assembly GCF_044461365.1). Taxonomy (NCBI): domain Bacteria; kingdom Bacillati; phylum Actinomycetota; class Actinomycetes; order Pseudonocardiales; family Pseudonocardiaceae; genus Amycolatopsis; species Amycolatopsis sp. NPDC049868. The sequence continues at coordinate 15,100 of NZ_JBITKV010000020.1, read as the reverse complement.
ACCGGGACCTTCGTCGGCGGCACGACCGTCGAGGTCGACGGCACCCGTCACACCGGCAAGAACGTCATCCTCGCCACCGGTTCGTACTCGAGGACGCTGCCGGGCCTGGAGCTGGGCGGGCGCATCATCGCCAGCGAGCAGGCGCTTTCGCTGGACTACATCCCGAAGAAGGCCATCGTCCTCGGCGGTGGTGTCATCGGTGTCGAATTCGCGTCCGTCTGGGCGTCCTTCGGCGTCGACGTCACCATCGTGGAGGCGCTGCCCCGCCTGGTCCCGAACGAGGACGAGTACGCGTCGAAGCAGCTCGAGCGCGCTTTCCGCCGTCGCAAGATCGCCTTCAAGACCGGCGTCCGGTTCACCGGTGCCAAGCAGGACGACAACGGCGTCAGCGTGTCGCTGGAGTCCGGCGAGACGCTCGAAGCGGACCTGCTCCTGGTCGCCGTGGGCCGCGGCCCGAACTCGGCCGGGCACGGGTACGAGGAGGCCGGCGTCAAGATGGAGCGCGGCTTCGTCCTCACCGACGACCGCCTGCGCACCAACCTGCCGAACGTCTACGCCGTCGGTGACATCGTCCCCGGCCTGCAGCTCGCGCACCGCGGGTTCCAGCAGGGCATCTTCGTCGCGGAAGAGATCGCCGGCCAGGAGCCGCGCGTGATCGACGAGAGCGGCATCCCGCGCGTCACCTACTCGCACCCCGAGGTCGCTTCGGTCGGCCTGACCGAGTCGCAGGCGAAGGAGAAGTACGGCTCCGACGTCACCACCTTCACCTACGACCTCGGCGGCAACGGCAAGAGCCAGATCCTCAAGACCTCCGGTGGGGTCAAGCTGATCAAGGCTCCGGACGGGCCGGTCGTCGGCGTGCACATGGTGGGCGACCGCGTCGGCGAGCTGATCGGCGAAGCGCAGCTGATCTACAGCTGGGAGGCCTTCCCCGAGGACGTCGCCCCGCTCATCCACGCGCACCCCACGCAGACCGAGGCCCTCGGTGAAGCGTTCCTCGCCCTGGCGGGCAAGCCGCTCCACGTCCACAGCTGACGTCTCACGTCGAAGAACCAGACCAAGCAAGACATATCAAGGGAGTCAGCGAACGATGGCCTACTCCGTCACGTTGCCGGAGCTCGGTGAGAGCGTCACCGAGGGCACCGTCACCCGGTGGTTGAAGCAGGAGGGCGACACCGTCGAGGTCGACGAGCCGTTGCTCGAGATCTCCACGGACAAGGTCGACACCGAGGTCCCGTCCCCGGTCGCCGGCAAGGTCGTGAAGATCAGCGCGCAGGAAGACGAGACCGTCGAGGTCGGCGGCGAGCTCGCCGTCATCGACGACGGGACCGGCGGGGTGCCGGAGGCTTCGGCCCCCGCGGCTCCGGTCGCCGAGGCACAGCCGGAGCCCGAGCCCGAGGCGGCGCCTGAGCCGGCCGCGGCCGAGCCCGCCGCCGCCCCGGCGCCGTCCGGTGGCCAGGGCACCGAGGTGAAGCTGCCCGAGCTGGGCGAGAGCGTCACCGAGGGCACCGTCACCCGGTGGCTCAAGCAGGTCGGCGAGAGCGTCGAGGTCGACGAGCCGCTGCTTGAGATCTCCACGGACAAGGTCGACACCGAGGTCCCGTCCCCGGTCGCCGGCACCGTGCTGGAGATCCGCGCCGGCGAGGACGAGACCGTCGAGGTCGGCGGTGTGCTCGCGGTGATCGGTGCCGCCGGTTCCGCCCCGGCCCCGCAGGCCGAGCCCAAGCCGGAACCCAAGCCCGAGCCGAAGCCGGAGCCCAAGCCGGAACCGAAGCCCGAGCCCAAGGCCGAAGCGGCTCCCGCGCCGAAGCCCGCCCCGGCTCCTCAGGCCGCCCCGGCTCCCAAGGCCGAGGCACCGAAGCCCGCGGCGAGCAGCGACAACGGCTCGGACAACGCGCCGTACGTGACGCCGCTGGTCCGCAAGCTCGCTTCGGAGCACGGCATCGACCTGTCGTCGCTGTCCGGCAGCGGCGTCGGTGGCCGCATCCGCAAGCAGGACGTGCTCGCGGCCGCCGAGGCCAAGCAGAAGGCCGCCCCGGCTCCCGCCGCGCAGCCCGCTGCCGCCGCCCCGGCCGCCGCCCCGTCGGCTCCGCGCAAGGCCACGGTTTCGCCGGAGCTCGCGGCCCTGCGCGGCACCGTGCAGAAGGCCAGCCGGATCCGGCAGATCACCGCCACGAAGACCCGCGAGTCGCTGCAGGTTTCCGCGCAGCTCACGCAGGTCCACGAGGTGGACGTCACGAAGGTCGCCAAGCTCCGCCAGCGGGCGAAGGCGGCCTTCAAGGAGCGCGAGGGCGTCAACCTGACGTTCCTGCCGTTCTTCGCGAAGGCCACCGTCGAGGCGCTCAAGCAGCACCCGAACGTCAACGCGTCCTACAACGAGGACACGAAGGAGATCACCTACCACGGTGCGGTGCACCTGGGGATCGCGGTGGACACCGAAAAGGGTCTGCTGTCGGTGGTCATCCACGACGCGGGTGAGCTCAGCCTCGCCGGTCTCGCGCACCGCATCGCCGACCTGGCGGGCCGCGCGCGTTCGGGCCAGATCAAGCCGGACGAGCTGTCGGGTGGCACCTTCACGATCACGAACATCGGCTCCAACGGCGCCCTGTTCGACACGCCGATCATCGTGCAGCCGCAGTCGGGCATGCTCGGTACCGGCGCGGTCGTGAAGCGCCCGGTCGTGATCGCGGACGCCGACGGCAACGACACGATCGCCGTCCGGTCGATGGCGTTCCTGCCGCTGACCTACGACCACCGCCTGGTGGACGGGGCCGACGCGGGCCGCTTCGTCACGACGATCAAGCAGCGTCTGGAAGAGGGCAACTTCGAGGACGAGCTCGGTCTCTGATCCTCCGGTAGTCCGTGAAAGCCCTCGTCCCGCTTCGGCGGGGCGGGGGCCTTCGCCTTTTTCCGCTCCCCGGATGTCACCGATTCTGCCTCCTCACAAGTACGTGAAGGACCCCTTCACTGCGCTAGACGCAATGAAGGGGGCCTTCACGTACCCCGGCCGCATTCAGAGGACTAAACGCGGGGTTTGACAGCCATCCCGAACTCTAGTATTCCGGAATTACGGAAAACAAGAGGGAGGGTGTTGACCATGCTGACCAGACGCCATCTGCTGGCGGGTGCCGCCGCGGGGTCGGCCGCGCTGCTGCTGCCGGGAACCGCGAGCGCGGCCCAGCCGGACACGACGACCGAACAGGGCTGGCTCGACTGGATCGCCGCGCACCGGCAAGACGTCTCCGTCCTGGTCGACGACGGCGACGGCCGCCGTGCCGCGCGCAACCCCGACGTCCGGCGGGTGCTGGCCTCGTCGATCAAGGTCGTGCATCTCAGCGCGTACGCCGTCGCCGTCTCCGAGGGCAGGCTCGACCCGAAGGAACAGATCCGGGTGGGCGACTGGGACGCCCACCACCCGTTCGTCGCCGACGGCCGCGCGCATTTCCAAGCGCTGAACTGGCTGGGTGTCCCCTGCGACGACTACGGCATCGCCAAGGACCCGGAGCAGCGTGTCCCACTGGCCAGGCTCGCCGAAGCGATGATCTTCTTCAGCGACAACGCCGCCACGGACTATCTCCGCACCCGCCTCGGCGATCCCGCCCTCCATCGCGCGGCGGCACGGGGCGGCTGGTTCCGGCCGGACACCCGTTCTCTCGGCGGTGAGGTCCTGATGCTGATGATGCCGGAGTACGCGCCACCACCCGGCAGCCCGGTCGCCGTCCGCCGGGCGATGGGTGACGCGATCGCGCGCCGCTTCGTCCGCGATCCGGCGTTCCGCGCCGAAGCGTTCAAACGGTGGCCGGACATGCCGGGCACCTCCGACGCCCAATGGCCGTGGATCAAGGGGCACGGCCAGGGCTCGGCGGCGGATCTGTTCTCGCTTCACCGCAGTATCGCGAAGGGCCTCTACACACCCGCGCGCGAAATCCTCGCGAAGCCGCTCGCGGACCGCGTGCCGCCTGGAGCGAGCGAAGTGCTCTTCAAGGGCGGAAGCCTGCCTCGAACCCTGACCATCGGGCTCTCCGTCCGCCGGCCGGGCGGGCGTTCGGGCACGGCCGCCGTCCTGCTCACCGGTGTGAGCGATCAGGACCTGCAGAACGCGCTGCCGCTCATCGACCTCGTGCTCGCGGCGCTGTCCGATCCGGCGCGCTTCACCGCCCTGGAACGAGCGCTCCGCTGAGGCGACGGTATAGATAGCCGGTATGGACGCTGAGCTCGCCGACCGGATCGCCGCCCTCGAAGCCCGGGTCGCCGCGCTCGAAGACCGGCACGGCGAGCACCAGGCCGAGCCGGCGGTGAGCCCCGGCGGGCTGGTCGGCTACCACGGCGAGCTGACCGAGCCCCTCGAACTGAGCTGGGCGATCACCATCACGCCCGGTCCGATGCTGGGATTCGAGGACGGGCCGCGGGTCGAGGTGCTCGCGGCCCTGTCCAGCACCGCGCGGGTGGCGCTCGTGCGGACGCTGGCCGAGAAGGGCGCGCAGACCGCGCCCGCCCTGCAGGAGGCCGCCGAACTCGGGTCGCCCGGCCAGCTGTACCACCATCTCAAGGCGCTGACCGGCGCCGGGATCGTCGAGCAGGACAAGCGCGGCAGTTACCGGCTTCGTCCCACCGCGACGATCCCGGTGCTGGTGCTGCTCACCGCCGCGTCGGATGTCGCCGGGCAGCTGAAGAACCTGAGCGTGCGTCCGGATCGCGGATAGGACACGATCGGATCATGCGAGTTCTGATCGCGGGCGCGAGCGGACTGATCGGCACCTCCCTGACGACACGGTTACGCCGTTCCGGGCACGAGGTCGTCCGCCTCGTCCGCCGGGAGGAGCGGGCGGCCGACGAGCGCCGCTGGGATCCCCCCGCCGGTGAGATCGCCGACGGCGCGCTCGACGGGGTCGACGCGGTCGTGAACCTCGCGGGCGCGCCGCTCCTGCCCGGACGCTGGAGCGCGGCCCGCAAACAGGTACTCCTCGACAGCCGGGTCGAACCGACGGAGGTCCTCGCGGAAGCCGTCGCCGAACACAGGATCCCCGTGCTGGTCAACGCTTCCGCCGTCGGCTACTACGGCGACCCCGGACCGTCCCTTGTGGACGAAACGAGTCCGGTGGGACGCGGTTTCCTCGCCGAGCTCTGCACCGCGTGGGAAGGCGCCACCGAGACCGCGGCCACCGCCGGCGCCCGTGTCGTACGTATCCGCACCGGGCTGGTGCTCGCGCGCAAGGGCGGGCTCCTGGACGTCCTGCGGCCGCTGTTCCGCTTGGGGCTCGGCGGGAAACTCGGCGACGGCAAGCAGTACATGCCCTGGATCTCGCTCGACGACGAGGTCGGCGCGATCGTTTTCGCGCTGGAGAACGAATCGCTGTCGGGCGCGGTGAATCTCTCGGGACCGCAGCCCGCCACGAACGCCGCCTTCACCAAGGCGCTGGGCCGCGCCGTGCACCGCCCGGCGATCTGGCAGGTACCCGCGTTCGCCATGAAGATCGCCCTCGGGCAGGCGGCCGAGGAGATGGCGCTGTTCGGGCAGCGTGCCATGCCGCGGGTGCTAGAGGAGGCGGGATACGCGTTCCGCCATCCGACCCTCGAGGACGCGCTGGCCGCCGCGACATGACCGCGCAGCGCGGGCTGTACACCCTCGCCGGATTCCTGCTGCTGGTCGGCTTCGTCACACTCGGGCTGTCCGTCGACGAGCGTCCACCGCCGGTGGACGTCGCCCTCGCCGACGTGTTCCGCGACCAGCACACCCGGCCCGCCGGTCAGGTGGCGGGCCTGATCACGCACGTACTCGGTCCGGTGCTGCCGTTCGCGCTGGGCGCCGTGCTGGTGGTGCTCGCGTGGCGCCGCCGCGACCTGACCGTCTTGTGCGTCAAGCTGGCCGTCGTCCTGCTGGTGTGCCGGATGACCAGCCTGATCGCGAAACCGGCCTTCTACCGGGAGCGGCCTCGCGAATTCCCCGATCTGAGTTATCCGAGCGGACACGTGGTCGCCGTCGCATGCACGGGCTTCGTCGTGGTGCTGCTGTGTGCGTGGACCCGTCCGCACTTCGCGCGCCTGGCGATCACGATCGCCGCCGCGGCGACGGTGCTCGGCGCCCTCTGCCGCATCGTGCTGGGCGTGCACTGGCTGACCGACACCGCGGGATCCGTGCTCGCGGTGGGTGGGGTGGGCCTGATTTCGGCGGCCGGGCTGGGCCTGCTCCCCCTGCCGAAAGACCCGGCGTAGTGTCGCTGACGTGAGCTCTTCGACCACGTCATGCCGTGCCGCCACCGAGCCCGTCGACGTCCGCGAGATCGGGACGATCGACTACACCGAAGCCTGGGAACTCCAGCGCCGGCACGTGACAGCCCGTGCCGACGGCGAGGGCCCTGACACCATGCTGCTGCTGGAGCACCCGTCGGTGTACACGGCGGGCAAGCGCACCGAAGCCGAGGACCGGCCGACCGACGGTACCCCGGTGATCGACGTCGACCGCGGCGGCAAGATCACCTGGCACGGGCCTGGTCAGCTGGTCGGGTACCCGATCATCAAACTCGCCGACCCGATCGACGTCGTGCATTACGTGCGGCGCCTCGAAGAGGCCCTGATCACCGTTTGCGACCAGTTCGGCGTGCACACCGGCCGGGTCGAGGGCCGCAGTGGCGTCTGGATCCCCGCCGACGACCGCGGCCCGGAGCGGAAGATCGCCGCGATCGGCATCCGCGTCCAGCGCGGCGTGACCATGCACGGTTTCGAGCTGAACTGCAACGCCGATCTGGGCGCCTTCGACAAGATCGTCCCGTGCGGCATCCGGGACGCGGGCGTGACGTCGCTGTCCTACGAGCTCGACCGCGAGGTCACGGTCGCGTCGGTGCTGCCGATGGCGCGCGAAGCCGTGCTCGCGGCGCTGGAAGGCGACCTGCCGGTGAGCGACGAGCGCTGGCTGCCGCGCCCCGAAGCCCCTCCCGCCCCCGGCGTCACTTTCGCCCTGCAGAGCTGAGAGCGCGTGAAGGCCCCCTTCCCTCGGCTGAGCCGAGGGAAGGGGGCCTTCACGCGCAAAAGCGTCAGTCCAGCTGAGGAGCGACCTCGGAGGCGATCAGCTCGACCTGGTCCAGATCCGAAAGGTCCAGCAGCTGCAGGTAGAGCCGGGTGATCCCGGTCTTTTCCCGCCACTGCCCGACCTTCTCGACGATCTCCGACGGGGTCCCCGCGAGCCCGTTCTCCCGCAGCTCGGAAACCTCGCGCCCGAGCACCGAAGCACGCTTCGCGACCTCGGCGTCGTCACGGCCCACGGCGACGACGAGCGCGGCCGACCGGATGATCTCCTTGGGGTCGCGGCCGATCTCGCGCGCGGCGTCGTCGACGCGGCCGAACTGCTCGGCGGCGAAGTCCGGACCGACGAACGGCAGGTTGAACTCGTCCGCGTAGCGGGCGGCGAGTGCCGGGGTGCGCTTCTTGCCGCCACCGCCGATGATCACGGGCGGCCGGGGCCGCTGAGCCGGCTTGGGCAGGCCGGGCGAGTCGACGAGCTTGTAGTGCTCGCCGTCGAAGGAGAACGTCTCCCCCTCCGGCGTCTCCCACAGCCCGGTGACGACGGCGAGCTGCTCGGCGTAGCGGTCGAAGCGCTCCTTGATCGGCGGCAGGTCGAGGCCGTAGGCGGTGTGCTCGTCGTCGTACCAGCCCGACCCGAGGCCGAGCTCGACGCGGCCGCCGGACATCTGGTCCACCTGCGCGACCGAGATCGCGAGCACCGACGGATGGCGGAAGGTGGCGGCGGTGACGAGGGTGCCCAGCCGCACACGGCGGGTCTCGCGGGCAAGACCCGCGAGGGTGATCCACGCGTCGGTCGGGCCCGGCAGTCCGGTCGCCGAACCCATCTTCAGGTAGTGGTCGCTGCGGAAGAAGGCGTCGTAACCCGCGTCCTCGGTGGCCTTCGCCACCCGGAGCAGGTCTTCGTAACTGGCCCCCTGCTGGGGCTCGGTAAAGATCCTGAGGTCCACGAAAGCCACCCTATAGACGGCTTCGTCAGCTCGCTTTCCCGTGCTCGGCGGGCGGAACACGGCGGAACCCGACGAGCAGCCGCACCAGTACCTCCTCGACCTGGGCGCTGACCTTCTTCGGCTCGGTGGACGAAGCGATCTCGATCGCCGCGCTCGACAACGCGCCGAACAGCAGCCGCGCGGTGACGTCGACCGGGACGTCGTCGACCTCGCCGACCTCGATGAGCGACTGGATCCCGGTGCGGACCAGGCCGAAGCTGCAGCGCTCCTCCGCCTCGCGCCAGCGCTCCCAGCCCATCACCACCGGCGCCTCGTGGATCGCGATGCGCTGGTACGCCGGGTCGAGGCAGCTCTGCAGGAAGCCACGCAATCCGGTGAGCGCCCGCTCCCACGGCGAGGCCGGGCCGTTCATGATCTTTTCGAGCCGGTCGAAGACCTGGCTCTCGACCGTGTCGAAGGCGGCCTCGAACAGCGCCTGCTTGCCACTGAAGTGGTGGTAGAGCGCGCCTTTCGTCACCCTGGCCCGCTTGGCGATCTCGTCGAGAGACGTACCGGCGTACCCGCGTTTGGTGAACAGCTCGACGGCACTCTCCACGAGCGCCGACCGGGTGGACTCGGAATAGTCCAGCCGCCTTGACCTCATTGTCGCCACCTTCACAACTTTACGCCGCCGTCCCCACTCCATACCCATGGTATGTTGACTGCTGTCAGGTCCGTACCGGGAGTATGCCGCAAACCTGCGGTATGAACCGGGTCACGGAGGGGAGCCCACATCATGAGCTGGAACGACTTCTACCAGCGGCGCGACATCCTCGAAGCCGCACTGCGCCAGGCGGGTCACCACCCGTCCGACGCGATCTCACTCGAAGAAATCCCTGGCGCCACCAAGTACTTCGCGACCGAAGAGGAGCTTCTGGTCGCGCTCCGGTACAAGTGGAACCAGGTGTTCGCCGGTCACCTCCGCGCCGAGATGACCGACCCGGACTACGCCGACCAGGACCTCGCGCTCGACAGGGTCGATGCCGTCACCCGCGCCTGGAACAGCGCCACCACCGAACACGAGACCCTCCGCGCCGTTCTCGACGCGGCCCTCGAACGGTGCCCCGCGCTGATCCCGTCGCACGAAGCCGAACTGCGCACGCTCGCGCTGACGGCCGGTCTTGCCGACGGCAAGGAGCCTGTCGACGAGATCACCAAGGTCGGCAGCGCGTTCGCCGCCCTGCTCCGGCACGGACGGCACGCGAAGCCCGCCCGGCGCCGCAGCCCCATGGGTCACCTGCTCCGGTTGCTCGCGCCGAGCGCCTGACCTGGCGTAGCGGCACAGCCGACGATGTAGTTAGGTGACCCGCATGGCTGCTCACGCGCGCTGGACCGAGGCCGACATCCCGGATCAGACCGGCCGGACCGTGTTCGTCACGGGGGCGAACTCGGGGCTCGGGCTGCGGATGTCCGAGGTGCTCGCGGCCAAGGGGGCCCGCGTGCTGCTCGGTTGCCGCTCGCCGGAGCGCGGCGCCAAGGCGCTGGAGCAGGTGCGCGCGGCCGCGACCGGGGAAGCACCCGAGCTCGTCCGGCTGGACCTCGCCGACCTCGATTCGGTCCGCGAAGCCGCGAAGAAGGTCCAGGAGCTGACGGGCGACAAGCTCGACGTCCTGGTCAACAACGCGGGCGTGATGGCGACCCCGCGCGGCCACACCAAGGACGGTTTCGAAACCCAGTTCGGCACGAACCATCTCGGGCACGCGGTGCTGACCTGGCTGCTGATGCCTTCACTGCGCAACGGTTCGGGCGCGCGCGTCGTCACCTTGTCGAGTGTCGCGGCGACGGGCGCGCGCATCGACGTCGCCGACCCGAACTTCGAACGCCGGATGTACAACCCCGGCTCGGCCTACGGCCAGTCGAAACTCGCCAATCAGGTGTTCGCGCTCGAACTCGACCGCAGGCTGCGCGCCGAGGGCGAGGACGTCATCAGCGTGGCGGCGCACCCGGGCTACACCTGGACCGGACTCGGTTCCGGGATGGCCCGCTCCTACCGCAACCCGGTGGTGCGCGCGCTCGTCGCCGCGGGCAACCGGATCGGCGAGATCTTCATCGCGCAGAACGCCCGCCAGGGCACGCTCCCGCAACTGTTCGCGGCGACCTCCCCCGAGGCCGAAGGCGGCGATTACATCGGCCCTCGCGGGCTCGGCGGGCTTCGCGGTGCTCCGGTCAAGGTGCGCCCGCTGGCCGCCGCGAGGAGCGAATCGCTCGGCGCCGCGTTGTGGGATCTGACCACCAAGTTGACGGGCGTCACCCCCGACCCCGCGTAAGCGGCGACCACTGCTCCGGCGGGCGTAGGGTGACGGTGTGAGTGCTGCCCCAGATGGCCGCAAGCTGTTGCGGCTCGAGGTCCGGAATTCCCAGACTCCCATCGAAAAGAAGCCGTCGTGGATCAAGACGCGCGCCCGGATGGGTCCGGAGTTCACCGAACTCAAAGGCCTGGTGCGCCGTGAAGGCCTCCACACCGTCTGCGAAGAAGCCGGTTGTCCCAATATCTATGAGTGCTGGGAAGACCGCGAGGCGACGTTCCTGATCGGTGGCGACCAGTGCACGCGGCGCTGTGACTTCTGCCAGATCGACACCGGCAAGCCAGCAGCGCTGGACCGCACCGAGCCGCGCAAGGTCGCCGAAAGCGTCCAGGCGATGGGCTTGCGCTACTCGACGGTCACCGGCGTCGCGCGCGACGATCTGGAGGACGGTGGCGCGTGGCTGTACGCCGAAACCGTGCGTCAGATCCACGCGCTGAACCCCGGCACGGGTGTCGAGCTGCTGATCCCGGACTTCAACGCGGACCCGGACCAGCTCGCCGAAGTCTTCGGTTCGCGGCCGGAGGTGCTCGCGCACAACGTGGAGACGGTGCCGCGGATCTTCAAGCGCATCCGCCCCGGTTTCCGGTACGCGCGGTCGCTGGAAGTCATCACGAAGGCCCGTGAGGCCGGTCTGGTGACGAAGTCGAACCTGATCCTCGGCATGGGCGAGACCCCGGAAGAGGTCGCGCCCGCGATGAAGGACCTGGTCGACGCGGGCTGCGAGATCCTCACGATCACCCAGTACCTGCGGCCCTCACCCAGGCACCACCCCGTGGACCGCTGGGTCAAGCCCGAAGAGTTCGTCGAGCACTCGAACGCAGCCGAGGCCATGGGCTTCGCCGGCGTCATGGCCGGGCCGCTCGTACGCTCCTCGTACCGCGCCGGTCGCCTCTTCGCCCAGACGAAAGCCCACCGCGGGGAGCCGCTGTCGGAGAACCTGGCCCACCTGGCCGCCGAAGGGCCCGCGGCCCAGGAAGCCAGCTCGCTGCTGGCTCGGTGACTCCGGTCACCCTCTTCGCGACATCGCCACCCACCAGGTCACGAATCAGTAAAGTGACCTGGTGGCGTTGGTAACTGATCTTCTGAACTGGCTGCAGGGACTCCCGGAACCGGGACTGGTCGCGGCGACCGGTGGACTCGTGTTCGCCGAATGCACCATCGGGCTCGGCTTCATCGCCCCCGGTGAATCGGGGCTGCTGGTCGCGGCCACGACGGCGACGTCGGTCTCACGCTTCCTGACCCTGTGGGCCGTCGTGACGGTCTGCGCCGCACTCGGCGACTCGCTCGGCTACGCGATCGGCAAACGTTTCGGCCCGCGTCTGCGCGAGACGAAGCTGATCCGCAAGTACGGCCTCGACGCCTGGGACAAGGCGACGGGGGTGCTCGAACGGCGAGGCGCGTGGGCGGTGTTCTTCGCGCGGTTCCTCCCGGTGATCCGCACGCTGACCCCGGCCGCGTCCGGGACCTCGGGCCTGCCCTTCCGTAAGTTCCTGCCCGCCGCCGCGGCGGGCGCGGCCTGCTGGTCGGCCATCCACATCGGCATCGGTGCCGCCCTCGGCGAGGCCGCCAAGAAGGTCGAAGGCGCGCTCAACACCGGCGGCCTGGTCATCGTCGGCGTGCTCGTGGGTGTCGCCGTGTTCTTCCTGCTGCGCTACAAGAAGAAGAAAGCGCTCGCGGTCACAGCCGACGAAGCCATCCCGGCGAAGATCGGCGCGGACGACTAGATTCCGGGCATGGCCGCCCTGAACCTGCCCCAGCCGATCGGTTTCGTCCTCGGTGGCGGCGGCAGTCTCGGGGCGATGCAGGTCGGGATGCTGCGGGCTCTCACGGAAGCGGGCGTCGCGCCCGACCTCGTCGTCGGCACCTCGGTGGGTTCACTGAACGCCGCCGTCCTCGCCCTCGGTGGCGAATCGAGCGACCGGCTCGACCGGATCTGGTCGCGGATGACCCGGCACGAGGCGTTCCCCGGCGGCGTGCTCAGCCAGGTGCGGACCCTGCGGCACAGCAAGACCAACCTGTTCCCCAACACCGGGCTCGCCGCGATCGTCGACGAGCACATCGGCGAGGGCGTCCGCTTCGAAGATCTCGCTCTGCCGCTCGGCGTCGTCGCGACGGACGTCGACACCGCCGAGCCGCTGCTGATCCGTTCCGGGCCCGTGCTGGCGCCGCTGCTGGCCAGTTGCGCGATTCCCGGGATCTATCCGCCGGTGCCCTTCGGCGAGCGCATGCTCTACGACGGTGGTCTGGTCGCCAACGTGCCGATGCGCCAGGCACTCGCCATGGGCGCGAAATCGCTCGTCGTCCTCGACTGCGCCTTCCCCGGCAAGATGCCCGGCACCCCGCAGACCTTCGCCGAGGTGATGATGTTCACCGCGATGATCAGCATGCGGAACCAGGCGGTCCTGGAGGCGCCGATCGCCGCGGCCGAAGTGCCCGTGGTGTACATACCGGGGCCGAAGCCGGTACGGGTCAGCCCGCTGGACTTCAGCCACACCGCCGCACTGACCGCCGAAGCCTACGACGCCGCGAAGACCTATTTGGGCGAATTGAGCGTCGATGGCCCCGGCCTTTATGGTGCGCCCGGTCTCGTCGTGGACTGAGAAGCAACCATCCGGCAGCGATCACGTCTTCTTCGTCGCGTAGTTTTGAAGAGAGAACTTCCCGCTGATCGAGCGACTTAAAAAGAGAATCTCATGTTTCCCAAGAAGACATTACTTTCGACGGCCGGAATACTCGCCGCGATACTGCTGATCTCGGCCTGCTCGTCCTCCGGCGGCACCGGTACTTCGAATTCCTCCGGCCCGAGCGCCGGATCGGACGAAAGCCCGGTTTCGGTGACCATCGATCCGGCCGGCGGGACGAACGTCAATCCGGCGACCCCGGTGGTGGTCAAGGCCGAGCACGGCAAGCTGATCGACGTCACCGTCAGCAACGCCGACAAGGGCAACCAGGTGAAGGGCGAACTGGCGAGCGACGGGCTCAGCTGGAAGACCACCGAACCGCTCGGCTACGGCAGCACCTACAAGATCGTGGCGCATGCCCAGGGCGCCGACGGAAAGCCCGTCGAGCAACAGAGCAGGGTCTCCACGCTGAGCCCGAAGCAGCAGGCGAACCCGAACCTGATCCCGGCGCCCTCGGCGGTCGCTTCCGGGGGTGTCGGCGTCGGGCAGCCGATCGTGTTCACCTTCGGCCAGCCGGTGAAGAACAAGGCCGAAGTGGAGAAGAAGCTGTCCGTGGAGTCCACGCCGAAGCAGGAAGGCTCCTGGTACTGGATCGACGACAAGAACGTCCATTACCGCCCCAAGGTGTATTGGCAGCCGGGGACGACGCTCAAGGTGTCGGCGATGATCTACGGCGTCGATTTCGGCAATGGCGTGTACGGCGCGACCGATCGCACCGAAACGTACAAAGTGCACGATTCCTGGGTCGCGAAGGCCGACGGCAACACCGAGCAGATGCAGATCTTCCACAACGGTCAGCTCGCGAAATCGATGCCCATTTCCATGGGCAAGGACGCCACACCCACACATTTGGGCGCACACGTCATTTCGGACAAACACGAGAATTACACGATGGACTCGTGCACGTACGGCGTCTGCCAAGGCCAGCCGGGGTACTACAAGTCGAACGAGAAGTGGTCGCTGCGCATCTCCAACGACGGCGAGTTCGTCCACGAGAACCCGAACAGTGTCGGCGCGCAGGGCAGTTCGAACGTGTCGCACGGCTGCATCAACCTCAACGCCGCCAACGCGCAGTGGTTCTACCAGAACATGGGGCTCGGCGACGTCGTCGAGGTGACCAACTCCGGTGGCCCGCAGCTGCCGGTATGGGACCTCTACGGCGACTGGTCGAAGTCGTGGGCGGACTGGCAGGCGGGCAGCGCGCTCAAGTAGAGGGATGATGGGCCGGTGACCAGCACCCTGAGCACGGCCCGCTCACTCGTGGCCGGCGCCGGCCGGATCGTCGCACTGACCGGCGCCGGGATCTCCACGGACTCGGGGATCCCCGATTTCCGCGGCCCGCGGGGTCTGTGGACCCGCGACCCGGCCGCGGAGAAGATGTCGAACCTCAAGGCGTATCAAGGAAGCCGTGAGGTTCGGGAACGGACCTGGCAGGCGCGGCTGGTGCATCCCGGCTGGGACGCCGTGCCGAACGCGGCGCACTACGCGCTCGAGCGCCTGTCGCCGACGTGGATCATCACCCAGAACATCGACCGGCTGCATCAGAAGGCAGGTTCTCCGCCCGAGCGGGTGCTGGAACTCCACGGGACGATGTTCGAGTCCGTCTGCCTGTCCTGTGACGATCACCGGGACATGCGCTCGACGCTGGAGCGCGTCCGGGCAGGCGAGGCCGATCCGCCCTGCCTGGTGTGCGGCGGCATCCTGAAGTCGGCCACCGTTTCCTTCGGCCAGCACCTGGACCAGAATCTGCTCCAGGCCGCGCGGGCAGCGGTCTCCGACAGCGATCTCTTACTGGTGGCCGGATCGTCCCTGAGCGTGCAACCGGCCGCCTCACTGGTGAGTGTCGCTTCACGGGCCGGCGCCGCCGTGGTCATCTGCAATGGCTCCGAGACACCTTACGACTCCATGGCCACCGCCGTCGTCCGCGGCCCGCTCGCCGAATCCCTCCCCGCCCTCGCCCCGTCCCGCATTTAGAGGACTAAATGCGCAGGCATGAGAAAAGGGCTCGGGCTCCGGGAGAACTCGTGGTTCTCGACCGGGGCCCGAGCCCTTCTCTTCAATGTTAGTCCGGCGGTGTCCTACTCTCCCACAACCCTTCGGTTGCAGT
>NZ_JBITKV010000019.1:0-170580 GCF_044461365.1 Amycolatopsis sp. NPDC049868 | reverse complement strand
TCGAGCGCCTCATGCGCGAGGCGCCGTTCCTGCTCATCGGCGAAGGCACCAGCGAGATCCAGAAGACCATCATCAGCCGCGGCCTGCTTCGCGAGTACAAGTCCCGCTCCTGAACGTTCGCGCCTTTCGCCCGTCCTTGAGAAGATGGACCAGGACGGGCGAGAGGTGATTACGTGAGTGCTCCCTTTGGCGGAAGCGGCCGGGCCGCGGGTGGGCTGCCCAGGCTGCCGACACCGCCTTCCGGCTGGCCGATCGGTTCCTACGCGACGTACGGGGAAGCCCAGCAAGCTGTCGGCTTCCTCGCGGAGAAGGAGTTCGGGGTCACCGACGTGACCATCGTCGGTGTCGACCTGATGCTCGTCGAGCGCGTCGTCGGCAGGCTGAGCTGGGGTCGCGTGCTGGGCACCGGCGCGGTGTCGGGCGCGTGGTTCGGCCTGATCATCGGGCTGCTGCTGGGCATGTTCAACAACCAGGGTTTCGCCTGGCAGCCCATGATCGGCGGGCTCGTGCTCGGCATCCTGGCGTGGACGGTCTTCGCGGCGATCAGCTACAGCATGTCCCGCCGCGACTTCTCCTCCGCGAGCCAATTGGTCGCAGGCCGTTACGACGTGCTCTGTCAGCCGCGTTCGGCCGAACAGGGCCGTGAGCTGCTCGCCCAGCTCGCGCTGGGCGGCCGCCCCACCCGCTGACGCGGGCGGGCCACTGACATTCGGCGGTACTCGTTCACCTGTTCGTCGTGCAGTCCGCTGAATCGTTACCGATACTGCTTGCGGGCGGTGATCGCCCGGAATAGGTTGCACAACACCAGTCGGGCGGTCATGTACTCCAGCGTGTCCGCCCGAGCACTAGCACGTCGGGGTGCTGGCGCGCGGGCTTCTTCAACGCGTCCTAGTGCCGCCGTTCCCCGGTGTGCGCGGGTGAGGAGGCCTCATGGGGAAGAGGATGAGCGCGAGCCGGAGGGGCCGCTCACCAGGCCGCACCGGCTCGCTACTCGGCGCGACAGCGCTGACGGTCGGCCTGCTGGCGGGCTGCGGTTCGGATGCCGGCCTGAAGATCAACGTCTACTACGCGCCCGAGGACAATTTCCAGTCCGTTGTGGACGATTGCACCAAGGCCTCGGGCGGGCGCTACGAGGTCGTCTACAACAAGCTCCCGCGACCGGCCGACGGCCAGCGGGAACAGATGGTGCGCCGCCTGGCCGCCGGGGACGATTCGCTCGACGTACTGGGGCTGGACGTCACGTGGGTCTCGGAGTTCGCCGAGGCGGGCTGGGTCGACGAGTGGACGGGCGAGGCCAAGGCCGAGGCGACCGCGGGTGTCCTGCCAGGGCCGCTCGAAACCGCTACGTGGAACGGAAAACTCTACGCGGCGACCAAGAACACCAACGTCCAGTTGCTCTGGTACGACGACCGGCTGACGCCGACGCCGCCGAAGACCTGGGACGAGATGATCGAGCAGTCGAAGGCGCTCAAGGCGCAGGGCAAACCGGCGAACGTCGTGTTCACCGGTGCGCAGTACGAGGGCCTCGTCGTCATCTACAACACGCTCGTCGAGTCCGCGGGCGGCAAGATCCTTTCCGACGACGGTAAATCGGTCGTGATGGACGCGGGCGCGATCAAGGCGCTGGAGATGCTCAAGAAGGTCACCACGGCCGGGATCACCGACCCGTCGCTGACCAACTCGAAGGAGGACGAGGTCCGCCAGTCCTTCCAGCGCGGCAACGCCGCCTTCGAATTGAACTGGCCGTTCGTCTACGCCTCCTACGCCAAGGAGAAGAAGGACGAGCTGAAGCATTTCAAGTGGACCACCTATCCGCAGTTCGAAGCGGGTAAGCCCGCCAAGACCACGATCGGTGGCTACAACCTGGCGGTCAGCTCGACTTCGAAGCACAAGGCCGAGGCCTACGAGGCCGCGCTGTGCCTGCGCAACGAGAAGAACCAGAAGTTCTCCGCGCTCAAGGACGGTGTCCCGCCGACGATCGAATCGCTCTACACCGACACGGTCCCCCTCGACGCGACGGCGGGCGTGAGCGACGACAACCCGAGCATGGACACGAAGTACCCGATGCGGGAGACGATCCTGGACGCGCTCAAGGACGCGGCGGTCCGTCCGCTGACCCCGGCGTACCAGAACGCTTCGACAGTGTTGTCGAAGGTGCTTTCCCCGCCTTCTGAAATCGATCCGCAGAAGACGGCGGAGAAGCTGAAGGAACAGCTCGCCGACGCGCTCCAGTCGAAGGGAGTGATCCCGTGACCGTGCAGGAGACCGCCGGTCCGGCGACCGCCGGCAAACCGGGTAAGAAGGCGAAACCCGTTCTCAGCGAAGGAAAGAAGGCCGAGCGCAGGCTCGGGCTGTGGCTGTGCGCCCCGGCGGCGATCGTGATGATCGCGGTCACCGGGTACCCGATCATCTACTCGATCTGGCTCTCGTTGCAGCGCTACGACCTCAGGTTCCCGGCGCAGCAGGAGTTCGTCGGCCTCGACAACTACATCGCGGTGCTGTCCAACGGATACTGGTGGACGGCGTTCGGGACGACGATGGGGTTGACCATCGTTTCGGTGGCGATCGAGTTCGTGCTGGGCATGGGCCTGGCGCTGATCATGCACCGGACGCTCGTCGGCAGGGGCCTCGTGCGGACGGTCGCCCTGATCCCGTACGGCATCGTGACCGTGGTCGCCGCGTTCTCCTGGTACTACGCCTGGACGCCGGACACGGGCTATCTGGCCAACCTGTTCTTCCCGGACAGTGCGCCGCTGACCGAATACTGGCCTTCGCTGGCGATCATCGTGCTCGCCGAGGTGTGGAAGACGACGCCGTTCATGGCGCTGCTGCTGATGGCGGGGCTGGCGCTGGTGCCGGACGACCTGCTGAAGGCCGCGTCGATGGACGGAGCCACGGCGTGGCAGCGGTTCACGAAGGTGATGCTGCCGGTGATGAAGCCGGCGATCCTGGTGGCGCTGCTGTTCCGCACCCTGGACGCGTTCCGCATCTTCGACAACATCTTCGTGCTCACGAACGGGGCACAGGACACGTCGTCGGTGTCGATGCAGACCTACAACAACCTGGTCAAGGGGTTGAACCTCGGGATCGGGTCGACGATGGCGGTGCTGATCTTCATCACGGTGGCGATCATCGCGTTCATCTTCATCAAGGTGTTCGGCACGGCCGCACCCGGCAGTGACAATGGGGGTAAGCGCTGATGGCCATCGGTGGAGCGGTCACTCCCGGCCGCAAAGTCAAATGGGGTCTCGTCGACATCCTGGTCCTGGTGTTCGCGCTGTTCCCGGTGCTCTGGGTGGTCTCGCTTTCGTTCAAGACCAAGGAAACCTTGGACGACGGGAACTTCATCCCGTCGGAATGGACGTGGCAGAACTACGCGGACATCTTCGAGACCACGGAGTTCATCAGAGCGCTGGTGAACTCGATCGGCATCGCGATCATCGCGACGGTGATCGCGGTCGTCCTCGGCACGATGGCGGCGTACGCGATCGCGCGGCTGGACTTCCCCGGCAAGCAGGTGCTGGTCGGGATGTCACTGCTGATCGCGATGTTCCCGCAGGTCTCGCTGGTGACGCCGCTGTTCAACATCGAACGTGAGCTGGGGTTGTTCGACACCTGGCCGGGGCTGATCCTGCCCTACATCACGTTCGCGCTGCCGCTGTCGATCTACACGCTTTCCGCGTTCTTCCGGGAAATCCCGTGGGAGCTGGAAAAGGCGGCGAAGATGGACGGCGCGACCCCGGCGCAGGCGTTCCGGAAGGTGATCGCGCCCCTGGCGGCACCGGGGGTGTTCACCACCGCGATCCTGGTGTTCATCTTCTGCTGGAACGACTTCCTGTTCGCGATCTCGCTGACCTCGACCGAGGCCTCGCGGACGGTCCCGGCGGCGTTGTCGTTCTTCACCGGGTCTTCGCAGTTCGAAGACCCCACCGGGACGATCTCCGCGGCCGCCGTGGTGATCACCGTCCCGATCATCCTGTTCGTGTTGTTCTTCCAGCGTCGCATCGTGGCGGGGCTGACGTCCGGTGCGGTGAAGGGCTGACCCATGGCTGAAATTGTGCTCGACAAGGTGTCCAAGAAGTACCCCGACGGCGCCCTCGCGGTGTCCGAAGTGGACATCACGATCGCCGACGGTGAGTTCATCATCCTGGTCGGCCCGTCCGGCTGCGGCAAATCCACGACCCTGAACATGGTCGCGGGCCTGGAGGACATCTCCTCCGGCGAACTGCGCATCGACGGCCAGCGCGTCAACGAGAAGGCGCCCAAGGACCGTGACATCGCGATGGTGTTCCAGTCCTACGCGCTGTACCCGCATATGAGCGTGCGGGAGAACATGGCGTTCCCGTTGCGGCTGGCCAAGGTCGACGACCGGACGGTGCGGGCCAAGGTCGAGGAGGCGGCGCAGATCCTCGATCTGACCGGGCATCTCGACCGCAAGCCGGCGAACCTGTCCGGCGGGCAGCGGCAGCGTGTCGCGATGGGCCGCGCGATCGTCCGCAACCCCAAGGCGTTCCTGATGGACGAGCCACTGTCCAACTTGGACGCCAAGCTCCGCGGCCAGATGCGGACCTCGGTGTCGAAGATCCAGAAACAGCTGGGCACGACGACGCTCTACGTCACGCACGACCAGACCGAGGCGATGACCCTCGGCGACCGGGTCGTCGTGCTCCGGGCGGGCTACGTGCAGCAGGTCGGGTCGCCGCAGTTCCTCTACGACAACCCGGCGAACCTGTTCGTGGCCGGGTTCATCGGCAGCCCGTCGATGAACTTCGTGCCTGCCACGCTGGAGAACGGGACGGCCCGCAGCGCGCTGGGCGACATCCCGCTCACCGACCGGGTGCGGCAACTGGCCGAAGCCGCCGGCGCGCCGCGTGAGGTGATCGTCGGTATCCGGCCGGAGCATTTCGAGGACGCCGCGCTGGTGGACGCCGCCGCCCGTCAGGGTGCGACGTTCACCGCCCATGTCGACGTCCTCGAGTCGATGGGTTCGGAGAAGTTCGCGCACTTCTCCGTCGAAGGTGAGGCCGCGGCGTCGTCCGACCTCGCGGATCTCGCCGCCGACAGCGGATCCGCGGACGTTCCGGGCGCCGAGTCGCAGATCGTCGCCCGCCTCTCGGCGGCGTCTTCGGCCGCGGAGAACCAGAACGTCGAGCTGTGGTTCGACGCGGACAAGATCAAGCTGTTCGACGGGGCCAGCGGCAAGAACCTGACCTACACCGACTAGCTCGTCCTTGTAGCGTGTGAAGGCCCCCTTCCCTCGGCTCAGCCGAGGGAAGGGGGCCTTCACGCGCTTCCCCACCTTCGGCGGTTTACGTCACATGAGGTGATCGGGAATCCTCCGGGTACCTAGAGAAGGGCGCGCGCCTTGTCGAAGAAGCTGTCACGCCGTCTCCTGCAGGGCCTGGTCGGAGCGGTCCTCATCACCACGCTCGCCCCGGCCGTCGCTTGGGCCGAACCCCCACAGGCACTGCCGTCGAACGCGACCGAGGCCGACAGCACCTGGCAGCCGGCGTTCGATTACGACACCGACGGCTGCTATCCGACGCCCGCGATCTCACCCACCGGCGCGGTGGCCACCGGACTCAAGAACTCCGGAGCCCTCAATGGTCAGTGCCGTGACCAGTCCGACCTCGACAACACCAACTCCTACGCGCGATCGAAGTGCAACAACGGCTGGTGCGCCCACCTGTACGACCTGTACTTCGAGAAGGACCAAGCCGTCCCTGGCATCGACTGCTGCGGGCACCGGCACGACATCGAACACGTCGTCGTCTGGGTCAACGAGGGCCAGGCCCGGTACGTCTCGACGTCCGCGCACGGTAACTACTCGACTTACGACCGCTCGAAGGTCTCCTGGGAGGGAACCCACCCGAAGATCGTCTATCACAAGGACGGCGCGAGCACCCACTGCTTCCGCATCGCGAGCGCGACCGAGCCGCCGGAGAATCATTACAACGCCTGGCAGTACCCGGATCTCGTCAGCTGGGACCGATTCCCGCCCGGTATCCGCGACACGCTCGTCCGCGCCGACTTCGGCAGCGCGAGCCTGGCGATCAAGGACGGCTCGTTCGAATACAACCTCGGCAAGGCCAAACCGGCGGGCATCCCCTTCGATCCCAACGCCTGAGGTCCGGGATCAGTACTCGCTCTCGGGCAGGGCGAGCCACAGCACGAGGTAGACGATGAACTGCGGTCCGGGCAGCAGGCAGGACAGCACGGCGAGCAGGCGGACCTTGCCCGGCGTGGTGCCGAAACGTTTGGCGATACCGGCGCAGACGCCGCCGATCATGCGGCCCTGGCGCGGTCGGGTCAAGCGGGCGGCTACGGGGTTCGTCACGGGTCTTCCCTCTCTGTCATCACTCTGTGTGTGTGAAACCCATTTTCGTCGCGCGGCGGCCCGGCCGCATCCCACCGCGGAACGAAACGCACCCCTAAGGGCGTGAAATCGAGGTAAAGGACCCACCTGGGGAAACGGGGCGAGCCCTGTGTTCTTCGCCCGTAGGGGGTGGTGTTCCCGGATCTTTTGACGATACTGCTCCGGTGCCCCCGAAGAGACTGAGCGCGGTACTCTGCGGCCTGTTCCTCGCCACGGCCTGCGCCACGCCGGAACCGGCGGTGACGCCTTCGCCGGCCACGGCGGGCGACGAGGCCTTGACCGCTGCCGAAGCGCTCGGCGAATACTCGTCGCTCGATTACTGCAGCCTTGTCGACCAGCGGAAAGTGATCGGCGGCGGAAACGCGGTCAAACCGCCGTTGACCTCTTTCGAGTTCTGCCGCCTCGAATTCGTCGAGGGTGCCAATCGCTACACCGTGACCACCGGCCCGATCGCCTCCGGGCAGGATCCGAACAATCAGCCGTACGAATACGCCGGGCCGTTGCCGGAGGGGCTCAGCGTCCAGCGGTCGACGTTCAACGAGGACACCACCTGCACGCGGCTGCTCACCTTCGCCGACGGGATCCGGCTGTCCATCGCCGTCACCTCCGACGACAAGGCCCCGGCCGATCAGGCCGACCGCTGCCGGACCGCCGACGCGACGGTCGGCAGCGTGGCCGGGGTGATCGCCGCGCGCAAGGTCGGGCGGCTGAACCTGGACCAGCGCTCGTGGGGCCGGGTCGCCCCGTGCGCCCTGCTCGACCAGCACGAACTCGACGCCGCCGCCGGAGCGGAGACCAAACCGGCGCCGGCATTGTCCGGGCACAGCTGCATCCGCGGCAAGGTCAGCTTCTCGCTGTCGGTCGGCGCGGACACCACACCGGGCGCGACGGAGGCGCTGGGCGGGCGGCAGGTCCAGGTCGCCACTTCCGGGGCGTTCTGCCAGGTGACCACGCACCGGCCGATCCCGGGCACCCCGGACCGGGTCGAGCAGGCCGCGCTTTCCGTGGTCGGTGTCGACGGGGCGGCGGAGGACGCCACCTGCGCGGCGGCACGGGAGGTCGCCGCCGCCGTGTTCCCGAAGCTCCCCTGACGAATCCAGAGGACTAAACGCGGGTCAAGAGCGCAGCTTGGGCAGCCGGAAAGAGCACATCGCCTCGTCCAAGGCCTCGAAGTCCAGCGGCGGATGCGGCAGCGGGGTCGCGCGGCCGGGCTCGGCGCGCAGGCCGTCCAGCAGCATCGCGAGGCACCGGCGCCACAGGTCCGGCTGGATACCATGCGTGAACTCGATGACGGAGCCGATCATCTGGTGCAGCAGCGGCATGTCCGTGGGCACGATGTCCGCGCGCAGGACGCCCGCCGTCTGAGCGCGTTCGACGAGTTGTGTGATCAACGGCACCATGCGCGATTTCGCCTCGGCGACGCGCTCCTGGCCGAAGACGTTCGACAGCATGACTTCCCGTAACCCGCGGTCACCGGCGTGCAGTTCGGCCGCGCGCCAGGTGAAGTCCGCGAAGCCCTCCCACGGGTCTTCGGCGCGAAGCGCTTCTTCGGCGAACTCGCGGATCGTCTCGAACTGGTCGACGAACATCGCCTCGACCAGGTGTTCCTTGCTGGGGAAGCGGCGATAGACGGTGCCGACGCCGACGCCGGCGTGATGCGCGACGTCGTCGAGTGTCGCTTCGAGCCCGCGCTCGCCGAAGACGTCGCGTGCCGCCGCGATGATGCGTTGCCGATTGAGTTCAGCATCGCGCCGCAGCGGCCGCGCCGGTGCGGCGGGAGCGAGATCCCGAGCCATTCGTCCAGCTTAACAAACGAAGTAGAGGACACTTCTCCACTTCTTGTGTACCTTGGGCGCGGAAAGGGGAGATACCTACTCCACATAGCTTCTTCGTCACTATCGGTGAGGAAACCGCCCGTATGCCTGACTCATCCACCGCTGTCGCCACGCCGTCGGGGGACGCGGCCGCGCAGCACGCCAACCCGCACCACGCCAGGAGATGGCTGATCCTGGTGATGATCGGTCTCGCCCAGCTGATGGTGGTGCTCGACGCCACCGTCGTGAACATCGCGCTCCCGTCGGCGCAGCAGGACCTCGGATTCTCGAACGACGCCCGCCAATGGGTCGTCACCGCCTACGCGCTCGCGTTCGGCAGCCTGCTCCTGCTGGGCGGGCGGCTCGCGGATCTCTTCGGCCGCAAACGCGCGTTCCTCGTCGGGCTCGCCGGCTTCGCCATCGTGTCCGCGATCGGCGGCGCCGCGGGCAGCATCGAAATGCTGCTCGTCGCCCGTGCGGCACAGGGTATCTTCGGCGCGCTTCTCGCTCCGGCGGCTCTTTCGCTGCTGACCACGACCTTCACCGATCCGAAGGAGCGCGGTAAGGCGTTCGGTGTCTTCGGCGCCATCGGTGGTGGCGGCGCGGCGATCGGCCTGCTGCTCGGCGGTGTGCTGACCGAGTACCTCGACTGGCGCTGGTCGATGTACGTCAACATCATCTTCGCGGTGATCGCGTTCGCCGGTTCGGCCGTGCTGCTGAAGAACTCCGAGACCGACGGCCCGCGCCCGAAGCTCGACATCCCCGGCACGATCACCGCGTCGGCCGGTCTCTTCGCACTCGTCTACGGCTTCGCGAACGCCGAGCGCGACTCGTGGTCCTCGATCTCGGTGTGGGGTTTCCTCGCCGCCGGTGTCGTGCTGCTGGCCGCTTTCGTGGCGATCCAGCAACGGGTTTCGCATCCGCTCCTGCCGCTGCGCGTACTGCTCGACCGCGACCGCGGCGGCTCGTACCTCGCGATGTTCCTGCTCGCCATCGGGATGTTCTCGATCTTCCTGTTCCTCACCTTCTACATCCAGCTGAACCTCGGGTTCACGCCGGTGCAGAGCGGGGTCGCGTTCCTGCCGATGGTGGCCACCCTGATGGCCAGCGCGACCTCGGCGACGGCCGTGCTGCTGCCGAAGTTCGGCGCGAAACCGTTGGTGTCGTTGGGAATGCTGATCGCGGGGGCGGGGCTGTTCTGGCTCTCGGCCATCGACGTCACCAGCACGTACGCCGGCGGGGTGCTGTTCCCGCTGATGGTCATGGGCGTCGGCATCGGCCTCGCGATGGCGCCCGCGATGAGCGTCGCTACCTTCGGCGTCGACACGCACGACGCCGGTGTCGCGTCGGCGGCGGTCAACACCGCGCAGCAGGTCGGCGGCTCTATCGGGACCGCGCTGCTGAGCACGCTGGCCGGTAACGCGGCGACGTCGTTCGTGGCCGGGAAGGTGCCGACGCCGCAGCTCGCGGCCGAAGCCGCCGTCCACAGTTACACGACCGCTTTCGTGTGGGGCGGGTGGATCTTCGTGATCGGTGCGGTGATCTGCGGGCTGCTGCTGCGGTCGGGTGCTCCGGCGAAGGCTCCCGAAGGCGCTTCGGACGCTACGCCGGTGGCTGTGCACATGTAGGTCCCTCAAACGCTAGGAAAGGACCGTTCCTTGCAAAATTTGCCAGGAACGGTCCTTTCCTAGCACGGGGAGGGGTGTCAAGGGGACTTTCCCCGCGTGGCATGAGGGGAACGCGTCCTTCGCGCGGCGTGGTTGTGCGGAACCCGCCGCCGGATGTCATGAAAGGGTCGTTCAGGACAAGTAATGTCCTGAACGACCCTTTCATGACACTTGAGGGACCCGTCAGCGGGACTGTGACCGCACGGCCTCGAAGACCTCGTCGTCCCACCGGTGCGTCCGGATCAGCCGGTACCGTTCGCACGCCACCCACAGATACGCCTCGGCGTCCGTCCGCGCGCCGATCAGGTCCGCCTGCCGCAGCATCGCCACCACCGGCACGAACTCCTCGTCGAACCACCGTTGCGCCAGCGTCGCCCGGTCCGAGTACGCCCCTTCGTCCTGCATCAGCCGGAAACCCCACGCCTCCACGTGCTCGCCGAGCCGCGCGTAGTCCCACGGATCGGTGAACACCACCGAAGCCCGCGCAGGCCCCGAAAGCGGGACCCGCTCCAGGAACAGCCGCCGGTAGTCCTTGACGATCAGGTCGCCGCGGTACCGGATCCCGCTCGGGTCCAGTTTGGTCCGCACCTCGGTGACCATGGCCTCTATTGTGGACAGTCGCATCGCGTGCGCCACGGAGACGCGATGGTGCCCGTCGATGATGAAATGCAGTTCGCCGACGCGGTACACCTCGATCGGCGGGATCGACTCGCCGCGCCGGGTGGCGAGCGCCAGCCGTTCCCAGCGTTCGCGCACCCGCCCGGACGTCGGGCGGAAGCGGCGGTCGAAGTCACGGCCGCGGTCGACGCTGCCGACGATCGAGTCGAGCCGGATCACCCGAGCCCCGATCTTCCGCTCGCCGAGATAGCCGAGCGCGTCGACCACCTCGTGGAACGGCAGCATGATGTTGACGTCGTCGGGCTCGCGGCGCAGCCAGTTCGCCAGCCGCGACAACACCTGACGCCGTCGCGCGCGGAGGAAGTCGTGTTCCGCGTCCGCACGGGGAAAACCGGTGTCCTTCATAGGAACTCCATGATCCGGTGCCCGACCACATTGCGTACCGTGGTGCCGCCGACCACCCGGTCCGGCACGGGTTCACCGTGCGGGTGGATGTGCCCGTGCAGCAACCATTTCGGCCGCAACAACTCGATCGTGCGATGGAGACAGTCGAACCCGCGGTGCGGCGGATCCTCCCGGTCGCCGCAGTGCCGCGGCGGCGCGTGCGTGAGCAGGACGTCGACGTCCCGCCCGTCCCGCCAACGGCGGAGCCGGGCCCGGCGCACCAGCCCTCGGGCACGCCGCGCCTGCTGACGTTGCGTCCACTGGTTGGGGCCGTCGTTGTAGCGGACCGAGCCGCCGAGCCCGGCGAACCGGAGCCCGCCGACGTCGACGATCCGGCCGTCCGCGTTCACCCCGCCCGCCGGCCCGGGCCACACCGTGGGGAAACCGTCCTTCATGGACAGTCCGCCGTAGCGGGTGTAGCCGGACAGGTCGGGGTCGTGGTTGCCGGGGACGAACACGCACGGTACGTCGAGCGCGCCCGCCAGGAACTCGAGGTAGTCGTACGGCAGGTCGCCGGCGCCGATCACGAGGTCGGCCGGGTGGTTGCGGACGGCGGACGTCCACAGCCGCTCTTCGACCTCGTCCGCGACCACCAGCGCTTTCATACGCTCCAGGGTAAGCCCGGGGACGCTACTTCGGGCCGTGCGCGAACGCGGGGTCCTTCGCGATGATCGCGACGACGATGCCGAGCCAGACGACGCAGAAGGCCAGCGCCCAGAACTTGAGGTTGGTCAGGATCCTTGGCATGAGGGAACTCCAGAACTACCGAAGGGGAAGAAAGATCAGAGCCAGCGGTTCTTCCTGAATATTCGGTAGAGCAGGATGCAGACGCCGAAGATGACCGTCATCGCCACCGGGTAGCCGAACCGCCAATGCAGCTCCGGCATGTAGTCGAAGTTCATCCCGTAGATGCCGGCCAGCGCCGTCGGCACCGCGATGATCGCCGCCCACGCGGTGATCTTGCGCATGTCGGTGTTCTGCTGGAGCGTGATCTTCGCCAGTGTGGCGTCCACCAGGGTGGTCAGCAGCTCGTCGAAGTTCGAGACCCGCTCCGAAACGGTCGTCAAGTGGTCGGAGACGTCGCGGAAGTAGGAGCGGACCTCGTCCGGGATCAGCCGCGTGTAGCCCTCCGCGAGACGCTGCAGCGGAGTGCCGAGCGGCATGACCGCGCGGCGCAGCTCCAGCACCTCGCGCTTCATGAAGTAGATCTGTTCGGCGCTCACCTTGGAGCGCGGCGCGAAGACGTGCGTCTCCATCTCGTCGATGTCCGACTCGATCGCGGTGGTGACGTCGAGGTAGTGGTCGACGACGTGGTCCGCGATCGCGTGCAGCACCGCGGACGGCCCGAGGTCGAGCCGCTCCGGGTCCTGGTCGAGTTCGCGGCGCAGCCTCGCGAGCCCCGAGTGGTTCCCGTGCCGCACGGTGATCACGAAGTCGCGGCCGAGGAAGGCCATCAGCTCACCGGTCTCGACGATCTCGTTCGCCGTCGCGGGCGACTCGTGCTCGACGTACCGGACGGTCTTCAGCACCATGAACAGCGTGTCGTCGTAGCGCTCCAGCTTGGGCCGCTGGTGTGCTTCGAGCGCGTCCTCGACGGCGAGCTCGTGCAGGCCGAAGGTCTCCGCGATGCCCTGGATCTGGACCGCGTCGGGCTCGTGCAGCCCGATCCAGACGAACCCGGCGTGCCGCTTGCGCACCTCTTTGATGGCCTCGGCGTGCGTCCAGCGGCCGGGCAGGCGCTTGCCCTCCACATACACCGCGCAGTCGACGACGTACGCCGAAAGGGGGACGGGCAGCGGGCGTTCGGGGACGCTCTTGGCGCGGCCGTTGCTCCGGCCGCGAAGGCCGCCGAGCGAGGGAATGGCAGGCATGGGATCTCCTGGGCAGACGTCGTGCGTTGGTGCGCGAAGACGACGGGCCAAGCGGTCGGGGGGCCGCTCGGCTAGGCCAGCGTTCCCGGTTTCGTCAGCCCTGCCAGGTGGGGATCCGGCGAGATGTGAAGGCGGAAACGCTGCGACTACTAGGAAGCGGACTATCGCCACTGGACATCGGGTTCCTCACCTCCTTCGGCTCGGCGGACGGTTACGCAGTGGTGTGGGTCGCGTTGACGACCCGACACCAATGGTCGAGGGTACTCCTCAACACGAAGGCCTGTCGTTCCAGGCTCACGCCGCGTTACTCGTGCAGGAGGAATGGGTGCAGTTCGGTCGCTATTACGAAGAGTTCGAGGTCGGTGCGGTCTACAAGCACTGGCCGGGCAAAACGGTCACCGAGTACGACGACCACCTGTTCTGCCTCATCACCATGAACCACCATCCGCTGCACCTCGACTCGCACTACGCCGAGGAGACCACCGATTTCGGCAAGAACGTCGTGGTCGGCAACTACATCTACTCGCTGCTGCTCGGGATGTCGGTGCCGGACGTGTCCGGCAAGGCGATCGCGAACCTCGAGGTCGAATCGCTGAAGCACGTGAAGCCGACCTTCCACGGTGACACCATCTACGGCGAGACCGAGGTGCTGGACAAGACGCCGTCGAAGTCGAAGGACGACCGGGGCGTCGTCTACGTCGAGACCCGCGGCTACAAGCAGGACGGCACGATCGTCTGCGTGTTCCGTCGCAAGGTGATGGTGCCGAAGCGGTCTTACGGTGACACCAGGGGCGGTGAACAGCCCGGCCGTCCCGTGCCGCACGAATAATGGGTGTCACGAACGGGAAAAGGGAGCGCGTCGATGCCCATCGGGCTGGATGAGATCAAGAGCCGCCTGCGGAAGTTCGCGACGGTCGAAGCGGCCGGTGTTTCGCCGCTGTACGAGCACCTGACGGCGAAGGCGGCCGAGGACGACGACGTCGCCGGGCTGCTGACCGGCGCCCGCGGTGGTGAAGCACGCGGAACGCTGCTCATGGCGACCGCGCACCGGCTCATCCAGGCCGACCCCATCCACCCGCTCTCGCGGTATTACCCGTCCGTCGGCGGTTTCGACGGCGTGGACTCGGAGACGTGGCCCTTGTTCCGCTCGTTCCTGCTGGAGCGGGCGGACAGGGCGCGCGCGATCATCTCCTCGCGGTACACGCAGACCAACGAGGTCCGCCGTGCCGCGCTGCTCTACCCGGCGGTGACCGCGGCGGCGAAGGAGGCGGGCGGCAAGATCGCGCTGCTGGAGGTCGGCTGTAGCGCGGGGCTGCTCCTCGGCCTGGACAAGTACGCCTACCGCTACCAGTGCGACGGCGGCGAACAGCTCACCGCCGGGCCCGCGAAGACCGCCGTCGGCCTGCACTGCGCGCTGGACCTCGCGCCCGGCGCCGTCACGCCGAAGGTGCCGAAGAAGCTGACGATCACCGCCCGCGCCGGCCTCGACCGCGCCCCGGTGGACCTGGCCGACGAGGATGAGCTGGCCTGGCTCGAAGCCTGCGTCTGGGCCGACCAGCCGGACCGGATCCGGCTCCTGCGCACGGCCGCGGCGGCACAGGGCAAGCAGCGGCCCGAGCTGATCGCCGGCGACGCCGTCGACGATCTCGCCTCGGCGGCCGCCACCCTGCCCGCCGACGCCCCGCTCGTCGTCCTGACCAGCCACGTGCTGGCGTACCTGGGGGAGCGGCGGGCCGACTTCCTCGAAGCGCTCCGGAAGCTCGCCGCGGACCGGCCGCTGTGGTGGGTCAGCGAGGAGTTCTACGCCGCCGCGCTGGAGCCGCTGGTACCCGGCAGGACCGAGCTGGCCGAACCGGTGGACCAGGCCGTGCTCGGGCTCGTCCGCTGGGATTCCGGCGTCCCGGACGTGCGGGCGCTGGCCAGGACGGCCCCGCACGGGCAGCGGATGACCTGGCTGCCGGTTTAAGCCCCGCTGGTCGTGCGTGGCGTTTCGGGTCAGAGCCGATCGTGTCTTGGATACCTACTGTCGGGCAGCACGTGTGATCAGACGGACGACACAGGTGATTGAGTGGACGACACGCGTGTCCAGCCGGACGTCTCGCGGCAGGAACTCAGTTACACAACCGAGGGCCCGGCTGGCTCTTCGTAGGTGACGGGAAAGCCTCGGCGAGGATAATTTTCACCTCTCGCGCTGCTTTATCCCCGCCTCTTTAGCGGGGAGGCGCGGGTTACCCGGTCGGCAGCACTCCCCAGTCGCGGAGAGTGACGAACAGGAGTTCGGCCAAGCGGCCGCCTTTGTCGAGTTCGATCAAGGTTTCGGCGTCGATCCACTGGGCGTCGTCGGCGTCGTCCCCGGCACGGAGAGTGCCGCCGGTGACCGTGCAGGCGAAGTCGTGGATGTCGTACGGGCCGCGGCGGACGTTGCCGACATGTGTGCCCGGTATCACGTCGAGCCCGGTCTCTTCGCGCATCTCGCGAATGACGGCCGCTTCGTCCGTTTCGCCTGGTTCAACGCGCCCGCCGGGAACCGACCACAGTCCACGTCCGGGTTCATTCGCGCGCCGGATCAGCAGAATCCGGCCGAGTTCGTCGTGGACGATGCCGCCGACACAGCGGACGGTGCTGTCCGAAACGGTGTTCATTCCCGAATGGTAGACGCGGGCTTCCTGACAATGACTGTCCTGTACACGGAGAGTAGCCGTGCGGTACACTTCCCCCTGCCGGCTGACCCAAGCGCGGGACTTCACTCCCGCGCGGGTGGAAGGTGCGGTACAAAATGAATGTCAGTATCCGCAGTCAGTCACCGTAAGAGACAGGATTGATCGCTGTGAACGCGAAAAAGCTCCTCACTTTCGCAGGAATCGCGTTGGTGCTGTTCTTCGTGATCGCGCAGCCAGGTCAGGCCGCGGGCCTCGTGGGAAACATCATCGGCTTCCTGCGTGACTCGGCCGAATCGGTGATCACCTTCGTCAGCAACGTCTTCAGCTAGCGGACGGCGGATACTCTATCGGTATGTTCGCCCCACGCGATCCAGACGAGTATCTCCTCGACACCGAGCGGCGGGTCATCAGGATCCGCCGTCACTGGGCGGTGCTCCTGTGGGACACCTTCGAGGCGGTGGCCTTGCTGGCCATCTGCGTCCTGGTGTCCTACCTGCTGCCGCCCGCCGCGTGGGTCATCCAGAACATCCTCTGGTATGCCGCGTTGCTCGTCATCCTGCGCTTCGCGTACGTGGTGATGGAGTGGTGGGTCGAGCGACTGGTCGTCACGGACAAACGGTTCGTGATGACGACCGGCGTCTACACCACCAAGGTGCTGATGATGCCGATCACCAAGGTCACCGACCTCACCTACGAACGTTCGGCGTGGGGCCGGATGATGGGGTACGGGACGATGGTGGTCGAGTCCGCCGGTCAGATCCAGGCGCTGAACCGCATCGACTACCTGCCGAAGCCGGAAGAGTTCTACGACACGATTTCCGAGCTGGTCTTCGGCGACAAACAGAAGCAGGCCGAGCGCTTTTCGATGATCAAGGCGCAGCGTGCGGCCCGCGGCAAGAAGAAGGTCGGTTAGCGCAGGTCCCGGGGTCGCTGTGACCTGGCGCATCGTCGATACTGATCCGCGATGCGCATCGACCTGCACGCCCACTCCACCGCCTCCGACGGTACCGACAGCCCTGCCGGGCTGGTCGCCGCCGCCGCGAAGGCGGGCCTCGACGTCGTCGCGATCACCGATCACGACACCACGGCCGGCTGGGCCCCGGCCGCCGAGGCACTTCCGCCGGGCCTCACCCTGGTGCCCGGCGCCGAGCTGTCCACGATCTCCGTCGACCCGGTGACCGGGCGGCACATCAGCGTCCACCTGCTCGCGTACCTCTTCGACCCCGAGTCGACGGCGGTCGTCGCCGAGCAGACCCGGCTGCGGTCGGAGCGGCGATGGCGGCTGCGGGTGATGGCCGAACGGATGGCCGCCGACGGTCTCCCGGTGGATCCCGACGAGGTCATGTCGCTGCTGCCCGAGGACGGTTCCGCCGGACGGCCGCATCTCGCGCAGGCCTTGGTGCGTGCCGGTGTCGTCTCGTCGGTGAACGAGGCGTTCGGGAGCTACCTCGGCAACGGCAGCGGGTACTTCGTGGCGCGGCAGGACACGCTCGTGGAGGACGCGATCGACATGATCGCGGCGGCGGGCGGGGTCACCGTCATCGCGCATCCCTTCGCTTACACGCGCGGCGCGACCATCACCGTCGACGTGCTCGCCGGGCTGGCCGAGCACGGGCTCACCGGTGTCGAGGTCGACCACCCGAACCACGACGAGGAGACCCGCGTCCGGCTGCACGGGCTGGCGGGGGAGCTGGGGCTCGTGCGCACCGGGTCGAGCGACTACCACGGCACGAACAAGACCATCGACCTCGGCGACGAGACCACCGATCCGCTCGCGCTCGAAGAGCTCGTCGCGCGTGCCACCGGCTATCAGGTCGTGACCCGGTGACGATCACGGACTTCTTCGACGCGCGCCTGTTCATGAGCGCGACGATCACGCTGATCGTCATCATGGACCCGCCCGGCACGGTGCCGGTGTTCCTGAGCCTGACCGGCCGCAAGTCGGTGGCGTTCCGCGCCAAGGCCGCGCGGCAGGCGGTGCTGGTGTCCTTGCTGGTGATCTCGCTGTTCGCCGTCGCGGGACAGGCGATCCTGTCCTACCTCGGCATCGGGATCCCGGCGTTGCAGGGCGCGGGCGGGCTGTTGCTGCTGCTCATCGCGCTGCAGCTGCTGACCGGCAAGACCGGCGGCGAGGCCGAGGCGGCCGGCGACGACGTCAACGTCGCTCTCGTCCCGCTCGGGACGCCGCTGCTCGCCGGCCCCGGCGCGATCGCCGCGACCATCGTCTTCGTGCGGCAGGCCGATGGCCACGTCGGCGCGTACGTGGCTCTCGCGCTTTCGATCGTGACGGTGCACTTCGTGCTGTACCTGTGCATGCGGTACTCGGGCGTGGTCATCCGGCTGATCAAGGAAAGCGGGATCACGCTGCTGGCGAAGATCGCCGGTCTGCTGCTGGCCGCGATCGCGGTCGAGCTGGTGGCGAATTCGGTGAAGGGCTTCATCTCGGGCACGTGACGTCGCCCGTGGGCTCGCTCGGCCGATGCAATGAAAGTGTCTTTCCTTGCAAAATTTGCAAGGAAAGACACTTTCATTGCACGCGGGGCCGGGACGGAGGCCGCACTGGAACCGGGCGCCGGCCGCGGGTGGTAGCAAAGGTCCCTTGCTCCCTTCCTGGGGATCCCCTCGAAAAGTGTCGGTGGGGGTGCGTAGCGTTGCGGGCGGGGTGATCCGATGGAGCAGATTGGTTTCGACTTCGGCGTCGAAGCGCCGCGCAAGCTGACGAAGGTCTCGCCCGCGCGCCTCGCGACGTTCGAAGATTGCCCGCGCCGCTACCGCATGTCGTATCTGGACCGTCCGTCCCCGGTACGCACCGGCGCGTGGGCGCACAGCACGCTGGGCGCGGTGGTGCACAACGCTTTGCGGGCGTTGTTCGACCTGCCGGTGCTCAAGCGGGTACCGCAGCGGGCGATGGCGCTCGTCGCCGAACACTGGAAGGACGCCGGGTTCGAGGACGCCGAGCAGGCCGCCCGGTACCGCGCCAGGGCCAAGGGCTGGGTCGCGGAGTACGTCGAGCACAACGACGTCACCGTCGATCCGGTCGGGCTGGAGCGCTGGGTTTCGGCGCCGGTCACGCTCGAGCCGGGCAGCGGGCCCAGCCTCATCATCGAGGGCCGCGCCGACCGGATCGACCAGCGCGGCCGGGAATTGGTGATCATCGACTACAAGACCGGCCGCCGTGAGCCGGACGAGTACGAGGCGCGTTCGTCGCAGGCCTTGGCGCTGTACGCCGTCGCGGCCGCCAGGACACTGCGGACGCCGTGCTACCAGGTCGAGCTGCACCATGTGCCCACCGGGACCATCGCGGCTGCCGAGCACACCGAGCAGAGCCTCGAACGGCATCTCCAACGCGCCGACGAGACCGCCGGGGACCTGCGGCTGGCAACGGATACCCTGGACGCAGGCGGCGACGAGGACGTCCTGTTCCCGGCGCGCCCGGGCCGCCGTTGCTCATGGTGCGACTTCCGGCCCAGTTGCGCGGCGGGCCAGGAGGCCGGGCCCGCGGCTCAGCCGTGGGAGCTGCTGGCGCCCTAGATTCCCCGGATCCGACGATTGGACAGGCGAG
The DNA here is from genome assembly GCF_044461365.1 of Amycolatopsis sp. NPDC049868. Classification (NCBI taxonomy): domain Bacteria; kingdom Bacillati; phylum Actinomycetota; class Actinomycetes; order Pseudonocardiales; family Pseudonocardiaceae; genus Amycolatopsis; species Amycolatopsis sp. NPDC049868. Next base: position 151,568 of record NZ_JBITKV010000019.1, on the reverse strand, counting down.
GACGTGTCGTCACCGGACACCGAAGAGCTCGCGACCACCCCGCCACCCGCGGACGAGCCCAAGACGCCCGAAAGCGGCCGGTTCTGGCGAGGCCTGACCGGGTCGCTCGCCGCCGGGATGGTCGTGCTCGCGGTGTGCGTCCTCGTGATCGCCGGGATCTGCCTGCTCACCGGTGCGCCGGGGCCGGGGCCGCTGATGCTGATCGGCCATCCGGTCGCGGCGGTCGTCGCCTTGCTGGCACAACGGGTCGCCGATACGCGTAATGGCCGCGTAGCGGGCTTCGCGGGTCTCGGTGTCGTGGTGAGTGTGACGGCCGCGCTGAGCCTGTTCTGGTGGAGCTGAACACGGCAGGAAAGTGCCATTCGCCAGGAAGAAGTGTCTCCTCCCTGCGAAACTGAGGCTCACCGGGCACGTCGTGGAAAACCACGCTGCCCAGCAGCGAGGATGAAGGGCGTCACTGATGAGCTACCCACCCCAGCCAGGACAGCCCGACCACGGCCAAGGCGGGCAGCAGTACCCAGGCCAGCAGTACCCGGGCCAGCAATACCCGGCCCAGCAGCCCCAGCAGGGCGGCGGTTACGACCAGAGCGGCGCGTACCCGCAGCAGCAGTACCCCGGCTACGGGCAGCAGCAGTACAGCCAGAACCAGCAGTACCCCCAGGGCTTCGGCGGGCCGCCCGCGCCACCGAAGAACAACAAGACCGGCCTGATCGTGGGCATCACCGCCGCTGCCGTGGTGCTGGTCGTCCTGGGTATCACCGGGTTCGTCGCTCCCGGGTTCTTCCTCGGTGACGACAAGCCCGGCAAGTCATCCGGCCCCGAGGGCACCGCGCAGGCGGTCGTCGACGGTATCAACGCCCACGACAAGGCGGCCTTGACGGCGCTCAAGTGCGGCAACGCGGAAGAGGACGTCGTCCAGGCCATCGAGCGCGTCAACGATGTTTCGAGCGCCACGCTCGACGGGGTCACGAAGGTCTCCGAAACCGAGTACACGGTGGCCGTCACGTTGAGCATCGAAGGGCGATCCCGGACCGCCGCCGGCACGCTCGTCGACGAGAGCGGTAAATGGTGCTGGAAGGAAATCGGCCGGCTTCGGAGCAAGACCTCGACGACGCGGAGCCGGTAGCAAGGGACCTTTGCTACCACCCGCCGGTCACTTGAGGGCGACGAGAGTGGGGCCGCGCTGCTCCAGCAGCACCGGCCCGACCGAGGAGAGCAGGACCGGGCCGGTGTAGCCGCGCCTGTCGACACCGACGGTGCGGATGGTGGCGCCGGTCGTCTCGTCGAGCACGGCCAGCCCACCCTGGATGGGCACGACCAGCTGCTCTCCGAAGGTCACGCCCGGACCGGCCGAGTTGTTCAGCGTCCAGCGCGGAGTGAGGTCGTCCCGTGAGAACGCCATGGTCTTCGAGCCGGTGAACCAGTAGACGCCCTGCGCGGTCCACGAGGTCGTCATGACGCCGCCCACCGGATCCTGCGCGATGTCCGCGTCGGGCACGTCGAGCGGGTACGCCGACTTCTGCAGGCCGTCGCCGCCGTAGATGACCAGCAGTTTCTGTTCAGGCAGCACGATGAGCGCGAGATCGCCGGACATCGCGACGACCTTCGCGTTCTTCCCGGCGAGCACGGTGCTGTAGTCGACCTTCGGGTCGTCGGCCTCGTCGTTGGTCGCGCGGTAGACGGTGAAGCGGTCGGCGGGGTCGCCGGGGCAGCGTTCGATCACGCCGATCTTGCCCGCCGCGGCGGCAACCGTGCCGTAGGTGCAGCCCGTCCTCGGCTGCTTTTCCGGGTTCACGATGGCGGGGACCTGGCCGTACTCCATGCTTTTGACCAGGTCGTCGCGCCAGGTGTTCAGCAGTTTCTTGCCGGTCGTGGTGGTGTGCGATCCGTCGACGACCAGCCTCGTCCCGAGCTCGGCGTCGCCGTTGCGCTGCGCCGTGCGGCGCCCGGTGCCCGCGTCGAGCTGGGTGACCTCGCTGCAGCCGGTGTCCTTGCGGTACACCGCGTCCACCTTGATCCCGGCGAGCGCGACGGTGCACAGTTCGAGATCGCGCGAGTAGCGCCAGCGGACTTCGCCGGTGTACGGATCCCGGCCGAGTACTTCGCCCTTGTCGGCGGTGACGACGCTGTTGGCCTCGCCGATCGGGACGGGTGTCGACGAGCTCGGCGCCTGCCACAGTTCACTCAACGAGCCGGGAACCTGCGCCGGCGCGGGCGGAAGCCCCGGCGGCAGGGTGGTGGCGACTTGGGCGACGGTCGCCGCGTTGTCGCTGGTCACGCCGATGACGACGCCGGTGACCGCGACGACCACCACGATCGCCGCGGCGATGACACGATCCCGTTTGCGGTTCCACGGCGAGGGCCGGGCGCGTTTCCCGCCCAGCGGCGGCTCGGTGGCCACCGGCTGAGCGGGTTCGGCGTCCAGCACGTCCTCGGTGCCGATCGCGTTTTCAACCGTCTCCGGCACGCTGCCGTTCGGCTGCTCGGGATCGGCGGGCACGGGCCGCGCCGGTTCGTTGTCCGGCGCGGAGTTCCAGCGTTCGCTCACGTGCCCCTAGCTCCCCATGTCCGCAGTATGAAAGCTCAGTCTGCCGACGCAGGTGTATCAGAAGTCGCCGACGGACGGCGACGGCGGCGTCGGCGAGCCGGACGCTCGGCGCTGTCGCCTGCCTCCTTCTCGACCGCCGGGCCACTGACCTCGGGGCTCGGCTTCGCGGCGCCGCGGCTGCGGCGACGGGTCCGCGTGCGGGCCTCCGCCGGGGACTCGCCCTCGGTGCCTTCCGCGGAAGCCGCCGCGGCGTCCGCCGCTTCGATCTTGGCGGCCGCGTCCGCGCCGCCGCGGGTCCGCTTGCGCGGTGCGCGGTTGCGCTTGCGGGGAGCCTCTTCGTCGCTCGCGCCCCGGCCACGGCCACGGCGCTTGCCGCCCAGGTCTTCTTCGGCCTCGGCCGAAAGACCGGCGCGGGTCCGCTTCGACAGCGGCAAGCGCCCGGTGGTGCCCTCCGGGATGCCGAGGTCGCTGAACAGGTGCTTCGACGACGAGTACGTCTCGACCGGCTCGGGCTTGTCGAGGCCGAGGGTGTCGGAGATCAGCTTCCAGCGCGGCTCCTCGTCCCAGTCGACGAGGGTGATCGCGACGCCGGTGCGCCCCGCGCGGCCGGTGCGGCCGATGCGGTGGACGTAGGTCTTCTCGTCCTCCGGCGTCTGGTAGTTGATCACGTGCGTGACGTCGTCGATGTCGATACCGCGGGCGGCGACATCGGTGGCGACCAGCACGTCGACCTTGCCGGAGCGGAACGCGCGCAGCGCCTGCTCGCGGGCGCCCTGGCCGAGGTCACCGTGCACGGCGGCGGCCGCGAAGCCGCGCTCGACGAGATCGTCGGCGACCTTCTGCGCGGTGCGCTTGGTGCGGGTGAAGATCATCGTCAGGCCACGGCCTTCGGCCTGCAGCGCGCGGGCGATCAGCTCGGGCTTGTCCATCGAGTGCGCCCGGTAGACGAACTGGGTGGTGCGCTCGTGGATGGCGCCGGCGTCGTTCTCCTCGGCGCGGATGTGGGTCGGCTGGTTCAGGAACGTGCGGGCCAGCGTGATGATCGGACCCGGCATGGTCGCCGAGAACAGCATCGTCTGGCGCGCGTCCGGGACCATCCGCAGGATGCGCTCGATATCGGGCAGGAAGCCCAGGTCGAGCATCTCGTCGGCCTCGTCCAGCACCAGGCCGCGGATCTTGCCGAGCACCAGGTGCTGCTGCTCGGCCAGGTCCAGCAGACGGCCGGGCGTGCCGATGACGACGTCGACGCCCTTGCGGAGCGCCTCGATCTGCGGCTCGTACGGGCGGCCGCCGTAGATGGCCAGCGTGCGGATGCCGAGGTGCTTGCCCGCGCCCTTGAGGTCGTTCGCGACCTGGATGCACAGCTCACGGGTCGGCACGACGACCAGCACCTGCGGGGTGCCGTCGCCCGGGACCTCGACGCGGTGCAGCAGCGGGACGCCGAAGCCCAGCGTCTTGCCCATGCCGGTGCGGGCCTGGCCGATCAGGTCGTCGCCCGCCATGGCCAGCGGCAGCGTCAGCGCCTGGATGGCGAAGGTGCGCTCGATGCCGGCCTCGCCGAGGGCCTTCACGATCTCCGGCTTGACGCCGAAGGAGGCGAAGGTGGGGGATTCGGGCTCCACCGGCGCGCCCGCCTGCAGCGGGTGCGACGTGTCCAACGCCGCCGGGCCTGTCTCGCTGTGCTCCAGCGCGACGGCCTCCGGGACGGCGGTGGTGGTGTTCTCTTCGGTTGTGATTTCGTTCGTGGTCAGGGTGCTCGCCTCTCTCGTGACCAGCGCGCACTGCCCTGGTCACCGATCGACACTCGACCACGAAATTTCGCTCGGGCTCCGCGCTACTGGCGCTGGAGCGGCCCTTCGTGGGAATGCCGCAGGATGGCGTGCACGCACATCATTCTTGTGCTGACCGGGGCCACACCGGCTGTCCTTCAGCCGCAGCGGCGTCCCGATCCGGGACGGAAGATCCGTCGTATCCGTCGGCAGTCTACCTGATCTGCGGTTTTTCGATAGCCCCCGGCGCGCCGACGAGGGTGGGATCGGTCTCTTCCCGACCGTCCGGGTGTGTTCGGCGATACCCTTTCCGCCGTGACGGAGGCAAAGCAGATCAGTGAGGGCGTAGTCGATTTGCTCGGCGTACTCGCCTATGGGGAATTGTCCGCATTCGATCGCATGGCCGAGGACGCGCGCACCGCGCCGACGCTGTCGGGCCGGGCCGCGCTGGCGTCCATGGCGGCCGCCGAGATCGGGCACTACGACCTGCTCACCAAGCACCTCGCGGGGCACGGCGTCGCGATCGAGGACGCGATGCGCCCGTTCGTCGGCCACATCGACGCCTGGCACGCCTCCACGGCGCCCCGTTCCTGGCTTGAGTCCCTGGTGAAGGCCTACGTCGGCGACGGGCTCGCCGCGGACCTCTACCGCGAGATGGCCAGCTGGCTCGACCCCGAGACCAAGGACCTGGTGCTCACCGTGCTCGCCGACACAGGGCATTCCGCGTTCGCCGAACGCGAAGTCGCGGCCGGTATCGAGGCCGACCCGAAGGCGCGCGACAAGCTCGCGCTGTGGGGCCGCCGCCTGCTGGGCGAGGCGTTGACGCAGGCCCAGTACGTCGTCGCCGAGCGGGACGGGCTCGCCGAGCTGATCGTCGAAGGCTCGGGCGACCTTTCGGGAATCGCCGCGCTGTTCCGCCGGTTGCAGCAGGGGCACACCAAGCGCATGCAGGTGCTGGGCCTCGGCTGAGGTCGCTTCGGCTAGCCTTGGCGCACCAGTAGATTTCGAACTTTCAAGCGGAGGTCCCACGTGGAGGTCAAGATCGGCATCAAGGACACGCCGCGGGAGCTCGTGGTGTCCAGCAGCCAGTCGCCCGACGAGGTCGAGGAACTGGTCGCGAACGCCTTGAGGGCCGGCGACGGGATCTTCCGCCTCGACGACGAAAAGGGCCGTAAGTACATCGTGCCCACCGACCGGATCGCCTACGTCGAGATCGCGCCGTCGGATGTTCGCAAGGTCGGTTTCGCTGTTGGTGGCTAACCCGATCGGGTTGTAGTCGGATGTCACAGTGGCGTCACCGCCACGTCTCAGCCAGCTCTCAGATTTGATCGTCACGCTAAGGCGGGGACGGCAGGGGGCTAGCCGAGAAATGAGGTGGACGGCGTCACTGTGATGGACCGCGCGCTGGTCGACGGCGCGCGCACTGTTCCCGAACAAGGCAAACGGGTCGCGGGGCGGCTGACCGGTATCGACGTCGCCCGCGGCTTGGCCGTACTCGGCATGTACGCGGTGCATGTCGGCCCCGATCCGGCCAAAGGCGGCGTCGGGGTGCTGTTCAAACCGTTCGAAGGCCATTCCGCCGCGCTGTTCGCGGTGCTGGCCGGGGTCTCGATCGCGCTGATGTCCGGCGGACGCCGTCCCAAAGAGGGCCGCGACCGGACCCGCGTCGCGCTGAAACTGGCGACCCGCGCCCCGCTCCTGGTGGCGTTGGGGCTGTGGCTGACCAGCCTCGAGACCGGCTACATGGTGATCCTGGCCTACTACGGGGCCTGTTTCCTCTTCGCGATCCCGTGGTTGCGCGCGGGCGCGAAGGCGCTCGCGATCGCGTCGGTCACCGTCGCCGTGGCGGGCCCGCTGCTCTCACATCTGATCAGGGCCCAGGTGCTTCCCCGTGACCTGCTCTTCTTCGCGCCGGACCTGACCGCGGACGACGTCACCTCGACCGGACTGCTGAAGGCCGCGACCGTCCTCGTCCTGACCGGCACCTTCCCCGCGTTGACGCTGATGGCGTACGTGTTCGCCGGGATGTCGATCGGCCGGATGGACCTGACGTCGCGCAGCGTGTGCCGGCGCCTGTTCTTCGGCGGTTCGGCGCTGGCGGTGGGCGGTTACTTCGTGTCGTGGCTCGCGACCGGACCGCTCGGTGGCATGCAGGCCATCTACCGCTCGCTGGAACCGGCCGCCGCGCGGATGGGGATGACCCCGCCGGAATTCCTGCGGCTGCACCAGACCTGGATCCACGGCACACCGCCGACCACCAGCTGGGCCTGGGAGCTGCTGCCGACGGGTACCTCGTACACGCCGTTCGACCTGCTGATCTCGATCGGGATCGCGGCGGCGGTGATCGGTGGCTGCCAGCTGCTGATGCCGAAATTCGAGCGGGTGCTGCGGCCGCTGTCGGATCTGGGCGGGCGGGTGCTGAGCGCGTACGTGCTGCATTTCGTGGCGATCGCGCTGCTGTGGGACGAGAGCGACGGCGATTCGATCTTCAGCGTGCTGCACTTCGTCGAGTTCTCGATGGTGGCGCTGACCGCCGCGGTGCTGTGGCGGAAGTTCGTCGGGCGCGGGCCGCTGGAATGGGCGATGAACAAGCTGTCGAGCTGGCCGAAGTACCTGCTGCCCGCTGCTCGGGTGCCCGCTCAACGACGGGGCTGACCTGCGAAGTGGTAGCAAAGGTCCCTTGCTCCCCGCGCTCACGGAAAGTACATGAAGGCCCCCTTCCTTGCGCTAGACGCAAGGAAGGGGGCCTTCATGTACTTCCGCCTGGTCAGGCGTTGAGTTCGTTCAGTTCTTCGAGGCTGGTCGGCACGTGGAAGGGCGGCGTGCTGGTGCCCATGATGCGGTAGCGGTCCCACGGATCCGGGTCGGAGAGTTCGCCCTTCGCGCTGTACTCGCCCGCGCGGATCTCGACGGCGGTCTTCTTGCCGCCCGCGGCCGCGGACACCTGCTCGTTGGTGGCGACGCGGCCGTACCAGCGGTAATACCCGTCGATGGGCTGGAAGTAGCCCCGCAGGTCGACCGTGGTCGCGATCTCGGTCCCGTCGATCACGAGGACCGCTTCGCCGGCGTAACCGTCTTCGTCGTGCTCGCTCACTGTGCCTCCGATTCCTTCCGCATTTGGACGACCTTGTTCTCTTCGAGCGGCAGGTTCGGGTCGATGACGATGCCCTGCTGCCGGGAGAGGCCGTCGATCGCGGCCCAGATGATCTGCGTCAGGTACTCGACGACGCTGTCCCGGCCCATCGAGCGCCGGTCCAGCCACCATTCGCCGGTGCTCTGCACCATCCCGACGATGCCGTGCGCCCACGGTTCGGCGGCGCCGGAATCCATGTTGAACATCCGCATGTAGTCGCCGAGCAGCGCGGTCAGCGCGGTGGCGATCAGTTCCTTGTCCTCGGCGACGACGTCGGATTTGACGACCACCTTCTCCTGCAGGCCGCCGCGCGCGAGCAAGCGGTACAGGTTCGGGTGCTCCTCGATGACGCTGAAGAAGGAGTCGAGTGCCATCCGGATCCGGGGGACCGGGGCCAGTTCGGAGTTGATGGCCGGGATCAGCCGCTGGAAGAGGATCTCCGTGCCGCGCTGCCCGAGCGCGACGTACAGATCCGCCTTGTCGTCGAAATGCCGGTACAGCACGGGTTTCGTGACGCCCGCTTCCGCGGCGACGTCTTCCATGCCGAGGTCCGGGCCGTGTGTGTCGAGCGCCCGCAGGGCGGCTTCGACGAACTCCGCACGGCGTGCGATCCGGTGCTTGCGCCAGCGGTCGCGGCGGGCGTCGCCCGTGTCGGCCTCACCCGCCGTGGGGTGCTTGCTCGACTGCTTGCTGTTGCGCTTGACACGTTCGATCACCCAAGTCATGCTACCAGAGGTAACTGTTACCACGAGTTACAGATAGGGGTGTGTCGGCAATGACGCGGGCGCTGAAGGAAACAGACCGGGAGAAGACGGCCGAGCGGCTGCTCAAGTCCTCCGCGAACAAGTTCTACGATCCCGACGTCGACATCGACTGGACCGCCCCGCTCGTCGACGGGAAGCGCTTCATCCCGGCACACCGTTCTTCGCTCTACGGCACGAAATTGTGGGACTCGCTGTCCGAAGAACAGCGCATCGAACTCGGCAAGCACGAAGTCGCGAGCGTGGCGACGACGGGGCTGTGGTTCGAAATCCTCCTGATGCAGATGCTGCTCAAGGAGGTCTACGACGAGGACCCGACCAGTTCGCACGCCCAGTACGCGTTGACCGAGATCGCGGACGAATGCCGTCACTCGACGATGTTCGCGCGGATGGCTTCGCGGATCGGCTGCCCGTCCTACGGGCCGGTGCCGTGGTTGCGGCGGCTGGCGAAACTGATGCCGACGATCAGCTACGGCCCCGCGCGCTACGGCGCGATCCTTGTCGCCGAAGAGGTCCTCGACCGGCTTCAGCGCGAGCAGATGAACGACCCGGACATCCAGCCGCTGGTGCGGATGGTCAACCGGATCCACGTGCTCGAAGAAGCCCGGCACGTCACCTTCGCCCGCGAAGAGGTGACTCGCGGGATGGCGAAACTGTCGAAGAAGGAAATCCTCTATCAGCAGTTCATCATCGCGCTCATTTCGTACTTCGTGACGCGGGCCTTCATCAACCCGAACGTCTACAAGGCCGTCGGCATCCGTCCGCGTGACGGCGTCGAGGCCGCGCTGAACAACCCCCACTGGCGCGAAAGCATCCAGTGGGCAGGCGAGAAGATCATGCCGTTCCTTCAGGAATCCGGCCTGGTCGGCAAGCCGGGCATGTACTTCTGGCGCAAGTCCTTCCTGCTGCCGGGGAAGCGATGAGGAGCGTCAAGCAGCGCGACGCCGTCTCGTGGGACCCGTCGCGGCAACATCGGTTCGTGACCGGCGACGGCACCGCACTGCATGTCGAGCTGAGCGGTCCGGCCGATTCCGAACTCACGCTGGTCCTCGTGCACGGCTGGACCCAGGATCACCGAACCTGGGACGGCGTGGTGTCGCGGCTCGGCGACTCCGTCCGGACCCTGCGCTACGACCTGCGCGGCCACGGCGGTTCCGCGCCGGCGAAACCGGGAACGGCCACGATCCCGACCCTCGCCGACGACCTCGCCGAGCTGATCCAGGACCGCGTCCCGAACGGGCCGATCGTGCTCGCCGGGCACTCCATGGGCGGTATGACGATCATGGAGCTGTCCCGCAGGCATCCCGATCTCGTGGCCCGGCGCGTCGCAGGGGTCGCGTTCGTCGCCACGTCGTCCGGTGAGATGGACCGGATCACCCTCGGCCTGCCGGGGATCGCGGGCAGCGGCGCGGCGAGGTTCGAACGGAGGCTCGCGAAGCTGCTCGCGAAGAACCGCCGTGACGCCTTGCCGCTGCCGCTGTCGGTGGTGCGGCCCGGTGCGCGGCTGCTCGTCTTCGGGCGGCGGCCTCAGCGGGCCGACGTGGACTCGGTCGCCGAGCAGTTGCTGTGCGCGCATCCGGCGAGTGTCGCGGGATTCCAGGACGCGATTTCGCGGCACGACTGCCGGGTCACGCTGGCCGCGCTGGACGGCAAACCGGTGATCGTGCTGGCGGGGGAGCGGGACAGGCTCTGTCCGCCGCCGCACGCCAAGGTCATCGCCGACGAGCTGCCGGAGGCCGAGTTCGTGCGCTATCCGGGGGCTGGGCACATGCTTCCGCAGGAACGGGCTCAGGAGGTTTCGGATCGCATCGCGGCACTCGTCCGCCGCGCCGCGAGGGTCTGAAAGGGGAGCAAGGGACCTTTGCTACCACTTCTCTCGACATTGAGACAAGTGGTAGCAAAGGTCCCTTGCTTCTTTTCGCAGGTCAAGGTCTCGTGTGCGGCGCTCGGGGACGTCGCGAAAGCCACTTTCGGGACATCAGACGTCGCGAAAGTGGCTTTCGCGACGTGTGGTCGGCGCGGTGGTAGCAGCGGGTGGTAGCAAAGGTCCCTTGCTCTCCTCAGAGAGCCGTGTAGCCGTTCGCCAGGAGACGGACGCCGACCTCCTGATAGGCGTCCTGGTCGTCGACGGCGAGCGTGGCCAGCCCGTCGACGTAGCGGTTGAACATGCAGAACGCGGCCGCGATCAGGACCGTGTCGTGGATTTCGACGTCCGTCGCGCCCTCCGCGCGGGCGATCTCGATCAGGTCTTCGCCCACCGACTTCCCGCTTTCGCGAACGGCGAGCGCGACGTGCAGCAGCGCCTTCACCTTCGCAGGCACGGGCGCGCTGTCGACGTCCTTCCAAGCCGCCTCCACGACCGGCATGCCGCCTTCGAGCGCTTCGGCCGCGACGGCGGCGTGGCTGCGTGAGCAGAACGTGCAGTCGTTGCCGCGTGAGACGACCGCACCGATCAGTTCGCGTTCGCCCACGCTGAGGCTGCTCGGCCCGCGAAGCAGGACCTCGGCGAGTTGCCCGAGCGGCGCCGCCGTCTCCGGCCGGTAGGCGAACAAGGCGGTGATACCGGGAAGGTTCTCGTCGAGCGCGATATGGGGCATGGTGACTCCTCGCGGATCGGCAACGCGGTCACTCTGATTCATAGCCGAAACCCGGCTGGTCGCGATCCGCTGGATTGCTCAACACGAGAGCAAGGGGGCATTGTGATCATCAGAATCCGGGGCCGGGCGCTTCCCGCCGGGGAGTACGCCGATCTCTACGCCGACGGCGACCGTTGGACCACCGACCCGGTCCCGGGCGCGGACCTGGTCGCCGAAGGCTGGCTCTTGCCGGGTCTCGTCGACGCCCACACCCATCCCGGGGCCGAGGAGCCCGGCGATCCGATGGACGAAGAGATCCTGCGCGCAGATCTGCACCGGCACGTCGACGCCGGGGTCACGATGATCCGCTCGCCGGGGCTGCCCGGTGAGCCACCCGGGTGGTTCGGCACCGAACCCGGGCTGCCCCGTGCGGTGCACGCCGGGCCGTGGATCGCCCAGCACGGCCACTTCTTCGACGGCTGGGGCCGCCGCGCCACGCACGCGGAACTTCCCGGATTGGCCGCGGCGCAGGCGAAACGCACCGGCTGGGCCAAGATCATCGCCGACTGGCGGGCCGGGGAGGACGCCGTGCCGTCGGACGTCATGACCGCCGTCGTCGAGGCCGTGCACGCGGTCGGCGGCCGGGTCGCGGTGCACTCGCAGCACGCCGCCGGCGGGGAAGCGGCGGTGGCCGCGGGCGTCGACTCCGTCGAACACGGGATGTGGCTCGATCCCGGATACCTGCCGGACATGGCGGCCCGCGGAACCGCGCTCACCCCGACGCTTTCGGTGTTCCAGGCGGCGCTGGGGAGGGCGCGGAACCGCGAGGACAGTCCCCGGAAACGCTGGTTCACCGGCGGGGCGGAGGCGCATCCCGCGCTGGTCGTGGCGGCGGCGGAAGCCGGGGTGAAGATCCTCGCCGGGACCGATTCCCGGCCGCACGGTCAGGTGGGCGCCGAGATCCGCGCCCTCGCGGAAGCGGGGTTGCGCACGCACGACGCCCTCGCCGCGGGTTCGTGGGCCGCGCGCGAATATCTCGGGTTGCCAGGGCTGGTTCCGGGCGCGCCCGCCGACGCCGTCGTCTACGCGGAGGATCCGCGCGAAGACCTGGCACAGCTGGAACATCCCATCGCGGTGATTCTCCGGGGCGTCCGCGTCAGATGAGCTAGCGTGATCTTTTCGACTGGGGAGTTGGAATGATGAAACGAAACAGATCGATCCTGTCCGTCTTCAGCCTCACCATCGCCGTGGTCCTCGGAGCGGCTCTGCTCAGCAACTTGGGCGGCGAGACCACCGAAGCCGGGAGCGACGCGGAATTCACCGGTGCCGGCCGGGTCGTCATCCGCGACGCTTCGATGGTGCTCACGATGGATCCCAGCCTCGGCGAAGGACCGCTCGGCGCCCTCGCCGACGCCGACGTCGTGCTGGAAGGAACCAAGATCAAGCAGGTCGGCAAGGACCTCGACGCGGGTGCCGCGAGAGTCGTCGACGGCCGAGGCAAGATCGTGCTGCCCGGCTTCGTCGACCTGCACAACCACTTGTGGCAGTCGCTCATCCGCGGCTGCGCGGCCGACAAGGAACTCATCGGCTGGCTCGGCAAATGCGTCATCCCGCTGTACCGCGCCCCCGTGACCGACGCGGACGCGTACGCGGGCACGAAACTCGCCGCCGCCGACGTCGTCTCGACCGGGATCACCACGGTCACCGACTGGTCGCACGCGTTCAACACCGACTTCGCCAAGGGCGGTCTCCGTGCGCTCGGCGAGTCGAAGCTGCGGTTCCTCTACTCCTACAACGGCACCACCGATCCCGCGCTGCAGAACGAGATCCGCCGCGTGAAACGCGAGGTCATCGATCCGAACCCGTTGGCACGCCTGCAGATCGGCACGCATCCGTCGACGGGGAACTTCCCGAGCGTCGAAGCCTCGGAGAAGCTCGCGCGCGAGCTCGGCGTCTCGTTGAACGTGCACCTGCTCGAATCGAAGGCCGATCTGACCGCGGGGCAGATGGACGCGCTCCGGCGCGCGAACGCGTTGCACTCCGGGCTGGTGACGAACCACGTCATCCAGACCACCGACGCGGACCTCGACGAGCTCGCGGCCGCCGGGGTCGGCGTGGCGCACAACCCGCTGTCGAACATGCGGCTCGCGTCGGGCGTCATCCGGCTGCCGGAGATGAAGAAGCGGAGCATGAAGGTCGGGCTCGGCCTCGACGGCGGCACCAACGACACGAGCGACATGTTCAACGTGATGCGCGCGGCCGTCGGTCTCCAGCGGGCGACCACGACGGATCCGGCGGTCTACCCGACCACGGCGGACGTCCTGCGCATGGCGACCCTCGGTGGCGCGGAGGTGCTCGGGATGGACAAGGAGATCGGGTCACTGACGCCGGGCAAACGGGCGGATCTCCAGCTGGTCGACGCCCAGGCGGTCAACTTCGCGCCGAAGGTCGACTGGGTGAATCAGCTGGTCTTCAACACCCAGCCCGCGAACGTCTCCTGGGTGTTCGTCGACGGTCGCGCCCTCAAGCGCGAAGGCCGCGTTGTCGGTATCGACACCGCGAAGGTCGTCGCGGACGCCCAGCTCGCGGCCGACCGCCTGAAGAAGCTCCTGCCCCAATGACCTGACGCATTTCGTCCTCTGAATGCGGTAGTTGCCCCGCGCAAGGACCGCATTCAGAGGACGAAACGCGGGTCAGTGCTGGAGCGGGAAGCCACCGCCGATGCCTCGCCAGGCGAGGTTGGCGGTGAGCGCGACGGCCTCTTCGCGGCTCATCGACTTGTGGTGCGCCAGCCAGAACCGCGCGCTGACCTGCGAGAGGCCCACAAGGCCGACGGCGAGCAGCCGGGCCTTGTCCTCGTCGAGGCCCGCGTCGGCGGTGATGGTCTCGGTGATCGCGTCGACGCTGGCCGACGTCGCCCGGTCCACCGCCTCCTGGACGGCGGGCTCGCCGCGCAGGTCGGACTCGAAGACCATGCGGAAGGCGCCGGCGTCGTTGTTGACGAAGTCGAAGAACGCGCCGACGGTCGCCGGCACGCGCTGCTTGTTGTCCGACGTGGAGCCGAGCGCGTCCTTGACCCGCCGCACCAGCTCGTCGACGTGGCTCTCCAGCAGCGCGATGTAGAGGTCGAGCTTGCCGGGGAAGTGCTGATAGAGGACCGGCTTGCTGACTCCGGCCTCTTCGGCGATCTCGTCCATCGCGGCGGCGTGGTATCCGTTCGCGGCGAACACCCGCTGCGCGGCGGCCAGCAGCTGGGCGCGGCGTTCCGTTCTGGGCAGGCGGACACCTCGCGCCTGCAGTCGCGCCATTTCTGTCATCGTTCCTCCAGTAGCCGCGGGCTCCGCGGGGCGGGGTCACCGCCGCGTGAAGTGAGCTCGAGATTACTCGCCGGTACGGCCGGACCGCCAAGGGGCGGGCATCCTTGATGCTGTGTCTTCTTCAGTTTCCCGTGCCGCCGGGGGCCGCCCTCCGCTGACCCATGTGCCGTTGTCACGCAGGTCATTGCCGTCGCTGGACCCGGCGCCGCCCCCTTGGCCCGGGGAAACAATAGGTGTCGGCGGGGTGAAATTGCACATCCGCCGGACAGCGGGTGGTCCCGAGACGGCCGTCTACGTCCACGGCCTCGGTGGTTCGTCCACGAACTGGACCGACCTCGCCGCCCTCCTGGCACCCCAGGCCGGGGGCACGTCGGTCGATTTGCCGGGATTCGGCTACTCGGAGCCGCCCGACGGCTTCGACTTCAGCCTCGACGCGCACGCCGAGGTCGTGGCGAGCGACATCGAGAGCCTCGAAGCGGGGCCGGTGCACCTGTTCGGCAACTCGATGGGCGGCGCCGTCGCGCTGCTCGTCGCGGCCCGCCGCCCGGAACTGGTGAAGACGCTGACGCTGATCTCGCCCGCGATGCCGGATCTCCGCCCCAGCATGAAGCGGCTGTCCGACCCGCGGATGGCGTTCGCGTACCTGCCGCTGATCGGCCCGGGTGTACGCCGACGGCTCGCCGCGCTCGGCCCGCGCGAACGCGCCATGCAGGTCATCAAGCTGTGCTTCGCCGACCCGAGCCGGTTCGCGCAAAGCAGGCTGGACGAGCTCGAAGAGGAGCACAGCGCCCGCGCCGGGTTCGCCTGGGCCGCTCCCGCGCTGGCCCGCAGCACGTTCGGCATCTTCCGGACGTGGTCCGCGCGCGGCCCCGCGTCGCTGTGGGCGGTCGCGCCGACCGTCGACGCGCCGACGCTCGTCGTATGGGGGCAGCACGACCGGGTGATCTCCGTCCGGCGCGCCGAACGCACCGCTCGGCTGCTTCCGCACGCCAGGTTGCTCGTGCTGCCCCGAACCGGCCACGTGGCGCAGATGGAACGCCCGAATGTCGTAGCGAAGGCCGTTTTGGGGATGTGGGAATCGGTCGAATCGGGCACCTGGTAGCCCATTCGGGTGGGTAGGACACGCCGCGCGAAGCGCCGGTCGCTCACAACATCACAGTTCGGTTATGGCACCCTGGTGCGCGTGGATCGGGTAAAGCAAGGCGCGCAGGGCGAAGGTCGGCGGTCTCAGTACTCCGCATCCGCCCGTCGTCCGCCGCGCGCCCAGCCCCGGCCCTCCGACGCGCCGCGCACGGGCCAGTACCGGCCGACGCCGCCGCCGTCGCAGCGGCTCGACGAGGACCGCTACCGGCCCGGCGGCCGCCGGACCAGCGCCCAGCCGCTCAGCGCGTCCTGGAAGCCGCACGAGACCGGCGCGGCCAAGGCCAAGACCGCCAAGCGCAAGGGCAAAGGCGGCATCGGTCAGTTCGCCAAGACCTACGGCTGGCGGGTGTACGCGCTGCCGATCCTCGTGGTGATCACCGCGCTGGTCGTGTTCAACACCGCCACCGGCCCGGCCGAGCCGATCGCTTCCGACGGGACGACTTCCCCCGCGGCCGATGGTTCCGCGGGCAACGGCGGCGAGCCGGGCGCGGGTGTGGACGGGGGCGGCGACGTCCTCCCGGAGAACCCGGCCAAACCGGTCGACCTCAAGATCCCGACCGCCGATCTGCCCAAGGGCGGCCCGTTCACCGAGTCCGGCAAGGGCACCTATCACGTGGTGCCCGGCAAGGGTGAAAAGGTCGGGACGGGCCAGCTGTACACGTACACCATCGAGGTCGAGGACGGTATCGACGCGACCAGCTACCTCGGTGACGACAGCTTCGCCGCGATGGTGGAGGGCACCCTGTCCAATCCCAAGAGCTGGACGTGGGACGGCAAGAAAGCGCTCCAGCGCGTCGACGCGACCTTCCCGAATCCGAGCTTCCGGGTGAGTCTCACCACACCGAACACGACGCATCGCGCGGACGTCTGCATGTTCCAGATCACCTACGAGACGTCGTGCTACCGCTCGAGCTTCGACAAGCGCGTGGTGATCAACCTCGCCCGCTGGGTGCGCGGGGCGATGGCCTTCGAGAGCGACATGACCGGCTATCGCCAGTACGCCATCAATCACGAGGTCGGGCACGCTCTGGGCGGAAAGCACGTGGGCTGCCCGGTGAACGGCGGGATCGCGCCGGTGATGATGCAGCAGACGTTCGGCGTCTCCAACGACTTCGTGGCGCAGCTGAACAATCTCCCCGGCGGCGACCGCGGCAAGGTGCCCGCGGACGGCAAGGTCTGCAAGCCGGGCTCCTGGCCGAATCAGACACCTTAGTCCAGGCCGTCTCACCTGCTGAAACTTCCCAGGATATGAAACGGGGGAAGTCGTTTCCGCCTGTCGGTGTTGTAGATACTGGGATGCGACCGCGATCCACGCGAGATGGAGGACCCGATGTCAGGCACGCTGCCGCCGCTCGTCGAGCCGGCCGCCGAGCTCACCAAGGAAGAGGTGGCCCGGTACAGCCGTCACCTGATCATCCCGGACGTCGGGGTGACCGGGCAGAAGCGGCTGAAGAACGCCAAGGTGCTGGTCATCGGTGCCGGCGGCCTCGGCAGCCCGGCGCTGCTGTACCTGGCCGCGGCCGGGGTCGGCACGCTCGGCATCGTCGACTTCGACGAGGTCGACGAATCGAACCTGCACCGCCAGGTCATCCACGGCCAGTCCGACATCGGCAAGCTCAAGGCCGCGTCGGCGCAGGAGACGATCGCCGAGATCAATCCGTTCGTGAAGGTGCATCTGCACACCGACCGGCTCGAATCGTCGAACGCGCTGGAGCTGTTCGAGCAGTACGACCTGATCCTCGACGGCACCGACAACTTCGCGACGCGGTACCTGGTCAACGACGCCGCCGTGCTCACCGGCAAGCCCTACGTGTGGGGCTCGATCTACCGGTTCGAGGGACAGGCGAGCGTGTTCTGGGAGGACGCGCCGAACGGCAAGGGCCTCAACTACCGCGACCTCTACCCCGAGCCGCCGCCGCCCGGCATGGTCCCGTCGTGCGCCGAGGGCGGCGTGCTGGGCGTGCTGTGCGCGTCGATCGGCTCGATCATGGTCAACGAGGCGATCAAGCTGATCACGGGTATCGGTGAGCCGCTGCTGGGCAGGCTCGTGAGCTACGACGCGCTCGAGATGAAGTACCGCGAGGTCAAGATCCGCAAGGATCCGGAGACCCCGAAGATCACCGAGCTCATCGACTACGAAGCGTTCTGTGGCGTCGTGTCCGACGAAGCCGCTTCGGCCGCTTCGGGGAGCACGATCACTCCGGCGGAGCTCAAGGCCAAGTTCGACAACGGCGACAACTTCGCCCTCATCGACGTCCGCGAGCCGCACGAGTACGAGATCGTGAACATCAAGGGCGCGACGCTCATCCCGAAGGACAAGATCCTCTCGGGCGAGGCGCTGTCGGAACTGCCGCAGGACAAGCCGATCGTGCTGCACTGCAAGTCGGGCGCGCGTTCGGCGGAGGCGCTCGCGGCGCTGCACAAGGCCGGGTTCAAGGACGCGACCCACCTCGGTGGCGGCGTGCTGGCCTGGGCGCGGCAGATCGACCAGAGCCTGCCGACCTACTGAGGTTTCGCGCGTCCGGTGGCCGATGCAATGAAAGGGTCTTTCCTTGCAAATTTTGCAAGGAAAGACCCTTTCATTGCACGCGCGGACTCTTGGGTGCCCAAGGTTGGTAGCAAAGGTCCCTTGCTCTCCGGGCGTCAGTAGCCGAGTGAGCGGCCGGTGAAGATCGCCCGCACGAAGGTCGCGAACTCCGCCAAGACGTCGGTCCGGTTCCCGCCGCGCGACTTCGGCACGGCGGCGATGATCTCGGCGTCGGTCAGCGGATGGGTTTTGGCGGCCAGTTCCCGCAGTTCCTCGGGTTTCCAGTTGTGGTTGCCCGCGAGGTGCACCGACAGGGCGCCGCGCCGCTGGACGAACTCGATCCGGTCCGCGTTCCGCCGCACGAACTCGCCTTCGCCGACTTGGGTGCACGTCGCGTTTTCGAGGCGCCAAGCGGTCTTCACAGCTGTCTCGCAGCTCTCGACGACGTCGGTCGCGAAGGTCCAGACGGGCGAGACCCACAGTTGAGGCGCGTACTCGACGATCAGCGACCCGGAGTCTTCGGTCGTCTTGGTCGGGAGCCGATGAGTGCCGAGGTCCGCCGCGAGGGTGCGGTCGTGCGGGACGCCGGTCGAAGCGAGGCGCCGTTCGGGGGTGTCCAGAGGCAGCGACGCGGGAACGGCGATCCCGCCCGCGACCAGCGCGATCAGGAGGACTCCCGCGCCCACGCGGACGCCCGGCCCTCGCGCGAACAGGCCCGCGACGAGCAGCACCGGCACGCCGAGAAACGGCACCGCGAACCAGGGATCGAACGCCTTCGCCACCTCCAGCACGAAGATCGCGCCGAAGACGCCTGAAGTCCCGGCGACGAAAGCCCACGCCAGCCGGGGCCAAGGCTTCGCGACGGACGGAAAGGCCTCTGGCGCCGCGAAACCGACGAGGTAGACCATCCCGATCGACACGAGCGGAACCGGCAGCGCGATCCACGGGAGGTGCAGGAACGCGGCGAGCGGGAGCAACAGGCCCACGGTGAGCGCGCCCAGCGTTCCGAGCAGCCACAGTGAGCCGAGCGCGAGGGCGGCTAGTTGCCCGTCAGTGAGGCGGCGCTGCGCCGTTCGGGGGATCACGGTCGAAGAATGGCAGGTCAGAAGCGACCGTGTCATGAGTATCGCTACTCAAGACCAGCGCGTCTTCTCGTTCGTGGCGCGGAAGACGGGGTAACGTGCCGAGCCGTGCGTGCCACCCTTGAGAGCCCTCCGGAACACGTCTGTTCGGCGTTCGGCGGACGTACCGGTGACGCGGAACCGATGCCAGGCACCGATTCCTGGCGCTACAACGATCTCGTGCTCAAACCGGTCGTGGACAAGTCGCGGACCCTGTGGACGGCCCGTGCGCTGGAAGCCGTCGACGAGCCGGGTTTGCGGGTCGCGAAGCCGGTCCGGTCCAGTGACGGCCGTTGGGTGGTCGGCGGCTGGTCGGCGAACCGGTTCGTATCCGGCACGGCCGAGCACCGCTACGACGAGGTCGTGCACGCGGCGGTCAAACTGCACCGCGCGACGGCGGATCTGCCCCGGCCGGATTTCCTGGGACGGCGCACCGATCTCGAAGCGCTGGCCGACAAGCTCGCCTGGGGCGAGGCGGACATGTCCCTCGACGAGAACAAGGGCGGCCGCTGGTTCGAAGTCTTGGCAGGGTCACGAAGACCGGTCAAACTGCCGGACCAGGTCGTCCACGGGGAGCTTCTCGCCGGCGTGCTGTTCGACGGCGACGCGGCCCCCGGCATCGTCGATTTCGTGCCGTACTACCGGCCGGGTGAATGGGGCGCCGCGATCGTCGCGGTCGACGCGCTGGCCTGGGGCGGCGCCACCATCGATCTTCTCGAACGCTGGGCGCATCTGCCCGAATGGCCTCAGCTTCTCCTGCGGGCGGTCCTCTTCCGCTTGGCCGCCAACGCCCTCGACCCGCGGTCGACCCGGGCGGCGCACGATGGACTCCGTGCCGCCGCCCGGGACGTGAGCGCCGTGCTGTAGGTCACTCGGTGCGCAGGTTCTCCGTTTTCGCCGCCGAGCGCACGGACGGCACCGTCGACGCCGTCACCAGCAGCACCATCGCGACCGCCGCCGCGGCGAGCAGCGCGACCGCGGACCAGTCGACGTACAGCCCGTCCCAGAACAGCCGCTTGCCCAGCGCGGCGACGGCGATCCCGGTCGCCGTCGCGACCACGATGCCCAGCAGCAGCGGAATCCCGTTCTGCCACAGCAGAGATCGGACGATCACCCGCACCGGGACACCGGTGGCGGACAGCGCGCCGAGGGCCCGTCGCCGTTCCCGGACCTGTTCCTGGGCGAGCACCAGCAGGCTCACCCCGGCCAGCAGCAGGACGAACAGCGCGCCGCCGAGCAGGATGTTCCGCGCGTCGCCGAACATCCGGGCCTCGGTGGAGGCCCGCTCCCCGTTGAAGGCCGCCACGGTGACCTGTCCGCTGTACGGCGCCACCGAATTCCGCACCAGTTCGACGAAATCCGGATTCCCGGTCGTCCCGCGCAGGCTCACCGTGACCGAGGCCGCGGCCAGGTCGACACCCGCCATCGCGGCGGGCGTCGCGAGCACGTGCGGCCTCAGGGACTCGGCGACGCTCGATGGCTTCACCTCGAACGGTCGCGGTGTGACCGGAACGGTCCAGGGCTGTTCCCGCTTGTCGTTGCCCGTGATCTTCGCCGACTGTCCTATGTGGAGGAACGAGGGGTCGGCGAACACGTCGCCGTCACGGCAACCGGTCGCGGTGGTCGTCACCTCGATCGTGGCGCAGTCGGCGACGCCGACCTGCACGAGCGCGCCGTCCTCGCGATTCGCGTCGACGAACAACGAGCGCAGCGCCTGGAAATCGGCCGCGCCGGGGACCGCGCGGGCCGAGGCGATCGCACGATCGGCCACGGGACCGTCCGCGTAGACGGTGATCCGGCCTCCCGTCCTGTCGTGACGATCGGCCTCCATCGCGGCCTGTCCCGCCAGGAGGCTCTGCAACGCGATCGCCCCGGCGAGGACCACGCAGAGGCCCGCGACCACCCGTGACGGGGTCCCGCTGTCGCTCTGCAGACGGCGGATCGCGAGCTGGAACGACGGCGGCCCGCCCTTGATCCGGGAAACGGCGCGTTCCAGCAGCCACGGCAGCAGCGCGGGAATCCCGAGCATCAGCAGTGCCGCGCCACCGATCAGCGCCCAGCGGCCGAGTTCGCTCGCGACACCGAGATCCGGGGCGATCAACAGGATTCCGATGACGACGGGCAGCAGCCGCCACCACAACCGGCGCTTCGGCGGTGCGGTCTCGCGGACGACGCCGAGCGGTTCGACGATCAGGTGCCGCTGGGACGCCCAAGCCGTCGCCACGGTCAGTGCCGGGACCGCCAGCACGATCAGCACCACCAGCGGCCACGACGGCGTCAGATCGTCCGGGTACACCCCGAATCGGAACACCTGGAAGTCCGCCGCTGCGCCGCGGAAGAGCAGGAACAGCGCGCTACCGGCGACCAGGCCGGCCACGGCGCCCGCGAGGGATTCCGCCGCGGTGATCCGGCGCAGCTGCGCGAGGGACGAACCCGCCAGCCGCACCGCGGCGAGCCGCCGGTCCCGGGCGGCGCCGCCGAGCCGGGAGACCGTTCCGACGAAGATGAACACCGGCGTGAGGAGGACGAAGAGCCCGAGCAGCAGGAGGATCAGGATCCCGTTTTCGATCACGTCGTGATAGCCGGGTTCGGCGCCGAAGCCATAGATCGTGCGTGCGTCCCGCATCGCGTCCGTGCCGACGTAGGCGACCAGATCGTTCGGATTGAGCGTGGTCTCCGCGGCGATGAGCCCGGCCGGTTCACCGGGCAGACGAGGCCGCAACAGGCCGCTGGATTCGGACGCGACGAGCTCGGCCAGCTTCGGTGAAAGGAAGACCTCGCCCGGTGCGGGCAGCCGGTCAACCCCCGGCGGGATCGGCGATTTCGGGCCCGTCGGCCGCAAGTGGACGAGTGCGATCGCCTGACCGCGGAAGTCGGTCGTCGTCGCCGCGTAGTTCAGCGGGTCGACGCCCGGGATCGGTTCGCTGCGCACGGAAGCGGCGAACGTCCGCTGGTCGCGGTTCTCCTTGATGGTGCCCGCGGAGGCGCCGAGCAGCAGGATCGCCACCGCGAGCCCGATACCGGCGGTGCTCAGGACGAGCCTGACGATCGAGCCCCGGCCGCCCCCGACGGCCAGCCGGAACCCGAGCATCAGGTCTTCACGTCCGGTCATCGGGTCACCACCGGTTCACGTGTCCGGCCGTCGCGCACGATGACCTCCCGATCGGAGTAAGCGGCCACCCGTGGTTCGTGGGTGACCAGGACGATGGCGGCGTCGGTCTGTTTCGCCGCCTCGGACAGCAGGCGCATGACCAGTTCCCCGCTGAGCGTGTCCAGCGCGCCGGTCGGTTCGTCGGCGAAGATCACCGACGGTTCGGTGACCAGCGCCCTGGCCATGGCGACCCGCTGGCTCTGCCCGCCCGAAACCTGGCCGGGCGTGCTGTCGTCGACGTCGCCGATCGTCAGCCGGTCGAGCCAGCCGCGCGCGATCCGCTCGGCGGGGCGGCGCTTCATCCCGCCCAGCCGCAGCGGCAGCGCGACGTTCTCCAGGCAGGTCAGCTCCGGCACGAGCTGACCGAACTGGAAGACGAAACCGAACTCGGTGCGCCGCAGGGCACTGCGTTCGGTGTCGGACATGCTCGCGAGGTCACGCCCGCGGAACAGCACCTGGCCGTCATCAGGCCGCACGATTCCGGACAGGCAATGCAGCAGGGTCGATTTCCCGGACCCCGATGGCCCCATGATCGCGACGATCTCGCCGGGTTCGAGCGTCAACCCGGCCCCGGCCAGCGCCTGATTCGGGCCGAAGGCCTTGTGCAGGCCCAGCCCGTGTAACAACGGTGTTTCCACTGTGTGGTCCCCAGATCAGCGCGTCAGCTGGCGCGCGAGGTCGTCGAGGCGGGCGGCGGTGAGCTCCAGCCACCGCAGATCCGCCTCCAGGTGGAACAGCGCGTGGTCGCAGATCAGCTGGTCGGCGAGGTCGCCGTCGGTCTTGCGGGCGGTGAGCTCGCGCATGGCGCGCAGGTGGGAGCTTCGCTGCGCGTCGAGCAGATCCTGGGCGCCGCGGCCGGACAGGAGCGCGAGCACGACCTTGGTGTAGAGCGTGTTCTGCAGGTAGACCGAAGGGCTTTCCGGGCTCTTCAGCCATTCCTCGACGTTGGTGACGCCGGCGTCGGTGATCGCGTACCGCTTCCGGTCCGGACCGCCGCCCGCTTCGACGCCGTTCTCCTCGACGAGGCCGTTCTTCAGGAGCCGGTTCAACGTCGAATAGACCTGGCCGTAGTGCAGTGGGCGGTCTTGGCGGAACTGCTTGTCGTAGAGCTGTTTGAGGTCGTAACCGTGCTTCGGACCGGCTTCGAGCAGGCCGAGCAGGGTGTTCCCGATGGACATGCGGGCGACTATACACAGTGTGTATACGCACGGTCTATACACATGGTGAATAGTTCGCCGAGGGCTGCTCTCCCGACCTCACGGTGTGACGTCCATCGACGGCGGGCAATGTCAAACGCCTGAAACATTCGGGAGTTTTCAGGTAACACGGCCTACCTACCTTCAAGCGCTATCGACGCCTGGAGGAGGTGCCCGTGCCACTCGCCGCCCCCACCGTGACCGCGGTGGACACGCACTGCCCGTACTGCGCCCTGCAGTGCGGGATGAGCCTCGACGGCGCCCGGGTCACCCCGCGCGACTTTCCGGTCAACGCCGGCGGCCTGTGCCAGAAGGGCTGGACGTCGGGGGAGCTGCTCACCTCGCCGTCCCGCTTGACGACACCGCTGATCAGGGTCGACGGCGAACTCCGGCCGGCGACCTGGGCACAGGCACTGGACCTCGTCGCCCGGCGGCTCACCGAGATCCGCGCGGCCAAGGGGGCCGACGCGGTCGCCGTCTTCGGCGGTGGCGGGCTGACCAACGAGAAGGCGTATCTGCTGGGGAAGTTCGCCCGGGTCGCGCTGGGCACCTCGCAGATCGACTACAACGGGCGGTTCTGCATGTCGTCGGCGGCCGCCGCCGGGATCAAGGCGTTCGGCGCCGACCGCGGTATGCCGTTCCCGGTCACGGATCTCGCCGACGCCGACGCGGTACTGCTGATCGGCGCGAACCCGGCCGAGACGATGCCGCCGTTCACTCAGCACCTGCGGGGCGCGGACCTGATCGTCGTCGACCCGCGCCGGACGCCGACCGCCGAACTGGCCGGACTGCACCTGCAGCCCGCGCCGGGTACCGACCTCGCGCTCGCGCAGGGCATCCTGCACGCGGTCGTCGCCGATGGCCTGCTCGATCAGTCCTATATAGACAAACGCACGAACGGTTTCGAAGAACTGTGGCGGTCGGTCGCGGCCTGGTGGCCGGAACGCGTCGAGCAGATCACCGGCGTCTCCGCCGCCGACCAGCGCCGTGTCGCCGCCAAGCTCGCCGCGGCCCGCAACGCCTACGTCCTCACCGCCCGCGGCACCGAGCAGCACGCCAACGGCACCGCGATGGTCAACGCCTGGATCAACCTCTCGCTCGCCCTCGGGCTGCCGGGACGCAAGGGATCCGGCTTCGGCTGCCTGACCGGGCAGGGCAACGGCCAAGGTGGTCGTGAGCACGGCCAGAAGGCCGACCAGCTGCCCGGTTACCGCAAGATCGACGATCCCGCCGCCCGCGAATACGTCGCCGGGGTCTGGGGCGTGCCGCCGGAATCCCTGCCGGGGCCGGGTCGTTCCGCCGTCGAGCTGCTCGAAGCGCTCGGCACCGAAGACGGGCCGAGCGCGCTGATGGTGTTCGGCAGCAACGTCGTCGTTTCCGCGCCCGGCGCCGGGAACATCCAGGACAAAGTGTCCTCTTTGGACTTCCTGGTGGTTTCGGACCTCGTCCTCTCGGAGACCGCCGCGATGGCCGACGTCGTCCTGCCGGTCACCCAGTGGGCCGAGGAGGACGGGACGATGACCAACCTCGAAGGCCGGATCCTCCTGCGGCGCAAGGCGATCGACCCGCCGGCCGGCGCGAAGACCGATCTCCAGGTGCTTTCCGAACTCGCCCGCCGGTTCGGTCAGCCCGACGGGCGGTTCCCGACGGACGCCGAGACCGTCTTCACCGAGCTCCGCCGGGCGTCCAAGGGCGGTGTCGCCGACTACTCGGGCATCACCTACGACCGGCTCCGCGACGGTGAAGCCCTCTACTGGCCCGTCCCGGCGGAATCGCATCCCGGCACGCCGCGGATGTTCCTCGATTCCTTCGCCCACCCGGACGGCCGCGCGCGGTTCGTGCCGGTGGACCACGTCGGCCCGGCCGAACCGCCGGACGCCGAATTCCCCTTGCAGGCCACCACCGGGCGGGTCCTGCAGCACTACCAGTCCGGGGCACAGACCCGGCTGGTCAAGGAACTCAACGACGTCGTGGCGGAGGCCTTCGTGGAAGTTCACCCCGACACCGCTGCCCGCGCGGGACTGGCCGAGGGCGACCTCGCCGTCGTGCGCTCGCGCCGCGGGGAGACCGTCGCACGCGTCCGCTGTGTGGCGTCGCTGCGCCCCGACCTGGTGTTCCTGCCGTTCCATTTCCCCGGTGAGGGCAGGGCGAACCTGCTGACCAACCCGGCGCTCGATCCGACGAGCCGGATGCCCGAGTTCAAGGTGTGCGCGGTCGCGCTCGCCCCGGCCGAGGTCGTCGCGTGAGCCCCCGGTCGGTGGTCATCGCCGGATACGGGATGGCGGGCGCGCGGCTCGCGGACGAGATCCAGCGCCGCGATCCCGAGGGCGAGCGCGTGCGGCTCACCGTGGTCGGCGCGGAGAAACACGCCGCCTACAACCGGGTGCTGCTCTCGTCGGTGGTCGCCGGCACGATGCGGCCGGAGGCCGTCCGGCTGCACGACGACGAATGGCCGTCCCGCACCCGCGCGGACCTGCGCCGGGGTGTCGCCGCGACGTCGATCGACCGTGACGAGCGGCGGATCCACCTCGACGACGGGTCCACTGTGGACTACGACGCGCTCGTGCTCGCCACCGGCGCCAACCCCTGGATGCCGCCGGTCGAAGGGCTCGAACCCGGCCCGGACGTCGTCGCGTTCCGCACCCTCGACGACTGCGCGCGTATCCTCGACGCCGCCAAACTGGGCGCGCCGGTGGCCGTCCTCGGCGGCGGGCTGCTCGGCCTGGAAGCCGCGCGAGGCCTCGCCGGACGCGGGAATCTCGTCACCGTCGTGCATCCGATGCCGCACATCATGGAACGTCAGCTGGACGCGGAATCGGCGCGGGTGCTGACCAGGAAGCTCGAAGAACTCGGCGTCGCCTTCCGGCTCGGTGTCGGGGCCGCCCGCTATGTGAGCGGCGACGGGCTGAAACTCGACGACGGCACGCACGTGCCCGCCGATCTCATCGTCGTCTCGACCGGCGTGCGGCCCGAGACGAAACTGGCCGTGGACGCCGGGTTGACCGTCGAAGGCGGCATCGTCGTCGACGATCTGTTGCGTACCAGCGACGGCCGGATCCACGCGATCGGCGACTGCGCGAAGCATCCTGGCTCGTTCGGCGGTCTCGTACAGCCGGCGTGGGAACAGGCCGCCGTCGTCGCGGATCTGGTCACCGGCACGAAATCCGCGTCGCGGTACCGCGGCACGCAAGCGGTGACGAGGCTGAAGGCACGGGGCATCGACCTCACCGCGCTCGGCGAGACGATGACCGGTGCGGACGACCCGACCGCCGACGTGCTCACCTTCAGCGACCCGGCCGGCTGCCGCTACGGCAAGCTCGTCGTCCGCGAGAACCGGGTGGCCGGCGCGATCCTGCTCGGCCTGCCCGACGCGGCCGCGACGATCACGCAACTCTACGACCGGGGCACCCCGGTACCCGAAGACCGGCTGGCTGTCCTCTTAGGACGCTCATTGCCGCCCGGAGCGCCGTCCGCGGCGAGCCCGGCCGATCTGCCCGCGTCGGCGGTCATCTGCCGCTGCAACGCGGTGACCAAGGGGCGGCTCGTCGAAGCGTGGCGCGGCGGCGCCACCGACGTCCCCGCCCTCGCCGGGGCGACCCGTGCCACGACCGGCTGCGGCGGCTGCAAGGACGCCGTCGGCGGGGTCGCGAAATGGCTGGCCGCCCAGTGAACCCGAACGTATCCACCAAGGAGGACCTCATGCAGGCTCGTGGAAAGCGCTGGATCGAGCACTGGGACCCGGAGAACGAGCAGTTCTGGGAGGAGACCGGGAAGAAGGTCGCCCGGCGGAACCTCTGGTTCTCCATCCTCGCCGAGCACATCGGCTTCTCCGTCTGGACACTGTGGTCGGTCATGGTCCTGTTCATGGGCCCGCAGTACGGATTCTCGGCGGCGGACAAGTTCCTGCTGGTCTCCACGCCGACCCTGGTCGGTGCGCTGATGCGGTTGCCGTACACCTTCGCCGTCGCGAAGTTCGGTGGTCGCAACTGGACGATCATCAGCGCCGGTCTGCTGTTGCTCCCGACCATCCTGGCCGCGATCGTGCTGGAGCCGGGCACTTCGCTCGGCACCTTCCTGCTGGTCGCCGCGCTCGGCGGGGTCGGCGGCGGTAACTTCGCGTCGTCGATGACCAACATCAACACCTTCTACCCCGAGAAGCACAAGGGCTGGGCACTCGGCCTCAACGCCGGTGGCGGCAACCTTGGGGTGGCGGCGATCCAGCTGATCGGGCTGCTGATCATCGGCACGGCCGGTGCGACGGCACCGAGGCTGGTCCTCTACATCTACATTCCGCTGATCGTCGTCGCGGCGGTGTGCGCGTACTTCTACATGGACAACCTCGCCTCGGTGAAGGGTGACACCAAGGCGATGCGCGCGGTCATGAAGGATCCGCACACCTGGGTGATGTCGTTCCTCTACATCGGCACGTTCGGTTCGTTCATCGGCTACAGCTTCGCTTTCGGCCTGGTGCTGCAGAACCAGTTCGGCCGGACGCCGCTCCAGGCGGCCGCGGTGACGTTCCTCGGCCCGCTGCTCGGTTCGTTCTCGCGGCCGGCGGGCGGCTGGCTGGCCGACCGGATCGGCGGTGGGAAGGTCACCTTCGCGACGTTCGTCGGCATGGGCGCGGCGACGGTGGTGCTGATCCTGGCGTCGACGTCGAACTCGCTGGCGCTGTTCACCGTCGCGTTCATCGTGCTGTTCGTGCTCACCGGCATCGGCAACGGCTCGACCTACAAGATGATCCCGGCGATCTTCCGCGCCAAGGCGAAGGTCGCGATCAGCGAGGGTGCCGACGAGGCCCTCGAACTGCTGAAGGCGCGCAAGCTTTCCGGTGCGCTGATCGGGCTGGCCGGGGCGATCGGCGCGCTCGGCGGGCTGTTCATCAACCTGGCCTTCCGGCAGTCCTTCGCGGAAACCAAGAGCGGGGTGCCCGCCTTCATCGCCTTCCTCGTCTTCTACGGGCTGTGCTTCGCCGTCACGTGGGCGGTGTATCTGCGCAAACAGCAGTCGGAGGTGGCGAGCACCCGAGGCCTGGCGCTCGCCGGAGCGGAGGTCTGATGCGGAAACTCGTCGTCGTCGGACACGGCATGGTCGCGCACCGGCTCGTCGAGGCCGTGCGCGCCGAGGACAAGACCGGCCAGTGGCAGGTCGTGGTGCTCGCCGAGGAGGCGCGCCCCGCGTACGACCGGGTCGCTTTGACGTCCTATGTGGACACTTGGGATCCGGCCTCCCTGGCTTTGGAGGGAGCGGATTACGCGGGCGACCCGCTGGTCGAGCTTCGGCTCGGTGACACGGTCGCTTCGGTGGACCGTGACCGCAAGATCGTCGTCACCGAGGCCGGACACGAGCAGCCGTACGACACGCTCGTCCTCGCGACCGGCTCGCGGCCGTTCGTCCCGCCGGTGCCGGGTCACGATCTCCCTGGCTGCTTCGTCTACCGGACGATCGAGGACCTCGACGCCATCCGGGAAGCCGCACAGCGTCCCGGACGCGGCCGTCGTTCGGCGGTCGTCATCGGTGGCGGGCTCCTGGGGCTCGAAGCCGCGAAGGCGTTGCGGGACATGGGTCTTTCGCCGCATGTGGTCGAGATGGCGCCGCGCCTGATGCCGCTGCAGGTCGACGAGGGCGGCGGCGGCCTGCTCCGGCGGCTGATCACCGACCTCGACGTGACCGTCCACACGGGAACGTCGACCGACGCGATCGAAGCGGACGGCGAACGCTACCTCGCGCGGCTCGGCAACGGCACGGAGCTCGACGTCGATCTGATCGTCTTCTCGGCCGGTATCCGGCCGCGCGACGATCTGGCGCGCTCGTCCGGGCTGGAGGTCGGCGCGCGGGGCGGGATCCTGGTCGACGACACCTGCCGGACGTCCGACCCCGCGGTGTACGCGATCGGGGAATGCGCCGCCGTGGACGGCAAGGTGTACGGCATCGTGGCGCCCGGCTACGCGATGGCGGAGATCGTCGCGGCGCGGCTGACCGGTGGCGAGGGCACGTTCCCCGAGCCGGACATGTCGACGAAACTCAAGCTCATGGGCGTCGACGTCGCCAGTTTCGGTGACGCGCACGCGGCGACCGAGGGCGCGCTGGAGGTGGCGTTCAACGACGCCGTCGCCGGGACGTACAAGAAGCTCGTCGTCTCGGACGACTCGAAGACGTTGCTCGGCGGTGTGCTGGTCGGTGACGCGAGCGAGTTCAACACGCTGCGCGCGATGGTCGGCAGGCCGCTGCCCGCCGAACCGGGCGCGATCCTCGCCCCGGCCGGTGGCGGGGCCGCCGTCGGTGTCGACGCGCTGCCGGACGCGGCGCAGATCTGTTCGTGCAACGCGGTTTCCAAGGGTGCGATCACGCACGCGATCACCGAAGAGGGTTGCGATTCGGTCGCCAAGATCAAAGGCTGCACCCGGGCGGGCACGGCATGCGGATCGTGTGTCCCGCTGCTGGGCAAGCTGCTGACGGCGTGCGGTGTCGAGCAGTCGAAGGCGTTGTGCGAACACTTCACGCAGTCGCGCGCGGAGCTGTTCCAGATCCTGCAGGCCACCCGGATCACCACGTTCAGCGAGATGATCGACCGCTACGGCACCGGAACCGGCTGCGCGATCTGCAAACCGGCGATCGCGTCCATCCTGGCCACCCTGGGCAACGGGCATATCCTCGCCGGCGAGCAGGCGACCCTGCAGGACACCAACGACAAGTTCCTCGCGAACCTGCAGCGCAACGGCACCTACTCGGTGGTGCCGCGGATCCCCGGCGGCGAGGTCACGCCGGAGAAGCTCATGGTGATCGCGCAGGTGGCGATGGACTTCGGGCTGTACACCAAGATCACCGGCGGGCAGCGGATCGACCTTTTCGGTGCCACCGTCGACCAGCTCCCGCTCATCTGGCGGCGGCTCGTCGACGCCGGGTTCGAGTCGGGGCACGCGTACGGGAAGTCGTTGCGCACGGTCAAATCCTGTGTCGGCTCGACGTGGTGCCGCTACGGCGTGCAGGACAGCGTCGGGCTCGCGATCGAGCTGGAGCTGCGCTATCGCGGCCTGCGCTCGCCGCACAAGCTGAAGTCGGCCGTTTCGGGCTGTGCACGGGAATGTGCCGAGGCGCGGAGCAAGGACTTCGGCGTCATCGCCACCGACAAGGGCTGGAACCTTTACGTCGGCGGGAACGGTGGCGCGACCCCGCGGCACGCGGATCTGCTGGTGTCCGAAGTGGACACCGAGACGCTGATCCGGACGATCGACCGGTTCCTGATGTTCTACGTCCGCACGGCCGACCGCCTGCAGCGCACCGCGCCGTGGGTCGAGGAAATGGAAGGCGGCCTCGACCACCTGCGCGCGGTGATCGTCGACGACAAGCTCGGCATCTGCGAGGACCTCGACGCCGCGATGGCCAAACACGTCGGCGACTACGCCGACGAATGGCGCGGCGTGCTGGAGGACCCGGAGAAGCTGGCGAAGTTCAGCTCGTTCGTCAACGCGCCGGGCACCCCGGATCCGACGATCTCGTTCCGCACCGAACGCGACCAGAAAGTGCCCGTGCTGCTGGGCATCCCGGAGGTGAAGAAGTGACGACGTCGATCGAGCGCACCTGGACCGCCGTCTGCGCGGCGGGCGCCGTCGCCGAATGGTCCGGTGTCGCCGCCCTGCTCGAAGGCGGGACGCAGGTGGCGATCTTCCGGCTCTCCGGCGACCGATGGTACGCACTGTCCAATGTGGACCCGATCAGCGGCGCGGCGGTGCTTTCGCGTGGCATCGTCGGTGACGCGGGCGGCGTCCCCGTGGTGGCTTCGCCGGTGTACAAGGAACGCTTCGATCTGCGGACCGGCGCCTGCCTCGACGCGGAAGGAGTCTCGGTCGCAGCGTATCGGGTCCGGGTCACCGGGGGCGTGGTGGAGGTGGAATTCTCGCCGTGACAGAAGTCCTTCCCCTGGCGGGATTCGTCATCGGGATCACAGCGGCGCGACGGGCTGACGAGCTCGGCGCGCTGTTCGTGCGCAAGGGGGCGAGCGTGCGCTACGGCCCGGCGATCCGGATCGTGCCGCTCGCCGACGACACCGAGCTGAGGTCGGCCACCATGCGCCTGCTGGAAGACCGGGTCGACGTCGTCGTCGCGACGACCGGGATCGGCTTCCGCGGCTGGGTCGAGGCGGCCGAAGGCTGGGGGCTGGGGGAGGAGCTGCTGGACAGGCTGGGGACGTCGTCGCTGCTCGCCCGCGGCCCGAAGGCCAAGGGCGCGATCCGCGCGGCCGGGCTTTCGGAGGACTACTCGCCCGCCTCGGAGAGCAACGCCGAGGTGCTGAGACATCTGCTCGATTCCGGTGTGGAGGATCAGCGGATCGCGGTGCAGCTGCACGGCGAGCCGCTTCCGTACTTTGTGGACAGTCTGCGCGCCGCGGGCGCCGAAGTGATCGAGGTGCCGGTGTACCGGTGGGTCGGGCCGTCCGATCCCGGGCCGCTGGACCGGCTGCTGGACGGGGTGCTCGACGGTTCGGTGGACGCGTTGCCGTTCACCAGCGCGCCCGCGGCGGCGTCCATGCTGGCGGTGGCGAAGCGGACCGGGCGGCTGCCGGGAGTCGTGCGGGCACTGGAGAAACGGGTCGTGGCGGCCTGTGTCGGGCCGATCACCGCGGCGCCGTTGGCCGCGCTCGGGATCCCGACGGTGCAGCCCGTGCGGTCGCGGATCGGGGCGCTGGCGCGGACGGTGTCCGACGCGCTCGAATCCCGTTCGCCGCGGCTGACCGCGGGCGGGCGGAGTATCGAACTACGGGGTCAGGCGGCGCTGGTCGACGGGCAGTGGTGCGATATCGCGCCCGCGCCGATGGGCATCCTGCGGGCGCTGGCGGAATCGCCGGGGCGGGTGTTCTCGCGGCGGGAACTGGTCTCCGCGCTCCCCGACGGCGGCGAGGAACACGCCGTCGAGACCGCCATCGGGCGCCTGCGGAGTTCTTTGGGCACGCCGAAACTGGTCCAGACGGTGGTGAAACGCGGCTACCGCCTGGCCGTCGACCCCTGACGCCCGCATTTCGTCCTCTGAACGCGATCGCGTTCAGAGGACGAAATGCGGGGGATGGGTCACGGGGTGAAGAGGTCGGTCTTGGTGATGAGGACGTGGTTGCCGTCCGGGCCGGCGTTGGCCAGCACGGCGGCGCCGCCCGCGATGAGGACGCGGCCGTCGGCGAGCTTGACCGCGCCGAACTTCGCCCTCCCGATGGTGAGCCCGAGCAGCGGTCCCCAGTGCCCGGTCGCGGGATCGAAGATCTCGGAGTTCTGGTATCCGGCGTCGTACCCGCCGTATTCGAGGCCGCCGATGGCCAGCACCTTGCCGGAGTCCAGGCGGATCAGGCGGAATTCGTCGCGCGGGATCTGCATCGGCGCCGCGTCGGTCCACTTGCCGGTGGCCGGGTCGTAGCGTTCGGATTCGCCGAGACTGAAGGGCGCGTAGTTCCAGTTCTGCGGCCCGCCGGTGTGGCCGCCGGTGAGCAGCACGGTCCCGTCGGCGAGCGCGACCATCTGCGCGCCGACGCGCGGCAGCCCCTTTTCGGGCGGGGCCGGGGTGCCGATCGGCGTGGTGGGGCTCCAAGTGCCGGTGGCCGGGTCGTAAAGCTCGCAGAAGGTCAAGCCGACCAGGTCGCCGCCGGTTTCGATGAGGCCCGCCGCGACGAGCACCTTGCCGTCCGGCAGCAGCACCGCGGGGAACGCCGCCCTGGCATGGATCATCGGCGCGGTTTCGGTCCATGCTCCCGTCGCCGGGTCGTAGATCTCCGCCGACGCGATCACGACGGAATCGATCGACGGCAGTTCGCTCCCGCCGCCCATCACGAGCACCCGGCCGTCCGCCAGCGAGATCGCGTGATGGTTGCAGCGGCTGGTGTGCATCGAGCCGGTCGGGCTCCAGGTCCCGGTCGCCGGATCGAAGACCTCCGCCGAGGTGAGGATGTTGGGCGAAGTGGACGGATGGCCGTGGAAACCGCCCGCCGCCAGCACCTTGCCGTCCGGCAGGACGGTCAGCGAGTGCAGGCGGCGACTGGTCGCGAGCGATCCGGTGACCGTCCATTGGCCGGTGCCCGGGTCGTAGAGCGCGGCGTCGGCGTACGTCACCGCACCTCGGTTGTTGCCACCGCCCGCGGCGAGGACACGTCCGTCCGGCAGCAGGACCGGACCTTCGTTCATACCGTCCCATTGACGCGCCCATGGCAGGTCACCGGTGGCCGCCCAGCCGCTCGCGGTCGTCCGGGGTCCCGTCTGTGTGCTCATATCTCCGACGGTCGCCGCCGTGATCTTCGGCGGCAAGCGGTTGCGCGATGGCCTACCTCTTGGGCACCAGGAATGGGACCGATCGGACCGCCGTCAGGACCAGGTGACGCGGAAGCCGGGGAATTCCCGGGCGGCGGCGACGCGGGCCGCCTCCTCCTCGGCCGCTTTCCGGACGGCCGGGCGGAAGGCGTCGAACGGGGTGACGGTGAAATCGAGCCGCTTCTTCCCGCTCGCCTTGGCCCGCCACACGCCGGCGATCTCGCCGTCGGCCAGCAGCGCGCCGGGGCTGCCGAGGATTTTCCAGATCTCCTTCTGCCGGGCTTTGTCCGGTACCAGCACGGCGCGGTCGCGCGCCTGGACGAACGGGTCGAGCGGCGGCAGCAGCCGCACCACGTCCGGTTCGGGCGGATTCTCCAGCAGCGCCACCCGGTCTTCCGGCAGGAAGGCCTTCTTACCGTCGACGCGGACCTCGGCCAAGCCGTCCGGCCACATCGCGTCGACGCCGGTGCGGGTCGTCCCGACGTAGGCGGCGGCGTCGCCGGGAGCGGCGGGGCCGCTGATCCGCAGGTAGCCCTCGACCACGCGGGCGGCCGCCTCGGCGTCCGGCGACGTCTTGAGCCTGCCGCGCCTTTCCAGCGGCGCCAGCGTCGCCGGGGTCGCGCCCGCCTCCAGCCGGACCCCGGCGTGGATCGACGCGACCCGCATCAACTGCTCGTAGATGTGCACGACACCGCAGCCGCGGCAGGCGTACGACAAGCCGCCGGGGAGCAGTTTCGTGACCGCGCCGCTCACCGTTCCCTTGGTCTGGGTACTGGTGACGACTTCGCGGATCGCCTTCGCAGCGGTGAACAGCGCGTCCGTCGCGGACATGCCCGCGGCGTCGACCTGCTTGCGCTGCCAGAGGATCCGGGCCATCGCGTCCTTCTCGTCGAGAGGCACGAGTGCGGCCCGGATCGCGTCCAGCTCCGCGCGGCGGTGGAAATGCGGCGCGCCGCGATGCGTCCACGCGAGTACGAAACGTTCGTCGTCCCAGACGCCGGGGGTGATGTCGCCGTCGATCCGGGCGGCGAGGCCCAGCAGGGCGGTGTCACGCACGGAATCCTGCAGCCCGAGGTCGAATACGGCCGCCGCGGCCGGATCCGTCTCCTCACGGTGCAGGCCGTGCGCGGCGATCCGGTACGCCAGCACCTGCTTGCGATCGACGTCGAGCACTTGCCCTCCTCAAAGCGAAAAATCAAACGTGTAGGACATCGTCGGCTCGCCGAGGACACCGGTCGTGGTGCCGCCGCCGGTGATCCCGGCGAGTTCACCCGTTCCGGAGCCCTCGACCACCGTGAACGTCGAGGTGATCCCCTGTGCGTCGAATCCGGTGTCGTGCTTGATCACGAAGCTTCCTCTACGTCCGTCCAGGCTGCCTTCGATCCGTTCGAGGCCGGGAGAGGTCGTGTGGCCGCCGTCGTAGCCCTCACCCGCGTAGTACAGCAGGTAGTCGATGACCGACTCACCTTCGATCAGCCCGCTGTAGGCGAGCGTGGCGTGCGCGTAAGCGACTCGCGGCGCGCCCTCCGTGCCGCTGACGATGGCTTCTTCCCAGTTCTTCATGGCGAACGTGTTCATGGGTTCACCCTGACAGCGATACCTGTCAGGATGTGTCAGGTTTCAGGGGATACTGGATCCATGCGCGCGAGCAGACTCCTGTCGGTCCTCCTCCTGCTGCAGAACCGCGGCCGGATGACGGCCGAGGAGCTGGCGACCGAGCTGGAGGTGTCGGTCCGGACGGTCTACCGCGACGTCGAGGCGCTGTCCGCGGCCGGCGTGCCGGTGTACGCCGATCGCGGGCGTACGGGCGGGTATCAGCTGGTCGACGGCTATCGCACGCGGCTGACCGGGCTGACCGAGGAGGAGGCGCAAGCGCTTTCGCTGGCGGGTCTGCCCGGCGCGGCCACCGAACTCGGGCTCGGCACGGTCCTCGCCGCCGCGCAGCTCAAACTGCACGCGGCCATGCCGTCGGAACTGCGTGCCGGGGCGACCAAGATCGCCGAACGGTTCTACCTGGACGTCCCCGGCTGGCATCGCGGGATCGAAAGCCTGCCGCGACTGGCCGAACTGGCCGACGCGGTCTGGCACGGGCGGCGGATCAGGGTCCGGTACGAACGCTGGGGGCAGCGGAAGGTCGACCGTATCCTCGATCCGCTGGGCCTGATCCTCAAGGCGGGGAACTGGTATCTCGCGGCACGGTGCGACGGGACCGACCGGACATACCGGATCTCCCGCATCGAACGGCTCGAAGACCTCGGCGAGACCTTCGAGCGGCCGTCGGATTTCGACCTCGCACGCTATTGGCACGAATGGTCGGAACAGTTCGAAAAGCGGATGTACTCGCGGACGGCGGTGGTGCGGCTGAACGAGTTCGCCCGCATACTGCTGCCGTTCTACCTCGGGGCCGTCGGAGCGCGGGCGTTGCGGGAAACAGCCGCGGAGCCGGACGAAAACGGCTGGCTGACGATGGAACTCCCCGTGGAACCGGGAGAACCGGCCGTCGGCGAACTACTGCGGTTCGGCGGGAACCTCGAAGTGCTCGAACCGCCGGAGCTGCGCGAGCGGCTGGCGGAGGAGATCAGGAAGATGGGCGCGGTTTATGGCTGACCTGGACGGCATCACGATCGGGATCACCGCGGAGCGGCGGGCCGACGATTTCATCGGCGCGCTGACCCGGCAGGGCGCGACGGTGCTGCACGCGCCCACCATCCGGATCGTCCCGCTGCCCGATGACACCGAACTGCGTGCGGCGACGGACGCCGTGCTGGCCGGGCCGGTCGGGTTCACCGCCGTCACCACCGGCGCCGGATTCCGTGGCTGGCTTTCGGCGGCCGAAGGCTGGGGACTGCACGAACGACTGCTGGACCGGCTGGCGGCGTCACGGATCTTCGCGCGCGGGCCGAAAGCGGTGGGCGCGGTGCGTGGGTTCGGCCTCCGGGAGGAGTTTTCCGCGCCGGAGGAGAGCAACGCCGAACTGTTCGAAGGATTGCGCGACGCCGGGGTTCGCGGCCAACGGGTCGCGGTCCAGCTGCACGGCACCCTGCTGCCCGAACTCACCGCGTCGCTACGGGACGCGGGCGCGGATGTCGTCCAGGCGCAGCCGTATCGCTGGCTTTCGCCCGAGGACGTCGCACCTGTGCACGAACTCGTCGAAAGCGTGATCGCCGGACGGGTGCACGCTTTGGCCTTCACTTCCGCTCCGGCGGCGGCGAACCTGCTCACGCTGGCGGGCCCGCGCCGTGAGGAACTCCTCGCCGCACTGCGAGGTCCGGTGCTGTGCGCATGCGTCGGGCCGGTGACCGCGGCGCCGCTGGAAACCGCCGGGGTACCGACCGTCCAGCCCGAACGTCAGCGGCTCGGCGCGTTGGTCAAACTTCTCGTCGCGGAACTGCGCATTCGGCCGTCTTGACGCGGGAAGTCCGCTTTGCCAGGCTCGTCACATCGGACGCGGGGAGGGCGGCGGATGTCCGAGTCTCAATCGGTCACCTTCGTGCGTGCGATGTTGCGAAAGGGTTCTTCGGTACTGGGCGCGAGCCCGGCCGACGAAGCACCCGACCCGGATTCGGTGCCGGATTGGCGTTATCGCGAGGACTCCGCGGACACGCTGCTGATGCGCGCCATCCGCTACTCCGCGCTCGGCCCGATCTTCTACCGCGTGGCCGCGTTTCCGAAGGTGTACATCGGTTTCCTGGTCTCCAACGGGTCGGCGGGGATCGTGCCGGTGCTGAGCACGACGATCCTCGGGACGCTGCTCAACGTCTTCGCGGTCTGGTGGGTGGTGCGCGGCCGCGGGATCCGGGCGAAGACGTCCGGACGGTTGATGTACGCGGATCTCGCCGTGGGCGTGGTACTCACGACGATCGTGGCCGTCGCGGCGCCCACCGAGATCCAGCCGTTCGCCATCGATGTCGCGTGGACGTGGATGGTCGGGACGGTGGCGTTGTGGACGCTGTCGTTCGGGCTGCCCGCGGCTTGTCTGCTGCTGATCGCGGCCGTGCCGTTCCGGGCCTTCCTGACGTGGGCCGGCGGGCTCCCGCTCGACCATCCGCTCGCGACGAGCCGGTCGGTGGGGTGCATGGTCGCGCTCGTCGTGGCGATGGTGACCACGGCCGGGATCCTGATCCTGCTCGGAGTCGGGACCCGGTTCGCGCTGGGCATCGGGATGCGGCGGGGGCAGCGCGCCGAGCGCCTGCGGACGCAGCGGGTCATGCACGATTCCGTTCTGCAGACGTTGGAAGCGATGGGGCTCGAAGCGCCGGACGACGATTCCGCGGCCCCGGAGCGGCTCGCGGAAATGCGCGCGACGGCGCGGGCGCAGGCCGCCGAACTGCGCCGCGAACTGACCGGCCCCGACGCGCCTTCGGCTCGGGGCCTCGCGGCGGACCTCGCCGAGGTCGCCACCGAAATGGCGCGCGACGGCCTCCGCACCCAGCTCGTCGCCGCCGAGACCGAACAGGACTACCGCCTCTCGCACGCGCGCCGGACCGCCATCCGCGACGCCGTCCGCGAAGCGCTTCGAAACACCGTGAAGCACGCCGGGACGAAACAGGTCGTGCTTCGCGTCGAGGAGAGCGAAGGCGGCGTCGCGGTCATCGCGCGGGACCAGGGGACCGGCTTCAGCATGCTGGACCGGCCGCCGGGGTTCGGGATCAGCCAGTCGATCATGGCGCGGCTGGCGGAGGTCGGCGGGCGGGGGACGATCGATTCGCATCCGGGCCGGGGGACCCGGGTGACGTTGTGGGTGCCGCACTGAGGTCTTTGGTTCTGTTTGGCGCGCGTGAAGGCCCCCTTCCCTCGGCTCAGCCGAGGGAAGGGGGCCTTCACGCGCAGCTGCTGTGGCGTATGGGGCTACTGAGGTGCGAGGTGCGATCGGAGATCCGTGAAGGCCTCCTTCACTACCTTGAGGGTAGGTAAGGAGGCCTTCACGGGCTTCCGAGGGAGCAAGGGACCTTTGCTCTCGCTTGGTTAGCATGGCTACGTAAGTGGTAGCAAAGGTCCCTCGCTCTCTTTTTGCAGGTCAGGGCCCTGCTGGCGCAGGTGCTGATGTCTCGAAGGGACCTTCAGGACGTTCAACGACCCAAAGGTGGCCTTCAGGGCATGCCCCATGTCATGAAAGGGTCGTTCAGGACGCAAAACGTCCTGAACGACCCTTTCATGACACAGCGCGATAAGCGCTCAGTCCTCCTCGGCAGGAGCTTCCCCCGCCTCCGCCTGCCGCATGGCCTCACGCCCAGCCGCCTCTTCGCTGACCCCCTGCCGCCAGTACCCCGTGAAGCAGATCGCCCGCTTGTCGACCCCGCGCTCCCGCACGAGGTGCCGCCGCGCCAGCTTCACCATGTTCGCCTCGCCGGAAATCCACGCGTAAGGCGTTCCGCCCGGCAGTTCCGCCTTCCGCACGGCCTCCAGCACCGCCGAGCCGACGTCGCCGGAACCCCGCACCACCCAGTGCAACTCCACGGTTCCCTGGGTTTCGAAGACCTGCCGGTCTTCGCGATCACCGATCTCGATATAGACCAGCGCTCGCGTCCCGGCGGGCAGCGCCTCGACGATCGCGCCGATCGCCGGGATCGCGGTCTCGTCGCCGATCAGCAGTTGCCAGTTCGTCTCCGAAGGCACGTTGTAGAGCCCGTGCGGGCCCAGGAAAGCGACCCTGTCGCCCTCCGAAGCGCGCAAAGCCCACGCGGAGGCTGGGCCTTCGTCGCCGTGCAGCACGAAGTCGATGTCCACCTCCTGCACGGACGGCCGCAGCGCGCGCACGGTGTACGTGCGCATCGGCGGCCGGACGTCGTCGGGCATCGCGAGGTAGGTCCGGTACCAGGACAGCACTTCGTCACCGCTCAGCGGCGCGGGCAGCACGGGTTCCGCCTGGCCGGGCTGCGGGAAGAACACCTTCAGGTACTGGTCGGGCGCCTGGTCCACCAGCGACGCCCCCGAGAAGGTCACCCTGCTCATATGCGGGCTGAGCCGCCGGACACCGGTCACCTTCGCCTCGATGTAGCTCATTAGGGGAGGCTAACCTAAAAGAGAGCGCCGGGACCAGCGTCGTCGTCGGGATCACGTTGCCACCGGTATTTCCGCAGGTCGACGCGCTGGCCGTCGGCGATGACGCCTTCCGCGCGCAGCCGTTGCAGCTGTTCGTCGAGCAGATGCGGAGCCGGTGTCCCGTCGGCCCGCAGAATGCGGTGCCAAGGCAGGTCGTGGCCGTCCTCGCCGAGGATCCGGCCGACCAGCCGCGGTGACGGCGCTCCCGAAACCGACGCTATATCCCCATAAGTCGCGACCGAGCCGGCGGGCACGCTCGCGATGACCTCGCGCACCCGCTCGTGCAGTTCGTCATCCATGGGACCACTTTGCCGTGCCGCTGCGAGGTTGTGTCGGCGGGGCGTGGTTCCATCGTGGGCGTGAACGGGCGGCGAACAGCGGCAGGAACCGACGCGCGGCTGGTCCGCACGCCGGTCACCGGCACGCCGTCCTTCCAGTGGGATTCCGGCGCCCGCCGCCTGCTGGCCGCCCCGGACGGTTTCCGCAGGGTCCTCGGCGGCCCCGGCACGGGTAAGACGGCCTTGCTGGCGTCGGCGGCGTCGCGGCGTATCGCGGAGGGCGCGAATCCGGAGAGCGTGCTCATCCTGACCACCTCCCGCAAGGCGGCCGAGGTCCTGCGCGCCGACATCACCCATCGGCTCACCACCGATCCGGAAGAGGATCCGCTGCCGCGCACGATCCGCGAGCCGCTCGTGCGCACAGTGCATTCGTACGCGTACGCGCTGCTGCGGATGGAGGCGCAGGCCGACGATCTCCCGCCGCCCCGCCTGCTGGCCGGGGCGGAGCAGGACGTCGTCGTCCGCGATCTGCTCGCCGGTGACATCGAGGAGGGCGCGCTCGACTGGCCGGAGCAGCTGCGCCCCGCGCTGAGCGTGCCCGGTTTCGCCGAGGAGCTGCGAGACCTCCTGCTCCGCGCCGCCGAACGCGGGCTCGGCCCGGAGGATCTGGTCGAACTCGGCAGGCGCCGCGGCCGCGAGGAGTGGATCGCGGCCGGGCGCTTCTGGAGTCAGTACGAAGAGGTCACCCTGTTGCAGGGCGCGGGCGGCAACGCGCTCGGCGTGGCGAGCGCGCCCGCCCTCGACGCGGCGGAGCTGGTCACTTCCGCCCTGCTCGCGCTGGAGGACGATCCCGATCTGCGGGAACGCGAGCAGCGCCGCGTCCGGCACCTGTTCGTCGACGACGCGCAGCATCTCGACCCACTGCAGACCCAGCTCGTCCGCCTCATCGGGCACGCGGCCGACGAGTTCGTCGTCGCGGGCGACCCCGACCAGTCCGTGTTCTCCTTCCGTGGCGCGGATCCCCGCCTGTTCGCCGACGCGGACGAGGACGGCGAGCGCACGGTCCTGCTGACCACGGCGCATCGGCTCGCACCCGTCATCCGCACGGCTGTCACGAAACTCGGCTCCGTGCTGCCCGGCTCGTCACCGCAGCGCAAACTCGTCGACGCGCCGGACGCCGAGGGCGGTGTCGTCCGGGTCCGCCTGATGCCGACCCCGGCCGCCGAGGCGAGCTGGATCGCCGATCAGCTTCGCCGCGCGCATCTCGTCGACGGCGTGCCGTGGTCGGAGATGGCGGTGCTCGTCCGGTCGCCCGCCCGCACTTTCCTTGTCCTGCAACGTGCTCTGCGGGCTGCGGGCGTGCCGATCGGTTCGGCGACCGAGGAATTGCCGCTCGCGAAACAACCCGCGGTCCGTCCTCTGCTGGCGATGCTGCGGCTCGCCGCGGACCCCGAACTGCTCGACGTCGACCTCGCCGAGATGCTGCTCTCCTCGCCCTTGGGCGGCGCGGATCCGCTCGCGTTGCGGCGGCTGCGGCGCGGCTTGCGCAGGTTGGAGCTCGCGGGCGGCGGGCAGCGCTCCAGTGACGAGCTGCTGGTGGAAGCCTTACGTACCAACGATGTCCTCACCGGTCTCGCCGAGGCCGAGTCGCTCCCGATGCGCCGGATCGGCGGTCTGTTGCATGCCGCGCACCAGGCCGTGGTGCGCGGGGACGGTGTCGAGCAGGTGCTGTGGGATCTGTGGCAGGCGAGCGGCCTGGAACAGCGTTTGCTGCGGCTGGTCGACCGCGGCGGATCGCTGGGTTCCCAAGCGGATCGCGACCTCGACGCGATCGTCGCGCTCTTCGACGCGGCCGGTCGCTATGTCGACAGGTTGCCGAAGGCGAGTGTCGCCTCGTTCGCGGATTACCTGTCCTCGCAGAACATCGCGGGTGACACGCTGGCCCCCGCGGCCATGAAGAGCGACGGAGTCTCGCTGCTCACCGCACACGCGTCCGCCGGTCGCGAGTGGACGGTCGTGTCCATCGCCGGTGTCCAGGAGGGCAGCTGGCCGGATCTGCGATTGCGCGGATCCGTGCTCGGCGTCGAGCGGCTGGTCGACCTCATGTCCGGTGTCGACGACGAAAAGGTGTCCGCCACCGCGCCGATCCTCGCCGAAGAGCGGCGGCTGTTCTACCTCGCCGCGAGCCGGGCGCGGAAGACGTTGCTGGTCAGCGCGGTCGCGGGGGAGGACGAGCAGCCCTCGCGGTTCATCGACGACCTGGAGGAGAACGGCGCGGACGACGGCGGCCTCGACTCGCGGATGAAGCCGGCCGGACGTTCGCTGGTGCTGGCCGAACTCGTCGGTGAACTGCGCGAGGTCGTCTGTGCTGATACAAGCGGGGACGAACCGAGCGACTCGGAAAGGCGGCAGCGGGCGGCGCGTCAGCTCGCCAAACTGGCCGCCGCCGGGGTACCGGGCGCGCATCCGGGCACCTGGTACGGCCTGCTGGAACCCTCCACCGGCGAACCCGTGCACGGGCCGGGCGATCTCATCCGCATCTCACCGTCCACTGTGGAGGTTCTGGTCAAATGCCCGCTGCGGTGGCTGATCGAACGCCACGGCGGCAGCGACCCGGCACAGCTCGCGGCGGTCACGGGCACCCTGGTGCACGGGCTCGCGCAGGCGGTCGCGGGCGGAAGCAGCGACGAGCAGATCCGCGCGGCCCTCGACGAGGCCTGGGTGCGGGTCGACGCCGGGGCGCCGTGGTTCTCGCGCCGCGAGCGGTCGCGGGTCGAGCAGATGCTGCGGAACTTCATCTCCTGGCTGGAATCCAGCCGCAAAGAGCTGATCGAAGCCGGGGTCGAACAGGACATCGAGGTCGAACTGCCGGTCGGGGATGACGACGTCCGCGTGCTCCTGCGCGGCCGCGTCGACCGCGTGGAGATGGACAAGGACGGCCGCCCGGTCGTCATCGACATCAAGACCGGCAAGGTCCCGATCTCCGCCGCCGACGCCGAACAGCATCCGCAGCTGGCCGCGTATCAGCTCGCCGTGCTGCTCGGCGCGGTCGAGGGCGGTTCGAAACCCGGTGGCGCGCGGCTGGTCTACGTCGCGAAGTCCAACAACAAGACCGGATCCACCCAGCGCGAGCAGGCGCCGCTCGACGAGGACGGCGGCAAGCAGTGGCTCGAGCTGGTGCGCTCGGCGGCCGGATCCGCCGCGGGCCCGGAGTACGGCGTCACCGAGAACCCGGACTGTGATCGTTGCCCGGCAAGGGGTTGCTGTCCGCTGCGCCCCGAGGGCAGGCAGGTGACCGGCCCTTGATCTCCGAACTCCAGCGCCGCCAGGTCGAACCGGGCGAGATCGCCCGCGCGCTCGGCCTGCACAGCCCGACCGACGAGCAGGCCGAGGTGATCGCCGCGCCGATCGAG
This sequence comes from Amycolatopsis sp. NPDC049868, assembly GCF_044461365.1. Classification (NCBI taxonomy): domain Bacteria; kingdom Bacillati; phylum Actinomycetota; class Actinomycetes; order Pseudonocardiales; family Pseudonocardiaceae; genus Amycolatopsis; species Amycolatopsis sp. NPDC049868. Next base: position 108,307 of record NZ_JBITKV010000019.1, on the reverse strand, counting down.
CCGTCGCTGGTCGTCGCGGGCGCGGGCGCGGGCAAGACCGAGACGATGGCCGCGCGCGTGGTGTGGCTGGTGGCCAACAGTGTCGTGCCGCCGGAACGCGTCCTCGGCCTCACCTTCACCCGCAAGGCCGCCCGTCAGCTCGGCGAACGCGTCCGCACCCGGCTGCGACGGCTGGTCGGATCGGGGCTGCTCGACAGGATCGACCCGACCGGCGACCTGCGCACGACGGTGACCGCCGGAGAGCCGACAGTGCTCACCTATCACGCGTATGCCGGGCGGCTGCTGTCCGAACACGGCCTGCGGCTGCCCGTGCAACCCGGCGTCCGGCTGCTTTCGGAGACGTCCTCCTGGCAGTTCTCGCATCGCGTCGTGTCCACTTGGGACAATGATCTCGACACCGATCGTGTGCCCTCCACGGTGACGGCGCAGTTGCTGGCGCTGGCCGGGGAGCTCGGCGAGCATCTGGTCGAGACCGAAAGGCTGGCCCAGTACACGTCCTGGCTGTGCGAGGTCATCGAGAACGCGCCCCGCGCGAAGGGGCAGCGCGCGTCGCTGCCGCAGAAGCTGGCCGAAGTCATGACGGCGCAACGGTTCCGCCTGGCGCTCCTGCCGCTGGTCGAGGCGTATCACGCGCGGAAACGGGCGGAAGGCGCGCTCGACTTCGCCGACCAGATGTCGCTGGCCGCGCAGCTCGCCAGCAGCTATCCGGCGGTGGTCGCGGGGGAGCGCGAGCGCTACGGCGCCGTCCTGCTCGACGAGTACCAGGACACCGGGCACGCTCAGCGGATCCTGCTGCGGTCGCTGTTCGGCGGCGTCGAACATCCGCCGATGCCGGTGACCGCGGTGGGCGACCCGGCGCAGGCCATCTACGGCTGGCGCGGCGCGAGCGCGGCGAACCTGCCCCGGTTCACCACGGACTTCCCGCGTGACAACGGCGAACGACTCGTCCCGGCGCTCGATTTCGGGCTGCTGACCAGTTTCCGCAATCCGCCCGAGGTGCTCGAACTCGCGAACGCCATCTCGGAACCCTTGCGGGAACGCGGTCTCGGTGTCGCGCGGTTGCGTGCGCTGGAAGGCGCGGGGGCCGCCGACATCGCCGCCGCGCTGCTGCCGGACATCCGCGCCGAACGCGAGTGGGTGGCCGACGCGGTGGCGAAACGCTGGTTCGAAACCGTGGAGGAGACCGGAAAACCGCCGACCGCGGCGGTTCTGGTGCGCCGTCGGGCCGACATGGCACCGATCGCGGCCGAGATGCGGGCACGCGGGCTTCCGGTGGAGGTCGTCGGTCTCGGCGGCCTTCTCGACGAACCCGAGGTCGCGGACCTGGTGAGCACGTTGCGAGTGCTCGCGGACCCGCTCGCGGGCAGCGCGGCCGCCCGGTTGCTGACCGGGGCACGCTGGCGGATCGCGGCGGCCGACCTCGCGGCGTTGTGGCGCCGGGCCGGTGAACTCTCGTCGCCGGTGCCGCCGTCGGGGAAGTCCGATGTGGACGAACCGGTACTGGTGACCGAGCGGGTCGAGCAGGCGGGGCTCGCCGACGCCATCGACGATCCCGGGACACCGGAACGCTATTCGCCCGAGGGGTACCGGCGAATCCGGCGGATCGGCGCCGAGCTGTCGGCGTTGCGACGGCGGCTGGACCAGTCGCTGCCCGAACTGGTCGCCGACGTGGAACGCACGATGCTGCTCGACGTCGAGTCGCTGGCGCGTCCCGGGCCTGCCGGACGCGCGCACCTGGACGCTTTCGCCGACGTCGTCACGGATTTCGCCGAAACCTCGCCGACGGCGACCCTTTTGTCCTTTGTGGACTATCTGAACACGGCAGCGCACGCGGAAGACGGGCTCACCCCCGGCGAGGTGGAGGTGGTCCCGGATCGGGTCCAGGTGCTGACGGTGCACTCGGCCAAGGGGCTGGAATGGCGCATCGTCGCGATTCCGCATCTGGTTAAGGAGGTCTTCCCCGGGCGGCGGCGTTCGTCGTCGTGGCTGCGGACGTCGACCTCGCTGCCCGCCGCACTCCGCGGCGACTCGGAGGACCTGCCCGAGCTACGGATCCCCGAGGGCGCGGACCGCAAGGAAGTCCAGGAAGCGCTGGAACTGCACGAAGAAGGCTTCGTCGCGCGTGAAGCGGACGAGGAGCGGCGGCTTTGTTATGTCGCGCTGACGCGCTCCGAGCACACCATGCTGATCTCCGGCCATTGGTGGAACGAGAGCAGCGCGCGGCCGAAGGGCCCGTCGGAGTTCCTGCTCGAAATCGGCGAGGTGATGCGGGGGAACTCGGTCGGCCGGATCGAGCACTGGGCCGACGAGCCGGAAGCCGACGGCGAGAATCCGCTGGTCGCCGACTCCCGCCGGTCGCGGTGGCCGGTCGATCCGCTGTGGCCGCGGCGCGAGGGCGTCACCAACGGCGTCGACATGGTGCTCGGGGCGATGGAAGAGGCCGAACACGCCGAGCAGGAGGAAGAGGACGATCCGGACGGTTGGATCTCCGACACAAAGGTGCTGCTGGAGGAACGCGCGCGGGCGCGGGACCGGGTGCAACAGGTCGTCCTGCCGCCCCATCTTTCGGTGAGTCAGCTGGTCGAGCTGTCGGCAGATCCCGCCGCGCTGGCCAACCGGCTGCGGCGGCCGCTTCCCGTGCGCCCCAACACTTACGCGCGCCGGGGGACGGCTTTCCACGGCTGGCTGGAGCAGCGGTTCGGCGGCGAGCAGCTGCTGGAGATCCACGACCTGCCGGGTGCGGCGGACGTCGACGAGGCGCCCGATACCGAGCTGGAGGCGCTGCAGACCGCGTTCGAGAAGAGCGAGTGGGCGCATCGGGTGCCGCACGCGGTCGAGGTGCCGTTCTCGGCGGACGTCGTGGGCGTGACGGTGCGCGGACGGATGGACGCCGTGTTCGCCGACGCGGACGGCGGCTGGACCGTCGTCGACTGGAAGACCGGTGCCGTTCCGGAAGCCGACCGGCTCGAGTCGCTGGCCGTGCAGCTGGCGGCGTACCGCCTGGCGTGGGCGGCCTTGAAGAACATCCCCGTCGAGAAGGTACGGGCGGCGTTCCACTACGTGAAACACGACAGGACCGTGCGCCCGGCGGATCTGCTGGACGCCGAAGGCCTGCGACAGCTTCTGCGGAGCGTCCCGACGATCTAGGCGCGGTCGCGGACCTTGAGTGCCCAGAGCACCAGCGGGATCTGCAGCGGGACGCGGGCCCAGAAGGCCGCCCGCCAATGCTTCGGGGCCTTCCGGCGGTCGGCGTCGATGGCCATCTTCACGTTCCCCGGCAGGACCACGACGAAAAGCAGCGCGGCCGCGAGCCCGCCGAGCCGCCGGGTCTTCGGATTCGCGACCGCCGCGGCGACACCCAGCTCGGCCACGCCGGAGCCATAGGTCCAGGCCCGAGGAGAGCCGGGAAGCTGCTTCGGGATGATGGCGTCGAAGGGTTTCGGCTGGGCGAAATGCAGGACACCGGCCGCACCGAGCAGGCCGGCGAGGAAGTGGGCGGGCCGCTGAGACGGTTTGGAATCCGAAGACATGCCCTGAGCTTCGCATACCGAGCTGAAGGGAAGGATCTTCGGCTATCCTCCCGACCGTGAGTGACGCGGACCAGGCCGGAGCCTGTGCATGAGGGTTCTCAAGCGTTTCCCGGTCAGGCTGAGCGACCGCCCGGACCACGAGCTCGTCGGTGTGATCCGGATGCCGGAACTGACGGTCAGCCCGCTGCGGTCGATCGTCAGACGGATCATCGGGGCGATGCTCGCCCTGCTCGCGACCGTGCTGATCGTCTACCTCGACCGGGACGGCTACCGCGACGCCAACGGCGACGGGCTCAGCTTCCTCGACAGCCTCTATTACGCGACGGTGTCGCTGTCGACCACGGGTTACGGCGACATCGCGCCCGCGACGCCGTCCGCGCGCCTGGTGAACGTCCTGGTGATCACCCCGCTGCGGGTGCTCTTCCTCATCGTCCTGGTCGGTACCACACTCGAAGTGCTCACCGAGCGCTCCCGCCAGGCTTTCAAGATCCAAAAGTGGAGGACGAAGGTGCGTGACCACACGGTCGTCGTCGGATTCGGCACGAAGGGCCGGTCGGCGGTCAACGCGCTGCTCGGGGACGAGAACGTCGAACCCGACCACATCGTCGTCGTCGACACCGACCAGCAGGCCCTCGAAGCGGCCACGTCACTCGGCTTGGTGACCGTGCACGGCTCGGCCACCCGCGCCGACGTGCTGCGCGTCGCCGGGGTCCAGCGGGCGCGCGCCGTCGTCGTCGCCCCGAACCGGGACGACACCGCCGTGCTGGTCACGCTGACCGCCCGTGAGCTGGCGCCGAAGTCGCATATCGTGGCGTCGGTGCGGGAGGCGGAGAACGTCCACCTGCTCAAGCAGTCGGGCGCGAACCAGGTCGTGGTGTCGAGCGAGACCGCCGGGCGCTTGCTCGGCATGGCGACGTCGACGCCGCTGGTGGTCGACATGGTCGAGGACCTGCTCACCCCCGAGTCCGGTCTCGCGATCGCCGAACGCCCGGTGGAACCGTCCGAAGAGGGCGGGTCGCCGCGGCATCTGCCGGATATCGTGCTGGGCGTCGTCCGCGACGGTGTCCTGTACCGCGTGGACGCGCCGCAGGCGGACGCGATCGAGCCGGGGGACAAGCTGCTGTACATCCGGAAGGTGACCGCGGCGGAGACCATCGAGCGGTAGCAGGGGAGCTTTGCTACCACCTCCCCGGGCTCCTGTGCTTTGCCGCGAGGTTCTGGGAGCATGGCGAGCGTGCGCAAGCGATCGGACCCCGCCAGAGGGCTCACCCCGGGGTGGAACTCCCTGGCCGTGGCGGCCGGGGTCGGCCTGCTGGTGATCTTCCTGGCGTGGTTCGCCGGGCCCGGTCTGTTCGGTATCTCGAACGAGACCAAGGGGGTGACCGTGCAGGCGGAGGTCGTCGAGCCCGCACCCTGTACGGGCGGCGGCGCCACCGAGAAGGTCAAATTCGAGTTCGGCGGCAAGCCGGCGGAGGGCTCGCTCAACGGCTGCGGACACGGCAAGGGCGAACGCCTCGACGTCGTCGTCCCGGACGGGGCTTCGGGTGACGCCATCGCGGTGCACGCGGCCGACGCGACGGCCGGAGCGAGCGACGCGCGGCGGCCGCTCGGGCTGGCGCTGCTGGTGTTCAGCTGCTTCGCGGGCGGGATGTACGTCTTTTTGGTGTTGCGCGGGCCGCGTGTGCCGGCGACGGCCTGATCCCTGGCTCGCGATCGTATGCCTTCGCCCTGTGACTACTCGATGTGGTCGGTGTGCGGCTGAGTATTACCGCAGGTGAGAGGTGTGTGGAAATAGGGACGTTGAGTGTCCCTATTTCCACACACCCAGTCGTGAGTGGACCGGTCACGCGCGAAAATTAGGAAACGGCGCTGGACGGAGCCGAGAAGGTGTTGCAGTCGGCGATCCGGTTGTTGCTCGCACCCGCCCGCCACCAGGACGCGTAGTGCGCGTTCGTCCCGTGGTCCTGGCTGCGCGAGGTGTTGTCGCCGCGGGTCTCCTGGTCGTTCCAGGCCTTGTTGTACATGTCCCGGCTGACCGTGCCGCCCTGGTCGACGTGCGCGCCGAGGAACATCCCGGAGAAGCACTGCGCCTGCAGTTCCTTGCGCCGCGACATCTCCAGCCCGGCCGGGCTGTTCTGGCCGGCGTCGTAGATCTTCTGCCAGGCCGCGTCCATCAGCCCGGCGACCTCCTGCACGTGATGTCCGTACTCGTGCGCGAAAAGGGCCAGGTAGACGCCGGGGTTGTTGCCGTACTGGTCGGTCTGCAGACCACGGAACGGCACGTAGAGGTTGTTCTCGCAGTAGTACGCCGCCGTCGCGATGCCCACCTGGATGGTGCCGCATTCGGTTTCGAAGCTGGCCCCGGTCGGGAAGTGCAGGGCGGGCGGGGTGAACGGCAGGTCGTAGGCGTCGAGGAACGGGCCCCAGGCGTTGTCGAGGCATTTGCCCGCCGCGGTGAAGAACGCCTCGGCGGCTTGCTGGCTGCTCTGCCACTGCGGCAGCGTGCAGACCCGGTTCTGCAGGCCGGCGTTCGGGTCCTGGAGGATCGGGTGGTCACCGAGTTTGAGGATCTTCTGCGGTCCGCTCGACGAAGACGGTGCCTTGGTCGGTGACGTCGGGAACGGGTTCGTCGACGACGAGGGCGACGAAGACCCGCTCGGCGGCAGTTCCCCCTGCGAAGGCGTGTTCGGCAGAGTGCTGTAGCCCGCATTCGCTACGTGATCGGAGTCGTCACGATTGAGTGAAACGATCGCGACCAGGCCGAGGACCAGTACGGCGACCGCGCCGAGGCAGATACCGACGATCGCGCCCACCGACCGGCGCGGCGGCGGCGTCGGGAAGTGGTGCGGCGCGCCGTGCCACTGGGCAGGGGGCTGGCCGTGCACGGGCGGTGGCTGGACGGCGCCGCGTGGCGGCCACTGGCCGTGGGGCGGTTGCGTCATCAAGTCGGTCCCGGTGGTTCTAGGGGCGAACCGGGGGCACCCGGTCCGATGTTCAGCATAACGAGCTAACGGCTTCCCCACCCACAGCTCGGCTGCAGAGGGTATCCAGCATGAGGCGAGCGGTCACCCATCAGTGTCGTCCCCCCAGCTCTGGCTGGGTGTCGGACCCTCTGGAAGAGTGTTCGTAAGCAACGTGAACGGGTAAGGGGCTGTCGCATGACGGAGACCGGCGGACCGTCCGGGCCGGAAGGCACTGAGACGCCGAAGCCGCAGGCGGGGGAACCAACACGGCCGCAGGCGGACACACCGACGCCGCCGCAGGGGGAAGTGCCGCCGGCACAGCAGTGGCAGTCACCCTCCGGGGCGACGCCGCCGCCTCCGCTGCCGTCGTACCAGCCCCCGCCGCAGCAGCAGTACCCGAACTGGAAGGTCGGCCTCGGCAGGCCCGGCGTCATCCCGCTGCGCCCGCTGAACCTGACCGACATCCTCGACGGCGCGGTCACGGCCATGCGCAAGTACTGGCGGATGGTCTTCGGTGCGGCCGCGGTCACCGCCGTGTTCACCGCGGCCATCAACCTGGTCGGGCTGCTGCTGGTCGACACCACCGCCGACCTCGAACAGATCCGCGATCTCGGCCCGGCGGCCACCGATCAGGAACTGATGAACCAGATGCTCGGCATCCTGGGCGGGACGCTGGCGACGTCGTTCATCACCCTTGTCGCCACCCTGCTCGGGACGACCGTCCTGACCGGATTCCTGACCGTCCTGATGGGCAAGGCCGTCCTGGGCAAACCGGTCACGTTCAAAGAGGCCGCGAAGGAGGCGGCGCCGCGGCTTCTGCCGCTGCTCGGGCTGACCGTGCTCTACACGCTGGCGATCCTGGTCGGGGCGATCTTCTGCCTGCTTCCCGCGATCATCCCCTACACCTTCTGGGCGCTGGCCAGCCCGGCGTTCATCCTCGAACGCGGCACCGTGATGGAGGCGTTCCGCCGGTCGGTGAAGCTGGTCTCGGGCATGTTCTGGCGGGTCTTCGGAATCCTGTTGCTGGCGTACGTGATCTCGTCGTTCCTGGCGTCGATCATCACGATTCCGTTCAGCTTCAGCGCCTTCCTGTCCATCTTCGGCAATCTGGACCAGGTGTACATCCCGTCGACCGGTGACCTGATCCTGCAGTCGGTGGGCACGGTGATTGCGCAGACGATCGTCGGCCCGTTCAGCGCGCTGGTCACCGTGATCCTCTACATCGACCAGCGGATGCGCCGTGAGGGGATGGACATCGAGCTGGCCCGTGCGGCCGGGATCCAGACGCCGCCCCCGCCTCAGGCATGGTGACGCGCTTCCTCGCTGAAGTCCCGGTCGACATCGACCGGGACACCGCCCGGCTGCGCGCCGCCGAGGAGCTTTCGGGACAGGCCTATCAGGCCGCGAGGCCGAGCTGGCTGTCCGAGGCGTTCAGCTGGGTGGTCGAGAAACTGCTGGGCTTCCTCGAAACGGTCGACGGTGTCGTGCCCGGCGGGATCTTCGCCGTGGTGCTGCTGGCCGTCGTGCTGATCGTGCTGGTCGTGGTGATCCGGTTGAAGTCCGGGCCCTTGGCGACGTCGGCCAAAAGCGGGCGAGCCGTGTTCGCGGGGCAGCGCAAGGCCTCCGGCGAACACCGCAAGGCGGCCGAGGAAGCCGCGTCGCGAGGCGACTTCGACGACGCCGTCCGTGAGCGGTTCCGTGCCGTGGTGCGGTCCTTGGAGGAACGGGCGCTGCTGGACGAGAAGTCCGGGCGGACCGCCGACGAGGCCGCCATCGAAGCCGGACGGCTGCTTCCCGACCTCGCCGTGCCCCTGCGCGCCGGCGCCCGGTTGTTCGACGACGTCCACTACGGCGGTATCCCGGCCACGGCGGACGGCTATCGGTCACTGTCCGATTTGGACGAACGTTGCCGTCGTGCCAGGCCCGTCGCCTTGGCGGCCGGATGACCTCGGTTTCGCCCGACGCCCGCCGGATCTGGCGCGGGGTGCGGCTCCCGCTCGCGGTCGTCCTCCTGATCGTGCTGACCGGCACGCTGCTCGTGCTCTTCCGGGGCGAGCAGACCACCGGCGCGCTCGAACCGGGTTCCTACGAGCCCGGCGGCGGCCGCGCGCTGGCGACCTTGCTGGAACGGGAAGGCGTCAAGATCCCGATCGTGCGCACCGCCGCCGAGGCCAAGGGCGTCGCGAGGGACGCGACGGTCTTGATCACCAAGCCCGAGTACGTGCCCAAGAGCGCCTTCGCGGAGATCCGGCAGAGCGCCGAGCACGTCGTGCTGGTGCAGCCGGGCTCCGGCACGGTCGAGGAAGTCCTTCCCGGGGTGCGGGTAAGCGGCCAGGTCGAGACCGAGACCCGCGCGCCCGAGTGCGAGGCCGCGGATCCCGTCGCGGCGGGGAGCGCGACGATGGGCGGCCTGAAGTATTCCGCCACGCAGCCACGGGCGCTGGACTGCTACGGCGGTTCGTATCTCGAAGTCCCCGGTCCACAAGGGACGGTGACCGTGCTCGGCACCCCGGCCCCGCTGACCAACGAGTGGCTGGCCGACGAGGGCAACGCGGCGCTGGCGATGCGGGTGCTCGGTAAGCACGAGCGGCTCGTCTGGTACCTGCCGACGGCCACCGACCCGTCGCTGGAGACCGCGAAGAAGCCGCTGTCCGAACTGATCCCGGCAGGCTGGTCGTACGCGGCGTTGCAGGCCGGGGTCGCGGTGGTACTGCTGGCACTGTGGCGCTCGCGGCGGTTGGGCCCGGTGGTGACCGAGCCGATCCCGGTCGTGGTCCGCGCGGCCGAGGCCACCGAGGGACGGGCTCGGTTGTATCGCAAGGCGAAGGCCGCCGCGCACGCCGGGGAGACCTTGCGTGAGGCGGCCCGCGCCCGGCTCCGGCCGTTGCTGGGGCTCACCCGTGACGCCGAACCGGCCGCATTGGTGGAGTCCGTCGCCGCGCGGACCGGCCGGGCGCCCGCCGAGATCGGCGCGCTGTTGTACGGGGACCCGCCCGCGGACGACGCCGCGCTGGTGCGGCTGGCGGACGGACTCGATGTCGTGGAACGAGAGGTGGAGCGGTCTTGAGTAGCGAGCAGTCCAGTATGGACGGTGCGGCCGATGCCCGGGCGGCGCTGATCGCCCTGCGCGCCGAGGTCGGAAAGGCCGTGGTGGGCAACGACGCGGCCGTCACCGGGCTCATCATCGCGTTGCTGTGCCGGGGACACGTGCTGCTCGAAGGCGTGCCCGGGGTGGCGAAGACGTTGCTGGTGCGGGCGTTGGCGGCCGCGCTGGACCTGGAGACGACCCGGGTGCAGTTCACACCCGACCTCATGCCGGGCGACATCACCGGTTCGATCGTCTACGACGCGCACAGCGGCGAGTTCTCCTTCCGCGAGGGCCCGGTGTTCACGAACCTGCTGCTGGCCGACGAGATCAACCGCACCCCGCCGAAAACGCAGTCTTCGCTGCTGGAGGCGATGGAAGAGCGACAGGTCTCCAGCGACGGCAAGACGCGGCCGCTGCCCGACCCGTTCATCGTCATCGCGACGCAGAACCCGGTCGAATACGAAGGCACGTACCCGTTGCCCGAGGCGCAGCTGGACCGGTTCCTGCTGAAGCTGACCATGCCGATGCCGTCCCGCGAGGACGAATTCGGCATCCTTTCCCGGCACGCGCAGGGTTTCGACCCGCGTGACCTCGGCGCGGCCGGGGTCACGCCGGTCGCCGGGATCGCCCAGCTCGACGCCGCGCGGCGCGCCGTCGCCGGGGTCACCGTGCGCCCCGAGGTGCTCGCCTACATCGTCGACGTCTGCCGGGCGACGCGGTCGATGCCGTCCGTGCGGCTCGGCGTCTCCCCGCGTGGCGCGACCGCGCTGCTGGCGGCGACCCGGGCGTGGGCGTGGCTCGCGGGCCGGGACTACGCCACCCCGGACGACGTCAAAGCCTTGGCACGGCCGTCTTTGCGGCACCGCCTCGACCTGCGGCCGGAGGCCGAACTCGAAGGCGCGACCGCCGACGGCGTGCTGGACCGCGTCCTCGCGTCCGTGCCCGTTCCGCGCTGATGGCCGTCACCGGGCGGCTCGGGCTGCTGGCGCTCCTCGCGGCGCCGGTGGTCGGTTTCCTGCTGCCCTCCTGGGCCGGGATCGGGCTCGCCGCGGCGGTACTGCTTCTGTTGGTGGCGCTGGATCTCCTGCTCGCCGGGAGCGTGCGCCGGCTTCAGTTCGCGCGGTCCGGCGCGACGTCCGTGCGGCTGGGGGAGGAGTGCGAGGTCACGCTGACCGTGGCCAACCCCGGCGGCCGCCCGGTGCGCGCGTGGCTTCGCGACGCCTGGCCGCCCAGCGCCGGCGCGGACGACCGGCATCGCCTGACGCTGCCCGCGGGTGAACGCCGTGTCGTGACCACGCGGCTCCTGCCGACCCGTCGCGGTGACCGGACGGCGGTCAGGGTCACCGTCCGGTCGACCGGGCCGCTGGGGCTCGCCGCCCGGCAGGGTTCGCACGACGTGCCGTGGACCGTGCGGGTGCTGCCGCCGTTCCACAGCCGCAAGCATCTGCCGTCGCGGCTGGCGCGGCTGCAGCAGCTCGACGGCCGCAACGCGGTGCTGATCCGGGGCCAGGGCACGGAATTCGATTCGCTGCGCGAATACGTGATCGGCGACGACGTCCGGTCGATCGACTGGCGGGCTTCGGCGCGCGCGTCCGACGTCATGGTGCGGACCTGGCGTCCGGAACGCGACCGGCACGTGGTGCTGGTGCTCGACACCGGCCGCGTTTCGGCGGGCCGGGTCGGGGACGCGCCGCGCCTCGACGCGGCGATGGACGCGGCCCTCCTGCTGGCCGTGCTCGCCGCGCGGGCGGGTGACCGCGTCGACCTTCTCGCTTACGACCGGCAGGTCCACGCGGCGGTCCAGGGATCGGCGGATCTGTTGCCCGCCTTGGTGAACGCGATGGCGCCGCTCGAACCGTCGCTGGTCGAGACCGACGCGCGGGGAATGGTCGCGGAGGTGCTGCGGCGGACCCGGCGGCGCGCGCTGGTCGTCCTCCTGACCGGGCTGGACGCGGCGCCGCTGGAAGAAGGCCTGTTCCCGGTGCTGTCGAAGCTGACCTCCCGGCACCAGCTGATGATCGCTTCGGTGGCGGACCCCCGGGTCGCCGAGATGGCGGCGGGCCGTGGCGACGCGGAGGCCGTCTACGACGCGGCGGCGGCCGAGCGCGTGCTGGCCGAACGGCGCCAGGTCACCGCGCGGCTGGCGCGGCACGGGGTCGAGGTCGTCGACGCCGTACCCGAGGAGCTGCCGCCGCGACTGGCGGACCGGTATCTCGCGCTGAAGGCGGCCGGACGGCTGTGACGTCGCTCAACTGAACCCGATGGAGTGGTGCTGGTTGGCGGCCGGGGGCGCGGGCGGTTAGCTCGGAAGGAGATCCGGACCGACGGGATTGGGGCCAGGTTTGCGCAAGCTCGTGCTGTTCTTCGCGGTGCTTCCGGCGGTGCTGCTCGTGTCACCCGCTTCCGCACAGCCCGCCGGGGCACCCGTCCACCTCGCCGACGGGGGCGGGACCGTCTCCTTGGCCGCGGCCGACGGCAAGCTCGCCCTCTCCGACGCGAAGGACGCCAACGCGCAATGGGTGTACGACAAGGCGGCGCTGTCGTACAAGCATGTCGCGAGTGGACAGTGCCTGGCGGCGATCAGCCCCGTCGACGGGGTGGGCGTCAAACTCGCGGCGTGCGACGGCAAGGACCGGCACCAGCAGTGGCGCCGCAACGCCGGGCTGCCCGGGCTGGTGCTGCTGGCGAACGTGGCGACCGCGCGCTGCCTGACCGCGGAGGCGCCGACCGTCGGAGCACGTCTGTACCAGGAGGTCTGTTCCCTGCCAGGACTGTCCAACACCTGGGCGGCCGGGGTACGGACGCTCGCGATCCTGTCGGGGAACGGGCAGCGGCTGTCCACGAAGACGCCCGGCCAGCCGTTCGTGGTGCGCGTGATCGGGGAGAACGGCCAGCCCGCGGCCGACGTGCCGGTGAACTTCTTCGTCCGCGCGGCACGGCCGAAGAACGTGCTGGTCTTCGAAGGCGGCGCCGAGACGGCGACGGCCAAGACCGGCGCCGACGGTTCGGCGACGAGCCCGAAGATCGTCCTGACCGAACCGGGCGAGTTCGAGATCCGGTTCACGGGCAGCGCGAGCCTGGAGGACGGGAACAGCATCACGTTCGAGGGCAGTTGCACCTGCTGAAGGGGCACCTGTGCCGTTTCGGCGGTTGTGCGTGTTTGAGAGGACGACACACGTGATCAGACGGACGACACGCGTGTCGTCCGTCTGATCACGTGTGTCGTCCATCCAGTCACGCGACACCGCCACCCGTGCATCAGCAATAGGTACCTAAGACAGGGACGGCTCCAACCCGAATCGCCACTCACGACTTCCCAGGTCAGCCCGCTTCCGGTCGAGAATCTCCAGCGTATCGCCAGTCGACATCACCCACTTCGCCCGTTTTCGCGGCGCGGCGCCCGACGACGAACACGTAAAGTAAGAACGCGACCTCGGCGATTACTCCGATTCCGATCCGGGCCCAGGTCGGCAGGCCCGACGGGGTCACGAAACCCTCGATCACGCCGGAGATCAGCAGTACGACGGTCAGCCCCAGCGCCATCACCACGACCGATCGTCCCTGTTCGCCGAGCGCCGCCGTCCGGGAGCGGCGTCCCGGGTCGATGACCGTCCAGCCGAGTTTCAGCCCCGTCCCGGCCGCGACGAACACCGCGGTCAGCTCCAGCAGGCCGTGGGGCAGGATCAGCCCGAAGAACACGTCGAGCCGCCCGGCCGAGGACATCAGCGCCGCGCCGATCGCGAGGTTCAGGGAGTTCGCCCAGAGCGCGTAGATCACCGGGACGCCCAGCACCACGCCGAGGAACAGGCAGGTCGCGGCCACCCACGCGTTGTTGGTCCAGACGCGCGCGGCGAAGGAACCCGCGGGATCGGACGAGTAGTACGTCTCGTACTTCCCACCCGGCGCGGTCAGTTCCTTGAACTCCTCTGGCGAGGCCAGCGACGCGAGCACCTGCGGGTCTCCGGCGATCCACACCGCCGCGATCGCCATCACCGCGATCGACGCCGCCGCCGACGCCAGCCACCAGCGCCGGCTCAGGTACAGCGCCGCCGGGAACCGATGGGTGAAGAAGAGGCCGACCTCGCGCCACGCGGGGCTGTGCGAACCCGTGACGGCCGAGCGCGCCTTCGCGACCAGACCGGACAGCTGCGCGACGAGCACCGGGTCGGGCGCGACCGAGCGGATGATCGAAAGATGCGTCGCGACGCGCTGGTACAGCGTCACCAGCTCGTCGGCGTCCGGGCCGCTGAGTTTCCCGGCGCGGCCGACGAGGTCACGCAGCCGGTTCCATTCGGCCTGGTGCGCGGCGACGAACACGTCCACGTCCAACTCGGAGCCCTCCCGGCGATCGTCCTTGGTCGCCCAGCCTATTCGTCACTACGCTTGCCAGGTGGAACAAGAGTCCGAACTCGTCACCGGCGAGGCCGTCGTCCTGGACGTGCGCGCGGCGAAACTGGCCAGCCGCGGGCTCGCCATGATGGTCGACGTCGCCCTCCAGCTGATCGCCCTGTTCGTCGCGATGCTGGTTTTGAGCCAGGTCGCCGTGTTCGGTGACGAGGCGCTGGCGCTGACCCTGTTCCTGGTGACCGTCGTGCTGATCATGGTCGGCTACCCGGTGATCTTCGAGACACTGAGCCGCGGCCGCACGCTCGGGAAGATGGCGCTCGGCCTGCGGGTGGTCCGCACCGACGGCGGCCCGGTGCGGTTCCGGCACGCGCTGGTCCGCGGGCTCGCCGGCTTCTTCGTCGACTTCTGGGCGCTGGGCATGCTCGGCGTCGTGGCGGTGGTCACGTCGCTGCTGTCGCCCAACGGCCGCCGTGTCGGCGACTACCTGGCGGGCACGCTGGTGATCCGGGAACGCATGCCCGCGTCGCGGACGCCGTACGTCGGGATGCCGCCGCAGCTGGCGTACTGGGCTTCGCAGCTGGACCTGACCCGGCTGCCGAACGATCTCGCGCTGGCCGTCCGCCAGTACCTGAGCCGCACGAGTGAGCTTCGCCCGGAGGCGGCCGAAGCGCTCGGGTACGGGCTTGCGCAGCAGGTCGCGGCGGAGATCGGGGCTCCGGTGCCACCGGGGGTGCCGTCCTGGGCGTACCTGTCGGCGGTGCTGGCCGAGCGACGGCGGCGGGATCAGGCGAAGTTGCAGCCCGCGGTCCAGTACGGGCCGCCTGCCGGACAGTCCTATCCGCAGCCTTATCCGCAAGCACCCGCACCGGTCGCCCAGCCGGAGACACCCCCGGAACCGGCTCCGGAGAACCCCTTCGCACCTCCAGGCTGACAGTCGAAAACCCCAGCGCGGGTCAGGAAACGTCGGCCGACTTCGCCGCCCACGTATTGCACTGGAACATCCGGTTCTTCTGCGCGCCGTGCTGCCACCACGAGGCCGCGTGCGCGTCGGAGCCGTGGTCGCGCGGGCCGCCGTTGTGGTCGCCGCGGTCCTGTGTCTGCCAGGCGTCGCGGTACATCGTCTGATCGACCGAGCCGCCGCGCCCCACCGTCGAGCCCAGGAACGTCCCGGAGAGACACTGCGCCGAAAGCTCGTTGCGCCGCGACATCTCCAGACCCGCCGCCGAGTCGGTGCCCGCTTCGTACCGTGCGTCCCAATAGGCCTCCGAGATCCCCGAAAGCGCCTGGATGTGATGCGCGTACTCGTGGGCGAAGACCGCCAGGTAGACCCCGGGCCGGTTGCCGTACTGAGGCACTTGAAGGCCTTCGTACGGCATGTACAGCGTCTCGTTCTGCGAGCAGTAGAACGCCGCCACCGAGCCGCCGCTGGCGTCACCGCACGGGCTCGACCAGTTCTTGCCGGACGGGTACTTCACGGTCGGGACCCGGAACGGCAGTTTCGAGTAGTTCATGACCTGCTGCCAAACGCTGTCCAGGCAGGGCCGCGCGCTTTCGAAGAAGGCCGCCGCCGCGTCCGGGTTGTTCGCCCAGCGCGAGAGGTTGCACGGCTGGTTCGGCAGGCCGACTTCGGAATCGAGCCACAGCGGGTTGTCCGCCAGTTTGTGGTGCGGTTGCGGGCCGGACGGGGCACGGCTGGCGGACGTCTCCCGGGTGGAGCCGGCCGACGTCTCACGTGTGCCGGTCGAATCACGCGAATCGGTGGTCGTCGTCGTCGACGACGCCGTGTCGCTGGACGTGGTCGTCGTGTAGTCCGAAGTGGAGGTTTCCGAATAGCTCGAGTAGCCGACGTCCGCCGTGTGTTTCGAGTTGCCGTTCGCGATGGTGATCACCATGAGCAGCCCGCCCATGACCGCCATCACGGCCACGATCGCGACCGCCGCGATGACCCCGCCGTTCGACTTCTTGGCTTGATATCCCCCGTAGGGCGCGAAAGCGGGCTGGGCGAAACGCGGACCGTATGGAAGCTGAGGCGGGCCGGCGGCACCGGGCCGGAACGGGACCGGCGCACCGATCTGCGGCGGCGGAAGCGGTGCCGCGCCCGGCGGGGGCAGCGGCATGCCACCGCTCGGCGGACCCGGCCGGAACGGCGGCGGGACCGGCGTCGGCCGGGAAACCGGCGGACGACCGGGCGGGACGGGGCCCGGCCGGTTCGGCGGTGGCATCGGCGGGCCTCCGCGCGGCGGAAGCGGACGCGCTCCCGGCGGCGGGAGCGGACGGCCGCCCTGTGGTGGGAGCGGACGGCCGCCCTGCGGCGGCCGGGGTGGCTGCCGTGGCGGTGGCGGAGTCGGCCGGCGCCGCGGATCAGGCGGGCCGGGCGGCTGCTGGTTCATCGAGTGGATCCCCCATGCGGTTCGGCAACGCCGTTCGCCCAGGTGGCGGATTCGGCGTTTCGGCGGTCAGCATAGATCGGCTGCCCTAGAGTGTGTGGCTGTGTTGACGAAATGGGGGACGGCGGTCGTGGCCGTCGCGGCGAGCTCGGCCTTGATGGCCCCGCCGTCGGATACGAACGTTCCGGAGGCGCCCGGAGCGGGCCCTTCGCTGACGAACGCGCCACAGCTGCCGAAGCCGCCGCCGCTCGGCGCGCGCGGTCAGCTCGGGCTGCTCCAGCCACCGAGCGGAGCGGCCGCGAATGTCGCGGTGAAGGTGGAACGCGACGGTTCGCTGTCGATCACCGAGCAGGTGACCGTCCCGGGTGGACAGCATCTGGTGCGCCGGATCCCGTTGAAGGTTCCCGCGGGTGAAGAGCAGGACCGCGTCTACGGGATCCGTGACGTCTCGGTCGAGGGCGCGGGCAAGGCGGAGCCGAACGGCGAACAGCTGGTCGCCACCTTCGACGGCGGCGCGTCCACCCTCAAGTACAAAGTGGACGGTGCGGTCGCGGACGTCAACGGCGCCCAGCAGGTGCGCTGGCAGGTCGCGAGCGGCTGGGACGGCGAACTGTCCCGCGTGTCCGCG
Organism: Amycolatopsis sp. NPDC049868; assembly: GCF_044461365.1. Taxonomy (NCBI): domain Bacteria; kingdom Bacillati; phylum Actinomycetota; class Actinomycetes; order Pseudonocardiales; family Pseudonocardiaceae; genus Amycolatopsis; species Amycolatopsis sp. NPDC049868. The sequence continues at coordinate 91,364 of NZ_JBITKV010000019.1, read as the reverse complement.
TCGTTCAGCGCGCCGACGCGCGAAACGCCCACAGTGGACTGTTTCGCCGGGCCGCTCGGTTCGGACCGGCAGTGTTCGCTCGCGGAGACCGACCACAGCGGCGTCGTCCGCATCGAGCAGGACAAGCTCGCGCCGGGCGAACGGGTCGACCTCGCCGTGCAGCTCCCGGCGGGCACGGTGCCCGCGAACGCGCGCTTCGAGCAGCTCGCCTCGGTCGGTGGCGCCTTCGCCCTCACCACCGTCGCCGGTATCGGATTCGGGGCGCTGGCCCTGTTCCTGATCCTCGGCGCGCTCGCCGTCTGGCTGCTGCGCCGTCGTGACCGGGGCGCGCTCGCCGCGGGCACCGGCCCGGTCGACGTCCTCATGCGGGAAGGCGATCGGGTGTCCTTCGCCTCGCCGGACGGTGTCCTGCCCGGACAGGTCGGGACGGTCGTCGACGAGACGGTCGACGTCGTGGACGTCAGCGGGACGGTGGTCGACCTCGCGGTCCGCAACTACCTGTGGATCGCCGAAGTCCGCGGCGCCGGCACGGTCGATTGGCAGATCGCGCGTCGCAACGCGCCGGACGAGCACCTCGCCGCCTTCGAGCGCGAGATCTACACGGCGCTCCTGCCCGAGGGCACCGATTCCGTGCTGCTGTCGGAACTCCGCGGCCGCGGCACCGTCGATCTCCGTGTCGCGGGCGAGGCGATGTACGCCGACGTCGTGCGCAGGGGCTGGTTCTCGCGGCGCCCGGACAAGGGCAAGGGCAAACCCACGTGGGCGGGTATCGGGCTGATCGCGCTCGGACTCGTGGCCACGGTCGTCCTGACCTTCACAGCAGGCCACGCGCTGCTCGGTGTCGCGGTCGCGCTCGCCGGGATCGCGACGCTGCTGGGTGCCTCGTGGGTGCCGCCGCGCACTTCGCGCGGCAGGCGTCTGGTCGGCCAGGTACGCGGGCTGCTCGAATACCTGCACACCGTCAAGGTCGCCGACATTCCGCTGGGGGACCGGGAAATGGTGTTCTCCCGGTCGCTGCCGTACGCCATCGTGCTCGGCGACACCGAGCATTGGCTACGGACGTTCGAGGGGCTCGACCCGTCGGCGGACGGTTCGGCCGGGCTGTACTGGTTCGGCGGGCTCGAAGGCGATCGGGATCTGCGCCGGTTCGCCGCGCATCTGCCGTCGTTCCTGTCCGCTTTGGACGGTCTGCTCGCCGAATCCGGGCATCTGCGCTCGCTTCGCCCGGAACCGGTCCCCGCCTGACGTGAAGATCTGCTTGCTGGTCGGTCTCCTGCTGGTGCTGGGTGCGGCGCCGGCGGGAGCGCAGAGCGAACCGCAACTGCCCTCACTCCCGAACAGCGCGGAGATCTCGCTCAAGGTGGAACGCGACGGCGCCCTCACGGTCGTCGAAGCGGTGTCCGTGCCGAGCGAGGCGACAATGACCCGCCGGATCCCGCTCCGCACGGCCGCCCCGCGCGACCGCGACCGGATCATCGGCATCCGTGACGTCGTCATCGAGGGGGCGGGCAACGCCGAGCTGACCGAAGAAGAGTTCACCGTCAAGCTCAAGGGCGGCACCTCGATCGTCCGGTACACAGTGGACGGTGCGGTCGCCGAAGCCGACGGCTTGACCAGGGTGAGCTGGCAGCTCGCGGGCGGCTGGGACGCCCGGCTCGAACTGGTACGCGCGAGCTTCGCCGCTCCGTCCATCCCGAACGCGGTCACCTGTTACGCCGGGCCCGAGGGATCACGCGCGCACTGCACGACAGCCCAGATCGCGCATTCCGGGCTGACCCGGTTCGGCCAGCAGAACCTCGCGCCGGGGCAGCGGATGGAGATCTCGGTCGAACTGCCCGGCGGCACCGTCCCGGCGAACGCGCGCCTGGAGCCGTCGAAGACCTTCGCCGGGGCGTTCGTGCTCACCGCCCCGGTCGGCTGGGCATGGGGCGGCTTCGCGCTCGTGCTGGTCGCGGCCGCTGCCGGGCTGGCCCTGCTGCGGAGGCGGGACAGGCACCCGGGCGACGCGCTCCCGGTCCGGCTGCTCACCGGGAAGGACGACCAGGCCGCGTTCTCGTCACCCGACGGCGTGCTTCCCGGACAGGTCGGGACCGTGCTCTCGGGCCGCGCCGACGCCGTCGACCTGGCCGCCACGGTCGTCGACCTCGCGGTCCGGAACTACCTCTGGGTGAGTGAGGAGCCCGGCGAGCTGACCACCTGGCGGCTCGTCCGCCGTAATTCGCCGGACGAGCAGCTGACCACTTACGAACGCGCCGTGTTCGATCTCCTTCTGCCCGGCGAGAGCGAGTCGGTGCTGCTGTCGGAGATCCAGTCCGCGCGGATCGGCGTCGAATCGGTGCGGGCCGCGCTGGACGACAGTGTCGTCGAGCGCCGCTGGTACTCGCGGCTCCCGGGCAGGCTGCCGCGCGTCGGCCTGCGGATCTGCCTTTACGGTCTGTTCCTCACCGTCCTGCTGGCCTTGACCGTCGGCTACGCCCAGCTCGGGCTGATCGTCATCGCCGCGGGCGCGGTACTCGCCGTCGCCGCCCGGTGGCTGCCGGTGCGCACCGGCGCCGGTGTCGTACTGCACCGGCGGCTGCTCGGCGTCCGCGACGCGCTGCTGGCGACCAAGGCGACGGCCGTCCCGAAGCTCGAACGGGAGGTGCTCCTTTCCCGTGCGCTGCCGTACGCGCTCGCTCTCGGCGAACAAGAACAGTGGGTCGCCGGATTCGCCGGGCTCAAGGGGCCGCCCAAGATCTACTGGTACGGCAGGGAAGACGACGGCGAAGTCCCGATCGCGCGGGTGAGCGACTTCACCGCCGCGCTAGTGGGAACCTTCGCCGCGACCCGCCAGGGTCGTCGCCTGGAGGCCTGAGTAGCCCGTAGGGTGGTGCGCATGGCCGATCCCGAGCTTGTCCGATTCACCCTCGACAACGGTCTGCGTGTGGTGCTCGCGCCCGACGCGACCGCTCCGGTGGTGGGTGTCAGCGTCCACTACGACGTGGGCTTCCGTTCCGAGCCCGAAGGGCGCACCGGTTTCGCGCACCTCTTCGAGCATTTGATGTTCCAGGGGAGCGAGAGCCTGGAGAAGCTCGCGCACTTCCGGTACGTCCAGTCGAGTGGTGGCAGCTTCAACGGCTCCACCCATCCGGACTACACGGACTACTTCGAGGTCCTCCCCGCCGCGGCTCTCGAGCGCGCCCTGTTCCTCGAAGCGGACAGGATGCGGGCGCCGAAGCTGACGCAGGAGAACCTGGCCAACCAGATCGACGTGGTCAAGGAGGAGATCCGCCTCAACGTGCTGAACCGGCCGTACGGCGGGTTCCCGTGGATCCTGCTCCCGCCGGTGCTGTACTCCACGTTCCCCAACGCGCACAACGGTTACGGCGGTTTCGAGGATCTCGAACAGGCCACCTTGGACGACTGCGCCGCCTTCTTCGACACCTACTACTCGCCCGCGAACGCGGTGCTGACCGTCGCCGGTGACTTCACCGTCGAGGAGGCCCGCGAGCTGGTCGAGAAGCACTTCGGCGACGTGCCGCACCGGCCCGCGCCGGAGCGCCCGTCGTTCGCCGAGCCCGCCCCCGAGGGCGAACTGCGCGGCGAGCACGTCGACCCGCACGCCCCGCTGCCCGCGGTCGGCGTCGGCTACCGCATGCCGGACCCGATCAACGACCTCGACGGCTACCTGGCGAACCTCGTGCTCGCCGGCGTGCTGACCGACGGCGACGGCTCCCGGCTGCAGCAGCGGCTGGTGCACCGCGAGCCGCTGGTCGTCGACATCGGCGCGGGCGCCGGGCTGTTCGGCCCGTTCGAGGCGCGCGATCCGGACACGTTCACCATCACCGCGATCCACCCGCACGAGGTGAGCACCGACCAGGTCCTCGCCGCGCTGGACGAGGAGCTGGAGAAGCTGGCGGCCACGCCGCCGGAGGACCAGGAGCTCAAGAAGGTCACCGCGCGCTGGGCCGCGAGCCTGCACTCCGAGCACGACAAGCTGGTGTCCCGCACGCTGGCGCTCGGCTCGTTCGAGCTGCTCTACGGCGACGCGTCGCTGGTGTACCGGCTCGCCGAGAAGATGTCGGCGGTCACCGCGGAAGCCGTTTCGGCGGCGGCGAAGGCGCTGCGGCCGGACTCGCGCGCCGTCCTCGTCATCCGCCCCGGCAGCGCTGATTCCGAGCAGGCCGATTCCGATCAGGAAGGTTCCGAGCAGTGAGCGCACCGCACCGCACCGCCGAGGAGATCGGCCGCACGGCCGCCGGGCCGCGTCCGGTCCCGTCGCTGGGGACGCAACGCGCCGCCGCCGATCTGTCCCATGTGGACACCACGCTGGGCAACGGGCTGCGGGTGCTCGCCGTCCGCAAGGCCACCGTGCCGCTGGTCGAGCTGCGCGTCTGGATCCCGTTCGCCGGTGAGGACAAGCTGCACCCGGCCACCGCCGAGGTGCTGGCCGAAACCCTGCTGACCGGCACCGCCCGCCGCGACCGCATCGAGATCGACGCGGATCTGGCGCTGATCGGCGGCGACCTCGCGTCCGGCGTCGACCCGGAGCGCCTGGTCATCACCGGCACCTCGCTGGCCGACGGCCTGCCGACGATGCTCGACGTCCTCGCCGACGCGCTCACCGGCGCGTCGTACGCGGACGCCGAGGTCGAGCGGGAACGCGAGCGGCTCATCGAGCGGATCGCCGTCTCCCGCACGCAGCCGAGGACGATCGCCCGTGAGGCGCTGCAGAAGCACCGCTACGGCGACCACCCCGCGGTGCGCGAGGTTCCGCAGGCCGAAGACGTGGCCGTCGTGACGCCGGACCAGGTCCGCGCGTTGCACCGGGCTTCGGTGCTGCCGCGGGGATCCGTGCTGGTGATCGTCGGCGACATCGACCCCGAGACCGTCATCGGCGACCTGGAGAAGGCGTTCGGCGGCTGGGTTTCGGACCGTTCCGCCGTCCGCCTGCCCGCACTGCCCGACCTCGTCGGCGGCAATGTCCTGCTGGTGCCGCGGGCCGGTGCCGTGCAGTCGCAGATCCGGCTGTCCGCGCAGACCGTGTCGCGCACGGATCCGCGGTACCCGGCGCTGCAGCTGGCGAACCTCGTCTACGGCGGGTACTTCTCCTCGCGGCTGGTCGAGAACATCCGTGAGGACAAGGGTTACACCTACAGCGCGCACTCCGGATTCGAGTTCACCGACCAGACCGCCGTGGTGAACGTCGACGCGGACACCGCGACCGACGCGACCGCCGCCGCGCTCATGGAGACGCGGTACGAGCTGGCCAGGCTCGGTCTCGTGCCGCCGACCGCCGAAGAGGTCGAGTCGGTGCGCCAGTACGCGATCGGTTCGCTGGTCACGGCCGCGTCGTCGCAAGGGGGCCTGGCCGCGCAGCTGTCCGCGCTCGCCGCGACGGGGCTGGGCGTCGAATGGCTCGCCGGGCATCCGGAGCGCCTCGCCGCGGTCACCGCCGGAGACGTGGCGAACGCCGCGCTGGAGTTCTTCGCGCCCAAGCGGTTCACCGGGGTCGTCGTCGGCGACGCCGATGTCCTCGCACCGAAGCTGACGGCGCTGGGCGACGTGACCGTCGGAGAGCCGGCCGAATGAGGCACGAAGGAGGCCATTCGTGGTCCTGACTCGTGGCACCCGAGTGAGCCAAAGAGCGCGCTCCGGCCGTCAGGCTCCGCGATCGTGGCGGCAGGGCGCCTTTTGCCGAGTCGTGAGTGCTTGTCATATGCCGCGCCCTGGCGACGCGATCGCGGTGGCGCGCACACTCGCGGAAGGAACAGCCTGATGGAGACGCCGTTCGGGTTAGGGGCGCTCCCGACGCTTTCGCGCTCCACCGCGGATCGTCAGGAGTCCTTGCGTACCAACCCGGACAGGCTCGCCGAGCGCTGGCCGAACGCGCGCGTCGTGCTGCTCGACGAGCACGCGCGCACTCCGGTGGTGGAGGGTTCCGGCACGCTCGCGACCCGCAAGTCGCAGGACTTCGGCGCCGAGCCGCCGGCCGACGCGGTCTTCCTGGGGGAGTGGCAGGGCACCGACTACTGGTCGCTGCCCGGCCACCCCGCGGGGGAGACCGAGACCGTCGAAATGGCGGGCAGCTGGGGCGTCGTGGAACAGGTCGCCCGGCACGAAGGCGAGATCTGGGTCGACCTGCGCGGCTACGGCGACCTGCTCGACGACACGTCGGCCGGGCTGTTCACCACCGCGCAGGCGCTGCAGGCCTGGCGGCGGCAGGCGAAGTTCTGCACGCGCTGCGGAAGCCCGACCGAGCTGGTCCAGCTGGGCTGGGCGAGCAAATGCACCGGCTGCGGCCGGGAGGAGTACCCGCGCACCGACCCGGCCGTGATCTGCCTCGTGCACGACGACGCCGGTGTCAACGGCGAGCATGTCCTGCTGGCCCGGCAGCCGATCTGGCCGCCGGACCGGTACTCGATCCTCGCCGGTTTCGTCGAGGCGGGGGAGTCGCTCGAAGGCTGTGTCGAGCGGGAGATCCGCGAAGAGGTCGGCGTCGAGGTGCGCGACGTGCGCTACCTCGGCAGCCAGCCGTGGCCGTTCCCGCGGTCGATCATGCTCGGCTTCGCCGCCAGGGCCGACATCTCCGCTCCGCTGGTGCCCGCGGAGGACGAGATCGAAGAGGCGTTCTGGGTTTCGCGCGAGGAGGTGCGGGCCGCTTTCGCGAACAGTCAGCTGCGGAACGCGGGCGCTGTGCCGACGCCGATCGCCGGTGGGACGCGGCAGCTGGTGCTGCCGGGGAACTCCTCGATCGCGCGCGTGATGCTGGCGGCCTGGGCAGGCGTCTAACCCACCTTGCCGAGTACATGAAGGCCCCCTTCCTTGCGCCAGGCGCAAGGAAGGGGGCCTTCATGTACTCAAGCGACCGCGATCGCGTTGTTGACGGCGGTGACGGTCTCGGCGGGATCGTCGACCGTGAGCACGAGCCGGTTGAAGTCCTCGGCCTCGTCGAGGGTGATGACGACCGTGCGGTCGAATCCGGAGACGTTCCAGAACTGCCGGTCGCCGTCGGCGTGAAAGGTGCCGGCGAGTTTGCCGGGGATCCGGAGACCCGGTCCGCGCCAGCCCTTCGGCTCATCGCGCATCCCCGGGTCGTGTGTCGCGCCGCGGACGTGGGCGAGCGGGAATTCGAGCCGCCGGGTGAATGACCAGACCTTGTCGATCCCCACGGGTTCGACCACGAGCCGGTCGCCGCTGATGGTGACCCGGTTGTTGCTCATGTCTTTTCTCCTTCGTCGTCGGTGTCCTGCACGCGGGCGCGGGCCAGCAGCCGTCGTCCCAGCTGGTCGGGGGTCGTCCCGAGGTCCTGGATGACGGCCCGTGCGTGGGCGCGCAGCCGCTTGTCGGTGGGCGCCAGTTCGAGCAGTGCGACCAGCAGGATGTCGAGCTGCTCGTCGCGGTCCGCGGTGACGTGTTCCAGCGCCCGGGCGAACAAGCCGTGCTTGCTGCCGAACGCGCCGTACAGGCTTCCCCGGTGGACACCCGTCGCCTCGACGAGGTGATCGACTGAAGTCGCGTTGTATCCCCGCTGCCGGAAGACCGCCGCCGCGGCTTCGATCGCTGTCGTCTCGTCGAACTGGCGTGGTCGGGCCATGAGTTTGAGAATAGTCATTCAAGAATGACCAGTCAAGAACTGGAACGGCTGCCATCCACGCTCGGTGCGCCCATGCATACCCACTGTGCGGGACACGGCAAGCGTTACCTCCCCGTTTCCCGGCCCCGTTGACGGCTGTGGCTCGGCTCACTACAGTCCCCGGAAACCGTCTGTAAAGTTTCCTAACGAAGTCGGGAGTAACCCCAGTGCGAGCCGGCAGTCCGCGAATGCTGCGCGAGATCAACGATCGCGCGGCCATCGAGGTCCTCCTCAAGGACGGCCCGCTGACGCGCTCCGAGCTCGAGGTCGCGATCGGCTTGTCCAAGCCCGCGACGGCGCAGCTGCTCACCCGCCTCGAACAGGACGACGTCGTCACCAAGGCGGGCGTGCGCGGTGGCGGCCGTGGCCCGAGGGCGCAGCTCTGGCAGGTCAACGGCGGTGTCGCCTACGTCGCGGCCGTGGACCTGACACCGCAGAAGGCCGATTTCGTCGTCGCGGACGTCACGGGCGCGGTACTCGCCGAGTACCAGGTCCCGGTGCCGGTACACGAGGGCGCGGACGTCGTCGGCACGTTCGGTGCGGCGCTCACCCATGTCGCGAACAGCGCCGGGCTCGCCGCCACCGATCTCCGCCACGTCGTCATCGGCGCGCAGGGAGCCTTCGACCCGCGCACCGGTTTGCTCTCCTCCGCGCCGCACATCCCCGGCTGGCTCGGGTTCGACGTGCCGCGCAGGCTCAGCGCGGAGCTCGGCGTCGAGGTCACCATCGAGAACGACGTCAACCTCGTCGCGATCGTGGAGATGACGGTCGGCCAGGCCGTCGGACTCGACGACTTCGTGATGATCTGGCTCAGCGACGGCGTCGGTGGCGCGGTGGTGGTCGGCCGCAGGCTGTTGCGCGGCGCGACCGGCGGTGGCGGCGAGATCGACTGGATGCGCGTTCCCGACCCGGTTTCCGTGGCCACATCGAACGAGAAGCCCCGCGCCGGAGATCGTTTCGGTGACCTCGTCGCGTCCCCGGCGGTCGTCGAACTCGCCGCCGCGCACGGCATCGACGCCGAGACCGGCGCGGACGCGGTCGCCAAGGCCCGCGAAAGCGAGAACGAAGCCTTCCTCGACGACCTCGCCCGCCGTGTCGCGGGCGGAGCGGCCAGCCTGATCGCGGTCGTCGACCCCGAACTCGTGCTTCTTTCCGGTGACACCAGCCGGGCCGGTGGTGACGAATTCGCCGCCCTGGTCGCGAAAAGGCTGCACGAGCTGGTCCTGCCCCGCACCCCCGTCGGGGTCGCTTCGGTGCAGGGCAACGCGGTCCGCGCGGGTGCGCTCCAATCGGCGCTCGCCACCGTGCGCAGGGACGTCTTCGGCGTCAACACCCCTTCGCTCCTCGGGCCGAGACGGTCCGGGGCGGGAGAGCCGAACCCGATCGTGGCTATCCCGGATTCACGAACAGAACCACCGTCTCCCGCCCCAACCAACTAGGAGGAGGGTCATGAGTTCCACGACCCAGGTTCGGAGAAGCGGCCGCCGTTGGCGCGGCTCGATAGTGCTCGGCGCGGTCACCGTCGCCGCCTTGGTGTCCGCCTGTTCGGGCGCGGCAAGCGGCCCGAACGGCGGGTCGGGTGACGCGGCGGCCGCCCCCGCCGCGGACGCGAAGCTCACGCTGACCGTCTACAGCAAGTTCACCGACCGCGAGTACAACGTGGTCACCGCCGGGCTCAACAAGCTCAAGGCGAAGTTCCCGAACATCGAGATCAAGCACGAAGGCCAGCAGGACGACGACAAGATCACCCAGTCCATCCGCGGTGGCAACCCGCCGGACGTGGCGATCTCGTTCTTCACCGACAACCTCGGCGCGTGGTGCTCGACGGGCAGCTTCCAGGATCTCAAGCCCTACATCGACCGCGACAAGATCGACCTGGCACAGATTCCCGACGCGGTCCGCAGCTACACCGAGTTCCAGGGCAAGCGCTGCGCCATGCCGCTGCTCGCCGACGTCTACGGCTTCTACTACAACAAGGACATGTTCGCGGCGAAGGGCATCACCTCGCCGCCGAAGACGACCTCGGAACTGTTCGAGGCCACCAAGAAGCTGACCGAGTTCAATCCGGACGGCTCCATCAAGACCGCGGGCTTCCTGCCGTCGATGCCGTTCTACGCCAACTACGCGCAGTACTGGGCCCCGAACTTCGGCGCCACCTACCTAGGCCCGGACGGGCAGTCGCACCTGGCCGACAGCCCCGAGTGGAAGGCGATGTTCGACTTCCAGAAGCAGCTCGTCGACTTCTACGGCGGCCACGCCAAGGTCGAGCAGTTCAAGGCGGGCCTCGGCGAGGAGTACTCGGCGGACCACGGTTTCCAGCGCGGCAAGCTCGCGATGATGATCGACGGCGAGTACCGCACCGCGTTCATCAAGGACCAGGCTCCCACCCTGAAGTTCGGCACGGCGGCCCCGCCGGTGCTCGACAGCAAGCCGGACCGTTACGGCGGCGCGTTCACCACGGGCACGATCATCGCGATCCCCAAGGGCGCCAAGAACCCCGGCGCGGCCTGGGAACTGATCAAGCAGGTCACCCTCGACACCTCGACACTGGTCGAGCTGTCGAACGGGCTGAAGAACGTCCCGAGCACCAAGGCCGCGCTGACCGACCCGAAGCTCGAGGTCACGCCGGAATTCAAGACGTTCCTCGACCTCTACAACGGCGGGAAGCTGATGCCGAACCCGTCGACGCCGATCGGCGACGCGCACCTCAAGGCCGTCAACGACTTCGCGGAGAAGTGGCAGGCGGGCAACATCCCCGACATGGTCGCGGGTCTCAAGCAGGTCGACGCGCAGATCAACGACGAGCTGGCCCAGAAACGCGCCGGCGGCTGATCGCATGACAACGACCCTGGATTCCAGGGCGGTCGGTTCCTCTTCCGCGTCCACCCGGACGCGGAAGGGGAACGCGGCACGCCGTCGTCGCACAGTCTTCTACTTCATCGCACCGGCGACGCTCGGGTTCCTGATCTTCTTCGGCTACCCGCTGATCGCCACGGTGTACTACTCGTTCACCCGCTACGACCTGATCAACGCGCCGGAATTCGTCGGCTTCGACAACTACATCCGCATGTTCACCAGCGAGCCGCTGGTCGGCACCGCCGCGTACAACACGCTGTGGCTGGTGATCGTCCTGACGTTCTGCCGTGTGGTGTTCGCCCTCGGCACGGCGTCGATCATCTCCCGGCTCAAATCGGGTGTCGGCCTGGTGCGGACGCTCTGCTACCTGCCTTCGCTGGCCCCGCCCGCCGCGGCGACCCTGGCGTTCGTGTTCCTGTTCAACCCGGAATACGGACCGGTCAACGCGTTCCTCGGCGCGGTCGGCATCGACGGCGGCCTGTGGTTCAACGATCCGGCGATGTCGAAGCCCGCGCTGACCCTGCTCGTGATGTGGGGTTCGGGCGAGCTGATGATCATCATCCTGGCGGCGCTGCTCGATGTGCCGCAGGAGCAGTACGAGGCCGCCGAACTCGACGGCGCCGGGCCGGTCCGCCGGTTTTGGCACGTGACGCTGCCGTCGATCTCGCCGGTGCTGCTGTTCGGTGTCGTCAACTCGATGATCTTCGCGTTGCAGTTCTTCACCCAGGCGATCGTCGCGGGATCGGCGGCCGCGGGCGCGGCCGACGTCGCGGGCAACACGAGATTCATCGGCGCACCACAGAACTCGACGCTGACCTACCCGGTCTGGCTGTACGTCCAGGGTTTCCGGTACTTCAACATGGGTTACGCGGCGGCGATGGCGGTCCTGCTGTTCATCGTCTCGGCCGGGTTCACCTGGATTCTCGTGCGGCAGCTTCGTAAGTCCCAGCACCAGGAGGAGGGCGGATGACCACACTGGCCGAGCCCCGGCACACCGCCCCGGCGTCCGAACCGCCGAAGGTGCGGGTGCGGCGCAAATGGGACAAGAAGCTGTACTGGATCGCGACGCACAGCGTGGGCATCGCGATGGGCGTGATCTTCATGCTGCCCATCCTGTTCGTCTTCCTCACCGCGGTGATGTCGAGCGACCAGGCGCTTTCGTCGAACTTCTGGCCGAAGGAATGGCACTTCGAGAACTTCGTCGAGGTGTTCGAGAAGGCGCCGCTGTTGCAGTACTTCGGCAACAGCATGCTCTACTCGTCGCTGGCCACCCTCGGAGCGCTCGTTTCGGCGATCCCGGCGGCGTACGCGCTTTCCAAGCTGAAGTTCCGCGGACAGAACCTGTTCTTCATGCTGACCGTGGCCGCGATGATGCTGCCGCCGCAGGTCACCGTCGTGCCGCTGTACGACCTGTGGGTGCGGCTCGGTTTCACCGGGACGCTGGTTCCGCTGATCGTGCCGTACTTCTTCTTCGACGCCTTCTCGATCTTCCTGCTGCGCCAGTTCTTCCTCACCATTCCGAAGGACTATCTCGAAGCGGCGAAGATCGACGGCTGCAACGAGTTCCAGGCGATGGTCAAGGTGCTGATCCCGATGGCGAAGCCGGGGATCGCGGCCACCGCGATGTTCTGCTTCCTCTTCACCTGGAACGACTACTTCGGTCCGCTGCTCTACACCGGTGAGACCCGCGACAGCTGGCCGCTTTCGCTGGCGATCGCGTCGTTCCGCGGGATGCACCACGTGGAATGGAACCTCACCATGGCGGCCACCGCGCTGATCATGCTGCCGGTGATCGTGCTGTTCGTATTCGCGCAGAAGTCCTTCGTCAAGGGCGTCACATTCACAGGGGTCAAGGGATGAAACTGGCAGTCGTCGGTGGTGGATCCACTTACACGCCCGAGCTGATCGACGGGATCGCCGGACGGCGGTCCACTTTGGACGTCGACGAGATCGTGCTGATCGATCCGGACGCGTACCGGGTGGAAGCGGTCGGGGACTTCAGCAACCGGTTGCTGAGCCACGCCGGGCATCCGGCCCGGGTCCGCACCACCGCGAGTCTCGAAGAAGGCGTCGAAGGCGCGTCGGCGGTGCTGATCCAGCTGCGGGTCGGCGGGCAGCGCGCGCGCCGCGGGGACGAGACGTTCCCGCACGCCTGCGGCTGTGTCGGACAGGAGACCACGGGCGCGGGCGGCCTCGCCAAGGCGCTCCGCACCGTGCCGGTGGTGCTCGACATCGCCGACCGGGTCCGGAAGATCGCCGGGGACGACACGTGGATCGTCAACTTCACCAACCCCGTCGGCATCGTCACCCGCGCGCTGCTGAACGAGGGCCACCGCGCCGTCGGGCTCTGCAACGTCGCGATCCACCTGCAGCGCACCTTCGCGCACCTGCTCGGCGCCGGTGTCGACGACGTCAAACTCGTCCACACCGGACTGAACCATCTCAGCTGGGAGCGGAAGGTGCTCGTCGACGGCGAGGACCGCTTGCCGGAACTGCTGGCGGAGCACGCGGAATTCCTTGGCGAGCACGTCACCGCGCCCGTCGAATGGATGCGGCGGATGAACGTCGTGCCGTCGTACTACCTGAAGTACTACTACGGGCACGACGAGCAGGTCACCAAACAGCGCACCGAGCGGCCGCGCGCGGACGTCGTGAGCGACGTCGAAGAAGAACTGCTCAAGGTGTACCTCGACCCGGAGGTGGTGACCAAACCGGAGCAGCTGGAAAAGCGGGGCGGTGCCTACTATTCCGAGGCCGCGGTGCAGCTCGTGCACGCGCTCACGTCGGGTGGCCCCGCCGAGGAACACGTCGTCAACGTCCGCAACGAAGGCACTTTCGACTTCCTGCCGGACGACGCCGTCATCGAGGTTCCGTCTCTTGTGGACGGTAAGGGTCCGCGTCCGATCCCGCAGCCGCCGGTGGAGCAGCGGTTCGCCGGGCTCATCGCCGGGGTGACCGCGTACGAGCACCTCGCGCTGGAGGCGGCGATCAAGGGCGGCCGGGACAGGGTGGCCGACGCGTTGCTCGCGCATCCGCTGATCGGCCAGTACACCAAGGCCGATCAGCTCGCCGACACGCTGGTGAAGATCAACCGTGAGTTCCTGCCGTGGGCGGGGGCATGACGGCCGGCTCACAGGACGTCGTCGTCGCGATCGACGGCGGCAACAGCAAGACCGACGTCCTGATCGTCTCGCGGGACGGACGGGTGCTCGGGCAGTCGCGAGGACCGGGCGCGTCCCCGCAGAACATCGGGGTCGACGGCAGCGTCCAAGCGTTGGAGAAGCTGGTCCTGGAAGCCCTTCGCGGGGCAGGGCTTCCTGACGAACGTCCGTTCGCGACACATACGTCGGCCTATCTAGCGGGCCTGGATTTCCCGCGGGAGGAAGCGATCCTGCACGCCGCGCTGGCGGCGCGCGGCTGGAGCGACACGCTGATCGTCGGCAACGACACGCTCGCGCTGCTGCGCGCGGGCAGTTCCGACGGAACGGGGGTGGCGGTGGTGTGCGGCGCCGGGATCAACGGCGCCGGCGTCAGCGCCGACGGCCGTGAACACCGGTTTCCCGCGCTGGGCAAGATCTCCGGTGACTGGGGCGGCGGCTACCGGCTCGGCGAGGAGGCCCTGTGGTGGGCCGTCCGCGCCGAGGACGGCCGCGGTCCCGGCACGGCTCTGCAAGCCGCCGTCAGTGCGCACTTCAAGGCGTCCTCGGTACTGGAAGTGGTGCAGCGCCTGCACTTCCAGGATCTGCACGCCGACTCGATCCACGGTCTGTGCCCGCTGCTGTTCGCCGTCGCGGCGGACGGCGACGAGGTGGCGCAGGACGTGGTCGACCGGTTCGTCGAAGAGGTCGCCCTGCTGGTCTCGGTCATCCTGCGACGGCTCGAACTCACCGAGGAGGCACCCGAAGTCATCCTCGGCGGGGGAGTGCTGACCGGGGTCGGCGCGCCGGTGATCGCGGAGATCGAACGGCGGTGCCTGAAAGTGGCCCCGCAGGCCTCGATCCAGGTGGTCGACGTCGCCCCCGTGGTCGGTGCGGCGCTGTTCGCGCTGGACACCATCGGCGGTTCCGCCGCCGCGAAGGCCTCTCTCAAGGCCGCGACCAAACGGGTCTAGATCGCGCGTGAAGGCCCCCTTCCCTCGGCTCAGCCGAGGGAAGGGGGCCTTCACGCGAGCAGCCGCCAAGAGACGAACGAGCCCGCGGCGTAGGCCAGGCCGACGAGCAGGAACGAATGCGACGCCCCCGCGGTCCAATCCGGTGTCGCGTGCAGGACCACGCCGACCGCCGCGACCCCGACCAGCGAGCCCAGTTGCCTGTTCGCGTTCAGCACGGATCCGGAGACATTTGCGTGCTCCGGTCCGCCAGCGTCCACGAGTACCGCGGTCATCGCCGGCGAGATGACCCCGGCCCCGAGGTTCGCCGTGCCGACCCCGAGCGCGATCACCCAGTACGGCGTTCCGGGGGAGATCATCACCAGACACAGCGTCGAAACCGCGGCAAGGGCGAGAAAGGCCGTGATGAGCGCTCCGTTGCCGAACCGGCCGGAGATCCGGGAGAAGACGACGTTCGCGACCGGGAAGAAGATCGTCATCGGCAACAGCTGTAGCCCCGCTTCGAACGGGTCCGCGCCGCGCGCGTTCTGGAAGTACAAGCCCAGCAAGAAGATCGTGCCGTACAACGCGAAATTGAACAGGAAGCCGACGAGGTTGGCCCCGCCGAACCGGGGATCGCGGAACAACGGCCACGGCAACAGGGGGTTCGCGGTCCGCCGCTCGCGGGCCGTGAGCAGGACGAGGGCGATCAGCGCCACCGCCGCGGTGCCGAGCACCGGCGCCGAAACCCAGCCGAACCGCGGCCCTTCGATCAACCCGAAGCTGATCGCCGCGAGGGCGACGATGCCGAGCAGATGTCCTGGTACCGCGAGACTTTGAGGACTGCTGCCGACCGGGGCGATGTGGTGCCGGGTCAGCAGCATCCCGATGATCCCGATGGGCAGGTTCACCAGGAAGATGCTCGGCCAGCCGAACGCGCCGACCAACAGCCCGCCCAGTGTCGGGCCGATACCGGCGGAGGTGGCGACGATGGCCGACCACAGCCCCAGCATCCGCGTGCGCTGTCGTCGTTCGGGGAACGCGCGCACCAGCAGAGACAGGGAACTGGGCATGAACAACGCGGCGCCGATGCCCTGGGCGAGCCTCGCGGCGATCAGCCATTCGGCGTTCGGCGCGAGCGCGCAGACGAGCGAGGCGGCGAAGAACACCGCCATACCCGCTTGGTAAACGCCTTTCGCGCCGAGCCGGTTCGCCAGGCCGCCCGCCAGCAGCAGGAGTGAGGCGAAGGTCAGGATGTAGCCGTCGATGATCCAGGTCAGCTCCGTCAAGGTGCTGCCGAGGTCCGCCTGGATGGCGGCGCCCGCGACGTTGACCACGGTCGTGTCCAGCGAGGCCATGACGAATCCCGTGGCGAGCGCGGTGATCGTCACCCCGCTTCGCGTCTTTAGCGCTGTCGGCGTGCTCGAACTCGGCATCAGGTGTCCCCGCAGTAGGTTGATGACTGTCAAAGTATGATAGACATCAAACGTTGGCGGTCGTCAAACTTTGACCGGTGTCGTACCATTGCGGGCATGTCGCAGAGCACGGTCGAGCGAATTACCGACCACCCGGACCTCGCGGAGGTCGCCCTCCAGTCGGTACTGGAGGCGCTCGTGGATCCGGTGCGTCGGAGCATCGTGCGGCAACTGGCCGCGGCGGGGCGCGACATCCGCTGCGGGACGTTCGACATCTCGGTGACTCGGTCGACCGGAACGCACCATTTCAAGGTGCTGCGGCGCGCTGGGATCATCCGGCAGTACTACGAGGGCACATCGCGGATGAACGCGTTGCGCGCCGAAGAACTCGACTCGGTGTTCCCTGGTCTGCTCGACGCGATCCTCGCGGCGCCTGAGGCTTGAGAAAGCCGAAGGGGCCCTTCACCGCTTGTGCTGCGGTGAAGGGCCCCTTCGGGTCGGTGCCGGTCAGGAAGCGGCGGGGACGAGCGGCTCGTCCGTCTCCAGCAGCGTCTTGAGGTCCGACAGGATCCACGCCCAGCCGCCACCGGCGTTCTCGCCCGGTCCGGCGTTGATGTCCTCCTGCGAACCGTTGACCAGCGCGGCCGTCGTCGGCGCGTCGGTGACGTCGTGGGTGACGGTCAGCCGGGTGCCCGCGGTCTTCGTCTCTTCGATCTCGTAGGTGAGCTTGGTGTACGGCTCCTTGTCGAAGGCTGGGTCCATCCGCAGTTTCCAGGTGATGACCAGCTTGCGTGGCGGATCCACCTCCAGGACCTCGCCGTCGACCAAGTCGTTGGTGAAACCCGCTTGGACGTACTCGGGCGTCGGATGGGTGGCGTGTTTGCCGCCCGGCCGCAGGTCGAAGTCGACGAGGCCGGTGTAGCCGTACTTCTGCGACCACTCGGGCTTCGTGATGGCGTCCCAGATCTTCTCCGGGGTGGCCTTGATGTAGACGCGGTAAACCTGGGTGTCGGTCATGAGGGCTCCTCGGTCTCTAGTTCGGCTTTGAGGTCGAGCAACGCGGTCACGTTGCGCTCGGTGAACTTGTCGATCCACCTGTCGTGGATCTGCCGGATCGGTACCGGGTTGAGGAAATGCTTCTTCTCCCGGCCCTCCTTGCGCGTGACGACAAGTCCGGCTTCTTCCAGCAACTTCAGATGCTTCATCACGCCGAACCGGCTCATGTCCACTTCGGACTCCAGCTCGGTCAGTGTGCGGCCGTCACGCGCGAACAGCTGGTCGAGCAGGAACCTGCGGGTCGGATCCGCCAGGGCCTTGAAAACCAGGTCGTCGTCGGGCACTTCGGAAGAATAGGTGACCAAAAGGTCACGTGTCAACCCGGAGATACGTGAAGGCCCCCTTCCCTCGGCTGAGCCGAGGGAAGGGGGCCTTCACGCGCAAGGTGTCGCGGCTACAACAAGGCGCCCAGCGGCAGGATCAGCGCGATCGCGACCACCGAGATCACCGTCTCCATGATCGACCAGCTCTTCAGCGTCTGCCCGACCGAAAGCCCGAAGTATTCCTTGACCAGCCAGAACCCGGCGTCGTTGACATGGGAGAAGAACAGGGATCCGGCGCCGATCGCCAGCACCAGCAGCGCGCTGTGCGACGGATCCATGGTCGCCGCGAGCGGTGCCACGATGCCCGCCGCGGACACGGTGGCGACCGTCGCGGAGCCGGTGGCGAGCCGGATCGCGACCGCGACCAGCCAGCCGAGCAACAGCGGCGACAGGTTCGCGCCGGTGGCCAGGCTGGTGATGACGTTGCCGACCCCGGCGTCGACGAGGGTCTGCTTGAACCCGCCGCCCGCGCCGACGATGAGCAGGATGCCGGCGATCGGCGGCAGCGAATCGGCCACCGTGGACGAAAGCCTGTCCCGTGTGAAGCCCGCGGACTTGCCGAGGGTGAGCATGCCGAGCAGCACCGCGGCGAGCAGTGCCACCAGCGGGTCGCCGATGAAGTCCAGTACGCGGCGGAGGTGGTTCTCCTTCGTCAGCAGGATGTCCGCGAGCGCCTTGCCCATCATCAGCACGACCGGCAGCAACACCGTGGACAGCGTCGCGAGGAAGCCCGGCCGCCGTCCGTCCGAAGAGGACGATTCCGGGACGAGCCGCTCCGGCGCGACGGCGTCCGGGACCATCTTCGCGGCCAGCCTGCCGAACAGCGGTCCGGCGATGATCACCGTCGGGATCGCGACGAGCAGGCCGAAGGCCAGGGTGAGGCCGACGTTCGCGTTCAACGCACCCGCGGCGGCGAGCGGGCCGGGGTGCGGCGGGACGAGACCGTGCAGTACCGAAAGCCCGGCGAGCGCGGGAATTCCCAGCATCAGCAACGGTTTCCCGGTGCGCTTGGCGACCAGCAGGATCACCGGGATCAGCATGACCAGGCCGATTTCGAAGAACATCGGCAGCCCGATTAGCGCGGCGACCAGCGCCATCGCCCACGGCAGGGCGCGGTCGCCCGCACGGCGCAGGATGGTGTCGACGATCTGGTCCGCGCCGCCGGAGTCGGCGAGCAGCTTGCCGAGGATCGCGCCGAGCGCGATCAGCACGCCGACCGACGCGACGGTGGAGCCGACGCCGGAACTGAAGCTCTTGATCAGCTTGTCCACCGGCATGCCCCCGACGAGCCCGAGCACGCCGGAGCCGAGGATGAGGGCCAGGAACGGATGCTGCTTCGCCTTGGTGATCAGGACGACGATCACGGCGATGGCGAGCACCGTCGCGCCGATGAGGCGGGTGTCGTGTCCGGTCCAGGCGGCGGCGAGTGTGGTGGTCATCAGCGGTCCTTGAAAGCGGAAAGGGCGGTTTCGACGATCTCTTCCGGCTTCTTCGCGATGTCGGCGACGAGGCCGTGCTCGTCCGGACGCAGCGGTTCGAGGTCGGCGAGCTGCGAGTCCAAAAGGGACACCGGCATGAAATGGCCGGAGCGGGTCTTCATCCGATCGGCGAGCAGGTCGCGGTCGCCGTGGAGGTGCAGGAACCAGACTTTCCCGCCGCTGCGCAGGATGTCGCGGTAGCGATACTTGAGCGCGGAAGACGTCACGACGCCGCCGGAGCACTGGTGGTCCCGGATCCAGGTGGCGATGGCTTCGAGCCAGGGTTGCCGGTCTTCGTCGTTCAGTGGGTGGCCGGAGCTCATCTTCTCGATGTTCGCCTTCGGATGGAACGTATCCGCTTCGGCGTAGTCGACGCCGAGGCGTTCGGCGAGTGCCGTGCCCACGGTCGTCTTGCCAGAGCCGGAAACGCCCATCACCACGATGACGGTCATCCGTACCTCCCACGTCGTTGTAGCCGGGACGAGTACAGCTCAAAAGTACTACTTAAGCAACATCAAGTACTACTTAATCGAGTCAGAACGTTAGACTCGCCTGGTGGGCAACGACAGGCATGCCGAAGTGCTCGACGCTCTCGGTTCCGCGATCGCGAACGGGGAGCTTCCGCCGGGCTCCGTGCTGCGCTCGGAGGAGCTCCAAGAGCGGTTCGGCGCTTCGCGCACGGTGGCGCGCGAGGTGGTGCGCGTCCTCGAAACGATGTGCCTGACCAGCAGCAAGCGCAGGGTCGGGGTGATCGTGCGCGAGCCGAGCGAGTGGAACCATTACGACCCGAGGCTGCTCCGCTGGCAACTCGACGGCTCCGAGCGGAAGACCGCGCTGCGCATCCTCACCGAACTGCGTTCCGGCGTGGAACCGTGCGCCGCCCGGTACGCCGCGCTGCGGGCGACGCCGGAGGAGGGCGGCCGCCTCCGTGCCTTGGCGAAGAGGCTTGAGGAGACGGCGCACCGGCGGGACCTCGACACCTTCCTCGGGCACGACGTCGCTTTTCACGATCTGCTGCTGTCCTCGTCGCGGAATCCGATGTTCGCCCAGCTTTCGGCGGTCGTCGCCGAGGTCCTCGCCGGGCGCACCGGGCACGGGCTGATGCCGGAGGAGCCGCAGCCCGAGGCCGTCGCCCTGCACGTCGAGGTCGCGATGGCCGTCGACGCCGGTGACCCTGACCGGGCCGAACGCGCGATGCGGGACATCGTCATCCAGGCGCGTGACGAGATGGCCGTCCTTCTGGACGGATGATCTTCGAGTAATCTCTGCAGGTCTTCGAGGGATACTGCATGCAGGGGGCGACGGTGAGCGCGGCGCGCGCGATCGGCTTGGTGTTGGGGGTGGCCGCGGACGGGGCGATCGGGGACCCTCGGTCGCGGCGTCCGGTGACGGCGTTCGCCAGAGCGGCTTCGGCGGTGGACGCGAAGGTCCGGTCGAAACATCCGGTGGCCGGTGTCCTGTGGACCGGCGGTCTCGCGGGCTCCGCCGTGCTGGTGGGCGTGCTCGCCGAGCGGGCGGGACGGCGCAGTCCCGTCCTGCAGGCGACCACGACCGCGGTGACCACCTGGGCCGTCCTCGGCGCCGCCGGTCTGGCCGCGCACGGCACCTCACTGGCCCGCGATCTCGAAGAAGGCGAACTCGAGACCGCGCGCGGCACACTGTCCACACTGGACCCGCGGGTCGCCGACGACCTCGGCGTCATCGGCCTCTCGCGCGCCTCGGTGGAGACGCTCGCCGAGAACACCGCGGACGTCGTCATCGCGCCGCTGGTGTGGGGAGCACTGGCCGGTGTCCCCGGTCTGCTCGGCTCGCGGGCGATCAGCCTGCTGCGCGGCATCGGCCGCGGACGCCCCGAGCGGTACCGGTGGCTCGTCGCCCGGCTGGACGAAATCGTCCATCTCGTGCCCACCCGGGTCGCGGCCGGGCTGACCGTGCTCGCGGCGCCGGTCGTCGGCGGCTCGGCGGGCGGCGCGTGGCGGGCGTGGCGGCGGGACACCACCGCGCACCCGAGCCCGAACGCCGGCCGCGTCGAGGCCGCTTTCGCCGGGGCGCTGGAGATCCGGGTCGGCGGGCGGACGGTGTATCCGCACGGGGTCGAGGAACTGCCGGTGCTCGGCATCGGCCGCAACCCGGACGCCGGGCACGTGACGCGGGCCGTGGAGCTCTCGCGGGTGGTCGGGTGGCTGGGCGCGATCAGCTCGGTGGTGCTGGCGGGTGTCCTCGGGCTGCGGCGGCGTCGGCGCTGACCTGCGGTTTCCGCTCGCCGGGGGAGCAAGGGACCTTTGCTACCACTTTGGGTGGGGGTGTGTGGATATAGGGACGTTGAGTGTCCCTATATCCACACACCCCTTACTCCGTGTGGTGGCCGCGTGGATTTTGTTGCGTAGGGTGACCCGAAATCGCGTAGGGAGCAAGGGACCTTTGCTACCACCTGGGGACTGACCGTGTGGATTTTGGGACGTCAGATGTCCCAAAATCCACACAGTGCCCGTCGGTCGTCCTGGCTGCGGGACGGGCGGGGGAGCGGGGGACCTTTGCTACCACCAGGCCCGCTGACCTGCGGAAAGAGAGCAAGGGACCTTTGCTACCGCTCCCGCCGCGCCAGCTGCGCCCGCGCCCGTGCGTCCATCGGCCCGTCGCGCCGCGCGAGTTCCGCGTCGATCCGTGACCGGTCGGCCGGTTGCTTGTTCCCGCCGAACTTGAACTTCGCCCGCACCCCGGTCACGGTCAACTCGACGCCGCGGATGCCGGGGAGCAGCCGCTTGTCCGGAGCCTCGGTCGCGCTCACCCTCGACCTGCCCGAACCGGGCTCGAAATGCGCGAGCTGCCGGTCCAGGAGCGCGGCCTTCTCCGCGGCGTCGTCGACCAGCCGGACGTCGCATTCGAGCTGGACGGACGCGTAGTACGACGTCGGCACCCCGTGCGGCGGGTCGGCCGGGGTGTTCCAGCCGGAGCGGATGTAGGTGTGCTCGTCGATCACCGCGAGCAGCGCGCGCGGGTGTTCCTCCAGCAGCGGCCAGACCGGGTTGGGGCGCGCGAGGTGCAGCAGGACCGTCCGGTCGCCGTCGTAGACGAAGTGCACTGGATTGACGATCGGCAGGTCACGGCCCGTGCCGCCGGCGATCAGCTGGCCGAAGTCGTGCGTCGAGAGCCAGGCCCGCCATTCGGCGTCGTCGTGGGCGGCGTCCCACGGGTGAATCAGCATATTCGAAGAGGAACACGGGAAATGGACCTGCAAAAGGTCCATTTTCGGGTCAGATCAGGTGGCCACTTCGGAGCGTTCGTCTTCGGCCAGCATCTCCGCGACGCTCTTGCGCCGCTGCGGCCGCTCCGTCGTCAGCGCGCCGCCCGGCTTCAGCTCGCGGACGGTGAAGTACAGCCATCCCATCACCGCCATCGCGCCGAACGCGATCCACTGCAGGGCGTAGGAGAAGAACGGTCCGGCGTCGGTCTGCGGCAGCGGCAGGGCACCCAGCACGCCGGGCTGGTTCACGTCGAGCTGGAAGTAACCCGGACGGATGTCCAGCTTCGCTGCCCGCGCGACTACCTGCGAATCGATGACGTAGCTCTGCAGCTTCCCGCCGGTCGACTCGTCGGCGAAGGCGTCGCGGTTCTTCCCGTCCCTTTCGTCGTGGCGTGCACGCGTGACGATGTCGACCGTTCCGGCGGGAGGCGGGGCGAAGGGGAGCGCGCGCGATTTGTCGTCGAGCCGGACGTACCCGCGGTCCACCAGCACGACCGTGCCCTCGACGGTCCGGAACGGCGTCAGGACCTCGTAGGCCGCTTCGCCCTGTACGGAGCGCAGACGGGCCACGACCTCGCCCTCGGGCAGGTACGTGCCCTTCAGCGCGACCAGGTGCCATTCGGTGCGCTGATCAGGCACGGCTCCGTTGGGGAGCAGCTCCTCCAGCGAGCGTGGCTGCCCGGAGAACGACTCCCGCAGCGCCGCGTTCTGATGCTCGCGTTCGGTGTTACGGGAGAACTGCCACGGTGCCAGCAGGGTGAAGCAAGTGATGGCGAAGGTGAACACCACCAACGTCAACGCCAGCCACCCGGGCTTCAGCAGGAACTTCAACCGCACCCCACCACGGTAAGCGGTCGGCCTCAGGCGTGTGCGCGCACCCAGTCGAGCAGGCCCGGAACGGCCCGCTCGATCATGCCGAGGACGTCCTCGAAGCCATCGTCCTCGCCGTAGTACGGGTCCGGGACCTCGGCACCCGCGGGCGCGGACGAATCGAACTCACGCAGCAGGCGGACCTTCGCCGGGTCCGACACCTTGCGCCGGAGGAACGACAGGTGTCCCTCGTCCGCCGCGAGCAGCAGATCGGCGGCCAGATGCCCGCGGTCGACCTCGGCCGCGACGTGGCCGGTCGGGTAACCGTGTTCGGCCAGCTTCGCGCGGGCCCGCTTGTCCGCGGCCTCGCCCACGTGCCAGCCGCCGGTGCCCGCGCTGGACACCTGCACGAGGTGATCGAGACCCGCCTCCTCGGCCTTCGCGCGGAAGACGAGCTCGGCCATCGGGGAGCGGCAGATGTTGCCGGAACAGACGAAGACGATGTGCAGCACCTGATCAGTGTGAAGGCCGATGGAGATCGACCGCTCACCGGCTCCGGACGGCTACCGGGCGCGCGAAGCTGGAAAGCCGGGGCGAAGCGGGAGTAGACCTCCTGGAGAGAAACACGCAGGAAGGTCGCGTATGAGCGCACCAACACCCAGCGTCGAGTCGCCGGCAACCGGGCTCCGCTGGTACCGCATCACCGTCAAGCTTCCGCACCCCTACGAGGTCGGGCGGATCCTGTCGGAGCATCACTTCGTCCAGGCGAGATCGCCGAAAGAGGCGATGACCAGGATGCCGTTGCACCTCCGGTCGAGCGCGTCCGTGGCGCCGTACCAGGTCGTCCGGCCCGACGTGCCCGATCAGGCGACGAAGGCCTACCGGGCGGTTCTGTGGACGGGGCGCGTGATGCGCGCGGCCGGCCGCTGGGCGATCAGCAAGGATGCGAAAGCCCTGGACTGAGCCCGGGTGGTAGCAAAGGTCCCTTGCTCTCTTTGCACAGGTCAGCGGCTCAACTGGCCGCTCCCGAGGATGTCGCGAAAGCCACTTTCAGGACGTCAGATGTCCCGAAAGTGGCTTTCGCGACATGCGGCGCGAGCGGTGGCAGCCGGCGTGGTAGCAAAGGTCCCTTGCTCCCTTTTCGCAGGTCAGGAGCGTGAACAGGCCGATCGCACGGCCTCCGAAAGCGCCCCGGAGTGCAGCCGGTCCAGCCCGCGCCGCGCGTCGACCAGCCGCACAGTGACCGCGAGTCGCACGTCGCACGACCGCCGCGCCCGCGCGTCCCCGGTCTCCGCGAGTTCGGTGAGCAGCCCCGCGTTGAGCCGGTCGATCACCGGCCGCACCTCGGTCCCCAGATCGGGTCGCCCGGGCGGCCGCGTGCCGGGGTGCTCGGTCCATCGCGCGTACAGGCCGCGCTGCACGACCTTGTTCGCCTCGATCTGGTCGCGGAAGAACCGCACCACATCGGCCGGGTCGAGACCGAGGCCGGGTGCCTTCGCGGCCACCGAGTCGAGGATCTGCCGTTCGCGCACCGGGTCGTCGATCGGCGACGGCGTGCCGAACTTCGCGGCCGCGACCTTGTCGGCGATCTGCACGCGCTGAGCGGCCAGATCGGTCAGTTCCCAGAGGCCCGGAGACGCCGACGCCGGCGTGGGTGACACCACGAGAAGCAGCGAAGCGGCACAGAGCACCCGAAGTCGCATGCCCGGAAACGCTACATGCGAAAATCCCCGGGTGCCCGCGCTAGCCGAAGTCATCGCCGCCCTGGAGCAGGCGTACCCGCCCGAACTCGCCGAATCGTGGGACGCCGTCGGACTCGTCTGCGGCGACCCGGCCGAGCACGTGGACAAGGTCCTGTTCTGCGTCGACCCGGTCGACGAGACGGTCGACGAGGCGATCGCCGGTGGCGCGCAGCTGATCGTCGCGCACCATCCGCTGCTGCTGCGCGGAGTCCACGGCGTGCCGGCGGACAGCACGAAGGGGCGCCTCGTGCACCGCCTGATCCGCGCCGGTGTCGCCCTCTACTGCGCGCACACCAACGCCGATTCCGCGTCCCCCGGCGTCTCCGACGCGCTCGCCGACGCCATCGGCCTGACCGTTCTCGGCCCGCTCGACCCCCGCGATGACGGGGTCACCGGCATCGGCCGCATCGGCGAACTGCCCGCGCCCGAACCGTTCTCCGCCTTCGTCGAACGCGTCGCGAACGCCTTGCCCCGCACGGAGCCCGGCGTCTACGGCGCGGGCGATCCGGCCCGCCCGATCCGCCGTGTCGCCGTCTCCGGCGGTTCCGGCGACAGCTATCTCAAGCGGGCCACCGCCGCCGGGGTCGACGCGTACGTCACCGCCGATCTCCGGCATCATCCCGCCGGCGAGCACCTCGCCGACATCGCCGAAGTCCCCGCCCTGGTCGGCGTCACGCACTGGGCGAGCGAGTGGCCGTGGTGCGAGCAAGCCTCGGGCGTCGTCCGTGCCGCGTTTGCGGGTAACGTCGACGTTCACGTCTCCACGCGGTGCACCGACCCGTGGACGCTACGGGCCACCCGAACCGAGCACTAAGAACTCCAAGGAGCACCGTGAAGGCCGACCCCGCCGTCCAGCGCCAGCTGCTCGAACTCGCGAAGGTGGACGCCGAACTCTCGCGTACCGCCCACCGCCGCCGCACCCTGCCGGAGATCGCCGAGATCGACGCGGGCGAGAAGACGGTGCGCGAACGACGTGACGCGCTGGTCTCGGTCCAGACGGCGGCGTCCGATCTCGACCGCGAGATCGCCCGCCAGGAGAAGGAGATCGAGTCGGTGCGCGCTCGCGGAGACCGCGACCGCAAACTCCTCGAATCGGGTTCCGTCGCGGCGAAGCAGATGACCGACATCGAGCACGAGCTGAACAGCCTCAGCCGGCGTCAGTCCGCGCTGGAGGACGACCTGCTGGAGTTGATGGAACGCCGCGAGGCGCTCGAACTCGACGCCCAGCGCACCAGCGCCGAGGTCGCGAAGGCCGAGGGCGAGGTCGCCGCAGCCATCGGGCGCCGCGACGAGCACTTCACCGATCTCGACACCACGAAGGCACGTCGCGACGAAGACCGCGCCAAGCTCCTGCCGCGCTTCCCGGAAGACCTGCTGAAGCTCTACGAGCGGGTCCGGGCGCACAAGGGCATCGGCGCGGCGCTGCTGCGGGCCCGCCGCTGCGGCGCCTGCCAGCTCGACATCGACCGCCGCGAGATCGCCGAGATCAAGGCGGCCCCGGAGGACAACGTCATCCAGTGCGAGAACTGCGGCGCCATCCTGGTGCGCACCCTGGAGTCCGGCCTGTGACCGACCACGTGCTCGTCGAGGCCGACGGCGGTTCTCGGGGCAACCCGGGGCCCGCCGGGTACGGCGCGGTCGTCAAGGACGCGGCCACCGGCGAGGTGCTCGCCGAGCGCAAGGCCTACGTCGGCATCGCGACCAACAACGTCGCCGAGTACGGCGGCCTGATCGCCGGGCTCGCCGCGGCCGCCGAGCTCGGAGCGTCCACAGTGGACGTCCGGATGGACTCGAAGCTCGTGGTGGAGCAGATGTCCGGGCGCTGGAAGGTCAAGCACCCGTCGATGCAGCCGCTGAACGCCGAGGCCAAGGAGCTGGCGGCGCGGTTCTCGCGCGTGCGCTACGAGTGGATCCCGCGCGCGGAGAACTCCCACGCGGACGGGCTCGCGAACGAAGCGATGGACGCCGGGAAGCAGGCGGAAGCGCCGAAGAAGACCGTGAAGCAGGACAGGGTCAGCCCCGTCGGCTGGACCGGCGCGACCGGGACACCGACCAAACTGCTCCTCGTGCGGCACGGCCAGACGGCGATGTCGGTCGAGAAGCGGTACTCCGGCCGCGGCGACGTGCCGCTCACCGAGCACGGCAAGCAGCAGGCGGCCGCCGCCGCGAAACGCCTCGGCGCGATGGAGGGCCTGGTCGTCGACGGCGAGGCGGCGCCGATCATCGCCTCACCGCTGATCCGCACCCAGCAGACCGCGCAGGCGATCGCCGACGCGCTCGGCGGCCGGGTCGAGACCCACCCCGGGCTGATCGAGACCGATTTCGGCGACTGGGAGGGCCTCACCTTCAAAGAGGCCATGGACCGCGACCCGGAATTCCAGTCCAGCTGGCTTTCCGACACCTCGATCGCGGCGCCGGGCGGGGAAAGCTTCGACGGCGTCCACCGTCGGGTCCGCAAGGCCCGCGACGAGCTGATCGCGAAGTACGGCGGCCGGACGATCGTGCTGGTCAGCCATGTCACGCCGATCAAGGCGCTGCTGCGGATGGGCCTGGACGCCGGGCCGTCGCTGCTGTTCCGCCTGCATCTGGACCTGGCCTCGCTGTCGATCGTCGAGTTCTACCCGGACGGCAATGCCTCGGTCCGGTTGGTGAACGACATCTCGCATCTTTCCTAGCAGAGGGGTGTGGCGCGGATCACGCCTGGATATGACGTGTCGCGGGCGGCCGATGGGGTATTGGCTACAGTTTCGGCGACGGCACGTGAGCGAAAAGGCAAAGACGGGGACATGACGGCGAGCGCACTCAGCGAAGCTTCCGAAAAAGACGTGCCCGACCCGGCGGAGACGCCGGCCCGTCGTGGCCTGGCCGCCCGTGTCGCGCCGTACCTGGCGGTCCTCGCCGGGGTGGCGGCGCTGGCCTGGCACGCCACCCTCTACGGCCACTGGATCGTCGACGACGCGGCCATCACCTTCTCCTACGCGCGCAGCTTCGCCGACGGGATCGGCCCGGTGCTGCAGCCGGGGCAGCCGTCGGTCGAGGGCTGGTCGAACTCGACATGGCTCGTGATGCTGGCGCTCGGCAAGCTCGTCGGCATCTTCGACAGCGGCATGCTGTTCGGCCTTCCCGACTACGTGCTCTTCCCGAAGCTGCTGGGGCTCCTGTTCACCGCCGGGACGCTGGCCGCGTGCCACGTCGCGGCGAAGCAGGTCTTCGCGCGCTTCGCCTGGCTGGCGACGTTGGTCGTCGGGCTGACGCTGGCCGCGATCCCGTCGTTCGTCATCTGGACGATCTCCGGTCTGGAGAACTCGCTGTTCGGGATGGCCGTCGCGTGGCTCGCCGTGCTGCTGTTCGTGGCGGTCCGCAAGGACACCGTGCTCACCGCGAAGGTCGCCGTCTGGTCCGGGGTGCTGGTCGCGTTCGCCGCGCTGACCCGCCCCGAAGGCCTGATCTACGGCGGCGCGTACCCGCTCGTCGTCCTGTTCCAGCTGCGGAAGCCGCTGCTGGGGCGGAGCATCAAGCTCGTCGTGGTGTCGGTGGTCGCGTTCGCGATCCCGTTCGGGGCGTATCTCGCCTGGCGGATCGCGGAGTTCGGCAGGCTGCTGGCGAACCCCTCCATCGCGAAGGGGCAGGGCCTGCCCGGGCTTTCGGCGCTGAAGCAGCCGTTCGAGCTGGTCGGCTACGCCGGTGTCGCCGGGACGATCCTGCTGGCGCTGACCATCGGCTACGCGCTGGTCCGGGCGGAATGGCGGCGCGCGCTGATCGCGTTGCTGGTGCCGCTGGCGCTGGGCATCATCGCGTACGGCGTGATGGTCCCGGACTGGATGGGCCAGCACCGGTTCGCGACCCCGATCTGGATCCTCTCCGTGCTGGCGGGGACGTTGGCCGCCGGTGAACTCCTGCGCCGTTCGCGGGCGGCGCTGCGGACCGTCGTGGTGCTCGTGCTGGTCGCGGCCGCGATCCCGTCCGGGATGGGTTTCGCGTCGGCGTCGAAGAAGTTCCAAGAGGTCCCGACGGTGCCCGCGTGCCTGATCGCCGACCGCTTCGGCCGCGGCTTCAACACCATGGCCGACATCCTCGGCCTCCAGCAGGCGTCGCTGCTGCTGCCGGACCTCGGCGGCTCGTCGATGACCAGCCGTCTGCACCTGGTCGACATGGCCGGGCTCGTCGAGGCGGACGTCGCGGACTTCCTCAAGAAGGGCGACGTGCCGGGGCTGCGCGACTACGTGTTCGACAAGGTCAAGCCGACCTTCATCCACTCGTGGGGCCCGTGGGCCGCGGGGAACGGCATCACCGTCGACCCGCGGATCGACCGCGACTACGAGCCGATCTTCGTGTACCCGGGCAGCGGGCCGCGCAACGGCGACTTCGTGCGCAAGGACGCCGTGTCCAGCCCGGAGAAGCTGAAGGCCGTGCAGGAGTACGCCGCGAAGACCATGCCGGACGTCGAGAAGGCGCGCTTCGGCGGCCCGCTCAAGGACTGCGGCCCGACCATGCACCCGGGCCAGACCGTCTACCTGCCGTAAACCCCTGCATCCAGAGGACTAATTGCGTTCGAGGTCGGCCTCCTTTTCCCGGATCACCGGCAGCACGTGCTTCCCGAAGTGCTCCACGTCCTCCAGGTAGTGCAGGAAGCCGAGTAACAGCAGGTTCGCCCCGCGCTTCTTGTACTCGATGGCCCGGTCCGCGATCTGCTCCGGCGTGCCGATCAGCCCGGTGCGGAAGCCGTCGTTGTACTGCACCAGATCCTTGAACTCCGAGTCGGCCCACATCCCCTTCTTGTCCGATGTGGAGCTTCCCGCCTGTTTGACGGCGCCGCGGAAGCCCTCGACGGCCTCGGTGTTCGCCTTCTCGACGATCTCGCGCAGCACGGCTTTCGCCTCGCTCTCGGTCTCCCGTGCGATCACGAAGCCGTTGAGCCCGAAGCGAACGGCGTGGTCGTTCTCGGCCGCGTAGCCGCGGACTTCCTCGACCTGCTCGCTGAAGCCGTCGAAATCCTTGCCGTTGCTGAAGTACCAGTCGGAGACCCGGCCCGCGAGCTTCCGTGCGGCGGTGGAGTTGCCACCCTGGAAGATCTCCGGATGCGGCCGCGCGGCCGGTTTGGGTTTGATGTCGAAATCGTGGATCCGATAGAAATCGCCGGTGAATTCGGCGTGGTCGTTCGTCCAGAGTTCCTTCAGTACGCGAATGAACTCTTCCGAACGACGGTACCGTTCGTCGTGTTCCAGCCACGGTTCGCCGAGCTTCGTGAATTCGTCCTTGAACCAGCCGCTCACCACGTTGACCGCCGCGCGCCCGCCGGAGATCACGTCCGCGCTCGCGATGAACTTCGCGAGCACGCCGGGATGCCACAGCCCGGGGTGGACCGCCGCGATCACCTTCAGCCGCTGCGTCGCGAGCAGCAGCGCGAGGCTGAACCCGGTCGATTCATGCTGGTAGGCGGCACCGTAGCTGGCCGTGTAGCGGACCTGGCTCAGCGCGTATTCGAAGCCGCTGTTCTCCGCGAGGACGGCGAGATCCCGGTTGTACTCGTATCCCCAGTCGGTGCGCTGCTCGATGTCGCTGGTGACCAGACCGCCGCTCACATTGGGGACCCAATAGGCGAATTTGAGTGGTTCGGATTCGATTCCCGGCATGCCGCGGAGTGAACCCGCCGCCCCCGGAAACCGTCAATCGGTGTCCACGCGCTGAGACCGCCCGAGTGCCGAACTCAATTCGGTACGCCCGGTGATCCCCAGTTTGCGGTACGCCCCGGACAAATGCAGTTCGACGGTGCGGCGGGTCAGATGCAGTGCTTCGGCGATCTCCCGGTTGGTGAGACCTTGTGACGCCATCAGCGCGACGCGGTACTCCTGTTTGGTGAGGCCGTGTTCGTTGTCCTTCGCCGTCGTGAGACTCGTCCGCGCGTCCCGCAAAGCCTCCGCGGCCCGTCTCGCGAGCGGCCGCGCCCCGCAGTGCTTGCTCGATTGCGCGGCCATCCGCAGCGTGCCGATCGCCTTCTCGGCCTGCCCGTGCCGGGCCTGCAGCACGCCGAGTTCGGTCAGCGCCTCGGCCAGCGCGAGTTTCGCGGTCGACCCGCCGAGGACGTCGACGGCCTTGGTGAGCAGGCGTTCGCCCTCTTCGTCCTCGCGGACGAGGCCGGCCGTGGTCAGCGCGCCGCCGAGGATCCTCGGCGCTCCCCAGCGCTCCGCGGCCTTGAGATCCTCCTCGGCGAGCCGGGCCGCCGCGTCGGTGCGGCCGAGCGCCAGTGCGGTGCGGGCGGCGTGCGCCCGCCAAGGGGCGAAACCGGGGAAGCGCATGCCGTGGTGTTCGAGACGGCGGCCGCAGCCGCGCAGGTCTTCGTACCCGAGTTCCGGTTCACCGGTGGCCGCACGGAGCCTGCCTCGGGCGTAAAGCAGGTAGTTGTGCGTGAACAGTGCTTGTGTGGCCCCGAAATCGATTTTGTCCAGCACCCCGTTCGCGACGTCGTGGCGGCCGAGGTCGACCGAGACCTCGATCAGTCTTCCCGCGCACAGCACCGCGATCGGGCAACGGCTGGTGGCGCCGCGTTCGTCGAACTGCCGCACCAGCGATTCGAAGTGGACACTCGCGCGCACGAGGTCTCCGCCCGCCTGCAGGGCGATCCCGCGGGCGAGGGTGGCGAGGGCGCCTTTCGGCACGTGGAAGTCCCACGGCAGGCGTTTGGTATCGAGCACTTGGCAGAGCTTGTCGGTGAGCGCGGGTTCGTCGGCGAGCGCGGCCGTCGCGAGCGTGAAGAAATACGGCTGCTCGAACAGTTCGGGCTGTTCGCCGGACAACGCCTCCCCGAAATGCCGGACGGCGTCCGCCGAGGACTTCCCGCCGCGCACCGTGTCGAGCGCGAGCAGGCCCGATCGGCTCTGTTGCGCGGCGGGATCGTTCAGCGGCGCCCATTGCCGTTCGAAATCGCGGAAGTCCGGCGGTGGCCCGAGTCTGCTGCCCGCCTCGGCGAGATAGGTCATGCACAGCAGCGGCCAGACGGCGTCGGGCCCGCCCGCGTCGAGCCGCGCGGCGAACTGGCCGGCGGAGTTGATCGCCAGCCGCGCGTCCGGGCCGCAGCACAGGGAAAGGATCATGGCCGTCGCGACGAAGGCCGCCGTTTCCCGGTCGTCGATATGGTCGACGGCCTCGCGCACCCTGGCCGGCGCCGAATCCGGTGCACAGTGGAATTCCGCGTGCGCGAGCTGGAGCAGGATCGCCATCCGCTTGCGTTCGCTGAGCCGTTCTTCGAGCGCGCGCGAAAGGAACCGGACGGACAGCTCCGGGTCGCCCTCGACCACCGAATGCCGCGCTGCCAGCCGCAGGACGTCGACCGCCCAAGGGATCCTGATCGCGGTCGCCTCCAGGAGATGGACGCCGACCCGCTCCGGCGCGGCACCCGCGTCGTGCAGGAGCCGCGCCGCCCGTGACTGGGTGACCGCCCTGGTGGTGAGCGGCATGTCGGCGAGTACCGAGTTGCGGACGAACCGGTAGGTCAGCGCCGGCCGGTGGCTGTTGGTCAGCAGGTGCACGCGCACCATCGTGTCGATGGCTTCCAGCGCCGTGCTCTCGTCGACCCCGGCCAGTTGTGCCAGCAGGTCGAAACTCGCGTCCTCGCCGAGGATCGCGACGGCTTCGAGCATCTTCGGCGCGGCGGTGTACTCGTGCATGCGGACCCGCAGCACCTCGCCGATCATCGCCGACCCGGCGGTGTCCAGGTCCATCCCCGGGACCAGGCGGCGGCGCAGCGCGCCGAGCAGGAACGGGTTGCCGCCGGTGATCTCGCGGCATTCCTCGGCGAACCGTCCGGCGGAGACCTGGAGGAATTCGGCGACGTGCCGCGTCCCGAGACCGCGCAGCAGGATCGTCGCCGGGGTGCAGCCGGACATCTCCAGCAGGGCGACCTCGCCGGTCTGCAGATGCCCGATCAGCGAGGTCAGCACGACCAGCACCGGCAACCGCTCGACCCGATGCCGGATGTAGGCGAGACAGCGCATCGACCACGGGTCGGCGAGGTGGATGTTGTCGATGCCGAGGAAGACCGGTCCCTGTTCGGCGGCCTGGCGGACGGTGTGGAAGAAGGCGTCGAGCGCCTCCGTCTGTTCCCGTTCGGTCCGGGGAGGGTGGTCCGGCAGGATTTCGGCCGCATGCGGTGTGCGCGGTCGCGGCGATCCGGGTTCGGGGGGCGCGTGGGTGAGCCCTTCGACCAGCTGGCGGCCGACACCGCCGCTCAGGTGCGTTTCCAGCCGGGACGCGGTGGCGATCGCGACGGTGAACCCGGCCGCCCCGGCGAGCTCACCGGCCGCGGTGAGCATCGCCGACTTGCCCATGCCGAACTCGCCGACCACCACCGCGCTGACGGCGCGGCCGTGCAGGGCGGCGCGGAACAGGCCGGTGATCGTGTCGAGTTCGCTGTCTCGACCCAGTAACCCGGCGGCGCGACGCTTCGGTACCGAAGGCCCGCCGAAGGGACTCTCGGGATTTACTTCGGTATGCACCGTAGAGACCTTCGTGTCGGCTTGCGGCAGACTACTCGAACGTAAGCGGTAACGGGAGTAATCGCTGGTCGTCGAGGGGAGCAGGAGCCGAGATGTCCGCATCCGACGAGACCCGCCGGGACGATCGTTGCGACGACATCAAGGCCGCGACGACGCACGCCAGGAAGACCACGACGAGGTTGGCCGTGATCGTCGACAGCCGGCCGCGACATCGCGTGGCGACGGGGGACAGGTAGCGCAGGTCGGCCTTCGCCAGCGCGTCTTCCACCGACGCGAATTCCGCGACCTGCCGTCCGCATCGCACGCAGCCCTTCAAATGCTTCTCGAAGGCGTGAGCCTCCGCGCGGTCCAGCACACCGAGCACGTACGCCGCCACGTCGGTGTGTTTCACCTTTCGCTTCCTCATCGCGAACCCAGCTCTCCTAACGACCGTCGCAATGTCTTCATAGCCGCGTACAGCCGTGATTTGACCGTTCCCTCCGGGATCCCCAATATCACCGCCGCCTCCCGGACCGTATGCCCGGTCAGATACGTCTCGTAGATGACAGCCTGATATTTGCTGTCCAGATAACGTAGCGCTTCGGAAATGACGAGTGCGGACAGTGACTGTTCGGTCTGGTCCGCTATTTCGGCGTTTTCGGAACTGTCCAGCTCGACCTCCTGCGGGCGGGCGCGCCGGTTTCGCCAGCCGTCGATCACGATCCGCTTGGCGACCGTGAGCAGCCAGCCGCGCAACATTCCCGGCTCGCGGTTCAACGTGTCCGAATGCTGCCAGGCGCGGATCAGTGTTTCCTGGACGACGTCTTCCGTCCATTGTTGATCATGGCCCGTCAGGTACATCACCTGCCCGAACAGGGTGTCCCGGAAATCCTTGTACAGTACCGAAATAAGCTCGTCGGAAACCTCGTTCGACCGATGGTCGCCATCGAACCGGCATCCTCTGCCCACTGCTTCCATAAAGTTCGCTACCTCCCCGGCTGTGGAGGATTTCACGGGTTCGTACACCGTAGCGCAGACTTTCGCCGTGGGCCATGTGCAGTAGTGCTCCGTTTACATTTAGTCGTCCGGTACGTATGGCGGCGATAAACGGTTCTAAATGTGTCGTGTGATGCACATCACACTGGCCTGTCCGGGCTAGATCGAACCGGCCGCTCCGGTTCGCCGTACTCCCAGTGAGGCACTTTGAGAACGGGGACGGGTGAAATGATCTATCGACTGCTCGGACTGGTGATCGCCTGCATGGTGATATGGGTGGGAACACCCGCCCATGCTTTCGCGGAAATCGACTCCCATGACCGGGAGCTGCTCGTGCGGGTACGCCAAGCCGGGTTGTGGGAAGGGCCGATCAGCCGTCAGGCGGAACAGCGCGGGAACGGGCAGCGCGTACGGGAGGTCGGCCGGAAACTCGCCGACGACCACGACCGGCTCGACGCCCAGGTCCGCGCGCTCGCTTCGAAGGTCCGCGTCGAACTCCCCGGCGAGCCCACCGTGGAACAGCGTTCCTGGGTCGACGAGATCACCGGGGCCACCGGTGCCGACTTCGACCGCCTCTACGTCAATCGCGCCCGCGCCGCGCACGGGAGCGTCTTCGGTCTCGCCTCCCACGTGCGGGCCGCCACCCGAGACGACGCGATGCGGTCCTTCGCCCAAACCGCCGTCGACACCGTCATGCGGCATATGACCCTGCTCGAAAGCACCGGGATCGCCGAGACCACCTCGCTGATGGTCGCTCCCGGCGGCGGTGACGAACTCGACGGCGGCGACATCGCGTTCGGCGTGCTCATGGCGGGGATCGCCGGGGGCGCGACGTTCGGGCTCGTCCGGGTGCTCGGCGTATCGGGCAGGCGCGGATGAACGCCGCGCTCCTGGCGGTCATCCCGGCCCCGTCGCCGCACGACAGCGGGGTACGGGACATCGCCGCCCTGTCGGCCCGGTTCGCCTACGTGACGATGTGCCTGACGCTGGTGTGGGGCGTGCTGAGCGCCACCGGCTGGATCAGGCGCGTCACCGGTCACGAGGCGTTACGCGGAGGTCACGTCGTACTCGCCGTGTTCAGTCTCGCCACCGGTGTCGTCCACGGACTGTCCTATCTCTTCCTCGACGACGAATCGTTCGGCGTCCTCGCCCTGCTGATCCCGTTCGCCGGCGGCGGGTTCGCCAGGCACGCGGCGGGCGTCGTCGGGCTGGAGCTGTTCATCGCCCTCTCGGTCACCGCGGCGGTGCGCCGCGGCGCGGCCGATCTCCGAGGGCGGCGGTTCCATCAGGCCGGCTACTTCGCGGTCGGCCTGCTGGCGATCCATTCCTGGCTGGGCGCGTCCGCGAACGGGAATCTCGCGACGGTCTGGCTCGGCGGGATCACCGTGCTCACCCCCGCCGTCGTGCTCACCGTGCTGCGGGTGCTCCCGCCGCGGGCGCTGGTCCGGCTGGGGCTGCTCGAAGGCGAAACCAGCCGGGCCGAACCGGTCCGGATCTCCGTCGACGACAAGAAATGCCACCGCTACGCCATCTGTCAGGCCGAAGCGCCGCAGGTCTTCCAATTGCAGGGTGACGGTCAGCTGCGCTACCTCCGGAAACCCGGCGCCAAACAGATACCGCTGGCCCAGGCGGCGGCCAGGGCCTGTCCTATGCGGGCGATCCGGCTGAGCAGTCTGCAGGGGGCGGGACGATGAGCGAACGGATCGTGGTGGTCGGCGGCGGGCTGGCCGGGCTGCGCTGCGCGGAACGGTTGCGGGAACTGCGGTTCGACGGCGAACTGGTGATCGTCGGCAACGAGCCGGAGCCGCCGTATCACCGGCCGGCGTTGTCCAAGCAGCTGCTGACCGGCGCCACCGGGCCGGCGGAGATGATGCTCGCCCGGCCCGACGAGATCGACGCCGAATGGCGGTTCAACACCCCGGCGGCCCATCTGCAGCCGGGCCGCCAGGTCGTCCATCTGCCCGGGGCGGAAGAGCTGCCCTACGACGGGCTCGTCATCGCCAGCGGCGTCGAACCGCGAAGGCTTTCCGGTGTGCCGCACGGACATCCGCGGGTGGTCGTCGTCCGGACACTGGCCGACGCCGCGGAACTGCGCGACAACCTGGCCGTCGACCACGGACCGGTCGCGGTGCTGGGCAGCGGGTTCATCGGCTGCGAGGTCGCCGCCAGCCTGCGCGAGATCGGCCGGGAGGTCACCATCATCGGCCGGTCGGCGAATCTGCTCGGCGAGGTCGTCGGCAAGCACATCGGGCAGAAGCTCTCAGCGCTGCACCGGTCGCGCGGGGTGCGGCTGGCGCTGGGCGCGTCCATCGACAGCTGGCAGACCACGCCGAACGGGTTGCGGCTGCGGTCCTCCGACGGCTGGATCCTGGACGTGTCGTGCGTCGTCGTGGCCGTCGGGACCGTGCCGTCGATCTCGTGGCTGCGCGGGTCGAAGCTGCCGCTCGACGACGGCGTCGTCTGCTCGCCGACCTGTCACGTGCTCGGGATGGCCAACATCGTCGCCGCGGGCGACGTCGCGCAGTGGCCGAACCTGCGTTTCGACGAGACGCCGCGGCGGGTGGAGCACTGGCTCAACGCCGTCGAGATGGGCCGGGCGGCCGCGGAGAACCTCCTCGCCGGCCCGCAGGCCTCGCGGCCTTTCGCGCCGGTGCCGCGGTTCTGGTCCGAACAGCACGGCATGCGCATCCAGGCGGGTGGCATCCCGAAGCTCGGCACCGACACCGTCGCGCTCGCTTCACCCGTCGGTGGTGAACGGCCCGTCACCGGTTTCGTCCGCAAGGGGCGGCTCGTGGGTGTCGTCGGGCTCGACAGCCCGTCCGCTGTCCGCCACTGGACCAGCGAGATCGCGGAACAGAACCCCGTCAGCCACCCGGGAGAAACGGAGACGCCCGATGCGCCGATCGCGATTGACCATGCTCGCCGTCATCGCGGCGCTCGTCGTGGGCGCCGCGATGTGGTGGCAGGCGGCTGAGCCCGCGTCGCGGACGGCGAGCGCCCCGGTCACCGAGGCCCTCCCCAGCCCGCGTGTGTCGCAACCCGTCACCTCGCGTGCCAGTACCCCGGCGGACGCTCCACCCGGCACCCGGCTCACCGCCGTCTACATGACCCGGATGGGGCAAGCCGTCCTCGACGAGACTGGCGCCGTGCTCTTCCGCTACGAACGCGACAACCCGCACAAGGCCCGTTCGGCCTGCCTCGGGGACTGCGCCGCGGTGTGGACCCCCGTCACGACGACCGGCACGCCCCTGGTGACCGGCATCGACCCGGCTCTCGTCGACACGATCAAGCGTCCCGAGGGCGCCAAACAGGTGACTTTGGCAGGCTGGCCGCTCTACAAATTCGCCAACGCGCGGCCCGGCGAATGGACCGGGCAGGGCACCGACCACGTGTGGTTCGTGGTCGAACCCGACGGGCGGCGCAACCTGAACTGTCTGCCCGCACCCGTGCAGTAGGATTCGCCGACGGACGAGTCGGCGGGGCGGCCGCGAGCCGGGAGACCGGTTCGAGGAAAGTCCGGACTCCACAGGGCAGGGTGGTTGTTAACGGCAACCCGGGGCGACCCGCGGGACAGTGCCACAGAAAACAGACCGCCTCCGCTCGCTTCGCGGGCGGAGGTAAGGGTGAAACGGTGGTGTAAGAGACCACCAGCGTCCTGGGTGACCAGGACGGCTAGGTAAACCCCACCCGGAGCAAGGTCAAGAGGGAGCCGCGAGGCTCCTGCGCAGGCGATCGAGGGCTGCCCGCCCGAGCCTGCGGGTAGGCCGCTCGAGCCCGTCGGCGACGGCGGGCCTAGATGGATGGCCGCCACTCGCTCAGCCGCAAGGCGGGGCGAGGACAGGATCCGGCTTACACGCCGGCTCGTCCGTACTACTTCTTCAGGGCGCCGCTACCTCGCGGCGTCCGGTCGTCCGGTCCAGTGGATGGTGTCCGGGAACTCGAAACGCTCCCGCAGATACCGCTCCTCGGTGCGGCCGTGCAGGGTGAACGCGAAACTCGAACCGTCAGGCCAGGTGATGACGCGTTTGCGGAAGTCGATCCCGGGCGCTTGCGGCTTCCTTGCCTGCCAGAGGATCTCCGGCGGCGGCGCGTCGGCCAGGTCCCGGTAGGTCGAACCGGTGTCCACCACCGCGATCGCGGACGGCGAGCACACCAGCCAGGGCCCGCTCGCCTTCCGGATCCGGTCGGCGGGCTCCAGCACCATCGCGTTCGCCGGGCCCTTCACGCGGATCTCCCGCTGGAACGGGTGACCACCCTTGCCGCCGCCGCTGCCCGCACCGTTCAGCAGCGCGAAGACGTAGACCACCGCGCCGCCGATGCCGCGGAACACGTTCCAGAAGAACCGCCGGACGAGCCGCTTCCCCTTGACCGTGCCGTCGAGGCGCCTGCCGGGCACGTCGAAACCCAGGTCGGTGTCGCCCAGCCGCAGCACGAGGACCGGCTCGCGCCACTGGCCGGCCATCAGTTCCTCGACCCGTTCACGGAAACCAGGACGGACCAGGGCCTTCTCCGCCTTGTCCTCCATGCGCTCTTGATGCGCGAAGATCTTTTCCGCCGCCCGCTGCCGGGACTCGCTCAGATGTCGAGGTTCCCCCGAGTCTCCTCCGGGCTCTTGTCCCCGCCGATCTCGCTCTTGTTGAACCACGGCTCGTTCTCCCCCTCCGGCGTCACGGCTTCCTTGCCCTCGGTGTATGCGGCCTTCCCGGCTCCGATGCCGCCCTTGACGGCCGCGCCGGAGACCAGCGGGCGCGCGCCGACCGAGGTGCCGAACATCGTGGTGAGCACCCGGTTGCTCGGCGTGAGCGCGACCCCGGCGGTGTTCTCCAGGACGTTCAGCGAGAACTTCGACTCACCGGCGTAGGTACCGATCCGGAACTTCCTCGTCATGTCCACGACCTTGGTCGCGTACTTCGCGAGGTACTCGATGAAGGTGTCGAGCAGCTTGCCGAACTTGCCCAGATATTTGGTCACCTTCTGCAGCACGCTGGCGGCCTTGGCGATGGACGCGGTCATCGCGGCGGCGACCGAGCTGCCGAAGCTGATCACCGACGAGGCCAGCGCGGGCAGCCAGATGGTGATCAGCCAGGAGATCAGCTCGGTGATGATCCCCTTGATCAGCTCCTCGATGACCACCATGACCATCGACCACATCTGCAGCACTTCGGCCACCGATCCGGCGGCCGAGCCGACGCCGCGGATCCCGGCGGAGAAGTCGCCCAGCGCTTCCTTCGCCGCCTTGCCCG
This sequence comes from Amycolatopsis sp. NPDC049868, assembly GCF_044461365.1. NCBI lineage: Bacteria > Bacillati > Actinomycetota > Actinomycetes > Pseudonocardiales > Pseudonocardiaceae > Amycolatopsis > Amycolatopsis sp. NPDC049868. The sequence continues at coordinate 52,028 of NZ_JBITKV010000019.1, read as the reverse complement.
CGTCGTCCACCCAGTCCGCGAGCGCCGCGTCACCGGTCTTCTCGAAGTCCTCGGCGAGGGCGACGAAGCCGTTCGCGAGGGTCACGAAGTTCTCCGACGCGTGCCCGATGGCCGGACCGTCGCCGGTGACCTGGTGCAACGCGTCCTGCAGCGGCTGGACCAGCTCAAGCAGCATGTTCAGCCCGTGGCTGACCAGCCAGCCGATCGGGTCCATCGCGAAGGTGACCATGTCCGTGGCGGCCGCGCCGACGAACGCCGCCCCGTCTCCGACCAGCGCGGCACCCGCGGACGCCAGTTCGGCCGGGTTGTCCGCCTGGGCCGCCTGCTGGGCGTGCCCGGCGATCGACTTGCCCGATTTGTAGATCGTGCCCGCCACCGGCACGTGCCCCATCGCGCGATCGAGGTTCGCGCTCATGCTCTCGTCGTACGCCTGGACGTTGAGCCCATCGGCGATGCTCGACTTCTCCTCGGTCATGACCCCTACTTTCCGAGCGTTTCGTCGATGGTCGCCTCGTGCTTGCCGAACTCGACCTTTCCGGCTTCCTCGATACCCCGGTACATCTCGGAGGCCTTGTTCAGCTTGGCGATGAACCCGTCGACGCCGTCCTTCATGTCGTTCATCAGCGAACGGAGTTCGCCGAGACGATCGGTGTAGCCCTGTTTGGCCCAGATCCCGATGACACCCCACGCCTCATCGGTCACGTCGGCGGCGTCGATCTTGGTGCCGAACTTCTCCGCTTCCTGCTCGTAATAGGGGAGCTTCTGGGCGTACGCGGCGATCGCCGCGATATTCGTCTCGATTCCCTTTGACATCGTGGGAGTCCCTAGGTCGGTTCGGTCAGCTGCGGCGGAGGAAGGAGCCGTCGTCGAAATAGTCGTCGTCGTCCCGCGGGGCGGGGCGGCGCGCCGGCCGGGATGGCTGCTGCTGTTGCGGTGACGACTGCTGCTGTGACGCCGGTTCTTCCTCGACGGTTCCGAACGCCTCGGCCTGTGCCTCGCGAACCTGTTCCGACGTGTTGACGCCGAACGCCTCACCGAACGTGTCGTCCACGATCCCGGCCTGCTGCTGGGCGGCGCCGGCGACTGCCTTGCGCAGGGTGCTCATGATCACCGAGGACAGGTGGCCCGCTTCGAGGCGCATAGCGCCGGCGCTGAGCCGAAGGTCGGTGACGGTTCCGCCGGCCCCGGCGACCACCGTGACCTCTCCGGACGGGGAGGTCACGGAGTTCTCGACCTGCGCGATCCGCTCCTGCATGTCGCCGACCTCGGCGAAGCGTGCCTCCGCCTGGCGCACCTTGGCCTGGAAATTCTCGAATTGGGCGATCAGTTGTTCCATCTGGGCGGACATCGTCGCTCCCCGTGCGCAGTGGTGATCCGTCGTCAGGAGTATGACGTAGCCGGGCGGGTTCGGTTCCCGGGTCGTCTCCCGCCTGGTAGCAAAGGTCCCTTGCTTCCCGCGCGATGATCGTGTGGATTCTGGTCACCCAACGCGACAAAATCCACGCGGTCACCACGCGGAGTAAGGGGTGTGTGGAAATAGGGACACTCAACGTCCCTATTTCCACACACCCCAACCCCAAGTGGTAGCAAAGGTCCCTTGCTCTCTTTTCGCAGGTCAGCGGCCCAGGTGGTAGCAAAGGTCCCTTGCTCCACCCGGCGCCGAGATGGCGTGGCCGCAGGTGCCGGGCCGCCTTCCGCGATGGCGGCACGCTCCCGCGCGGTAGCAAAGGTCCCTTGCTCCATTCGACGACGAAATCGGCGCCCGGTACTTACCTGCCGGTAGGGTGCCCTCATGGGTGAAGCGAGTCGGGTCACGGGACGTTTCCGCGGAACGTTCGATGTACTGCATTCCCTTACCTACTTCGCCCCCGAGACGGAAGCCGCGCTCACCGGCGTGGGTCTCCGCCCGGGGCGCATGACGTACTTCGCGGGCCGCGCGGCGCCGATGGGGGCCGTCGGTCCCGGCGTGGTCGCGGCGACGTTCTACAACTTCAATCCCGAACTGGTCGCCCGCCATATCCCGCGCGCGTGGACGCTGGCCACGCCCGAAAAGATCATCGGCGCTCGGTTCGAAGCCGTCGACGCGACGCTGACCCGGCTGCTCGGCAAGGAGACCCTCGGCTCCGAAGAGGTCGCCGAGGCGGCCGAACTCGCCCGCGAGGCGACCGGCGGTTGCCAGGTCGACGGCCGTCCCCTCTACGCCGGGCATGCCGGCCTCGACTGGCCGAGCGAGCCGCACCTCGTCCTCTGGCACGCCATCACGCTGTTGCGCGAGCATCGCGGAGACGGCCACATCGCCGCGCTCGTCGCCAACGGTCTCGACGGGCTCGACGCCCTCGTCTCGCACACCGCCACCGGCAAGGGTTTCCTGCCCGCCGCGGCCAAGGAATCCCGCGGCTGGAGTGACGAGCAGTGGGACGGCGCGGTCGTCAAGCTTCGCGAGCGGGGCATCCTGGATGACCAGGGTGGCCTGACGGAGGCCGGTAACGATCTTCGCGAGCGGCTCGAAGTCGCCACGAACGCGGCGTCGGCGGGGCCGTGGGAGCACCTCGGCGAGGAGAAGACCAAGCGGCTTCACGAGCTGTGCGGGCCTTTGAGCCGCCAGGCCGTCGCAGCGGGCGCTTTTCCCGCGAATGTGTTCTCGACGGGTCGATAATCACGCTATGTAGTGAAAATGCCGCCTCCGTTTTCGCTTTGGGTAACGGAAGCGTGACTTTCACTTGATCGGCGTTCACGTTCTTTGTCGAATGCGTGCTCACCCAGCGGACTCGTGAGAAGCCACCGAACGAGTCATGTCACACTGGTCGAGGCCGGAATCTCCCCGGCCGACCCGTACTCACAGTGAGCAAGATGCCTCGCAAGCGAGTGAGGCCGTTCGCACACTGCGAAATACGGGTGGCCGGGGTTAATCCAGACGACCCTTGCAACGATGATGGAGACCGAGGATGGTCGTGGTGCTGTGCCTCGCTCTGTTACCGGTAGACAAATCGATATCTACAGAGCGCGCTTTGACCACTACGCCTCGTGACGCCATGATGTTCGAAGCACCACCGAGCCAGAACCGCGCGAACCCCCTCTCCGCGCACCGGGAGTAATGCGATGATGACCTTGACCACCCTCGACACGCTGGCCGCCGGCGAGCTCGGCACCGGCAACGTCCGTACCTGGCTGATCGACAACATCATCCCCCTGGTGCTGCTGGCCGTCGCGCTCCTCCTGTTGTGGCTGGGCGGTGGCAAAGGGGACAACGCGGGTGTCATGCGCCGACTCGCCGGTGTCGTGATCGCGCTGGCGATCATCGGCCTCGCGGTGAGTGGCGCCGGAGTCAACGTGGGCCAGTGGATCGCCGGCCTCTTCACAGGCTGAGGGCTCGCGTTGCGTATCCGCACCGATGACGAGGTTTACCGGGTCGATGCCGTATGGCTCGGCCCGCCGAAAGCGACTTTTCCCTGGAGAGCCCGCTACGTCGCGTGGCTCGTCGGTATCCCGGTCTTCCTGCTCGTGCTCACCATCGAACGGTGGGCGGGCTGGAGCTTCGGGTTCTTCTCGACCGCCTGGGCCTTCGTCGCCACAATTGTGATCACCAGATTGATCACGGCCAAGATCAGCCACGAGCGTCCGCTGGGCGCCGTGGCCGCGATGGCGGCGAAAGAGCTCAACACACCAAGAGAACGGACCACGGGCACGGGTGGCGCCGCCAGCGCATCCCGCGTCCGGGTACGGGCGAACCGCCCGCTACCGAAGCACCGCAGGAGACGGCAGTACCAGCACCACGGCTACGGCGGCGGCGCCGCAGCTCAGGGAACACCACGAGCGCGTCGGAGCCGCCCCGCGGCTCGGGCCGGGAGGTAGTCGTTGTTCGGTCGCGGCGGAAGCCGAGGAAAACGTGATCGAGATCTGCAGCAAGGGGCCTGGAACCCGCCCCAGCAGGTCCGCTCCGCGCAGCCCAAGAAGGCCGGCAAGGGGAGGCGGTTGCCCGGCGAGGCGGCCATCCCCTCGTATACCCCGTCGATAGCGGCGCGAAGCATCGACGGGCACCTGTTGCGCACCGGTTATGAGGTGTACGCCTGGTACCGGCTCGCGCCGCAGCGCTGGTCGTTCCGGTCGGACTCGCAGCGCCGCGATCTGATCGCGGCCATCGCCGGGCAGTACGCGGAGCTACAGGGCCGCTGGCTGCACCTGCGTGTGACCAACCGGCCGTACCCGATCCGCATGTGGGCCGAGGCCCATGTGCACAACGCCGTCGGCCGTCCCCAGGACGTCCAGGGCGCGCTGTCCTTCGACGACTACCTCATCGGCGAGCAGCAGCAGCTGATGGGCCGCTCGATGGCCGAAAAAGAGGTCTACCTCGGCGTCCAGGTGCAGACCAGGCGGATGATCGACCGCGCGGTCGAGAGCGCCGCCCCGGTGCTGCGCAAGATCCTGCCGGAGGCCGTCGACGCCGAGCTGGCCGCGCTCGACTCCGAGGTCGAACACCTCGACCAGGTGATCGGCTCCGCCGGGCTCGAAGGCCGCCCGGTGCACGCCGAGGAGATGTCCTGGCTGATGCACCGCTCGTGTTCGCTGGGCCTGCCCGCGCCGCGCAACATGCCCGCGGTCCCGGGCGCCGCCTGGGAGCCCGAGGATCTCGCCAGCTTCACCGACGCGGCGGATTTCCACGCCGAGCCGTACGCGCCGACGGTCACCGTCCGCGGCCGCACCGGATCGAACGCCGGGGTCTCGCGGCATCTCGCGGTCCTCACCGTCGGCCAGATGCACGGTCTGCAGATCCCCGAGGTCGACGACCCGTGGATCCAGCACGCGGACCGGCTGCCCGCCGCGGTCGAGGTGTCCGCGCGGATCTACGTCCGGCGCCCCGAAGAGGTCGCCGGTGAGCTGCAGCGCCAGATGAACAAGGTGCGTTCGCAGGTCAAGCACTACACGGACGAGCACGAACTGGAGCCGCCGCAGTCGCTGGCGCGCCAGGCGGGCCGGGTGCTGGAGATCGACGACGAGATGACGTCGGGCTTCACCGCGTTGGCCACCCGCGTGCGTTCGTGGTGGCGGCTGGCGGTGTCCGGGCCGACGGAGCGGGACGCGCTGCGCCTGGCCCAGCAGCTTCTCGACCTCTACAAGCCGAAGATCGCGGTCGAGCATCCCGAAGCCCAGTACGCGCTGGCCAGGGAGTTCATCCCCGGCGAGCCGCTGGCCTCGGCGGCCTACATGCGCCGCGGTTCGGTCGTGTGGGCGGCGTCGTCCGTGCCGACGGCGACGGCCGAGGTGGGCGACCGCCGCGGCATCCTGCTCGGCGAGACCGTGACCGCGACCCGGCGCCCGGTGGCGTGGGATCCGTGGATGGCGCAGGAGATCCGCGACGGTTCCGGCCTGACGGCGATGGTCGCGGGCCTTGGTGGCGGTAAGTCGTTCCTCGGCGGCGGCATCGTCTACAAGACGCTCCGCGCGGGCGCGCACTGGACGATCCTCGACCCCTCGGGCCCGCTGTCGCGGCTGTGCGACCTGCCCGAGCTGCGTCCGTACGCGCGGCCGATCAACCTGCTCAACGCTCAGCCCGGCATCCTCAACCCGTACCGGGTGGTCGCCGAGCCGCAGCTCGAGCATTTCATGGACGAGGACGATCCCGAGCGGTCGTGGCGGCGGGAGAAGGCCCTCGCGGGCGCGACGCGACGCCGTCTCGTGCTCGACGTCCTCACCGGTGTCCTGCCGTACGAGGTCTCGCGGATGGCGCAGACCCGGATCGTGCTGCTGCGCGCCGTCCGCGCGGTCGGCGGCCGGTTCGACGCCGACCCCGGCCAGGTCATCGACGCGTTGCGCCGGGACTCCAGCGAGCACCACGAGCACGCCGTCGTCGTCGCGGACTTCCTCGACGAGATGCGCGAGCGGATGGCGCTGCTCATCCCGGAGACCGACGCGGACCCGTACTCCGAGACCCGCGACGACCGGATGACCGTGCTGACCATGGCGGGGCTGACCCTGCCCAAGGACGGCGTCCCGCGCGAGTACTGGACGGACGCGGAATCCCTCGGCGTCGAGATGCTGAACCTCGCCGCGTGGCTGACACAGCGGTCGGTCTACGAGAAGCCGAAGGAACTGCGCAAGGGCGTCTGGATCGACGAGGCGTTCTTCCTCTCCGAGGTCCCGACCGGTCGCGTGCTGATGAACCGCTTCGCGCGTGACTCGCGGAAGTGGAACGTCCGCGTGCTGCTGTCCTCGCAGATTCCCGCGGACTTCCTGAAGATCCAGGGTTTCGTGGCGCTGCTGGACTCGGTGTTCGTCGGCCGTCTCGACGACGACGACGCCCAGGCCGACGCGCTGCGCCTGCTGAAGGTCCCGGTCGGCGTCGGCTACGAACAGGTCGTCGCGGCGCTGGGCCGCCGTCCCGGTTCGCAACGCGATCTCCAGCGTGACGTCGAGCCGCGGCAGTTCATCTTCGGCGACGGTGCCGGCGGCGTGGAGCGGATCCGCGTCGACTTCTCCGGCCCGCACCTGGAACACCTGCGCCGGGTCATGGACACCACGCCGGGGTCACCCGACGCCAAACCGTCGAAGCCGGGCAACGAACTCGCCGTCCCGGAGGAGAAGCAGTACGTCCCGACACCGCCCGAGGACGACTTCGAGCTCGAAGAGGATCTTGAGCTCGCGGCCGAACTCGAGGTCGGCCTCACCGATGAGCAGATGCTCGGCGCCCCGGACCCGTTGGCGGCCGAAACCGGAGAAGTGCAAGGCGCTGTCCAAAATGGACATAACGGGAACGGGAGCCAAGGCGAGCACGCGCGCGCCGGCAAGGGTGGCACCGGCAGGGACGCCGCATGAACACGGTGCTGACACTGGCGTTCGTGCTCGCGTTCGCCGCCGGCTGGCACGCGCTGCGCCGCCGTCTGAAAGAGGGGCCGCGGCCGGGCAAGACCAGACCGAGCCGCCGGGCGACGATGTTCGTCGTCATGCTGATCCTGGGCCTGCAGGCCGTGGCGACCGCTCCGGCGGCGTCGGCCGCGGCCTGTGGTGAGGCGCCGAACCCCGAACGCCCCGGCGCGGGCATGGTGGGTGCGCTCGACCCGCCCACGATCGCTCGCGGTGAAGGCGGCAGCCCGTACAACGTCTACGGGTACGCGGGACACGTCTGGGACACCTTCGAAACCGACTGCGGCCCGCTGGCAGGCATCACCTCGCCCAACTCGACGATCGACACCTGGGCGGGCAACCAGCTGTTCAACATCGGCAAGAACATCGTCGGTGCCACGAACTCGCTGCACTACTCCGTGCTGCAGGGCAGCCTGCTCAGCCCGCTGTACAACGCCGTCAAGGCCGGGGCCGAGAAGGTCTACAACAACATCTACGCCCAGCTGTTCGGCCTGGCCGCGCTGATCATGTCGATCATGTTGTTCCGCAACATCTGGCGCGGTGATCTCGCGGCGGTCAGCAAACGGGCGCTGCTCGGGCTGGCCGCGGTCTGGCTGGCCGCGTCCTCCTTGGCACTGCTGCGGTTCCTCGATCCGATCGACAACGCGATCGTGCAGACCACCACCAATATCCAGGCCGGGTTCATCGACGAGCCCAAGACCCCGCCGCCGACCGAGCCACAGACCCCCGCCGCGCAGCCGTGTCAGGCGACTCCGGAGGCCGTTGCCGCCCGTCAGCCATGGGATCGGGTCCCGACCGAACTGCACTGCCGGGTCGTCTACGACAACTGGCTCCGTGGAGAGTTCGGCAGCCCGGACGCGCCGCAGGCGCTCCAGTACGGCCCGCCTCTTCTGGACGCGCGTGCCTTCACCAGGATTCAGATCCAGCAGGGCGGCGACGCCGACGCCGCGCTGGTGGACTCCAAGAAGGCGGCGTTCAAGGACATCTCCACCAAACTCGGCCCCGCGACCGGGTACTTCACAGGTGAGGACGGCAGCCGCGTCGGCGCCGGTTTCCTTTCGCTCGGCCAGGGAATCGTCTACTCGCTGTTCCAGTTGCTGGCCAAGGCCACGGTCCTGCTCGCGCAGGTGCTGATCAGGATCTTCGTCCTGACGGCTCCCCTGATCGGCTTGATCGCGCTGCTCCAGCCGCAGATCATGCAGCGCATTCTGAAGGTGGTCGGCGCGGTCGCCTTCAACCTCATGGTGCTCTCGGTGCTGGCGGGTGTGCACACGCTCCTGCTGGAGGCGATCTTCACCGCGGGGAACTCGTTGTCCCTGCTGACGAAGATGGTTCTGGCGGGCATCATCACCGTGCTGCTGTTCATGGTCGGCCGCCCCGTGCGGCGGCTGTGGCAGATGGTCGAGATGTCCGTCGGCATGGTCGGCGGCGCGATGCCCTCACCACGCGGCGGGCTTTTCTCCCGCTTCCGTAAGAAGAACAACGGACAGACCCCGCAGGACGCGTTCTGGCAGAACGTCCGCGACACCGACGACGTCGTCGACGGAGACCTTCGCGGTCCCGTGGGCGCGACGGTCGGCGGCGGGCGGTTCCGGCCCGAGGCGACGATCTTCGCCAGCTCCCAGCGGCTCGACAACGGTTCCGGCGCCATCCGCCCCGCGGCGGCGTGGTCGGGAGCGCCGTGGCCGGGTGCCGTCGGCGGTGGTGGCGGGCTGCCCGCGCTGCCCGCCGGTGGCGGTGGAGGTGTTCCCGTGTTCGGCCAATACAACCCGTCCGCCGGGAACCCGAGCGACTCGATGTTCACCTCGGGCGGGCGGAGCCCGATCCAGGTCCCGAGCCGCCGGGTCGACACCTCGCCGGTCGCCGACCGGCGCTGGAGCGACGAACCGGAGCCGGTCGTGGTGCCGTCGCGGATGAACTCCGCGGGTGGCGGTTACACCACTCCCGACTATTCGGGTGCCGTGCCGGTGCAGGCGGGGCCGTCGACCCCGCGCCCGCGCCGTGTCGACCCCGAAGTCGTCGCGGGCAAGCCGGTCTTCGTGCTGTACCGGCCTTCGCGCGGACTGGAGGTCCGCGAGGAAGTCCGGGACACAGACCACGCTGTGGGCCGGTGACCCATGCCGATCCGGACCAACCGCGGGCGTACCGCGGTCTACCGCAGACTGTGGGGCTGGCCGCTGCGCTCGCCCCGGCACCTCATCGGCACGCTGGTGATCCTCGCGGTGGTGCTCACCGCGCTGGGCATCCTGCTGCCCAAGGCCATCGGAAAACCGGGACAGACGGCCGGCGGGCCGGGTGCTTCGGCGACGACCACCTCGCGAACCGGCGTCGCGGCGCCGGTGACCGTGACGTCGACCTTGCCGCCGAGGCTCACCACCCAGCCGCCGCCGTCGTCCGCGCCACCTGACCAGGACGGGGTCCGGGTCGCCAAGGAGTGGGTGACGGCATGGGCGAATCATCCAGACGGTACGACGACCGAGCAGTGGCTGAACGGATTGAAGCCGTACACCACCGAGGAGTACCTCGCCGGGGAACTGACGACGGTGGACCCCGCGAACATCAAGGCGACCAAGGTGGCCGGGGAACCGCAGGTCGTTTCCTCGCTCGTCGGTTCGATGGACGTCGACGTCCCGACGGACGGGCCCAAGGTCCGGGTCACCGTCGTCAAGACGAACCCCGGATGGCGGGTCACCAAGTACACGCAAGCGGGCTGACCCGATGAAGATCGGGATCATCGTCGGCGTGCTGATCGCCGCGGTCTTCGCCGCGGTGGTCACCACGAGCACGGTCACCAAGGTGGTGACCGACCACGCGGAGGCCCAGGCGGGCAGTGTCGTCAAGACCTCTTGCGACGCGTCGGTCGGGCCGACCCTCCCCGGGCAGACCGATCGCGGTTCTTCGGACATCAACAAACTCGACGAAGAACAGAAGGGCATCGTCGCGCTGATCATCTCGATCGGCAAACAGCGCACGCTGTCCCCGCGCGCGTGGCAGGTGGCGATCCAGGCCGGGATGACCGAGTCCAAACTGCGGAACCTGACCTACGGCGACCGCGACTCGCTCGGCATCTTCCAGATGCGGCCGTCGATGGGCTGGGGCACCGTCGCACAGGTCACCGACCCGCCGTACCAGGTCAACAAGTTCTTCGACGTGCTGCTGGCGGTGCCGGACTGGGAGAACATGCGTCCCGGCGACGCCGCGCAGCGCGTCGAGCGCTCCGGCTTCCCCGACCGATACCACAACTGGGAGCCGATGGCGGCGCTCCTCGTGCAGAACGAGGGCCAGATCGTCGACGTCGTCGGCTGCGGGACGAGCGTCGGCAGTGTCGTGCCGCCGAGCCAGGCGGCCGCGCAGGCCATCAAGTTCGCCCTCGCCGAGCAGGGCAAGCCGTACGTCTGGGGCGCCACCGGTCCGAACAGCTATGACTGTTCCGGGCTGATGCTGCGGGCCTACGAGTCGGCGGGGATCATCATTCCGCGGGTTTCGCGTGACCAGTACAAGGGCGGCGCGATGCTGCCGGTGCGGCAGGCGCAGCCGGGTGACCTGCTGTTCCTCGCCACCGTGCCGTCGAACCCGGCGACCATCCACCACGTGATGATGTACCTGGGTGACGGCAAGATCGTCGAAGCGCAGCAGACCGGGGTGCCGGTGCACATCCGCGACTTCTCCTTCGACGAGGCCGAAGTGGTGGCGCAGGCGGTCCGTCCTGGCGTTTAGCATGGTGAAAGCGTGGTATCGCGATCGCGGGACCATCGGATTCACCCGAAGTGGCGGCCTGTCCACCGGCGAGCGGCCGCACACTGGCAGAGGATGAAGAACGTGGCACGGAAATTCGGAAGGCGAGGCAAGCCCGCGGCGGGAGGCGGCCCGGAGGTCGATCCCCGCGATCTTTTCGGTACCGCCCAGCCCGCACGGCAGGCGGCGCGGCCGGCGTCGAGCACGCCGCTGGCCGACCAGCTGAACCAGGGCTGGCCGGGCGTCGACCCGGGATACGTCGTGCTGCCGCGTTCGCTGGCCGAGGGGATGTCGCTGCCTTGGCAGCAGCAGATGGCCGCCCTGCTGGCCCAGTTCCACCAGGAGAACGCCCGGCTCGCCTGGCCGGTCTACCGGGTCGTCCCGTCGCGCTACGAAAAGCTCGTCGATCTCGACGAAGAGCAGCTGGCGGAGGCCGGCTACCTGGTCGAGATGGACACCGAAGGCGAGATGATCTACCGCGAGCGCAGCGGCCGGAAGATCGAAGACCCGGCGAGCACCACTGTGCTCGTCTCGTGCCTCGACCCGATTCCGAAGCCTTCGCAGCGTCAGGCACCCCCGCCGCCTTCGCAGGCCGTGCCGCCCGCGACCGGGCAGCCGCCGCGCGCTCCGGCGCCGATGAACATCGGCCCCGCGCCGGTGTGGCGCACGGTCGCGCCGCCTTCCGGGCCGCCCGCGCCGCCGTTGCCGGGCAATCACGGGGCTCCGCAGGCGCCCGCACCGCAAGCGCCTGCCCCGCAGGCTCCCGCGCCCCAAGCTCCTGCGCCTCAGGCGCCGGCTTCTCAGGCATCCGCGCCTCAGGTGCCCGCTTCTCAGCCGCCCGCGGCCCAGCCGCCGCCTCCGCTTCCCCAGCCCACTCGGATGCAGCAGCCGCCGGTCAGCGCCCCTCCGGCCACTCCGGAGGTGCAGCCCGCCGCGGCGAGCCAGGCCGAGCCGGAGCCGCCCGTGAGCCCACCGGCTCCGCCTGTCACGGCTCCGCCGTCGGCCGCGATGCCGCCTCCGATGACCGGGCCCGTCCCGCACCCGGTGTCACCCTCGTCGCCTCCGCAGGGCGTGCCCGTCGCGCCGGAACCGGCGACCCCGCCGCGCGGTGTCCCGATGCACCGGGGCTGGTTCGACGAGCTCGCCGAGAACGTGCCGGAAAGTTCGAAGGTGGACCAGCCCGAGGGCGGCGAGTTCGGCCCGACCGGCGATCCCACGGAGATCCCCTACCGCTATCGCAAGTGATGACAGGACGTCCGGGTGATGTCAGGCTTGACGTATGTCGAGCGACCCGAACCCGGATCAGGGCTGGTACTTCAACACCAAGACGAACCAGGTCGAGCACCTGGAACGAGGCCGGAGCATCGACCTCCTGGGCCCGTACCCGGACGAGGCGACGGCCAGGCGGGCACTGGAGATAGCCAAGGAACGCACGAAGCAGGCCGACGCCGAAGACGCCAAGTGGAACGGTGACTGACCCGGGTCACGAGGCGATCAGGCGCGCCGCTCACGACCACCTGGGCATGTCGCGAAAGCCACTTTCGAGACGTCTGATGTCCCGAAAGTGGCTTTCGCGACACGGCCCGTCCAGATCAGGCGTCCTGCCCGGCCAGCGCCGGCCCCAGCACGAACTCCGGATCCACCTGGGCCGTGAGGTCCTCCCCGGCCCGCCCGCTGCCCCACGCCCGCGCGTTGCGGAGGTGGAACTCGACGCCCTGCCGCTGATAGCGGGCCCAGTCGCGCCGCTCGCCGTCGACGGTCGCGAGCATCGAGCCCAGCGTCGCGAGGTTGTGCGCCTCGAGTTCGCCGATCGGGCGCGCGCGGCCGCGTTCGGCGGCGCGGACGTGCCGCGAGTTCTCCATCCAGCCCAGCAGGGCGTCGCCGACCTCTTCGCGCAGGAACTCGATGTCCTCGTCCTCGGTCACCTTGTTGCCCACGACGACCAGCCGCACCCCGAAGTCCCGCGCGTAGTCGGCGTACTGCCGGTACACGCCGACGCTGCGCACGGTCGGCTCGCATACCAGGAACGTCACGTCGAACCGCGTGAACAGCCCGGACGCGAACGCGTCGGCGCCCGCGGTCATGTCCATGACCACGTATTCGCCGGCGTCGTCGATCATGTGGTTCAGCAGCAGTTCCGCCGCGCCGATCTTCGAGTGGTAGCAGGCGACGCCGAGGTCGTCCTCGTCGAACTGCCCGGTGACGCCGAGCCTCACGCCGCCGAACTCGCGGAAGCACGCCTCGAAGATCGGGTTGTCCTCGAACGGCCGGACCAGCCGTGACCCGCGCCCCGGCGGCGTCGTCTTGATCATCGAGGCCGCGTCGGCGATCCGAGGGTTATCGCCGCGCAGGTAGTCCTTGATCAGCCCCATGTTGTCGCCCAGCGTCGGCCACGCGATGGCCTCTTCCTCGCTCGCGCCAAGCGCGACGGCGAGGTGCTGGTTGATATCCGCGTCGATCGCCAGAACCGGTTTCCCGTCGCCTGCCAGGTACGCGGTGAACAGCGACGCCAGCGTGGTCTTGCCGCTGCCGCCCTTCCCGACGAACGCGATCTTCACGCCACGGCCCTTCCTGTCGTTTTGAAAAGGGTATCGGTTTTCATTTCGTTCCGTAACGTACACCCGACCGGCCCGCACCCGAACGGGCGATCAACGGCGCCGGATCGGGATAGGGTTGGGTGGTGCCTCCACTCGTGATCAGGACACACGCGGCCGGAGGGGACTTCGGTCACCTGCGGGCCGAGTTCGCGCTGCCGGAGTCGTTCGGGCCCCACGTGCTCGCCGAGGCGGAGGCGGCCGTCGTCGACCCGCTCGAGTCGGCAGGGGAACGTGAGGACGCCACCGGTCTGCCCTTCGTCACCATCGACCCGCCCGGTGCCAAGGACCTCGACCAGGCGGTGCTGATCGAACGCGTCGGCGGCGGGTTCCGGGTCCACTACGCGATCGCCGATCTGGCCGCGTTCATCCCGCCGGGTGGCGCGCTCGACAAGGAGGCACGCCGCCGCGGGCAGACGCTCTACCTGCCCGACGGGAACGTCCCGCTGCACCCGCCGGTGCTGTCCGAGGGCGCGGCGAGCCTGCTGCCGGGGGAGACCCGGCCCGCGGTGCTGTGGACCATCGACGTCGACGCGAACGGCGAGCCGACGGCGACCAACGTCCGCCGCGCACTGGTCCGGTCCACCGAGCAGTTCGACTACGAGACCGTCCAGGCCTCGATCGACGCGGGCGATCCGCATCCTTCGGTCGCCGCGCTGCCGGAGCTGGGCCGCCTGCGGCGCGAACTCGCGATCCGGCGCGGCGCGGTCGAACTGCAACTGCCGGAGCAGGAGATCAGCGGCGACCCCGACGGCGGCTGGGCACTGATCCAGCGGCCGCGCAACGACGTCGACGCGTGGAACGCCGAGATCTCGCTGCTCACCGGCATGGCCGCGGCCAAGATCATGATCGACGCGAAGATCGGTGTCCTGCGCACGCTGCCGCAGCCCGATCCGGAGGCGGTCGAATGGCTGGGCCGGTCCGCGCAGGCGCTGAACATCGACTGGCCGGAAGGCAAGAGCGTGTCGGAGTTCCTGGCCGCGCTCGACCCCGGCCAGCCCGCTTCCATGGCGCTTTTCGCCGACACCACAAGGCTTCTGCGCGGCGCCGGGTACACCGCGTTCGACGGCGAGCTGCCGGAACTGACGACGCACGCCGGGATCGGCGGCGCGTACGCCCATGTCACCGCGCCGATCCGGCGGCTGGTCGACCGGTTCGCCACCGAGATCTGTCTCGCGGTGAGCGCCGGCCGCGAGGTTCCCGAATGGGTTCGCGCGGCGCTTTCGGAGGTGCCGGAACAGATGTCCGCGTCCGACACGCTGGCGGCCAAGGTCGAACGCGCCTCCATCGACCAGGTCGAGGTCTGGGTGATGGCCGAGCACATCGGCGGTGAGTTCAGCGCGATCGTGCTGCGCGCGGAGGAGACCAAGGCCGAGATCCTGGTCGAGGATCCGCCGGTGATGTCCAAGTGCACGGGCGAAAAGCTGCCCGAGGGCGAGCGGATCCGCGTCCGGCTCACCGCGGTGGACGTCGACAAGCGGAAACTGTCGTTCGAGCGGGCATGATCGACGACCTCGGCGAAGTGGTCCCGCTGCGCGAACCGGCGTCGCGGGTGGTCTCGCTCGTGCCGTCGCTGACCGAGGCCGTCGAGGTGAGCGCGCCGGGAAGGCTCGCGGGCGCCACGGACTACTGCACCCATCCGGTCGATCTGGCCGTGCCGAGGGTGGGCGGCTCGAAGTACCCGAACGTCGACAAGGTGCTCGAACTCGAACCGGATCTGGTGCTGGCCAACTCCGAGGAGAACCGGCCGGAGGACGTGGAACGCTTACGCGCCAACGGGATCCCGGTCTGGGTGATGGAGGCGTCGGCGACCGTGCCCAGTGCGCTCGCCTCGATCCGGCGGATCCTGACGCAGGCCTACGATCTCGCCGAGCCGGATTGGCTGGTCGAGGCGGAGGAGATCTGGCGGGAGACGCTGCCGGAGCGATTCCGCGCGGTCGTGCCGGTCTGGCGGAAGCCGTGGATCGTGCTCGGCAGGGACACCTTCGGCGGCGACGTGCTGCGTCGCGTCGGGATCGGCAACGTCTACGCGGACGACGAAGAGCGTTACCCGCGCCCGAAGCTCGACGAGCTCCAAGCGCGCTTCGCTGCCGGAGACGCGAATCTGCTCGTGTTGCCCGACGAGCCCTACGAGTTCACTGCGGACGACGGCCCCGAAGCGTTTCCCGGCGCCAAGCACGTCCTGGTCTCCGGCCGCTATCTGACCTGGTACGGCCCTTCGCTCGTCGAAGCCCACGCCCACCTCACGCATTTAGTCCTCTGAATGCGGTCGTAGCGCATCCAGAGGACTAAATGCGGGCGGGTCAGAGGGTCAGGCCGGTCAGGACGGTGACGCGTTCCTCGGTGAAGTCCGCCATCGCCGACGCCGGGCCTTCGCGGCCGACGCCGGAGTCCTTCACCCCGCCGTAGGGCATCTGGTCGGCCCGGAAGCTCGGCACGTCGCCGACGAGCACACCGCCGACACGCAGCTTCGCGGACACGTCGAACGCAGTCGGCAGGTCACGCGTGAACACGCCCGCCTGCAGGCCGAAGCGCGAGTCGTTGATCCGGCGCACACCGTCTTCCACCGAGTCCACCCGCGTGATCGACACGACCGGCCCGAAGACCTCGTCGGCCATCACCGACGCGTCCTCCGGCACGTTCGCGAGCACCGTCGGCTCGACGGTGGCGCCGTCGCGCTTTCCGCCGGTCAACAGTTCGCCGCCCGCCTCGACCGCCGCCGTGATCCACGATTCCACGCGGGAAGCGGCGGCGGTGTTGATCAGCGGCCCGACGTCCACGCCGTCCGCCCGCGGGTCACCGGTGCCGAGAGCGCGCACCTGCTCCAGCACCTTCGCGCGAAGCTCGTCGTAGACGTCGGCGTGCGCGTACACCCGCTGCACGGAGATGCACGACTGACCGGCCTGATACATCGCGAAGGTCGCGATCCGCTGTGCCGCGAAGTCCAGGTCCGTCCAATCCGGACAGACGAGCACCGCGGCGTTGCCGCCGAGTTCGAGCGCGACGTGCTTGCGCGGCACACTGTCCCGGATGCCCCAGCCCACCGGCACGGATCCGGTGAACGACACGACCGGCAGGCGCGGGTCGGCCACCAGCTTGGCCGATTCCTCGTTGCTCACCGGGAGGATCGACCAGCTGCCGGCGGGCAGTCCGGTCTCGGCGAGGATCTCGCCGAGCAGCAGCGCGGTCAGCGGAGTCGCGGGCGCGGGCTTGAGCACGATCGGCGCGCCGACCGCGATCGCCGGCGCCACCTTGTGCGCCACCAGGTTCAGCGGGAAGTTGAACGGCGTGATGCCCAGCACCGGGCCCTTCGGCACGCGGCGCACGAGCGCGAGCCGTCCGGTGCCGCCGGGGTCGGTGTCGAGCCGCTGCAGCTCACCGGAGAACCGGCGGGCCTCCTCGGCGGCCCAGCGGAACGTCGACGCCGCCCGCCCGACCTCGCCGCGCGCCCACTTCAGCGGCTTGCCCGACTCGGCGGTGATCAGCTGTGCGATCTCTTCGGACCGCTCACCCAAAACTCGGGACACGTGGTCCAACGCGCCCGCCCGGACATGTGCGGGCAGCGTCGCGAACTCGTCCTGGACGTCGTGCGCGGCCTGGACCGCGGCTTCGATGTCCGAAGTGGACGGAACGTGGTGCGACCCGGCCTCGCTCCCGTCGAAGGAGTGACGGACGACGACGGTTTCGTCGCTGGTGACCGGCTTTCCGGCTACCCAGTAAGGGAAGGTGGTCACTTGGCGGCCTCCGTACGGACAGCGTGCTCCAGGACCGACAGGCCCTCTTCGAGCAGTTCGGTGGACAGGGACAGCGGCGGCAGCAGCCGGACGACGTTGCCGTAGGTGCCGCAGGTGAGGACGACGACGCCCGCCTGGTGGCAGGCCTGCGCGACACGTTTGGTCAGGTCGGCGTCGGGTTCGGTGGTGCCCGGCTTCACGAACTCGGCGGCCAGCATCGCGCCGCGGCCGCGGATGTCGCCGATCACGCCGGTTTCCTCGGCCAGCGCACGCAGCCGCGGCAGCACCGTGTTCTCGATGCGCTTCGCCGACGCCGCGAGGTTCTCCTGCCGCATGATCTCGATCGAGCCGAGCGCCGCGGCGCACGCGATCGGGTTACCGCCGTAGGTGCCGCCGAGGCCGCCCGGACCGACGGCGTCGAGCAGTTCCGCGCGGCCGGTGACGGCGGCGAGCGGCAGCCCGCCCGCGATGCCCTTGGCGGTGGCGATCAGATCGGGCACGACCTCTTCGTGCGTGGACGCGAACCACTCGCCGGTGCGGCAGAAACCGGTCTGCACCTCGTCGGCGACGAACACGACACCGTTCTCGGTGCACCACTTGGAAAGCGCGGGCAGGAAACCGGGGGCGGGCTCGATGAAGCCGCCTTCACCCTGCACCGGCTCCAGCACGACGGCCGCGACCTGGTCGCCGCCGATCTGCTTCTCGATCCGGTCGATGGCGATCCGGGCGGCTTCGGGGCCGGACAGGCCGTCGCGGTACGGGTACGACCCCGGCACCCGGTAGACCTCGGGCGCGAACGGGCCGAAACCGTGCTTGTAGGGGATGGACTTCGCGGTCAGCGCCATCGTCAGGTTGGTGCGGCCGTGGTAGGCGTGGTCGAATACGACGACCGCCTGGCGGCCGGTCGCGGCGCGGGCGATCTTCACGGCGTTCTCGACGGCTTCGGCGCCGGAGTTGAACAGCACCGAACGCTTCTCGTGCGTGCCCGGCGTCAGCTTGTCGAGTGCTTCGCACACCTCGACGTAGCCCTCGTACGGCGTGACCATGAAACAGGTGTGCGTGAACCGGTCGGCCTGTTCGCGGACCCGGTCCACGACCGCCGGGGCGGCGTGGCCGACGTTGGTCACCGCGATGCCGGAACCGAAGTCGATCAGGACGTTGCCGTCGGCGTCGGTGAGCAGGCCGCCTTCGGCCGAGGTGACGTAGACGGGCAGCACCGAGCTCACGCCCGCGGCGACGACGGCCGCGCGCCGTTGCTGCAGGGCGCGCGAGGCGGGGCCGGGGATCTCGGTGCGCAGCCTGCGCTGCGTTTCGGTGGTGGCGGTCACGGCCAGACTCCTGCGGACGCGAGGGACGGTGGTCGCCCTCCAGGATGGGAGCCACGCCGGGCGACGTCAGCTCGACATCTTGTCGATATCGCGGCGTAGAGTTGGACAACATGGCACTGACCCTCGCCGCCCTCGTGGCCGAACGACCGCTCGGCCTGCGGGTGCGCGCGGCCGAGGCGGGGCTCGACCGGGCGATCGGCTGGGTCCACCCCACCGAGCTGACCGATCCGCAAGCCTTCCTCGAAGGGGGCGAGCTGCTGCTGACCACCGGCCTCGCGCTCGATGAGACCACGTCACCCGGGTATATCCGGCGACTGGTCGACGCGGGTGTGGCGGGGCTCGGTTTCGGGATCGGCCTCAGCCACGAGAGCATCCCGCGGTCCCTTGTGGACACCGCGGAAGAGGTCGGGCTCCCGGTGCTGGAAGTCCCGAGGAAGACGCCGTTCATCGCGATCACGCGCGCGGTTTCCCGTGCGGTCGCCGCCGACGAGTACGCCTCGCTCGTGCGCACCGGCAAGGGGCAGCAGGAACTGACGAGGACCGCCGTCGGCAAGGGCGGCCCCGGCGGGGTCGTGCGGAAACTGGCGAAACTGGTCGACGGCTGGGTGCTCCTGCTCGACTCGTCAGGTGCGGTCATCGAGGCTTCGTCCTCAGCGCGGCCCTTCGCCGACGAACTCCAGGACGACTTCGCGCGGCTGCGCGCGGGCACGTTGGTGACGGTGGCGGGGGAGTACGAGGTCGTCCTGCAGACGCTCGACACGCGCGCGCGGGGTGTGCTCGCCGTCGGCACCCGTGAGCCGCTCGACGCCGCGGGGCAGCATATCGTCAATACCGCGGTGTCCTTGCTTTCCCTTGCCCTGGAACAGAACCGTGAGTACAGCGGGGCCTTGCGGCGGCTGCGGTCAGGCTTGTGCGACCTGCTCGCCGCGGGGCAAGGCGAGCTCGCCACAAGGACGATGAAGTCGCTCTGGGGCGGCGTCCCGGAGACGCCGTGGTCCGTGCTGGCCGTCGCCGGCCCCGCGAGCGCGCGCCGGTCGCTCGCCGACGCGCTCGACGCCGAACCGGCGGGGGAGACGGTGTTCTTCGGCGAGTCCGGGGCGTTCGTGCTCGCCTTCGGCGACGTGGAAGCGGTCGTCCGGCACGCTTCCCGGATCGGCGGCCTGCACGCCGGGCTGTCCGAGCCGGTGTCCATTGCGGACTTCCCGGCCGGGTCGCGGCAGGCGAAACAGGCGGCGGAAGCGGCGAAGGCCGAGAGGTCCCCGCTGGTCCGGTTCGCCGAACACGCCGGGCGCGGCCTGCTGGAGATCGTCGATTCCCAAGCGGCGCAAGCCTTCGCGGACAGCCTCCTCGCGCCGCTGCGGCACCACGACGAAACCGGCAGGGGAGAACTGGTCGCCTCGCTGACCTGCTGGCTCGAACACCACGGTCACTGGGATCTGGCGTCCGCGCGGCTCGGCGTCCACCGGCACACCTTGCGCAACCGCATGCGCAAGGTCGCCGAACTGACCGGCCGTGACCTCGATTCCCCAGGGGTGCGCGCCGAATTCTGGCTCGCGCTGCAGGTCAGCGCTCGGACCTGACCAACGCGATCGGCGAATCCCCGCAGCGCCGCAGGTGTGCGCCGGTCTCCGTCGTGACCGGCTCCGCGCCGGCGGACCACCACGCCGGGACGTCGACCTCGCGGACCAGCGAGCCCGTCGCCTGCCGCGCGTTGTTCGACACGATCACCCGGCCTTGCGCGTTGACCAGCGCCGCGCGGCCGCCGAGGGAGCGCAGCTTCGGCTGTAGCAGGCGCTCGACCTCGCGCACGTAGATGTCCGCGCCGACGACTCCCGCGAAAGCCCCGCCGCGCTGGACGGGGACGGTGAAGGTCAGCGTGTATTCGTCGGTGCAGAGGTAGTCGACGTACGGGCCGTTGATGTGGCGGCGGCCCGTGTCACGCGGGACGGTGAACCACGACTGCCGGGTGTAGTCCAGGAAGTTCTCGCTGTCCGGATCGAGGCTGATGACCAGCCGCACCGGCTCGGCGTCGCCGGTCTCGGTCCACCATTCGAAGCCGAATTCCTGATCGGCCAGCGTGTTCGGCGCGCTGATGAACCCGGCGCCGACGACCAGGCCGCCGAGGACCTCGAAGACCTGCGGCCGCAGGCGGGACAGGTCTTCCGCGGTGGCATCGGCGGATGCGGTCAAGAGCCCCTCGGCGCCGGCCAGTACCGGCTTCAGCCGGCCGAAGACGTCCTCGACCAGTGCTGATACCTGTTCGACGACCTCGGAACCGGCGGACGGTGTGTCGTTCACGATGCTCACCTCGGATGCGCGGATGTCGCAGCTTAAGGGGCCAGAAGGTCTAAATGCACGCCCGCCAGCCGGTCTATCGCCTCAAGGATGTGCTCCTCGGTGAGCTTTCTGGCCAGTTCGCCGTCGCCCTGTGCGATGGCGGCGGCGATCGCGCGGTGTTCGGCGTAGGCGTTCTCGCGGGTGCCGTCCGGCTCGAGCGGCAGCCAGAGCAAACCCCCACGTTCGCTCTGCAACTGCACTTCTTCCCTGGTCAGCCGCGGCGATTGCGCGGCCGCGGCGACTTCGAGATGGAATTGACGCTCGGCGCGCGACGCTTCCGCGCCGGTGGCGGTGCGGATGTCCTCGGTCGCCAGTTCGAGCCGCTCGATGTCCTCGGGCGAACTCCGCTCGGCGGCGAGTTTGGCCGCGGCGCCCGCGATGGCGAGGTAGTGATCGCCGACGTCGCGAAGCTCGGACAGCGAGACCGTGCGAAGACGCTCTCGCCACGAAGCGGCCGAAGGGTTGGCAGGCGTCTTCACGAAGCTTCCGCCGCCTCGGCCGCGTCGCGTCTCGACAAGGCCCTGCTGTCGCAAGGCGACGAGCGCTTCGCGAACCGTCACGGTGGAGACGCCGAACTGGGCGGCCAACTCGGCTTCGCTCGGCAGCTGTTCCGAATCGGCCAGCAGCCCGAGCGTGATGGCGTCGACCAGCCGCGCGGTGACCGCTTCCGCCCGGCCGATCTGGTCGAGCGGAGCGAACATCGCTGATCGCGCGCTGTGCGACATCCCCTTACGCATGGTGGCCCTTCGCCCGTACCGCTACCCGATGGAACCAATCTTGCACCATCGTCTTGTCATTTAACCTATGGACTTATATGTTTTAGCTCCCGCGCCGCCCCACAAGGGAGCAAGGGACCTTTGCTACCACCTCACGCCCCCAGGCCCAGTAGCCAGGAGCTCTCGTGCAGCAGTTGAAGCACTTCATCGGCGGTGAGTACACCGGATCCGCGTCGGGCCAGGTCGCCGACGTCGTCGATCCCGTCACCGGCCGCCCGTACCGCACCGCCGCCGTCGCCGGCCCCGAAGACGTCGATCGCGCGCTCAAGGTCGCGGCCGCGGCCTTCGAAACCTGGCGCGAGACCACGCCCGCACAGCGCCAGCTCGCGCTGTTGAAGATCGCGGACGCCGTCGAAGCCCGCGCGGACGAACTCGTCCTCGTCGAATCGGCGAACACCGGCAAGCCGGTCGCGCTCACCGCAGCCGAAGAACTGCCGATGGTCGTCGACCAGTTGCGGTTCTTCGCGGGGGCCGCGCGTGTCCTCGAAGGACGGTCGGCGGGCGAGTACATGGAAGGACATACCTCTTTCGTCCGCCGAGAACCGATCGGCGTGTGCGCGCAGGTTACGCCGTGGAACTATCCGCTCCTCATGGCGGTCTGGAAGATCGCGCCCGCGCTCGCCGCGGGGAACACCGTGGTGCTCAAACCGGCCGACACGACGCCCGCGTCGACCCTGCTCCTCGCCGAGATCTGCGCCGAATTCCTGCCGCCCGGCGTGCTCAACGTGATCTGCGGCGACCGCGACACCGGGCGGGCGCTCGTCGAGCACGAGATCCCCGCGATGGTGTCCATCACCGGCTCAGTGCGGGCAGGGATCGAAGTCGCCGCTTCGGCCGCGAAGGACGTGAAGCGCGTCCACCTAGAGCTCGGCGGTAAAGCGCCCGTAGTCGTCTTCGCGGACGCCGACATCGAAGCTGCGGCAGAAGGCATTGCGGCTGCCGGGTACTTCAACGCGGGTCAGGACTGTACGGCGGCGACGCGCGTCCTGGTCGCCGAAGAGGTCCACGACACCTTCGTCGCGGCTCTCACCCGGCAGGCGCGGGCGACCACCACCGGCAAACCCGACGACACGTCGGTCACCTACGGCCCCCTCAACAACGCCGCCCAGCTCGACCGGGTCGCCGGTTTCGTCGACCGGCTGCCCGCGCACGCGATCGTCCACTGTGGAGGTAAGCGGCAGGGCGACGAGGGCTACTTCTACGAACCGACGGTGATCTCCGGGGTCCGGCAGGACGACGAGATCAGCCAGACGGAGATCTTCGGTCCGGTCATCACCGTGCAACGCTTCGGGACCGAAACCGAAGCACTCGCCGCGGCCAACGGGGTCGAGTACGCGCTCGCGTCGTCGGTGTGGACCACCGACCACCAACGGGCGATGCGGCTGGCCGGGAAGCTCGACTTCGGCTGCGTGTGGATCAACACGCATATCCCGCTGGTCGCCGAAATGCCGCATGGCGGCTTCAAGAAGTCCGGCTATGGCAAGGACCTCTCGCTCTACGGCCTCGAGGACTACACCCGCGTCAAGCACGTGATGAGCGCGCTGTGACGACCACCGAAAGGCACGCCATGCCTCATCAAGCGCCTACGACCTCCGCCGCGGGAGAGCAAGGGACCTTTGCTACCACTTCCGCAGGTGGAGGCGCGGTTCCGGCCATCCGCCTGCGCGGGCTGCGCAAGGAGTTCGGTCAGGTCCACGCGGTCGACGGCGTCGATCTCGACATCCCGCCCGGCGAGTTCTTCTCCATGCTCGGCCCGTCCGGCTCCGGCAAGACGACCGTGCTCCGCATGATCGCCGGCTTCGAACTGCCGACGGCGGGCACGATCGAACTCCACGGCCGCGACGTCAGCCGCCTCGCGCCCTTCGACCGCGACGTCAACACCGTCTTCCAGGACTACGCGCTCTTCCCGCATATGACCGTGCGGCAGAACGTCGAGTACGGCCTCCGGGTGAAACGCGTGCCCCGCGCGGAGCGCCGTCAACGCGCGAAGGAAGCTCTCGACACTGTCCGGCTCGGAGAGTTCGGAGAGCGCAAACCCGACCAGCTCTCCGGCGGCCAGCGTCAACGGGTCGCCCTCGCCAGGGCGCTGGTCAACCGGCCGAAGGTGCTTTTGCTCGACGAACCGCTCGGCGCGCTCGACCTGAAACTGCGCCACACCATGCAGACCGAACTCAAGCAGATCCAGCGCGAGGTCGGCATCACCTTCATCTTCGTCACCCACGACCAGGACGAGGCGTTGACGATGAGCGACCGCATCGCGGTGTTCAACGCCGGCCGCATCGAACAGGTCGGCTCACCGGTCGAGGTCTACGAGCGGCCGGAGTCGGCGTTCGTCGCCGGCTTCGTCGGCACCTCGAATCTGCTCAGCGGCGGCGGCGCCGAGAACATCATCGGCAAACCCGGTGTGTTCAGCATCCGTCCCGAGAAGATCCGTATCGACGCCGATCTCTCGAAATCCGCGGAGGTCGGCGAGACCAGCGCCACCGGCACCGTCACCAACACCGTCTACGCCGGCGCGACCGTGCGCTACGAGGTCACGCTCGACGCCGGTGGCCAGCTCTCCGTGGTCCGGCAGAACTCCGCCGAGCCCGCGGACTTCGAAGGCGGCCGCGTCCGCCTGAGCTGGCGGCACGAACACAGCTTCCGCGTCCCCGAAGCCGGTTAGTTCTCCCCCTGTACCGAAAGGTTGCTCAATGAAGAACAGGAAACTCGCGCTCGCGGGCCTGCTCGGCGCCGGCCTGCTCGTGGCCGCCTGCGGAACGTCCGGATCGAGTTCGACCGCCGCCGCGCCCGGCGGACAGGGCTTCACCCCGCCGAAGCTCGACGCGCTCGCGCAGCTCGGCCGGCCGGAAGGCCAGGTCAATGTGCTGGCCTGGCCCGGCTACGCGGAGAACGGCTCCAACGACCCGGCCGTCGACTGGGTCACCGGGTTCGAGAAGGAGACCGGCTGCAAGGTCAACGTCAAGGCGTTCGGCACCTCCGACGAGGCCGTGAGCCTGATGAAGACCGGACAGTACGACGTCATCTCCGCCTCCGGTGACGCTTCGCTGCGGCTCATCGCGTCCGGCGACGTCGAACCGGTGAACACCGCGCTCGTGCCGAACTACGCCGACGTCTTCGACTTTCTCAAGAACCGCCCGTGGAACAGCGTGAACAACGTGTCCTACGGCGTGCCGCACGGCTGGGGCGCGAACCTGCTGACCTGGCGCACCGACAAGGTGACCCCGGCGCCGACGTCGTGGTCGGTGATGTTCGACGCGAACAGCCCGTACAAGGGCAAGATCACCGCCTACGACTCGCCGATCTACATCGCCGACGCCGCGCTGTACCTCCAGACGCACAAACCCGAACTCGGCATCAAGAACCCGTACGCCTTGGACGACAAGCAGTTCCAGGCCGCGGTCGACCTGCTCAAGCAGCAGCGCCCGATGGTGGCGGAGTACTGGTCGGACTACCTGAAGGAGAGCCAGGCGCTCAAGAGTGGTGACGCCGTCGTCGGCACCGCCTGGCAGGTGACGGTGAACCTGACCAAGAGCGAGGGCGCGCCGGTCGAGTCCGTGCTGCCGTCCGAAGGCGCGACCGGCTGGTCGGACACCTGGATGGTGTCGGCGAAGTCGCCGCACAAGACGTGCTCCTACAAGTGGCTGAACCACATCGTGAGCCCGAAGGCGAACGCTCAGGTCGCCGAGTACTTCGGTGAATCGCCATCGAACCCCAAGGCGTGTGCCGAAACCAAGAACAAGGCGCACTGCGAGACCTTCCACGCCGGCGACGCCGCGTACGCCTCGAAGATCCAGTACTGGACGACGCCGATCGCGCAGTGCCTCGACGGCCGCACCGACGTCAAGTGCAAGGACTACGGCGAGTGGACCCGCGCCTGGACCGAGATCAAGGGCTGACCTCCCGAGCTCCGGGAGCGGGCGGTGGTGCCCCCCAACGCCGTCCGCTCCCGGTCCCATCTCAAGGCGGAAGACAATGACGACCACCCTCGACTCGCCAAGGCGGAAAGCCTCCGCCTACCTGTACCGCAAACCCAAGCTGCGACTGGGAATCCTGCTCTCCGCGCCGATGCTGTGGCTCGGCCTCGCCTACCTCGGCGCGCTGGCCGCGTTGTTCGTGACCGCGTTCTGGACCACCGACGTCTTCACCGGCCAGGTCGTCACCGAGTGGTCGCTGAACAACTTCGTCACCCTGTTCAGCGACGCGGTGTACCGCACGATCACCCTCCGGACGGTCGGGATCGCCGCGCTGGTCACGGTGGTCACCGCGATCATCGCCTTCCCGATGGCGTTCTACATGGCCAAATTCGCCTCACCGAGGGCACGGCGGCTCCTGGTGATCGCCGTCATGACACCGCTGTGGGCGAGTTACCTCGTGAAGGCCTACGCGTGGCGGACCATGTTGTCCGGCAACGGGGTTCTGCACTGGCTGCTCGACCCGTTCGGCCTCGACACCCCCGGCTACGGTGTGCTCGCGACCGTGATCACCCTGTCGTACCTGTGGCTGCCGTACATGATCTTGCCGATCTACGCGGGCCTGGAACGGCTGCCGAACTCCTTGGTGGACGCCTCGGGCGACCTCGGCGCCCGGCCGTTCCGGACGTTCCGCTCGGTGGTGCTGCCGGTGACCTTCCCGGCCGTCGTCGCCGGTTCGATCTTCACGTTCTCGTTGTCGCTGGGCGACTACATCGCGGTGAAGATCGTCGGCGGCACGTCGCAGATGCTCGGCAACGTCGTCTACGACAACATCGGTGCGGCCAACAATCTCCCGTTCGCGGCGACCGTCGCGACCGTGCCCGTGGTGATCATGCTCGCCTACCTCGCCGCCGTGCGCCGCACGGGCGCGCTGGACAACCTGTAGGAGCGCGCGATGCGGCTTTCCCGGACGACCAAATACCTGCTGCTCGCGGCGCTCGTACTCGGCCTCGGCGTCATCTACTTCCCGCTGCTGGTGGTCCTGCTCAATTCCTTCAACGCGGACACCACCTTCGGCTGGCCGCCGTCGAGCTTCACCCTCGAATGGTGGGGCCGGGCCGCGGAGAACGAAGGCGCGCTGAACGCGCTCGGCACGAGTGTCCGAGCAGGACTCGCGGCGACCGCGATCGCGTTGGTACTCGGCACGATGGCGGCCTTCGCACTGCAGAAGTACCGTTTCTTCGGCCGCAACCAGGTGTCGTTGCTGATCATCCTGCCGATCGCGCTGCCCGGTATCGTCACCGGTATCGCGCTGAACAACGCCTTCCGCACGATCCTCGGCATCGACCTCGGCCTGTTCACCGCGATCGTCGCGCACGCGACGTTCTGCATCGTGGTGGTGTTCAACAACGTCGTCGCCCGCCTGCGGCGCATGGGCGGCAACCTCGAAGAGGCGTCGATGGACCTCGGCGCCGACGGGCTCACGACGTTCCGGTTGGTGACCTTCCCGATGCTGCGGTCGGCCCTGCTGGCCGGCGGCCTGCTCGCCTTCGCCCTGTCGTTCGACGAAATCATCGTCACGACGTTCACCCTCGGGACCGGGCTGGAGACGCTGCCGATCTGGATCCTGAACAACCTGTTCCGGCCGAACCAGGCCCCGATCGTCAACGTCGTGGCGGCGGTGCTGATCCTGGCCTCGACGGTGCCGGTCTATCTGGCGCAACGGCTTTCCGGCGACACGACCTCGGGCGGACGGCTGTAGACGGCGAAACGCCGGTGCGACCCTCTTGGATCGCACCGGCGTCTCACTCAGTACCGACGGTCTTCGATCGCGCCTGTCGATCCGTTGTAGGTGATGTAGCCGTACTGGAAGTCGCTGCGCTTACCGGTCGGCGTGGTGTACTCGCCGCTGGTGGGGAAGCCGAGATACGACGTCTGCCAGCCGAGGTCCCGCCAGCGCAGCCGGATCAGCCCCTTGACCTCCCAGGCGACGTTCGTTCCCGCACGCCAGTAGATCGAGTGGTCGAAGCCGCCCTGGCGGAAGTGGTTGTACTTCCCGGTGTTGCCAGGCGTCCACGTCTCGTCGGTGATGGGGTAGCCGACTCCGTTCTCCCAGCCGATCGCCGACCAGCGCGCGCGGATCAACCCGTGGACCTCGTAGGCGCCTGTCGACGGTGTCCAATAGATCGAGCCGGCCTGGCTGAAGTGGTTGTATTTGCCCACACCGTCCGGAGCCCCGCTCTCGTCGGTGGTGGGATAACCGAAATACCTTTCCCAGCCGAGTGCCCGCCACTTGTTCCGGATCTCGCCCTTGATGTAGTGCGCTCCGGTGGCGGCGGTCCAGTAGATCGACGAGCCGACGAAGTGGCTGTACTGGCCGGTGCCGTCCGGCGTCGTCGCCTGGTCGGTGACCGGGTGACCGAGTAGGCCGGCTTCCGCTCCGGTCTCGAGCCATTTGTCGCGGACGGGGCCGTAGATCGCCACCGCACCGGATGCCGGTGTCCAGTAGATCGTCCCGGCACCGGTCGCGGGGCCACCTTCGAAATGGTTGAAACGGCCGTCACCCGCTTTACCCGGGGCTTCGTCCGTGCTCGGGACTCCGAGGAAGGCATGCGCGCCGAGGGCGACGTACTTTTCGTGGATCGCGCCGGAAACGGCGGTCACACCGGTTCTCGGCGTCCAGTAGAGACGACCATTGGCGTAAGGCCGCCAATGAAGATCGGCTTCGATGACCTCGATCCCCGTTGCGGCACCCAGCTTCGCCCGCAGGCCGGCGTCTTCGGCGTAGCGCTTCTGGATGGGCGACTGGTAGTCGGCTCGTACCTGCATCCCGCCCATCGGCACCAAGAACTGCCGCTGCGGCGAGAGATCATGGTTGTCCCCCCATTCCGTGAACCGCGCTCCGTCGAACGCCTCGGACGGTGCGGTGATCGAGACCAGGGAACCGACGGTCACCAGCCTGTCGAGGGCTTGGCCCTGCCCTCTGCCCACGTCGAGCCGGGCTTCATTCGTCGCGCTGATCGAGACCCTGGCCTGTCGCGGCAGGGCGACGTACCGCGCCCTGTTCACGACACCGCGGCTGTTGGACACGGAGGCGGTGAAGACGACCTTGCCATCGTTGTCGTCCGGGTAATACGACCAGAAGCTCGACCCCGAACCGGTGCGCATCACGCTGGTCGTGCAGCTGTCCTGATTCGGGCAGACCACCCTTTCCGCGGTCCAGTTCACGGTCAGTGGTCCTTCGACAGGATCGGTCGCCTCCGCCGTCAACGTGATCGGTTCCCTCGCCTGGAAGCGCGCGTCCAATCCCGGTGAAGACATCGTGACCGTCGGGCCGTAGGTGTTGGGGGTGACGGACTGGGTAGTGGTCGTCGCCGTCCCGTGGATGTCCCTCGTGGTCAGGGTGACGGTCACCTTCTCGGCCGCGGGGGCGTAGACGTGGGGCACTGTGCGTCCGGTCCCGGTACTACCGTCGCCGAAGTCCCATTCGTAGGCGATGCCGTCGAAATCCGGATCCATCGAGGTGCTCGCGTCGAACCAAACCGTGCGGCCACCGGGGGAGTAGGCGGCGTCAAAGGATGCGACAGGAGCTTTGTTGGCCGGAAGGTAGCTCAACCGGCGCAGGGTCGAGGTGCTCGCGTCCGCCACCACGATGTCCCCGTTGGGCGCGGTCGCGAGGGCGGCGGGATTGCCGATCCCGGATGCGAGCACCGCGGGCTGATCGACCACCTTGCCGGCGCTGTCGAACCTCAGCGTCGACAGAGTGCCCGCGCCCTTGTCCGCCACGAAATGGCGGGCGCGGTAGGGCTCCGGGTACGACGTACCGGCGTAGAAGACCCCACCGAGAATGCCGCCGTTCGCCTGGCGTGCCGTTTCGGTCAGCGGCGCGGTGTTCAGCACGTTGCCGCACTCGGCCAGGTCGCGGTAACCGGGTGTCTTGCCGGTTCCTTCCCAGCACGGCCACTTCATGTTCTGGCCCGGCAGGGCGATGTTCACCTCGTCCCGGCCCGCCCATCCGTTGTCCGTGACGACGATTCCGCCTCGCTGGTCGAGCGTGATCCGCGGATCCCGGAGTCCGCTGAGATAGTTGCGGCTGCGCCACGAATCCGGCGCGGCCATGTCGTAGAAGGGATTGCTCCCGACACCGACGCCATTGGGGGTGACCCGCAAGATCTTCCCGGTCGGCTGACCCGGGTCCAGCGCGCGCAGCGCGAACTTGTCCACGGTGTCCTTGGTGGCGGTCCCGGGTGCTTGGTCGGCGGCGTTGTCGCCGACCGCGATCCAGAGCACTCCGCCCGATGGATCGATGGCGAGATCCTGGATTCCCCGGCTGTCGGAGTTCGCGGGGAGCTGAAGCACCAGTCTTTCGTCGGTGAGCCCGGTCGGCGCGTCCGTTCCCTGTACTTGCCATCGGCTGACGCGGAAAGCCCGGTCGCCGCCGTTCGACAGTGCTCGTGCGGTGTAGATCGTTCGGCTGGTGGCGTAATCCGGGGCCACCGCGATACTCGTCAAGCCGAGTGAACCCCCAGTGTAGACCGGGATCGACGCGATTTCACTCGGCTGTCCGCCCTTCGGCGTCCAGCGTACGGAGCCCTGCCTGCCGGTCGTGAGGACGCTGCCGTCAGGTAGATAGGCCACGTCGGTGAGCTCACCGGACGGCTGCCCGGTCGGCGTGTCGGTCAGGACGAACCCGGCGGGCAGTACCGGCGCCGCTACGGCGACAGGTGCTGTGACGATCGTGACGCCGAGAGCGGTCAAGACCGCCGTCGCGGCGGCGATGGATCTTCGAGAGCGCATCGGACCTGCTTTCTTCGGAGGAAGAGAGCTCCAGAAGGCTTCGGATCGCGCGCGTGCCAGGGCGAAGATGTGCCGCGGCCATGACATGACTCGACGCGACGATCAAAACACCCGGATCCCCCCAAGGACGATGATCAAGGGGAACGCTATTGGCCCGGATCCACTTTGTCATCGGCCATTCGCAGGCCGAAGTCAGCTCCGCCGGAAGGAATCCGTCGCGTCCCGAAGCGCCGCCAGCATCCCCGGATCCGTCACCGCATGCCCCGCCGCTTCCACCAGTTCCAGCTTCGAGTCCGGCCAAGCCCGGTGCAGCTCGTAAGCGGTCGCCGGCGGGCACACCGCGTCGTACCGCCCCTGCACGATCACGCCAGGGATCCCGGCAAGCTTCCCGGCCTCCCGGATCAACTGCCCTTCCTCCAGCCACGCCCCATGGCAGAAGTAGTGCAGCGCGAGCCGTGCGAACGTGACTGCGAACTCAGGCGACGCGTACTGGTTACGGAAGGCCGGGTCCGGGCGCAGGCAGACGATCGCGCCCTCCCAAGCGCTCCACGCGATGGCGGCACGCTCCCGGATCGCCTGATCGGGGTGATAGACGAGTTCGCGGTAGGCCGACAGCGGGTCGTCGCGGCGGTCTTCCGGGATCGGCGCGAGGAAGGCTTCCCACTCGCGGGGGAAGAGGTTCGCGGCGCCGCCGTTGTAGATCCAGTCGAGTTCGCCGCGGCGGACGGTGAAGACGCCGCGCAGGATGATCTCGCTGACGCGGCTCGGGTGGGTTTCGGCGTAGGCGAGGGCGAGGGTCGCGCCCCACGAGCCGCCGAAGAGCTGCCACTGTTCGAGATTCAGCCGTTCGCGTAGCTTTTCCATGTCCGCGACGAGGTGCCAGAGGGTGTTGGCCGACAGGTCGACGTCCGGCGTGCCGATATGCGGAGTGCTGCGGCCGGCGCCGCGCTGGTCGAACAGGATGATCCGGTAGGCCTCGGGGTCGAAATGCCGCCGGGCCATGGACGAGATGCCGCTACCAGGGCCTCCATGCAGGACGACCACGGGTTTGCCGTCCGGGTTCCCGGCCTCTTGGCAGTAGATCCGGTGCCCGTCGCCGACGTCGAGCATGCCCTCGGCGCGCACCTGGATCGGCGGGTACAGGTCATCCATAAGGACACTCTGCCCGAATCGGCGAGTGTTCGAAGGGTGGGGGCCCGCCCCCGCCGCCGGGCTGAGCGGGCCCCCGGTCTTCGGTCGCGTCAGCAGCCCGCCGTGGCGGCCACGTTCGCGAATCCCTTCCCGGCACCGGTCACCTTGTTGCTCGCGCAGACCTTGTTGCCCGTCGCGGCCTTCACGAGATAGAAGCCGTACGCGTAGCTGGACTGCACGTCCGCGGTGTTGCCGGAGAAGGTGTTGCCGCGGCCCCAGCCGTCAAGCTGGACATGGACCTCGAAGCCGCCGTAGGTCGCGTCGTGCACGAAGACCTTGCTGCCCCGGTTGTCCGCGACCACGTAGTTGTTGCCCTTCATGTCCACCCAGCTGTCGGCGAAGTGCTCGCCGCTCTGCCCGGTCCCGTCGAAGACGTTTCCGCGCAGCTCGCCGCCGGTGGTGCCTTCCTTGATGTCGATCGACTCGGCTCGTACGTTCGGGCCGATCTTGTTGTTCAGTGCCTTGTTGCGGTCGCTCCGGTCGGGTGTGCCACCGGGCCAGTTGCCCTTCGCGGAACCGAAGTAGATGCCTTCGCCGTAGCCCGCGTACTCGCGGCCGGTGTCGGTCACCTCTGAGTTCTTCACGACGTTGTCGGTGCTCGTGTACTGGAAGTGGATGCCCTCGTGGCCGACCCCGGTGACCTTGATGCCGTCGACGACGGTGTTCTTGACGCCGGTCGCCATCAGGCCCTTCTGGCCACCGGTGAGGGTGAAGCCGGTCAGGTTCCAGCAGCTGCCGGTCAGTTCGAGCGTGCGCCCGGCCGAGGCCTTGATGACCGCGCTTCGCGGACCCTTCAGTGTGATGCGGCTGCTGGACGTGCCGCTCTTGGCCGCCTTGAAGTTGCCCGTGAAAGTCGTGTCGGCCGCGAGTTCGATGACGGTGCCCGGAGTGACCGAAGCGAGCGCCGCCGTGAGCTGCTCCGAAGTCCCTACGCGGACCGTCGCGGCCTGTGCCGGGTACGCCGCCAGCGTCGACAGCAGGGCCATACCGGCCGCAACGGCCAGAACCCGCTCACGAACACGCATCCGTGGTCCTCCTCGTCGAGGGATCGAAACTCGGTCGTGGCGGCGACGGGCTAGACGTTAAGCCTCTTTACGAATGAGAGTCAAGGACATGATTGAAGTTCATATACGTGAACGACTAAAGGATGGTCGCCCTGCGTGGCCCACCTGAAAAGAGAGCAAGGGACCTTTGCTACCGCGCTCCCTGGCGGGCGGGGGGTGTGTGGAAATAGGGACGTTGAGTGTCCCTATTTCCACGCACCGCTTACTCCGTGTAGCGATGCTGACTGACTGTGTGGATTTTGGGACGTTAGATGACCAGAAATCCACACGGTCAGCCGCGAGGAGAGCAAGGGACCTTTGCTACCGCGCTCCTCGCCGGGGGTGGTAGCAAAGGTCCCTTGCTCTCTTTCCGCAGGTCAGAGGAGGGTCAGTCGTGGAACGAGTGCTCCGGCGCCGGGAACTCGCCCCGCCTGACGTCCTCGGCGAACGCGGACGCGGCCCCGGCCAGCACACCGGCGAGATCGGCGTACTTCTTCACAAAGCGAGGGGTCTTGCCGCGCCGAAGCCCGGCCATGTCCTGCCAGACGAGCACCTGAGCGTCGCAGTCCGGTCCGGCGCCGATACCGACGGTCGGGATCTTCAGTTCGTGCGTGATCCGCTTCGCGGCTTCGGCGGGCACCATCTCCATGACGACCGCGAAGGCTCCTGCCTCCTCCAGGGCGAGCGCGTCGGCGAGCAGCGCTTCGGCCGCTTCGCCGCGTCCCTGGACGCGGTAGCCGCCCAGATTGTGTTCACTCTGCGGAGTGAATCCGATATGTCCCATCACGGGGACACCGGCCGACGTCAGCGCCTCGACGTGCGGAGCGAATTTCCGCCCGCCTTCGAGTTTCACCGCGTGCGCGCGGCCTTCCTTCATGAACCGCACCGACGTTTCGAGCGCCTGCTGCGGTGAGAGCTGATACGAGCCGAACGGCAGATCGGCCACGACCAGCGCCCGCTTCACCGATCGGGTGACCGCCCGGACCAACGGAAGCAGCTCGTCCACGGTCACGGGAAGCGAAGTGTCGTAGCCGAAGACGTTGTTCGCCGCGGAATCCCCGACGAGCAGCACGGGAATGCCCACTTCGTCGAACAGTGCGGCGGTGTACATGTCGTAGGCGGTGAGCATCGGCCAGGTTTCGCCGCGCTCTTTCATGTCGCGAAGGTGATGTACGCGGACCTTCTTCCCAGATGTGGCCTGGGGCGCCGCGCCGGTCCCGTACGGAGCGGTGAGCTCGCCGGAATCCTTTTCGGTGGCAGACATCCTTGTCGACCGTCCTTCCCTCGAGGCCTCGAAGAGGTCCCCGGGTCGTGGAGCTGAACAGACAAAGCGTGACATGCGGATATGGCCCTCCCAAGGCCGTGCGACCAGCTTCACACCGCGGCGTCACGCCCGCGGATGAGGAAATTCAGACCAGAGGATGATGATCGTTGACAACCACACAGGGTTGTGTGACGTCAAGTAAGTACAGCTGTCGATCTCCTGTGTGTACCGCGAAGGACCAGAATGGCAAACCCAGTGAGCCGAGTCGCGCCGTGGAAGGCGAGGGCAGGCGGGATCGTCGCCACTCTCGTGCAGCTCGCGGCCGTGTTCTCGGTGATCCTCCTGCTCGCCGGCGGCGTGAAGGGGCCGGTGCTCAGGACGGGTGACGTCGTCTTCTCGGCCTTGAGCATCCCGACGAACGCGAGCCTCGTGATCGTCCTGCTGCTCGTCGTCCTCGGCGCCGCGCTCCGCCGCCGCAAACGCGCGGCCCTCTACACACTTCTGCTGTTTCAGGTCGGTGGCCTGGCGGTGACGCTGGCCTTCCAAGCCGCTCTGCTGTGGTGGCCCGAGCTGCTGAAACTGGGCCCGTGGCAGGTCCGGCATATTCCGCACCAGGTGTGGGTGCTGGCCATCGCCGACCTGATCTCGATCGGGATGCTCGCGTTCCTCTGGATCCTGCGTCCCGCGTTCCCCGCCCGGCTCGCGCCCGGCGCCTGGCGTGATGGCCTCACGGTGCTGTTCGGCGGTCTGGCCGCGGTCATCCTCGTCGGCTGGGGCTTGAGCGAAGCCTTTCCCGGGCGTCTCGCCGACACCTGGGCCCGGTTCGCCTGGGTCGTCAACCACACGACCGGGGAGAACATCCAGCTGCGCCGAGTCGGTATCGGCGAAGGACCCGCCTGGCTCGACCTCGTGCTCGACCTCAGCGCGACGGCCGTCGCGACGGCCGCGTTGTACACGCTTTTCCGTGGGGTGCGCAGTCGTCGCTTGAGGACAGACGAGGAAGAACTGCGCGTACGCCGCCTTCTGGCCGAACACGGCGAAGACGACTCTCTAGGCTATTTCGCCACCAGGCGCGAGAAGAGCGTCGTCTTCTCGCCGAACGGCCGCGCCGCCGTGGCCTACCGCGTGCTCGCGGGTACCAGCGTCGCGAGCGCGGACCCCATCGGCGATCCCGACGCCTGGCCGGACGCGGTCCGCGCCTGGCTGGACGAGGCACGCACCTACGGCTGGACGCCCGGCGTGCTCGGCGCGAGCGAACGTGGCGCGAAGGTCTACGCCGACGCGGGTCTGCGCGCGCTGGAAATCGGCGACGAAGCAGTCCTCGACGTCCGCGACTTCAGCCTCGCCGGGCCGGAACGTCGCTCGGTCCGGCAAGCGGTCAAACGGATCGAGCGGGCCGGATACAGCACGAAAGTCCGGCGGCACAGCGAAATCCCGGCCGACGAAATGGCCGGACTGTTGCTGCACGCACAGCAGTGGCGCGGCGCGGAGACCGAGCGCGGGTTCTCGATGGCGCTCGGCAGGCTCGGTGATCCGAGCGACGGCCGCAGCGTGATGGTGGAGGCGTACGACGCCAAGGGCGAGCTTCGCGGCATGCTGTCGTTCGTGCCATGGGGCCGTCGCGGCCTGTCGCTCGATCTGATGCGGCGCGACCGCGACGCCGAGAACGGGCTCAACGAGTACATGGTCGCCGAGGTCGTCGCGGCGAGTTCGCACCTTGGCGCACAACGGATCTCGCTCAACTTCGCGATGTTCCGCGCGGTGTTCTCCGAGGGGGAGCGGATCGGCGCGGGCCCGGTGCTGCGCGCCTGGCGCGGCGTGCTCAGCATGGCGTCACGGTTCTTCCAGCTGGAATCGCTCTACCGGTCCAACGCCAAGTACGGGCCCGACTGGGAGCCGCGTTTCCTGTGCTATTCCTCGGCTCGACGGCTGCCGCGGGTCGGCATCGTCGCCGGCGCGCTCGAGGGATTCGTCCCGACAGGACGATCGGCACGGGCGCTGAAACTGGAGACGGTCACCGAGGATTTCGTCGCCGAGGTCCACCGCATCGAAGCGAACGCCGCCATGCCCGCGCCGAAACAGGTGCGACGCCCAGACCAGGTCCGTGTGCGGATGGCGAAGCTGGACCGCTTGCGGGAAGCCGGGATCGACCCGTACCCGGTCGGTTTCGCCCGGGAGGACCTGCTCGGCGACGTCGTCTCGAAGTTCGGCGACCTGAACCCGGACACCCACACCGGTCATCGGGTCCGCGTCGCGGGCCGGGTGCTCGCGATGCGCAACCTCGGCGGGCTCTGTTTCGCGCGGGTCAAGGATTTCAGCGGCGAGATCCAGTTGATGCTCGACGCCTCCGTGCTGGACCTCGGCGGCTGGCGGCGAGGCATCGACCTCGGTGACCATGTCGGCGTGAGCGGGCAGGTCGTGACGTCGCGGCGCGGTGAGCTCTCCGTGCTCGTCGACGAATGGACCGTCACGGCGAAGAGCCTGCATCCGTTGCCGGACAAGCGAAAGGGCCTCACCGACCCGGAGACGCGGGTGCGGCAGCGGTACCTGGACCTCGCGGTGAACCCGGACTCGACGGCGATGCTGCGGATGCGCTCGACCGTCGTTCGCGCGGTCCGGGAGCGGCTGCACCAGGGCGACTACCTCGAAGTCGAGACACCGATGCTGCAGACCGTGCACGGCGGCGCCAACGCGCGCCCGTTCATCACGCACATCAACGCCTACGACATGCGGATGTATCTGCGGATCGCGCCCGAGCTCTACCTGAAGCGGCTTTGCGTGGCGGGCGTCGAGCGCGTTTTCGAACTGAACCGGAACTTCCGCAACGAAGGTGTCGACGCGACGCACAACCCCGAATTCACCATGCTGGAGGCGTACCAGGCGTATGCCGACTACAACACGATGCGGACTTTGACGCGCGAACTCGTGCAGTGCGCCGCGGAGGCCGCGTACGGCGCGCAGGTGGTTCGCCGTCCGGGGCCGGACGGGAAGGTCGTCGAGTACGACATCTCCGGTGACTGGCCGGTGATCCCGGTCCACGAAGCCGTCTCGGCGGCGCTCGGGGAGAAGATCGACGCGAGTACCTCCGTCGCCGAACTCCAACGGCTGTGCCGTGCGGCCGGGGTGCCGGTGAACGAGGATGCCGGGCACGGTGATCTCGTGCTGAAGGCGCACGAGCACCTGGTCGAGGGAGCGACCGTGCTGCCGACGTTCTACACCGACTACCCGACCGACGTTTCGCCGCTGACCCGGCAACATCGCGTGGACCCGCGGCTGGCCGAGCGCTGGGACCTGATCGCGTTCGGGTCCGAGGTCGGCACGGCCTACACGGAGCTGACCGATCCGCTCGAGCAGCGACGGCGGCTGGAGGCCCAGTCGCTGCGCGCGGCGAGCGGGGATGTCGAGGCGATGGAGCTGGACGAGGACTTCCTGCTCGCGCTCGAACACGGCATGCCGCCGACCGGCGGGCTCGGCATCGGTGTCGACCGGCTGCTGATGATGCTGACGGGGGCGTCGATCCGGCAGACGGTGCTGTTCCCGTTCGTGCGTCCGCAGGGCTAGTGGTAGCAAAGGTCCCTTGCTCCCTTCCCGGCCGAATCGCCCCAGCAAGCCGGTACCGGATGCCATGATCGCCTTCCAACGGAAGGAGCCACCATGGCTGGAAACGTTCCCCCGGTCGCCGACGAGCGCGAGGGACTCCTCGCCTACCTCGAGCAGCAGCGTCATGTCCTGCGCATCGCCGCGCACGGCCTCACCGAAGAACAGGCCAGAGCCGTCCCGACCAGAAGCTCATTGAGCGTCGGCGGCCTGATCAAACACACCGCGCTCACGGAAGACGGCTGGATCGACATCCTTCTTCAGAAGCCCTCGAAGCCGATGGACGAGGCGATGAAGGAGTACGAAGCCGGCTACGTGATGGCCGACGGCGAGACGCTCGAAGACGTCTTCGCGCGTTACGACGAAGTCGCGCGCCGTACCTCGGACGTCATCGCGGGCATCGCCGACCTCGGCCAGCCGGTCCCGGTGCCGCAGGGCGTGCCCTGGTACCCGAAGGACGTCGACGCGTGGTCTGTCCGCTGGGTGCTGCTCCACCTCATCGAGGAGACCGCGCGGCACGCCGGGCACGCCGACATCATCCGCGAGCACATCGACGGCGCGACGGCGATCCCGCTGATGGCCGCCGCGGAAGGCTGGCCGGAGACGCCTTGGCTCAAGCCCTGGTCGCCTGCCCAAAGCGACTAGAACCCCAAACGACTAGAACAAGGTCGGTTCGTCCGCCAAAGCGCCTTCGATGACCAGCATCCGGCGCTTGGTGGCGACCCCTCCGCGCGCGGAGAAGCCGCCGTCCTTGCCGCCGGCGGCGAGGACGCGATGGCACGGCACGATGATCGGGACCGGGTTCCGGCCCATCGCCTGCCCCACGGCCTGCGCGCCGCCGGGCATGCCGAGGATGTTCGCTATGTCGCCGTAGGTCAGCGTCTTGCCCGCGGGGATAGTGCGGATGAATTCGTATACGCGGTGGTGGAAGTCCGGTACTCCTTCGTAATCGAGCTCGATGCCGGTGAGGTCCGGGCGCTTGCCGTCCATCAACGAGACGATCCCGTCGATCGCGCGCTGGATCTCGTCCGGCGGTGCGGATTCGGTCGCCTGGGGAAGGCGCGCGGTCAGTCGCGCCCTCGTCTTCTCTTCACTGCCCTCGGGGAGCTGGACCGCGATGACCCCGCGTTCGCTCCACGCGATGCCGCAGTCGCCGATCGCGGTGCCGAACACGGAGTAGCCCGGTGCCGTCATGTGCCCAGGGTACGAGAGCGGTCCGACAGTTTCGGATCCATCGCCAGGCCGCGGTGCCGCCGGAGCCGTCGCTGCGGTAGGAGTATGGACATGAGCGACCTCGTGCTTGATCACCTCGTCTACGCCGGGCCGGACCTCGAAGAGGCCGTCGAGCGCGTCGCCGAGCTGACCGGCGTCACACCGGTACGCGGCGGAAGGCATGTCGGTTTCGGTACGGCCAACTATCTGGCCGATCTGGGCGCCGGTGCCTATCTCGAGGTGGTCGGCCCCGATCCGGATCAGCCCGAGCACATCGGGCCGCGTCCGTTCGGCATCGACGAGCTGACCGCTCCCGCCCTGATCACCTGGGCAGCGCGTGTGGACGGTATCGACGAGGCGATCGCGGACGCACGCCAACGCGGTTACGACCCGGGTGAAGCGTCCGAGATGTCACGGACCACCGACGACGGGGAACTGCTGACCTGGCGCCTCACCGGTGCGGGCGGACTCGACGGGCTCGCGCCTTTCCTCATCGACTGGGGGAGCACCCCGCATCCGACGACGCGGGGGCTTCCGTCGATCCCGTTGCTCATGGTCACTGGTGTCCACCCCGAGCCGGCCGCGGTCGAAGCCGCGGTCCGTGCGCTCGGGATGGACATGCTCGTCCGGCGTGACACGAAGCCCGGACTGGTGGCCGTGCTGACGAACTCAGCCGGGAAGCAGGTCGCGCTGAGCTGAGCGGGTCACGACGGTGCCTTCCCGCCAGCCGTTGGTCATCGGCAGCCGCCGGTCCCGCCCGAACGCCTTGAAGGTGATCTTGGTGCCCGGCGGGTACTGGCGGCGCTTGTATTCGGCCTTGTCGACCATCCGCACCACCCGGTCGATGGTCTCCGGCTCGAAGCCGGCGTCGACCAGGTCGACGTAGCCGCGGTCGCCCTCGATGTAGTCGTCGAGGATGTCGTCGAGCATCAGGTAATCGGGCAGCGAGTCGCTGTCCAGCTGACCCGGCCGCAGCTCGGCGGACGGCGGTTTGGTGATCGAGTTCTCCGGGATCGGCGGGGTTTCGCCGTTCTTCTCGGCTTCGGCGTTGCGCCATTTGGCCAGGTGCCAGACGTGCGTCTTGAACAGGTCCTTGATCGGCGCGAAGGCCCCGACGGCGTCGCCGTAGATCGTCGAATAGCCGACGGCGAGTTCGGTCTTGTTGCCGG
The DNA here is from genome assembly GCF_044461365.1 of Amycolatopsis sp. NPDC049868. Lineage (NCBI taxonomy): Bacteria > Bacillati > Actinomycetota > Actinomycetes > Pseudonocardiales > Pseudonocardiaceae > Amycolatopsis > Amycolatopsis sp. NPDC049868. The sequence goes on along the minus strand of NZ_JBITKV010000019.1, from coordinate 12,479 downwards.
TGGCCAGCACCAGGTGACCCTCTTGATTGGACAGTGCCATCAGCAGCATGCCGCGGACACGCGCCTGGATGTTCTCCTCGGCGAGGCCTGTCAGCTGAAGCTGCTCGACGTAGACCTTGACCATGTCCGCGATCGGTTCGACGCGATAGTGCGCGCCGATCCGGCGGGCGAGGTCTTCGGCGTCGCCCTTCGAGTGCTCCGAGGAGTACTCCGAAGGCATCGAAACGCCGTAGACGTTGTCACCGCCCAGCGCGTCGGCGGCCAGCGCCGCCACGACCGCCGAGTCGATGCCGCCCGAGAACCCGAACGTCACCGACGAGAAGCCGTTCTTGTGCACGTAGTCGCGCAGACCGATGACGAGCGCGTGCCACACCTCGGCTTCGTCCGACAGCGGCTCGCTGATCGCGGACTCGGTGCTCGGGCTGTACGCCGGGACCGCGTCTTCGCTGAGTACACGGCGCTTGACCCGCAGGCCTTCGAACTCGCCTTCGGCGGTGTGTCCGCCGGCGACGAGGTCAGTGTCGACGACGAGCAGGTGCTCGACGAACTGCGGTGCGCGCGCCAGCAACCGGCCGTCCGCGCCGACCACGATCGAGTCGCCGTCGAAGACCAGGTCGTCCTGACCGCCGATCTGGTTCGTGTACACCAGCGGTGCCCCGGCCTCGGCCGCGCGGCGGGCGATGAGCGGCAGGCGGATGTCGTCCTTCGCACGCTCGTAGGGCGAAGCGTTGGGCGCGACCACGAGGTCCACCCCGGCCTTGCCCAGCGCGGAGATCGGACCGCCGTCCTGCCAGACGTCCTCGCAGATCACCATGCCGACGTCGACGCCGTGGAAGCGGACGACCTCGAGGTCGTGGCCCGGCTTGAACCAGCGGTGCTCGTCGAAGACGCCGTAGTTGGGCAGGTGGTGCTTGAACTGGCGGGCGACCACTTCACCGCGGTACAGCGCGGCCGCCGCGTCGCGCGGGCCGGTCTCGTCCAGGTCGAGGTACCCGATGTAGGTGAGCACCTCGCCACAGCCTGCTTCTTCGAGCCGCCGGGCGAGTGCTTCGACCATCTGCTTCGAGGCGGAGGCGAAGGTCGGGCGGAGGGAGAGGTCCTCGACGGGGTAGCCGGTGAGGGACATCTCCGGGAAGACGACGATGTGGGCGCCTGCTTCGGCGGCCTTGCGAGTCCACTCGACGGTGAGCTCGGCGTTGCCTTCGAGATCCCCGACGGTGGTGTTGACCTGGGCCAGTGCGATGCGCAGTTGCGGCATGCCGACATTCTCACCCACCGGTGTCCGCGCGGACGACCGGATGTGCCGAATCGCCCACCCGGGTGCGGCCGTCGCGAAAAGAGAGCGGGGGACCTTTGCTACCGCTCTCCAAAAGAGAGTGACAGCAAAGGTCCCCCGCTCCCCGCTCAGGACCCGCGCGCTACTTGCGCTTGATCATGCTCCGCACCTTCTTGATGGTCTGCTCGAAGTCGGAGTCGAACGGGTTGTCGTGCACCAGGTAGGTCCACGTCGTGTTCGCCCGCCGCACCCCCGCGTCACCGAGGTCGATCCCGTTGTCGGTGATCTCGGCCTCCTCGAGCGTCTTCGCCGCCCGTTCGGCCGCCTCCGGGATGATCTTGTGGAACTCGGGGATCGCCGCGCGGTGGAACTCGTCGATCGGCGTCTCCCGCGCCAGCGCCCGCAGGTGGATGCTCTCCCGCACGTCGGTCAGGAACGCCAGGTGGTCGGACCACAGCTGGTCGATGTGGAACAGCAGCACCTCGCGGCTCAGCTGTTCGACACGGGCCTCGTCGTCGACCTTCTCCGAAAGCTCCTTGAACTTCTCCGGGTGCGCCTTCTCCAGCACCTCCGCCGCGTGCGCCGTCCGCAGCACCTTGTCCCGGTGCGCGAGCAGCTCGCCGCGCTGCCGTTCGATCAGCCGCGTGTAGCGCCAGGTGTTCCGGTGGATCTCCAGGTCGACACCCTCGGCGACGCGCTGCGCGTGGTTGATCTGCCGCAACGCCGCCGGGTCGACGATCTCGCCGCTGCCCACGTCCGAGCTGATGCCCTCGGGGATGTCCGGCGCGTTCGACAGCACGAGTTCGTCGTTCAGGCTGGCGAAGAACACCGCGCTGCCCGGGTCACCCTGTCGCCCGGACCGGCCGCGCAGCTGGCCGTCCAGCCTGCTCGACGGGTAACGGGCGGTGCCGATCACGTGCAGGCCGCCCAGCTCGACGACCTCGTCGCGGCCGTCGCCGTCCTTGCCACCCAGCCGGATGTCGGTGCCTCGGCCCGCCATCTGGGTCGAGACGGTGACCGCGCCCTTCTTGCCGGCGTCGGCGATGATCGCGGCTTCCTCGGCGTCGTTGCGCGCGTTGAGCACGACGCATTCGAGGTCGACCTTCGCCAGCTTCTCGGCCAGCTCTTCGGACTCGGCGACGTCCTGGGTGCCGACGAGGATCGGCCGCCCGCTCTCGTGCACCCTCCGGATCTCCTCCTCGATCGCGCGCAGCTTCTGCGACGGCGACCCGAAGATCCGGTCCTCCTGGTCTTCACGGATGTTCGGCGTGTTCGGCGGGATGACCGCGACCTCGAGCTTGTAGAACTCGCGCAGCTGCTCGGCGACCGCGACCGCGGTACCGGTCATGCCGGCGACCTCGGGGTACCGCGCGAGCAGCGCCTGCACGGTGATCGAGTCGAGGATCTCGCCCCGGTCGGTCGCCTTGACCTGCTCCTTCGCTTCGACGGCGGCCTGGAGGCCGTCCGGCCAGCGCTGCAGTTCGGCGACGCGGCCGCGTGCGGCGTTGATCAGCTGCACCTTGCCGTCGCGCACGAGGTAGTCGACGTCGCGGGTGAGCAGGGCGTGCGCGTGCAGCGCCACGTTCACCGCGGGCAGCCTGTCCGAGCCCGTTTCGTCGTAGAGGTTGATGTCGTCGCCGAGGGCCTTCTCGACCACCGAAGCACCGGCCTTGGTCAGCCAGGCGTTGCGGCCGTCGGCGTCGGTCTCGTAGTGCAGCCCGAGCCGCAGCCGTCGGACGATGTTCGCGACCTCTTCGTCGGCGTCGGTGTGGTCGATCGATCCGGCCATCACCAGCGGTACGCGGGCCTCGTCGACCAGCACGGAGTCCGCCTCGTCGACGATCGCCACCTCGGGCTCGCGCTGGACGAGGTCCTCTTCACGGGTCACCAGGCGGTCGCGCAGCACGTCGAAGCCGATCTCGCTGACGGCGCCGTACGTGACCTCCTTCGCGTACGCCTCGCGGCGCTCGTCGCGGGAGTGCGCGGGCTCGACCCAGCCGACGGAGACCCCGAGCAGGGCATAGATCGGGCCCATCCACTCCGCGTCACGACGGGCGAGGTAGTCGTTCACCGTGACGACGTGGACGTGCTTCCCGCGCAGGGCGTACCCGGCGCCGGCCAGCGCGCCCGCCAGCGTCTTGCCCTCACCGGTCTCCATCTGCACGATATGCCCGCTGAGCAGGCCCATCGTGCCCAGCAACTGGACATCGAAGGCACGCTCGCCGAGCGCCCGCCGCGCGGCCTCGCGACCGAGCGCGCAGACCTCGATCAGCTGGTCGTTGCCGAAGGAAGCGGCGTCCCGAAGCTTGCCGGCCCGCTCTGTCAGCTCCTCGTCGGAGAGCTTCTCCAACTCGGGCTCGAGCTTCTCGATGGCCGGTAGCAGCGCTTCGTAGCGGGTCAGCTCGACGCTGCCCGGCCGCTGGATGATCCGGCGCAGCTTCTTGCTCACCCGGCTGATCAGTGCTGCCACCCCTGTGCTCCCGTCTGTTCTTCTGCCGTCCGCACCCGTATCACCAACGCAGTGGTGGTGCGGCCGAGTTCCACGGCCGATGGCACGATCCAACCGTGTCCACTCATGTCAGCGCCAGGTCCCGTGCCCGTCGATTCGCCGCGATCACGCTGTCCGGCCTGCTCGCGGTCACCGTCGCCGCGTGCTCGTCGGGAGAGGGTAGAACCCAGCCGCCGCCTCCGGCCACCGAATCGCACGCTCCGACCGGACCGGTGCCCGCCGGACTCGAGAAGTTCTACGGACAGAGCCTGACCTGGGCCGATTGTGCACCCTACGCGACATCCGATGACGCGAAAGCGGCGTTTCGAGTGAAGGACGCACAGTGCGCCCGGCTCACCGTCCCGCTCGACTACGCGAAGCCCGAAGGCGACTCGATCACGCTCGGCCTGCTGCGCCGGAAGGCGCTGGATACCGACGAAAGGATTGGGGCGCTCGTGGTCAACCCCGGCGGGCCCGGCGCCTCCGGGATGCAGGCCGCGGCCGGTCTCGCCTCCCGGACGGCGACGAACGAGCTGGGCAAACGCTTCGACATGGTCGGTTTCGACCCGCGCGGTATCGGCGCGAGCCAGCCGCAGGTCCGCTGCCTGACCGATGCCGAACGCGACGCGGACCGCGCGGACGACAGCGAGACCGACGGCTCACCCGAGGGAGTGAAAAAGCAGGAGGCCGAGTCCCGGGATTTCGCGGCGAAGTGTGCCGAACGGACCGAACACGGCGCCGCGATGCTCGCGAACCTGGGTACGCGTGACGTCGTCAAGGACATGGACATCCTGCGTTCGGTCCTCGGCGAACCGAAGCTGAACTACCTCGGCTACTCCTACGGGACGCGGATCGGATCCGCCTACGCCGAGGCGTTCCCGGCGAACGTCCGCGCGCTGGTGCTCGACGGGGCCGTCGACCCGGAGCAGGACGCGGTGGAGTCGCTGGTCGCGCAGGGGCAGGGTTTCGGCAAGGCGTTCGGGGAGTTCTCGAACTGGTGCGCCGCGCGTGAGGATTGCGCCTTGGGGCGCGACGCCGCCGGCGTGACGAAGGCGTTCCAAGACCTGGTGAGGCCCCTGATCGACTTCCCGGTGCCGGTCAGCGACGGCCGGAAACTGTCGTACGAGGACGCGACGACGGGCGTGATACAGGCCCTCTACCAGGAAGATCTCTGGGAACCGCTGAACAGCGCGCTCAACGACCTGAAGCGCCAGCGCGGCGACGGCCTGGAAAAACTGGCCGACCTCTACAACGAGCGCGGCGCCGACGGACGCTACGGAACGACGCAGGACGCCTTCGTCGCGATCCGCTGCGTCGACGACCCTCGCGTCACCGATCCGGCGAAGATCCTCGACGCGCAGAAGCGATACGCGGGGGCGGCGCCGTTCCTCGACGACGGCAAGCCGGACGGAGCCGCGCGCGACTCCTGTGCCTTCTGGCCGGTGCCGAACACCTCGGAACCGCACCAGCCGAACGTCGAGGGCCTGCCGAAGACGCTGGTCATCTCGACGACGAACGACCCGGCGACCCCGTACCAGGCGGGCGTCAACCTCGCGAAAGCGATCAAGGGAGCTTTGCTCACGTTCGAGGGCAACCAGCACACGGTGTTCCTCCAGGGCGTCTCGTGCGTCGACAAGATCGGCATCGACTACCTGGTGAACGGCGCTCTGCCGGACGACGGCACCCGCTGCGCGGCCAAGTAACGAGTTCGGCGCGAAGGGCCATGAGCGGCCGGGACGCTGCGAAGATCGCGAGATGAGCCTTCGCCGCGTCCCGGCCGTGCTCGTCGTCGCCGTCCTGGTCGCTTCCTGCACGACGCAGCAGCTGCAGCCCGCGCCGTCGGTGTCGCCGACCACCACGGCGTCACCCACTCCGGACCCGAAGGCGCTTGAGAAGTTCGCTGAGCAGGAGCTGACGTGGGGCGCGTGCGCGTCCTTCACGGACAAGGCGTTCGACTGCGCGAAGCTCGTCGTGCCGCTCGACTACCTGAAGCCGGACGGCGAGACGATCTCGATCGGGGTCCTCCGGCACAAGACGAAGAGCTCCGGCAGGCGGATCGGCTCCCTCGTGCTCAATCCGGGTGGCCCCGGGGGTTCGGGTGTCTCGGCCGCGGCGCGGATCGCGAAATCCCGGCCCGCCGCGGCGCTGGCCGAGCGCTTCGACATCGTCGGATTCGATCCGCGTGGGGTCGGGACCAGCGAGCCGAAGCTCGTCTGCCTCACCGATGCCGAACGCGACGCGGACCGCGCGGAAGATTCGGAAAGCGACTCGACACCCGCCGGGATCGCGAAGCAGCTCGCCGACGCCAGGGCGTACGCCGCGAAGTGCGCCGAGCGCACAAAGCACGGCAAAGAGCTGCTCGCCAACATCGGGACCAGGGACGTCGTCCGCGATCTCGACGTCCTGCGCTCGGCTCTCGGCGACGAGAAACTCACCTACCTGGGCTTTTCGTACGGTACGCAGATCGGGACCGCCTATGCCGAGGCCTACCCGGACAAGGTGCGGGCGCTGCTCCTCGACGGCGCGGTCGATCCCGAACTCGACACCGCCGAATCGCTGGTCACTCAGATGGCGGGCTTCCAGAACACGTTCGCCGAATTCGGCAAGTGGTGCGTCGCTCGCCCGGATTGCGCGCTCGGCCGGGACGCGGGCGCGGTGACGAAGGCGTTCCAAGACCTGGTCCAACCGCTGATCAACGCACCGGTGCGCGCGGGGAACCGTGAGCTCTCGTTCGAGGACGCCATCACCGGGACCAGTGCCGCGCTGTACTCGCAGGACGCGTGGAAGTTCCTCAACGACGGGTTCGCCGAGCTCAAGCGGGGAACTGGCAAGACACTGGTCGCGCTCGCCGACAACTACTACGGCCGCGAATCGGATGGCCGGTACACCGGCATCCTCGACGTGTACTTCGCCGTTCGTTGCGTCGACAGCACGCGGATCGCCGACAGGCGCGTCATCGACGACGCCCACCAGCGGATGCTCCAGGGCGCGCCGTTCCTGACCGGCGGCACCCCGGACATGAGTGAACTCGACATCTGCTCGGTGTGGCCGGTGCCCGCCACGTCGGAGGTGCACAAACCGGACGTCGACGGCTTGCCGCGGCCTCTGATCATCTCGACCACGGACGACCCGGCGACCCCGTATGCGTCCGGCGTGAACCTGGCGCGGGACCTCAAGGGAGCTTTGCTCACGTTCGAGGGCGCACAGCACACCGTCTTCCTCGACGGCAACGAGTGTGTCGACAGTGCAGGCCTCGCCTACCTGATCGATGGCGAACTGCCCGCCTCCGATCCCCGCTGCTCCTAGCGGGGGAGCAAGGGACCTTTGCTACCGCCCGGCCCCGACGACCACCGCGTTATGCCGGGTCAACGCCAGTTCCAGCATCACCGCGAACTCCTCCGGCTTCGTCGGCGGCACCTGCAACCACACCCGCACCAGCCGCCGCGGCTCGTCCCGCGAAATCCACAGCTTCACGAACACGTCCGACTTGATCTCCGGCACGATCCCGCCGATCACCGCGGCCGGCACCTTCGCGGCGATCCGGAACGATTCGGTGTCCTGCACCCGCTCCCACCGCTCGCCACGCAACTCGGTCGCCCCGGTCAGCAGCCGCCGCAGGCCGCCGTCGGCCCCGAGCATCGCCTGCGGCGTGTAGGCCGCGGAAGCCGGAATCACCCGCTCCCCACCAGGCCCACTGAGGGTGATCTCCGAGCCGGACAGCCGGTAGTCGACCTTCACCCGTTCGAAGTCGTCCTGCAGGTCGGCCTTACCGACCGCGCCACCCTCGAGGCTGACCTCGCCGTCGAGCCCGCGCACCGGCAACCCGGTGACGACCCCGTTCACCCCGAGCGTGAACCGCACGCTGCGCAAAGAGACGAGGGAGTCGGCCGCCGCGCTCACGTATTCCCGGGCAGGTGGTAGCGGGGGAGACCCCGCGCAGCCGCCGATGAGCCCGAGCGTGAGCAGCAGCGCCGGCACGAGGTGACGACAGCGCATGGCCAGAGCCTATGGCCATGGCCCGAATCTTGCGCACAGTGTCCTTCCGGCCGCTTTCGCCGGGGGCCGGCGCCGATGAGGCTGTATCCGTGCAAACCGAGACCCGTCTCCACCGCGCGTGGTTCGTCGCCGCCGCCGCGTTCATCGCCCTGCTCGCCGCCGCCGGTTTCCGCGCGGCCCCAGGCGTGCTCATCGACCCGCTTCACAACGAGTTCGGCTGGTCGCGCGCGACGATCGCGTCGGCCGTCTCCGTGAACCTCGTCCTGTACGGACTCTTCTCGCCCTTCGCGGCAGCTCTCATGGAGCGCTTCGGCATGCGACGCGTCGCCTCGACGGCGTTGTTCGTCGTCGCGATCGGCGCGGGCGGCACGGTGTTCATGAACGCGAGCTGGCAGCTCATCCTCTGCTGGGGAGTCCTGGTCGGCGTCGGCACCGGCTCGATGGCGATGAGCTTCGCCGCGACCGTCGCCGCCCGCTGGTTCGTCCGCAGCCGCGGCGTCGTCACCGGCGTCCTCACCGCGGCGGGCGCCACCGGCCAGCTGATCTTCCTGCCGATCGTGGCGAACCTCGCCGTCGACGAGGGCTGGCGGACGGCGTCGCTCGTCATCGCCATCGCCGCGCTGGCCGTCGTCCCCGTCGTTCTCCTGGTGGTCCGCGATCACCCGTCCGACGTCGGAACGACCGCTTACGGCGCGGAGCCGGGCGAAGTCGCTCCCGTCGCCCGCACGGGTGGTTCAGCCCGCCGCGCGCTTTCGGTCCTCGGCTCGGCGGCGCGCACGAGGACGTTCTGGCTGCTCGCCGTCGGCTTCGCGATCTGCGGCGCGACGACGAACGGCCTGGTCAGCACCCACTTCGTGCCCGCGGCGCACGACCACGGCATGCCGCAGACGACCGCCGCCGGCCTGCTCGCCCTCGTCGGCATCTTCGACGTCGCCGGCACGATCGCCTCGGGCTGGCTCACCGACCGCGTCGATCCGCGAATCCTGCTCGGCGTCTACTACGCGCTTCGTGGCGTTTCGCTCGCTCTGCTCCCGCAACTGCTGAGCGGAACGGTGGAACCGAGCATGTGGGCGTTCATCATCTTCTACGGCCTCGACTGGGTGGCGACTGTTCCGCCCACCGTCGCGCTCTGCGTCCGGCAATTCGGCGCCGCCGGGCCGATCGTCTTCGGCTGGGTCTTCGCCAGCCACCAGCTCGGAGCCGGTCTCGCGGCCTTCGGCGCCGGCGCGATCCGCGACGCGTCGGGCAGTTACGCGCTCGCTTGGTACATCGCCGCGAGCCTCGCCGTGATCGCTTCGGTCGCTTCGCTGGCGATCACCAAGGCGGCCAAGCCCGAGCCGGTTCTCGTGGGGTGATCCACTACTTGCGGTTGATCGGCGCGTCGCGAAACATGTCGTTAACACGTTCTCGTTAGGGTGCGGCCATGGATCGCCAGCAGGAGTTCGTGCTCCGTACCTTGGAAGAGCGCGACATCCGTTTCGTCAGGCTCTGGTTCACGGATGTGCTGGGGTTTCTCAAGTCCGTCGCGGTGGCGCCCGCCGAGCTCGAGGGCGCCTTCAGCGAAGGGATCGGCTTCGACGGATCGGCCATCGAAGGATTCGCGCGCGTCTACGAGTCGGACATGGTCGCGAAGCCCGACCCGGCCACGTTCCAGGTCCTCCCCTGGGAGACCCCGGACGGCGGCCCGTACTCGGCGCGCATGTTCTGCGACATCGCGATGCCGGACGGCTCCCCGTCCTGGGCGGATCCCCGGCACGTCCTGCGCAGGCAGCTCTCGAAGGCGGGCGAAGCGGGGTTCACCTGCTACGTCCACCCTGAGATCGAGTTCTTCCTGCTCGCCAGCCTGCCGGACGACGGCAGCGAGCCCGAGCCCGCGGACAACGGCGGCTACTTCGACCAGGCCAGCCACGCGACGGCGACCCACTTCCGCCGCCACGCCATCGAGACGCTCGAGGCGATGGGGATCTCGGTCGAGTTCAGCCACCACGAAGGCGCGCCTGGCCAGCAGGAGATCGACCTCCGGTACGCCGACGCGCTGACCATGGCCGACAACGTGATGACCTTCCGCTACGTCGTCAAGGAGGTCGCGCTCACCCAGGGCGTCCGCGCCACCTTCATGCCGAAGCCGTTCACGAACCAGCCGGGTTCCGGGATGCACACCCACGTGAGCCTGTTCGAGGGCGATCGCAACGCGTTCTACGACGCGGAAGACCCGTACGAGTTGTCCGCGACGGGCAAGGCGTTCGTGGCGGGGCTGCTGCACCACGCGAAGGAGATCTCGGCGGTCACCAATCAGTGGGTGAACTCCTACAAGCGGCTGATCAGCGGCAGCGAGGCCCCGACGACCGTTTCGTGGGGTCGCGCCAACCGCTCCGCGCTGGTCAGGGTGCCGATGTACTCGCCGGGCAAGGCGTCGTCACGCCGCGTGGAGATCCGAACGCTCGACTCCGCGTGCAACCCTTATCTGGCTTACTCGGTCATCCTGGCCGCCGGTCTCAAGGGCATCGAGAAGGGCTACGAGCTCCCGCCGCCCGCCGAGGACAACATCTGGCAGCTCTCGGACGCCGAGCGCCGCGCGGCCGGATATGCCCAGCTCCCGCAGAACCTCGGGGAGGCGCTGGCGGAGATGGAAAAATCGGAACTTCTGCCCGAAGCGCTCGGAGAGCACGTTTACGACTTCTTCCTTCGTAACAAACGTGTTGAATGGGATAACTACCGCAGCGCGGTGACCCCGTACGAGCTGCGGACCCTGCTTCCGGTTCTCTAGACGAAGGAGACCTGATGGTGCGGCGGCCGGTGCTCGGAGTTCTGACGGCGTTGGTCGCCGCGACCATCGTGGCGGGTGCCGCACCAGCGGCCTCCGCCGCGGGAAAACCACTCGATCTCGACGCCGCCGACATCCCCGCGCTCCAGGCCCGGATGTCCTCCGGACGGCTGACCGCGGTAGGTCTGACCTCGGCCTATCTCGACCGCATCCACAAGGTCGACCGGAAGGTGAACGCGGTCATCGCGGTCAATCCGGCCGCGATCGCGCAAGCCGCGGAGAGCGACGTCCGGCGCCGCGCCGGCAAGACGCGCGGACCGTTGGACGGCATCCCGGTCCTGGTGAAGGACAACGTCGACACCCGCTCCCAGCAGACGACGGCGGGGTCACGCGCCCTGCGCAGCAAGCCCGCGAAAGACGCGACTCTGGTCCGCCGCCTGCGCGACGCGGGCGCGGTCGTCCTCGGCAAGGCGAACCTGTCCGAATGGGCGAACTTCCGCGCCGCCAAACCCACTTCCGGGTGGTCGGGCGTCGGTGGGCAGACGAACAACCCGTACGTGCTCGACCGCAACCCGTGTGGGTCGTCCGCCGGATCCGCCGCGGGGGTCGCGGCGTCACTCGCCCAGGTGGCGATCGGCAGTGAGACCGACGGCTCGATCGTCTGCCCCGCCGGGATGACCGCGACGGTGGGCCACAAACCGAGCCTCGGCCTGGTCAGTCGCACCGGCGTGGTGCCGATTTCGGCCGAACAGGACACCGCCGGCCCGATGGCCAGGCACGTCGTCGACGTCGCGCTGACCCTTTCCGCGCTCCAAGGCCGCGACCCGAGCGACCCCGCCACCGGTACTTACCCGCCGAATCAGCCGACCGACTACGCCGCGCACCTCCGGCCCGGCGTGCTGAAGGGCTCCCGGATCGGGCTCTGGCGCCTGCCGGTCCTCGGCCCGGACGTCGACGCCGTGATGACGAAGACCAGGAACTCGCTGGTCAAAGCAGGAGCCGAGGTCGTCGAGGTGACGCCGCCGTACCAGGCGAGGCTAGGCGAGCTGGAGTTCCCGGCCCTGCTCACCGAGTTCCACCGGGACATCGATCGCTACCTGGCCACGCGCCCCGAAGGCCCGCGCGACCTCGCCGCGCTGATCGCCTACAACCGGTCCGACCCGCTGGAGCAGACCTGCTTCGCCGGACAGGAACTCTTCGAACAGGCACTCGCCGCGCCCGGCCCGTCCGACCCCGGCTACCAGGCCAACCGCCGTGAGCTCACCGACCTGGCGAAACGCTCGATCGACGAGACCCTCGCGAAGTACCGCCTCGACGCCATCGCCGCTCCCACGAACCCGCCCGCCTGGAAGACCGACTGCAAGACCGGCGACAACGACGTGATCCCGTCGTCGACGCCGGCCGCGGTCTCGGGCTACCCCGCGGTGACCGTGCCCGCCGGTTTCGTCGGCGAGCTCCCGGTCGGGGTTTCGTTCATGGCGGGGCAGTGGACGGACGCCCGAGTGCTCGCCTACGCGGCCGACTTCGAACGCGTCGTCCCCGTCCGCAAACCGCCTCGCTACCTGACAACCGTCGGATGACGGGGGTTTGTACCGGCTGACCTGCGGCGATGTCGTTAAGTGACCCCCCTGTTTTCGGGGGGTTCCGGGGCATGTAATCTTCTCTTCGTCGCCAGGAACACCGGGCCGCCGGGGCCGAAAGCCCCGAGGTCAGGAACCAGGGCCGAGCGGGTTGACACCGCGAACCGGACCAGGTAACGTTCAGCGTCGGCCCACGAGCGGCCGCCGACCCCCTACGACTAAGACCGTAGGATTCGGCATGCTCGACCAAAAGCTTGTGAATATCGCTTTGAAACAAAGCGTGTTGCTTGAGAACTCAACAGTGTGCTAGTGAACTAAGCCAGTAGAGCTTATGTATTTGAACCTCGTTTGAGGTTCCTTTGAGAGCATTAAATT
>NZ_JBITKV010000018.1:0-177508 GCF_044461365.1 Amycolatopsis sp. NPDC049868 | reverse complement strand
TCGGCCACTTCATCCCCACCGTCACCTCAAGAAACCCCTGCAAAGCAGCAGGAAGACGCACAGGCTCATACCCCACACCAACACACCTCCTCTCCACCTCGACAAAACCACCACAAAAACCCATATGATTCGGAAACCGTGCAAAGGGCAGTCTCGAATGGCCTCTGTAAATCGCGCACACCGACTCAACACAGGTACAGAGCCGGGCGCCACGGTTCGGCACGCACCACCGTTCGGCACTTAGCTATAGAGGCACTGTACGACCACGTTCCACTGACTGCCGAAGGTCATCGGCGGCGACAGATCCCTGGACCGAGTGAGGTGCGCTTCGCCCAAAGTCTGCCGCAACTCGGCGGGAATGAGTGTGCCTGGACCCGGCATATCCGCGACCCGCATCTGCTACTCCCGACAGACACGAGACACCGAGAACCGAAGACATGAGCACCGCACATCGTCCAACGACACCTCGACCGGCAACGCCACATCCCTCGCCCGAGCCCCAAACAAACCGTAGCCGCCCCGGCACACCTATGCGATGCTGTAACTGTTCATCCATCTCAGGTCGTCCGATCCCTTCCCGCCGCGGCGGAATACACGCCAACCGGACCCTAGGCACCGAAACACCCACCCCAAGAGGCGTTTCACGGCACCCACGCCGAAATCCTCGGGAAACCATGCGGCTGTTGCGGCGCCGCCAGCGCTGAGCGGGCCCGCATGGGGACGTGCCGACGAAGACCACCCAGCTCGTGGCCGACCACGCCTAACGGCAGAGACCGTTGCGTTGAGAGGCGCACAACAGGTTCGACAGAGGGCCTGCACGTCGAGCACGCCGTCGGTCCTGCACAACATTTAGCCGGATGGCAGTCCGGCCCCATAGCGATGTCTGGGTCCATTGTCCAGAGAGTTTCTGCCCAAGATTGTCTGCCCACATTGACACCGCACGATGGCTTAGAGTGATTGATGCGTGGCACCCAGCTGAACTGTCGATGCAGGCATGACCCCGGCTTGGCTTCCTGCTTGCGGCTTTCAGCAGAACCCACACGGGTGCCACGTTGAAGAGATGGAACGGCAGCGGTCCGCTTCCCGCCGGAAGGCCCCGGCCGGTTAATCGGCCGCTGCCGTTCCTGCAGCGCCAGGCGACGGATATTTCCGTCTGCCTATGGTGCACCAACCGAGCTGAGCGCCCGCAGTACCCGGGCAGAACGTACTCACACAGGACTCCCGTTTTCGCGAGCGTTTCGCGAACCGCGACCACCGCCGGACGTCCACCGGGTTGACTACTCCGGCAGGGAACTGCCACGAAATGCCGCTCGCATCGTCACTTCTGCGATAACGATGAGCACGTCGGCACCGCGTTCGACAACAACTGCAATCGCGACCCGTAGCGGCTGAAAGGGTCGCCCCTGCGGCTGCTGGGCGCGTTCAACCGCCCGTGAACCCACGAGACCGAAAGGGCAGGATGGGCAGTTGCGGTCGCGGGTCTCCTGAGGGGAAGGGAGGGAGCCCGCGACCGCTGCCAAGGCTACCGCCAAGTAGGCCGCAACGGGCTACCGAGCTTGCTCATCACCCCTTGTTCGGCCGCTGTTGCGTGTTGGGGTGAATCGATCCCACCCTGGAGGAGGTACCGCATGCCGGACGTCGTGTCGGGAAACCGTCGCCGCCTGCGGCCCTGCTCTGGTTCGCCACCTTGGCGTCAAGCTCGGCCGATGAGAGCGTGGCACCCGACGACCCGCCGAGCTGCTACCGGCCACTCCGGGCGGTTGGCCGCCCGGAGTGCACCCCGCCGGGATTCATGCCGTTCCCCTGTCGGCAGGCGCTCGGCTCGCGGGCGCCACGCATCACCACGATAAACGTTCGCGTCCCACGGCGCACCACGGCCGGTCGACGACCGAGCCCGGTGTCGGCCACAGGCGAACACTACGCATGCCCAAAGAGGAAATCGAGATGCCTGGAAGACTCCTTTTGTCGCGCTGAGGCTTTCACAAGTGTCACACTGAACCGCATTTCGTGGACCGCATCATTTTGGCCAAGAGGTGCAAATGGCTAAGAAGAACGTAGCTCGCACCAAGGTTCCCCTTTTCAAACTTAGGCTTGACGGGAACGGAGATGGAGTCAGACCTGTAGGTCCCCTGGATGAGGCCATGCGCGCCCGCGCTGTGCAGACCGTCCACCGTATGGCGCGGGACGAGGCGGAACGCACCGTCTTGCTTGCGATGCTCGGGTTGGACCAAGCATACCTCGCCACGATGCCCGAGATGGCCACCGGTGAGACGGTGGCGGCCCGCAGCAGTACCACACGCCCGAGGCGGGCGACTCGCAGATCGGCCTGAGGATATTTCAGAGGTATGGTGGGCGACCGGAGGAGCTTCGATCCTTCCTGCTGCCGCAGTGGCGCCTGGCAAAGGCATGATTTGCCGCGATATGCGCACGCCTAAATAAGAGCGTGTCTTACGTGGCGATCAGTGGCTGATGCGCCATGATCTTGGTTGTGGTTGATCGGTTGTCGTTGCGTCTCGTGCCGGATGAATTGTGGGAACTGGTGGAGCCGTTGATCCCTGCGTTCACGCCGCGTCCGCAGGGCGGCGGTACCGCGCCGTTGGATCCGCGGCAGGTTTTCACCTCGATCGTGTACGTGTTGACCAGCGGATTTGCTTGGCGGGATCTCCCGCCGTCGTTCGGGGTGCCGTTCCAGACCGCACATCGTCGCTTCACGCTGTGGACCGGGGCTGGGCTATGGCGCGAGCTCCATCGTGCTCTGCTCGACGAACTGGGCAGCCATGGCTTGCTCGACTGGAGTCGTGCGATCGTGGACGGTGCCTCCGTTCGCGCGAAGAATGGGGATCTCTGACCGGTCCCAGCCCGGTCGACCGCGGCAAGCCCGGCTCGAAAATCCACGTCCTGTCCGACCGTGCAGGGCTGCCGCTCGCCGTCGCGGTCTCCGCCACGAACACCCACGACAGCCATGCACTCAGGCCGCTGGTGATGGCGATCCCCGCGACCCGCTCCCATCGCGGTCCGCGGCGTCGCAAGCCGGCCAAACTGCACGCCGACAAGGCCTACGACCAGCCCGACCTGCGGCGCTGGGTCCGCGATCGCGGCATCAAGGTCCGCATCGCCCGCAAAGGCATCGAATCCACAGACAAGCTCGGCCAACACCGCTGGGTGATCGAACGAACCATCGCCTGGTTCACCGGATACCGGCGCCTGACCCTGCGCTACGAACGCAAAGCCGAACACTTCCTCGCCTTCCTCATCCTCGGAGCCAGCCTCACCTGCCACAAGAAACTCCGCAAACTCACCACATGAGACAAGCTCTAAATAGGTCAGGGGTTCAAATTCCGCTGGGCACCTCCCAGGTCAACTCGTTGAGCACGTGGCGCACACTGCCGCCATGGCGAGCAGGCTGTCCGGACCAGGAGGCACCGCCGGCAGATCGAATACCCGGACCTTCTCAGTATCGAGTGCGCCGCAGGACCGTCTTGAACTCGATGAGAGCCGAACCGGATACGATGGCGGCGTGACCGTCGGCGCAGTCGAGGTGGTCGGACTGTTGGCGGGCACCGGCGTGATGATCGCCAACCACAACTCCCCCGGTTACCGTCTTTCGTGGCTCCTGATCAGGGAGTTCGTAGTCGCCAGGCCCGGTGCGGACCGGGCATCCGGTCAGCGGTCACGGTGAACGATGAGGTCGGCGAGCCCTTTCAGGTCGGCCACCGGCCCAGGCGCCAGATCGGCATCGCGCAGCCGCGACAGCGCCTCGGTCATGCGCCGATCAGCCTCTCTCCGTGCCCAATCCATGCCGCCGGCCGCCTCCACAGCTGTCGCGGCGCTGATGACCTCCGAGGCGGTCATCGGCCGCTCCAGCCGGTACAACCGGGCCAGCTCCGCGCTGGCCGCAGTGCCGGACGACAGGGCGAATACCACCGGCAACGACTTCTTGCGCCGGGCCAGATCCGCCCCGACCGACTTTCCCGTGACACGGTGATCTCCGCCTATTCCCAGCAGGTCGTCCACGAGCTGAAAGGCCATGCCCATCTGCTCGCCGAACTCCCGCAGGCACTCCACTTGCCGACGATTGCCACCGCCGAGTTGCGCACCCATCGCACTGGCGCAGCCCAGCAGCGCCCCTGTCTTGCCCGCTGCCATCACCTCGCACTCGTCCACGGCGACGTGCCCGCGAGTCTCGAAATCCATGTCCGCGCTCTGCCCGGAGATCAGCTCGGCCACCGCCTCGGAAAGGGCCGCCAGGCTCGCACTCGCTCCAGAGTGTCCGGACTCGGCCAGTACCCGCAGAGCGAGTGCCAACAGCGCATCCCCGGCCAGCACCGCTGTCGGCACCCCGAATGCTGCCCACACCGTGGGCCGGTGCCGTCGCTGCCGATCGCCGTCCATCACGTCGTCGTGCAGCAGGGAAAAGGCGTGCACCAACTCCACCGCGGTCGCAGCCGGGACCACGGCCTCGGCCTGGCCTCCGACGGCCTCGGCCGACGACAACACCAGTGCCGGACGGAGCAACTTGCCGCAGTCGGCCTCAGCAGGCCGACCGCGCTGGTCCAGCCAGCCGAAGTGATAGCCGGCGACGGCGCACAGCGACTCCGGGAGTGTGTCCACAGCCGCCCGCAACGCCGACGACACCACCTCCCGGCAATCGGCCAGCGTCTCTTGAACAGTCCTGCGTCGGTCTGATCTCCCCTCGATCGGACCCGGTATCGAAGTCGTGGAAGTCATGCCCATCACTCCATGGCCGTTACGGGGAGTGCCTTCAGGCCGCGAGAGAAGACATCCAGCTTCCAGATGAGCTCGTCAGGAGGAACGGCGAGGCGCAGAGTGGGAAAGCGGCGTAGCAACGCGCCGATCGCGATCTGAGCCACCAGCCGGGCCAGCGGCGCGCCGAGGCAGTGGTGGATTCCGTGCCCGAAAGCAAGATGCGGTCCTGTCGGCCGGGTGGGGCAGAACGATTCCGGCTCGGGTACGACATTCTCGTCCCGGTTGGCGGCCAGGAACGAGACCACGACCAGCTCGCCGGCGGCGAGCCTGCAGCCTCCGATCTCCACGGGTTCGGTTACGTACCTGGGCATCGCGGCCAAGGCCGGACCGTCGTAGCGAAGCAGTTCCTCCACCGCGGCCGGCAGTGCCTCCGGATCGGCGCGGAGACGGTCGGCGACCTGCGGACGGTCAAGCAGCGTGCACATGCCAGTGCTGATCAGGTTGGCTGTGCCCCGCCACCCCGCGCCCAGGAGGATGACGGCGGTCGAGATCAACTCGTCCTCGGTGAGCCGGTCGTCGTCATCCCGGGCCGCGATCAGCCCGGACAGCAGGGCGTTGTCGGGGTGGGATCGCTTGTGCGCGACCAACCGGCGGAAGTACGTGACGAAGGCGGTGATGTCCTCGACCGGGTACTCGGGCAGAAGCGACGCGGCCACGAAGGCGGTCGTCCACTTCGGGAAGGGTTCACGGTCCTCGAGAGGTATCCCCAACAGTTCACAGATGACCTGCATCGGCAGCGGCTCCGCGACCTCGGTGACCAGGTCGAAACCGGTACGATCGGTCACCCCGTCCAGCAGATCGTCGATGATCGCCTCAGCCCGTGGTCGCAGGTTCTCCACCCGGCGCGTGGTGAACACCTTGGCCACCAGTTTTCGCAGCCTGGCGTGTTCGACCGGATCGGAGTGCATCATGTGGCTGTACACCGCTGAGCGGACGTCCGGCGCGAGCGAGCCGGAGTCGATGTAGTCGGTGGAGATGCCGGAGAACAGCCTCGGGTCGGCGAGCACGGCTCGCGATTCCTCATATCGTGTCACCAACCAGGCAGCAACGCCGTTGGGCAACGTGATCCGATGGATCGGCCCGGCCTCGCGCAGCGCACCTAGCACCTCGTGCGCCTGCGCTGGATCCGCGTCGAATGGTGTGGCCAATTCTGTCATCGACGATCTCCTCTCGGTTCAGTCCTCTGGGAAATCACAGAGCGAGAAATTTCGGCCTTCCCGTCCCATCGGGACGCCTCGGCGAGTGCCCACAGCGGGAAGATGTCCTTGTACAGCCGGTAGTCCAGTACGGCGCTGCCGAAGAACACGCCGGACGCCGCCTCGTCACGCCATCCACCGGTCGCGGGATCCTGCATCGTGATGAGGCGCTCCATTCCACGATCAACGGCTTCACTCGCCCCGTGCCGTACTAGCGCCAGCAAGGACCAAGCGGTCATCGCTGCCTGGCTCTCCGGATGCTCCACGTAGGTCCCGGTCAGGCAACTCGAGTGGTGCTCACCCCATCCGCCGTCGCGCTTCTGGTGTGCTGACAGCCAGGTGAGGGCGCCGGCCACGGCCTGATCGGTTCGGTCCACCCCGGCGGTCGTCAGCGCCTCGACGACGAAGAACGATGAATAGGTGAAATGGATGCCCCACGCGGCCGGGTAACTTCCGTCCTTGAGTTGCCGCGAGCGGATGAAGGCGACCCCTCGCCTGATAGCCGTAGAGATCCGGCGCTGGGCGTGGCCCGGGTGTCGGCCGGCGAATCTGGCCAGCGCGGCGACGCATGATGCCGTGCACTCGACATGGGAGCGATCGGTCATACAGTTGATGAACATCTCCGATGGGTTCACCATCTCCACACCGGTGGGTGCCCGTCGCCGTTCGTAGGTACTGAACCCTCCATCGCCATTCTGCCTGCGCAGGATGAACTCCACGGCCTCGATCAGTCGGTCGGTCGGTAGCCGGTGGCCGATCATGTCAAGCAGGTCGTGCCGGTCGTGCGTCAGCAGAACGGCCGACAGGGCCTCCGCGGTGCAGTCCGCGACCGGCCAGCGGTGTGCACCGTCCGAGAAGCACCAGCCGCCGAGGACAGCGTCGCGACCGTCACGAGTCGCCTCCGGCAGCTCGCCGGTCTCTTGTGCGTCGCACAACCACCGGTAGGCACGGGCCAGCGCGGAAGTCACGGTCGGCGAGGCCGGTGCGCTGAGCAACGCACGCATAGCGAACGTGGTGTCCCACGCCGAGGAACGGGCGCCGACGATGCGCAACCCTTCGGCCTTGTCCTGCCATCGCCACACGTCGACCTGACGCAGTGCGGCGTGTACGGACACCTCGTCCGACCCATCCGCGGCCATCACCAGACAGGCGAGCAGCGCGTTGACCGGAGACAGCCCGTGTCCACCCGACGCGGCGAGCTCGCGGCGCAATCCTGCGGCGCACCGGCGCAGCGCGAGTCGCCTAAGCCGGGTGACATGTCGATCCTCGTAGTGCGCCAGGGCTCGCTGAACCACGCGCAGCACCGGATTCGGCGCGACGACAACGTCCGGTCCGGCACTCCTGCCACGCGCGCCGGCGAAGTCGATCTCGTCGTACGGGCGGTCGTAGAGCTCGTCGCGCAGCTGGCCGACGAACGAGGGCGGGAGGTCGAACCGGGTTCGCTGCCCGTACAGGTACGCAAGCCCCAGGTAGACATACCGCGTATGGCAATAGAGCTGATGGGGGTGCAGCGGAAAGCGGCGCGGCAACAGGATGAGCTCCGGTGGCACAGGAGCGACTCCTTCGTAGCCGTACAGCCCGAGCATCGCCAGCCAGATCCGCCCCCAGGTCGGGATGCCCAGCACGCCCTCGGGTCGCGCGTGGAGCCACGAGCGAGCCGTACTGATAAGCGGATCGTCCGGTGGTACCCCCATGACCCGCAGCGTCACGTACGCGAGCGTCGTGATGTAGACCGACCCGGGACCGTCGGAGTGGCTCGGCCAGGAACCATCCGTCAGCCTTGTCGCCTCGTAGTGTCTGCGTATCGCGCTCGCGTCCTCATCGGACAGTGGCCAGGCTCGCAGCATCCGATGGGTGAGCACGTACTGCGAGAGCAGCATCGTGTTCCACACCATCTCGCCTTCCCAGCGACCATCGTGATGCTGGAGTGCGAGCAGGTGTTCCACGGCCGCCTCCACCGCGATCCGGGACATGTCAGCGCTCCCGAAAACGTGCGTCCGGTCGGGTCCCGTCCCGTCTGGTGTAGCGGACTCGGCACGGGCTCGCGGGCCACTTGGTCTTCGCGCCCTTTACGGGGCGAGGCACCTGGTCGAGCAACTCGAACTCGTAGGCGCACAACAACATGCTGAGCACCACCTTCATCTCCAGGTAGGCGAAATGCTGCCCCAGGCATCGGTGGATTCCGCCGCCGAATCCGATCAGGTTGGTCTTGGCCTTCGGATTTTCCCGGAACCGGTCGGGGCGGTAGCGATCCGGCTCGGTGAACACGTCAGGAAGGCGGTGGGTGACCCACGGTGAGACTAGGACCAAGGATCCGCGCGGAATCAAGTGGCCGCCATACTCGATGTCCTCGCTGGCGCGACGGAGCATCGTGAACACGACAGGACGGAGTCGTTCAGTCTCGTGCAGGGCATTGTCGAGGTGTTTCATCAGGTCGACCTGCTTCAGCGTCCGCGGCACGGCGGATCCGAGCACCTCGCGCTGCTCCGCCACGATTCTGTTCGATTCCGCCGGGTGCTGCAACAGATCCACCAACCCCCAGCAGAGATGCCCCGTGGTCGTCTCGTGTCCCGACCACGTCAGGAAGATCAGCATGTTGATAAGGATCTTGTCGGGGACAGGTGATCCATCGGAATATCGCGCTTCGGCCAAAGTCTGGAAGAAGTCCGGCGGCCGCACGGGTTCGTTTCGGCGTTGGGCCAGGAATCCGGCGAGCATCGTGTGGAGTCGCTTCCTGGCGGCGATTCCACGCAGCAGGCTCGGCGCTGGCAGCCATTGCGGAAGGACACCGTTGATTCCGGCCGAGAATTGGCGGAAGAGTGCGAACTCCCCCTCGCCGAGCTGAGCCGCGAACCGTTCGCCGAACAGGGTCGTGGCGGCGATCCGCATGACCATGGGCCCGAACACCTTGGGGAGATCGAACTCCCCGCTCTCACCCATGCCGTGCATGAACTCCTGGACCTCGTCCGACATCAGCCGCACGTAATCGTCCAGCTGTCTTCCCTGGAACCTTGGCAGTACGATGCTTCGCTGCCGCTGGTACTCCTCATCGTCGGCGAAGAAGTAGAATTCCGGATCGAACATCCGCATCACGAAGGGGTAGGCGTCCTTGAAGGACAGCCTCCGGTCGGTTTCCGTGAAGACGAACCGGCTGTGCTCCGGACCGAGCAGCACGACGGCGTCGCGTCTGCCCAGTCGCAACGAGTAGACGTTTCCATGGGCGAGCTGACCGCGGGTCAGCAACGCTGTCGGGTCACGGAGGAATTCCAGGGCGTGCCCGACCAGTGGCAGCGCCCCCACCAACCGGGGCGGCGCGGCCGGAATCGCTGTCATGACTACTCCAATCCGCGAGCCAAGGAGGCAAGCGCGGTGTCGGCGCGAGAAATATCTTCGATTTTCCGGTTGCGGCCTGAGGAGCGCCTATTCGGCCGGCGAAATGGATATCGCTTCCGCCGGACAGAAATCGACGACGTCTTGAGCGATATCAGCCAGCTCCGCCGGGACACGGCCGCCGTTCTTCGGGCGACTCTTGCTGTTCTCGTCGAGTTCGAACAGGTCCGGAGTCGTCGACGCACACATTCCGGACCTGATGCACTTGTTCGCGTCGACTTTGACCATCTGACAGGAACTCACTGCGCCTCCGAACATTTCGCCTTTTGGAAACATCGAGATCCGGCATTGGGGCTGCCCAGCCAGCGCAGCCAGTTGACGAGGTCGAGGATGGTGCGAGCCCGCCGCAAACCACCTCCGTTGAGGTGCGACAGTGCGGAACCGGCGATGTGCGCCACGGCGAGGCCGAGTTCCGTGCGGGTGTCCTCCTGGACGGCGAGCAGGCGCATCATGCGGTCGCGTTCGGTCGCATTGTGCCGCCACAGGTGGAACAGAGCTTCCCGCATGACGACCGACGCGTCGTCGGTCAGGACACGGTGCAGGGCGATGCCGAGCCGTTCAGACGCCCAGGACCGGGCTCGGCGTTCCCTGGCGTAGGAGTCGATGTCGCCGCGCCGGGCGAGGCATTCGGCGTCCAGGATCGCTGTGGTCATCCCGTGTGCGGCGAGTGGGTGCTCGAAACCGACGGCGTCGCCGACGAGGGCGAGGCGGCCGTGTCCATAGAACCGCCTGCGGCGGAATCGGTTGGCCGCCCAGCGCATGCGTGGCCGATGGGAGGTCGCTTCGAGGAAGGCGACGCGGAGTTCACCAGGGAGCGCCGAGGCATAGCGCCGCAGGTGGCGTAGCGTCTCCGGCGGCGACATCCGACCCGGTGCGACGTCCAGGGAAAGGCGGATGGTGTCCGGGCCGATCCGGTAAGCCAGCACAGGTCCGGGGCCACCCAGGAAGATGTGGCCGTATCCCTCGTTCGGCAGTGCCACCCCGACCAGTTCGAACCCGGCGGTGGACGACAGCTTCGCACCAGGCGACTCGCCCGGGCACAACGTACGGCGCACCAGCGAGGTACGACCGTCCGCGCCGACCAGCAAACCTGCACGGTACGTTTCCGCTGTCGTGACAGCGGATCCATTCTCCACCACTTCGGTGACCCGCTCATCGAACGACGGGGTGATACCGGGGTGTGCAGCGGCCGCGTCGCGCATCCGGTCGACGAGGAAATAATGGCTCATGCTCACGGCCGTACCGTGCGCGTACGGCAATCTTATCGGGGCATGATCCGAGCCTGGGTGAACCACGAAACCGTTGTTCTCAGTGAAACCGACGCCGCACAGGTCGACACCCAGTCGTCGCAGGACTGCCACCCCTGCCGGGTGCAACCACTCGCCGGACAGACCACGGTCCGGGGATCCTCGCAACCCTGCCAGCATGACGTTTTCTCCAGACTGCGCCAAGGCCAAGGCGGCCGCACAGCCGGCGGGTCCGGCACCGGCGACCAGGACATCAGCCGAGATCATCGGCCGAATCGGAGTGCTGGGAATGGCTCATCATCATCCGACGGTAACGGGCCAACCACTCATGGCAACAGCTAGATAGCCGAAAGTAAAATTGGTTTGACAATTAATATGGCCACCAGTGCAGCAGCCATCCGCACGTCCATGAACTTAGGATTAGGTGCAGCCAACGCAACTGTCGACTACTCGGCTTTCCGTGCTAATGCTAGTCGGGGTTCAGCTGGCCGGCAGGATGGGAAGGTTGGGTTTCGTGGCCCTCAAGTTGGTACGACGTAAACCCTCTTCGAACAGGTCAAACGCCGATGTAACCGATCATGACACGACTGATCTCGGCCCACAGTCTGAACCTCCTCCGCATGACTCTGTGGCGTTTTGCCGGGAAATGCTGCCCCTGACGTCGCGGACCTTCGCGCTCAACGTTCCGATGCTGCCGGCGCCGTTGGGGGATATCGTCGCGATGGCGTACCTGTTGTGCAGGGTGGCTGACACCGTCGAGGACGAGGCCGCCATTCCGGCGGCCGTCCGTGTCGACCTGCTGACCGAACTCAGCTCGCTTGTGGCACTGCCGGAAGACTGGCAGGGCGGCTCCGCCACCTGGGCCGAGCGCGCGTGCCGTCTGCTCGATGACGGCACTGCCACGGACCAAGTGCGACTGGTGGCCGGTCTGCCCGTGTTACTGGACGATCTCGCCGGTCGGCCGCGTGCGGTGCGTAAGCTGGTCCAGGCTTGTGTGCGGGACATGACCTCAGGTATGGCGGAGACGGTGCTGCGCCGGCCGGATCGCTCGTGTGGTCTGGAGGATCTGGACGAGGTGCTCGGTTACTGCGACATCGTCGCAGGCACCGTGGGAACGATGCTCACCGGGCTGTTCGCGTGGCATTCGGGGGCTGTGGCGGCGGTCCTGCCCGAGCTCGAGCCTCGCGCGGCCGCGTTCGGGCGGGTGTTGCAGCTGACCAACATCGTCAAGGACGTTCGGGTGGATCTGGACTCCGGCCTGTGCTGGTTACCCCGCAGTGTGCTCGCCGACTGTGGCATCGACAGTCCCGATCAGCTGAGAGATCCGGCCTTGGCCACGCAGGCACGTGGGGTGTTGCGGCGGATGATCGCGGCCACCCATCGGGAGCTGCTCGAGGCCCTCGCCTACCTCGAGTCCCTGCCCACCTCCGAAGTCGGGATTCGGCGGTTCTGTGTGGCGCCTCTGCTGATGGCTGTTCTCACACTGCGGAAGTTGTGGGCCGACAAAGATGGTTTCGGCGCTAGCTCGGTGAAGATCAGCCGCCGGGCTGTGCACGCCGCGCTGGTGACGACCAGTGTGTGTGCGGCGCGACCTGTCGTGCTCGGAACGCTGGTGAATGTGCTCCGGCGGCCATTGCCGCGCCCACTTCCGCCGCACAGTGCGTTCGAATCATCGGCCGTCACGGAGGGACGATCGATCGACGAGGCTATCGCGGCGACAGTAACCCTGTTGGCCAAGACCCAGGCACCGTCCGGTTCCTGGCCCGCCGACTACGGCAGTATGCCCGTTTCCCTTGCCCTGCATGTCATCACCTGCTACGCAGTCGGTGCGATGCCCGACGACACGGCGTGTGCGCACCTGGAACAGCAATTGCGCGCCTGCCAGAACCCTGATGGCGGCTGGGGCCACGGCGTCGGGTCGTCCAGCGTGGTACCAGTGTCCGTGCTGTGCTACGCCGCCTTGCGGTTGCTGGGCGTAGCCGCGAACGAGCCACGCCTGCGCCGTGGTCGCGCCTGGTTCCTGCGGCACGGTGGCGCGCTCGTCATGCCGCCCTGGGGCAATATTTTCCTGGCCGTGCTCGGAGCATGCGACTGGAAAAGGCTATCCTGCTCGTTCATTCCGGAGATGTGGCTCTTGCCGCGGTGGCTGCCCATGCATCCCGACCGCATGTGGCGCTGCCCGCGCCCGGTGCTGGCGTCCATGAGCTGGCTCTGCGCGCGCCGTGCCGTGATCGAGGACAACGCGGTACTCCGCGAGCTGCGCGAGGAGCTGTACACCACGCCTTACCAGGACGTCGACTGGGGCTCCACCGGCCGGTCGCGGTCTTGGGTGCTCAAGGCCGTCTGCGCCACTTATGAGGCGCACCCCTCCCGCACGCTGCGGGAGCGGGCCATGGCGACAGCGCTCGATCTCATCGAGCACGAGAACCGCTCCTCGAACCACGTGGGTCACGACCTGATCCCCACCGCGCTCGACACCCTCGTCTGGCATTTCGCAAGGCCAGGCGGTGAGGAGATCACGGCACACATCAAACGGCTCGGGTGGGACGAGCCCAACGGCATCAAGCCCTTCGAGTCCAGAGACACGTCCTTCACGGTCCAGGCGCTGGTGGAGTCTCGCCACCCAGGTGCGCGGCAGACCCTCCTGGACACATCCGGCTTCCTGGTGTGCGATCAGCACCGTCCGGAGCACCGCAGCCGCGGCAACACCGATGAGACGGCGGAAGCCCTCAAAGCGATCCTGGTACTGGACGTACAGGGCATCGCGGCCGAGAACACGTTTCAACACAGCCCGGGAATCATCGACCTCCTGCTGTCAACGCAGAACCCTGATGGCGGCTGGCCCAGGTGTGTGTCGGCCGAAGGACCGGCGTGGCTGGAAAAGCTCGATTCCTCGAACGTCCTCGACAACTTCGTGCTCGACAGCTCCACCGTCGAGGCCACGTCCTCATGTACAACGGCACTACGGAGCTACCGCGCGCGGCACCCCGAATGCCGGTACCTGGGAGCGCTCGGCCGCGCGATCGCGCAGGGCGAGGAATACCTTCTGCGCACCCAGCGTGCCGACGGTTCCTGGGCAGGTCTCTGGAGTGCGTACTTCACTTACGGCACTTGGCTCGGCGTCCGCGGTCTGTTCGAATCCCGCGATCCGCGTGCCACCACCGCCGCGGACCGGGCCTGTGAGTTCCTGCTGGCCCACCAGCGCGCCGACGGCGGCTGGGGCGAAACGATCGACGACTCCGGTCACCATCACTACATCCACGCGGCGACAAGCCAGGCCGCCGTGACTTCCTGGGCATTGCTCGCCCTGGTCAACGCCGGCCGAGCCACCTCGCCGGCCGTACGCAACGCAACCGCATTCCTGCTGCGAACTCAGCAACCCGATGGAGACTGGCCGGACCAACGCATACCGGGCGCGATGCCGCGATATGCCGCTCCGCACAACAGTGTCTTTCCCTTATGGGCTTTGTCAGCCGTCGTGAACGCCAGGGAGTCGTCATGACTCCATTGCCAGAGTTGGTTTCGAGAACAAGAACGATTGTCAGCCCCTTGTCGTGATTGGACTCTCACGTGTCAGGCTCTGCTCCGAATTACCCGTTCTCCGAACCCGAAGGTCTGGCGCTTGATCCGGCCTACGCCCGATTACGCCGCGAAGAACCGGTCACTTGGGTGAAGTACCCCCATGGTGGCGATGGGTGGCTCGTCACCACCTACAAGGAAGCGAAATTCGTCTACGGCGACCCCAGATTCAGCAAAGCACTGACGGGTGGCCGGGACGTACCAAGGATGACGAGCAACATACTGCCCGCAGGGTCGATCTTCACCCTGGACGGCACTGACCACGCGCGGTTGCGACGCCTGACGTTTCACGCCTTCACCCCGCGGCGGGCCGCGGCCTTGCGGCCCCGGACTCAAAAGATCGCCGACGACCTGCTGGACCGCCTGGACAACCCCGGTGATCTCGTCGCGGGCTTCACCGCACCGCTACCGCAAACGGTGATATGCGAACTGCTCGGGGTACCGGTCGAGGACCGGACCGACTTCCAGAGGTGGGCCGAAATCGCTCTCACTGTTGGTAGAAACACGCCGGAGGAGGCCGCGGACGGCCTGTCAAAGCTGTTCGGCTACGTCACCGATCTGGTGGCACAACGACGCGCGACACCCACCAACGACCTGCTTGGCACACTCGTGGCCGCCCGCGACGACGGCGACATGCTCACCGACCAGGAACTCGTCATGTTCGGAATCACGATGCTGATCGCCGGTCAAGAGACGACAGCGAACCAACTAGGCAACATCATCGTGACCCTGCTCGACCGCCCCGAAACGATGGCACAACTCCGCAACGAACCCGAACTACTCCCCGGGGCGATCGAAGAACTACTACGGTTCGTCCCGCTGCACTCCGGTGCCGAGCAGCCGCATATCGCCACTGAGGACGTTCAGGTCGCCAACGTCACCGTGAAAAAGGGCCAAGCAGTGCTCGTCTCCCTCAACTCCGCAAACCGCGACAATTCGGTATTCGAACGCCCCAGCGAACTCGACCTGCACCGCGAGACCGGCCACCACCTGGCGTTCGGACACGGAATCCACTACTGTCCTGGCGCCCAACTCGCCCGGACACAACTCCAAATAGGACTCGGCACCCTGCTACAGCGATTCCCCGGACTAAAACTTGCTGAACCTGTCGAATTCAAAAAGGGAGGCACACAACGCGGACCACGCAAGCTCGTCGTCGCATGGTGACGGCCACGGCACGATGCTTCAGCACCGCAACATACATATTTCAGCCGGCTGCGAACGGCAGTACCTTTCTCGCCGGGTAGCCGAGATCGCGATTGGAGTCTCATATGTCAGGCACCGCGCCGACCTATCCGTTCTCCGAGCCCGAGGGCCTGACACTTGATCCGGCCTACACCCGGCTGCGGCGCGATGAGCCGGTCACCTGGGTGAAGTTCCCCCACGGCGGGGAAGGCTGGCTCGTCACCACCTACAAGGAAGCCAGGTTCGTCTACGGCGACCCCAGATTCAGCAAGGCACAGGCGGGGCGAGACGTACCAAGGATGTTGAGCAACGCCTCGCCGTCGAGGTCGATCGCTGCCACCGACGGCGCCGATCACGCGCGGTTGCGGCGTTTGACGTTCTACGCGTTCACCGGACGACGGGCTGAGGAACTGCGGCCACGGATCCAGGAGATCACCGACGACCTGCTGGACCACCTGGACAACCCCGACGATCTCGTCCCGAGCTTCAACTCGTCGCTGCCGGTGACGGTGATGTGCGAACTGCTCGGTGTGCCGTTCGAGGACCGCGCCGACTTCCAGCAATGGGCCGAAATCAGCGCATCGGTCGGCGGGCATACGCCGGAGGAGGCCGCCGATGGCATGGCGAAGCTTGCCGGCTACGTCACCGATCTCGTGGCACAACGACGAGCGAAACCCACCGACGACCTGCTCGGCGCACTCGTGGCCGCCCGCGACGACGGCGACATGCTCACCGACCAGGAAATCGTCAGCTTCGGGATGGCGATGCTGATCGGCGGCCACCAGACGATCACCAACCAGCTGGGCAACATCATCGTGACCCTGCTCGACCGCCCCGAAGCGATGGCACAACTGCGCGACGAACCCGAATTACTCCCCGGGGCGATCGAGGAATTGCTGCGGTTCGTCCCGCTGCTCTCGGGTGCCGCGCTGACGCGCGTCGCCACCGAGGACGTTCGGGTCGGCAATGTCACGGTGAAAAAGGACGACGCGGTGCTCGTCTCCCTCACCTCGGCGAACCGCGACGAGTCAGCCTTCGAGCAACCCGACGAGCTTGATCTGCACCGCGAGGACGCACATCACCTGGCGTTCGGGCACGGAAGCCATTACTGTCCCGGCGCCCAACTCGCCCGGACACAACTCCAAGTAGGACTCGGCACCCTGCTCCGCCGATTCCCCGGACTACAACTCGCCGAACCCGTCGAATTCAAAAAGGGAAGCCCGCATCGAGGTCCACGTAAGCTCGTCGTGACGTGGTGAACACTCCACCGCCCGAATTACCATCAGGAGCGAACCCATTGTCAGCCCCGTCTCGTGATTGGAGCTTCACATGTCAAGTTCCGCGCCGACTTATCCATTCTCCGAACCCGAGGGCCTGACACTTGATCCGACCTACTCCCGATTACGACGCGAAGAACCGGTCACCTGGGTGAAGTATCCCTATGGCGGCGAGGGCTGGCTCGTCACCACCTACAAGCAGGCGAAATTCGTCTACGGTGACCCCAGATTCAGCAAGGCGCTGGGTGCGCGGGACGACATACCGAGGATGTTGAGCAACGTCCCACCACCGGGGTCGATCGCCTCCACGGACGGCGCTGATCTCGCACGCTTGCGGCGCCTGACGTTCCATGCGTTCACCCCGCGGCGGGTCGAGGAACTGCGGCCCCGGGCCCAAGAGATCGCCGACGACCTGCTGGACCACCTGGACAACCCCGACGATCTCGTCACAAGCTTCACCTCACCGCTCACGCTCACGGTGACGTGTGAGCTGCTCGGCGTGCCGTTCGAGGAACGCGACAACTTCCGCCTGTGGGCCGAAATGGCCCTCACGGTCGACAAATACACGCCGGGCGAGGCCGCGGAAGGCATGGCGAAGCTCGGCGGATACATCGCCGAACTGGTGACACAACGACGCGCGACACCCACCGACGACCTGCTCGGCGCACTCGTGGCCGCCCGCGACGACGGCGACATGCTCACCGACCACGAAATCGTCATCTTCCAAATGACGATGCTGGTTGCCGGCCTCCAGTCGCCCACGAACCAACTGGGTAACATCATCGTGACCCTGCTCGACCGCCCCGAAGCGATGGCACAACTGCGCGACGAACCCGAACTACTCCCCGGGGCGATCGAAGAACTACTGCGACTTGTCCCTCTGCTCACCGGTACCGGCCAGACTCGCGTCGCCACCGAAGATGTTCGGGTCGGCGACGTCACAGTGAAAAAGGGTCAGGCAGTGCTCGTCTCCCTCACCTCGGCGAACCGCGACGAGTCGGTTTTCGAACAGCCTGACGAACTCGATCTCGCCCGCGAGGCGGGGCAGCATCTGGCATTCGGCTACGGGAGCCACTATTGCCCCGGCGCCCAGCTCGGCCGGATGCAGCTGCAGGTAGGACTTGGCACCTTGTTACGGCGTTTTCCCGAACTTCGACTTGCCGAACCCGTCGAATTCAAAAAGGGAGGCACACAACGCGGCCCCCGTAAGCTCGTCGTCACGTGGTAAGAGCATCGACCTGACGTATTCAGCGACCGAGAGGCCACCGACGCAACACTGGTAATCGGTCGTGTCGCGATTGGAGATTCACATGCCAGTTACTGTACCGGCTTATCCGTTCTCCGAACCCGAGGGGCTGGCTCTCGATCCGGCCTACGCTCGATTACGACGCGAAGAACCGATCACATGGGTGAAATTCCCCCACGGCGGCGAAGGCTGGCTCATCACGACTTACCAAGCGGCCATGTTCGTCTATAGCGACCCCCGATTCAGCAACGCGCTTGCGGCGCGGGACGACGTGCCGAGAATGATGAGCAACTTCGCGCCAGTGGGGTCGATCGCCGCCACGGACGGCGCTGATCTCGCACGGTTGCGGCGCCTGACGTTTCACGCGTTCACCGGACGGCGGGCC
Organism: Amycolatopsis sp. NPDC049868; assembly: GCF_044461365.1. Taxonomy (NCBI): domain Bacteria; kingdom Bacillati; phylum Actinomycetota; class Actinomycetes; order Pseudonocardiales; family Pseudonocardiaceae; genus Amycolatopsis; species Amycolatopsis sp. NPDC049868. Next base: position 159,236 of record NZ_JBITKV010000018.1, on the reverse strand, counting down.
GCTGCTCTGCGGCCCCGGATCCAAGAGATCGCCGACGACCTGCTGGACCACCTGGACAACCCCGGTGATCTCGTCGCGGGCTTCACCGCACCGCTACCGCAAACGGTGATATGCGAACTGCTCGGGATACCGCTCGAGGACCGCACCGACTTCCAGCAGTGGGCCGAAGCGACCAGCACGGTCGGCGGGCACACGCCGGAGGAGGCCGCGGACGGTATGGCGAAGCTGAGCAGCTACATCGCCGAACTGGTGACACAACGACGCGCGACACCCACCGACGACCTGCTCGGCACACTCGCAGCAGCCCGCGACGACGGCGACATGCTCACCGACCAGGAAGTCGTCATCTTCGGGATGACGATGCTGAGCGGCGGCCACCAGACCATCTTGCACCAGCTGAGCAACATCATCGTGACCCTGCTCGATCGCCCCGAGGCGATGGCACAACTGCGCGAGAACCCTGAGCAACTCCCTGCTGCGATCGAAGAACTACTACGGTTCGTTCCGCTGTTCACTGGTGCCGGGCAGACGCGCGTTGCCACCGAAGACGTCCAAGTCGCCAGCGTCCCAGTGAAAAAGGGCCAGGCGGTGCTCGCCTCCCTCATCTCGGCGAACCGCGACGAGTCAGCCTTCGAACACCCCGACGAACTCGACCTCCGCCGCGAAACAGCCAGCCAACACCTCGCGTTCGGACACGGAAGCCACTACTGCCCCGGCGCCCAACTCGCCCGGACACAACTCCAAATAGGACTCGGCACCCTGCTCCGCCGATTCCCCGGACTACAACTCGCCGAACCCGTCGAATTCAAAAAAGGAGGCGTACTGCGTGGACCACACAAGCTCATCGTCACGTGGTAAGAGCTCCGCGCCGGCGTACGCAGCGGCTGAGGCGTACCGCTCTCCAGCAAACTGGTCTGGCCAGGAAATGAGAGACCTGTTACCGGTGTAGAACACAGATTGTCAGCCCTATGCCGTGATTGGAGCTTCTCATGTCAGGTACGGCGCCGAATTATCCATTCTCCGAACCCAAGGGCCTGGTTCTCGACCCGGCATACGCCCGGTTGCGGCGCGAAGAACCGATCACCTGGGTGAAATTCCCCTATGGCGGCGAGGGCTGGCTCATCACCACCTACCAGGAGGCCAAGTTCGTCTACGGTGACCCCAGATTCAGCAAGGCGCTGGCGGCAGGACGGGATGTACCGAGGATGGTACGCACCATCCAGCCGACGGGGGCGATCGCCGCCGCGGATGGGGCTGATCTCGCACGGTTGCGGCGTCTGACGTTCCATGCGTTCACCGGGCGGCGGGCCGAGGAGCTACGGCCACGGATCCAGGAGATCACCGACGACCTGCTGGACCACCTGGACAACCCCGGTGATCTCGTCGCAGGCTTCACCGCACCGCTCCCGCAAACAGTGATATGCGAACTGCTCGGCGTACCACTTGAGGACCGCGCAGACTTCCGGCGGTGGACCGAAATCATCACCACGGTCGACGGGTATACCCCCGAGGAGACCGCGGACGGCATGGCGAAGCTCAGCGACTACATCACCGGCCTGGTGGCACAACGACGTGCGACACCCACCGACGACCTGCTCGGCACACTCGTAGCCGCCCGCGACGACGGCGACATGCTCACCGACCAGGAGCTCCTCATCTTCGGGATGACGATGCTGAGCGGCGGCCAGTCGCCCATGAACCAACTGGGCAGCATCATCGCGACCTTGCTCGATCGCCCCGAGGCGATGGCACAACTGCGCGAAGAACCCGAACTACTCCCTGGGGCGATCGAAGAACTACTACGGTTCGTCCCACTGCTCACCGGTACCGGGCCACAGCGCATCGCCGCCGAGGACGTCCAGGTCGCCGACGTCACAGTGAAAAAGGGCCAGGCGATACTCGTCTCCCTCAACTCAGCGAACCGCGACGAGTCAGCCTTCGAACACCCCGACGAACTCGACCTCCGCCGCGAAACAGCCGGCCAACACCTCGCGTTCGGACACGGAAGCCACTACTGCCCCGGCGCCCAACTAGGCCGAACCCAGCTACAGGTAGGACTCGGCACCCTGCTCCGCCGATTCCCCGGACTACAACTCGCCGAACCCGTCGAATTCAAAAAGGGAAACGTGCAGAGAGGTCCACGCAAGCTCATCGTGACGTGGCGACAAGCTCCAATCAGAGACAATACGGCGAAGTCTGCACGGTCGTAGCCCGTCGTATTAGAGCGCGATCGTGTATGTCCTGACCAGCGGGTGCGCGTGGCGGGATCTGCCGCCATCGTTAGGGGCACCGTTCCGGACCGCGCATCGCCGCTTCGGTCAGTGGACCAAAGCCGGATTGTGGCGACGGCTGCACCACGCGCTCTTGGATGAACTCGGCGCCAGGACCTGCCGACTGGAGTCGCGCGATCGTGGCCGTGCCCGCGTACGGGCCAAGAATGGAGCTCCTTGACCGGGCCCGGCCCGGTGGGCCGCCCGCAAGTCAGGAGAGTCAACTGCGCGCCCGGCACGACCACACCGGCGTGATTCAGACCGATGCGGTCTCTCGGCTGCGGGACAACAGGAACGCCACTACCCCGGCGAGGAAGAACATGAGCACGCCGTAGACCACGGCGGGCACGGCCATCGCCTTGTCACCGAGCACGGAGACCGCCACCGCGATCGCGAGGGTGCCGTTGTGGACGCCGATCTCCATGGCGGACGCGATCGACTGCCCGCGGTCCACCCGGAACAGCCGCGGCACGGCGTACCCGATCGCGAGGCTCAACACGGAAAGCGCCAGCGCCACCGGCCCGAGCGTCCAGATGTTGTCCACCAAGGTCCGGAACGCCTGCGCGATCGCGGCCGCGATCACCAGCACGAGCACCACGGCGGAGCCGATCCTGACCGGTTTGCGCATCCGCTCGGCCCAGCCGGTGAACCGGGCCCGGACCGCCATCCCGATCACGACGGGGATCAGCACGATCGCGAACACCTGCACGAACTTCGCGGGCTGGAGCCCGATCGAGGCACCGCCACCGAGGAATCCGGCCATCGACAGGCCCACCACCAGCGGCAGGGTGAACACGGCCAGCACCGAGTTGATCGCCGTGAGCGTGACGTTGAGGGCGACGTCGCCGCCGGCGAGATGGCTGAACAGGTTCGCCGCCGTCCCGCCGGGAGAAGCGACGAGCAGCATCATGCCGACCGCGAGCACGCCTCCGAGACCGAACAACAGGATGAGGCCGACACAGATCACGGGCAGCACGATCATCTGGCACACCAACGCGACGGCAGCGGCCTTCGGATACTTCAGCACCCGAGTGAAATCGCCGACGGTCAGGGTCAGCCCCAGCCCGAACATGACGAGCGCCAGCGCGATTGACAGGAAGCTGGAAAACATCGCTGAACCCATCGAGGGGCCTCCGTCCGATGTGCCCTTTTCAGGTCGGCAATCGTGTCAAGTTTCGCGGACCGGGTCAAGGTGCTGGACCCAGACGTGACTCCACTAGGCATTTTCGAGAGCAGTTCGCGATGTCGACCGTCAGTTGAACGTCGGCGTCGGAGATGGACTTGACACCGGCGTCCGTGGAGCCGGTCACCACCTACTGCCAGCCAGCGGTCAAGGCGTGTAGGACGCGGGGATCAGCCGCATCCGCATGGACCTTCAGCGCATGGCTCGCCGTGTCCGTCAGCTCACCAGCCTGGTTCTGTTCCTCGCGGAGCACATGATTGAACACGCGCACCGCTCCGGTGAGCGACCACGCAAACGCGAACCCCGAACGGTTTGGCCCTGTCGGAGTGGCCGCAGCGCTCAACGCGGCGAACCGGATAGTCTGCTGCCGCAGCACGGGCGTGCCTGTATCCGTCGCGGCCGTTGTGCCCACCAAGGGCCCTCCTCGATGCCTTCCGCGTATCCGAAGCAGAAGCAAGGCCACATAACTGAATCGAAATCAACGGCCTCGATGTCACCTTCGAGCTTCGAGCTATCACCGAATTGCCCGAAATACTCGAGTAGCCCGCGCTCATGAGCGACACCCGTCGGCGGACCGGCGCCATGAACTTTCGGGCAGGATCATCCGCAATGCGGGTCGACCCTGCACCGACCATCACGGCCATGGATCCAGTACATATACACTGCCACGGGCACCACAGTCGGCAACATCAAAGTGAACTACTGGGTAATATGCGTGGGGTAAACTAATGACTACTGGTACGATAATCAAGTTCGATGAAATCCGTGGTTATGGTTTCGTGTCACCCGACACGGGTGGCGAGGACGTGTTCATCCATGTCAACGATCTCTCCTTCGACAAACACTTGGTCACCGCCGGTGCCCAAGTCGAATATGTCACCGAAGAGGGAGAACGGGGACTCAAGGCCTCTCGGGTGCGGTTGCTCAGCCAACCCCATCGGGTTCCGGCGGCGAAGCCGACGTCTGCGCCCGTTAGCATCGAGGACGGCTTGTGTGACGTGCTCTCCTCAGCGGAACTCACCACGGAGCTGACCGAAGCCCTGCTTTCGGAAGTGCCGAGCTTGACCGGCGGTCAACTGGTCAGCATCCGCCAATGTGTGGTGGCCCTTGCCAAAACCCACCGCTGGATTGAGGATTGACCACAGCAACCTAGCTCGACCGAGAGTCCGTGAAGGGTCTCCTTCGAGGTTTCCCCTACAGACCGGACACCCTGACCCTTTGGCTTCGGCCTGGGAAAGGTGCTGTTGTGTCTCGTTCGTCGGAGTATCCCAGCGGTTCCATCAGGACGCGGTCCTGTGTTGGCGCATTCCATCATGGGTCCGCGACCGCGGACGTGCTGAGAACACGCCCGCGCCGGAGATCGACAGGTCGGGAGCGAACCGGTGATCGACGGCTGCCGACTTCGCCATTGTCGAACATTTGTCCCGCCGACACAGTCCGCACCCGCCAGCATGACCAGTTCCGAGGAAGCGACAACTGCCTCGGGTCGTCGTGGTGATACACCAAGAGAGTCACACAAGATCAGGTGAATCCGGCTCGGTGAGATTGAACGCCTCGGGCGAGTTTTCGAGCCACATGGCACTCGAGGACATGCGATCCGCACACCTCGGAGCACTCACTCCGACTCCTTGAGCGTCAGCCTGACGAGCCCGTCCTGGCTCATTGAGACGACGACCGCACGCCACCGTGGTGCGGTGGCGTTGCGGGGGGGGGCGATGACCCTTCCGGACCCGACCGGGCTTCGAATCTCCGCTCCTACATCGGGTGCATAGTGTTGAGCGGAGGCCTCTGCCGTCGCGCAGTACAACGGGGCATGCCGCTCAGGCAGGGCGTGAACCGGAGACTTCGACACTGCCGACACGGGGGTGGTCGAGCGGTATACGCCACTCCTCGCGGTAGCCGGCCTGGTCGGCATATGGCAGAGCGAGGAGACGGATATGGCGGCACGGCCATATCTCGGGATTGACATCGACGCAACATGCCACGCACGCAATTTGGTATTCAGGCTCACCGTCCGTGTCCCAGGTGACTGCGAAGTGGCCAGGCCGATGTCCGCGGAGCAAGAGACGTTTGACGGCGATCTCGGCCACCATGCGGCGCTGGCCCCAGCGGGAGTGGACGCCCTCGTAGTTCTTCTCTGGCGCGCCCACATCCCGTTCGTCCTTGGTGTACTGGTCATTGAGGAAGGTGATCAGGTCATCCACGATCGGGCTCCTGGTGTGCTGGTCGCGACAACATGGTGGCCATGGCCAGGGCGATCAGGATCTCCTCCTTATCTGCGGTCACCGCGTGCAGATGGGCCGTGCATACGGTCAGCGTGCGTCCTGCCCGGGACACGGCGCCGGTGGCACGAAGCAGTTGCCCTGGGGCACATCCGGACACGAAGTTGATCTTCATTTCGACGGCGACGAGGTCGCGATCAGTTGACTGCATGGTGATCGCGGCCAGGCCGCACGCCGCATCCGCGAGCCCGCTCAGGATGCCGGGGTGGGTGGCACCCTGATGCTGGCATAGATCGGCCCGGTGCTCGGTCTCTAGTACCGCGATTCCCGGTGCCACGTCTACCAGTCGCGCACCAATGGCGCGCAGAAAGGTCATCCCGGTGAAAATAGCGGTCGCCTTCTCCCTGACCAGCGGGTCGATACCAGTGACCATTGCGAATTCCTCTCAGCGCTCGAAGCGGATCGGCAGGCTGGCCAGGCCACGCATCACCTGGGAGGGCCGCCAGGACAGATGGTCGGGCGGTATGGCCAGCTGAGGATTCCGCATGCGCTGCAGTAGCACGTCGAATGCGATCTCGGACTCCAGCCGGGCTAGTGCAGCGCCGATGCAGAAATGCGGTCCGCGACCGAAGGAGAGGTGTTCGTTGGGGGTCCGTTTCACGTTGAGTTCGGCAGCGTCGGCGAACTGGGCTTGATCTCGGTTGGCTGAGCCGATTGCCAGGCTGACGATCTCGCCGCGGGGTATGACTGTGCCGTGCAACCGGAGGTCTTCGACTGCCACACGGAAGGTGGCTTTGCGGGCTGGTGAGTCGTACCGGAGGAGCTCCTCTACGGCGATTGGCGGTGTCGTCGAGGCTTCCGCTACGCACCGTAGCTGCCGCGGGTGGCGGAGCAGCGCCAGCATGCCGTTGCCAATGAGGTTCATGGTGGTGTCGTGACCGACAGTCAGCAGCAAGTACGCCGTGCTGATCAGTTCCTGTTCGGACAGCTGGTCACCTCGATCACAGGCCGTCACCAGCGCCCCGAGGAGATCACCCTCCTCATTGACGGCGTTCTCGCGCCGTTTGTGCCGGACGAGATCGGTTAGGTAAGCGTGGAGCTCAGACATGGCGCCAACACCCGTTCCAGCGTAACTGGGTTGCAGGGTCACCGCCGCGAGTTCACGGAATCGCTCTGTGCGCAGGTGATGCGGAACGCCCAGGATCGTGCAGATCGTGGCGAAGGTGAGAGGGAAGGCAAAGGAAGCGAGCACGTCGACGTCGCCGTGAGCAGGAAAGGCGCCGGCCAACCGCTCGGCTCTTTGCCTGATCATCGGGGCCAGTACGGCTACCCTGCGTGGCGAGAAGGCGCGATTCGCCAGTCGGCGCAGGCGGGTGTGCTCGGGAGGGTCCGTGTGCAGTAGATGGCGGTACAAGCCGGCGGCACCGTCGGCATAAGCGGGCACGGTCTGTCCGAGCGGGGCGGTGGCAAGCTCGGGACGTTTACTTAACCGGCTGTCGGTGAGCAGGTCGTGTACATCCGCGTAACGGGTGACTTGCCAGACTCGCAACCCGTTCGGTTTCATCTCCGCATGGACTGGCTCGTTCTCCCTCAGCCACGAGAAATAGCTGTACGGATCACGGTGCCGGTCTCGCATCACTTGTTCCGGCGGCGAACTGGTTCGCATTGCGGCCTCAATCTCGTGAGCTGGGAGAAGCCTCGGCTGGTCACACTGGAGCTGTGTCGTCGACTCGGACACGAGTACTGGGTCAGTAGTGTCGGCGTAATCACGTCATCTCGCCAACGAATCTAAACTAAAGTCAGGTCGCGTCGTATATTCATGGCCGTCTTTTTAGGCCAGTGAAGTGTCCGCGTCGATAGATCACCGTATTTGGTACCAGCACGGAAGTTGACGTCGGCAAGCCCGCCCATTCTCAAGGCCGGTTCCCCTTGTTCTTGTGACGGCCGTGTGCTGTCACAAGAACAAGCGGTTTCGACGCGCGCCTCAACCGCCTGAAGTGCAGTGTCCGTCAGAAAACACGGCATCCGCGGTTCGCCGACGCTGGCCATCCGCGGACACAGGCCCACAGGGGCATAGGAACGGGACCATGGTCGCTGTCCGCATCGCTCCGGCAGAGTGCGTGAGGGTGGGATCGCAGCGATCACCCGGTTGGCGCTGTCCGCCGACCCGGAACCCTGCCGATCAGCGCTGAAGCCGATCGACGCCATCGGTCCCGATCACAACCATGTCCTAGCACTAAAGCCTTTAGGGCACAGCATTGTGCCTGCGCGGTCACACGACTACAGGCTAGAGTCTGTGCAGCGTGGTGTCCCGTGGTGAGCACTGGCGAGCGAGCGTTGGATGGAGCGCCGCACGACCGTACTCAGAATGCCCGCGGGCGCCACGCCCCGGCGGTCGGTCGTCTCGATGTCTCGACGAGGCGGCTGTGAAGTTCGTAGATCGCGTCACGCCATCGGGCGACGAGCATTTCCGAACTTGGGGCACCCCCATGTGTGAGGACGGACATGCCCACACGGCCCTTGTAGCTGACGAGGAAGCTGAAGCAGGGGTATCCAGGGGGCAGCCAGGGAATGGCCTCGATCTCGGCGACCGGTGTTCCGCAGACAGTCAGGGTGTCCCGGGCTTGGACACTCGAGGCGACCATCATCGACGTTCTGGCGATCCGCCGCCAGAGCCAGTCTCCGACGTCCGGCGCGGCTTCGACAAGGGTGCGATGCGCACGGCGGTATCGATCGATTCGACGACGACCCGTCGCGGTCATGATCGACCGCAGCCGGCGCTCGGGATCCGTCTCGCCACAGGGAAGCATGGCGCGGAACAGGCCAAATTGATTGCCAAGGTCGTCTTCGCCTGGCTTCCGTGTGTCAACCGGCATGACGACCGGCAGTCCTCGACGCTGCGCACGAGACAGACGACCTGTCCAGTCGCCGGGACTCCAGTCGCGCAATGCTCCGGTCAACGCGGCGAGGTGTACCTGATTGATGGTCGCATCGGTGGCCCGCGCTATAGCCTCGATCCACTCTTGCTCTACTGCGGCGAAAGCGGCCGTCCTTGACGACAGCGGAGGGGCCAGCAGCGGCGTCCAGGGCGTTACCGCCCGATAGGTGGACAGGACATCGGGCGCTAAACGAACACTCGCCTCTACCCCCAACGCTCGCCGCCCTCGCAGCACGGCTTTGCCGGAAGTTCTACCGTCGAATAGCCTGCGCATGGTCTCGAGTGCTGCCACGGCGTCCTGGACCGCGTGGTGAACCAGGTAACACACGGCCCATTCCCGGTCGTCACCGGACAGCAGGCAGATTCCCCAACGAGGCCGAGCCGGATCCGGCCGATTGAGGAACAGCGTCCGAGCCGGATGCACCCCGGGAGCCAGCTGCCGGTTCTCCCAAACGTGATGGTCGATATCGAACTGAGGCTCGTTCTCCCACGTGGGATCTCCCCCGGAGTCGACCAACCTCCGGGTCAGCATGGGGATGCCCACCACAGCCCTGGCAACCTGCTCGCGTAGTGACGTCAGCGAAGGCGCCTCCCCCCGCATACGCAGGACGAAGCCGAAATAGACGTCCGTCGGATCCTCGATAATCCTGTCGATGCCCGCAAAGTGTCGTGTCCAGAAGTCAGTGACAGTTGCCTTTTCGAAACCGACATGCATTCTTACCATCGACTTCCTCCTTCGGCCGCCACCGAGCGCAACTCCGCTACGAGCGATGGACAAACCACCGCGCTCGCAACCAACGAGTCCACAGGCACAGCGGCGTCCAGAGCCTGGTGGTCCGGAATTTTCGACGTCCTAACGGAACCTCCTGAGACTAGCCAATGGCGAAGCATCGCGACCAGATCAGGCTCCCCTGCTTGAGGTTTCGGGTATGCGGGCGCGGAATTGTGCCCGAAAGGCCTCGATCGACTACGGGTACGGACTGCGCACCTCGGGCATCGAACTGACCGACGACGAGCCGGAGCCGACGGTCTCCATGTTCCTCGCTCAGGTATATACCATAACGTTGATCAAACTTCGCGACCCACTTCCCGGCCTTGCGAAAATAAATCGATCAGAGAACCAGGAAGGCCGAGCCTTGGTCGCTATGACTCGGCGAGTATCCATGTTTCCGCAACCAGAGACTATCGGGCATAATTGATCAATCTCCTCGCCCGGCCACAGTCTTTGCGGGCACAACCGCCCGCTAAAAAGTACTCTTCTTCCGGAGGAAGACCGTTCGACGACAGGAAAACAGTACAGTCGGTCCAGCCCGGCCAATCCGAGTGTGCGACGATTGCCAATTGTCAGCTCTCCGCCGCCGGTCAAGAGTGAAACTGATTCGCTGGCCCCGTCGGTTGAATCGACCAGGTGATCGCCTCCCTTCCGACCGGGCCTACTTCGGTCACTCAACCCAGACCGCAGGGCTCGGCTCACCGAGGGCCGCTTGGAGGCAGTTGGAGTGACGCTTTCCGAGGAAACACGATCGGTCTACCCGGCTTCGGGCGGCTCGCACTCAGCACGGACCGCGGACTTGGAACAGGACCCCGTCCGAACCGCCGTAGCGCTTGAGGAACGCGGGACGCGGCGTGTAGACAACGCAGACGCGAGAAGCACCGCAGAGATCTCTGATGCCGCTAAAGTCGTGTTCATCGCAAGCCAGCGTTGTAATCCCGGCCGTCCGGATCCTGGCCGACACCTTACGTTCGAGGCCTGGCGCGACGGGAACGACCTGCTCAACACCGCCTCGCCGGTGACCACCGGTGCGGCGAAGAACCTCGCGCGATCGGGCTCGGCCGTCTGGGAAACGTGGCACGAGCCAGCCTCCGTCAGCCAGGTAAGACCATCGCACCCAAAGGCGGACACGAGTGACGACATCCAGATCGGCCGCCCTGAAGCTCTGGCCCTTCACTGACTTCCTCACGACGGGCACGGGCCTGCGCCTGGCTGCCCCGCCCGTGGTCGACGGTCCTGTCGGCCCGACCGTGGTGCACGATGGCCGCACACTGATCAACTTCGCGAGCACCAACTTCTTGAACCTGCAGGCCCGTACCGACGTCCGGCAGCACTTCCTGGATGGCATCACGCGATACGGCCTGACCACCGGCGGTTCGCGGGCGACACTAGGAATCTGCCGTCCGCACCTGGAACTCGAGCGAGAACTCTGCCGAGTCACCGGTAAGGACCGCGCAATCAGCTTCGCCAGCGGTCTACTGGCCAACGTCGGCTTCGCGCACACCATGACGAACCACCTGAACCTCGGCCAGGGCTGGGAGATCGATAACCAGGACGCGATGTTCGTACTGGACCGGGACGTAAACTGGAGCCTCTGGAAAGCCGTCGAAAAACTGCGCTACGGACGACAGTTGTTCCCCTTCCGGCACAACGACCCAGCCGACCTGGACCGGGCCCTGAGCACGCTCGAGGGCAAAAAAGACCGTCGTGGTCTTCGAAAGCGTCTACTCCTCCGACGGCACGGTCGCCCCGATCGGCGAGCTGCTCGACTCTGCGAACAGCACCAAGCCCTCAGCTATGTCGACAACGCCAACGGATTCCTGCTCTACGGCGGACAGGGCCGGCCTTTCACCACAGAGTTCGACGCCTTGCGGAGGGCCGACTTCGTCATGGTCTCTTTTTCCAAGTCGGTCGGTCTCGAGGGCGGTGCCATCGCTGGGCTCGCCGATCCTTTGCTCGCGTTCGAACTACTGTCCGGGACATCCATGTTCACCGGCGCCATGCCGCCGCCTACGGCGAGCACCGCGCCCCAGGTCATGCACCTGCTTCGCACCAAGCCCGAGATCGTCGACGACTACCTCCGCCAAGTGGCCGGGTTTCGCGTGCGACTGGACGAAATCGTGTGCCCGCCACGCGCGACCCCCTCGTACCTCATCTCGGTTCCAGCAGACGACGACGCGACGGCAGTCGAACTGAAGGAATCATTTCTGGAGCGAGGGTACCTTGTCCCGGTCTTCTTCTATCCCGCCGTATCCCGGAACAAGCCGCATCTGCGCCTGACACTGAACTCCGGGCACACTGAAGAACACCGGGAAGGTTTCCTCGACACCTTCGCCGATCTCGGCGGCCGACTGGGCCTCGACGGCATCAATGAGCGCCGCGCGGGAAGAAACTGCTGATGTCCGCGCACCACGGGCATTCCTGGTAGATGATCGTACCCGGCTTCGGCGTCTTTCGCTCCTCCGTGTGCGAAAATATGAACGCCAAACACAGAAATGCCGCGCGAGTCTTCGCTCGGCCGACATCGGGCTCGGCCCACACGCAGGCGGAATTGGATTCGGATGAAAAACGGGAAGAACGACGACCAGAACGAAAGCAGCAGCTTTCTCGGCACCGGCCGACAGGACGAGCCAACCCCGATCTACGACGAGCTGACGGCGACCATAAGTGGCACAGAACCCGATGCGTCCGAGCTGAAAACGAACTCGAACTAAACGCGATAGAACCGGCTGCGAAACCTCGGCTCAGATGACGCCGGCACGCATGGCGTAGGCGACCGCCTGCGCACGCGAATTCAGGCGCAGCCGGGCCATCAAGCCGTAAAGTACGTTCTTCACGGTACCTTCGGAGTAGGTGAGCTGCTTCGCGATCTCCTCGGTCTGATACCCCTCGGCGATCAGGTGCAAGACATCGCGTTCACGTGTTTCGATTCCGGAAAGCGTCAGTCCAGCGGGCGCGAGCACCTGCAGACGGAGCCGATCTATCTGATCCAGAAGGATGCCTTGCAGTCGGCCTGACATCAAGGCCGCGCCGCGGCTCACCGCCAGCACCGCCGAAACCAGAGCACCTTCCTTCATCTCGCTCCTGGACAGCAGAGCCGCGACACCGCATTCGACCGCCATCAGCATATCTTCGGATCGAAACGTGTCGGCGACCATCACTGCTCGTGACGCTAGCGTGGAACCATCACCCTGAAGCCGTCGAAGAAGCGCGAACGTACTGCTACCTACGACACCGTCCACAACCACGACCACGACGTCCGGGCGAGCGCCCCCGCCGTCCGAAACCACGTGGACCAGCTCACTCGCGTCCAGCATTACCTCGACACCAGCCGAAGTGATCTCATCGGCCGCGCACACCAGAACCTTGACAATATCCACAACGTTGCCCCTCTCGACTGTTCCGAGATCCGGAGCAAAGCTTGACATGGGATACTCCGTAAGCCCTATATTACTGTTCGTAACCATAGAGTAACACCCAGGACCGACGCTCAAACGAGCACCCGAGATCGCCGGATCGCCCCCTGCATCAAACCACCTCTGAGCCCTCGTCGGGAATCGAGATCCAATTGCCAGGAGCCGCAGGAATCGACACCCGTGAAAGATCCCGGGCGTGCGCTCCGAGCAGACTGGCGACCTTTTCCTTCCACTCACGCTGGTCGCGGGCCACATCCTCCCGCTGAACCTGGGCGAATCGGATGATCCCCTCGGTATCGATCAAGAAGGTACCGCGCCGGGCGACACCCGCAGAGTCGTCGAAGGTCCCATAGGTGGTAGCCACCTCGCCGTGCGGCCAGAAGTCGGACAGCAACGGAAACGGATACCCCTGTTGTTCCGCCCAAGCCTTCAGGCAGAACGGAGAATCAACCGACACGCCGATCACCTGGACGTCGTATTTGTGATAGACCTCGACTTCGTCGCGCAACTGACACAGTTCACCTCGGCAAATCGGGGTGAACGCGCGCGGATAGTACACAAGTAGTACGTTTTTGTCCCCCGCGAAGGATGACAACGTCACTGGTTCCATCTGGCTGCCATCCAGTGTGAAGTCCGGGGCCAGAGAACCGACTGTGATACCCACGACAAACCTTTCCATACCGTGTATGACCTGATACTAGGTCGATGCCACTCCGGAGGTCATCGACTTGCGAATTTCATCGACATCGACCCCTCGAGCCTGACGGATCACATCATTGAGGGCCCGTTCACTGAGCGAACCCTCATGCGTGAAAATCAGCGCTCCACCACGCATCACAGCGATCGTTGGGATCGACTTCACGTGGAACGCAGCGCCGAGCTCCGGCTGCGAGTCGGTGTCAAGCGTGGCGAACACCACGTCGTCATGGTTCTCTGCCGTTTCATGGAACACGGTCGTGAAGGCCTGGCATGGCCCACACCACTCGGCCGAAAGGTGAATTACGACAACACCGTCCAGCTTGGTCAACTCGGTGAAAGTGTCAACATCCAGAGCAACAATCTCGCGATTTCCTTCAACCATTGCGCGTCGAACCATCCCTTCCTTACCTGTTTGTAGCCGATCTTTGAAAATCCCCTAGGCCATCGATGGCTCTGCCACCTGCTCGACCCGCTTCATAACGTATTCGATCAACCCAAGCAGAGCCGCTTTCACCTCACCTCGTTCCCTGGCATCACAACGGAAGATCGGAATGGAGGGATCAATGGCCATGGCCCGTCGAACATGTTCGAGAGGATGATGAAGGATTCCATCGAAGGTGTTCACTCCGATGACATACGGGATATTTCGATTCTCAAAGAAATCGACAGATGAGAACGAGTCGGCGAGACGCCTCGTGTCGGCTAGGACCACCGCACCGATCGAACCACGCACGAGGCTGTCCCACATGAACCAGAAGCGCTCCTGGCCGGGGGTACCGAACAGGTACAGCAACAACTCGTCATCGAGAGCAACGCGCCCGAAATCCATGGCCACAGTGGTCAGAGCCTTGTACGGAAGCCGTTCCGTGTCGTCCAGCTTCCCGCTCGCAACGGTCATCATCGCTTCGGTCGTGAGCGGCTTGATATCGGAAACCGCTCCGACGAACGTCGTCTTCCCGACACCGAACCCACCGGCCACCACGATCTTCGAAGTCATCATCGACTTCTTCGACGTCTTGTCGACTGGGTCGACCCGATGCTTGCTCATATGCCTTTCCTTTCCAAGACAGAAGCTAGTTGGATCGACTACCGGCCGGAGCCGAGGCGACTTCGTCACCACTGGCCCGGAGCTCCGGCGTCAGCATGTGACCGAACCTGTCCACCAGCAGCGCCATTTCGTAAGCGATCTGCCCAATGTCGTATCCTGGATCCGCCAGGAAGGACAGGCATGATCCATCGCTGATGGCCATCAGCAACATGGTGCCGGCGTCCATCTCGACGATGGTCTCGTTGACGTTTCCCGCCTCGAAACAGCGGGCGGCCCCTTCCGTCAGACTCACCAGACCACACGCGACCGCGGCCAACTGGTCGGCCCGGTCCTGCGGAAGTGTGCTCGATGCCGCGATGAGCAGGCCGTCAGAGGAGACCGCGGCCCCATGGGCGACACCGGGAACCCGGTCCACAAAGTCGTTGATCAACCAAGCATACTCGTTCGCGGTTTCGTCTTTGTCGGTCATGATATTACTTCTCCAATGCCGCTATTACTTACTCTCGACTTCCAGAACGGTCCAGCCTGCAGAATGCTTCGTGCCACGCATGCGCGCCTCTTGCTCTTTTGCCTTCTGCACGCCTTGTTGATAGCTGGAGAGCCGACGCTGGGTGTGTTTCGGGTCGCGCTCGATTGCTTTGCCTGGAGCTGCCGTACCACCCACCGAAGCGGGGGCGACACTCCCCGGAATCAGATGTGCACCTTTTTGCCGCAGCGGGAGGCCATCCTCGGTATAGGTGTAGCCATCCGGCCGATTCGCGTTTTCCGCCATTTGCCATGCCTGATCTACGTTCGACTGCCAATTCTCTACCGCGCCCTGAACAAACCGATCAGTACTGCTTGACGACGGCGGAGACGATGTCGACCTCCCCTGTCCGGTAGTATTCCGCGCCTGGAACCACCTGGACGCTATCCGCCTGGGCTGTGTTTCCACCTCCGAATCCTCTGCCTGCCGGTTGGGTACACGAGTCGGCAGTTCACCAGGGACATCCGAATGCGCCTGTGCCACGAGGTCGGACGGCTTCGAGCGCACAGCCTGCCGGCGCGTTTTCTGTACATCCGACCGGTTGTGCCAGGAAGAGGTCCGTCGAACCCTTGCGGCGTCAGGAGAGTTCTTGTCCTGACGCCGCACGGTAACGGTCATCGGCACCGCCGACTCCCCCCTGCCTGCTCGATTGGCGGTGGCGCCCAGGTGCCCCATCGTGGATCCTCGGGTCGGATCTCCCGGCAAGGTGGCGCGAACCGCATCTTCCTCGAGCAGAACTGAACTGGGGACAGTAACCAGCGCCGAGACACCCTCGACATCGTCTCCGCCGAACAGTTCGACCCGGCAACCGTGCCGTCCGGCGAGCCTGCCGACCACAAGGAGGCCGAGCCGGCGAGAGCGGGCGATCTCGCCGGAGCCCAACCGCTTCAACTGTTCGTTCGCCTTGCGGATATCGACATCGGACATCCCGATGCCGTTGTCGATCACGCCGATCGCCAACCCCTGATGACGAGCGAGTTCGGCCTTCACCGTGACCTGCTTGTCCGGCGACGAAAAGGCAGTGGCGTTGTCCAGCAGCTCGGCGACGATCCGGATCAGATCACCGGCCGCCGTGTTGGACACCCGTATCGAAGGAGTGCTGAGCAGCCGGACCCGCTGGTAGTTGTCGATCTCCGAGATCGACGCTCGGAGAATATCGCTGATCGGAACCGGGTCCTTCGTCTTACGCACGAGTTCGGTTCCAGAGAGGACGAGTATGTTCTCGTTGTTCCGGCGCATGCGCATGACAAGGTGGTCGAGCTGGTAGAACCGGTTCAAGTCGGCGGGAGACCGGTTACTCTGCTCAAGACCTTCGATGATCTGAAGCTGCCGCAGCAAAAGCGTCTGAGTCCGTCGGAACATGTTGACGAAGACCTCGGCATAGCCGGCGCGGATCTGATCACGCTCCACGGCCAGATGCACCGCGCTCGTACAGATCTCCTCGACATCGCCGATCAATACGGCCAGTCTCTCGTCGACTGGGGTCGGCAACCGCAGTTTGACCTGCTGCACGTCCTTCTTTACGACAATTTCGGAAAGCATCTCCGGCAGCCGTTGCCGGCCGAGCTCATCGAGTTCGGCGCGCAAGCCCGTCAGCGATCGCCGCAGCCGCTGTGCCGTCAGGAATAACGCGATACCGACGCCGACTGCGCCGGCCATGAGGGCCAATGCGGCGAGCGGTGGCCAAGTTTCCGGCACGACCATACCGACCGCGACCAGGGCGCCGGTCGAGATCTGGAGCGCGCAGAGGACGATGAACCTCGTCAGCAGCGGCTCGGGGCCGCGTCCTCTAATCATGTGGTTGTTCACCGTGCCTCCGTCAAGAATGGCGTTTCAGGCCAGCCGCGCCAGCCCTCGGTGGACCCGTCGGAGCAGTTCGATCGACGGCAGGCCGCCCACCGTCGGCGGTGCCGTACTGTGCACACTGAGGAATCCCTTGTCGATACCGTCGCTGATGATCATTTGCGTCAGTCCGATCGGTGCCCCGATGGCCACGGCGATCTCCGCGACCGACTGCGGTGTCGCGCAGAGTCGGCAGACCGATCGCTGGTCGTCACTCATTGATTCGATCGGCAGGGTGGCGTACGGCCGAGCCGTCTCGATCATGGTTTCGAACGCGAGGTCGTGTCTGGTCCCGGCTTGCCCGCCGGCACCGAGATACGGACGAATGAGAGCCGCTGGATGATCGACCTCGACCAACAGGTCAGCGCCCTCGAAATTATCGCCATCGTGTGGGGACAGAATGCTGCAGTAAGTCCGGGACACGAAATCATCTTCCGGCTCCTCCGGCAGCTTTATGGGAACGACCGGGGTCATGACTTCCACCACGATGGGGCGCTGACCGTTCCCGATCGGTTCCTCGGCGGGGCCACGCTCGCGAAAGTCGTGATCGGCCCATTCTCCATAGTCGGACCAACCGCCGAAACGGACCGGTTCGCCGCCTCTCGACTTCGCGTGCCCCGGCCCCTCGCCGTGCCACTGCACCGTTACTGCCCCTGACCGGTTCCCACCCATCATCGCCCCTCCGGCGCGTGGCCCGCGGATGTTCCCGTGTGTGCCGTTCTTCCTGGGCCGACAGACTCGTCCGATGGCACTGACGGGGCGAGCGGATCGCCGGCCACCTCCGACGGCTTGACCGGATCGGTCACTGACGTAGGCGTAGGCATGGGCTCAGCGACAGACCCCGGCTTGGCGGAGCCGGCGGGCGATTCCACCCAGGCTGTGGCGATCTGGTCACCCGGAACCGGAGCTCGAATGGTCCGCTGCTCTTCACGATACGGTAAGGGAACGACTACATAGCGATAATCCGGCGTGTCCGTGGTGAGGATGTACAGGCCGGTCGTCTGGGACGAGAAATTCGGCGATTGTTGGATCGCCAATGCTGCAGCTGCGGCAAGTGTGACAACTGAGAAGATCGCCATTACGTTCGGTCGCATGTAATCGTCCTTTCGAATTCGGCAACATTCTCACTAAACCTGCAGAAAGGCAGAACGAGGGTCCGGCTTCGGCGCTCCAGACCTTGCATCTCGTTGTGACACCGGCTCTCGGTCGCCCGGACGCGCTTGCCCCGCTCGACCGGTCAGCGCCTTGTCCACAAAACTCTTCGCATAGTTCAACACCGCAGATGAATTGTCGAAACCGATGACACCGACAAGCTCATTGTCCCGGTAATAGCCGGTCAAAGAATGACCACCGGGTGTCGTGGGATCGATCGGTTCACGCTTCATGCCGACAGCAGGCATCCCGGCGGCCTGGAGGCGGAGGCCATGCTGCTCCGACCAGAACCGCGGCACCGGCATGAATGGTGTCGCCGATTCCCGCCCGGTCAGCAGGTTCTCCGCGGCCGCACGCCCCATCTCGATCGCGTTGGTCCAGTGCTCGACCCGCCGGGGCTTGGTGTCGAACCGCAGGTTCGGCCAGCTCGCGACATCTCCCGCGGCGACCACGTCCTCCAGCCCGGCGACATGGCAAGTGGCTTCGCACACCACACCGTTGTCCAGCCGTGCTCCCGAGTCGCGCAGCCACGAGACAGCGGGAACGGAACCGGCCGCGACTACGACGAAGGCCGCATCCAGCTGCCTCCCGTTGGAGAGGCGTAGCTGCACTCGCGACGGTGTGGCCATCCAATCCTCCACCTTGGTGCCGAGTTGCAGCTGAACACGATGGCGGCGGTGCAGTTCGGTCAGCCGCTGCGCATGCCCAGGGTCGAGCAGATTGTTCATCAGCAGTTTGGACTGCCCGATGAGGACCACGTTCTGACCGAGAGAACGAATGCTCGACGCCACCTCACAACCGATGAAACCGGTGCCGATCACCGCGATGGGATCACGTGCACCGCTCAACGCCTGACGCAACCGCCTGCTGTCCGAGATGCTGCGCAGCACGGCGACGCGTGAGCCGGCCTTCATCGCACCCGGCACCCTCCGGGCTTCGACCCCACTCGCGATGATCAGCCCGTCGTATTCGAGCTCCTCGCCACCGGGAAGAAAAACGACTCGTCGCACGGGATCCAACTGGGACACCTGCGTGTTCAACCGCCATATGGCGTCGAGATCATGGGTCGGTGCGGTGAGGATCTCCTTGAACCCGAGTTCTCCCGTCAAAAACTGCTTTGTCAGCGCCGGCCGATAGACCGGCATGGTCGACTCGTCACCGATGATGACGATTTCCCCGTCAAAGCCAAGTTCCCGCAATCGTTCGGCCGCGCACATCCCGGCGAGCCCCGCCCCGACGATGACGATCCGTGGCAGCTCATTCATGATGGTTCCTCCCTTCCAGTTGAATGGCTCGCATCGGACACGCCCTCGCCGCGGAAATCACATCCAGATTGCGAGTGACTTCAGGAGTCTTCCGGTACGCGAGACGCCCGTCCTCACGCAACTGGAATACATCAGGAGCCTCTGCCTGACAAAAGCCATAACGGTGACAACGTTGATTATCGACGTGAACTTTCAACGGCGCCGTCTTGACAACCTGTTTCTGTGTGGCCGGACCATCACCCACCAAGCCGATCTTCACCAGGACCACCGTGGGCAGAAACCTGACCAGTGTCAGCGCGATCACCGGAGCCAGGGCTGTGAGCCCACCGAGCCAGACGAGCTGGATATTTCCGTTGGCCCATGCTCCCCACCAGGAGTGGGCGACGCCGAGCGCGATCGCGAAATAGGCAGTCTGGTGGAAACGCAACCAATTGCGGTAACGAAGGAATCGGTGCATCCCCGCGGTGATGGCGATCGCGACCATCAGATCGAGGGCGATGATGCCGAGCGCATGGCGAACGTAACCGTTGAGAAACGGAACCACGACCTGAGTGCCGACCACGATCTGTTCGTCGAGAACGGTTATCGCGAAGGCGTGCACGATGGCCGTCGCGATCGTGAACGACGCCAACATGATGTGTCCGGTACGTAATGCCTGATGTCCGGTGATACGGCGGACCCACCCGGTCGCGGTCAGAATGCCCCAGCACAACGTCAGGCACATGGCCAGATAGGCCAGCCGCGCGGAGAACGCGGCGACTGTGCGCGCCCCGTTGTCAAAGGAAGTATAGCCTGCGGCCAGGACTACTTCCGGCAAGGATGACAGTGTCAGGTTCATTCGATCGCCACTCCGTCGTCGGCCGCTTCCGAAGTTTGTCGCGATGCCACGCGGACGACGACAAGCGTCCCGAACACCGCGACCAGCGCCATGCCGATGCCGAACCCCCACTCCGCCACCGAGGGCGTGGGCTGGCTCGCGGCGTCGGTGCCCGAATGGACCGCGAGCGAATCCAGGTCCGCCAGTCCGGTGCTCTCCAGCAATGCCATGTGCCGCGAGACATATTGGGTCGCGACTTCGGCGAGAGAGCGGACGACATCGTTCTGCGTAGTCGCTCGTACGGTGGCGACCTTCATGTAGACCGAGCCGTGCGCCGCCCTCGTGAGCCCGACGTACAGCCGGTCACGTTCGTCTCCGCTGGCGGCCTCGATCTGCTTCCGCCAGCTCTCCTGCTGCGGTGTCGCTGCCAGGGGTAGCTGTACGTGGAGGCGTGCCGCGGCGTCTTCGTTGTACATGTTCAGCACGTGGTGCTCTCGTGCTAGCTGCGCGCCGACCGCCTTAACCTTGGGGTTCGTGCTTTCTTTCGCTATCAGCTCACTGGTCGGCGCTTCCCAGTACCCTGCCTGCGACACCGCGACGAGCACAGCTATGTCGGCCGGATACACCGGCCCGAAAGGAGCTTCCAGATTGGTGCGTTTCTGCGCTTCCTTACCGGGAACCGCACCATTCCATCCGGAGGTCGCCGAGATGCCACAGGACGACAGTGCGCCGAGCATCGCGACGACCGCGAGCAGTTGCCCTATCATCGACCGGCGCGCGAATGAACGACCGATCGTACGATGCGATGTCACCATGCCTGCACTCCATTCGAGTACGCGGCGCTCTCGCCGGAGGCCGGCCCACATTCACGCTTCGGAACATCGGCAGTACCTTGTGCCACCCGATCGAGGTAGTGCCTCATGCTCGCACTCCCTTCAGATGTGCCGCGCAGCAGGAAACGTGATGGACCAATTACGCACGCTCAGAAGCGCGGTTGGAAGCGCGAGGTGCATAGTTGGGTAGTTTGTTCAACCGATATGCCCTGCAGGCACAGGATGCACACGACGGCTGTCCAGCCCTGGACAGACAGGGCTATAGTGGTCATTCGATCATGTCGGCACTCGGCACGACATCTCCCCGGTCACGGGGTATGTGGCGGCGGGTCAAGTCCGCAGGCCACCTCGATCACAGCGCGTCAGACGGCTGGGATCCGGCCGTCACTCATGAACACCGCGCCCTAACGAGGCAAGTACATGCGAGCGATGGGCACCAGCCGGGCGGAGTGTCGCCGCCGGCGCCATCGACCTCCATCACTGCCGACAGGTACATGATTCGCCCGGACTGGTGAGCGCAGAAGAACGCCTCTCACTGGTCAAGGAAGGCGAGTTCCGTCAGATCGGCACCCTGGAGCAGGGCAACAGCGGAGCGAAGGCGGCGTTCGGCCATTTCGTGATCACAGCGATCCGACGCCCGCAGGGCCTCCGCGGCATCGGACAGACCCACCATGAGATCGACATAACACTTGTCCGCGCTCGGACCATGCTGCCTCGCCCTGATCCGGATCAGGGCATCGACGTAGCGGTCCAACCGAACAGCCAACTCCGGGCCAGGAAACAGCACACCCGTCGGACCGGATGGGGAGCTTTTCTCACCGCGGCCGCTTCCGGAGAGGCCAAGAGCGGACTGCAGGGCATCTGCCGACAGACCACGATGACCGTCTTGTCCCACGATACCCGCCTCAGTGTTGTAGTAGCTGCCAAGATCTGACGGCGAAGCTCCGGCTATCGCTACGATGGTTCCCAACCATCGCGCTTCCGTCTACCCGCCGTTCAGTGGTATTCAGCGTCCGACTCGGTAAAGCTCTTCGTGCTGATTCGAGGTGTTCGGCCTGGGTCCGCGACGATGCCGCATCGAGTGAAGGCGCACTGGCCGCGGCCGACGCCGACGATCATCCTACCCTCAGAAATCCTGGGCTCGCACGAGCTGATCAGGACAACTTCAGAGTCCGTCAGTCAGCTCGCGTCTCCCGGAGATCTGCAGCTTCCGATACACATTGGACAGATGGAACTCGATCGTGCGAACAGTGAGGAAAAGGCTCTCCGCGATCTGCTTGTTGCTGTACCCTGCCCGTGCGAGCTCCGCGATCTTCACTTCTTGCACGGTCAACGGAGGCGGCTGACCGTTCTGCGCCAACTCGCATAGCGCGGCTTGGGCCTTCTCTGACAGGGTCCGATTTCCGATTTGCCGCGCCAAACGCCCCGCACGCTCAAGCTTCTCTTTCGCGGCGGTTTCGTCGCCTGATGCCGCAAGGCGAGAACCCAGCTCGTAGCACGCCGACGCGAGCCCGGCTCGTGATCGAGCGATGTCCAGCAAATCGATCGCGTCATCCAGCAGTCTGGTCGTTCCCGTTGGTTGCTCGACCATCGCACGGACGTACAAAGCCCATCCGACGTACGCAGGAGAACCCCACGCTAGCGCAGCTTCCTCCTCCTGCGCCGCCAACGTGGCGACCAGCCGTTCACGTCCGCCCGCGCCGGCCGCCGCCAACGCCGCCAGTCCACGACGGCGCATCACCGCGGAATGCGCCATCATCTCCGTGACGGGAAGTCGGACACACGACAGAAAGTCCTCAATGGCTCCGCGAAACCGACCTGCAGCGAGGTGAACTGTGCCCCGCGCCGCGAGGAACAACGGCCGCGTTACCTGGGCACCGGCCATCAACCGGCTGAAGTCGTGCTCACTGAGCATCGAATCGGCTGACGCGATCTCGCCGGCTTCGACAAGCACCTCGACGAGAAACGGCACGGCGAGGTGCCGAACGGACAGTGAA
The DNA here is from genome assembly GCF_044461365.1 of Amycolatopsis sp. NPDC049868. Lineage (NCBI taxonomy): Bacteria > Bacillati > Actinomycetota > Actinomycetes > Pseudonocardiales > Pseudonocardiaceae > Amycolatopsis > Amycolatopsis sp. NPDC049868. The sequence goes on along the minus strand of NZ_JBITKV010000018.1, from coordinate 136,256 downwards.
GCTTCCGCCGAGGCAAGCGGACTCAACAAGGTCCGCGCTCCGGTCAGGTCTCCGGCCAAACGCGCGTGCTGCGCCCTGAGCAGAGACAACAGATCGACGACGTGGTCGCCGCGGGTATTCTCCAACCTCCGAAGCTGAGCATCCGCACTCACCAATTCACCAGCGCACAGCAGGACCGTTAACCCACGCCACAAACAACGAGGATGCGCTACGCACGCATCATTCACGAGCGCCAGGTCTGCCTGCTGGACTGCGCCCGACCGGTCTGCGCCCTGAGCCAGCAGGGCAAGGGCCTGTTCGGCCGGGCATCCCCTATGAGACGCCGGTCGAGTCTTCCAGATCGCCCCGAGAGCGAGACTCTCCGGCGAGGAATCCTGCGGCGGCTGTGCCTTTCCCACCGATCACCTTCCGAACGCACCAAGCCTCCGACGTTGCTTGCTCACCCGGCAAGGCTGTGGGGGACCCGCGTCTGCTGGTGCGCCAGGACGTGCTCGCGCTGGTCCGTCTGACGAGCGTCTACAACCTATGGGCCAACCACAGTATCTCACCTGGTACTGCGCATACGCCACGTAGCCGACGGATCATTGAGCGAGGCCATCCATGACCATTCAGGTGATCAGGACGGCCAACTGATCCGGAGAGCCTGTCCGGAGAGGACCACCTGTGGTACCGAGCAGTGTCCGCGGAGGTGATAATGCGTTTGCAGCTTGACCTCTTCGGCCCGGTCCGTGCCTGGCGCGGAGGCCAAGAGATCGTGTTGGGGTCGGCACAGCGCAGGACGTTGCTCGCCGTACTCGCGTTGCAGGCGAACCAGGTCGTCACCCGGTCGGAGCTGATCGACGCCATTTGGGGAGAGAAGGCGCCGGCCAGCGCCAATGGCAGCATCTACACCTACGTCTCGTCACTCCGGTCGGCACTCGATCCCGACCGTACCCGGCGCGAAGCGGCCGAGGTCCTGGCTTCGACCGGATCGGGCTATTGCCTACGGGTGGACGCCGAATCGATCGACGTCGTCCGGTTCGAAAACCTCCGCGAACGAGCTCGGCTGTACCAGCGCGGGGATGACGTTCCCGGTGCGCTCGCCGCCCTGGACAGCGCACTCGGCCTCTTTCGAGACGAGCCGATGGCCGGACTGCCCGGCCCCTTCGCCACCAACCAACGTGAACGGCTGCGCGAGCTCCGGCTTGATGTCATCGAACGACGCGCCAAGATCATGATCGATGCGGGTGACCACCGGAAGGTGCTCGATGAGCTGGGCTCTGTCGCCGCGGTCCATCCGATGCGTGAAGGGCTGCAGAGTCTCCATCTGCTCGCTCTCTACCGGTGTGGCCAGCGAGAGGAAGCCCTGCGGGTATTCGAGGGACTCCGCACCACCACCATCGATGAACTCGGTATGGAGCCCGGGCTCGACCTGACGACACGCTACGAGCAGATCAAGGCCGACGACCCAGCACTGTGGCGGGCACTGACCAACGTCCCGCGCTCTTCGGTCGTGGCACGGGTAGAACGGCAAACGCTGTTCTTCGGCCGAAGCCGCGAGCTGACGGCCATCAAGTCGGCGGTGAGCCGCCTGGATGAGGGGCGCGGGAGCTCCTTGTGGTTTGAGGGTGGACCTGGCATCGGCAAGTCCGAACTGATCTCCGCCGGACTCGCGAACGCGACGAACTGTGGCCTCGCCAAGGCCAGTGCGGATGAGCTGAGCCGGCGGATCCCACTCCAGCCCATCTTCGACAGCCTGGACATCACGGCTAGCTCGCCCGACCCCCGTCGGCGCGATGTGGCGCTCGCCACACGGCATATCTCTCCCGACAACGATGAAGCCATCGCCAACGCGGTCGAGCTGGTCGTCGATCTCATCGTGAACTTCTGTCGAGAACGTCCCATGGTCCTCGTGCTGGACAACCTGCAGTGGGCGGCCCCCGCCTGCCTGGAAGCCTGGTATCGGCTGGCCTCTGAATGCGCCGAGACGCCGCTGCTGTTGATCGGTGCTTGCCGGTCCGTGCCCGGCGATCATCGGCTCAATGAGCTGCGCGCCAAGATCGCGACAACGGGCACACACGTACACAAACTGAGCCCGCTTTCCGAGCGCGAAGTGAACGACCTGCTCACCGGGCTGACGGGGACGGCCCCCGGGCCGGCCCTTGTCGAACTCGCACGAACCGCCGCGGGTAACCCCCTCTTCATCCGGGACATCGTCCGTGCGTTCGACGGGACTGAACAACCGGACCCGGAGCTCGCCGGAGACAGGCCTGCGATCCCGCAGGCGGCGTTGGAGGCCGTCAACCGTCGGCTGGGCTTCCTGTCCACCGCCGCATCGGAGTTACTCCGTTGGGCGGCCTTTCTGGACAAGTCCTTCACCCGTGACGACCTCGCCGCGACGCTGGGACGTCCCGCCGTCGAGTTCGACCACGTCCTCGGGGAAGTCGAGGCAATGGGCTTGGTGGTCCGCACGCGAGGCAAGCTCGCCTTCCGGCATCCCGTGGTCCGGGAGGCGCTTTACGCCAGGACCCCCACGGCGATCCGCCTTGCGCTGCACCGGCAGCTGGCAAAGGCGCTCGCCGACGCGAGCGCCCCGGTGGAATGCGTGGCTGCCCAGCTTCTCGCCGCCCCGCTCCCGATCGACAAATGGTTCTGTGAGTGGCTGGCACGTGAGGTGTACCACCTCGCACCCCGCGCTCCCCTTGCCACCATGCGCTTGCTTCAGCGGGTGGCGACCTCGGGCACCGTCCCCTTGGACCTTCGCGAAGTCTTCGAGATCGCAACGGCGCGGATCATGCTCTGGCTCGACCGAGACCTCACCATCGAGGCCGGCAGGGTCGCCGTGCGGGCGAAGAACCCCGCCGTGGTGGCCGAGATGCGCTGGCTCCTCGCCTACTCGCGCCTGCTGCGCGGCAACACCGGCCAGGCATCGAAGGGGATCAGAGAGGCGCTCCACGACAACAGCACGCCGGCGGACTGGCGGACCATGCACGAGGCTCTGCTGTCCCGGGTACGGGTCGGCTGGTGGCCCACCTGCACGACGGATGAACCTCGCTCACCGATCCCCGCTCAACCGAGAAGGACGAGATCCTGCGCCACGGAGTCATACTGGCTCGGCCGCTGGGACACCCCGTTGGAAGAACTGACGCGCCGGCTCGGCGGCGGGGCGACGCTCGCGCGACACTCGCTCGGTCGACCCATGGCGTTACGGCAGCTCAGCGGTGTCGCGGCGATGATCGCCGCGCACCGTGGGCAACCGCATGACGCCCGCACCCATTTGATGTCCGTTTGGGCGTTGGCTCCTGCCGGCGAGTTCGGCACCGACGGCACGGACTTCATGCTCGCGACCAATGCCATGCTCGCCGAGATGCAGAACCGGAAGGCGGTCGCCTTCGGTTTGCTCGCGAGCATGCTCGAGTTCGATGACGGGGTGGTCTGCCCTTGGATGCCCGGCCTGGTGCGGCTCGCCGTCGAACTGAACGAGCACGACCACGCCAAACTCGCGACCATGCTCTGCGAACGAACCCCCGGTCAGGAAGCGGCGGCGCTCCGGTGCAGGGCGCTTCTGGATGACGACCCGTTCACCGCGCTCACGGCGGCCGCTCGCCTGCGTATGTCCGGTAACCGGTTCGGCGAGGCACAAGCCATGGAAGACGCCGCAGCTCTCTTCGCCAAAGGCGGCAAACCGGTCAAAGCCGCGGCGGCGTTGCACGCAGCCTTGAACGGCTATGACGAACTCGGTGCCGTGCTCGACGCCCAGCGAGCGAAACAGCGGGTCAAGACCAAATGGCAAAGGGTATGCGAATGACGGCCGACCGGCTGCGAGTCGAGGCGCTCGGCTCATTACGTGCTTGGCGCGGTGACAACGAGCTCGATCTCGGTCCGGCACGCCAGCGTGCGGTGTTCGCCGCGTTGGCCACGCGGGCGACGACACAGCCGATGACCATGGCCGAGCTCATTCAAGCGGTGTGGGGTGCCACCGCGCCCGCCAGCGCGAGCGGCAGTGTGCACACGTATATCTCGGGACTGCGCCAGATCCTGGACCCGAGCCGGACCCGATGGTCGACCGGCGGCCTCCTGGTCTCGGACGCGTCCGGATACCTTCTCCGGCTGGACAACGACGCTCTCGATGTCCACGAGTTCGAACAACTATGCGACACCGCCCGTTCGTGTCGGCAAGATGGCAACGTCGGCGGCGGTGTCGAGACTCTCGACCGAGCACTCGCCCTGTGGAGCGGAGAAGCTCTCTCCGGTGTTCCAGGTCCCTATGCGGAATCGCTGCGCACAAGGCTTGCCGAACGACGAATTCTCGCGCTGGAGATGCGTGCGGCCTACCTTCTGGAACTGGGCTCTCACGAAGATCTCGTCCCGGATCTGACCGTCTTGGTCCGAAAGCATCCGCTACGCGAGTCGTTGTGGCAGTCGCTGATGATCACCTTGCATCGCGAGGGCCGCACCACGGAGGCCTTGGACGCCTTTCGAAACGCCCGCGAAGTTCTACGGAACGAACTGGGTATCACACCAGGGCCGGCACTCGTCGAGGTTCACCGGCAGATCTTGACCAATGACCCGGCCCTGATCCCGGCACCGGCGGATGAGCGCCCCTCCGACAAACTGCTTTCCGTTCTCCCCGACCATGTCGCCCACACGATCGAGGACCGGCGAACCTCGCTGCATCTCTGTCGTGGACGCGAAAAGGAGATCGCCGAGCTACGGCAACTGGTCGACGATGTCCTCAAAGGACACGGCAGGACGACGTGGATCGAGGGCGAACCCGGCATCGGCAAATCGGACCTCCTCATGGCCGCGCTGGCGGACATCGGCGAACGCGGATGCCACGTCGCCTGGACCGCACCGAGTGAGCCTGGGCAGCAGTTCCCGCTGCAGACGATCATGGATTGTCTCGGCATGGACGCCGGCGAAGCCACGGCCCGGAGGGCGCTGGAAGACGTCGACCCGGTGACCTCGACCGCGGATCGGGTGCTCGCCTACGTCGACCGGCTTTGCGCCACCGCACCCCTGGTCATGATCATCGACGATCTCCACTGGGCCGACGAGGCTAGCGTGCTCGTGTGGAACCGGATTTCTGTGGCCGCTCGGCAGCTCCCGTTATTGCTGATCGCGGCATCCCGCCCGGTGCCGCGGTGGGAAGAACTGGCCAAGGCGCGGCGTGCTGCCGAATCACGCGGCCTCGAGGTGATCACTCTGGCCCCGCTGGCAGATTCGGACGCCGAAGACTTGATAGGTGACCTCGTCGGAGCACGTCCTGGCGAGGAGCTACGCTCGCTCGTTCCCAAAGCCGCCGGCAATCCGCTCTACCTTCGCGAGGTAATCGGAGCGCTGGCGCGGGAGCAGTCCATCGAAGTCACCGATGGAATCGCGAATGTGCGTAACGGCACCGCAGCAAAGGCGCCCGAATCCCTTATCGGCGCTGTGGTTCGAACGCTGGATCTCGCGGACGAGCTCACCAGAGAGACCCTCCGCAGGGCAGCGGTGCTGGGGGCCGAGTTCGGCCTGGCGCAGATCGCGGCGACGATGGACAAGATGCCCTCCGATCTGCTCGGTGTGTTCGAACACGTGATGGAAACGCGAATCATCGTCGACACCGAGACACATCTGGCGTTCCGGCATCCCATGCTTCGCTGGACGCTGTACAACGAAATCCCGAAGAACGTGCGCGCAAGCTGGCATCGCCGTGCCGCCGAAGCACTGGCGGAGACAGGTTCGGGAGTGGAGCAGGTCGCACGGCAACTCGTCGCGGTACCCGCCGCAGTGGACGATTGGGTGATCAGCTGGCTGACCGAGAACCACGAGTCGTTGTCGAACCGCGCGCCCTCGATCGCCGCGATGCTGCTGCACCAGGTGTCCGACGAGTGTCCTTCCGACGATCCACGCCGTGAAGTGCTGCTGGCCGCGTACGTCCTCGTTCTGTGCCTCCTTGATCAAGAACCTCTTGAGCTCGCAAAGGAAGCGATGCTCATAAGCCGTGATCCGGACCGGGCGGCCGAGATGCGGCATCTGGCGGCGATGATCCTGCTCCGCCGAGGCGATACCGGGCAGGCGATAGACCTGCTGGAAGGCAACGACTCACCGGAGACCCCGCTGATCTGGCGAGAGAGGCGACGCTCACTGCTGGCGGACTTCAACCGCGGCGACATCGGGCGGACAAGGCAGAAGACCCCGCATCCCCACCATGACGCTCTCGCGGACGAGGAACCGCATCAAGGCGATCGAACGCGACCACTGCTCCGCGTCGCGACGGATCGACCACGCCATCGCCGCGCCCGAATGTCATATGGAAGACGTCGGATTCGCTTTCGATCTGCTCGTCCACCACCTCTGCGCTCTGCGGCCGGCAGCGGTGTGGACCGTGCTCCACACCGCTCGGCGAGCGGCCACAAAATACCGGCCGCCACATGGACGGGGCCGGATACTGTCTCCGAAGAGAGGCGTGTCGTTACGTTCCATGGACTTCGCGAGCCAGGCCCGGCCGCGCTGATGCACGGTGGCGTCTCAAAGCCGGTCTGCGGCCGCGGCAGGGACCCCGAAGCCGCCCAATACCTCCGAGCTCCCGGCACCGAGCGGGAGAGGTGTTCGGTGCTGCACCGTGCATTCGGCCGTACCACGATCCCTCGTACGTGCCTTGCAGTCGATTTGATCTTCGCCTCCGGTCATGGCCAAGCCGGATCGCACTAGATCACTCCGGCGCGCATCGCATAAGCGACCGCGTGCGGTCGGTTCCGTAGGTTCAGCCGGTTGGTCAACCCGTAAATGACGTTCTTCACAGTTCGCTCTGAGTAGCACAGCTTGCTCGCGATTTCCGCGGTGTCGTACCCCTCCGCCATCAGCCGCAGCACGTCGACTTCACGTGGTGCCAGTCCGGCGGAGCCGAGGCCGCGCGGCAGAAGCACTTCGTGCTGCAGCCGCCGCACACTGTCGAGCAACTGTCCGAGCAGGTCAGCCGGCAGGAGCCCCCGTCCAGGCGCGACCGAAACAATGGTCTCGACGAGGCGATCACCCGACGTCTGAGCACGGGGGAGCACTGCCACAACCCGGCACTCGACCGCGGTCAGGATGTCGTTCTCTCGCAGCTCACCAGCCACCAGAACCTTGGAGACGGCCGCGCGAGTTCCGTTGCCCCGCAAATCGCCCACCGTCTGCGGGGTCATCCGATCGACGTGGACGACCAGCACATCCCGCTCGGTCAACTCTTCCTGGTCGACCACAACAAGCTCGGGGCGGGTCCGCAAGAAGCTCATGAGCCCGATCTGCACGATCAAGTCGGCTGCCTGCACCGCAACACGTACCGGTTCCACGGCGTCCTCCCTGCGTTCGGCGCCCTTGAGGTGAAGAATGCAAGGGCAGACTTCACGATCTCTAAACGCTCAGGCCAGGCCTGTTTCTCAGCCGGTGCTGTCCACAGCCGTGGACAGCACCGTACTCAGGAGGTTCGCAACAGCCGTGATAGACGACGTCAATGCCACGGCGTGCCCGGCCAGCGCCTGAGGCCGATCTGAGATACCGCGGGAACGGCTTGCGGAATTGTCGTCACCGCGCGCGACCAGTCGAAGTCCAAGCCACGAAGCGTGGCGTCCGTTGGGATGAAGCCGGATTCCCCTAGATGACACCGCCGCCGGGCAGTTCGTCGGCCGGGCAAACATTCGCGTCGACGGTCACGCCTTGACGCATGGCATGGCCAGCAGCGCAGCGGTCAACCGTTTGTGCCCCGAAACCGACCCGCGAGCAGCGCCTGACGCGCTGCACGCGGGTCGGCCGAAGTACGAGCCTGCCCTGGGACTATCGGACATAGCTCCGTTGAGCATTCGATCCGAGCGCCGGTTTCGCGTCTCAGCCCATTACCTGCGCCTGGTATTCGGCGAACGGAACCGCGGCACTCAGTGCAAGGTCCCGGTATGCGCGGAAATGCCCGATATCCACGTTCGTCAGCAGCTCCCTTCCGATCGCGTAACCGTCCCTGTGACGGAGCTTGACGACGACCTCGTCGTCCAGCAGGACGAAGTCGTAGTTGGGCAGGCCGTCAAGGGGCACCTTCGAGGCATCAAGGATCCGAAGATCCTCGCCTGCACGCGCGAAATGGTCGAAGTAGGCAAAGGAGAATCGCAGATAGGAAGACACTGGAGGAACCACCACCTGAACCCGCTGCAGCACCCGGCCACCACTGAGTTGCTGCCTCTGACGAGCCAACCTGGGGTCGTCCGGTGTGACTTCGAACGCACCTTTCTCCCTGAACTCCTTGAAGGCCGCCTTCTCACTGCTGACCCGGTATTTCTGATGCACCTGAAACCTGAAACTCGTACGCTTGAAAGCCATCAAGTCCAGGTACTCGGTTGCCGTCGACAGGTCGCCTCCGGCCTCGTGAATCGCGCTAACCGGCCGCATGTAACGCCTCCAGGAATCGTTCGGACGGGATCTCCACGTCGGCTTCCCGTTAGGTAGGTCAAAGATTGCCAGCATGTCACCACGGAGGGCTATGGTCTCGCGGGCCATTCATGCCGACCATCGGGCAGATTTCGGCGCCGTCGCACGTCTCTGCCCCAGTCCGGAGATCTACTCAGAGAAACCTCGCCATCGCTCATGGCTACCGTCCTTGAGGAAGCCCACAGTTCACCCCTGTCTACTCAACCGAAAAAGACCGAAGCCACACCGTTGTCGAACTCGACCGCCGCGAGATCCGCGACGTCACCGGTGATGACCACAGCCCTGCCTTTGCAGTCCTTCTCGCTCCACAGCTTCAAGGAGCCGTCGGTCGAGATCGACGATGTCACGTGCGGGCGAGCGACGTTCTTGCAGCCGTTCCCCGAGACGCCCTGCGAAGCTTCGTTGTCACTGAAGTTCTTGCCATCGAAGAGGATGGCACTGGTCGCACTTTGCCGATCCTCGGGCGCAGACTGCGTTTGTGGCGCCGGTTCTCCGGCTGACGCGCCTCGCGCTGCCGCCTTCTGCCCGCTCGGGGCGACACCGAACCAGATTCCGCCGACGCCCTGCCCCTTCGTCTCGCCGGGCTTGGTGTCCTTCGCGAATCGGTAGACGGGCCAACCGCCGATGGTCACTTGCCGCGTGCCGTCGTCACGCTGCACCGTGCCCACTACGGACTTCTTGACACCGGCAACGAAGATCTTGCTTCCCGAGGTCACGAGTACCGGCGGCCACGTCTTGGCGCATTCACCGTTGCACGTCGATTTCGAGGGCTCGGCCGCGTCTTTGTCGAACCGGTAGAGCGTCAGCCCAGCACCGTTGACGACGACCGGGCCGAGCGAACCTGCGTCGTCCGCCTTGAGCTGCACCCACTTCCGGGCAACACCCTGGTCCGCGGTGTTCGGCGTTCCATCGGATCCGGTCGCCCAGTCACCCGTCCTCGGCGGTGCGTTGTTCGCCTTCGCCGTCCCGGACACTAAGGCTGCAACCGCGCCCGAGTCTCCGCTCTGCTGCCCGGCCGGTTTCTGTGCCTGAGCAGGTACCGGAGCTTCAGAACCACACGCAGCGAGCGACAAGGCTCCCGCTGCGATGAGAACGACGACAGATACCACTCGTTTATCGAACATGCTCTTCTCCCTTTACCCTTGGACTCCAGATCCCTGGAGTCCCCTACGCCATCAACACGTATGGATGACTGGCTCCGTTCACAAGGGAACTAATTTCCTTACCAAGATCCAAAGCCTTACCCAGCAGGCGACACCAGGTCAAGGACGTGAGACCTAAAGAGAAGAGATCGGGCAATTTCAGGCAATAAAGATGACATGGCGTGTCGATTTCAGCAGGTAAACGATACCCCGGTCTGTACTCATGCCCCGACAAGAGACCGCAGTGCCCCCACGGATGCAGCGCCGACGCCCACGCCCCCGCTCTGGACGGTCCGTGGTCCGCGGCGAATCAAACCACTCCGAAGGCGAGCATGGCGTCGGCCACCTTCTTGAATCCGGCTACGTTCGCACCTCGGACATAGTCGATATGGTTTGTACCTGCTCTTCGGCCGTACTCTACGCAGCGGTCATGGATTTCCGACATGATGCCTACCAGCAACTGCTCGACTTCGTTCTGCTTCCACGACATCCGCGCCACGTTCTGGCTGATCTCCAGCCCGGAAACGGCAACTCCGCCCGCATTGGCCGCTTTTCCGGGTGCATAGAGGATCTCAGCGGCTTTGAACAGATGTGCCGCTTCCAGCGTGCACGGCATGTTCGAGCCTTCTGCCACGGCAAGACAACCGTTGCCGAGCAGAACGCGCGCATCGTCGCCGGTCAACTCGTTCTGCGTGGCGCACGGCACGGCGATATCACAGGGCACGCACCATGGGGGACGTCCCGCGATAAACTCGGCCTCAGGAAATTCCCTTACGTAATCGGAAATCCTTCCTCGCTTCCGCGTCTTTTGGGACTTTACCCAGGCGAGCTTCCCCGCATCGATTCCCTTGGGGTCATGGATGAAACCCCCACTGTCGGACAGAGTGACGACAAGCCCGCCCAACTGAGTGATCTTTTCCGCGGCATGGATCGCGACATTGCCAGATCCTGAGATGACAACAGTGTGTCCGTCGAGTTGCAGTCCTCTCGTCTTCAGCATGTCGGCGAGGAAATATCCGGTCCCATACCCCGTGGCTTCGGTACGGATCAGCGACCCGCCGTACTCGACACCCTTTCCGGTGAGGACACCGGTGAAGCTGTTCGTGATGCGCTTGTGCTGACCGAACATGTAACCGATCTCCCTGGCTCCGACACCGATGTCTCCGGCCGGCACGTCGACGTCTGCGCCCACATGGCGGTACAATTCGGTCATGAAGCTCTGACAGAACCTCATTACCTCGTGATCACTCTTTCCTCTCGGGTTGAAGTTCGCCCCACCCTTGGCCCCACCCATCGGCAAACCGGTCAGCGCATTCTTGAAGGTCTGTTCGAAGGCCAGGAACTTCAGAGTGCTCTCATCGACTGCGGAATGAAAGCGGATCCCACCCTTGTACGGGCCGATCGCATTGTTGTTCTGCACTCGCCAGCCGCGCTGCACCCGGATGTTGCCCTCATCGTCCTCCCAGCACACCCGAAAACTGATCACCCGGTCGGGTTCCGCCAATCGACGAAGAATCTGGTATTCGTGATAGACACTCTTGTCCTTAATGAACTCGAAAATGTCTTCCGCGACTTCCTGGACAGCCTGCACGAACTCTGGCTGCCCTGGGTTGCGCTTCTGCAAGCCGGCCATGAATTTCGACAGATCCACGTGCTCGGTGATGGCCATCGACGTCCTCCTGTTCACACCGCCGCACTCGCGGGTGTTCAGCACTGCCCCACGTGGCGCGCCAGGATTTCCACGCTACAACCCGCACCGAGGAACACGGTTACATATCCGGGAACAACCGTCCAAATTGTCTGCCCGTCTACACACGCTTAGAAGGTTCGACATGTCCAGTATGTCGCACTGGACATGTGGTTAGTCATCAACGGCGCGTCGCGTCGACAGTAGGGCGAGACCGAGAACTGTCAGAGAACGGGAACCATGATCGAGCGCAACTCGTTTCGACCGGAGATCCCCAGCTTCCGATAGACGTTCGAGAGGTGGAACTCCACGGTGCTGTTGACGAGGTGCAGCCGGCTGGCGATCTCCTTGTTGCCCAGCCCGGCCCGGGCCAGGTTCATCACCTTGAGTTCCTGCGACGTCAGTTTTCCTTCGGCGTCCGCGACAGCCCACCGTCGTGTCACTTCGTCTATCCGACTCACCCAAACCTTGCTGCCCATCGACACCGCCGCGTCCCGCGAGGCCTGAAGCGCTGTCCGCCCTTCTTCATCGTGAGCTCGCAGGCCATGCTTGATCGCGAGTTCGTACTGGGCGCGCATCAGCGTGCTCCGTGCGTCACCGCGGTCCAGCAGGCCGACCGCCTCCTCGAGCAGCTCGATATCGCGGCCTTCCTCGGCTACCAGGGCGACCGCGCGCAGGGCAGTACCGATCGCCTGAGGCGTTCCCCATCGCCGCGCATGGAAGAGCTCTTCATTCGCCAACGAAAGAGCGATACTTCGCCGCTCGGTCACGGCGGCGCACAGGGCCGCCTGCGACCGCCATGCGATCACCGCGGGATTCGTCACACCTAAACCAGCGAGTTCACGCCCCGAAGCAGCGAAGTCCTCGTAGGCCACCTGCGGACGTCCCGCGGCTTCGTGCAAGGCACCGCGAGCCGCGAACACTTCGGCGCGATCGATGACGCTGTCCAAAGCACGTCCGAAATCTTGGGCGAGCAGGAGATCGTCCGCTCGCTCGAGTTCGCCGAGATCTACAAGAGCATTGATCGCCCAGGCCACCGCGACCTCAGCGAACTGCGGGAACACGCCCCGCTTGAGTGCACCGTCGAGCAACTGCCATGCCGCCGCCGGCTCGCCGCTCAGACCCGCGACCCGGGCTCGAAGCACCGTCAGCGCGGAGCCGTGCGGATGTGAAGCGTCCCACCCGGACCGTGCCATCGCCCGGTCAAGGTAGCTTCGCGCGGCGTCCCAGTCACCCACGTACGCGAGCGCGAGAACGGAGTACCAGAAGGTACCCAAATCGCGCCAGCCGTAGGATTTCAGCGCCCTATGAGCCATCCCGACCACGGCCTCCGGCTCACAGCCACGATTGACCAGCAGCATTGCGCAGGTCGCGGTCATCCGCTCAGCCGGAACCGCACACCGGTTCCGACGCGACCGGCGACTCCCCGGCCGAGGGCTACCCGCGACATAAACCAGCCCTCCGAGATCTGGCCCGGCGATCCCGGGAGAAGCGGCCGAAAGAACATCACGCAGAGTACTCAAGGCGGCTTCATCGGCTTCGCTCCATCGCCCCAGATCGCCCAGCCGCGCGCGTTCGGCCCGCGCTGCCTCCAAGGATCGAAGCACCCTCGCGACATCGTCGCGTTCGACTGATTCCTGCATCAAATCTGCCCCTTCAGCGGCCCAGGACGAGCGCATATCCGCAAGACAATCGAGACATGCCCGATCACCTGTTGCAGATGACCATTACGCGATCCCGCTCGCCGCCCTGCCTACGCGGTTCGAAGTCCCACGTGTCGCCAACCGTCCCTCCTGAACAGCAACAATGCCCCGATCTCCCTCATACGCGCGCGACGACCTGAACCAAGAATAACGCTCGCTCTCCGCATTATCATCCACTCTTGTGGCAATAGAGCCTAACTTCACCGAGACATGAAGCTTTGTCACCCAAAACCGTCGTTGTGGTGCAGACCAGCCGCGACTGCACCGAAAAATGTTCGCGTTCGAGTGTTGCGATATCGAGTCCGACTTCGTCGTGGCATCGAAAGTGTTGAGCGAAGTCACTGGCGAGCAAGCCCAAGGGCCACTCACCTGTGACTATGCTCCAGATGGCCGACTGCGATCAGAACGGAGAATCACCTCAGCCGAAGGCGACGCTGAGTAATCAACATGCTACAATCAGACAATAGCCGGGAGCCGGGAGCCGGGAGCCGGGAGCCGGGAGCCGGGAGCCGGGAGCCGGGAGCCGGGAGCCGGGAGCCGGGAGCCGGGAGCCGGGAGCCGGGGGTACGTTCCGATGTGACCGCACAGTCCTTGTCGTTGCCCGCACGCTGACCTCGGCGTACCGGCTGATCGATGCATGGCCGCTGTTCCGCGACGACTTTCGTGTCAGACTGCTGTTCACGGTCAACGACACGTCGGCATTCAGCGACGGCGTCGAGGACGTGCTTCGGCAGGCCGGCGTCCGGCTGATTCCCTGGCAGGCCGTCCGCGCGAACGAGATCGCCTACGATCTGGTGCTGTCTGCGAGTGAGAACATCGATTTCCAAGACGTGTCGAAGCACACCGTCGTTCTGCCACACGGCTTGGGTTTCAATAAGTTCGTACCCGATAGCAACAGCGGCGGAACACGGCTGGCCGGACTTCCGCCAGAGTGGGTTTTGGAAGCCGGTAGAGCAACGGTGGTCCTCTCCCATCAGGAGCAACGACAGCAGTTGTCGTCGGCCAGTCCAGCCAGCGAAGAGCACACCGAGATAGTCGGTGATCCAACACTCGCGCGGTTGCTGTCGAGCCGGGACCTACGTGAACGCTACCGCGAGGCGTTCAAAACCGAAGGACGTACGTTGGTCATGCTGGCCTCGACCTGGAGACCGGATTCCTTGCTGGGCAGGTGGCAATCCCTGCCCTCTGAACTACTGGCGCAGCTTCCGGTCGACCGCTATCAGGTGTGCGTTGCGGTTCATCCGAACGTGTGGTCTTTTTACGGACGTGCGCAGCTTTTGTCGTGGTATTCGTCCGCACTGGCTTCAGGTCTGGTGCTCCTGCCGCCGGATTCGGGTTGGCAGGCAGCCCTGGTGGCCGCCGACCAGGTGATCACCGATCACGGCTCGCTCGGACTGTTCGCCGCCGCTCTCGACAAGCCGATCCTGCACGCCGGCGCCTCCACAGAAATCGTCGTCGGCTCGCCTCCGGACGAGCTGCTGGGGGCGACCGCGAAACTCGATAGGAACACGTCGCTCGAAGCGCAACTCGAACGGTGCCGCAGCACCTTCCGCCGCGGCCAGTTCGGACACATCACCAGCCGCGTATTCGCCCACACCGCCGAAGCGGACATCAACCTGCGGAGCTTGATCTACCGGCGACTCGAGCTCACACCGCCGTCGAACACGTCGTCACCGCAACGGTTTCCCCTCCCGAAACCTGACCTTCGTCCGATCACCTCTCATGTGGTGGACACGGTGGCGATCGAGAACAACACGCTGACCCTGACCAGATTTCCGGCGGCGGTTCTGCCGAAAAGAACCGGCAGGGAGACACATGTGGTCGCCGATGAGACCGAACGCGACTTGAAAATTCTCGAACGAGCCGCGGTGATCGTCAGAGACGGAAGCCTCAGCCCATCGGAAGCCCGGCGATGGGTAACCGCGACTTTGGCGGTTTATCCGGGTGCGCGTGTGGCCGTCGCCGCCACGGCACGTGGCGGTCTCGCCTCGGTACGTGGAAGCGGGTTCGTTGAGATCGGTATGGCCACCGGCTACCGGCTACTGTGCCTTGCGGGCACCGCTGTCTTCTGCTGCTGGCTTTCAAATGACCTCTACGACCGCCAAGTTCTCGTGCATGCGGGGCAGGTATCGACACTGATCACTCTGTCATTGCAGAACCTTGAAGCAGGCGAAGCCGCTCCCTGAATTCGTCGGCCCGCCCGCTGCCCAGGCGTTGATGAATATCCGCCAAGGTCCGCAAAGTGGACCGCGACAAGCCGTCGTCCTTGACGACGGCGAGAAGGCTCTCCTGCGCGATCGCCTCGTAATAGGGCTGGTCATCGTTGTGAAGAACTCTGATCGCCTCGTCCAGCGCCAGCCGCGCGCCTTTCACCTGTCCACCCGCTCGCAGCACGTTCCCGAGTTCGGTGAGACACCTTCCCAGCATGCGTAGGTCGCCGACTTCGCGGATCTGCGCCAAGGCGGTGCGCAGGATGTCTTCGGCTTCCTGGAGCCGACCGGCGCGGTGGTGAGAGCATCCGAAGAAGAATGAGGTGAAGGCCGTCCCCCGTGTATCGAATTCCTGCGTGAACAAGACAATTGCGCGCTGATAAGCCGCTGCAGCGCCCTCGGGGTCGACGTGGTCTCGAAATCTGCCCAGCATCTCCCAGACCGAGGCCAGCAACCGGGTATCCCCCGCCTCTTCGGCCAACGGAAGGGCTCGGTCGACCAGCTCTTCACCTGCTCGTCCGAGGTCACCCAAATCGGTCCAAGCGCGGGACGCGAAGCTACGCAGCCGCGCTTCGGCTCGTGCATTGCCGGTCAACCGAGCCGACGTCGCGCCGAGATCACTCGACTCGGTCCAGTCCACCAGATAGCGACGGGTCACATATAGGGCGGAAAGGGCTTCAGCGAGCCTCCACGACTCGTCATGCATCCCGAGATCCGCGGCTGCACGCTGTACTGCCAGCAGATTCCCCCGTTCGCGGTCAAGCCATGCCAGCGCCTTTCCCTTCGAGTCGTCATCAGGAAAGGGAGATTTTCGTCCGACGGCCAACGCATCCGGGTCGACCCGATATCGCCCAGGCCCCAGCACGGCAAGATCAGCGAACGCAGCGGCGGTGACCAGGTGAGTGACCACTCGGCGTACCGCGGCCTCGCATTCGTCTGCCCCGTCCAGGCTGTAGGCAAGTTGCTGGGCGTGCCGCCTGACCATCGCATGCAGCGAGAGCCGGTTGTCTGAATCCTCGTTGAGCAGGCCTGATTCGATCAGTGCCTCCACCACGGAGCTCAGCGTTTCTTGCCCGACGCCGGCCAGGCTCGCCAAGGTATCCAGCGTCAGATCACGACCCGGATACAATCCGAGCAAGCGGTAGATCCGGGCGGCGACCGGCTCCAACGCCTCGTACGCCACTGCGAAAACCGCCGAGACCTTGTCCCTGCCTCCGACAGCGAATCCCGAAAGGCCGCTGTCGATTTGCGCGACCAGGGCATCCACACGCAGATTAGGGCGAGCGAGCAGGCGCGACGCAGCGACCTTCAGGGCTACAGGCAGACCCGAGCACAGCAGAACGAGCCGGCCGACCGCCTCGGGCTCGGCCTCCGCCCGTGCCCCGACCAAGGTGGTCAACAGATGCGCCCCGCTGGCATCGTCGAGCGGGGCGAGCCGAATCGCCTCGGCGCCCTCGACCAGCAGATCGCTCATCTGGGCGCTGCTCGTGACCAGCACGGCGCTGTCCGCCCCGTTAGGCACGAACGGCAGTACTTGAGCCGCGTCGGTGACGTCCTCCAGGACGATCAGCACCGGCTTCTCCGCCGTGATGCTCCGTAGCTGGTTGGCTCGCTCCGCCAGCGTCGATGGCATCACATCCTTCGCGACACCCAACGCAAGCAAACAAGAAGCAAGGGCGTCCGCCACCGAGGGCGCGATCCCGTCGGCCGTCGCGAACTCGACATGCAGATCACCGCCGGAGAACATTCTGGCATCACGAAACCGCTGGACACAGCGACGGATGAACGCGGTCTTCCCCACGCCCGGCAGGCCGATGCAGACACCGAGCTGGGCCACCCCGGACGAGCGGGAACCCCAGAACCGGTCCATCCGTGCGAGATCCGCTTCCCGGTTCACGAAATCACGCGGTCCCAGCGGAACCTCCTGCGGCACGACCATGCAGCCCTCCCGCTCATCAGTCGACCACCGACACCCATGCCGTTCACGACCTTATCGTGATCAACGACCGGACACGTGCCCCTAGGCCGCGTCTCGTTCATGGATGTGACCTCAGCAGGAGTCTTCCATCACCCGAATGGGTTCAAATCGAGCCTGGCAACTCGGCCTCTTGACCTGCAGACGCCAGGTGACGCTCCCATGTCGAAGCCGATGGACGACACGCATGCACGAAAATCACAGTCCTTCGAGCTCGGCGTTCTTTGTGCACTCATAGAATTCGCGGAGTGCTGACAGCTCGGCCGGGGTCAGTTCGACGTCCAGCGCGTGCAGGGTGTCGGCGAGCCGGTCGGTGCTGATCTCGGCACTCTCGAGACGGCCGTCGGCGTACTCGGTGGTGAGCTTGCGCCCGACGAACTTGCGCCCCACCCCGTCGGCCAACCGCATCACCACCAGTTGGCCGGTAAACGGGGACCCGGGGTGGGTGGCGATGTAGTGGTGGAACACCTCGTAATCGATCTGCCGCGCGGGCAGGCCGAGAGTCGAGTACAGCTTGGCCCAGCAGTCCGCGGCGCGCCTCTCGACCAGCCACTGGCCGTTGTCCCGGCGGATCCGGTGCCGCCAGCCGGCCTGGTCAACCTCGGCGCCGTCGATCATCGGGGTCGGGCGCATCACCCAGGCGCCGAAGCCGACGTCCGCCAGGTACTCCACGCCGTCGACGGGCACCACCATCAGCATGTGGGTGCACGAACCGCACTCCTGGTCCGGCCACACCCTGGCGAAGCTGCGCCGGACGGTGAACCCAAGCTCCTCCAGCGCGGCGGCGAACAGCAGGCCATGCTCGTAGCAGTAGCCGCCGCGGTTCCGGCGGACCAGCTTGTCCATGATGGCCGGCAGCTCGATCCCGCGATGCCGGCACAGCACCACATCGACGTTCTCGAAGGGGATGGCCCGCACGTGCGCGGCGTGCAGCGAACGCAGCGCCTCCAGGGACGGCCCGACACGGGGGTGGTCGATACGGCACAGATACGCGTCCAGGTCGAAGGCGGTGGTGTCGAAGACTGCTATCGGGTCGGTGACCGGGAACGGGGTGGGCTCGATGTGTGTCATGGCACTCCCGGCAACGCATACTCGACGCGGACGGCTTCCTACTTGGTCTTCGGCCCATCCCAGCCGAGACGGGGAGCGATCGCCACCGCCCCGGTTCGAACCTTTCAGAACTCCATTGCGGGATCGGCGTGTTCGGCTCCGCCGGATCACCCGCCTCCTGGAACAACTTCTCGAACCCGGCGGGGTGTAAGCGAAGATAGTATGAGCGACGTGCACGCTGGCGTTCTTGAAGCACTGCGGAGGCGCCGTGGGAACGAAGACGGCGTCCCCTACCCTGCCGGTGAACCGCGAGTCGCCGGCCTGGAATTCCAGTCGTTCGGACAGCACATAAAACACCTCGTCCGACTCGGGTTGGACGTGCGGCGGCGGGCCGTTCCCGGCGGGATCGAAGACTCCAGGACCGACAGTGCGCCGTTGGTGGCCTCACCACTGATCTCCGGCGACCCCGATGGCGCCTTGACCACCATCTCCCGGGCCAGATAGGTCCCGTTCGCGGCCCGCGCCGACGCGGCCGCTCGAACGGCTCGCATCCTGCTCCGCCAGCAGCGCTTCGGTACGGCGACTTCGAGCGGCCCGCCGCGTCCGCGCTGGGGTTGTGTCGAGATCTTCCTCAATGTGAGCAAGCAGATGCACGAGCTACCGCTACCGACTGCCTGGAACCGCACCCTCTGACCGTCATCGGATGACGCAAATCTGAAGCGGAATCCCATACAGATTCAATGCTATCGACGCCGACACCAGCGCCGAGCGGGCGAATGTGAACAACGTGCCGGGGTTCAACGGCTTGTCCGAGCGGTGGATCGCATACACCAACGCTGCCGGCCTCACCCCCAAGGCGTCCGCGCGTGCGGGATCTTGTGCACGAACCTTCTCGCGAAACTCCTCCCAGGTCTTGGCATGAGTCAACAGAGTCTCGACCGCCACCAAGCCTTGCGCGAACAAGTGACTGAGCACCGACGATCCCGTCTTGCTGCTGAACTTCTTCACATGCACCAATTCATTGGCTGGGCCGAGCAGATCACAGGCTTCAATCCCATGCGGATGCGCGCGGCTGGTCACCAGTTTCTTGTCCAAGCAGAGGAAGCGCGGATCCTGTTTGGCCACGTGGAGGTTGTAGTTGCCCTCGACATAGCGCTCCGTCCCGTCCGGTTTCACCTCCGGTTTCGCGTCCCGCCAGCGGGGCAACGTCCATGACGGCGCGCGGCTGAACGCTTCGGTAACGACCCGATCCACGTGATCGAGGTACTGGTCGCCCAGCTCATACCAGTCGCCATCGAGCAGGATGTAGCGGCACTGCGGGTCGATGATCTCCGCGGCGAGCCAGTTCAACGCCGACACATCACCGCCGAGACTGCGGCCGGCCTCATCCAGCCCGTCGATCCGGCCAGTGCGCAAGACGCGCAAGTACTCATCCGGCCCATGCGCCCGCACTCCTGCCTGCACATGCTCGATGGTCAGATCCTCCGTGTCGATCGTGGCCTCGCCAATGAACCCTTGGTAACGCTGCACGTCCGGCCCGTCGTAGTAGCGCGCCGGATACGCGATCCCCACCTCACCCGACGCGGAGTCTGGCTCGGCGAGCAGATCGGCTGTCGCCGAGTCCAGCACCTCGATCAGCGGGTGATCGGCCGGCATGCGGCGCACCCACTGCAACGGTGTGAGCTGGTCGTGCGGAGCGACCTGATCGATCACACGGGTCAGCTCCCGCAAGTCCGCGATCAGTGAATCGCCCTCGATGCCGAGCGGAACCTGCACCGCGTTCGAACACGTCAAACTCAGCCGAAAATTGCGGTAATGCCCGCGCCGTTTGACGTGCGCGATCTGTGGCATCACCTCCACCCGGACCCGACCCGTCAAGTTCCGGATCAACTCGGCGTGCTCGCGCAGCCCGAATGCCCACAGCTGTTGCCCGCCGGGGACATTGTTCTGGTCCACGCGGGCTTTCGCGCTCAGCGCCCATCGCGTGATGCGGCGAATCTCATCCGGGTCGAGCAGCCGCACCGCGATATCGAGGCCGAACTGGGCATCGATCTTGCCATCGCGCAAATAATGCCGCCCATGCCCGAACGCCACCGCGTAATTGACCCCGTCGACCGGCAACACCAGAGCGGCCGACGCGGTGGTCGTGGTGAACTCGACGTCGACGCCGGTCAACCTCTCAACGGTCTCAGCCCACTCCACCTCAGCGGTCTCGGTCTCGCCATACACGAGCGTGCCCGGCACCCGGCCCACCACGACCCGCTCAATCGTGAAGGTGCCTTCCTCATCCTCCACGACTTTCGGCGCAAGCAGCTCATTCACCGGCCCCGCCGGCAACAAGCGGTACACGCTCATCCTCCGCGTCGCCGTGGCCTGCGCAACACTGTCGAGCACCTCGTCCGTGTTATCCATCACCGGTACACGGGTAACAAACTAACTCTCAGCACTCCAAGTACACCCACCAGTAGTCATCACATCGGCGGATAAACAACCCGTTCTGTAACAAACACCGGTCCCACGAGCCGACAGCGGGTAGTGCCAGGGTGGCTCTGCCAGTCCCAGAAAGGACAGGTGACTGCCACGAGCATGTCGCGCGAGCCAGGCTGGAGCCATGACGACAACACAGATCGCCAGGGCCAACATGGGGTCTCGGCAGGGAGTTAGCCCGCCGACTCATCAAGGCCAGCACACCGTCTACGTCGGCGCACGGGAGTTCGCGATGCTCGCCGGCATCAGCGCGGACTACGCCCGATGTGCACCTGCACCCTGCTGACGCCGCTGAGCTGCTCCAGTTCGCCGAGGAGTGGCTCGAGGGCCAACACGACGAGCTCGACACGTCGCTGACGCAGTCCACCGGGAACCGCGCCGACGGCCTCACCCAGCTACGCCAGGACTTGCGCCGCTTCAGCTTCCTGCTCGGCGCCGCGGACCTGCAGACCACGAACCGAACTGGTCGAGCACCTGACCATGTAGGAACCGGCGACGCTCTCGCTCCGAATACACTCGAAATTGCCTGCCGTGTTCGAACAGTGGCCTGCTCCACCGCAGCAGAAATTCCACGGAGAAGCGGACCGCTGACTTCGTGTCCACGTGGTGATCCCTTGAATCCCGACAGACAAGGATGCCTACCGAGAGGTATCAGCGTGCCCTTCCTCGGACAACCACCTCAACGCCATCTACTGAACACGAGAAGCCGCCGGTACGCGTCCAGGCGGGCATACGCTTGACTGAAAAGCCAAAGGGCCCACGGGTCCCGCCAGCGTAGGAGGACAGAACTGTGACGATGGGATTTACATCAGCACTCCCAGAGCGTTGCCCATTCATGTCCGCCAGTCTCACCGGTGTTTCACCGACGCTTCTATTTTGCAATTTCACGACTCGATCGCAACTTCGGCAACGCAGAACCTTCAACCGTCCTGCGGTGTTGACCTGTACATGCCGACCCACGTGATCGACAACCACGACCGTGCCACCAGTTCCGTCGGCCACCGCTACAGTCAGCCGCCGGAGGCTCTTGGACGGATGTTTGAAGAAGAAGTCCCACACCTGGCCATAGGACGCGGCAGCGCAACTCGCTGCGGTTTCGGTCGTGGCGCGCAGCTCGCGCCACGCGGGCTTCGCCCTGCGACCGGCTTTGCCTCCAATGTCGCGGCACCACTCTCAGCCTTCGTCCATATCCACAGTTTCGGCATGTCGACGCATGTCTATGTTCGCGCGCAGGCCGAAGTCGAACAAAGGCTCCACGCTGACGCAAAAACGCTGACTTGCCCATACCCGACCGGCAAGACGCCGGACCTCCTGGAGATGCTCTTCCCGATCGATTTAGCCGCAGACTGTCGCCTCCATCGCCTATCGACGCCTGACAAACTGGTCACTTTGGTTGGCAGATTTCCCCTTCTGAACTACCGCTCCTCTAGGTTAGAATTCCAGTAGGCCATTGGACACCAGCCTGGACCTGTAATTGGCGGAGCGCTATGGATCCGAATGGCTCGGCGCGGGGTCAGGTGAGTGTTCGTCGTCCCGCTGTCGCGCTCGCCGCAGCGGATATCCACCGAACCGAGAATCGTAAGCTGCGTCCTCGGACAAGGATCGATTCATGAAGACCGACCGCGCGATCCCCGTAGCACGGGGAGCCGTCCCACTTCTTGGCCACGCCTGGGCGCTGGCACGTGACCCCATGCGTTTTCTGGCCTCCCTACCGAAAGATGCCGACTTGGTCGGGCTCCGGCTCGGCCCCAACCCTCTCGTCTTAATCTGCGATCCCGAACTCACCCACCAGGTGCTCGCGGACGACCACACTTTCGACAAAGGCGGGCCGCTGGTCGCTTTGGTCAAGCCCCTGGTCGGCAACGGCCTCGCGACCTGTCCGCGAAACCGGCATAGACACCCGCGCCGACTGCTCCAGCCGATGTTCCGGCCCGACCGTTTGGACGGCTACGTCACGAGCATGACAGCCGCGATCGACGCCGTCCTCAGCGACTGGCGCGACGGTCACGAGCTCGACATACCAGCCGAGCTGCGCAGGCTCTCCATCCGTGTGGCCGTGGAGGCGCTGTTCTCCGGCGCCCTGCCCCCCGCCGTAGCCGATCGAACCGCGGACGACTTCACCGCGGTGCTCGTCGGATTCGCCCAGCGCCTGGCAAGGCCGCCCTTCTTCGACATGTTCCCAACCCCGACCAATCGCCACTACCGCGCGGCGCTCAAGCATGTCCGGCAGACCGTCCGTGACACCGTCGAAAGTCGCCGGGCCGGCGGGACCGACGAGGACGACGTGTTGGCTCGGCTGCTCACCATGGAGGCCGGTGGCGAACCTGTCCTCGACGACAGCGCGATACTCGACCACGCCATGACCTTCCTCATCGCACCCACGGCGACGATCGCAAGCGTGCTGGGATGGGCGTTACACATGCTGGCCGAGCATCCCGACATGCAGGACCGGCTACGCGCTGAGAGTGACGCGGTGCTGGCCGGCAAGCCCGCCGACCGCAGCCAGCTGGCCAAGCTCGAACTGACACGACGCGTCGTCACCGAGTCCCTCCGGATGTACCCGTCCCTGTGGTTCGCACCACTGCGCATCGTCACCACCGACACCTACCTCGGGCGACATCACCTCCCGGCAGGCACGGTCCTCGCCTTCAGCCCGTGGCTCGTCCACCATCGAAGCGACCTGCACGAAAACCCGGAGCGTTTCGATCCCGATCGGTGGAAAGACACCGAACTACCCGCGCCGTCCCGCAACGCATTCATCCCGTTCGGCTCAGGTGCCCGCCAGTGCATCGGCATGGACTTCGCCTTCACCGAAATGGTCCTCGCTCTTGCCACCATCACGTCGCGCTGGCGTCTGGAACCGGTGGCCGGCAGCCCGCTCCCCACCCGCGCATCGGTCAACCTGACGGCGCGCGGATTGCGCCTGCGCACCATTCTTCGCGGACCGTCTGACGAGAACCGGTACTTGAGGTACGTCCAGCGCGCGGATCCGACGGTTCGAGCATCTGCCCGAATCCGCAGACCGACCCGGCGAAAGCACTGGCTCATCTAGCCCCACCCGATACCGGTCTTGCCGGGCGTTCTGACGGCAGGCCCCTGGAGACCGCCATGGCAGTGGCATCAGGTCCTGGAGCACCCTGCCCAGCACCTACAGCTGGGACAACGGGTTGACGGCCGACGCGATCAGCGCGACGTTACGGCGATCACCGAGCCGCTTCAACGCGGCGTCCGATCCTAGTTCGTCGCTCGTGGACGATATTCACCCGGTTTCGGGCAGGAACTGTTCCAGCGTTTTGTGCCGGCCAGTCGACAGGCCGCGAGAATAGTCTTTGGTCTCTACCGACTTCAGCGCGCTCACCCTCCGGGATAAACCATCTGGGCTTGGTGCTTGCCCTCGCATACGGCGCAGGTTTAGCTTTGCGTCGCCACCTTGTCGAGGAGGATGGAGCTATGGCGTCGCACCGGACCCCCTGCGTTACACATGGCCCGGATGGATCGATGGCAACCGTGCTGCACCAGGCCGACGGCCGCGACCCGCACACCGCGCTGACCCTGTTCTACACGTTGCGTCGTCGCCGGTCGGTCCCGGTCGACCACTTCTACGCCTACTGGCGCGACGTCCACGTGCAGGTCGCATGCCGGCTTCCTGGCATCCATTCCCTGTGGACCCATTGGGTCTCCTACGACGAAGGTGACCTCTGGCCGCGGGTTCCGGGTGTCGATTGGTGGCTGCCGGAGGAGTTGCGCTTCGACGGCATCCCTGAACCGACGTTCCTCACCGACGAGGACGTCGGCCGCTTCATCGCCAACGTCGGGCCGCTCATCCAGGACGATCCGGTGATCTTCGAGGAGACCGTCGGCTACAGCTCCCTCGGCGACGGCTCGAGCACCGTCGTCGACCGCCTCGCCGACCCTGCACCGTGCGGCGACCAGGGCGTGTTAAGGCTGATGGTTTTCCTTCAACGCTCTGACAACGTGGCGCCGGACAGGTTCCACTCCTGGGTTGCGGACGAGTTCGCGCCGGGTCTGGCGTTTGACCCGAGCATCCTCAAGGTCCGTCGACATCTCTTCGAGCCCTACGAGGACCCCGGCGAGGTAGCGGACCACAGCGCCCGGTCACTATCGCATCGCAAGGCGCCCGAGCACCAGTACCACGCAGCGCTCGAGGTCGTTCTGCCCGATCGCCTGGCACTGACCCGGTTGCCGGTGGGTGACGCCTGGCGAAGCACGATCGCCGGCCAGCAGGAGATGCTCCGCAGGGCACATGCCTTTCACGCATCCCGCACGTACTGCATGCGCTTCAACGGCGAGCTGACAACAGCGGGCTTGCGGACAGCCGGCGTAGCCGAGCTGATCAAGAAACTCGGGGCGGGCAACCAGCTCACGCCCGAAGTGAGTCATCTCGTCGAGACCGGGCGCCCGCTCGGTGGCTGAGAGCGCGTTTCGGACAGACACCGAGACACCGCACGCAAGCGACGGCGAGCTTGCCGAGCAGGTTGAAGGAGACCAGGCCATACCTTCTTTCTTTTGATCATCCAAAAGTTGACGTTGCCTTCGACAGCGCCGGCGCTATGCGGCAGCGTCGGCGGCATCGATCTGCTTGATCCAGACGTCGAGCCGTTCGCCGTGACGGCCAGCGGGCTCTCCACTCTGCCCGCCCACGCCCGTTTGCGGGATCCGTTGCAGCTAACGAAGACTCGATGACGCACCGAGCACGAGTTCGTCGCGGGCGAGTTCGGCGGCTTCGAGGACGGGGGCAGTATAGGCCTCACGCATGGCTTTCGGGAGGGGCGGAGAGCCGGATACACCTGCAATTCCCGTTCCCAGTCCGTCGCGGCCAGAACCGCGCCGCGGTCGACCAACACCTCCCGCATCCACAAATGACAACGCATACTCGACTCCCTCGTCGACCTCTTGTCTTCGTAGCACCCTGACACCCCGCTCGCTCGCCCGACGGTGATCGATCTACATCCACGAGCTGCGACTTTGATCCAATCACCGTAGGGCAGAATGAGGAGTGGACAGGTTAACCTCCACTCGTGCCAGATGACAGAAGTCAAAGGAGCCATCAACGTGAGCTGGCTAGAACCGGCCTGGTTTGCCGCAAGTGCCGCAGGAGTTGGAGGGGCTTCAGCAGCCGTAGCCGCCTTCAACGGTGTACGCACGCTCAGGCAAGCTCGTCGCGACAGTAAGAACCGCAGCCGGCCGATGGTCACCGCCGGGCTCGAAAACGTGCCGTACGTCCGCGGGAGCCAGAAGCTCGTCATCAAGAACCATGGCCCCAGCATGGCCCGCAACGTCAGGGTGTCGTTCGATCCGCCCATCCCGGATCCTGAGCCCGAAAAAGCCAGGCAGAGCGTCACGCCATTCTTGAAGCGACGCTATGCAGTGCCCATACCGGTCATGCCTCCTGGGTTGTCGCTCGAAAACATCTACTACTCCGGCCGTTCTGTTGGTGGCCAGTTCGTCAATTTTGAGCCGACGCCAGATCAGGTGGTCGTGAAGATTTCCTACACCGACAACAATGGCGAACCATATGAGGACGAGTTTCCACTAGACATGATGCTCATTCGTTCAATGACCGAAGCAACGTCGTCTGCGGCCCCAGAAGCAAAGCTGAAGGAAATCGCAACAGAGTTGAAGCGAATCCGAGAACTACTCAACAAGCAACGACAGGAAGACCACCAGGATACAGCAGAGTCCACCATCGGAGAAGAGATCATGAGACTCATGGAGCGTGGAGACGACAATGAACCGCCGAAAAAGGGAGAGCTTCCAACTTAAGAGCAGGTGCACAAGAATCGGCAATGTCGCACTCTCAGGCTTCGTCGTTGTTATTCTAGTATATCTCCACCAGCGCAGACCTGCCGTGCTTCGCGGCGGCCCCAAGCCCTCGGTCAGGCCGTCGCGGTCCGAGTCGAGCGCGGAACCGGCACCAGCCCGCTGAACGGGCCATCAACCACACCCCGCGACCTGAAAAGCGATCGAAACCAATCGAACCCGTTCAGGCCAGCCTGCTAGCCCCCCAAGACCCGGAGCTAGCACTCCAGTCGCAGTTTGCGATGCTCGCAAACGACCGTCCCTCGCTGAGCGCGCCGGTGAAGCGAATGACACGCCATCCGTTCGACCGGCCTACTCGACGCTCGACGATGACCAGAGGAAGCGGGTGTGTCCAGCGACCATCTCGCTGCGGCCGAGGGACACGGCCGATCGCGGCCTCAGCGGCGGGCAAGACGCTCAAGGTGGTCAGTAATGCCAGGCTCACGCCTGGTCCTGGCGGTTCACGTATGGCCGCCAGGACCGCTGACGACGGGGTCTCTCGTGCCTGGCAGCTAGAGGCGCTCGTCGAGGAGGCACCTGATCCGGGACAAATGGGCTACTGGGGAGAACCGTCGTGTCGGATCGACCGAGGAGCCGCAGGCCCACCGGACGCGTTGCCGGAATTACCGGCAGGTGGCCTTTCGTAAATGATCAGTGCCCGATTGACAGTTCCCCTCTGCCGGGATCCCGACATAGTCTGGCCACCAGCCAATGAAGTCGGAGACCGTGAGCGATCACGACTATGGTCGGTCTCACCTGAGAGCAGCCTGCTTCATCTGTCGGCAGACCTGGAGAAAGTTAGCTCCGAAGACGTTCCAGGGCAGTCTTGGCGAGCCAGGCATGCCAACCGTGCGAGTTCAGGAAGGGTGTGCGGGGAACCGGCGCTTTGTGCCTTCGACGCGGAACCGAGGTAGCGTACTTATGATCAACGCAGCTGAATCTCACTCTGTCGATGAATGCCGCCCGGTTCGGCCGCGAAATATTGACGAACCGTTCGATGACGCGTTCTACACCGACCCCAACGCCGTACTGGCCTGGTTTCGAAAGTATCGACCAGTACCCCGGGTGCGGCTGCCGAACGGGCTGTCCTGCTGGCTGGTGACCCGGTACGACGACGTGCGGCTGGTTCTGGCCGATCCACGATTCGCCAGTGACACACGTCAGTATCCACAGGCCTGGGAGCAGGTCGACTGGAGATCGGCTTCCACGGACATGCTGGCCGCGTTCGGTCGCAATCTCTCCAGCTCGGACCCTCCCGAACACGGCTGGCTCAAGGCCCCGATAGCGGCCTTCTTCACGCCGGCACGAGCCAAGGCCCGCGCCCCTCGGATCCGGGAAGTCGCCGAACTGTTCCTCGGCGCGATACCGAGCGGTGAACGAATTGACCTGATAGCAGAGTACACCGTTCCCGTCGCCGTGACGGTCATGTGTGAGACATACGGAATTCCGGAATGTGACCGCGGGACGTTTCTGGAATTCATGAGACGCGCAGTGTCTCTCGATGCCAAACAGGACGAGACTTTACTTCGCGCCGCCGCACACAACTGCGCGGAACTACTGACCGCGTATGTGAATCGCCGAATTCCGACACAAGAGGACGGACTGATCACGTCCGTCTCCGAGATTTTAAAGAGGGACGGCGGGCTCACCGAGGACATCGTCACCCTGCTCATACATGCGTTCATCGCCGGGACCGACACGACGGCGACCTTGACCGGCACCGCCGTCCTCGGACTGCTTCTAAGGCCAGAACTGGCGGCGGCCGTACAATCCGAACGGTCGTCCATCCCGGCCGTGGTAGAAGAGTTTCTGAGGTTCGACGGACCGGCACGGCTCGGCCAGTGGCGCTTCTCCAGCGAGGAGGTCACTGTGGGCGGTCAACGTATCCCCGCCGGCGAACTGGTGATCGTCGCGCTCGGTTCGGCCAACCGCGACCCCGATCATTTCGCCGAGCCGGACCGGTTCTCCCTCGACCGCGAGAAGACGGCACACCTGGGCTTCGGTGGCGGCAAACATTACTGCACCGGAGCGGCGCTGGGGCGCGTCGGGGCTCAGACAGCACTTGACGTCATCATCGGGCGCATGTCCGACCTCCGCCTGGCGGTGCCACCCGAGGCCTTGGTGCTTCGGCCTACCTTTACCCTCAATGGTCTTCGTGAATTGCCGGTCATATTCGACTCGCCGAGTACCGGTGATCAGTCATGAGTACGACGTACACGCCGAATCGCGCAGGGAAACGCTCTTCCATCGGGGCCGAGCGACAGCTAGCACGCCTACTCGACCGCAATCAGATGACCCTTCCCGAGTTGGTCATCGACGCGCTGGAGTATCTTCGAAGCTGCCGACTACCCGATGGCTCCATCGCCGAGGATCCCGCCTCGCTGGTATTTCACAACTGGGATTCGGTCAACGCTCTCAAGGCGTTCGCCCTGTGGCAGGACACGGTCGGATTCAAGGACGAGGCGGTCGTCAGCGGAATACTGCGGTTTCTTCATTCCTGCGAAGCGCCGAACGGGATGATTCACTCCGGAATCCCGGATATCGGGCCGGCGTCTTACTGCACGGAAACCAGTGGCGAGTACATCGACACGCTGGCACGGCTTGGACTTCGCGAAGCAGCATGGCAACGAGCAGATTTCTTGAGGAGCCAGCAGCACCGCAAGGGAAATT
The DNA here is from genome assembly GCF_044461365.1 of Amycolatopsis sp. NPDC049868. NCBI lineage: Bacteria > Bacillati > Actinomycetota > Actinomycetes > Pseudonocardiales > Pseudonocardiaceae > Amycolatopsis > Amycolatopsis sp. NPDC049868. Next base: position 107,094 of record NZ_JBITKV010000018.1, on the reverse strand, counting down.
GGGATCTGGTCGATCCACGCGTTCCCCCTGGATTTCAGTCGATGCCCTCCGTCACCGCTTTCGCGCTGATCGCACTGCTGGCCAGCGAAGCCAAGCCAGATTCTCTCGACGATGCGCTGACGTTTCTTACACGATCCCAGAAGCCTGCCGGGGACTTCGGCGCCAACCGCTTTTACTACAACTCCATCTGGTACGTGGTCCGGCCGGTGACCATCGTGCTGGCCCGGTTCGGATACCACCCCCAGGTCGCGGCTGTGCGTGATCTCGTGCGGCGCCGCCAGCAGCCGGACGGCAGCTGGTCCGGGGCGGAGTCCGACAGCATGGCGGTCACCGTCTCGGCGGAGCTGGAGACCGCATGGGCGCTGGAGACACTCGTGCACGCCGGGCTGACCGCCGCGGACAGCAGCGTGCGCCGTGGTTTGTCCTGGTTGCTGGGCCGTCGCAGGCCGAATGGCTCATGGTATGGCGGCCGTTACCCCTTTCCTGCCGCACCTGGGTATCCCGATGTGCGAGCACCTCAGGACGTTTGCGCGACCTCACAAGTACTGACGGTGCTTTTCCACATCACGAACGTGGAGGAATCTCATGGCATACGCTGAAGACGACGGCGACCGGGTCGCGATCATCGGTATCGGCTGCCGGTTTCCCGGCGGCGCCACCGGGCCTGCTTCGTTGTGGAAGGTGCTGGCGGACGGCACGGACGCGATCCGTGAGGTTCCACGAGAACGGTGGGACATCGATCACTACTTCGCCGACAGCTACCAGCAGGCCGGGCGGATGAATTCCCGGTTCGGCGGTTTCCTGGACCAGGTCGACCATTTCGACGCGGCATTCTTCGATATTCCGGGGCGCGTCGCGGAGCAAATGGATCCCCAGCAACGTCTCCTGCTCGAGGTCTGCTGGGAAGGACTGGAGGACGCCGGCATCGCCCCGGACGGCCTGGCGCGAAGCCGGACCGGGGTGTTCGTCGGTGCCTGCAGCCAGGATTACAGCTGGCTGCAGGTCGCCCCGCAGGAGATCGAAGGGCTCGGCACGCACTCGGCCACCGGCATGTACATGAGTATCCTGTCGAACCGGCTGTCGTACACCTTGGATCTGCGAGGCCCGAGCATGACGATCGATACGGCCTGCTCGTCCTCGCTGGTGGCTGTGCATCAGGCGTGCCAGAGCCTGCGCCGGGGCGAGAGCACCCTGGCCATCGTCGGTGGGGTCAACGTGATGCTGGCGCCGCAGGGCACCATCGCCTTGAGTCAAGCCGCCATGCTCTCGCCGGAAGGCAGGTCCAAGGCGTTCGACGCGACGGCCGACGGCTACGTCCGCGGTGAGGGTGCCGGCGTCGTCGTTCTCAAACCTTTGCGGCTGGCACAGGCCGACGGTGACCGGATTTACGCGGTGATCGCCGGCACCGCCGTCAACCAGGACGGCAGCACCCAGGGAATCACCGTGCCCAATGACGTCGAACAGGAAGCCAACTTCCGGGCGGCGCTCGCCGACGCAGGTGTGGCCGAACGTGATATCGGCTATGTCGAGGCCCACGGCACAGGCACTCCGGTGGGTGATCCCCTCGAGGCCGCGGCGCTCGGCCGCACGTTGGCCGTCGGGCGGGAACCGGAGCGCATCGCATTCGTCGGCTCGATCAAGACCAACATCGGGCATTTGGAGGGCGGCGCCGGTATCGCGGGGTTGATCAAAGCCGCGTTGTCCGTACACCACCGCCGGATCCCGCCGAGCCTGCACTTCGCCGAGCCGCACCCGGAGATCGACTTCGAGCGGTGGCGGATGCGGGTACCGCAGGCCGGTCTCGACTGGCCGTCGTACTACGAGCGGCCGGTGGCCGCCGTCAATTCGTTCGGCTTCGGTGGCACGAACGCCAACGCGATCCTCATGGATCCGCCCGAGCCCACGTCCGCGCCGGTTACGCCGGAGGACGAAGCGGCACCGGCGCTGCTCACGCTGAGCGCCCGCAGCGAGCCGGCCTTGCGGCTCCTGGCCGCCGCTCATGCGGACCGGGTGGCATCGGGCCGGCCGGACCTTCACCGGCTCGGCGCGAACCTGGCTCTGCGCCGGAGCCACCACCGTCATCGCCTCGCTGTCACGGCCACCACTCCGGAGGCGGTCGCCGCGGAGCTGCGCGCGTACGCCGAAGGGAAGGAGTCCTCCGGTGCGATTTCCGGCGAAGCCGGGAATGCCGGCAAGCTTGCCTTCGTCTTCAACGGCCAGGGCCCACAGTGGTTCGCCATGGGCCGCGAGCTGCTGGAGACCAGCCAGGTCTTCCGAGCGACGATCATGGAGTGTGACAGGGTCGCCCGCCAATATCTCGACTGGTCGATCCACGAAGCACTGACCGCCGCGGACGAACAGTCCTCCCCCATCAACCACACCCACTGTCTCCAGCCGACGATGTTCGCGTTGCAGGTGGCGCTGGTGGAGCTGCTGAAGTCGACGGGGCTCGAACCCGACGGGGTGACGGGCCACAGCATGGGTGAGATCACCGCCGCCTACGTCAGCGGAGCCCTCGACCTGGAAACGGCGCTGAAGGTGATCTGCCGTCGCGCCGCGATCCAGGAACTCGCCGACCCGACCGGCGGAATGCTGTTCGCCGCGGTGGACCGGGCAGAAGCGCTGACACTGTGCGAACAGCATCCCGGCGCGCTGTGGTTGTCGGCGGTGAACAGCCCGGATTCCTCGACCCTCTCCGGTCGCCGGGAAGTGCTGAAGGCGGTGGCCGACGAGCTCGAGGGACGGGGTGTGTTCACCCGGCTGCTGCGGGTGAACTGCGCCTGTCACAGCCCCGACATGGATCCGTTGTGCGAAAAGCTGCTGGAGGAGCTGGACGGCGTCAAAGGCGGGGACACGACCATTCCGATGTACTCGACGGTCTCGGGCCGCCGGGTGTCGGGTGCGGTGTTGTCGGCACCGTACTGGTGGGAGAACTTCCGGCAGCCAGTGCTGTTCTCGTCGGCGATCCAGGAGATGGCGGACGACGGATTCGATACCTTCATCGAGCTGAGCCCGCATCCTGTACTCGGTAATGCGATCAACGAGAGCCTCCGTGACACGCATCCCCACGTGCTCGTGCTCTCGTCGCTCAAACGTGGCGCGAACGACTGGGACAGCATCTCCAAGACCTTGGGAAAGCTGTACGTCACCGGGCGGGACATCCGGTGGAACCGTCGCTATCCAGCGGGCGCCCCGGCAATGGAGCTGCCCACCAACCCCTGGATCCGGGAACGGTTCTGGCACGAGAGTGAACTGTCGCGCAAGCGGCGCATCGCCGTGCAGAGCCACCCCATGCTCCGGCCGATCGACGCGCCGAGGCCAACCTGGGAGGTGAAGTGGGGAGATCATCGGCTGTCCTGGGTCCTGGGCCATGAGGTGTTCGACAACATCGTCGTACCGGGTGCTTCCTATCTGGAAGGGGCGCTGGTCAGCGCCCGTTCGCTGACCGGCGACCTGTGTGGCCTGGAGTTCGTGGAGTACGAGCGCCCCTGCGTGCTCACCGAGGGGCAACCCCAGATCACGCGCATCGAACTCGATCCCGACGAGGGCACCTTCGACGTCCACTCCCGGTCGGTGCGCGAGGACACCTGGATCCGGAACGCACGTGGCCGGTTCCGCCGGATAGCCGCCCCGGACCTCTCCGCACAGAAGGTCGACCTGGACGCCATTCGCGCCCGCTGCCGGGTGACCCGGGACGGCGCGGACGTATCCGGTGCTCTGCGCCGTGCCGGATATGCATACGGTCCCGCTTTCACCGGCATCAGCAGGCTGCACATCGGCACGGGTGAGTCACTGGCGCTGGTGGAAACCCCGCATGTGCTGACCGACCGGCTGACCGGATACCTGTTCCACCCCGCGTTGCTGGACGCCTGCCTGCAGGTCGCGATCCTGAATCCTTCGGAAGACCGCCCGGGCGAGCTCATCCCTTACTCCGTCCTGCCGACCGGTATCGACCGGGTTCGGGTCTACGGCGAAATCACCATGCCGGTGTGGTGTCACTCTCGGGTCCGCAAACTCGACACCACGGGATTCTCCGTCGACGTGCAGGTCTTCGACGGCGACGGGCAACTGCTCGCGGAGCTGATGCCGATTCGCGGCAAGCTGGTGCGTGAATCCGCCACGACCGATACCGGTGCGGAGCTCCAGCAACTCGTGTGGCGATCCAGGGGGCGGACGAGCTCCGAAGTGCGGAACAGCGCGGTCACCTTGGGGCCCGACGAGTTACAAGCCGCGCTGGAACCGATGTGCGGCGCACTGGCCGACAGGCTGCGGCGCCGAACGTACGGAAGCGTGTACCAGACCGACATGCGCGCGCTTTGCGCGGCCTACGTCGCCGAGTGCCTTACCGCGCTGGGCCATCAGCCGGTCGAGGGAACCGTTTTCTCAGTGCAGGACTACCCGGACGTCCTGCCACGATACGAACGGGCTTTCGCCGGATTCCTGCGCTTCCTGGTCGAAGACGGTTTCCTGAGCGAGCACGACGCGCGCTTCCGGGTCGAGCGCGACTTCGACCTCGACCCGCGCCGGCAGTGGGCCGACATGGTGGACCGCTATCCGTCCTGCCTTTCGGAGCTCCAGGTGATCCGGGAAACCGGCGGACGGCTCGGCGACATCCTGTCCGGCCGGATCGATCCGCTGGAACTGCTGTTCCCCGCCGGGTCGGCGTCGCTCATCGAACCGATCTACCGGAATTCCCCGGTCGCCCGGTTCTACAACCAGCTCGTGACCCACGCGGTGCGCCTGCTGGCGGACACCGCAGACAGCCGTCGCACCCTCCGTGTGCTGGAGGTGGGCGGCGGAACCGGCGGCCTCACCGCCGGCGTGCTGCCGGCGCTGCCCACCGACCGGTACGAGTACCTGTTCACCGACTTGTCGGAAACGCTCGTCCAGAGCGCGCGTGAACGCTACCGGGACGAGCCCGTCGTCGAATGCCGGACGCTCGACCTCGAGCGAGACCTGACCGGCCAGGGCCTCGAGGCGGGCTCCTTCGACCTGGTCGTGGCCTCGGACGTCGTCCACGCCACGACCGATGTCACCGCCACCCTGCGCCGGATCCGCCAGGTCGTCGCCCCGGGTGGTGTGCTGGCGATGATCGAGGCCACTCCCGGAAACCGCTGGCTGGATCTGTCCTTCGGGCTCACCTCCGGGTGGTGGCTGTTCCAGGACACCGAACTTCGCGAGGATGGGCCGCTGCTGCCGTCCACCGCGTGGCAGGAACGGCTGCGCGCGGCAGGCTACGACCAGGCGACCGCGCTAGGGGATCCCGGTCACATCGGGGCGGGCGCGCAGGCAGTCCTGCTCGCCCGCACGCCGGTACAGCCGGAAGCGACCCGCGCGGCCGCACCCGGCGGTACGGGACCGGAGCGGTGTGGCGCCTGGCTCATCGCCGGGGAATCGACCGGGCTCGGCGCCGATCTCGGCCGACGCATCACCGAACGCGGCGGGCGCCCGATCTTCGTCCGGCACGGCGACTCCGCCGAGTGGACCGGTGATTCGGCGACCGTACGCCGTGGCCATCCCGAGGACTACGCTCCGGTGTTCGAGGCCATCAAGCTGGAAGGTGTCCTGCATCTCGGGAACACCGCATCGGCGACAGCCGCCCCGGACATGCTCTACCCGGCGATCAGGGACACCTGCCTCGAGATCGTGGATCTCACGCAGGCCCTTTCCCGTGCCGCGCACGAAGACGTGCCGAGGCTGGTTCTGATCACGCGGGGAGCGCATCCCTTCCGCACGGACACAGTTCACCTGGAAAGCGCTCCTACCTGGGGGCTCGGCTTGGTCGCCGGCCTCGAAATACCCGAGTCGCGATGCACCATGATCGACCTGGACGGAGAACCCGCAGCAGGTGAAGGAGACGCAGTCTGGGCCGAGCTCTGGCGCAGCGGCCACGAACATGAAATCGCTCTGCGAGGTGGCGAACGCTTCGTTCGCCGGCTCGTGACGACCACAGCCGCCGAGGCCCATGCCCCGACCGCCTCGTCCCAGTTGCCCGCCGGCTCGGGCTTCGCGCTCCAGACGCCAGTCGCGGGCGCACTGGACAATCTGACCTACCAGGTGACGAAACGGCCGGCGCCCGGATCGGGCGAGGTCGAGATCGAGGTCTTGAGCGCAGGCCTGAACTTCATCGATGTGATGACGGCGCTGGGGCAGGTCCCGCAGCTGGAGTCCAGCCGGAGCTACCGCTTCGGGACCGAGTGCGCCGGAGTCGTCACACGGGTCGGAGACCAGGCTGCCCAGGCTTACGGCCTGCGGATCGGTGATCCCGTGGTCGCGATCAGCAGCGCCCAAGGCACCCTTGCCTCGCACATCACCCTGGATGCCGTCAACGTCGTCGCCAAACCGGAGGGGCTGAGTTTCGACGAGGCGGCGTCGGTCCCCGTCGTGTTCCTCACTGCCTGGCACACCTTGCGTACGCTGACGCGGCTCCAGCCCGGCGAGCGGATCTTGATCCATTCGGCCACCGGTGGAACGGGGCTGGCCGCGATCCAGGTCGCCCGGCTGTGCGGCGCCGAGGTCTTCGCGACGGCGGGCAGCCCGGCCAGGCGAGAACTGCTTCGGTCGCTGGGAGTCCCGCATGTCATGGATTCCAGGACTCCGGCCTTCGCGGACGAGATCATGGCGATCACCGGCGGGGCCGGGGTGGACGTCGTCCTGAGCGCGAGCTCCGGTGAGGCGCTGGCCCGCAACATGTCCTGCCTGGCACCGTTCGGACGGTTCGTCGAGATCGGCAAACACGATTCGCTGACCGATCGAAAACTCGGCTTGCGGTCGTTCACCCGGAACCTGACCTACATCGGTTTCGACCTTCGGCACCTGCTCTCCGAACGCCCTCGAGCGGTCCGCGACGAGCTGGGCAAGATCTTCGACCTGATGACGGACTGCACCCTCCGGCCGGTGCCACACCGCGTCTTCCACCCCTCCGAGGCGGGATCCGCGCTCCGGCAGTTGTCCACCGCCCAGCATGTCGGCAAGCTCATCGTCGCCATGGACCAACAGGGGATCGCGGCCCGGCCGCCGCGGTCGTCGAACCTGTCGGCGGCGGCACAGGCCGGGACCTGGCTGGTCACCGGCGGCTTGGGTGGGGTCGGATCGGCCATGGCCGACGCGCTGGCCGACGCCGGTGTGCAGCACCTGGTGCTCGTCGGCCGGACTGGCGCCCAGGACCGCGACCAGCAGGACCGGATCACCGATCTCCGGGACCGGGGCGTCCATGTTCTCGATGCGGCGGTGGATGTCACGTCAAGGTCCGCCATGGCGGACCTGCTCGTCCGCATCGATCGGGAGTTGCCGCCACTACGGGGTGTCCTGCACTGCGCGATGGTTCTCGACGATGCTCTACTGGCCGATCTGGACGAGTCACGCCTGGATAGGGTGCTCGGGCCGAAGGTGCAGGGTGCCTGGAACCTGCACGAACTCACGGCTGATCGTGAGCTCGAGGCGTTCGTGCTCTTCTCCTCCGCGACGTCCCTGATCGGCAACCGCGGACAGGCGAACTACGCCGCGGCCAACGCTTTCCTCGACCACCTCGCGCAGGTGCGCCGCGCGAGCGGCCGACACGCCCTGTCGGTGAACTTGGGGGCGATCACCGACGTGGGATATGTCGCGCGGCACAAGGACGTGGCACGGGCGGTCGCGGCGCGAGGAATGCGCGGCACCACCGCACAGGAAACGTTCGGCACCCTGATGGCCCTGCTGACGGCCACGGCCTCGCAAGTCGGGATGGTACGGATGGACTGGCCCCAGTTCTTCCGTCGCCACGGAATCACCGTCGATACGCAACCGCGCTACCAGGAGTTGACCACCACGAGCCTCGCGCCGGCCGAGTTCGATGCCGGTACCGCATCGGGAACCTCGCTGCGCCGTCAGCTGCAAACCCGGCCCGAGGCGGAAGGTCTGGCCCTTCTCACATCGCAACTCAGGGCACGGATCGCCACGGTCCTGGGCGTACCGAGCGATGAGCTGGAGGAGGACACCTCCTTGGCGAACCTCCTCGACTCCCTTCTCACCGTGGAGATCAACTCCTGGATCGAACGCGAACTGGGTGTCCGGCTGCGGGTCATGGACATCATGAAGGGCATGAGCATCACTCAGCTGGCCGCCCAGATCCTGAACCAGGCCGGCCTCTCGGCGCAGGGCGCGCACTCCGGCGATGACCACCAGGAATTCGTCCCTGGGAACGTTGCATGAGGATCACCACCGCTGACTACCATGTCGATCCACCGTCGGCAGGCTTGGCGGGGTACACGCTTCCGGCGGTGTTCTCGGCCGCAGTCGCCGCGGCACCGGAAGACATCGCGGCGACGGACGGCGAACGGTCTTGGACCTGGCGGCAATGGCAGGCGGACGCCGACGCGTTGGCACGAGGCTTGCAGGAGCGAGGAATCGAACCGGGCGAGGTGGTCGCGGCACGGCTGCCCAATGGCTGGGAATTCCTGACCCTGCACCTGGCCGTCGCCTCGATCGGTGCAGTCATGGTTCCGCTGCCCGGGCATGATCCAGCCGCGGCACAGACCTTGCTGGAGCGAGTGGCCCCTGCCGTGGTCGTGGACCCGGCGACCTGGCGGGTCCACCTGGACGAGTGGTCCGGTCATCGGCCCGGACCGGTCCAGGTGACTCCCGATGCGCCGTTCGTGCTGGTGCCTTCTTCAGGAGCGAAGATCTGTATCCACAGTCATGACGGATTGCTGTCCAATGCGGCCGCGGTGGCCGCGAGCGGCGCTGCCGCGGAGACCGATGTGGTGGTCAGTGCTGCCCCCTTCACCCACCCGTTCGGCCTGCAGTCCATCCATGTGAGCCTGTTCGCGCGGGGGCGGCAGGTGCTGCTCCCGGAGTGGGACGTGAACCGGTTCTTCGGCTTGGCGGCCGCTGTCGGCGCCACCGTCCTATACGCGGCACCTGGGCAGCTCGACGACATCGCCGGCAGGTTCGGCGCTGCCCGGAACCTGGCCCTGCGTGAGGTGCGCACCGGAGGCGCGGCCACATCGCCGGCGCTGGTCGAAGGGATCCGGCGAAAACTCGGTGCCCGGCTGGTCACGCAGTGGGGTACGGCTGAAGTGGGAGCCGGAACGTTCACCCGTCCCGGCGATTCGGACGACGTCGTCGCCGGCACGGTCGGTTCACCCGTCTCCGGGGCCCGGGTCCGGGTGGTCGATGGGGAGCTGCAGTTCCGCGGCCCGTCCCTCTTCCGTGGTTACCTACACGAACCCGGCGCGAGCGGCGCCGCGATGACCCCCGACGGCTGGTTCAGGACCGGCGACCTCGCTGCGGTCGACGCCCATGGACGAGTCGTGCACCGAGGCCGTTCCGCGGAGGTGGCCGAAGCGCCGGAAACCGGTCAGGGCGAGAGCGCGAGTCACGTCGCGCGGACACAAGAACCGGACGATCCCGTGGTGATCGTGGGAATGGGGTGCCGGCTACCCGGTGGCATCGGGTCACCGGACGAGCTGTGGCAGGCGCTGATCGACGGCCGTGACGTCCGCAGCCGGTTCCCCACGGATCGAGGCTGGCCGACCGACCTGTACGACCCGGACCCGAGCACACCGAACAAGTCCATGACCGACGTGGGCGGGTTCATCGATGGCATCGCCGACTTCGATCACGAGTTCTTCGGCGTCAAGCCGAGGGACGCGAGAACCATGGATCCCCAGCAGCGACTGCTGCTCGAGGTCACCTGGGAGACCCTGGAACAAGCGGGGATCGCGACGGAGCCCTTGCGAGACACGGATGTGGGTGTGTTCGTCGGCATGATGCCCACGGACTACGGGCCGCGATGGTCCGAATCACCGGACAGTTTCGACGGCACTCTGCTGAACGGGATCGCGGGACACTTCGCGGCCGGCCGGTTGGCCTATTTCCTCGGGTTGCGGGGTCCAGCGATCACCATCGACACCGCCTGCTCGTCCTCGCTCACGGCGTTGCATCTGGCCGTCGGCGCGATCGAGCGTGGCGAGTGCTCGAGCGCGCTGGTCGGAGGCGTGACCGCCATCTGCACGCCGGCCGGCTTCGTCGAGTTCAGCCGGCTGCGGGCGATGGCGCCGGACGGCCGGTGCAAGGCGTTCGCCGCGGACGCGGATGGCGTCAGCTGGTCGGAGGGCGCCGCCGCGATCGTCGTCGAGCGTTTGTCGGAGGCGCGGCGACTAGGCCACCGTGTGCTCGCTGTCGTCCGCGGGATCGCGGTCAACCAGGACGGTGCCTCCGATGGCTTGACAGCGCCGAGCGGTCCCGCTCAGCAACGGCTCATCAGGCAGGCACTGCGCAACGCCGGGTTGACGGCGGCCGATGTCGACGTGGTGGAGGCGCACGGTACCGGCACCCCGCTCGGTGATCTGGTGGAGGCGCAAGCGTTGTCGGTCACTTACGGCGTGGCGCGCGACGAGCCCGTGTGGCTGGGTTCGGTCAAGTCCAACATCGGCCATACGCAAGCCGCATCGGGGCTCGTCTCGGTGATCAAGATGGTGCTGGCCATGCGGCAGGGCACGCTGCCGAGGACGATGCACGTGGAGGCGCCGAATCCGCACGTGGACTGGTCAGCCGGCGCCCTACGCCTGCTGCTCGAGCCCATTCCCTGGCCGGACACGGACCGGCCACGCCGCGCCGGAGTGTCGGCGTTCGGTCTCAGCGGTACCAACGCCCATGTGATCCTCGAACAAGCCCCGCCGGAGCGGGCGACGCCTTGCACCGAAGCGGACACGGCGCCGTGGGTACTCACCGCCCGAACCGCACCGGCGCTACGTGCCACCGCCACGAAGCTGCTCGGAGCGGTGCGGCGGAATCCACAATGGACTACGGGCTCGGTCGCACGAGCGCTCGCGACCAGGACGAGTTTGAAGCATCGAGCGGTCGTGCTCCGAGACCATCAGGCGACGCTCGAGGCGCTCGTCAACGGCGGAGAGAGCCCCAGCCTCGTGGTAGGCACGGCCAGTGCCCCAGGGCCTGCTGTGTTCATGTTCTCCGGGCAAGGTGCGCAATGGCCGGGAATGGCCGGTGAACTTCTCCGGGAATCCGCCGTATTCGCGGAATCCATTGCCCACTGTGAGCAGGAACTGAGGCCCTATGTCGACTGGAAGCTGTCCGAGGTTCTGACCGGTGCGGTCGAGCAAGAGACCGCGGATGTCGTGCAGCCGGCGTTGTTCGCGGTCATGGTGGCGCTGAGCCGGCTGTGGCAGTCGTACGGCATCGAGCCGGACGCCGTGGTGGGGCACAGCCAAGGCGAGATCGCGGCGGCTCACGTCGCGGGCGGACTGTCGTTGCCGGATGCGGCCCGGATCGTGGCGGTGCGGAGCAAGCTGCTCCGCCGGGTCCCCGGCGCGATGGCGTGGCTTCCGCTGAACGCGGACAGCGAAGCCTGGGGAGACGGGCTCACGGTCGCGGCGGTCAACGATCCACGATCGGTGGTCGTATCGGGAGATGTGGCAGTGATCGAGGCTGCCGTGGCGCGGATTCCGGGCGCGCGCAGGATTCCGGCCGATTTCCGGGGGCATTCGGCGGGGATCGCCGAGATCCGGAACGAACTGCTCGCCCAGTTGGACGGGATCGCTCCCCGGTCGGGCTCGATTCCCTACTACTCGACGGTGACCGGAACGCTGGTCGATACCGGAACGCTCACACCTGAGTACTGGTACCTCAATCTCCGGGAGCCTGTCGCGTTCGAACGAACGATCCGGGCGTTGACCGACGGAGGGCACCGCAGGTTCGTGGAGGTCGGCCCGCACCCGGTGCTGACTTCCTCCGTCGAGCAGATCGCCGATGTCGTCACGATCGCCAGCCTTCGCTCCGGCGAGGGGAATCTGTGCCGGTTCGAACGTGCGGTAGCTGACGCTCAGACGCGAGGATTTCCGGTGAAGTGGTATCTCGGCGCCGGTGCGTACGCGACGCTGCCGACGTACCCGTTCCAGCGAAAACGCCACTGGATCGGCGATGCCGTCGAACCGGTCCGCCAGTCGGCCGAACCGGTACCCGGTGACAAACCGGTGAAAACCGACGTATTGGCAACCGTCCGATCGGCGGCCGCCGCGGTGACCGGGGAACCGGATCCCTTGCCCGCGGACGCCAGTTTCAGATCACTGGGGTATACGTCGTTACTGGCGGTGGAACTGCGGAACCGGCTGGAGCGGGAACTGGATCGCCCGCTGCCCGCGGCGATCGTGCTGGACCACGATACGCCGCGGTCACTCGCCGACCATCTCACCGCACAGGACCACACCGCTCTGCCGTCGGGGTTCGAGCAGATCTACCGGCGGTTGTGCTCGTCAGGGGCCTCGGAAACGGCGGCGGAGATGATACGTGAGGTTTCGCGGCTGCGAACCGTGTTCACCGATCCCGAGCCGCGGCCGGCGGTACGGCTCGCGAGCGGCGCGGCGGGACCGGTGGTGATCTGTTTTCCTTCTGTGCTCCCGCTGAGCGCGCCCAGCGAGTACGCAGGTTTCGCCGCCTCGTTCGACGGTCGCCGCGACGTCTACGCGTTGTCCCAGCCGGGTTTCGTCGAGGGAGAATCGCTGCCCGCCGATCGCGCGGCGCTGGCGGCCGCCCATGCGGCCGCTGTCAAGAACCTGGTCGCCGACCGCGATTACGTGCTGTGCGGCCACTCTTCCGGTGGCTGGATCGCACACCTCGTCACGGAACTGTTCATCGGCAAGCCACCGGCCGGGCTGGTCTTACTGGATTCCCCGTGGCCGGGGAACGGATTCGTCCGCCAGGACGTGCCGCTGCTCCTCACCGCTTTCATCGAACGTGAGAAAGCCTTGGGCGTGACCGAGGTGGGCATGACCCGGTTGAGCGCGATGGGCGCATACCTGCGCATGATGGACGATTGGGAACCCGCGCCGATCGCTGTCCCGGTTTTGCACGTCGCCGCCGCCGACAACGGCGCGGTGTGGCATTTGCCGCATACCGCGGTCACCGTGACCGGAAACCATTTCACGATGGTCGACTCGGCCGCCGAGCCGGTGGCGAGGTGGCTGGACGAGACTCGGAGCGAACCACGAAGGGTACTGCCGTGACGACACCCCGCATGATTCCGCTGCCTCTCGACCGCATCTCGGCGTCGTTCCAGGCGACACTTTCCGAAATCCCGGATCCCGGCATCGGCAACGCCAACCTCGTCGGCACCCTGGCCCACCACCCGGAACTCGCCGACGCCTCCAATCCTCTGGCCCTGCACCTCCTGTTTCGCGGTCAGCTACCCCCGCGCGACCGTGAACTCGCCATCCTGCGTACCGCGGCACTCACCAGGTGCGATTACGAATGGGGCCACCACGCACGACTCGGACGTAACGCCGGCCTGACGGCCGCCGAGTTCGACCAAATCATCCATGGTCCAGAGCACCCCGCCTGGTCACCTCTCGACTCCGCCATACTGCAAGCCACCGACGAACTTCACCGTAGCCACAGAATCAACGACGCTACTTGGCGCGTCCTGGCAGGCCACTACAGCGAACGTCAGCTCATCGAACTGCTCTTCCTCATCGGGCATTACCACACACTCGCTTATGTCATCAACGGCGTCCGGCTTCCCCTCGAGCCCGGTCACCAGGGTATTCCGGCGCCCGGGACGGCTTCTACGTCCGAGAGATGAAGGGCACGGCGGGCATCCGGCCAGCGGTCGCGGTGGACGATGAGGCCGGCCAGCCCTTTCCGATCGGTCACCGACCCGGGCGACAGATCGGCTTCGCGCAGCCGCGACAGCGCCTCGGCCAAGTATCGACCAGCCTTCCCCGCTCCGGTCGGCATGGCCGAAGTCGCCGATGCAGTGAGCCCGCCCCGGTTCTGAGGGGCCGGGTCACGGCAACGTGACCCGGCTACCCGACCAATTCCGCGGCCTGGCCACCAGGTTCGCGAAACGAGCCGCCTACCACCGAGCCGAGATCATCCTCGCCTGCATCGCCCCCCCCACTCCGACGAAGATCCACAGGACAGGCCCCAGATCATCTCGCTGCAGCCAGCCGTGCGCGATCGGGTGCTGGAATTCTCGTGGTGCGATCGTCGACCGAGGCGGCCCGCCTGGCCCGCTTCGGCGATATCGGAGGGACCGTCCATCGTCAATGATGGGAGACTACCGGCCCGGGCCGATCGTGAGATCAGTGATCTCGGCGTCCCTGGACTGGTCAAGCGCCGTCAGTACTGTGGTGGCGACTGACTCGGGTCTGATCCAACGAGTCGCGTCGTACTCCTTCTCTTCCTGCCTGTGGACTTTTTGCAACATCGGTGTCGCTGTGCGACTGGGGTGTATGCTCGTCACTCGCACCCCGCTGTCGTGCTCTTCTTCTCGCAGTGCATCGGCCAGCGCTCGTAGCCCATGTTTGCTGGCGGCGTAGGCGCTCCATGTCGCATTGGCTCGGAGTCCCTGCCGTGAGTTGAGAAAGATAATGTGACCTTGAGCTGTACGTACCTGAGGAAGCAACAGCCGGGTCAACTCGGCAGGGGCGGCAAGGTTGACCGCGAGGGTGACGTTCCACACCTTGGAATCGAGCTCAGCCACCGCACCGACGTCAACGACGCCCGCGATATGCAGGAGGGAATCGAGCCGAGTGGGCATGTCCTGATTCTCCAGCACTTCAGCTAACCGCCGAGGTTCAGAAAGGTCAGCGACGAGCGTTCGACTATCCGGGAAACGGTCTTCCAATTCTTTGGCACGCACCTCATTGCGCGCGAGCAGCCACAACTGGTCGCCGCGCTTCGCAAGTCGCTCGGCGACGATGGCTCCGATACCGGACGCTGCACCGGTGATCAGATGTGCAGGCTTGGCCGCCATCAGCAGAACCCCGTTTCATACTTCTTGGCCGCTTCTGCGACGGCTTTCCGGTCACCACCAAGAACAATGCCTGAGATTTGGACGTTACCCGGACCGTTATCAGTGGCCGCCGGGTCATAGATCGCGATCGGAAGGAATCGTCGACTCTGCACTGCGGATAGAATACTGTGGGCCGCTTCCTTCAAGGTCATCTCCAAGTTCCAGGACCGCCACATTCCACAGCTGAATTCGAGTGCTCCGAAAGCGAGCAAGGCGGGCGTGGTGCCATTGATCCGGAAATTGAGATCGAAAATCTTTGTTTCACCCGAGCATAGGAGCGCGGCATCCACGCCACAACACCCGCGGAATCCCATACCGGCGGCGCGTTCCACAAGCCGCGTGCAGGCGACAACAAGGTCCAGAGGTGGTTTTGGTACCGCTTCCCCCAGCCAGCCGCCAAGGAAACGCCCGCCAGGTGTGACGACTTGTTCAGTGACACCGATCAGCGACACCTTGACCTTGCTGTCAACGGAGAAATGAAAGCACCAATTCGTTTTGATTGCCAGCTTCCGCTCAATGACCAGCAAGTCGCACGACTTTATGAGATCCAGAACATCGGTCGCCATGCCGGCCTTCTGATCCCAACAGAAAGCAACGCCATATCCACCTCCATTGGAATAATCAGTCGCGGCTTTCAACACCCAGGGGCCAGGGTTTCGGGCGAGCCAGTTGACACTCTCCTGGGCGGTAAGCAAGATCCGTTCAGGAATATAGGATTCGTCCGCCAGTACCGGGAGATTGCTCTTGTTGTTGAGAAAACTCATCAGAGATGGGCTAAGCCAGCCGGTTGCGGCAGCGGCTTTACTTTCGGTGTGCACGTGCTGGAATGCCACCCGTTCACCGTTGGCGGCACATTGCCGCAGCAAAGCCTCGTACTCTTCCCGGTTCCGGAATGCTCGAATGTCCTCACTGATTCGGAGGCCGGCTGACAGAAGAAGATCGCGACCAAGCGGGGTGACGCACCCTGAGCTACATATAGTCGAAGTGCTCGCCGCGACGGCGACTGGCGGCCCAGTAAGGGAGTCCTGACTATGTCGACCTGTCGGAAGGAACGCCCGGGTTGAATATGGCGGTCGCGGACACAGTACTACACCTGGACCGAAGACCTGATATAGTACGCCCACCGCACCGCGGGTCCGTCCGAGCGCGCACGCGTCGACGCCGTACTGACCGAGAAGATTATCGAAGTGCACGACGAGTCGAACGGCACCTACGGGGCACCGCGCATCCACGCCGAGCTCGCCGACCAGGGGCATCGGCTTTCCCGCAAGCGCGTCGCCCGGCTCCTGCGCCAGGCCGCGATCACGCCAGCCGACCTGATCAAGCGGGATTTCTCTTGCGACGCAGGAATATCAACAGGAGGTGGTGCGGGAACATCACCTACATCAACACCTGGGAAGGCTGGCTTTACCTCGCGACCGTGATCGACCTCGGCTCCCGCCGAGTCGTCAGCTGGGCCACCGCGGATCACCTGCGCACCGATCTGGTCGAGCAGGCACTGCGCAACGCAGTCACCCAGCGCCGCCCCGAGCCAGGAGCGATCTCCCACTCCGACAGGGACTGCCCAGTACCGAGCGGTGCGCTACACCCAGCGCCATGGCCGAGGCGTTCAACTCGCTCTACAAGGCCGAACTCGTCCGCAACAAAGGCCCCTGGCGCGGCCTCGACGACCTGGAAATCGCGGTCTCTCCTTGACTGAAGCACTGCCACCCTTCCCATGTGCTCAAGCTTGTCGCCCCTTACCTTGTGATTAAAGGGAAATGAGGAACAGTTCGGGTGCGCACCACATACCAGCCCGTCCGGCGGCCTTGGACCGACACGACTCCGTCGAGGCCCCCGAATCAGGATCCAGTCGCACCCGGGCGCCACGGCGCCCGATACTGGAAGGTCTTCCACTTCCATCCGACACGTCACTTCCTCGTAGCACAACGGAAACCCCCGTGCCAGCAACAGTTTCAGCAGTCGGCGGCAGCAGGTCGGCTACATCCTGAGATCCTCGGGCTAACCTTTCGACCAGAATTGACGCGACGAAACATGCTGCGAGCAGGTCGTACTCTAGCCTCCTGAACTCGTACTAATTTCGGTTCAACAGAGCTGAAGGGGTTCTCTTGAGGCCGACGACGCGCATATTTCCGGGGTTGAACAATCTTGACATTCTGAGGGCTACACCCAGTCACGCGCTGAGAGAAGCAGACAACCTGCTGAGCAGCGTTGAGGATTCAGCCGAACTTGGTCATGAGCGACGCCTGCGATGTTGACCCTCGAAGACCTTGGTATCGACGTCGGCGACGGCATTATCCGTCGCCGCGTCGAGGTCACGATCGCCACTACCGGCGACTGCGGGCAACTGGTTGACGACCTAATGGACATCGTCTCCACCCAGCAACTGTGGCGAGACTTGGCCAACGGTGTCTACACAGCATGTGTGCTCCACGCTCTCCGCGTCCCCCGATCCGGGCGATCAGGACTGCTGTCCGAACACATGGAGACGGAGACGGTCATCCGCGCTAATGAGCGCGCTGCCGCCGACGGCGCGAAAGCTGCACTCGACATGATCGAAAATCACGTCCTGCAGGCCGAGGCCGCACTCGAGCCGTTGCCGCGTTCGGCGGCAGCCATGAACCTAGCGGCACTTCCGCGTCGCTACGCGACCGGAGTCCTCGAAGCCGCGGTCTTGCCGGAGCGGCGGCAATGGTTGGCGGACCTCCGGGGCAATAGGCCTGCCGCGGTGTAAAGCGAGTACGACCGAGCCCGCCGCCCCCGACAGTTCTCGTCGTCAACCGCAATCAATCACCAGGAGTGTGTCCGATGGCCACAGTCGAACCACGGCGGTTACTGGCTGCCTCGCCCCGCGCATTCTGTGCAGGAGTGGAGCGGGCGATCGAGATCGTCGAACGCCTTCTGGAGAAAAGGAAGGGGCCGGTCTTCGTGCGCAAGCAGATCGTGCACAACACTCATGTGGTGGCCGCGCTGGAGGCCAAGGGGGCGGTATTCGTCCACGAACTGGACGACATCCCCGATGGAGCCACCGTGGTGTTTTCCGCGCATGGGGTGTCTCCTGCCGTGCGTGACGAAGCGGCCCGCCGTGCCCTAGAGGTCGTCGATGCCACCTGCCCACTTGTAAGCAAGGTCCACGCTGAGGCTCACCGCCTTGTCCGCGACGGCTACCAAGTGGTGCTGATCGGGCACGCCGGGCACGAGGAGGTCGAGGGCACACTCGGCCATGCCGCGCCGGGACAGATGCAACTCGCGGAGACGCCGGAGGACGTCGCAGACATCGTGATCAGGCCGCCCGGAAAGGTGGCCTATCTGACTCAGACCACCCTTGCCGTCGACGAGGCAGCCGACGTGGTCGACGTTCTGCGCGCGAAATATCCCCATCTGGTTGATCCGCCGTCGGACGACATCTGCTACGCCACCACCAACCGACAGCAGGCCATCAGGGCCGTGGCCGCCGAGTCCGACGTGGTGTTGGTAGTAGGGTCGGCGAACTCTTCCAATTCCGTGCGACTGGTCGAGGTGGCACAACGCGCGGGCACCCAAGCATATTTAGTGGACGACGCCACGCACATTCGGCCGGAGTGGCTGGACGGCGTGAGCACGATTGGTGTGACCGCAGGGGCTTCGGCCCCGCAATCACTGGTCGCTGAGGTCATCGACGCCATCCGCAGGCTTGGTCCGATCGAAGTCGCTGAGCACGAGACCACGAGTGAGAACGTCATTTTCGGCCTTCCTCCTCAGGTGAGGTGATCTGATGACCGCGACTCTGCCCGACCCTGTCATCCCGCTGGAAGCGCTGTGCCCTCAAGCGCTGCGCGGGCTGGCGCCCGCCCAGCTACCCACCTTGGCACGCCAGATCCGCCACTTCCTTGTGGCGAAGGTGTGCGCTACGGGCGGCCACTTGGGACCGAACCTCGGCACGGTGGAGTTGTCGATCGCGCTACACCGCGTGTTCGACTCGCCCCGCGACATGATTGTGTTCGATACCGGACACCAGGCCTACACCCACAAGATTCTCACTGGCCGGGCCGACGAATTCGACGCTTTACGGCAGGCGAACGGCCTGGCCGGATACCCCTGCCGGATGGAATCGCCGCACGACGTAATCGAGAACTCGCACGCTTCGACAGCGCTCTCCTACGCTGACGGCCTCGCCAAGGCCTTGCCCCTGAGAGGGGAGCGCGACAAGAGGGTAGTTGCGGTGGTAGGGGATGGAGCGCTGACCGGTGGGATGTGCTGGGAAGCGCTGAACAACATAGGCGGCGCTCCGGACCGACCGGTTGTCGTGTTGCTCAACGACAACGGCCGCTCCTACTCGCCAACCGTCGGCGGCCTGGCCACCCATCTGGCCGAGCTGCGCAGCCAGAGCCGCCCCGGCGATCGCAACCTGTTCACCGACTTGGGTCTCACGTATGTCGGGCCGGTCGACGGCCACGACATCGCCGCGCTGGAAAGCACACTCCGCTTCGCCGCAGGCCTGAACCGGCCAGTGATCGTGCATGCGGTCACGGTGAAAGGTAGAGGCCACTCCCCAGCGGAGCTGGATGTGGAGGACTGCCTGCACACCGTCGGTGTGACCGATCCTGCGATCGGCAGGCCGGCCGAACCTGCCGGTCAGACCTGGACTCACGTGTTCGCCAAGGAGATCACGCACATCGCCGCCGAGCGCGAAGATGTGGTCGGCGTGACCGCGGCGATGCTTCACCCCACAGGTCTGTCACGGATGGCCGAGCGGTTCCCCGGCAGAGTGTTCGACGTGGGTATCGCCGAGCAGCACGCTGTCTGCTCAGCGGCAGGCCTCGCGATGGGAGGGTTGCACCCGGTGGTGGCGATCTACTCGACGTTTCTCAACCGCGCGTTCGATCAAGTACTCATGGACGTCGCCCTGCACCGTCTACCGGTCGTATTCGTGCTGGATCGGGCCGGGGTCACCGGTCCAGACGGGCCCAGTCACCACGGCATGTGGGACGCCTCGGTGCTGCCGGTGGTTCCAGGGTTGAGGTTGGCCTGTCCCCGAGACTCGGCAACACTGCGCCTGTTGCTGCGCGAAGCCTTCGCCTATGATGGCCCCGCCGTGGTGCGCTACCCGAAGGCCAGCGTCGGCGCTGATATTCCCGCGCAGCGGCACGTTGGCGGCTACGACATTCTGCGCACTGAGGCGCACGCGCAGGTTCTGCTGTTGTCAGTCGGGCCGCTGGCTGCGCCGTGCCTGGCAGCTGCCGCGGAACTGGCCGAGGTCCACGGCGTGCCGACTACGGTCGTCGACCCGCGCTGGATCAACCCACTGGATCCGGAATTGGTCAAACTTGCCGAGGCGCACAGCCTGGTCTTGGCCGTCGAGGACACGGCCACCACTGGTTCGCTGGGCTCCCGGCTGGCCCAAGCTCTTGCCGTCGCAGGCTCCATCACCCAGGCGGCTTCCTTCGCGCTTCCCGATCGCTTCCTACCGCACGCCAGCCGCAGCGAGATTTTGCACGCGGCGGGTCTGGACGCGACAGGTATCACCACCACCGTACTCAAGCGACTCCTACATGTGCGCCGTACTACCCGCGAGCAGGCATCATGACTCCAGTCGATCTGCCTATGCTTATCCTTCCCGCATCTCGCCGCAGACCTAGTCGGCGTGTCGTCCTTGGCACGGCAGACAAGACCGTGCCAGTGGGGGATGGCGCACCTGTCTCGGTGCAGTCGATGACCACCAGCCCTACCGTCGACGTCGACGCCACCCTGCGGCAGATCGCCGAGTTGACTGCAGCCGGCTGTGACATCGTCCGGGTAGCTGTGCCCTCGGCCGACGACGCCGAGGCGCTGCCTGCCATTGTCAAGAGATCGCCGATCCCCGTTGTCGCCGACATCCACTTCCAGCCCAGGTACGTGTTCGCCGCCATCGACGCCGGTTGCGCCGGCGTCCGGGTCAACCCCGGTAATATCAAGCGTTTCGACGACCAGGTCCGTGAGATCGCCCGAGTCGCCGGTGAAGCCGGCATCCCGATCCGCATCGGCGTCAATGCCGGCTCGCTGGACCCCCGGCTGTTGACCAAGTACGGAGGCCGAGCCACACCCGAGGCACTGGTGGAATCCGCTCTGTGGGAGTGCTCGCTGTTCGAGGAGCACGGCTTCCGTGACATCAAGATCTCAGTCAAGCACCACGATCCCCTGGTCATGATCAGGGCGTATCGGCTGCTGGCCGCCCAGTGCGACTATCCCTTGCACCTGGGCGTCACCGAGGCCGGCCCACCTCCTCAAGGAACGGTCAAGTCCGCCGTCGCGTTCGGTGTTCTGCTCACAGAAGGCATCGGCGACACGATCCGCGTCTCTTTGTCCGCACCTCCCGTTGAGGAGGTCAAAGCCGGAGACCAGATCCTCGCCAGCCTTGGCCTGCGCCCCCGTCGGCTCGAGATCGTCTCCTGTCCCGGATGCGGACGCCTGCAGGTCGACCTCTACCGGCTCACAGCGCAGGTACAAGCCGCCTTCGACGGCTTCCCTGAGCCCCTGCGTGTCGCGGTCATGGGCTGTGTGGTCAATGGGCCCGGAGAGGCCCGTGAAGCAGACCTCGGCGTGTCCTGCGGAAATGGTAAAGGCCAAGTCTTCGTCAAGGGAAAGGTAGTGCGGACCGTCCCCGAGTCCAAAATTGTCGACACACTACTCGATGAAGCCGTGAAACTCGCCGGCACTGACCAGAAAACGACTCCGTGAACTGGTCTTGACGTAGCCTCATCCGCAGGCCGCAGCTGTAGAACAAACAGTGATGGAGCTTACCCGTGCATGGTACACCTGCCCTTTATCTTCCCTTCCCTACACCTCGCACAGAGGCGTCGACGTCAGCCGTCGACGCGCGCCTTGTTCAATGGGCATCAGGAGTCGGCTTGTTCGCCGACCGTCGGGAGACCCTGGTTCGTTCCCGCTTCGGCTCGTTCGGCGTCCTGACCAACCCTGGCGCGGCGAGCCCTGATCACGCGCTGCTGGCCGCACAGATGGCGACAGCACTGTTCTCCATCGACGACACCTGGTGCGACGACGACACGACTGGAGCAGAACCGAATCTGGCAGCAGCTCGACTGGAGCGCACGCTCGCGATTTTGGAGACACCTGCACTTCCCGAGACCGACGCCGCGACGGAAGCAGCAGCATTGTCCGACCCGTGCCTGCGCGCATTGGACGACGTCCTCAACTGCTTGGACCGATTCGCCAACAAAACTCAGGGTCGGCGAATCCGGAGCGAGTTGACGACCCTGTTCCTTGCGATGGCCGGTGAATCGAGCTGGCGCTTGACCGGACATCGTCCTGGAGTCGCGGAATATCTGGAGAACCGACAATTCAATGGCATGCTTGTACAGATCGCGTTGATCGACATCGTCGGCGGCCATCACCTCACCGAAGATGTGCTGTACGCGCCGGAAGCTCGCAAATTGGCACTGCTCGCATCCAATCAGGCCATGTTGGCCAACGACCTCTACTCGGCAAGGAAGGAGGCAGTCCCGGCTGTCGGCGATTACGACATAGTGTCGGCAGTGGCCCACGAACGCGGCGTGAATCGAGCAGACGCGATCCGTATCGCCACGTCAATACACGACGATGTGGTTCTCGCCTATCTGACAGCAGAAGCTGTGGCGACGCAAAAGTATCCCAGCCTCTCCGACCGATATCTGCCAGCTCTTCGCGCCTGGATGGCGGGCAACCTGCAGTGGCACTACACCAGCGGCCGGTACGCAGACTCCCCTTCGGCCACGGACGGACGGTCAGCGGTGGCGCCGGGCGCCTCCGCCCGGCGGATCCTCGTGGTCGGTGCCGGCATCGCAGGGTTGACCGCGGGCTTCAGGCTGCAGCAGGCAGGGCACGACGTCACGGTTCTGGAGTGCGACGAGCGCGTGGGCGGCCGGATGTCGACGGTGCAGCGCGACGGCTTCAGCGTAGACAGGTGTGCGGTTTGGCTCTCCGACAATTACTCAGCCCTTCGCCGGCTCGCCGAGGATGCCGGGCTGGATGACCGCATGAGACCGTCCTCGGA
Source organism: Amycolatopsis sp. NPDC049868 (assembly GCF_044461365.1). NCBI lineage: Bacteria > Bacillati > Actinomycetota > Actinomycetes > Pseudonocardiales > Pseudonocardiaceae > Amycolatopsis > Amycolatopsis sp. NPDC049868. Next base: position 84,295 of record NZ_JBITKV010000018.1, on the reverse strand, counting down.
CGTGTTCGGGGTCGTTCGGAATGGGAAGGTTCATCGCTTTCGCTGCTCTCACCTGGTGGCGGACTTGTTGGCCGGCGATCTGGTCGGCGAGCAGGCCAAGGAAGCCATGGGCAGACTCGCAGAGGACTTCGGCTCAATTCCCGGTGGACTACCGTGGGATGACTTGTCGCCGATGGCGGAGCTTGATGTCGAAAGCGCACACGCCTACGCACTCCGCAGACTGGACGGGGAACTGCTCGACTATCTGATCAACCCGGTATGTGCAAGTATGAACAGCTTACCTCATGCCGTCTCCGCTCTCAGTGCGTTCTTCCAATTCCAGGTCTTCAACGGCGCCGGAGCGTTCACCTTCGACGGCGGCGTCGGCGCGTTACCGGAAACACTGGCGGCTCGCCTGCGCGTCATTACCGGCACCCAGGTCACCCGGGTGATCGAACGGGAAGAAGGCATCGACGTCAATTGGCGACGATTCGGCGACACGCAGCGTGTGGAACATGGCGACGCGTGTGTGATAGCAGTACCCGGCGCCCTGGTTCCTGACCTAGTCCCCCAACTATCACCCCAAGGTCGCCATTTCTTCAACCTTTTGAATTACCAGCCAGATGTAGCTGTGACCCTGACGCTGGACTGCCACTTGGAGGAATCGGCCGCTTTTATCCTCGCGCCCAGTTGCGAGAGTAACGATTTCGGTTATATCGTGATCTACCCCGCAGTGGCCAAGGGGCACGTTCCCGATGGCTGCAGCATGATCCGGATCAACATGACAGGACAATGGTCGGCGAACCACTACACTCTCACAGATGACGCCACCGTGACAGCTGCACTCAATGCCTTGACCATACTATTGCCCGACATCGGCGCGACTGCACGCAAGCACCTACGATGGAGTGCAGTTCAGCGACGCGAGCACGCCTTGACCTCTCATCTGCCCGGAACTTACCAGGCGCTGCGCGACTTCGCCGCCGACATGGATCCACAAAGCCGGATTCAACTTGCCGGAGACTATCTTTCGTCCAGCGCCACAAATTCGGCAGTCGCCAGCGGCGAACGAGCCGCCCAGGCATTGATGAAAGCCCTCAACGAATCCACAGCAGGATCGTAAGCGGGTGTCGAACACCATGGGACATCGCTCTCCGTAAGCCAAGGTACTGAGTCGCGTGCTGCATGCGGCGAGGACATGGCTGGCGGTTCGGTCCAGTCTGCCACTATCGCCGTCGCGGCGGCCTGTTCCGGCGGCAACTGCCGCGCCGACTTGGATTCGCCCACTCCGGCACCATCACTCACAGTGCCCATCACCGGGTGTCAGGCCCGGAGCGTAGAGCAGGAAACACTGATTTCGGAACCAGTCCCAGCCGGTAGCACAGGCATGTTTGCCATGGTCACCCTTCCATGCCGGACCGCCACCCTCTGTTGACGCCGATACCCCTTCCCACTCGCCCGAATCGTCAACCTGCATGTTCCGAGTGAACGAGGGTCGGCGTGAATGCAGTTCGGCCGGCCATGCTGCACACCTTCGAGGATTCGCCTTTGAGGGCTTGCGTGTGGAAATCTTCGAGTTCCACCGAGGGGGTGAGCCCAAGTTCCCGGAGGGTTCGACGTGCGTTCTGGTAAGCGCGGAGCGCATCGGCGCGCCGTCCGGACCCCGTCAGCGCGACAAGGAGGCGACCGTGGAGCCATTCGTCGAAAGGTTCGGCGCGGACCAGATACTGCAACTCGGGGACCAGTTCGAGATGTCGGCCGTTCTGCAGGTCTGCATCGATCCGGAAGCGGAGCGCCGCCCGCCGCTGCTCCTCCATTCGGACCACTTCGACATCGAGCAACGGGCCGAGTTCGACGTCGGCGAACGGCTTGCCATGCCACAACAGCAACGCGTCGGCCAGTACCTCCGACGCCCTACCGGGCTGCCCGGCACGCAGAAGTTCTTTCCCTTGTTCATATAGCTTCATGAACTTCGTGTAGTCCAGCTGATCTTCATCCACATCGAGCCGGTAAGCCGCACCCTCGGTGATCAGCAGCCCTGCCGTCTCCTTGCCGCCGCAGTCGGTCAGCAGCTTCCTGAGCTGGTAAATATAGGTTCGGATGGTCGCGTTCGCGGTACGCGGCGGATCAGTCCACCAGACTTCCGTGACGAGAGACTCGACGCTCACGGGCCTGAACGGGTACAGCAGGAGTGCAGCGAGCACGCTCTTCATGCGAGACGAAGCCACCGGGACGACGCCTGACGATGTTTCAACCTGCAGTGCACCCAGGATCCTGAAATGTAGCATCGCTCGATCACCTCTATTCGGCAAGGGGACCTCCAGGGTGAGCACCGAGGAGCATGTCCCGTCGCCTGGCCCTTCCGCCGTAAAATCGGAGACAGTAATGACGCCTCTGAAAGAATGAATCTTCGACAACAAGATTAACAAGCAATTCAAGGGCAATCAATCCATAGGCTTGCGCGCACTCGCCATCACCGAGGACTTTCGGCTAGGGTGCCGCGGCTTAAAGTTCCCACAGAGGTACTTTCGGGAAGTCTTCGCCAGGAATCACCCTTTCACCAAGGGGACGGGCCGCCTGTCACGAGCAGCGAGTTAGCATGACGTACACAATCTCACGACCATAAAAGTGGACCTAACGACAGGATAGTTGCCTGCGACTTCCGACTGTAGTGCATCGGTGATCGAAGGGACGCGAAACAGCTGAGATTCCTCTGTGCGCCGGACATTCTGATCCTTGGCTTCGACCTGACAAGGATGTCGTCGCGTCTCGTTCGTCGAGGTATCCTGGGCGGTTCCGTCAGGACGCGATCGCGTTGGTGCACTCGACGGCTCGTCCGTTGACTCAGGTAGCCGGCGAGTTGGGGGTCGATCATGAATCCCTGCGCACCTGGATCCGCAACACCGAACGCGCCGAGTGCGCGCCGGAGGCCGGGGCCAGTGTCAGCGGCGAAGAGCAGGAACGCGAGCTTCGGGAACTGCGCACGCGGGTGGCGGAGCTGGAGCCGGGCCGCAGTGATGGAGTCGTCGATGCGGTGTCAGCGAACCAGCGCGCCAAGGACTTCGATGGACACAAGGCGACGTTCAGCCCGGCTTCGATCGCGAGCTGGCCAACGCTTCGCAGAAGTGTGATTTGCCCCATCGCGCTGACCGGATCAAGAAAGCTACGAACGCAGTCAACGCGGTGATCTTTGTCGACAAAGCGAACTTCTCAGGCCACCCGCCGTGACGGTGAACAGCAAGTCAAGACCGAACGCGCTGAGTCGAAGGTGCTCGAAGTCGATGGCGAAACCGTGGACCGAACCAGCTTCGCCGACCCGACCAAGGCTTCTGGAACCTGCGTGGCCTCGCCGTGCGAGATGATCTGCCGCACAAGCGATCATCGGTGCACAAAGAGGAGGGACAACCCGTCGCCCTTCACTTGAATCGGTGACTACGTCCACCAGAACCACACGGCGAACGTGTGCGGCTGCATACCGGAACTCAGCAGGCAACACGCTGCCGCCCAAGGCTGTGAACCGCAGCACCGGTGAGCCATCCGAGGCAGGCAACGGCACGACTGTGTCGAACCGGATCCAACGCGCCGGACTGTGTCGACCGCCGGTGATGTACACGCCTGGCTGTGTGCCCTGGCCTGTGGCGAACTTCGCCGCCGCCTGCAGTTCCGGATCGTCGGGTACCAGTCCCCTGCGATAGCCGGCTGACGCGACAATCCGAAAGGTGATCGAATCGGCGTCATCGTCTCGCCGATCGACCAGGAAGGCGTGCACAGCGACGAGCCGATGCCGATCGGTTCGCCGTCCCGGCATTCTGACCTCCGCAGGTCGTCGACGTGTCCCTATGCGTGAGCAGATCACCACGTCCAGTATGGCCGGCAACGTCGCTGCCGGTAGTCTTCTGTCGACTTGCCAGTCTGACATGGTAGAGGGGGTCCGATGGCGAGCGGCTCAACCGACCTGACCACCTGGATCGTTGCCATCGCGGGTGCGATCACGGCGATTGCCGGGGCTATCGGTCTGCCGAAGATCATCGCCGACCGGCGGGAGCGGAAAACGAAGGCCGCCGGGGGTCACGGGCCTACCAGTCTGTTGCCGGCACCGGTCCCGCTGGTGGACCGGGTGCCCCAGCGCGCGCAGATTCGGCGGTACCTGGCAGCCGGCGAACAGATCGTCACCGTCGAGGGTCCTCGAGGAGTGGGCAAGTGCGCGCTCGTGCTGGATGCCGCACATGAGGTCGCGGCCGGCCGTGGTCGTCGCGGCAAACCGGCGACGGCACTGTTCTGGCTCGACGCCCAGAACAGTAGCCCGGATCTGGTCGACCTGGCCCGCAAGCTCAGCCTGCACAGCGGACAACGCTCCCTGAGCGCAGCGCCGACGGCGGAGAAGGCCGACGCGCTCCGGTCGTACCTCGCCGCCAACCCCACTGTGCTGGTCGTGGACAACCTGCGCTTGACGTCGGGAGAACCGGCTCCGCTGCGTGACCTGTTGGGTGTACTGCCATCCGGCACGCGCGCGATCATCAGCTCCAACACGGTCGGCATTCTGGGCAGCCCACGGGTGACGGTGCCTGAACTCGCCCGCGACGACGCGTGGACGCTGATCGTGCGGGAGGCCAAACGGTCGGACGTGCCTGGGCTGGTCACCGCGGACGAATCCCTCATGACGCGGGTGCACCGGCTGGTCGGCGGCAACCCGCGCGCGATCAGGCTATTCGTCACGGCATGTGCCGGTCGGCCGGGCACCGTCACCGAAGTACTCGACGAGATCGAATCCGGCACACGTGACCTGGACACTCTCTATGGCGTCGTATGGACCGAACTGGGCGAACCCGCGCGGGCCGCCTTGGCGAGCTGCGCGCTCCTGATCGCGGGCGCCGACCTGGGGCAGGTGTCCATCGCGTTGGACCTGCCTGAGCAGGACACGCGCGAGACACTGCGGCGGCTGTGGACGGACGGGCTGCTCGAGTCCGGCCAAGCGCTGGGCCGAACGATCTATCGATGCCCACCGGCTCTGCGCAGGTTCGTCCTCGATCACACCGACGCCGAACGGCTGGCGACAGCCCGCACTCGATTGGCCACGGCACTGACCGCGCGATTCAGCAGAGAGTGGGAAGACGCCGCCGGCGCGGCCACTCAGGTCGAGGCGATCCGCATCCTCATCCGTGAGCTGGCCGACAACGGCCAGCACCGGCTGTGTCTGGACTTGTTCGCGGCCGTATACGACCTGCTGTTCACGCTCGGCCTGTTCGACGACCGGATCACTCTGGGCTGGATTGCTTTCGACGCAGCCGGCGCACTCGGCCTTGCCGAGGAACAGTCTCTCGTGCTGTCCGTGGTTTCCTCTACCCACGCCATTCGAGGTGAGGACACCGAGGCTGCCAAGGCTGTGCGGATCGGATTGGAGATCGCTCGCGCAGCCGGCTCCGCACGCGAGATCGCCCGCCAACTGCGTTGCGAAGGATTTCGCCTGTATCGTGGCAAACGCGTCCGAGACGCGCTGGACGTCGTGTTGTCGGAGGACGCTGAAGGCATGGCCAGGGAGGCCGACGACCCGAACAACATGATCGACATCCTGTCCTTGATCGGCGCGGCCCACTTCCACAACGGCGAGTTGGACGCCTGCGAGACGACTGTGCTGCGATTCCGCGACGAGTGCGACAGGCTGCCATGGGAGCGAGGTAAGGCGTACGCGCTGCGAGACCTCGCGGAAGTGCGGCTCATCCGTGGCGACCAGCGCGCTGCCAAGGACCTGGTGGCGCAGGCCGAGGTGATCGCGACCGAGTACCACGACACGCGTCAGCTGGCCAGAATTAACCTCAGCAAAGCTCGCCTGCACCTGTTCACCGGCCGTATGCGCCGCGCTCAAGACTCCGCGATGGAGGCTGCGCGGGCTGCTGGAGACCTGCAGCTGTACGGCGAACAGGCCGAGGCGCTCGCCGTCAATCGTGAGGCGACGCGGTGCCTGTGGATGCCCTGGCTCCGCTGGCGAGTCGTCGGCAAACCGCAGCTGCGGTTCACGGACTGGACGATCGGCGGTGACTGATCGTCCGACAACACGCGCAGTGATCATCCGCTGCGCCCCAGGAAGGCCGCAACAGTGGCACGACATGTCAGACGGCCTGCGACTCCGGTACGGCGCCGACGTGAGCGTCCTGGGACCAAGCCAGCTGACCTCACCCGCAACCCTCCTGGCCGCCGTTGAGAAAGAACTCATTCGCCCCGGAGAACCCCTGATACTCGTCGTGACCGGCCGCCTGACCCATTTCGCGCGCAAAGCGGGCGACGTGCGGGCGCTCGTCCTGCCGAACAGCATTCCGGGCCGGCCGAAGAGCGCGCTGCGGTTGGAGAATTTGGTGGAGACCGCCGCGCGCGTCGCCAAGGAGCGTTCACTGTTGATCGGCCTGGACATGTGCGTCGAAGAACGCGCGGGGCACGGCGTTCCGGGAATCTCCGCCGCCGACCTCGCCGAGCAGATATCGGCGGCGTGTCAAACACGTTTTCGCTGGTCACCAAGTATTATTGTTCGAGCATCGAGCATCGAGCATCGAGCATCGAGCATCGAGCATCGAGCATCGAGCATCGAGCATCGAGCATCGAGCATCGAGCATCGAGCATCGAGCATCTCCTCGACCGCGCGCTGGCGGTCAGCGCTGCCGCCGGTCAGGACACCGATCTGGACACGGTTGTCACCCGTGCGGCTGATGTCGCCCGCCAACTCGGCGCGGACGCCAGTGTGCTCCGTTCAGGCCGAGTCGGCCTCATTGCCCCCCTGCGACACTTCTCGCCCCTGCCCGAGAACGTCCGCGACGATCTGTTCGCGGTGGACGAAGGGTCCCGGCTTGACGCTGCCCTGGAGCTCGCCGGTCTAGCGGACGCCGGCCACGAACAAGCACGCCACGAACTCGACGACCTGGCAACCCGGGACCCATCCGTTCAGGTCAGGAATTACGCTGAGCGACTTGCCAGGCGATCGACCCAACCAGTCCTCGCGATGCTGCGTTGGAACGGCCGCGTGCCACGACATATCTTCGACATGGCGAGGCACGACCTGTTCCTGCCGGAACTACTCCACCAGCCAGGTGGTGTCGTGCCGATCGGCTTCGACGGCGCCGACCCCGCAGAGGCACCCCGACACCACATCGACCTGCTGCCTTTTCGGTTGTCCCGGACACCTGTCACCGACCGGCAGTACCTCACGTTCCTGATCCGGAAGGGTGGACCATGTCCAGACCACTGGGCGACCGACACCGACCTATGGGAGCGCGACGTCGACCGGCCGGTGGTGAACGTGTCCTTTCATGACGCTCGCCGTTACTGTGCTTGGCTGGATCGGTTACTGCACGACCGAAAGCTGTTGACGGAGACGGAGCAGGTCACGCTGCCCAGTGAAGTCGAGTGGGAATCCGCCGCCGGCAACGGCTGCGGGGAGCGCCACCCGTGGGGTGAGCGCGCCGATCCCGCACGGTGCAACATCCGTGCCAGCGGCCTCGGCCGACTCACCCCCGTGGGGACGTTCTCACCCGCCGGTGACAACGCGACAGGCTGCGTCGACCTGATCGGAAACGTATGGGAGTGGACTCGCAGTGCCTGGGGGCCTTTCTACCGCACTCCGGCACACGGCTATCCCTACGTGGCCGATGACGGTCGGGAGAACCCCGATCTGCCCGGTGTCCGACGCGTGATCCGCGGCGGCGCGTTCTACTACGCAACGGAGTGCGCGAACACCCACACCCGCAACCGGGTCCTCGCTGAGGAACGCCACCCCGGTGGCGGTTTCCGAGTAGCTGTCACGACGGTGGCGCCGCGATGACAGAGCGTCAAACCCAGCACTGGTCTGCGGAGTTGGCGATGCTTGGCCCCGGCGTGTCCGAGGCGGTCGCCTGGGCTGGTCTTGTGGTCGAGCGGGCCGACGACGCCCGGCTGTATGACTCGGACGGACGCGAATACCTCGATCTGATGGGTGGAGCCGGTGTGAACCTCATCGGCCACAGCCATCCCGACTACCTCGACGCGCTGCGGCGGCAACTCGACGCGTGGATGATCGGAGCGCACGCGTCGGCTGCTCGGCTGGAAGCGCTGCGGGGCCTCACCGCACTCCTGCCATCCGAGCTGGACCGCGTCCAGTTCTACAGCGGTGGCGCGGAAGCGGTCGAGGCGGCCATCCGCTTGGCCAAGTCCGCCACCGGCAAGTTCGAGGTCCTCTCGTTCTGGCGTGGTTTCCATGGCCGCACGGCCGGCGCGCTGGCGGCGACCGGTGGAGCACGCGCGGGTCTCGGCCCGGCATTGACCGGGGTGCACAGCACGCCATACGCGAACTGCTACCGGTGCCCGCTGAAGACCACTTACCCAGCCTGTGGACTGGCTTGCGTCGACCTCGCGCGGGAAGCCCTGCGCGAGCAGTCCAGCGGATCGCTGGCCGCGATCCTGGTCGAGCCGGTCCAGGGCCGGTCCGGCAATGTAGTCCCACCGCCGGACTATCTGCCCGCTCTGCGAGAACTGGCCAACGAACACGACGCGCTGCTGATCGCCGACGAATCGATGACCGGCCTCGGTCGTACCGGCACGATCCTGGCCAGCGAACAGGTAAAACCTGATATCGCCGTCCTCGGCAAAGGTATGGGAAACGGCTACCCGGTGTCAGCAATCGCCGCGTCATCCGCGGTCATGAAAACCGGCCCGTTCAGCGCGCCCAGCGCCAGTTCATCCAGCTACGGCGGGTTCCCCCTTGCTTGTGCCGCGGTCGCGGTGGTGGCTCGGATCGTCGGCGAACAGCAGCTTGCCGACCGCACCAGGGTCGCCGGGGCCGAATTCCTGGCCTTGCTGCGAGAACTGATCCCCGAGCAGGGAATCGTCGGTCAGATTCGCGGTCTCGGGCTGGCCGTGGGCATCGAACTGGTCGCTGATACCCGGACCCGCACTCCGCTGGGCAAGAAGGAGCTGCGTGCGGTATTCGCCCGGTTGCTGGGAGAGGGCGTGTTGGTCATGATCGGCGGCGGGTCGTTGCGGCTGTACCCGCCGCTGACCATCGACAATGCCGACCTGACCAAAGCCGCACAAGTCATCGCATCGGTGCTGAACACATGGACGTAGTGATCGCCGGCTACGGTCGCGCGGGCGAAATGCACGCGAGGCTCCTGGCTGCCAGGCATGGACTCAGAATCGTCGGTGTCACCGACCAGACCACCGCCCGCCGCGCCGCCGCGGCGGCCCGTTTCCCCCTTGCCGCGACCGCGGCCCGACTCGACGAGCTGAACGTACGAGCAGATGCCGTGGTCGCCTGCACACCGCCCGCGCATCACGAAGCAGACACGCGAATCGCGCTGACCCGATACCGCGCGCACGTACTGTGCGAAAAGCCGGCCGTGCTGGACGCCCGCGTTGGACGCCAACTGACCCGGGCCGCCGCTGAGGCCGGCCTGGTGCTGCAGCCGGTGCACAACTACCTCCAATCCCCCGCCATCACCGAACTACAGCAGGTCGCCGCCCGATCAATCGGCCGGGTCAACCGGGTGACGATCACGATCAACCGAACCGAACCTGCGACCGGCCATGCGGCCTGGCAACCCGGCTGGCGAACGGACCCAGCGGTCGGCGGCGGCATTCTCTACGATCACGGTCCCCACGCCTGCTATCTGGCTTGTCACTTGACCGACCAGTCGGCGATCTCGGTCCGCTGCGCGACGACAGCCGGTGAGCACGGCGCCGACCACTCCGCTCATCTGGACGTGCGACTCGCGAACGGCTCCAGTGTCGCGATCAAGCTGAGCTGGCACGGTTCCACCCGTGAAAACTCCTACCAACTGTCCGGCGAGCACGGCACCGTACGACTCCGCAATGGGCAACTTGAGCTGACGACTCCGACGGGCACCTACAGAGCGAGAACGGAAGACCACTCGATCGGCGGTCACACCCACGACAGGTGGATCGCAGGGGTTCATCAGACATTTCTCGAACACACGACCGGGACTCACCCTCGCAACGAGCACTGGAAGGACGCGGTACATGTCGCGGAGATCCTTGCTGCGGCTCGAGCCTCCGCCGCAACGGGTCGGCGATGGATCTCACTCAGCCACGCACACCGGACCACATAGAGCAAGATCACAAGTCAAGCGCCAAAGACCGGCAACTCGTCACCTGGGTGACTCGCCTGCCGACCGCCGAGAAGGAACGGATCCTGGCGCAGGTTGTGCGGGGCAAGGCCGCGCGGGTGCAGATGGAGGTGATGCGTCGTTTCCACAGCGGGCCGTGGCCGACCTGCTCGACGACGCGGCGAGGCGAGCTCGCGCCTTGGCCAGCGCACGAAGACTCGGCGAACCGGCTGGCTGGTAAGGAAGATGCGGCGTGGTCGCAATCGAGGCGATGATCGCCACCCGGAAACCGGCCGAGTACGACGCCGTCACGCTGCGCCGATCTCCGAGCATTCGCCGAACACATGCGCGCCACCCAGCCTCATCGAGCGCCTCAACCGGGCAGTCACCTGAACACTGGACCTGCCAGGCCATTTACGCCGACTCAGTCCCAGCGGACCGTGTCGCCTGCGCGTTCAGCGCGGCAGGCGACGTGATTTGTGGATCACGACGAGACCTTCGCGGAATTGTGCGTGGAGCTCGGCTTGACGCAGTTCGCCGTCGAGTTGGCTTTCGGTCAGCGTCCACCACTGGTGAACCATCGTCTGCTCCGAGAGCAAGGTCTCTCCGTCGTGGACGCGATAGGTGACTCTCCAGGCGACCTGGTCCTCCCCCACCGGGTTAGCAGCGCCGGAGGCGCTGTAGCGCAGGCGGCCGACGGTGGTCTCACCGAACGAGGTCTCCGGGATGTGCTCAGGACGGCTCGGCGGCTGGAGTGTGAATACGGCCGGGGCGCCGGGGCTCAGCCGCTCGGCCAGGCAGGACCACAGCGCGATGCGCGCAGCCGGGTTCAGGTGACCGAGCATGTTGATCCCTACCGCAGCGCCAAAGCGTGACGGCAGAACGGCTTCTTCCACGGTTGCGGTGAGAACGGTGACCCGCTCGGCGAGCGCCGGGTTGTCCGCCAGGCGCGTGTACAGGCCGATCCGCAGTGACGGTGACGGCTCGATCGCGATGATCTCGTGTTCGGGCAAGGCGCACGCGATGGCTTTGAGGCCGAGTCCGGTGCCTGCGCCGATGTCCAGTACAGGGCCTTCACCGGCTTGCTCGAGTGCTGTGCTCAGCGCGGGGCCGATACCCAGCCAGACCGGCTTGGTGATCAGGTCGAAGTGTTCGGCTGCCGAGGTGTAGAGGTCGATCATCAAGTGCTCCTGCCAGGTGATCCTGATTACGTATCGAAAATGACAATCATTACCGTATACCTGGAGCGTCCGTCACCTGACCCAACGGGTGAGTGTCGAGGTATCTCGTTGCCGGAGGTTGCATGTCTTCCCCCCGTCGGATCGGTGCGGCCGCATCAGGCGCGAGTGGTATCCGCGACTGCGTCGCCGAAGTACTCGGCGTCGATCAAGCCGAGCTCGACCCTTGCGCGTCGTTGACCAGCCTCGGCCTGGAGTCCTTTCTGGCCGTCCGGCTGCGGCGGCGACTGCGGGAGCGGCTCGGGCTCGACTTCCCGCTCACCGCCTTCCTCGGCCAGGCATCGTTGCGATCATTGGTGTCGTCGGCCATGGGGCGGAAGTCCGACGACGAGCCGTTCGCGCTGACCCCGGTGCAGGCGGCGTACTGGGTGGGTCGCGATCCAGCTTTTCCTTTGGGCGGCGTGGCCACGTTCTACTACCACGAATACGATCGAGATCCGGGCCCGGACGGACAGGAAGACGACCTGGCGGGACTGGAGGTCTCCTGGAACAGGCTGGTCGAACAGCACCCGATGCTGCGCATGGTGATCGGAGACGACGGGCGACAGCGCATCCTGCCGGCCGGTGAGCGCTACCGATTCGGTGTCACTGATCTGCGCGCCGCCGATGAGCGAGAGGAGGAGCGGGTACTCGCGGAGCTCAGGGCGCGGAAGTCGCATCAACTGCTGCCTGCCGACTCCGGACCGCTCTTCGACGTGCACGCGGTGTTCCTGCCGAACGGACGAACCCGCATCTGCTTCGGTGTCGACGTGCTCGCCCTGGACTTGGCCAGCTGGGTGATTCTCATGCGGCAGTGGGAGACGGTGACCGCCGATCCCGACGCGCTCCTGGCCGACGCACCGACGACCTTCCAGGAACTGGCGTGCCGCCGGGACGCGGATCCGGAACGCAAGGCGCTGCTCGATCGGGATTTGGAGTACTGGCGGTCGAGGACCGCCGAGTTGCCAGAGGGCCCCGAGCTGCCATGGGTGAAGTCCCCACGAGAAATCGGTGTTCCGCGGTTCTCCCGGCATGAGGTCCGGGTAGGCCGCGACGAATGGGCGCGCCTGCGCAACCGAGCGGCACAGGAGGGGATCAGTCCCACGGCGATGCTGCTCGGCGCCTTCGCTCTGGTGTTGAACAGGTGGGGAGCGCAGCAGCCTTTCTGCCTCAACGCGACCCTGTTCGACCGGCCCGACGAACCCGGTCTCGAACAGCTCGTCGGCGACTTCACCACCACTGCCCTGATCGCGCTGCCCGAACTGGTTCTCTCTGGCTGGCAAGGTTTCGCGGAATACGCGCGAAGGGTCAATCACCGATTCTGGACTGACCTCGAGCATCGGTCGGTTTCCGGTGTCGAGGTCGCGCGGGAGCACGGCGACCGTCGGGCGATGGACGGAACTCCACCCTATCCGGTGGTTTTCACCAGCGGGATCGGGCTCGACACAGGCAAGACCGCTCCGGCCGGGTGGCTGGGCGAAGAGGTGTTCAGCCTCTCACAGACCCCGCAGGTGCTTCTGGACCACATCGTCTGGGAGGAAGCCGGGGCCCTCCGCGTCGCGTGGGACGCCGTCGACGAGGCACTCCCGCCCGGATATGTGGACGGCATGACGGCGGCATACCGTCGGCTCCTCGCCTGTCTCACAGCCGATCCCGGTGCATGGAACGATCCCGCTCTCGGTTGGGATCCCCGCTTCCTGCCGTTGGAACCGTTGAACTGTGCGCCCTTCGCGGGCGTGGGCGAACTGTTGCACGACCCGTGGTCGGTCGCGGCCCGACGGGCACCGGCGTCGACTGCAGTGGTACAGGGCGGCGTGACCGTCTCACACGGGGAACTGGCCGAGACCGCGAGGAGCATCGCGGACCACTTGGTGTCGCACGGCGTGGGACCTGGCGACCTCGTCGCCGTGGTATGCGCCAAGTCAGTCGATCAGATCGCCGCTGTACTGGGCGTCGGACTGTCCGGTGCGGGTTACGTTCCCGTGGAACCGTCGTGGCCGGCAGCCAGGCTTGAGGCGATCTGCACGCGGGCCGGTGTGCGCCATCTCATCACCAACGTGGACGTCGAGGCCCCGACGGGAATCGGGGTGCACCGCATCGGCGAGCCGACGCGAGTCGGCGAATCGCCGGTTGAGCCTCTCCCGGACGAGTTGGCGTATGTGATCTTCACGTCGGGCTCGACCGGATTGCCGAAGGGTGTCGCGATCGAGCATCGGATGGCGCGGTGCACCATCGACGACATCGTCGACCGGTTCGACGTCAGTGCCGATGACCGTGTGCTGGCGTTGTCCGCGTTGAGCTTCGATCTGTCCGTGTTCGACGTGCACGGCGTGCTCGGCGCGGGTGGCGCACTCGTACTGCCGGATCCCGAACGGCAGCGTGACCCCCAGCACTGGCAGGAACTGATCGCGGCGCATCGCGTCACCGTGTGGAACACCGCACCCGCCCTGCTGGAAATGCTGGTGGACTACGCGGAAGCCGATCCGGAGACGGCGGTGCGGGACCTGGGTTCGCTGCGTCTGGTCATGCTGTCCGGCGACTGGATCCCGGTGTCCCTGCCCGATCGGCTGCGCGCACTCGTTCCGGACATCCGGTTCATGAGTCTCGGCGGCGCGACCGAAGCGTCCATCTGGTCCATCTGTCACCCAGTGGACGTGGTGGATCCGGCATGGCCGAGCATCCCCTACGGCAAAGCCTTGCGGGGCCAGTGTTTCCACATCCTCACCGAAGACGGCCGCCCGGCGCCGGTCGGCACCCCGGGCGAGCTGAACATCGGGGGCGACGGGGTGGCCCGCGGGTACATCGGTGACGCATCGCAGACCGCCGAGCGGTTCATCACGCACGAACTGCTCGGACAGCGGCTCTACCGCACCGGCGACCTCGGACGCTGGCGGCCCGACGACACGATCGAGTTCCTCGGCCGGGTGGACCGGCAGGTCAAGGTGCGCGGCCACCGGATCGAGCTCGGCGAGATCGAAGCCGTGCTCGCCCGCGTCGAAGGCGTGCGCCGGTGCGTCGTGTCGGCGTTACCCGGCCCCGACCATCGCCCTCGGCTGGTTGCTCATGTCGTCTCGGAAGACGAGTGGAACGAGCGCCGGGCGATCGCAGGTTTGGCAGAACGCCTGCCTGACTACATGATCCCCGCGCGGTTCGTCGTGCTCGAGGAACTTCCCGTCACCGCGAACGGCAAAGTCGACTACGCGGCTCTGCCCAATCCCTATTCGAGTGGCGAAATCCCTGTCGAGCAGGTGCAATGCTCCGCCCCGAAGGCCGAGCCGACGGATTTGTGGACGGCGATGCGGGACGAGGCAGCGAAGCGTGGGCTGGTCCTCTCCGTGATCGCACGGGCCGGCGGCTTGCCCCCGGCGCGGGCACTCGCGGAGGCGGGTGAATGGGCACGGTCGATGTCCGGCATCGCGTCGCATCTGGGCGTGACAGTCGATGAACGCCTGCCGGCAGAGGGACTGATCGAACTGACACCGGCACCCGCCACGGCTGGGGTTTCGGTGCTCACTCCCCGCTTGGTTCCTGCCGAGGCCCACCCCGCTGTCACCCTGGACGAGCCGGGTCCGATCGCGACCGACCCCGATGTGCTCGAGTCGGTCCGCACGGTGTTCGCGGAGCTGCTCGACCGGAAGATCGATCCCGATACCGCGTTCTTCGAGCTGGGAGCGACTTCGTTGAACCTCGTCGTGGCACACCGGAAGCTGCGTGCGCTGCATACCGAACTGGTGGTCGTCGATTTGTTCGCGCACAACACGGTTCGTGCTCTCGCGGCTCATATCACCGGTCAGCAGGGCCGGAAATCCGCGGCAAGATCGCCGGGCCCCTCACGAACGACCGACCGGCGACAGGTCAGGGCGATGGCCACGGAGCTGGTCCGATGAACCAGCCGGTGCTCGCGGTCACCGGGGTGAGTTGCCGGTTCCCCGGGGCGAAGGACACGTCCGGGTTTTGGCGGTTGCTCGCCGAGGGGCGTGAGGGCCTCACTCGATTCACCGATGCCGACCTGGATCGAGCCGGTGTCACGGCTTCACTGCGCGATCATCCCGCGTACGTTCCGGTCGGCGGGCTCATCGACGGACAAGACCTGTTCGACCCCGAGGCCTTCGGCTTGACCGCGCACGAGGCAGGACTACTCGATCCGCAGCAGCGGCTCTTCCTGGAGTGTTGCTGGCACGCGCTTGAGTCCGCGGGGCACGGGCATGGCATCGGTGCTGGCGCAGTGGGAGTCTTCGCCGGCGCCGCACACAGCTCGTATCTCATGAGCAATCTCGCCCATCGCTACAGCGCCGTCGGCGGTGGCGCGGACCCGGTCGGCAGTCTCCAGACGGCGATGGCCACGATCACCGATTACCTCCCGCTGCAGGTCGCGCACCGGCTCGACCTGCGCGGGCCGGCGGTGGCGGTCAACTCGACCTGTTCGACCTCGCTGGTCGCGGTACACCTCGCGGCGCAGTCCCTGCTGAACGGCGAGTGCGACACCGCGTTGGCCGGCGGGGTGTCCCTGACTGTTCCCCAGGGGCACGGCTATCTGTACGTGCCCGACGCCATGTTCTCCTCTGACGGCAAGGTCCGGGCGTTTTCCGCGGATGGCACCGGCATCGTGTTCAGCCAGGGAGTCGGCGTGGCGGTGCTGCGCAGGCTGGACGACGCTCTCGCGGACGGTGACCCTGTGCTGGCCGTGTTGCTCGGCAGCGCGGTCAACAACGACGGCGCCTCGAAGGTCGGGTTCACCGCCCCTTCGGTGACCGGACAGGTGAGGGTGATCGCCGAGGCCCTCGGCGTCGCCGCCGTGGATCCGCACGACGTCGGCTACGTCGAGGCGCACGGCACGGGAACACGGCTCGGCGACCCGATCGAGGTCGCGGCATTGCGGAAGGTGTTCGGCCGTGGGCCCGCGTGGTGTGGATTGGGTTCGGTCAAGAGCAACATCGGACACGCCAACTCGGCAGCCGGGATCGCCGGCTTCATCAAGGCCGTGCTCGCGCTCCAGCACGAGCTGATCCCGCCGACGCTGCACGCGAAACCGGAGAATCCTGACCTGGGCCTTGACGGTTCTCCCTTCGAGCTGATCACCGAGGCACGCCCATGGTCGGGGATTCGGCGAGCCGGGGTGAGCTCCTTCGGCATCGGCGGGACGAACGCACACGTGGTACTCGGCTCGGCTCCGCCGGCTCGGCTGGAGGCAGTACCGGACGACGGGCCTCAGCTGATCGCGGTGGCGGCTCACAGCGAGCGGGCTCTGGCCGCTGCGGCCGCCGCACTGTCCGATGTGGACTCTGTGGCCCCAGGTGACGTCTCGTACACTCTGCGGGTCGGCCGCAAAGCGCAGCGGCATCGGCTGGCGACCGTGATCGACGGCGCCGAGGGTCTCAGCCGCCTCACCGCCGTGCCGGGCAGCGTGGCCACGGACTCCACACCGCGGGTGATCTTCGCGTTTCCCGGTGGCGGCAGCCAGTATCCGGGCATGGGAGCCCAGACCTACCGGGCGGAACAGGTGTTCGCCGCGGTGGTCGATGAGCAGGCGGAACTGTTGGCCCCCTTGCTCGGTGTGGACATCCGCCGGGTCGTGCTCGGTTCGGCGGCCGATCCGGCCGCGGTCGAACTGGCCAGGAATCCTGCGGTCGGATTGCCTGCGCTGTTCGTGGTGTGCTTGGCCGAGGCCACGCTGCTGCGCTCGTGGGGAATCACGCCGGGCGTCCTGCTCGGGCACAGCCTCGGGGAGTACACGGCCGCCGCGGTGGCGGGCGTGTTCAGCCCGGCCGAAGCCGCCGAAATCGTAGCCGCTCGCTCCCTCGGGATGGCCAGGGCCGCCAGTGACGGCGCGATGCTCGCCGTCACCGCGGACGTTTCACAGATGCGTGCTGTGCTGTCCGCGCACCCTTCAGTCGATCTGGCTGTGGTCAACACCGATGACGCCTGTGTCGTGGCCGGCACGCGGGAGGACGTCGGTGCGCTCGCGTCGGACCTGGCCGACCGGAGAATCAGTACCGAACCGCTGGCGCTCGACGTGGCCGCACACTCCCGGCTGGTCGAGCCTGTCATCCCGCTGCTGCGCACGGCACTGGCGGGGACGCGCCCGAAGCCGCCCGCGATGCCTGTCGCCAGCACCCTCACCGGACGGCTCGCCGGCACGGAACTCACCGATCCCGACCACTGGGTCGCCCACCTGAGGTCCACGGTGGACTTTCCCGGTGCGTTGCGCGCGGCGGTGGCCGACGGGCCTGCCGTGCTGGTCCAGGTGGGGCCCGGGACCGGCCTCGCCACCCTCGCCAGGAGGCACGCGTTGCCGGGCCTGGTCGCTACGGTGGCCGGTTTTCCCATCCAGGGAGAACCGGGCACCGAGCGTAAAGCGCTGCTGGACGCAGTGGCCAAGTTGTGGGCACACGGAGGCTCGGTGGATCTCGCCGCGGTCGACAACCGGAAACGAACGCGAGTCGCGCTCCCCGACTACCCGTTCGACCGGCGCCGGTGCTGGATCGATCCGCCGGAACGCGCAGCCACCGGCGTGGACGCGGACGGCCCGACCGTCGAGGAGCCGCTCCAGGTTCCGACGTGGCGTCGTGTCGAACCGCTGAACCCCAAGCTGCCGTTGGAGGGGTGCTGGCTGGTCGTCGGCGACGGCGCCGACACGGCGCGTGCGGCTTTGGCTGCGCGGGGCGCCGGCACCTTGGGCCTGTCCGACGTCGGCGATCGTCCTTGTGACGGCGTGGTGTCGCTGATCGGCGCGAGGCGGGAAGGTGACGCGGCCGAGCACGTCAAGGAGACACTTCTCGAGACCGGGCGGGTGGCCGAGGTGGTGGCCGGACTGCCGCGGCCGCCCCGATATTTGGGTGCAGGTGACAGCAGGCGCTCAGCAGGTCGAGAGCACCGACAACCCGGACCCAGCGGTCGCCGCCGTACTGGCACTGCCGAGGGTGCTCGCCCAGGAGATGCCAGGGTTGCTCTGGCAAGCAATCGATCTCGACCACTTCGGCGAGGGCCATGCGGAACCGGTCGCCGACGAGGTCGCCGACATGCTGCGAAACAGTCGGCACGCCGGGGAAATCGCCTTGCGCGGAGGTGCCCGGTGGCAGCGCGGGATGATGCCGTGGCAGCCGGCCCCCGAACTCGTGACCGGGCTCGAAGTCGCGCTCGTCATCGGCGGTGGTGGTGACGTCGGGCTGGTGATGGCCGAACATCTCGCGTCGGTTCATGGCGCGACCGTCGTATTGACCTCGCGTACCGCGTCGGGCGAGCGGGCCCGGCGGGTCGAGGAACTGGCAGCACGAGGTCTGTCGGTCTCCCTGCGCAAGGTGGACGCTTCCGACCCTCGGGCGACCGAGCGGATGCTGAGCGAACTCGTGGAGCGGCACGGGCGCGTTGATCTCGTCGTCCACGCCGCAGGTGTGGCCGCATCGACCGATGTCGGCCCGCTGAGATCGCTCACCACGGACGTGGCCGAGGCCCATATCCGGGCAAAGGTCCGCAGTGCCTTGGTGCTGGAGGACGCCTTGGCCACGGTGCCCGTTTCCGCAAGGCCCGGAGTGGTGTTGCTGATGTCGTCGGCGACAACGCTCGTCGGTGGTCTCGGCCTGGGGCCGTACGCGACGGCGAACCGTTTCCTCGACGCGCTGGGAGAACAGCGAAGGGAACCTGGCACGACGTGGCTCAGCGTCGCCTGGGACGGCTGGCGGGTCGGTCCGGACGGCGGTGAACGCACGGTCGCGATCTGGCATTCGCTCGGCGCACAGGACGGAATGCGTTCGCTGGACCGGTTAATGGCCGCGGCGTTCCGGCAGGGCGTGCCGGGTGTCGTCGGGGTTTCGCCCAGTTACCTGAGCGAGCGGATGTCCACCCCGGCCATGGTCGCCGAGCCGCAGCCCGCCGCCATGGACACGCCGGACGACGCCGAGCGCGAGTTGCTCACTCTGTGGTCGGAGATTCTGGGATTCGAGGTCCGGGACCGGGACGCCGACTTCTTCGCCCTGGGTGGGCACTCATTGGTGGCGACCGCGATGCTGGCTCGCCTGCGTGACGATTACGGTGCCGACCTGAGGCTGAGTGATCTGCTCGCGCACTCCACGGTCGCCGCACTGGCGCCGCTGATCGCCTTGCGGCCGGTATCCGCACGCCAGGCCCTGGTGACGCCGAGAACGTCACAGCGGCAAGAAGGCACCTTCCCGCTCACTCCCGTGCAGCGGGCGTATTGGGCGGGCCGGACCAACGCACGACTGGGCGGCGTGGCGTGTCACTTCGCTCTGGAGTACGCCTGCCAGGATCTCGATCTCGGCCGTTACCAGGCCGCGTGGCGCGCGGTGATCGACCGGCACCCGATGCTGCGTACCGTCGTCACGCCCGATGGCCACAACCTCACCTTCGATCGTGTGCCGCCGTACCGGATCCGGCATCACGACTTGCGGAATCTCGATGCGCCGGAACGACAACGCAAGCTCACACTCCTACGTGAACGGACCGCGCACAAGGTGCCGCGCCACGATCGCTGGCCCTTGATCGAGATCCAGGCCGCTCTGCTGCCGGGCGATGTCATCCGCTTGTTCATCGGGGTCGACGTCCTCGTCTGCGACGTGGCGAGCTACCTGATCGTCGACCGCGAGGTACAACAGTTCTACACGAACCCCGAGCAGCGGCTTCCCGAACCGGAACTCACCTTCGCCGACTACGTCGCCCAAGCAGACCGCGCCTCGGCCGATGTGGAGCGAGCGAGGCGTTACTGGCGCACACGCCTGGCAGACCTGCCGAAGGCACCCGCTCTGCCCCAGGGGCGTTCCGGCGCGGCGAAGTTCCATCGCCTCGCGGCACGCCTGGAACCCGAGCAGTGGGAGGCGCTGAAACGGCGCGCGGGCGACCTCGGCGTCACCTCGACGGCAGTCTTGCTGACCGCGTATGCCGAAGTCCTCGGTGAATGGTCCGGAACAGAGCGATTCACCCTGACCCTGACCCGTTACGAGCGGCAGCAGGTGCACCCGGACGTCAACCGTGTGGTCGGTGACTTCACGACACTGCAGATCCACGAGGTCGACCACGCCACCACCGGTGATTTCGCCGGTCGGGCCCGCGCCACGCAGCAGCGCCTGTTCGCGGACCTGGACCACAGTGCGTTTTCCGGGCTCGACGTGCTCGCCGAAAAGTCCGTTATGGACGGGCGCCCCTATCTGGTTCCCGTGGTGTTCACCGGAGCTGTCGGAGTAGAGGACATGCTGGGACGGCCGCACGACCTGGACTGGGTGGGCGAGCAGGTGCACGCGGTCAGCCAGACGCCGCAAGTGGTGCTGGATCATCAGGTGTACGTGCAACGGGGCGCGCTGCTCGTGCAGTGGGATGTTCTCGGATCCGAAGTGGAGCCAGTCGAGGCCGAACGGGTCTTCGGCCGCTACGTGCGACGGCTCAGGGAACTGGCGGTGACGTCCGCAATCGTCTCGGTGCCGGACAGTGCCGTCGTTTTCCAACAGGGCACGACACCTCCGTTGTTCCTTCTGCATCCGTCGGGCGGCGATGTGCTCTGCTATGCGGAACTGACCCGCCTGCTAGGCCCGGACCAGACGGTGATCGCGCTGACCGATCCGGAGTTGGCCGGCCTCGCCGCGCCCGAGGACATGCCGTCGCTCGTACGGCACTACGCGAACGCGATCCGCGCGTGCCAGCCTAGCGGCCCCTACCGGCTTGGAGGCTGGTCGATGGGCGGGACGGTGGCGCACCAGGTGGCCATCGAACTGGCCGGGGCCGGCCACGAGGTCGACCTAGTAGTCATGATCGACTCGAACCTGCCGCAGTACATCACCGCCATCGAGCCGGAGGGCAGAGACGCAGAGGTATGCCTGCGGTTACTGCGTTCCTTGGAGGCGGCACTCGAGATCGACCTCGGCGCGAACGCCGATCTCGCCGCGCTCGGCCCTGCCGCCAGGAGAGCGGAGGTCATCCGGCGAATGCGGGCGCACGGCTTGGTCGGCGACCGGGGAGGCAGGTCCACTGTGGACCTTCGGCTCTCGGTGTTCGGACGTCATCTGGATATGCTGGCTCAGCATGACGCGCACCGTCTGGCGAGCCCCGCGACGGTCCTGCTCTTCCGGGCACTTGACTCTTCGCCCCGCAATTCCGGCATCGGCATGGGCGTCGACGACGTGACAGGAGCGACCGATCTCGGCTGGGCACCTTACGTCGGCGGGCACCTAGATGTCGTCGATGTCGACGCCCACCACTACTCCGTCCTGCGTGAACCCGCGCTCGGCGTCATCGCCGCCCGCATCCGCGCCGAACTCCGGGAGCATGATGCCTGAACCACACATCGACGCGATTTCGTCCCATCCCTGGGTCGAGCGAGCCTGGCACACCGGTGCCGACGAGGTCGTCATCCAGCCTCGTGCCGAGGCGCTCGCGGTGCACCCGGTACTCGGCCCGCTCGTGCGGGAACATCTCGAGCACTGGTCAGAGGTCTACGAATGGATCTACCGGACATCCGACACCGCCCAACCCGCAGACCTGGACCTCTCCGGCTGGCGGGCGTCCGACACCGGTGAGCCGCTGCCCAGGGAACACATGGTCGACTGGATCGACCGGACCGTGGAGCTGGTCCGTGAAGCGAAACCCCGCTGTGTCCTCGAACTGGGGTGTGGCAGCGGCTTGCTGCTTCGCCACCTCCACGCTGACGTCGAGCGCTACGTCGGAACGGACGTGTCCGAAGTGGTCGTGGAACGGCTGCGCGCGGCGGCACTCTCTGGCGTCCGGCCGGTCATCGCGGCAGCTCACGAGCTCGGCTCGCCGCAAGTCGTGGAGGCGCTGTCGGGGCGACGCCCCGACTGTGTGCTGCTCAATTCGGTGACGCAATGTTTCCCCGGCGGGGACTACCTCGACGCGGTAGTCGGTGCCGCGCTGGAGCTCGTCTCCGACGGAGGCCGGGTGATCGTCGGAGACTTCCGGCACGCCGGGCTCGCCGACCGCTACTACCGGTGGCTGGAACCCGACGACGAAGCGGCCGCCCTGCGCGCGGCCGCCGATGAGGAGTTCGTGTTCGACCCGAGGCTCCTCGCCCGCATCGCGGCCCGCGCCACTCGTCCCGTGTCCGTTTCGGTGCGGGCCAAGACCATGGCCGCCGACACGGAACTCACCCGCTATCGCTGCGACGTCGTGCTGCACGTGTCGGCCGAACCGGCGCCGCGGCCCGCTGTCGTCGCATGGCACACGCTCACCGGTGACCGGCTGACCGCCGCACGCGCCTTGGTCGAAGCAGGCCCGGTGGTGGTGTCGGGGATTCCGCACGCGCTGCTGGAGGACGACCCGGAAGGTGTCCGGCCGCACGTACTTCGTGCGTGCCTCGCGGGCACCGGCGCGATCGTCGGACTCGACCTCGACCACCCCACCCGGCTGCAGGTCTGCCCTCCCACAGGAACCCCCGCAGGGGAGATCCTGCCGCCTTCTGACGCCACGACCCAGGAGCCGCTCACCCGGTTCGTCGCCCATCGCCTCCCCGAGGTCGTCCGTGATCACCTCCACCGGATGCTGCCCGGTGTGACTCCACCTGCTTTGACCGTCGCCTATGGACGGAACGCACGATGACGGCCCTCCCTGACTCGTGGTTCGCCGAAGCGGCCGAAGCGGGCATGGCGGCGTTGCGCGGATACGATTTGACAGGTCTCGCCGGGCATATGCGGCGGCTGGACGAAACCGCCCTCCTGGGGATGGCCCGTGTGCTGCGCAACGACCAGGCGCTCACCTCGGGCACGATCCGGTCGGCCGACGAGGTGATGGACACGCTCGGCGTGGTGCCACGACACCGCTGGATCGTCCGCCGTTGGCTGAAGGTGCTGTCCGACGAAGGTGGTCTCACCGAGTCGGGCCGCGGTCGTTACCGCGACCTGGTGGTGGCCGGAGACGACGAGTTCGCCGCTTCGGCCGCCGCGCTCGACGGTTCGCGGCAAGCGCTGGGCTGTCCGCAGGAACTGACCCGGTTCTTCCTCGACGCCATTTCGTGGCTGCCCCAGCTTGTCCGCGACGAGGTATCGGTGCAGAGCCTCATGTTCCCCGACGGGGACTTCAGCACCGCGATGGGCACGTACGCGGACAACATCATCAGTATCTTCACCAACAGGGCGGTGGCCGTGCTGGTGCGGCGGATCGCCGAGTCGTATCCCCGTGGCTCGCGGATACTCGAGGTCGGTGCGGGGGTCGGCGGCACCACGGCGGGTATCGTCGGCGAACTCGACGCCGCCGGCATATCCGGAATCGGCTACGAGTTCACCGACCTGAGCCGGTTCTTCCTCTCCTCGGCCGCCGAACGCTTCGCCGACCGGCCATGGGTCCGGTTCGGGCTGCTGGACATCAACGACGAGCCGGACCGGCCGACGCACTCGGTGGACATCATCGTCGCGGCGAACGTACTGCACAACGCCCACGACATCGATGCCGTGCTCGCACGCTTGCGGCGCCTGCTGGCCCCCGGCGGTCATCTGGTGATCATCGAGTCCTGCCGGGAGCACTACCAGGTGATGACGTCGATGCAGTTCCTCATGTCCGGACGAGTTGGGGAGCCCGAGTGGGACTTCGCCGACTTCCGCGCCGGAACCGACCGGATCTTCCTCACCGAGCCGGAGTGGCTGGACCGCCTACGATCCCGCGGTTTCCGGTGCGGCCCGGTGTTGCCGGGGACCGGCGGAGCGCTGGCTTCACTGGCACAGCACGTCTTCACCGCGCGTTCTTGAGCCGTTCTCCTACCCTCAGCACGGCGCAGGAGAACGTGAATCCGTTCCCGACACCGAGCAGCACGATCACGTCGCCGGTCCGGAGACGGCCGGCGCGGACGACGTGATCGAGTCCCAGCAATTGGTCCACCGCCCCGACATGACCGGTGCGCAGCCCGTATTCCAGAAGAGTGCGCCGGGGATCGAGGCCGAGGGGAGCCAGGTAGGACTTGGTGGCCAGGTCGCGGCCGAAGAACGGCGGCAGGATCCATCGGGCGTCTGCCAGCTCGCACTCCGCGTCGGCCAAGGCGTGCTCCAGCACCCGCCGAGTGCCGCCGGCCGTTTTGTCCAGCACGGAACCGCGGTCATGACCCGCCGAGCGGTCGGCCTCCAGCCTGGGGGCGGAGAACGAGACGGCGGACAGCAGCTGCAGATGCCCCTGCCCGCGACCGAGCACGGCCGCCGCGGCACCGTCGCCGACGACGATCCCGGCGTCGACATTCCATCGATCGATGCTGCTCGCCGGGAACTGGTCGGCCACGGTCACCAGTGCGCAACTCACGTCCGGACGGCCGGACAGCACGCTCGCCGCCAGCTCCAGACCGGCGACCGATCCGTTGGACAGCGCCGATATCTCCATCGTCAACCCCGCCAGCTCAGGCCCGATCACCTCACCGGCGATCTTGCACGCCGCCGACGACAGGTCGGGGCCCTGAATGTAGGCACCCGCGTGCAGATGCAAGCCAGGAATGGGATTCCCGGCCTGCGCCAGGGCCGTCCGCGCGGCGTCCACCGACATCTCCGGCGGGGTGCGTGACGATTCCGAGACCGACACGATCCCGGTCTTCTCCGCGCGATGTGATGGGCAGCGGCCGTCGGCGACCGGGGTCAACTCCCCCAGTGTGCTTCCCGTTCCCTGGACCCACAGATCAGCGAACCTCATGGCCGGGCCGCACCCGCCGCGTCGAGTAGCGCGGCAAGGTCGGCGAGCACAGGGGAACGCAGGAACGCCGACGGCGAAATCGCGACGTCCCGATCCCGGCCCAGCCGTCGCAACATCCTGATCGCCATCAATGAATCCCCGCCCAGCTGGAAGAAGTCCGCAGCACGGTCCACAGAG
Organism: Amycolatopsis sp. NPDC049868; assembly: GCF_044461365.1. Lineage (NCBI taxonomy): Bacteria > Bacillati > Actinomycetota > Actinomycetes > Pseudonocardiales > Pseudonocardiaceae > Amycolatopsis > Amycolatopsis sp. NPDC049868. The sequence goes on along the minus strand of NZ_JBITKV010000018.1, from coordinate 59,217 downwards.
GACAGTGTGAAGATCTCGGCCCAGACAGCGGCGACCTCTTGCTCCACGCCACCCTGCGGAGAGCCGGGCCGCACATCTGCCACGGCTTCCCGCGGCGATTCGGCAAGGTCGTCGTCATGGGGAAGCACGACGAGCCGGGACCAGGCCACCTCCTGTACGAGGCCGGTGACGCCACCGGACAGCTCGCCGAACAGCTCGTCGAGGACTTCCTCGTCGAACAGCTCGTCGATACTCGCCAGCGACAGCACAAGACCTCCCGAGGCCTCGTACGCGCGCAGTTCCAGCATCACCTGGGGAGTACGAATACGATTGTGATGGTCCTGCTCGTCCAGTACCCCCAACGGACCGTAGTCGGCCTGCATGCCCTCGTCGAGGACAGCCATCATGCCGCCCACCGCGCTCTGCATGACGACGGGGCCGATCGGTCGCCGGGTGCCCCGACGCCGCGCCAGCTCGCGGGCCACCTCGACCCCGCTGACCAGGTTGTGGGACAGCGCCTCGGTCATCTGCTCGGCCACCGCCTTCGCTGTCTGAGCGACCTCGGCGCGCTCCGGCAGCTCGATCGGGATAAGCGCGGTGGAGGAGAACGCGCCGATCATGCGGTCGACATCCGGATGAAGCGGGTGGCGGTTGGCCTGAAGTGTGTTGATGAGCAGTCGCCGACTGCCCGTCAGCTTCGCCAGCGTTATGGCGTAGACGGCGGTGAACGCCGCGGACGGGGTGACCCCCTGTCGAGCGCACGTCTCTTTCAGCGCAGTCCACTGGGCTGGCTCGAACCTGCGTTCCCGCAAGCCCATCCCCTTCGCCATGACCTCGCCGGGATCGGCGACCAGCGGCAGCGCCGGAGCGACCGGCATGGTGTCGAGCCGCTGCCGCCACCAGTCGAAGTCCTGTTGCCACTCCGGTGTCGCTCGCAGGCGGTGCATCGCATCGACGTAGTCGCGGAAGTCGGTCAGCATCGGCGGCAGCATCGCGTTCGCATCGGCGGACAGGGTGAGCAGGTCACGCATGAAGATCCGGGCGGACCAGCCGTCCGCGAGCGCAAGGTTCAACGCGATGTGCACCCGCGCTCGAGCGCCAGGCAGCAGCGAAAGCCGCACGGCAAAACCGGGGCCATGCCGGGGATCCGGACCGACGCTACTCATCTCGTCCCGGATGCTCTCGACCGCCGCGTCGGCCTCCACCGCGCTCGCCGTGCGCAGGTCGTGTACCTGAAGTGGCGGGCTGTCCACTGACGGGTCGTCGATGGACAGGACGTACTGCCGCCCGTCGGCGGAGATGCGCGCCCGCAGCATGGGCTGATGGACCATCAACTGCCGGAGGCCGTCTTCGAGTGCTTCAGCCGCGAACTCATCGTCTACCTCGGACAACGCGAAGTCGATGTAGTAGTGCGCCGAGTCGTGGGAAAGCTCCCACGCGCCCTGCTGCCCGACGAAATAGGCCTGCTGCAACGGAAGCAGCTCGAAGGGCGCGGCAGGGTCCTGGCGGCGGCTCAAGCGGATCTGCGGCGACTGCCTCACCGATCCGGTCGCCCCGCTGCGGCGGACCAGTTCTCCGAGTTCGGCGACCGTGTGCGTCGGTTGGATCTGGGTGATCGCCAACCGGATACCCAGCCGCTGCCTGATCAGCGTGGCGACCCGCACGATGAGCAGCGAGTCACCGCCGAGGCTGAGGAAGGTGACGTCCTCACCGATCTCGGCGACGTTCACGTCGAGCACTTCGGCCCAGATCTGCGCCAGTTGTGCGTTGCCGGTCGTCATCGCGCCGCTCATCGGGTCGCCGGGGGTGTGATGTCCGCGTCGGCGCGGAAGAGCTCGTTGTCGATCTTGATCGCCGCCCGTGCCCCATCGGCGGCCCCCAGGGTTACGAAGGTGAGCGCTTCGGGGAACGAAGCCTGTCGCGCGAGATCACCGGAAGCGAACACGCCGGGAACCGTGGTCTGCTGGAACTCGTCGATCCGCACACAGCCGTCCTCGAAGCTTTCGCAGCCGAGGTCGGCCGCGAGAGCCGAGTGCTGTTCGATGGCCGTCTTGTGAAACAGCGCCCCGCGGCGCAGTTCCGAGCCCCTCTCGAAGACCACGGTGAGGTCGTCGAGAACACCCCTGACAGCCGTGACCGGGTCCTCCCGCACAGCCACTCCCCGGGTGCGGAGCTTTTCCATGAGTTCCTTCGGCAATGCGGCGGTGCCATTGGTGCACAACACCACATCGGCGCTGAACCGGTCCGCGAGGTAGAGCGACAGGACACCGCTGACGAAATCGCCGCCCAGCACGGCGAGCGGCTTGCCCTTGGATTCGAAACCGTGACAGAACGGACAGTGGAACACGCATTTGCCGAACCGTTCCACGAGCCCGTCGATCGCGGGGAAGGTGTCCACCTGTCCGGTGGCCAGCAGGATCTTCCGGGCTTCCTCACGGGTCCCGTCCGCCAGCCGTACCTCGAAGCCGTTGGCGGTGGCCTTCGCCGCTACCGCCTCAGCTTCACGAACCTCTACGGTTCCGTAGGCCGCGAGCTCAGCACGACCGATGGCGCGGAACTCCGAAGGCGAGAAGCCGTCCCGAGTGAGATACATGTGCATCTCGCCCGCAGGAGCGTTGCGCGGACGCCCGCTGTCCAGCACCAGGGTTCGCCGGCGCTGAGGACACCGTCGCTCCGGTGACGGCACGGGCCTATCTGCTGCATTTGTTGTGCCACCGCCGTCTCGGGATGGATCTGCCCCCAGCCGCCGAGTGATCACACGCTGTCTGGGCGGGTGTGGTGCTCGAGAGGCCAGGCGTGGAGCGGGTCGAGCGCGGTTAGGTCACGTGATGCCAGTGGCAGCAGGTAGCGAGCGAATGCGGCTGAGTTTTACGTTTTCTGCTCAACCATTCACCTGTCGACGGTCCGTTCGCTGGACTGTGGCACGGCCTCGCGCCGGGAACGCCAACTCCCGGCGGAGGGTGACTTGACGTCGCGGCAGCGCGAGCTGATGCGGCTGCGGGTGGCGTATCTGCTGGAGAGTGAGGCCGGGATCCGAAGCGGAGATCCGTTACGGTCGGGGCCCGGGTGAACCCAAGCCTTGTCACGACCCGACGACGACCACAGTGACGGGCACAGGCAGGCGAAAGGCGACGAGTTGGCCGCGCACGCCTAGGCCAGGCGCGGCTGCTCGGGTTGGACAAGGTCGATTACCGCACATCGATCCGCCGAGAGAGCGGGCGTCGCGTTTTCGGCGCGACCGGGTGCGCGGACGACCGGTGGCTGCGGCCTGGCGGTGGAGCATCCCAGCGGTCGAGGATGAGCCTGCAACCAAGGAACGTTGCTCCATCAGTACATGCGTGAGCAGCACCGCTCATCTCCACGCAGTTGCGAAGTTCCCGATCCATCAGACCTTGGGGACGGCCCGGCGGGAAGGGTTCGACCTTGGGCCCGCCCGCCGCGGCACCCCGCCAAAGGCGGGTTCTGCACGTTCCACCTCGTCGTCCAGGGCGCCGCAACCTCGGCTACCAGAACGTCGTTCTCACCGACGCTCACTTGCTCTGTTGGCGCCGCAAGCGAGATCAATGGACCCGATCGCCGAGCACACTCCCGCCGACTACCTGCACAAGGTGCCGAAACCACTACTCGCGCTCTCGACAGTCCAGAAAGGCCCGTGCGTCGCCGAGAGGCTTGGCCAAGCGTTTGCGCTCGACCTGCGCCGACCGTAGGACCATTTCAATCGACTGTGGAGCACCGTTTACCGCGTTGCCGAACTGGCCTCCACCCATCGCCGACGGCAACGAAACCGCTAACCGAGCCACAACCGCAGTTCAGGCCCGCCGCCAGCACACCGCCGGACTGATCCACAGCGTTCAGAATGCTCTACGGAAACTCGACCGGGACCGCGCCCGCACCACCTTCCGCGGCGCATCAGCGCGGACGGGTGTCTCCAACATCTTCCCGCACGGATCACCCTGGAAGGTAGTCACCGAAGTTCTCCATCGGACGTGTCGCTCGCGAGCATCTCAGGGACGATGACTGCTTTGAGGCATGAACGGGATCGGAGAGCAGCAAGGGCTTCGCCGTAGCAGTCAAGTCCGAAACGATGCGTCACGATTCCATCGCTGACGACCCCTCCGCCTTGGAGAAGCCTGACAGCTCGGGCCACGCAGTTCGTTTGCGCGAACGATCCCTTGATGGTCAGCTCCCGGCGGAAGATCTCGTAGGGGTTGATGTCGATGCGAACGTTTTCATCCGACATCCCGTACACCATGAGAGTACCTCCGCCTCTGACCAAGGAGACGCAGTGGCGCAGCACGGAACCTTCACCGGTAGCGTCGATGACGACGTCGAACCCATCTGGGGAAACATCTCGAAGTTCGGGTACACTTGCGCCGAAGTCGGACCGTTGAGTCCGCAGGGTCATGCTCGCGCCGTTGCGCTTGGCTACATCCAGTTTGAACTGCGTAGGCGCGGCGACCGTAACTCGGCTGGCACCCCCGCGCACCAGAAGCTGAGACAGGATCTGTCCCGTCGGCCCAGCGCCAATGACGAGCACGTCCGAGGCGGGCTTCAACTGCAGGACATCAAGCCCGTGAACCACACATGCGGTGGGCTCAGCCAGGATCGCAGTGTTCAGGTCGAGGTCACCGATGGAGACGCATTTCTCGGCGGACGCGATCACATACTCAGCCGCACCACCGGGGTGGGTCAGACCGAGCGCCGACAGGTGTGCACAGAGTTCGGAACGTCCGTCTTGACATTGGGAGCAATGGCCGCACGGCATGACATTGTCGACAGCAACACGACTACCGACCGCTAGAGCGCCTGACTCAGCTCCCTTCTCAATGACCTCTCCAATTATCTCATGCCCCGGCGTAATCGGGAACTTCGCACCGAAACCACCCTCGTGAATATGCAAGTCGGTCCCACACAGCCCCGACGCGAGCACGCGAAGCCTCAGTTCCCCGGAGCGCAGTGGCACCTCTCGTTCATTGCTCACAAGGAATTCGCGTGGCGCACGGTAAGTGACTGCTCGCAAGATTCATCCTCCAGGTACTGCGAAAGAACATCAGGCAATTCGCTGCGTCAGGCACGGAAATGTTGAAGATGTCGAATCCGCGCACAAGAGCGCGAGATCGAGCACAGGCGCTCAGCGCTTGAACTCCGCCGCACCGGGTCGCATTCCGCTCTCCAGGCTACCTCACACCGACCAGGGGAGGAACCACACACACCTCAAATAGGCAGAACGGCCCAGAGTAGCGACTGGCAGTAATCGACGTCGATAACTCGCGAATCCAGTGTGGTCCAGCCCACCACGCAAAGCTGCAAACCGGTAAGGACATACGAACGTCAAGCCGCCAAATAGGTAGCTTGATCCAAGCTCACTTCCGAGCAAGAGTCGGCAAAGGTAACGGTCATCCGACAGTTGCCCCGAAAGCCGGCAACTAAACCTTCGTCGCGGCTGCCCGGGCTCATACCAGACCGTTAGGCTTGGGTGACGAGCCTGCCATAGTGACAGTTCGACTACTTGCCCTCCGTCCGCGCAGCCTTGCTAGGGTCGATTCAGTAGATCCGACCGGCCCTCAGCAACGCGCCAGCCGCTGCAGCTTGACCCATGAAGGAGGCCTGGCTGGAACTCAGCCTAGACCTTTGAGGCAAAGCTTTTCTGCATTTGCGAAGACGGGGAGCCGCCCGATGAATTCTGCACCTGAATCCGAACTGATGAAGACGATATTAAATACATACGGCAATTCAAACCTGCCAGACACTGTGACAGATTACCTATCGCAGACGGCGGCGAAACGCGGGAATTCCGGAGCAGACATTGCGATAACTCATGACTGCCACGCCCGGAAGACTGGCCCGCCAAATACCGTACTGGGCGCCCGAGTGGTTTCACAGGGACAATGGATAAAGCGGCACAGCAATCCAGCACTGCCTCGAGTTCATGACGTCTTTAAGACCGATACGCAGTGGGGATACACCATGGAAATACTCGACACAGTCCCCCTTGAACTACTGGACGGGCAGAAATTGGTTGCAGCCATGGTCCAGCTCCTCCACGACCACTTCTGGCACAAGCCGTCGGAGGTCGAGTTCGACAGAGAGGCGCATGAACATCGACTTGCGCCGATCACTGGCCCTCTATCCGGACGTGAACGAGAGATCTTTTATCGACTTTTCGAGGCAATCGATTGGGCCAATCTTACTGGCGGTCTCACGCATGGCGATCCCGTATTTCAGAACGTCCTCTTCAGGCAAGACAGTGCCATAGTGTTGGTCGATCCCATCCCGGCAACTCCAGGTGTTCCGGATCTCATAGCGGTAGACGTTGCACATATATTTATGTCCTGCGTAGGATACGAACGACTGACCTACGATTTGCCGGCATCGATTGAGGTTTCACTTGACTCTGTCGCCTCAATGGCATCCCTGACGCAAGCCGACATGATCGCATCCTTGTATTTCGCGGTCATGAGCGTCCTACGTGCGATGGTTTATGTGCCCACAAGTACGGCAAAGATCCTTCTGGATGAGTGCGTCGGTCAACTGATCGGAGAAGCTACGTGTCATCTGTAGCCGTTTTCGACGTCGATGGCGTTCTGGTCGATACCTATGAGATCGTTCGCCAGGCGTATGCCAGAGTTGGCGTCGATATTCATGACCGGCGCTGGGGTGTTGCATGGCAAACGTGGCTTCCGGAGTACTGTGACGATGACCTCGATCGTGCACGTTCCCTGCACGATCGAAAAACCGAAGCACATCTCGATCTACTGAACCGGGTCACGGTCAACACACTTTCAGGGGCTAAAGTTGCGGAGAGTCTGCGTTCTAGCGGCTGGACCGTTAAGCTCATTACCGCCGGGACGCGTGAAGTTGTGCACAGCACTTTCTCGTCGGTCAACCCGTCATGGATCGGATTACTGGCCGGAACTGACCTCGATCCCACCGGCAAGCGGAGAGCACTGGAACATATATCGCCAAGTGGCGGAGTGTACATTGACGACAATTACGCCCTCGGTTGCGAAATCACAAAAGACACCCGCTGGCGCCTGGTGCATTTTCGAAACCAAAACGAGGGCACGTTGACGCGTGAAATCACGGCACCATGGACACAATAATTCTTGCCGCCGGCCGCGGCAGTCGCCTGGAGGGTATCGCTCCCCCGTACTTCAAACCATTGCTCATAGTCGACGGTGAGCCTCTGATCCGCGCAATCGCCCGTACAGCGGCGGACGTAGTGGGAGGGCGCACCGTAATCGTGGCCGCACCGGAGAATACGCTGCTTCTCTGCCAGGTACTCGCTGGCATCCCTGCTGAGGTCGTCGTTCAACGCGAACCGCGAGGTCCGGGAGACGCACTTCTCACAGGCTTGCGACTGGTGACCTCGCCGGAGGTGTATGTGCTGCTAGGTGACAACGTTGTCTCTCCGTTGGATGCGGAGAAGGTCGCGCAGGCGACCTCACCCGCCGTCGGCGTCGTGCCCATGCCCCTTGCCGAGGTTGAACGCTTCACCTACTTGACTTCGGAGAACCGCTGGGTGGAGAAGGTCGCTCATTCGGAAGAGAACGCAGACGGGCACCGACCTTGCTGGGTCGGCCCCCTGAAGCTGAGGACTCAGACCATCCGCGCCGCTCTTGAGCGCTGGATCAGGGAGTCTCGAGCGAAACCGTCAGAGCAAGCTGACCAGGAGGTGCCCATTGGGCCGTTACTCAATCAACTGGGCCCGGCAACGCTGGTTGAAGTCGCCGCGGTGGACGTTGGCGTTCCCGCGGCATGGACTATGACGAAGCCGACCGCGGAGGGATGATCTCATGCGCGACCGAACCGCCGACAAGGGAAAATGGATACCCGAGCAGGAGTACGACGAGATCACCAAGAAGATCCCCATCTTAGGAATTGATGTACTTCCCCTCAAGCCGGGTACGGACAACATGGTAGGCTTGATGCTCCGCGATACCTACTGGCGTCTTCGCCGCTGGTGCCTGGTAGGTATAGGTGTTCAACACGGCGAACCGATAGTGACCGCCATCCAGCGAGCGTTCCACTGGTCGCTCGGCGACGGCGTCTCCCTCGATCTTTCAACTCTTCAGTTAAGAGATGTTGTAGAGTATTTCCCGGAACCGGACACTGGCGAGTTCTTCGATCCGCGCAAGCATGCCGTTGCGCTTACTTACACATGCATCATGACCGGCCGACCCGAACCGCAAGGAAAGGCGATTGATTTCAAGTGGTTCGCGCGCGACGCGCTTCCTGAGTCGAATCTGATCGGCTTCGGTCAAGGGCAACTCTTGCCGCGACTCTTGAACTCTCTGTATCAGGACACACAATCGCAGACAACGACCGAAGAAAGTTCAAGTCTACACGACCGGCAAGCTGGCGCACATTCGAAATAAGTGTACTCAACATGAAATGCTGGGAGCACGGCATGACTACCAACAAATTGAAGAAGCGACATAGGGCAAAGTGGGTCGTCAAAACAAGACAAGAGGTCAGTTACGAGATCATTGAAGCAATGAATCTGCTCGACCCTAAAAATCCAACACTCGGACGATTGCCGGGCGGACGGAAAAGTAATGGAACCAGGCTCGTCATCCTCGACCACTCGATTGAAGCACTGTACGACGATCAGGTCAGGTCATACTTCGACGTTAACCGTATCCCCGTAGAATACCTGAGCCTGACTGCAGGAGACGAACACAAGACACTGGATCAAGTAGAGCTTATTGCGCACCGCCTCAACGAGATAGGCACCTACCGGGCGGGCACCCCGCCGATCGGCATCGGTGGCGGAGTGCTGCAAGATGTCGTTGGCATGGCAGTCAGCCTCTATCGACGAGGGATTCCCTACATTCGCGTGCCGACCACACTGCTCGCTCAGATCGACGGCGGCGTGGCTGCGAAGAACGGTGTGAACCACGGCGGTTTCCGCAACCGGCTGGGCACCTTCGCTCCACCACCACGCACGCTGATCGATCGTACATTCATCGCCTCGTTGCCTCCACGCCAGGTGCGCAGCGGCCTGGGCGAAGCATTGAAACTGGCCTTGATCAAGGACCCATTTCTGTTTGGAATACTGGAACGTCACGGCGATCGACTTGTCGCCGAGCACTTGCAAGACACCTCGGAAGAATCAAGGCAAGTCCAACCTGGCCTGGTCGTGATCAAACAGGCCATCTCAGGCATGGTCGAGGAACTGCAAGATAACCTGTGGGAAACCGATCTTCGCCGCATCGTCGACTACGGTCACACCTTTTCTCCGATGATCGAAATGCAGGCATTGCCTTACTTGCTCCATGGAGAGGCCGTTGCACTGGACTGCGTCTTCTCCGCGTTCTTGGCCATGAACCGTGGATTGTTGTCCCCCTGCGATCTCGACCGGGTCATCGCAGTTACACGCGGCATCGGACTCGCGCCATCGCACCCGATGTTCTGCGACGCGGAACTTCTTAGCGTCGCGCTTGCCGACACCGTGCGCCACCGTGACGGTCATCAGAATCTGACCCTGATGAATGGAATCGGAAGCGCTACCTTCGTCAACGATCTGACCTACCCGGAGATCGGGAAAGCGGCTGCGCAGATGTTTGACCTTCTGGACGCGGACGAGCGTGTCCGCACGACAGACTGAGCGGCCGGCCTACAGCCGCGCCATCCCACCGGGCCGCACAGAAATGATGTGAGTCCCCCGCTCCGGTCGCGCAATCGCGTGGATTCCTCGGATTACTGACCATGGTTCTACAAAGGTGATGTGTTGAGCATGACGCACAGCAGGCAATTTCCTCAAGCAATTGTTCTTCCTGCTAATCAACCCCGGCAGTTCTACCGGGGTGGCGCATCGATCGCTGAACTGCGGGATAATGGCGAGCATCGTGAGTTCGGCCCGGAAGACTGGATCGCCTCGACCACGACGCGGTTCGGGCATGCCGAGACGGGGCTGACCCCTTTACCCGATGGGCGTTGGCTGCGCGACGCGGTACGCGCCGAGCCGATGCACTGGTTGGGACCCGAGCACGTGGCTTTCTTCGGCGATAGCACGGCACTACTGGTCAAGTTGATCGACGCCGGACAGCGACTTCCCGTGCATTGCCATCCATCGGACGTTTTCGCGAGGCGGCACCTAGGTTCCCGGTTCGGTAAGACCGAAGCCTGGATCGTGCTTGGCAGCTCCAGAGCGGACGCGAAAGCCTACCTAGGCTTTCGTGACGATGTCACGAGGGACGTTGTAGACCGCTGGGTCGCGACCCAGGATTCCTCGGCACTTCTGGGTTCGCTCAACGAGATTCCGGTGAAGCCGGGTGATACCGTGCACGTGCCCGCCGGCGTTCCTCATGCACTCGGTCCGGGAATTTTCATGATCGAGTTGCAACAGCCTACCGACCTCTCGATCACCTTGGAGTGGGACGGCTTCCTGGCAGACGCGGAGAGCGCTTTTCTTGGCATGGACCAGAAGACCGCGCTCGAAGCCGTTCAGCGCCGCAGTATTGACGAATCTGTGCTCACCTCGCTGATCAAACGGACTGCAAGCCGATGCGATGGACGGGTCCCTCTACTGTCAGAGGGCGCCGCACCGTTTTTCCGCGCCGACCGTCTGCACGACGTGGCCGACTTGGAGCCGTCGTTCGGTGTGCTAGTGGTGACGGACGGCTTCGGGAGATTAAGCTCGGACAGAGGCGACGAACTGGCGCTAAAGCGCGGCATGACCGTCGTGGTTCCGCACGCGGCCGGTGCGGTGCATCTCGAAGGGGAGCTAGTGGCAGTGCACTGTCGCCCACCGCTGGCTGCGGCCCTGGCGTGACTCGGAGCTTGTCGCATACGGCATGTTGCAGAGTTTTTGTAGCAGGTAAGGTGGCTGCGGAAGGCGGGGAAGTTGGCAGCTTTCCGTTCGGAGAACAGGGTCAGGCGCCGGAAGCCGGTGATCCAGGCCGCAGTTCGTCCAGCGGCGCCTGTCACGTCGAACACGCTCTCAGCGACTCATCGAAGCGCCTGCTCAGAATAGGGTCTGGTCACAGGTCGGCAGCCTGACCATTTATTCGGTGTAGATCCACACTCGCTTGTAGAGATATTCGGATACTGTGAGCGCTGCATATGCCAGTCCAAGCCTTTCCGAATCAATCTACCGGAGTTCTCGATGATTGTCGTCTGTGGCGAGGCGCTGGTCGATCTAGTGCCCTGCGCCAGCGCGTCCGCGACCAATGAGGCGTTGAGGCCGTTATGTCCACGGCTGGGGGGTAGCCCATACAACGTGGCTGTTGCGCTGGGGCGGCTCGACGTTCCGGTACGGTTTCTGTCTCGCTTGTCGGTCGACCCCTTCGGCGACGCAATGATTCGGCAACTCGGGGAGGCGACGGTGGACACCTCGTTGGTGCAGCGGAGTGCGGAGCCTACGGCGCTCGCCGTGGTGGGCCTGGAGCCTGACGGTTCCGCGCGATACACCTTTCATCTGGCAGGCACAGCAGACCGGCTGGTGGCTGACCCGGGGCAGCTTTCTGCGGATGTGCATGCTTTGTCTTTCGGAAGCGTGTCGCTCGTGCTGGAGCCGGCGGCAAGCGTCTACGAAGCGGTGCTGCACCGGGAGGCCGAGTCCGGCAAGTTGATCATGCTGGACCCGAACGTGCGCTCGATGTTGATCCCGGATGCGGACGAGTACCGGCGGCGCTTCGAATCCTGGTTGCCGGATGTCGGCCTGCTCAAACTGTCCGTCGAGGATGCGCAATGGCTCGGTGGCATGCAGGATCCGGTGCTGGCTGCACGCCGCTGGCAGCGGCAAGGACCCGCCGCGGTGGTACTGACCTGTGGCACCGACGGGTTGACCGCGGTGTTTGGATCCGGTGAACTGGTCCATGTACCGTCGGTGACGGTGAACGTGGTGGACACGATCGGAGCCGGAGACACGGTGCAGGCCGCGCTGCTTGCTTGGCTGGACCGACATGACCGGCTGTCCGCACAGGGGCTCGGCGAACTCGCAGCGGACGACTGGGTTGACGCGTTGCGATTCGCGGCGACCGCTGCCGGAATCACCTGTACCCGGTCAGGTGCTGAGTCGCCCCGCCCTACGGAAATCCAGCAGTACCAGAATGTACTGGACTGGGCTGCCCAGGCCTGATGGAGGCCTGATCGTGTGGTGATCGCACAGTGCGTCCACAAGGTAGTGCACTGGCGAGACGTAGAGCCGCGCGACGGTCAATGCCCGGCCCGCAACCGACCAAATGGAGAACGCGGCCCCCTGCACAGGTACTCGTCAACACCAGCCAGCCCCGTTCGGGATCCGCAGTGGCGGGCTTACCACTGAAAGCGATTCTGGCCCCCAAAGGTTCTTCGATCGCGGCCAAGTGGGCCGACAATCCACCCATGACCCGCCCTGCAGCATTGCGCGACTGTTCCGAGCGCAGTCGCACTGCTAAGCAGCGTAGCCGTCTTGGCGGTCGTTCCGGCTCGCCGTAGCGGTCTCGGTCGTGTCCAACCCGAGCATTGCGAGCAAGGCGGCACAGTCGGCCTCATCGTGCGCCATGCGGCGGACGGTCCGGACGGCACGAGCACGAATCGCCCCGTCCAGGGAGCGTGCAACTCCTATGCCATCCCCGTCCACAAGAGGAAGCTTGATGAGGGAAACCTTGGTCCGGGACGAGTTCTTCTTAGCCATATGTGCCTCTTGGCCAAACGCGGCGGTTCAGGAAAACAGGATGTCCAGTGTGACAGTCACGAAAGTCCATTGGCGACCATTAGAGTAGCCCAGGCGCCCATTTTGTACGTTCGGGCAACGCATAGCGGCGGCAGGATCGCGGGTTCTCGTGCGGGGCGGGCATACGGGACCCCCCGCGACCCTGCACCTCGACTTACGCCCACCGGCCGCCGCCTGCCCTGTTCTGCAGAGCGACAAGGATGGCGAGTGACTCGACCCGCGCCACGGCGGACACGCCTCGGCGCGTACCTATACACCGGCTGCCGAGTGTGTTCGGGGAAGGATTCACGGTACCGCTCGCCGGGAGTACCACGGGTTGCAGAGGACCATGCCACCTTGATCGCGATGCTTGGACTCCACTCGACCGAATGCACCTCGGCATCCGGACAAGACCAGTCGGCCTCGACATGGCCGACAGGATGCGATGGCACCGGACAGCAGTCGGCACGAGCCGCCCGCTATCGAGAACGCAGTAGCGACTTGGGTCAGCCGCTCCGAATCGACCCGCGTCGTTCCGACGAACGCTCAACTCTGTCGGCACGCTGCAAACAGCTGTGGCCCGATCGGTGAAGCACGGCAGCGGCCCGCTCGACCAGCCGGGACCTTCCGGCGGGAACGGGCCGCTGCCTTCTAGTGGCGCCCCTGGCGGGTTCTGCAGGGGCCACATAAATCACCCTAGGCCTACTTTCGATGTCAATGCGGGCAGACAATCTTGTACAAAAACACCGCCGGGACGCCCGCTTTGCCAGCTATTCGGACGTCCGTTCAGTTCAGGCGTGCAGCGCGCAAACCGAACACCTTCGCGAACGCGGAGTCCTCGCCTGCTGACGGACTGGCCGCAGCGGTGCGCTGAGCAGGCAATCTGCGCGCGGATTGTCTGCTTCGCCGAGGACCCGCGTCACCTGGCCCGGCACACCGCGCCGCGGCCGTCCGAACCAAACCTCGCCAACCTTGGACGCTTCCACATCGCCGCCAGCTCGTGCTCGACAGCGAGGAAGCGCCACCCGTTCAGTGCGGTCACCACTAAGCTCCTGTCCGCGATCCCGGAGTGCGCCGGGGAGATCCGCCAGCCCACGCGCGTGAACACCGAGCCCCGGAGGTATCGATCGCGGAGTGATCGAGTCCGAACCGGCCTGGAGCATGTCAAGGCTCAGCTGATATCGCGTTCGTCGAACAGGTGGCCCATACGCTGCTCCTTGGTGCGCAGGTACCGGAGGTTCACAGGCGTGGCACCAACGGTGAGTGGGAGCCGCTGTACGACAGCAACCTCATGAGCGCGCAAATCACGGACCTTGTCGGGATTGTTGGTCAGCAGCCGGACGCAGGTGGCGCCGAGATCGTGAAGGATGGCCGCCGCGGCGCCGTACTCGCGCGCGTCGACCGGTGCGTCCAGTCTGAGATTCGCGTCCACTGTGTCCAAGCCTCCGTCCTGGAGTCCATACGCCGCCAGCTTTTTCCCCAGCCCGATGGCTCGGCCTTCATGCCCCCGCAGGTAGATCAGCACGCCGCCGTCACGGCTGATGCACTCCAGTGCGGCGTCGAGCTGAGGACCACAGTCGCAGCGCTGGGAGCCGAGCGCCTCGCCGGTGACGCATTCGGAGTGCACGCGCACGGTTGCCGTGTCGCGAGACTCGCCACGGACGAGCGCGATGTGTTCGGCGCCGGTCCGCAGGTCGAGGTAGCCCAACGCCCGGAATCGGCCGTACCGCGTGGGCAGTACGGTTTCCGCGGTTCGCACCACGCGTGGTTCATCCGTGCCGGGCAGGGGATTCTTTCGTCGATGGGCGATCAGTTCGGCGATGGTCAGCGTCGGCAGGCCGGCCCGGCGAGCGAGTGCTTCCACGCCGGGACCGCGCAGCATCGACCCGTCGTCGTTCACCAGTTCCGCGATCACCCCGACGGGTGGTACACCCGCGAGCCGGCACAGGTCGACCGCCGCCTCGGTGTGCCCCGGCCGCTCCAGCACACCGCCGGCTCGCGCGCGCAGCGGCAGAACGTGCCCGGGCCGGACGAAATCCGCGCCCGTCGCTGCCGGGTCCGCCAGCAACCGCAGGGTGCGAGCGCGGTCCGCGGCGCTGATCCCGGTGGTCACACCGGTTTTCGCGTCCACGGTGACGGTGTAGGCCGTGCCGCGTGGGTCCTCGTTGTGGTCCACCATCGAGGGTAGGCGCAACTGGGCCGCACGGCCCGGCGTTATCGGCGCGCACAGCAGCCCCGACGAATGCCGGACGGTCCACGCGATCCAGTGCGCGGTCGCGACGTGTGCGGCGAGCACCACGTCGCCTTCGTTCTCGCGGTCGGCGGCGTCGGTCACGAGCACCGGCCGGCCCTCACGCAGGGCGGCCAGCGCCATGGTCACTCGATCCATGACACAAGTATAAGCATGCTTGCGTTATATGCGCATGCTTACTCTTCGCTGCGCTCCATCTCCCGCAACTCCCCCTCGACCACGAGCGCGGCCTGCCGAAGCTGGCGGTCGGCGGCGACGATCTCGCTCCGACCGAGCACGGCGTTGAGGGTGCCGCTGATCTTGAGCACCTCGGAGCCCATCTCTTCCAATGCGGCCAGGCCTGCCTTCGTGACCTCGAGAGAGACCGCCCTTTCGCTCTCCGGATGCGCACCGCGAGCAACGAAACCGCGCTTCTCCAGCTGGCTGACAATGCGCGTCATCGTCTGCGGCCGGGCATAGCAGCGCCGCGACAGCTGGGCGAGCGTGAGACGCGGACGGTTGGCCAGGATCCGCAGCGCCGTGTAGCTGGACAACGTCATGTTCCACGGCCGCAGCCGCGTGTTTCCGATCCTTGAGACAGCGCGCTCGAACCGGAACACGGCGTCGATCAAGGAGGAAGCCTCGTCCATATCGGTCTCCGCACGCCGGGGCGAACGACCGTCATCGAACGGATCGATGTAAGGCAGCGAACTGGTCACCCCCGAAGCGTAGAGGCAGCTCCCTTTGATGTCCTCAGCATGCTTGCAATGATGTACGGAGGCTTCTATGGTGACAGCATGCTTACATCAGCTCAGTTCCGGTCGGTCCTGGGACACTTCCCCAGCGGGGTCGTGGCGATCACCGGGCGCGACGCGAGCGGCATGCCCGCGGGCATGGCTGTCTCGTCGTTCACGTCGGTGTCACTCGACCCGCCGCTGGTGGCGTTCTTGCCCGGGAAGACGTCCTCGACGTTCCCCGTCCTCGCCCGGCACGGCACGTTCTGCGCCAATGTCCTCGCCGCCGGCCAGGAAGACGTTTGCCGCGCGCTGGCGGTATCGGGCGGGGACAAGTTCGCGGGTCTGAACTGGCGCCCCGGGCCACACGGAGATCCCGTGCTCGACGGGGTCGTGGCCTGGGTCGGCTGCACGATCGAGGCCGTGCACGAAGCGGGCGACCACCACATCGTCGTGGGCCGCGTCGACGACCTGTCCGCCGACACCACGGCAGAGCCGCTGCTGTTCTTCCGCAGCCAGTACCACCACCTCGCGGCCGCCTGAGCCGCGAACCCACCTCAATGGAGAGGCATGTCATGACGACACCGGCGGAAGTGCGGCGTACGACGCTCGCCGCGTCCATCGGCAACACGGTGGAAACCTACGACTACGCGGTCTACGGGTTTCTCGCGACCGTGCTGGCCAAGGTCTTCTTCCCCGCCGCGAGCACCGGCACGGCACTGCTGTCGTCGTTCGCCGTGTTCGGCTCGGCCTTCCTCGCTCGCCCCGCGGGCGCGCTGGTCTTCGGCCCGGTCGCGGACCGGCTCGGCCGACGGCCCGCGCTCGTCGCGTCCCTGCTTCTGATGGCCGGTGCGAGCACGCTCATCGGCTTGCTCCCGACCACCGCCATGATCGGCATCGCCGCGCCGATCCTGCTGGTGCTGCTGCGGTTCGCGCAGGGGCTGGCTGCCGGTGGCGAGTTCACCACGGCGATCATCTACGTCGCGGAGTTCGCGCCACCACACCGGCGTGGCGCGCTGTCGAGCCGCGTGCAGGTCGGCAGCCTTGCCGGTTTCCTGCTGGGCGCCGTCGTCGTGCTTTCCCTGACCGCGGTGCTGACTCCGGCGCAGATGGCCACCTGGGGCTGGCGTGTGCCGTTCCTGCTGGCGCTGCCCATCGGCGTGATCGGCCTTTACCTGCGCAGCAGGTTCGGTGAGACCCCGGAGTTCCTCGCCGCACGCGGCCGGCCTTCCCCGGGCGACGCCGCGCCGGACGGGCAGTGGGCGCGCGTGTTCCTGCTCGTCGGCGTGTCCGTGCTGCACATCGTTGGGATCTACATGGTCTATACCTATGTGCAGAGCTACCTGATCCAGCTGCGGCTGTCCGCCTTCACCGCCACGTCGGTGATCGTGTTCGCGTTACTGGCCGGGGTCTTTTTCGTGGTCGCCGGCGGTCGCGCGTCGGACCGGAAAGACCGGCCGAAGGTGCTGCTGGCGTCCTCGCTCGTCGTACTCGTGGTGACCTATCCGCTGTTCGCCGTGCTGGCCGGCGCGCCGCCCCTGTGGCTGATCGTCGTCTGCACGGTGTTGCTGTCGGCGGGTCCGGCGTTCTACTCGGGCGTCGCGCCGATCACCTACGTCCAGCTCATTCCCGTGCAAAGGCGCGGCAGCGTGGTCGGCATTTCCTACAACGTCACCGTCGGCGTGCTCGGCGGATCGGCGGTCTTCATTTGCCAGGCGCTGGTGGAACTGACCGGTGACCGGCGCTCGCCCGCGTACCTGTTGCTGGCCGCGGCCGCCGCCAGTGCCGCCGCGGCGTTCGGCCTGGTCCGGCGCCGCGAACCCGCACCGTCCACCCCGCCCGCGTCCGTGGAGGCCGGTTCATGACCACCCTTACCATCGCCGATGCCCATGCCCTCGTCGTCGCCGTGATGACCGATGCCGGGCACACCAAGGATGAGGCCGGCATCATCGCCGATCATCTGCTCGACTGCGAACTGCGTGGGCTCTCGTTCGGCGGGCTAGCCCGTGCGGTATCCATTGTGGAGCGTATCCGCGCCACCGCAGAGCGGCCCGGACCGATCGAGGTCACGGCCGAGACGCCGGTGTCGGCCACCCTCGACGGCGGCGACCAGGTGGGTTACCTCGTCGGCATGCGGGCGCTCGAGTTGGCCGTGACGAAGGCCCGCGAGCACGGGATGGCCGTGGTCGGCGCCCGCAACACCTGGTACACGGGCATGTTCTCCTACTACCTGGAGAAGGCCTCGACGGCCGGCCTCGCCGGGATGATCGCCGGCAGCGGACCCGCCGTGGTCGCCCCGCACGGCGGTACCGAGGGACGGTTCGGCACCAACCCGATCGCGTTCTCCTTCCCCGCCACGCCGACGCCGGTCATCTGGGACATCGGCACGTCGGCGGTGATGTACGGCGAAGTGGTGCTGAAGGCGAGGCTCGGCGAGAAGCTGGAGCCAGGCCAGGCCCACGACGCCGACGGCGCCCCGACGCTCGACCCCGCCGCCGCGCTGGAGGGCGCGTTCGGCGTGTGGGGCGGCCACAAGGGCTCCGGGCTGGCCATGGTGGTGCAACTGCTCGGGATGATGAGCGGCGCAGCGGCCGCTCCGCCCGGTATCTCCGACTGCGGCTTCTTCGTGCTGCTGCTCGATCCGGCCGTGCTCACCGACTCCGACGACTATCACCGCCGCGTCACCGAGTTCGCCGCGTCCATCCGCGCGACCAGGCCCGTCGAGGACGGCGTGGCCGTCCGGGTGCCGTTCGACCGGTCCGTCGCGTGCCGCGAGGAGACGCTGCGGCGCGGTGTGATCGACGTGCCCGACGCGATGGTCGCGACACTGAGGGGAGCGACGTGTGGATGAGAACCCCGACGACTTCGTGATCGCTCCCTCGCCATCCGGGCGCCTGCTCTGCGGCGGCTGCGCCCCGGACGACCGTTGCCGGCTTGGGGTCGAGGCACATGAGCATCCACTGCGCTTCGACGTGGTCTGTCCGCTGCATTGGCAGGGCGGTCCCAAGGTCGCGCACGGCGGCTGGACGGCTGCCGTGTTCGACGACGTGCTGAACATGGCCGCGCTTCGACTGGAGGCTCGTGTGGTCACCAAGTCCCTGCACGTCTCCTTCCAGCGACCGGTTCCCGTCGAAACGCCACTGGAGGTGCTGGCGCGGATCGACGTCCACACGGGCAGGCGGTGGGAAGTCTCCGCGCGG
Source organism: Amycolatopsis sp. NPDC049868 (assembly GCF_044461365.1). NCBI lineage: Bacteria > Bacillati > Actinomycetota > Actinomycetes > Pseudonocardiales > Pseudonocardiaceae > Amycolatopsis > Amycolatopsis sp. NPDC049868. The sequence continues at coordinate 40,434 of NZ_JBITKV010000018.1, read as the reverse complement.
ATGACCCTCGCCGGTGGCAGCCCGCCGCTGGCCGCGGCGCGCGCGGAACTGCGCACGCGCCGCCCCGACCACTACGCCAGGCACCGCGCCTGGCTGGCACACCACTGAGGAGGACGACATGGTCGAGTTCTTCACGGGGCTCCAGCCCCTCGAAACCGGCGAGACCGACCCGGAGAAGCTGATCGAGCGAGTCCGCGAACTGGATCGGTCCGAGGTGATCGATCGCGTTCTGGTCGGGTACTCCTCGACCTGGCCGCACAACCACGCGACCGCGCCGTTCGCTCTGGCGCTGACGGAGAAGTTCTCGCCGATCATCGCGCACCGGCCGGGAGTCATGTCCCCGGTGGCCGCTGCCCGCTACTTCGCCACGCTCGACGTGCTGGCCCGTGGCCGGCTCGCCATCAACGTGGTCGTCGGCGGGTCCGAGAAGGACCTGCGTCGCGAGTCCGACGACCTGCCGAAAGCGGAGCGCTACCGACGGGCGATCGAGTACCTCGACATCGTGCGCCGCACTTGGACCTCACCGGAGCCGTTCGACCACCACGGCGCCTACTACGCCGCCGAGGCAGTGAAGATCCTGACCAAGCCCCAGCAGGGCCAGGTACCGATCTTCATGGGCGGCGAGAGCGCGGACGCGGTGGACTTCGGCGCGCGCCACGCGGACCTGTACATGCTGTGGGGCGAACCGTTCGCGGGCACCAAGGAGCGCATCCAGCGGGTCATGGCTGCCGCCGAGGGCTACGACCGCACGATGCGGTTCTCGCTGAGCCTGCGCCTGTTCGTCGGCGACACCGACGACGACGCCTGGGCTCAAGCACGCTCGGCGGAGCGGCAGATCGGCGAGAGCAGCGGCAAGTTCCTGCGCTCGTCGTCAACCGATACCTCGGTGGGCCGCCGGCGGGCCCTCGCGCTGACCGACGAGGAGCTGCACGACGATTGCTTCTGGAGCGGCCTGACCAAGTTGCTCGGCGGTTTCGCCAACTCGCAAGCGCTGGTCGGCACCGAGGAGCGCATCCTGAACACGCTGGGCACCTACCGTGACCTCGGCGTCGACACGTTCCTGGTGACCACCGGCGCGGAGGCGGCGTGGGACCCGGCACTGGAAAGCTTCCTGGCCCGGGCGAAGAAGGAGCTGGCGTGACCGAAACACTGGCGCAGCCGCGGAACCTCGCGGAGGAGACCGTCAGCGGGCTGATCGCCGCGCGAGCCGCGGAGCACCCGGGGAAACCGGCCTTGGTGGTCGACGGCTCCGAGCTGACCTACGGCGAGCTGGACCGTGCCGTGTCCGACGTGGCCCGCGGCCTGCTCGCCACTGGCGCCGAGCGCGGCGACTCGATCGGCATCCTGCTGCCCAATCGCGCCGAGTACGTGCTCACCTGGTTCGGCGCCGCCCGCGCCGGGCTGGTCGAGGTACCCGTCAACACAGCCTACAAAGGGCAGTTCCTCGACCACGCTCTGCGCAGCACCGACGTGCGAATCCTCGTCACCGAGTCCGCCCTGCTCGACCTCGTCGTCGCGCTCGCCGAGCCACCGGCCACGCTGACCACGGTGGTTCTGCTCGACGACGCCGTGCCCGGCCGTATCCCGCCGGGAGTCCGGGTACTTACCTGGCGTGCACTGCTCGCGGCCGGTGACCCGGAGCGCGAGCTACCCCTCCTCGGGCCGGCCGATCCGGTGGCCATCATGCTCACCTCCGGCACCACCGGCCGCAGCAAGGGAGTCGTGTACCCGAACCGGATGCAAGTCGTCGCCGCCCGGGAGTGCGCCATGCAGATGGGTACCGCTTCCGACGAGCGGCTCTACACGTGCCTGCCACTGTTCCACGGCGCCGCCCAGGTCAACATCACCCTGCATGGCCTTTACGCCGGCGCGACCGTCGTGCTGGGCCGCCGGTTCTCCGCCAGCCGGTTCTGGGACGAGCTGCGTGCACACCGCGTGACCCAGTTCAACGCGCTGGGTTCGATCCTCCCGGCGCTGCTCGCTCAGCCACCGTCCGGCTCCGATCGCGACCACCAGGTGCGGCGCGTGTTCGCCGCGCCGGCGCCCCCGCAGGTTTTGTTTCCCTTCGAGGACCGGTTCGGGGTGCACATCGTCGAGGGCTACGGACTCACCGAGATCAAGAACGTGCTGTACAACCCGCTGGGTGCACGCAAAGTCGGTTCGATCGGACTGCCCTCGGAAACGTCCATCCTCGAGGTCCACGACGACTCCGGCAGGCGCGTGGCGCCGGGGCAGGCCGGGGAGATCGTGTACCGGCCGCGTGAGCCGGACGTCATGTTCTCCGGTTATCACCGCGACGCGCAGGCAACCCTCGCCACGATGCGCGATCTGTGGTGGCACACCGGGGATCTCGGCTACACCGACGAGGACGGGTACTTCTACTTCGTCGACCGGAAGAAGGACGCGCTGCGCCGCCGCGGCGAGAACATCTCCTCCCACGAGGTCGAATCGGTGCTGCTGGCTTATCCCGGCGTAGTCGCGGCGGCCGCCGTCGCCACGCCGTCGGAGCTGGGAGAGGACGAGGTGCTCGCCGTGCTGCAGGTGGAGCCAGGATGGCACGTGGACTTCGCGGACCTGTTCGCGCACTGCGACCGGTCCATGCCGCACTTCATGGTGCCTCGCTACTACCGCGTGGTAGACGAGCTGCCCGCGACCCCGACCGGCAAGGTGCGCAAGACCGACCTCCGGGACCACGGCCGCCAGGACGCCTGGGACGCGCACGCCGCAGGATTCACCCCTACCCGCCATGCCTGATGAGGACACCACGATGACTGTCGATGTGCGCATCCGCGAGATCGCGCCACGCCTGACGTTCCAGGCCCACCCCGTTCCGACCGATGTCAAGATCGAACTGGTGCGACGCCTCGTCGATGCCGGCCTGCGCGCGTTCGAGCTGTCGTCGTTCGTCCGGCCCGACCTGATCCCGGGACTCGCCGACGCCGAGGACGTGTTCGCGCGCGTTCCCCGCGTGCCGGGACTGAGCCTCAGCTGCTGCGTCGGCAACACGCGCGGCCTGGCCAGGGCCGTCGACGCCGGCGCCGACACCGCGTCGTTCCTGTTGTCGGCCGACGAGGACTTCGCCCGCGCCAACATCGGACGGTCCACGGCGGACTCTCTCGCCGAGCTCGAACGGATGGCTGCCTACGCCGCGGACCGTGACATCGTGCTCGGCACCTACGTGATCTTCGCTTGGGGCGGCCCCACCGGACCCGCGCGCGGTGGCGACGATTTCGAACCACTCGCCAGAAAGCTACTCGACATCGGGGTAGACCACTGGATCCTCGCCGACTCATCCGGTTACGCAGCGCCGCGGCAGATCCGTGACCTCGTCGCCACAGCCCGTGGCCACGTGCCGGCCGAGAACATCACCGTCCAGATCCACGACGCGCGTGGCATGGGCCTTGCTGCCCTGCTCACCCTGCTCGACCTCGGCGTCGGCACCATCGACACCGCGCTCGCGGGCAGTGGCGGTCATCCCGCGATGCCAGGTGCCCAGGGCGGCGGCGTCTGCACCGAGGACGCCGTCCAGCTCCTCGAACTATCCGGAGTCCACACCGGAATCGATCTGTCCCGCCTCATCGACACGGCGAATTGGCTTGCGACCGAAGTCGGCGTCCCGTGCAAGGGGTTCGTCAGGCAGACCGGGCCGGCGCCGCGCGGCGGCCAGTTGGCAAAGCCGTTCGACTTCGCGTGGAACCGGCGCGATCTCACCGGGAACTGAACGACGACAGGTCAAGGAGGACCCATGCCGAACGTTGTCGTCGCCGGAGCCGGCCTGACCTGGCTCGCCGCCGCGATCTCCGCCCGGGAGGCCGGAGCCGCTGTGACGTTGCTGGTGAAGGGCGGCAGCGAGGACGTGGGCGGGAACGCCACCTTCTCGGGTGGGCTGTTCTGTTCCGCTACGACGGGCCGCCCTGGGGCTCGTGGCAGCGCTCGCGGAACGCTCACTGGACACCGTGCTGCGCATCTGAGCGCAATCCAGCAGGAATTGAAGTATCTCCGAGAGGTCAACAAAGGCCTCGACCGAGTGCAAGATGAAGGCCAACAGAATCGATCTATTGATCAACGGACAGGAGGAGCGCCGAGAAATGCTTGAGCGCATTGACATTGACGGGGAGCACCTCAGGGGCGTACCTGATGTGAGGATGCTGCCCGGCCGAGCGATCTCAAGCGAAGGAAGCAACTCGGGAAGGCGGTCACGCCGTCATGCGAGACGTTGCGAGGACCCACGCAGCTCGGAGCCCGTCGTCCGCGCGCATGGCGAGCACCGCTGGGCGCCCTCGCGTCGCGCCCGATGGTCATACAGGCGAGCCGCTGGTTTGCTCGGCGACATGTTTGAGCGCGATCTCACTCGACGCGAGCTGCGCTTGGTCGAGCACGGCCCCGGACATCACGTGCACCCGCCCCTGGACGTAGTCCTTGATCGAGTTCACACAGTCCAGTGCGACAAGCCTGCGCTCCTTCAGGTAGAGCACCGAGAATCGACGTGACGCCCCCCGGACAATCGTCTGGTCATGACCGGCCGACAACCCGACGGTCTGCAGCTTCAAGTCGTACTGGTGCGACCAGAACCACGGGATCTCCGCATAAGGTGTCGGCTCACCGGCGATGTGTGCCGCCACCGTCTTGGCCTGGTCGTTGGCGTTCTGCACCGATTCCAGTCGAATCCGCGCGCCGTCGGCGAACTTGCTGACGTGGGCGGCACAATCTTCGATCGCGTACACGTCTAGCAGCGTCGTCCGGCAGTACTCGTCGACGTCGACCCCGTTCGACCCGCGCACGCCGGCCGCCGTCAACGGGGCTGTTTCAGGAACCATCCCTATGCCCACGATCACCATGTCGGTGGCGATACGCTCGCCGCCGCGCAGCTGGGCCGCGACAGCCCGTCCGTTGTCGAAGTCGGGGCCCGCCAACTCGACGTCGGTGCGGACATCCACCCCGCGGGAGCGGTGTTCCGCCTGATAGAACGAGGAGAGTTCTTCCCCGGCGACGCGGGCCAGGACGCGGTCGGCTGCTTCGAGGACCACGACGGACTTACCGAGCGAGTTCAGCACGGCGGCGGCCTCGAGCCCGATGTATCCGCCGCCGCCGACCGTCACGTTCTCGACTTCGCTCAACGCGCGACGACGGCGTCCGCGTCACCGCGACCGCGAACACAGAACAGGTTGCTCGCCTCCGCCCCGAGACACGACAGTCGACGCGCGCGCCCTCCGGCTGCCCATATCAGCGAGCCGTACTCGACAGCGCGGCCACCGGTCGTCATCACGAGCTTGCGCACCGGATCAACCCGGGAGACCCGGATCTGTCGGATGACGTCGATCGCCCGCTCCGGCCAGAATTCCGGTGGACGGATCAGAGTCCGCGCGAGGTCCCTCTTGTCGCCCGAGAGGTACTCTTTGGTCAACGGCGGACACTCGTACGGCAGATCGCACTCGTCGGTGAGGATGGCGACGGTTCCCTCGAAACCCAACTGCCGCAGCATTGGCAGCATCTGCAACGCCTCACCAGCGGCCTCACACAGGATGAGCGGGACACACTGGTGCGGCTGCACGAGAAGCTGCTCGCATCCGTACGGGAGGCGACTCAGCAGTAGGCGAACCCCTCGGCCCAGGGCTGCCCCGACTAGGGTTTACGGGCGACGACGGCGCCGATGCACCGCTCGACCTGGTTGAGCGGGGTCAGTTTCGGGCCGTCCGGCCACCAGTAGTCGCACAGCTCCAAACCCGGCGCCTTGCCGGGGCCCGGTGGCATGATCTCGAGGCCGTCGACGAAGGAAAGGATTTGCCTCGCGGTGCGGAACCGGCCGGACCCCATGGGGCTGTGAATGAACAGCTCTTCCATCTTCTGGGCCAGCTCGCTCAGGCCCGGGGTTTCCGGGTCGAAGAAGTGGGCGATCACCACGAACGAGCCAGACGGAAGGGCCTCGATGTATTCGCGCATGAGGTCGGCGCCGTTATCGGCGGTGTAGTGGTGCAGGGTGCCCACCTGCAGCAGAGCCAGTGGGCGGTCGAAATCGATGTGCTCGCGGATCTCCTCGTTGGCCAGTAACTTGCCGGGTTCGAAGATGTCTTCGGCGACGAAGTGGGTGTGCGGGTCGTTCTCGAGAATGGCCCGGCCGTGCGCGAGCACGACCGGGTCGTTGTCGATGTAGACCACCGTGGCGTCCGGGGCGACACGATGCACGATCTGATGGGTGTTCTCCGCCGTCGGCAGCCCGGAACCACAATCGAGGAACTGGGTGATACGGCCCTGCTGGGCCAGGAACCGGACCGCACGGGTCAGGAAGTTCCGGTTCGACCAGGCCAGATCCCGGACTTCAGGCGCCTTCGTGGCGACTTGACGCAGCACCTCGCGGTCGATCTCGTAATTGTCCTTGCCGCCCAACGCCGCGTCATACACCCGAGCGATACTCGCCCTGGTCGGGTCCACTCCGACCGGAACCGAGCTCGGCGCCCCATACACTGAATTCGACGGCATCGGGACAACCCCCTTGGGAACGAACACGAACCTTCAACTCCCCACTGTAGTGGACCGCACACGACCCGCGACATCGCCAGTCGCGCTGGTCAGCGCGCCCACCGCGACACCACGGAAACGGCGCGGCGAAGACAGCGGCCGGCAACCGCGAGAAATCTAGGACACCTGGGCCCAGGCCCCGACCAGCTCGGCTGTCCAAGCCGTCGCTCTCGCCGCCCTGAGCTCGTCGGCCACCTGGCCGGCCATGCCGTCGATGGCCACCTCGGCTTCGGTGACCACGCCGTGCGCGAGCGCCAGCGGCAGGAGACTGCGGGCTGTGGCCGCCAGGAAATCGGGAACGAGCGAATCGGCCACCCCGGCGGGTTCGGCGGCAGCCACGCCCCGCACATCGAGACCAGCTTCGAACAGGGTGGACACGAGCTGCTCGCCCATGTCCGGATTGATGCCGCCTGCCCGCATCGCATCGATGACCCAACGCGTATTTTTGGTGATCAACGGAGTTGGCGGCACCGATCGGCAACGGGAAACGTTGTAGTCCTGAAAGGATACGACGCCTCCAGGCCGGACGTGGCGGCTCAGCTCCCGCACGGTCGCGGCCGGTTCTGGCAGGTGCATCAGAATCAGGCGGCCGACCAGCGCGTCGATCGGTTCGTCCAGCCGCAGATTGCTCAGATCCGCCTGAACGAACGACAAGTTGGTCAGTTCACCTTCGTGCGCGCGGGACTTGGCCACTTCAAGGACGCCCGGATCGACGTCGACGCCGATCACCGAACCGGTGGGGCCGACCAGCTCAGCGAGCAACATGCTGACGTCACCCGTGCCGCAGCCGACGTCGAGTATCCGCATTCCCGGAACGATGCCGGCCAAGCGGAACAGGTGGGCGCTGTGCGGGCCCATGATCTTCGCCTGCAACTGGAGCCGTTCGCTCTCGGCCACGTTGCGCGGCATCGCATAACTGTCGGACATGTTCACTTCCTTGAGCTGATCGGCACGTATCGAGCGGGATCGGCAGCACACACTGCGTCGAGTCCGGTCAGTCGTCTTCTTGGAGGAAATCGCCGACTTCGGGCCAAAGCTCGTCCCAGTCGTCAGCGGCGTACCCGCTGTCGTGCGTGAGCCCCGGCAGGGTGACCAAACGCGCGGGCAGGCCGCACGCCTGCGCCTTGGCGACGAGTTCGCGCGACTGCTCGACGGGAATGATCTCGTCGGCATCGCCATGCACCACGAGCATGGGCGCGGTGACCTTGCTGAGCGAAGTCATAGGTCGCCGTTCCGGGGCGGCGAAGTAAGCCGCAACTTCCTCCGGCCCGAATTCGGGACGGGCGGGGAGGAACGAACCCGGTTCGGTCCGCTCGGCCGCCACCAGCAACGCCGGGTCGTACAGGCCCATGAGCAGGATTGCGCGGTGCCAACGGGATGGCTCTCGCCCGAGCGCCGACAAGGCGGTGTACCCGCCCCGGCTGGTTCCCAAGATGCTCACCCGTGCGTCGTCGATCTCGGGAAGGCCACTCAGGTAGCTCGCCGCCGCGATCACATCATCGACCTCCCGTCCGCCCATTTCCGCCAGAGCGTCGAAGTCGATACCGTGCCCGGGGGTACCTCGATGGTCGACGGTGAAGACCGCGAACCCCGCCGCTTGCAGTGGGCGGTGTTCGCCCACCTGGACATAATCGCCGTCGGCGTTCAAGGCCCCGCCTTGTCCCGAAGTGCACACCACCACGGCTGGATGCGGTCCCGGTCCGGGAGGCAGGCTGAGGTGACCGTAGACGGTCAGGCCGTCACCCGACACGAATTCATGGACTGCGAGGTCCCTGGTCGGCTCGAACGTCTCGGCAGGTGCGCGGTCGAGCTCATCGACGAGCAGACCGACCAGCCCGCTCATGGTCAGATCTCGTTGCAGCTTGACCGCCGGGATCGACACACCGAGTTCCTTCTGCACCAAGACACGCAACCCGACAGCGGTCAACGAATCGACGTCGACAGGTTGGTCGTCATCGAGCTGGCCTTCGGTCAGCCCCGTCGATTGCTGCAGGAGGGGAGCCAAGAGAGTGGGCAGCAGGGTGGTCCGTTCTTCAGGACTGATGTTCTGAAGACGCAGCCCTCCGGATGACGCGTCTCCGCCGTCCAAGGCGCCTGAAGGCACGATGGAGCGGACGCGGGGCAAGGAGGCGAGCTGGGGATTGGACCTCGCCCAGCGCGGCCAGTCCATGTCGGCCACAGTGGCCTCCACGGGCCGGGTCCGCAGCAGCGTGTCCAGTTCGGCGGCGAACCGCGCGGGCGATATCCCGACGTGACCGTTGCGGCGGAGGAAGGTACCGACCTCGCCTTTGCCCTTGACGGCCACTCCCACTTCGTCGATCAACCCCCAGCCGATGCTGGTGGCGGTCAATCCATTGACGCGCCGGAAGCGTGCGAGGGCGTCGAGGAACTCGTTCGCGGTCGCGTAGGCACCTAGCGCGGCTGAGCCGAGTTGTGCGCCTACCGACGAGAAGAGCACGAAGAAGTCGAGGGTGTCCGCCTGGGTCTCCAGGTGCAGGTTCCAGGCGCCGTCCGCCTTCGGCCGGGTCGCTTTGACCAAGCGCGCCGCGTCGGTGTCCGAGAGAACGACATCGTCGAAGTCGGCCGCGGCATGGACGATGCCCGAGATCGCCGGCAGTTGCCCTCGAATGCGAGTCAGGAGCGCGGCGACCTGATCCCGGTCTGCCACGTCAGCCTTCTCGACCCGGACCTCGGTACCTTGCGCGGTCAGCTCGGCCACCATGCGCTCGGCCTCCGCCGTTGTCACGCCGTGGCGGCTTACGAGCACGAGATGCCGGGCGCCCCGGGCCGCCAGCAATCGGGCCACCGTCCGTCCCAGTCCGCCGAGTCCACCGGTGACGATGTAGGTGGCATCGCGCCGGATCGGCGTCTCCGGGAGCGAGGACGCCGGAACGGTGACCGGTTCGCCGGCGATGTGGACCACGACCTTGCCGAGGTGATCGGGCCCGCCCATCGTCATGAACCCCTTGTCGACCTTCTCGGCGGGTACCTCGGTGACCGGCAGCGGGTCGATGACACCTTTCTCCAAGAGGTCTGCCGCCTCCCGCATGCACTCGCGGACTTTTGCCGGGTCCAGCAACCTCATCTGGTCGTAATCGAAGGAGTAGAAGGCCATCGCCTTCTTGGCGGAGGCCAGCCGCACGGCGGAGTCGGCACCGGCGTCGAGCTTGCCCAACTCGACGAACCGCCCGAACGTGCGCAGCACCCTGAGACTGTGGTGGATCATGTCGGTGGGCAGCGAGTCGAGGATGACGTCGACGCCTTCACCGCCGGTCCATTCGAGGATTTCGTCGGCGAATGTCGTGGACCTGGAATCCGCCACGTAGGCCACACCCGCCTCGCGCAAGTACTCTCGCCGCTGCCTGCTGCCCGCGGTGGCGTAGACCTCGGCCCCGAGCGCGGTCGCGATGCGGACCGCGGCCAGCCCGACGCCACCAGCTGCCGAGTGGACCAGGACCCGGTCTCCGGCACGTACACCGGCAAGTCGCACCAATGACTGATGCGCCGTAACGACTGGGAGCAGCGAGGCGGCTTGAGCCGGGGACAGCGCGACGGGTTTCTTGACCACCCGGACGGCGTCGACCGTGACATAGGAAGCGAACAGGTCGCGACTGTGCACGATCACGTCGTCGCCAGGCCGCAGGTCCGCCACCTCTCGCCCGGCCCGGACGATGGTTCCCGAGCACTCCAGCCCCAATGCCCCACGCGAGTGACTTCCTTCCATCGCCTGCGGTGTGAGCAGACCGGTCACCCTCAGCACGTCTTTGAAGTTGACGCCGGTGTAGGCGACCTCGACCTCGACTTCGGTCGGGCCCGGCGTCCGCCTGGCGGTCGCGGTGAACCGAAGGTTGTCGGCAGTGGTCCGGACGACACCAAGACTTACCGGAGTGACATCGGTCCGGGTGCGCACCTGGTGCAGCGGGGACAGGTCGCCGGCGGGTTCGATCCGGCGGACGTAACGGATGCCGCGGCGCAGCGCAACTTCGTCCTGCCCGTCGTGTGTCAGTTCGGCCAGCAGCCCGTCGAGCAGTTGGTCATCGGATCGCCCCGTATTCGGCTCGAGATCGATGAGCCGGCAGCTCAACTCCGGTCGTTCGGCGTTGACGACCCGGCCGAACCCCCAGATGGCGGCTGCGAACGGGTCTGTCACAGCGTCGGTGGCGGAGACGCTCTGCGTTCCGGTGGTCACCAGGAAAAGCCGTATTCCGGTGTCCGGCAGGGCCTGCATCAGCGTTAGTGGATCCGCGGCAGGTGCGCACGCGGGTGCGCCTGTGGCGCTGGTCGTGGTCTCAGCGACGTGGACCACGCGGGTCGGGGTCGAGTCGCCCGCGATGGCCGCGGTGACACCTTCCAGCCAATTTTCCTCGGTCGGATCCGCGCATACGACCGTCCCGTTCGACGCGACGATTCGTTTCTCCAGTTCCGTCGTGATGAGCGACGAGCCGACGAGAATCCACGAACCTTCGGCATCGACGGCGTGGTCGAGCGGTTCGGGGTGCCAGGCGTGCTCGTAGTAGAGGTCCTGGGAATGGGCCGCGATCACGGCGCTGTCCTCGGCGAGTCGCTGGGCACGCAGACCGATCACCTCCGCGACCACCTCGCCGCCATCCGTGATGAGGGTGATGTCGCAGTCGTAGTGTCCTGGCACGTCACTGTGCCGGTCGCGCCCGTGCGCCCACAGCCGCCGGCCCGGTGAGCGGAAGAACCGGAATTCGGCGATTCCGGCAGGCACATAGGTGCCGTCCGCGGCTTCCCCGCCGAGCAGGAGGCCACCCGCGAACACCGACTGCAGGGCGGCATCCAGGTGTACCGGATGGAGGCGGTGGCCCTCCCGGCTGACGGTGCCGAGGTCGATCTCGGCGAACACCTCTCCGGTCTCTGCCCGGAACCACAGCCGGTCAACGGCACGGAAGGATGGCCCGTAGTTGAGATTGCCCACGCCCAGGCGCTGGTACAGCTCGTCACGGCCGACTTCCGGCAACGACCGCGTCAGCTCAGCGAGGGACTCCATGCGAGGGGCCGGCCGCTGAGCTCCGGCGAGGTATGTCCGGTGCAGCTCGGCGTGCAATGTCCAGTCGGGCTCATCCGGCTTCGTAAGGCTGTGCAGCGTCACCTGCCTCCGCGCGGGATCGTAACCGGCCCGCAGGGTGGTGACCGAAGACGGCGTGATCACGAGGGGGCGGTGGAAGACGATATCGTCGAAGAAGCACGGATCGTCGTCCGGGAACATCGCCAACGCGGTCTCGACGTATCCGGCTCCAGGGAAAATCAGTTCCTCGCCGATCTTGTGGTCGACGAGGTAGGGAAGCTCGACCGGAGACAAGTCGACATCCCGGATCGGTGTGGCCGCGCGGACGGTCCGCCCACCCAGTGCCAGGCCGTCAGCCCCCAGGCGTGCCTGCCGGGACGTCGTCGACTCGACCCAGTGCTGTTCCCGCTGCCACGGGTACAGCGGCAGGTCGATGTGTTCCCGGCGGCCGGGATGGACTCGCTCCCAGTCGGGATCGACTCCCGCCGCGTACAGCGAGCCGAGTGTTTCCAGCAGGTGCCGACGCTGCGGCCGGTCCCTCCGCAGTGACGCCAGCCGCACCACCTCGGTACCGCGTTCGCTCAGGGCCTCGTCGATCGCTGTGGCCAGCACCGGATGCGGTCCGACCTCCAGCACCGCCCCTGGCGCATGTCCGAGCAGGTGCCGCACCGCGTCGGCGAACCGCACGACCTGGCGTACATTCCGCCACCAGTACCCGGCGTCGAGTTCGGAGCCGTCCACCCTGCGGCCGGTCACGGTCGACAACAGGGTGATCCCGGCTTTGCGCGGCTGGATGTCCCGTAACGCGGCGAGCAGCGGTTCCTGGATTTCGTCCATCTGATGACTGTGGTACGCCACCTCGACCCGCAGCGCCGTAACGGGCACGCCCGCGGCCTTCAACTGCTCGGACACCACGTCCATGGCATCCCGGTCGCCGGCCAAAGTGGTCGCGGACGCGCTGTTGATCGCGGCCACCGTGACGCCGTCGACCAGATAGGGGCCCACCTCGGCGGCAGGCAGGCCGACCGCCGACATGACGCCGCGGCCCGCAAGCCGGGACTGCAGATTCGCGCGGTGGAAACTCACCGTCAGCGCGTCCTCGAGCGAGTACACACCGGCCGCGTACGCCGCCGCCACCTCGCCCACGCTGTGCCCCACGATCACTGCCGGTTCGATGCCCCAGTCCCGCCACAACGCCGTGAGCCCTGCCTGCACCACGAAATTGGCGACCTGCGCATACAACGTCGAGGTCAGCCGCGACTCATCTTCTTCGCGAAGCAGCTCTTCGCCGATCGCCAGACCGAACCGTGCAAGAACCGCGTCGCACGCTGCGACGACCTCGGCGAAGCGTGGCTCTTCCAGCAACAGCTCCCGGCCCATTCCCCACCACTGCGGACCCATTCCTGTGTAGACGAAGGCGACCTGCGGTCGCGCAGTCCGCCGGCCCGCGATGTCCAGCTGCCGCAGTTGCTCCGCGGCCTCCGCCTTGTCCGCGGCCACCACGAACGTCCGTGCCGGATGGTGGTCACGTTGCGTGGCCGCGGCGCGGGCGACCCGTGCGAGCACGGGGGTGTCCGGCTGTTCGAGCAGAGTCGCGTAGTCGTCGACGAGCACACGTAGGGCCTCCGGGCTCCGCGCCGACAGCGTCAGCAGCCGTGGTCCGTCACCATCGCTCACGTCCACTTCGGGCGGCTGGATCGCGGGAGCTTGCTCGAGGATGACATGGGCGTTCGTGCCGCCGGCGCCGAACGAATTGATTCCCGCCCGCCTCGGTCCGTCGTACTCAGGGAACGGGACCAACTCCGTGGGCACCCTCAGCGGCAACCGGTCGAACGGGATCTTGGGATTGGGCTTTTCGAAGTGCAGGTTCGGCGGGATGAGACCACGTTCCAGACACAGGCTCGCCTTGATCACACCCGCGATCCCGGCCGCCGCCTCGGTGTGGCCGAAGTTGGATTTCACCGAGCCGATCCAGTGTGTGCGCGGCGAACCGTCGAGCGTGCCGCCGATCGCGGCCACCTCGATCGGATCGCCCACCGGAGTCCCCGTACCGTGCCCCTCGTAATATCCGATCGAGCTGGGCCGGACACCGCTCACGTCACACGCTTGCCGGATCAACATGCCCTGCGCTTCGGCGCTGGGGACCGCGGCACCCGCGGTCCGACCGTCGTGATTCACCGCCGTGCCCCGCACCACCGCGTGGATACGGTCACCGTCGCGTTGTGCCGCGGAAAGCCGTTTGAGGACGACCATGCCTGCGCCCTCACTACGCACATACCCGTTCGCGCGGTGGTCGAACGATTTGCAGCGGGCGTCGGGTGACAAGAACTGGCCCTTCGCCATGGCCATCGTGGCGGCGGGGGCGAACATCACGTTCACCCCGCCGGCCACGGCCAGCTCGCACTCGCCTCGGTCGAGGGCGGTGCAAGCCTGATGGAAGGCCACCAGCGACGATGAACACGCAGTGTCGACGGTGAAGCACGGTCCGTGCCAGTCGAACATGTAGGACAACCGCGCCGACAACATGGTCATGATCACGCCGGTCGGGGTGGACACCCCGAGCAGGTGCTGATTCGAATCGGTCAAAGCGAGGCTTGCCGCGTCGAAGGTGAAGCCACCGACGAACGTGCCCACGTTGGCGGACGCGGTCGAACTCAGCGGGATACCCGCATCCTCGAACGCCTCCCAGGCGACTTCGAGCAGTACCCTCTGCTGCGGGTCCAACGCTGCCGCCTCGCGCGGCGCCATGCCGAAGAAGCCCGCATCGAAAGCATCCAAAGGTGAGCGAATAAAGCCACCCTGACGGACGAACATCCGACCAGGAGTAGCAGGATCGGGGTCGTAAAAAGCGTCGGCGTTCCATCGATCGGCCGGTATGTCGCCGATCGCGTCGACCCCGGCGACCAGCAGATCCCAAAAACTCTGCGAATCTTTGATGCCACCAGGAAAACGAGAGCCCATGCCAACGATAGCAATGGGCTCGGACCACCTGCGAACAGCGTGTCCATTTTCCGGAAAATCAGAATCTTGCAACGCCGACACCATCGAATCAATCCTCTCCGACTCGCTGAGGCGTATTGTGCACTGAATCATTCGAGTCATTATTTCAACCCGTCAAGTTCGTCCCTTTTTATGACCAACGTGCCCAAAAGGGCACGAGTGAGTATTTTTGCGGCAATCTCTGCCCGAATTAACCTTGAAACGCGGTTCCGATGCGATGACACTGGAACATCGACGCGATTCGCGACGGTACGCCGCTCTCTCGAATTTCCCGGAAAGGCGGAGGCCATGGGCAGTGCGATCGGCGCCGAGGCCAAGCGAGCACTCGTCGTCGGAATGGGTGTCAGTGGCCTCGCGACAGCTGCGCGGCTGAGTGAGGCCGGCTGGCGGACCGTGCTCATCGAAAAGGCTCCGACCCGGCGCTCCGATGGCCATTTCGTTGTCCTGTTCGGTTCTGGCAAGGCTGCCGCAGCCCGGCTCGGAATGCTCGACGCGATCCACGACCGTGCCGCGAAGCCGCAGAAAATCGACATCGATCGGGATGGCTCCAGTCGGCCGGGAGTGGACTTCTCGGACCTGCCAGGTGAACCGTGGACGCTGCTGCGCGGCGACGTCGAGAACGCGGCGTTCTCCGCACTGCCGGACAACTTGGAGATCCGGTACTCGACGACACCCACCGCGATCGACCAGAGCCCGGACGGAGCCGACGTCACCTTGCTCGACACCGTGGCCGGTACATCGGTCACCGAACGATTCGACCTGGTCGTCGGCGCCGATGGACTGCGCTCGACGGTCCGCTCACTGGTGTTCGGCCCGCCCGAGAAGTACTTGCGGCGCCTGGACTACATGTTCGCCGCGTTCCAGTTCCACGGCACGCCGGCCGGTCTCGAACCCGGTCAGTCCGCGACGTTGATCGAACGGGACCGGTCGATGTGGATCTTCGCGTACGGCGACCACGACCCGACGGCCACGCTGATCTACCGCACCGACGACGTCGACGCAGAGTTCCGTCGATCACCCACAGAACGACTCCGGTCCGTTTTCGGCCCACGGCCACTGGGCACCACACTCGGCGATGTCATCGACGCGGCCGACGCCGCCGACGAAATCCTGTTCGATTCCGTCGAACAGGTGAGGATGGATGCCTGGCGGAAGGACCGCGTGGTCCTCGTCGGCGACGCTGCCTGGTGCGTCACCTTCTACGTCGGCATGGGTGTCTCGCTGGGCCTTGCCGGAGCCGACCTTCTCGGCGTCATGCTCGAGCGGCATCCTGCCGACCTCGATGCCGCACTGGCCGCCTGGGAGCAGGCCTTACGCCCCCATGTCGACCGCTACCTGGAGGAAGTGTTCGACGACCGCAAGATCTTCGTCGCCGAGAACCGGTTGGAGATCCTTTTCTGGCGGCTGGCACCGTGGTTGCGTCGCTTCCGGCTCGGCAAGCGACTCGTCGATCGGGTGATACGGGTCGACGAGATCGTCAAGGCCAAGAACGCCGATATCGTCGGTCCGATCGCGGGCCCTACACCAGTAGTGGCCGACGGCTCAGCCTGAGTTCGCGGGGTTGGTGTTCTCAACGTGTCCGACTGCCCATTCTCGTCTCGACAGGTGATCAACACGTCGCGCCGGTAGTCAGCGCGCCGGCGAGCAAGGCGAGTTCCGCGCAGGCAAGGTGTGCGTCGAGTGCGGCCGGCCGTTCGAACATGCCCGAAGCCTCGGCTGCTCCGGCGGTATCTGGGTAAGCGACAGGAACCAGGTCACCGCCGTGGCCAAGGCCGGTGAAGACCTCAGCCCGTCCTCGGGCGCTACCATCGACCTGTGGGCGACAAGGTGTCGAATGAATCGACGGAGCTGCTTTCGGTACGCGAGGAGCAGCGGCTGATGACGCGTCAGCGGATCATCACCGCGGCGCGGCGGACATTCGAGGAGCGTGGCTACGGGCAGGCTTCGATCGGAGACATCGCCAAGGCGGCAAAGGTCAACAGAGCGACTTTCTATCTGCATTTCACGAACAAGGCCGAGGTCTTCACCGAGGTCTACCGCACCGTCCGGGAAGAGCAGAGCGCGCAGTACTGGTCGCTACTCGGGCAGGCGCTTGCCGAGGGCAAGGCAGCGAGCGTGCGCGGATGGCTCGACAAGGCGCTGGCCTGGTGGGAGGACCAGGCGGCACTGCTGCCGGCCATCCACGAGGCGATGGCGAGCGATCTGGAGGTCGCGACCCGCTGGAAGGACCAGCTCGATCAGCTGGCCGGAGAGCTGGGCGGCTACCTCGCCACGATTCCCGAAGAGCGACGGGAGCAGCAGCGCCTGCGTGTCGAGCTGCTCATGGTGCAACTCGATCAGCTGTGTTTCCGCGCGATCGTGCAGAAGGTCTTCGCGATCGAAAGGGAGGCACTGCTGGATGTCGTGACCGGGCTGTGGGTCGACGCGCTCGGTTTGGAGGACTGAATCCCCGAAAGGATTTGATCAACATGCTGATGCTTGACTCGACATAGTGTCGTCTTTACTCTGCTCCTGAGACTTGCGCCACCGTGCTTCGTCGCGAGTGCGCTGGTCAGGCGGGACGTACCGCAACCCTGTGCGGGACGGCTCGCTCCGTCGTCGGCGGTCGAGGTGTCACCAGGGAAGGTGCCTCAGCACGCTGGCCTTCGCCGTCATGTCAACGACGACTTGGGAGCACCGAATGACCTCCTCCAATCCCGGCGTAGTCCCCCCTCCCCCGGCGCTCATGCGACGCGTGACCTTGGCGGCCGCGATCGGCAACACCGTCGAGACCTATGACTACGCGGTCTACGGCTTTTTGACGGTGATGCTCTCGAAGCTGTTCTTCCCTGCCTCACAGCCGGGAATCGCCCTGCTCTCCGCGTTCGCGGTGTTCGGCGTCGCCTTCGTGATACGGCCGCTCGGTTCGCTGATGTTCGGCTCCATCGCGGACCGGGCGGGACGGAAGCCCGCGCTGGTGGCGACCTTGGTCCTGATGGCGGGAGCCACCGTGGCGATCGGCCTGTTGCCCACGGCCTCTTCAATCGGAGTGTGGGCGCCGATCTTGCTTGTGGCGTGCCGATTGCTGCAAGGGCTTGCCGCAGGTGGCGAGTACGGCACCGCGATGACGTATGCCGCCGAGTTCACGCCACAGCGTCGGCGAGGCGCGATGACGAGCCGAGTGCAGATCGGGAGCGTGGTCAGCTTGTTGCTGGCCGCAGGAATCGTTCTCCTGTTGAGCGCGACCCTGTCCCCTGCGGCGATGGCGTCCTGGGGCTGGCGGATTCCGTTCCTCTTGGCGCTGCCGCTCGGGCTTGTCGGCCTGTACATCCGCGCCCGGCTCGACGAGTCGCCAGAGTTCCGCGCACTGGAGCAACAGGCCGAGGTCACGTCATCGCCTGCCAAGGAGTCGTTCACGAAACACTGGCGGCTCATCGTCCTCATCTTCGGAGTCGCCGCGTTCCAGCAAATCGGCTACTACGTCGCCTTCACCTACGCGCAGTCCTACATCATCCAGCTCGGTTTCACACAGGCACAGGCAACGCTGGCGACCGTCATCAGCATCGCTGTGGCAGTGGTGCTCGTCGCGATCGGCGGCCCACTGTCGGACCGATGGGGACGGTGGCCCATGCTCCTCGGGCTTTCCGCCGGGACGTTGGTACTCGCCTACCCGATCTTCATCGGCTTGTCCTCCGCGACAAGCCTTGGCACGGTCATCCTGATGACCGTCTCGCTAGGAGTGCTTCCCGCGCTGTACACCTCGGTCGCACCGGCGACCTACGTCGAGGTCCTCCCGGCCCGGGTGCGCGCCACGGTGTTCGCAGTCGGCTTCGCGTTGGCGGCAGCGCTATTGGGCGGCCCCGCGCTGTACATCAGCCAGACCCTCGTGCAGATCACCGGTGACAGTCGTGCTCCCGCGTTGTTGCTGATGTTCGGAGCCCTGGTGAGCATGGCGGCGGCTCTGTTCGTGCGGCGTATGCGGCCACGGGTCCTCGCACCGGATATCGCCGTGGCGACGAACGAGCGGTCTCCCGAAGGGGTCTGACCCGTGTTCCTCGCCGATCTCTCCGAGGAACTCGCCGCCGTCGCTCCGCGCCTGACCTCCGAGGTGATCGAGCAGGCAGGCACCTGCCTGCTCGATGCCCTCGCCTGCGCATACGGCGGCCGCAACATGCCCTGGGCCGCACAGGCCAGGACGATCGCCGGCGACGGTGACGGCGCCACGATCTGGGCGAGCGGCGGACAGCGAAGCGGGCTGACGGACACCGTGTTCGCCAATTCCGTTGCCTGTCACGCACTTCTGCACGAGGACACGCATGCCGAGAGCCGCGTGCATCCTGGCACCGTGGTGATACCGGCGGCGCTCGCGATCGGCGAGCGGCTCCGATCTCCCCTGCTCGACGTGCTGCGCTCGATCGTCCTTGGCTACGAAGCGGTCGCGCAGGTCGCCACCGTGGTGCTGACCGAGGACTTCGTGGCCCGCGGGTGGCGGGCCAGCAGCGTCTTCGGGCCATTCGGAGCCGCGGCGGCCGCAGCCCACTT
Organism: Amycolatopsis sp. NPDC049868; assembly: GCF_044461365.1. Lineage (NCBI taxonomy): Bacteria > Bacillati > Actinomycetota > Actinomycetes > Pseudonocardiales > Pseudonocardiaceae > Amycolatopsis > Amycolatopsis sp. NPDC049868. The sequence goes on along the minus strand of NZ_JBITKV010000018.1, from coordinate 21,368 downwards.
GCTGGGCTTGAACAAGACCGCCACCGCGCATGCGCTCGGTATGGCGGCGAGTTCGTCGTCCGGCGTGTGCCAGTGGGCGCGGGACGGGACCACGGAGGTCTTCTTCCAGAACGCGAACGCCTGCCGCGCGGGGCTCGTCGCCGCCCTTCTGGCACAGGAAGGTGCGACGGGCTCCGCATCGGCGATCGAGGGAGCGATCGGCCTTCGCCAGGCATTCGGTGGCGCCCAGGGCGACGTCGGCGAGCCGCGGATCCGGCTGGATCGGATGGCGGTCACAGCGACGTTCTTCAAGGCCCATCCCTCGTGCGCCCTCACGCAAGAAGCGATCGACGCCGCCCGACAGCTTGCCTCCCAAGGCGTCGACCAGGACGCGGTCATCGCGGCGACGGTGCACACCTCCGGTGCCGCGGCGCGATATCCCGGCTGCGACAACGGAAGCGCTCTGGCGACGCCGATCTCGCGCCAGATGAGTCTGCAGTTCGCGGTGGCGGCCGCACTGACGGACGGCGCACTCCGGCCGGAGCGGTACACCGGACCGCTCGACCCCGGGCTCGCGAGGCTGGCCGCGCGGACCTCCGTCGTCGTCGATCCGGCCGCCGACCGCGCCTTTCCCGAGCGCAGGGACGCGCGTGTGACCGTGCGGTTCGCTGATGGCGGCACCCTCTCGGCGACAAGCCGCGACAACGTGAACCTGACCCCTGCGTCGATCGTCGAAAAGTTCCACACCTACGCGGATCCGGCGCTGGGCGATGAAACTTCCGCGGTCGTCCGAACCATTCGAGCGCCCGAATCCTGCCTCGACACCGCGGATTTCGCGGCTCACCTGCACTGAGCAATCAGACAACACATTGTTGCTTGACTCGACACTATGTCGTGTCTAATGTGGATCGCAGGCCGAGCGCCTCCCCACGGAAGGACAATGACGTTGCGTTCCGAAGTCACGTTCCAGATCGGCTGCGACATCGGCGGAACTTTCACCGATGTCGTCGCACTGGCCTCCACTGGACAGTCCTATGTGGACAAGTCTGATACCGTTCCGGACGACCTCGCGGCCGGACTCCTCGCGGCGCTGGGGAATCTCGCCACCCGCGTGGGCATGCCACTGGGCGAACTGCTCGCCTCGACCACACGCTTCGTCAACGGAACCACTGTGGTCACCAACGCGGTCGCAGAGTTGCGGGGCGCCACGGTCGGCCTGATCACGACCCAGGGCTTCGGGGACAACCTGCTCATCGCGCGTTCGGCCCGCAATGCCCACCGGGACCACCACCGACAACTCAACCTGCCGCAGATCGTCGCCCGTGAGCACGTGATCGAGGTACCGGAACGGATCGACCGCAAGGGACGGGTGATCGTCCCGCTGACCGCGCGGCGAGCGCGTGACGCGGTCGAAGCCTTGGTGGCCGCGGGGGTGGAGTCGATCGCCGTGTCTCTGTTGTGGGGCTTCGCGAATCCGGTGCACGAGGAGTTACTCGCGTCCATCGTCGAAGCCGAGCACCCGGAGCTGTTCCTGAGCGTCGGGTCACGGCTCCATCCGGTGATCCGTGAATACGAGCGGACGATGACCACCGTGCTCAACGCGTTCACCGGGATCCGGGTCGCCGAGTACACCGAACGTATCGAGCGCGAACTCGCCGCGCGCGGGCTGCGCGCACCGGTCGCGTTCATGCAGGGTTTCGGCGGCACGCTGAGCGCGGCCGAAGCGCGACAGCGTCCGATCACGCTGATCGACTCCGGTCCGGCAGGCGGGGTGATCGGGGCACGTGCCCTGGCCGATCGGCTCGACCTGAAGGACATCGTGACCGCCGACATGGGGGGAACCTCGTTCGACGTCTCGGTGCTGCGTGATGCCACCCCGCAGGTCACCCGGCGGGTAGTGCTTGGCGAACGGTTCCTGACGGCGCTGTCCAAAATCGACGTTCTCCCGATCGGCACCGGCGGAGGCAGCGTCGCGTGGCTGGACTCACGTGGGGTTCCACAGGTGGGGCCCCACAGCGCGGGAGCGGATCCGGGTCCGATCTGCTACGGCAAGGGAGGCATACGGCCTACGGTGACGGATGCGTCCGCGGTGCTCGGATTGCTGGATTCGAAAGCCTTCCTGGATGGTCGCCGGGCACTCGATGTGGCCAGTGCACGCGAGACCATCGCGCGGGAGCTCGGGAACCCGCTTGGGGTGGACGCGGTCCAGGCCGCCGCCTCCGTGCACCGGATGGTGGTCGCGGACATGGCCAACGCCGTCCGCGCCGTGACGGTGGAACGCGGGCACGATCCGCGGCGGTTCGCGATGGTGGCCTTCGGCGGGGCACTCGGCCTGTTCGCCGCGGACATCGCCCGCACGGTCGGGATCCAGCGGATCGTGATCCCGGCCGAGGCGGCCGTGTTCTCCGCTCGCGGCCTGCTCTCCAGTGACGACATGCGCACTCGCACGCGCTCGGCCATGTGGCAAGGCGGCGATGCCGGCGCGGTGCTCGCCGCGCTCCAAGAACTCGACGCGGAGCTGGTCGAAGCATTGCACGCCGCGGGTCATCCGGACGAACGGATCGACGTGCGCTGGGAGGGCGACTTCAAGTTCCTTGGACAGCAATGGGAACTGCGGGTACCGATCCCCCGGCGCGCCGACCTCGGCGAGGCGGACCTGGTCGCGATCCAGGAGGGCTTTCCGGCGCGTTACGAACAGGAGTACGGCGAAGGCACGGCCTGGGTGGGCACCCCGGCGGTGCTGATGTCGGTGCGGGTCACCGCCACCGGCAGGGCGGATCTCATCGAGCCTGCCGAGCAGGAACCGGCGGAAGCGGGCGCGGTCGAACCGATCGGGCGCAGGCGGATTCAGCGTGCCGGGGCCGGGCAGATCGAAGTGGACGTCCACGACGCGCGTCGGCTGACGACCGGGGCTCGGGTTTCCGGTCCGGCCCTGCTCGAACATTCGCTCACCACCGTCGCACTCCCCGCGGGCTGGGAGCTGTGCGTGGACCGCTGGGGCAACTACCTGCTGACCGACACCGAACGGGCAACCGCGGAGGAAACCGAATGACCGCCGTCAGCGCGACCGGACTCGATCCGGTGGACGTCGAAATTCTCGCGAAGGCATTGGACAACGTCGCCGCGGAGATGGGCGTGGTGATGATGCGTGCCTCGGGCAGCCCCGCCATCGCGGAGGCGGTCGACTTCTCCACCTTCATCGCGGACGCCGATGGCGACATCATCAGCTACGCCGGATACATCACGATGTATCTGGGCGCCGCCCGCCAGGCGGTCCGCCACATCCTCGCCACGTACCCCCGGTCGGAAATCCGGACCGGGGACATGTTCCTCTGCAACGACCCGTTCACCACGGGCAACGCGCACGCCGTGGACGTCGGGGTGGTCCGGCCGATCTTCTTCGGCGAACAGCTGGTGGCGTGGTGCTGGGCGGAAGCACATGTCAACGACTTCGGCGGAGCCGCTCCCGGCGGGATGGACCCGGTCGCGACCGAGGTCTACGGCGAGGCCCTGCGGCTACCCGGCGTCAAGATCGTCGATCAGGGACGTCCGGTCGAGGACGTGTGGCGGATCGTCGAGACGAACATCCGGGTTCCGGAACTGGTGCTCAACGACATCCGCTGCTTCATCGCCGCCTGCCACCGCTGCGACGAGCGGCTGCAAGTCCTCATCGGACAGTACGGTGTCGACACCTTCCACCGGTACATCGAAGCCGCGAAGAACCTCGCCGAGAACGCGGTCCGGCGCCGGATCGCGGATCTGCCGAAGGGCGTGTACACCGCCGAGGAGTTCGCGGAGCACAACGGGCACAGCGACGAGCTGTATCCGATCCGCTGCACACTGACGGTCAGCGAAGACGCGCTGCGGTTCGACTTGACCGAGTCCGCGCCGCAGACGGACGGCTTCATCAACGTCAGCGCCGCGACCGCGCTGGGGGCGGTCGTGTCCCCGCTGCTGATCACCTTGCTGCCGGACCTGCCGATCAATCAGGGCACGCTGCGCCCGATCGAGGTGGTGACCCGGCCCGGGACGATCTGTGACGCGCGAATGCCCGCGCCGATGGGCGCCGGCCACATCGAGACCGGGTTCCGGATCGGGAAGGTGGTCACCAGGCTGCTCGCCGATCTTCAGGCGGGCAGCGAGAACGCCTTCGTCCGCGACCATGTGATGGCGCCGTGGCAGGACTCGTGGAGCGCCAGCTTCTTCTACGCTCCCGACGAAGCGGGCCGGTTGGTGCCGTTTCCCGATATGAACGGCGGCGGCAGCGGGGCGGGCGCACAGGCGATCGCGGACGGCATGGACGTCAGCGGGGTGCTCGCCCAGCCACAGAACAGCATCCCCGACATCGAGATCAACGAACTCGCCTACCCGGTGCTGTACCTGTGGCGCAAGCTCAATCCGAATTCGGGTGGACCGGGCCGGACGCGGGGCGGGGCAGGCATCGATCTGGCATTCATGCCGTGGTACACGCCAGGCGGCCAGGAACACGTCATGGCGGCGTGCTGGCAGGTGCCGCCGTGCGGCGTCTTCGGCGGCTATCCCGGCTCCACAAGCGGTTCAGCGCTGGTGTCCGGAGCCAAGGCGGACGCGGTATTCGACCAGGGCGAGGTCCCCCGAGGGGTGGACGACCTCGCGGCTGCTCCGAAACCCTTGCAGGGAAAGCAGTTCGGGCTTTCGGTAGGGGTCGGCGACGTGGTCGTGCTGCGAGTCGGCGGCGGTGGCGGATACGGCGACCCGCTGGAGCGTGAGCCGGAGCTGGTCGCCGCGGATGTGCGTGCGGGTGTGGTCACGGTGGCGGCGGCGAGGGTTTCCTACGGCGTCGTGCTCGATTCCACCGGCCATCCCGATCTCCCGGCGACCGATCAGGAGCGCGAACGCATCCGCGCGGACCGGCGCGAGTGGCCTCGTGAGAACGGGTTGGCGGTGCGCCGCGGTCCCGCGCACGAGCGGCTCACGGAACGCGGGCAGTGGTGCCAGCCGCGCGCGGGTGTCGAACTCGCCGAGTTCGCCGACCCCGAAACCGGGACGCTGCTGCGCGCGGACGTGGTCGTGCACTGGGACGGCGAGCAATGAGCCACAGCGAAAGGAATGACGTGTCCGCACCGACCGAAACCACCTTCCCCGCGGCGCTGGCGGCGCTGGCACGGCGATTCCCCGACCAGGAAGCTGTGGTCGCACCCGAAGGCCGGATGACCTTCGCCGAGTTCACCCGGCGGTGTGAAGAGCTGGCCAGCGCGTTCGCCGCCGCCGGGTTACGACCGGGTGACCGGGTCGGGATCCTGTTGCCGAACGGGCTGCGCTGGCTGGTGACGATGATCGGCGCGCAGCGGGCCGGGCTGGTGGCGGTGCCGATCAACACCTGGTACCGCTCCGCCGAACTGGCCCATCTCCTGGGCACCGCACAGCTGCGCCTGGTGGTGACCGAGGAGAAGGTGTTCGGCAAGGACATGCTCGCCGAGCTCGCCGCTGCCGGGTACGACGAAGTCTTCGCCACCGGTGCCCGCACCGACGGGTACCTGGGTGCGCTGCTCTGGCCCGCCGCCGAGCAGCTTCCGCCCGGCATCGAGAACGGCCCGGCTCCTGCACAGGGCGCGGGACCGGAGGACATCGCGATGATCCTCTACACCAGCGGCAGTACGGCGCTGCCCAAGGCGGTGCCGCTCGAACACGGCAAACTGTTGCGCAACGGGCACGCGATGGGCACACGGATGCGTGTGGGGCCCGGCGACCGGCTGTGGTTCGCCATGCCGTTGTTCTTCGGCTACGGGGCCTGCAACGCGCTTCCGGTGGCGTTGAGTCACGGAATCACCCTGTGCATCGAGGAAAAGGTCGAGGGCGACGCGTCGCTGGCGTTCATCGAGCGCGAGCGCTGCACCGTCTCCTACGGCCTCGCCACAGCGGTGCGTGCCCTGCTCGCCGCGCCGAGTTTCGGCACCAGGGACATCTCCTCGCTGCGCACCGGCCCGGTCGGGTTCAACTCCGAGGACAAGCGCCTGGCGATCGAAGGGCTGGGCATCACCGAAGCGTGTAGTGCCTTCGGGCTCACCGAGTCGTACGGCTTCGTGACCATGACCGACGCGCACGACCCGCTGGAGGTCAAGCTGCACACCCAGGGCACCTGCTTGCCCACTCAGCACATTCGCATCGTGGACAAGACCGGAGCGGTGTGTGCTCCCGGCGCCAGCGGCGAGATCGAGGTTCGCGGCTGTGTGATCGACGGCTACCTCGGCCACGTGGAACCGGGAGACACGCATTCGGCGGACGGCTGGTTCCGCACCGGCGATCTCGGTTCGATCGACGCGGACGGGCGGCTGGCGTTCGGTGGACGCTGGAAGGAAATGCTCAAGATCAAGGGCATCAACGTATCACCGCTGGAGATCGAAGGCATTCTCGGCGAGCACGCCGAAGTCGACCAGGCCTACGTCATCGGTCTGTCCACATCGGACGGTGACCAGGAGATGGCCTGTGTGGTGGTCCCGGACGAGCGCCGGGTCGCGGACGAGGCCGGGCTGGCGCACCGGCTCCGGGAGTACATCCGGGACCGCGCCGCCAGCTACAAGGTGCCGGCCCGGGTCGTGGTGATGGGCTCGCACTCGGTGCCGCAGACCCACACCGGAAAGGTCAGCAAGCTCAAGTTGCGCGAGATGCTGGAGGCGGCAGAATGACCCGCCGCACCCCGGCGTTCGCGGCGCTGCCCACCCTGCCCGACCGGGACGAGCGGTATGCCTGGGACGTGTGGGGGCGGACGGACGAAATCGGCACGCTCAACCTGATCGGGCCCGCGCAGCGACTGGCCGCCGTGCGGACGGTGCGCAGCGGGCAGATGATCTCGCTGACGTTGCCGTTGAACGAGCCCGATCCAGGACTGTTCGACGAGCGTGGCCGCTTCGAGCACGTCGTGGAGGACACCCCGGCCGGCCACGACGACAAACTGAACGGCTTCTATCTGCAGGGTTCCTCGCAGTGGGACGGGCTGCGGCATATCAACGCCGGACGGCACGGCTATTGGGGTGGCCGGAACGAAACCGACCTGGCGACGAGCGACGTGCTGGGGGTGGACCGGTGGGCCGAGCACGGGTTCGGCGGCCGGGGCGTGCTCGTCGACGTCGCCGGTCACCGGAAGGCACGAGGCGTGCCACTCCCGCCGGACGAGCCGGTGGAGATCACCGCGGCGATGCTCGATGAGGTCGCCGCGGAACAGGGAACCGACTTCCGGTCCGGGGACATCCTCGTCGTCCGCACCGGATGGACGGAGTGGTACCTGGAGTTGCCGGCGGCGGAGCGGACCCGAATGCGCGGGACCATCGGCAACGGGTTCGCGTGTCCCGGTCTGGAGTCGGCGCAGGAGATGGCCGGCTATCTCTGGGACCGGGAGTTCGCGGCGGTCGTGGTGGACAACGTGGGGGTGGAGGTCTTCCCGGTGAACCGCGCCAAGGGTTTCCTGCACCGGCGGCTGATCGCCTTGCAGGGCATGCCGCTGGGCGAACTCTGGCTGCTGGATCGGCTCGCGCGGGCCTGCGCCGAACGCGGGAGCCACGAGTTCCTGCTCGTCTCCGGAGTGCTGCCGCTGCCGCGCGGGGTCGGCAGCCCCGCCAACGCCCACGCGATTCTCTGACAAGTCGAGAAAGGACAGAACATGCCGTTTGGGCCTGTACGCCAGGTGGCGATCGTCGGGATCGGCATCACCGAGCTCTCCAGGGCTTCTGAACGCAGCGGTCTCGACCTTGCCGCCGAGGCGCTCCGATCGGGTCTGGACGACGCCGGCCTCACCGCCGGTGACGTGGACGGCCTGTTCACCAATGTCGGCTACCCGCTGTCGATCGACTACGACCGGATGGCGGAAGCGTTCGGGCTGCAAATCCGCGCCGCCGTCCAGACCTGGAGCCACGGACGGTTCGTCGGTCCCGCGCTGCAAGCCGCGGCCCAGGCCGTGGCGCTCGGCACCACCGAGGTGGCGGCCTGCCTGGCGGGCGTGTCGTTCTCCGGACTGGGCATGGTGGGCGGTGCCGATGACATGGAAGGGATGCGCCAGGGCGGCGGATCGCACGGGGAATTGCCGCACTACGGCATGACCGCTCCCGGCGCGGGAGCCGCGATGGCCTTCCGCCGGTACTGCGAACGCTATGGCACCGACCCGGAGCTGATCGCGGCGGTGCCGATGGCCATGCGACGGCACGCCCGGCTCAACCCGAACGCTCAGATGACCAAACCTCTCGAACTCGCGGACTACGAGGCCCAGCCCTACATCGTGGAGCCCTTGCGCCGACCGGACTTTGCCTTGCTCAGCGATGGTGGCGCCTGCCTGCTCGTGACCACTGTGGAACGCGCGCGTGATCTGCGCCGGCCCGCAGTGATCATCTCCGGGATGCAGGGCCTCCGCGCCGGCCGGGACGAGTTCATCTTCGCGCCTCCCGGATTGGGGGTCTTCACCCAGGGCGATACACGCCGGATCGAAGAGCACCCGGTATACGCGATGGCCGGGCTGAACGGACCTGGCGACGTGGACTCGTTGCAGCTCTACGACGCGTTCTCGCCCAACGTGGTGTTCGTGCTGGAGCGCTTCGGCTTCACCGCCGAAGGGCAAGCCCTCGACTGGTTGCAGGACGGCCGGATCGAACTTGGTGGCGAGCTGCCGGTGAACACTGCGGGCGGCCTGTTGTCCGAGGCGCACATCTGCGGCTGGGGCCATCTGGCCGAAGCCGCCCGGCAGATCCGCGGGGAGGCCGGTGACCGGCAGGTGCCCGATTGCGAGGTCGTCCAATGGGCAACCCCGTTCGGCGACTCGATTGTCTTCACGAAGGACCGGTGAACACGATGACCACTGCGCGACCCCTTCCCGTCCGCTATCCCGAGGACGTCGAGCACCTCGACGGCGCGGCCCGCGGCGAGCTGCGCGTACCGGTGTGCGGTTCATGCGGCCACCGGTTCTGGCCGCCCTCCCCGGTGTGCCCACGCGATTTCCGCAGGGACGTCGAGTGGGTGACCGACGCCGGGACCGGACGGGTGCACAGCTGGGTCCGGTTCCACAAGCAGTACTTCGCCGGGGACGACGTGCCCTACGTCGTCGTGCAGGTCCGGCTGGACAGCGGCCCGAACCTGACCACCACCTGGACCGGTGCGGCCGATCCGGTGCTCGGGGAACCGGTGACGGTGTCCTTCCGCGAGGTCGGCGATTCCGTTTGGCTGCCGGAATTCGGGCCAGGTGACCACAAGTGAGCACGTCCCGCGAGCTGGCGGCCCGGATCGGACCGGTCGGCGTGTGGCTGTCCGTGCTGGCGGAGGTCCCCGCCGCCGAGGCCGCGAACGCGGCCCGCGTCGTCGAGGACCTCGGCTACGGCGCCCTGTGGATCGGGGAATCCCCCGCGCACAAGGAAATCTTCACCCACGCCGCACTCCTGCTCGGTGCGACCACACGGCTGCCCGTGGCCACGGGCGTCGCCACCATCTGGGCGCGGGACGCCATCGCCGCCGAAGCCGCGTCACAGACCCTCGGCGAAGCCTTCCCCGGACGGTTCGTGCTCGGCCTCGGTACCAGCCACGCCGAGGCCGGGCGCGGACATGGCCACGATCGGCCGCTGACGGCGCTGCGCGAATACCTCGACCAGCTCGACGCGGGCCCCTACCGTGGACCGCGGCCCGACCGGCCGGTGCCCCGGGTCCTGGCCGCTCTGCGGCCCAGGATGCAGGACCTGGCCCGCGACAGGAGCGCCGGGATGCACTCGTTCTTCGTGCCGCCCGCACATACGGCGGCGGCCCGCGAACGCCTCGGCCCCGGCCCACTCCTCGTTCCCGAGCAGGCCGTGGTCGTCGACCCGGATCCCCACCGGGCACGGGCGATCGCGCGCGAACACATCGCCAGCCGGCTCGCTCTGCGCAACTACGTGAACCACCTGCGCGCACTGGGATTCGGCGACGACGACCTCGACGGCGGCGGCAGCGACCGCCTGGTGGACACGCTGGTCGCCTGGGGTGACGCGCCGCAGGTCGCCGCCCGGGTGCGCGAACACCTGGACGCGGGTGCGGACCACGTCGCGCTCCACCCACTGACCCGGAGCCACGGCACGGAACCCGTACTGGACCAGCTCCGGACGCTGGCTCCCACACTCGTACCGCATGGAGGAACCACCCCGTGACCGACCGACTTGCCGACCGCTACCGTGCGATCGAGGGACGGTTCCAGCTGACCGGCGTCCAGGCGCTCGCCCGGTTGCCGATCGACGTCCGCCGTGCCGACCAGCGCGCGGGCCTGCGCACCGCCGCGTTCGTATCCGGCTACGAGGGCTCCCCGCTCGGCGGCTACGACCTCGAACTGGGCAGGCAAACGGAGTTGCTGGCCGAGCACGATGTGGTGTTCCGGCCAGGCGTCAACGAGGAACTGGCGGCGACCGCGGTGCAGGGCGCGCAGCTGGCCGCAGACTCGGCGCATCGGCGTGTCGACGGGGTCACAGGTTACTGGTACGGCAAGTCACCGGGGTTGGACCGCGCTTCGGATGCCTTACGACACAACAACCTCATGGGCACCCACCGGCTCGGCGGGGCGCTGGCCCTGGTCGGCGACGATCCGGGCGCGAAGTCCTCGACGGTGCCCGGCAGCTCGGAGTTGTTGCTGGCCGACCTGGGCATGCCGACGTTGTACCCGGCCGATCCACAGGAAGTACTCGACCTCGGACAGCACGCGGTGGCGATGTCCCGTGCGTGCGGGCTCTGGGTCGGCTTCAAGATCGCCACCAACGTCGCGGACGGCACCGGAACCGTAGTGGTGCGACCGGACCGCATCCGCCCGGTCGCCCCGGACCCGGTCGTCGACGGCCGGACGTTCGCCCACGAGATGACCGCACGGATGCTGCAACCGGATCTCGGCAGGCTGGAACGCAGCCGTGACGGCGTCCGCCTCGAACTCGCGCGCCGGTACGCCGCGGCCAACGGTCTGAACACGATCCTCGGCGGCGAGGCCCGGGTCGGGATCGTCGCTGCGGGCAAGACCTTTTCCGACCTTCGGCAGGCGCTCGAGATCTTGGGCCTGGACGAGCCGGAGCTGGACCGCCGCGGCGTGCGGCTGCTGCGGCTGGCGATGGTGCATCCGCTCGATCCGGAGATCGTCGGCCGGTTCGCCGCGGGACTGCGCGAAATCATCGTGGTGGAAGAGAAACGTTCCTTCGTCGAATCCGCCATCAAGAACCTGCTCTACGGCCGGGCCGAGGCTCCGGTCGTCAGCGGCAAACGCGGCCCCGACGGCGCCGCACTGGTACCCGCCGACGGCGAACTCGACCCGGATCGCATCGCGGAAGCGCTGGCGCCCCGGCTGCGTGCGCACGGCGGTTTTCCGTCCGTCGATTCCTGGCGACCACCCCGGCGCACCATCGCTCTCCCCCTGGCCGCCCGTACTCCGTACTTCTGTTCGGGCTGCCCGCACAACTCGTCCACGAAGGCCCCGGCGGGTTCGCTGGTCGGCGCAGGCATCGGCTGCCACAGCCTGGTGCTGATGACGGACCAGGAACAGACCGGGGAGATCACCGGACTGACCCAGATGGGCGGCGAGGGCACCCAGTGGGTGGGCATGTCGCCCTTCGTGGGCAAGGAACACCTCGTACAGAACCTCGGCGACGGCACCTTCCACCACTCGGGCAGCCTCGCGGTGCGCGCGGCCGTGGCCTCCGGCGTGAACATCACCTACAAGCTGCTGTACAACTCGGCGGTCGCCATGACCGGCGGACAGCAGCCGACCGGGGTGCTGACCATCCCCCGGGTGATCGATGCCATGCGTGCCGAGGGGGTAGGCCGGATCATCGTCACCACCGAGGATCCGGCCCGTTACCGCCGCGTCCGCCTGGGACGCGGCGTCCGGGTGTGGCACCGCGACCGGTTGACCGAAGCACAGGAGACGCTCGCACGCGTCCCGGGCGTGACGATGCTGATCCACGACCAGGAATGCGCGACCGAACTACGGCGCAAACGCAAACGCGGGCTCGCACCGGAGCCACCGCAGCGGGTGGTGATCAACGAGCGGGTGTGCGAGGGCTGCGGCGACTGCGGAGAGAAGTCGAACTGCCTTTCGGTGCAGCCGGTCGACACCGAGTTCGGCCGCAAGACCCGCATCGACCAGTCCTCCTGTAACAAGGACTTCTCTTGCCTGGCAGGAGATTGCCCGTCGTTCCTCACGGTGCTTCCCGGCAAGGACGCCGGATCCCGGCCGCTCGCCGGCGCGCTACCGGACACGCTGCCGGAGCCCACCCGGATCGTCTCGGCCGAGCGGTTCACCGTGCGGGTGACCGGGGTCGGCGGTTCGGGCGTGGTCACCCTTTCGCAAATCCTCGCGACCGCGGCGAGCATCGCCGGTCTGCCCGTGCGGTCACTGGATCAAACCGGGCTCGCGCAAAAGGGCGGCGCGGTGGTCTCCGATGTCAAGATCGGTACGGCGCACGCGAACAAAGCGAGCGACGGCGAGTGCGATCTCTACCTCGGTGCCGACGTGCTCGTCGCTGCCGATCCCCGCTACCTCGCCGTCGCCGATCCGAGCCGCACCACCACCGTGGTCTCCACGTCGAAGGTCCCGACCGGGGCGATGGTCACCGACACCAGCGTCACCTTCCCCGAGGAAGCGGCGCTGCTCGACCGGCTCCGCGAAGCAACCGCGACCGTGACCGACCTGGATGCCCGGGAACTGGCCGAATCACTGTTCGGTCAGGATCAGTACGCCAACCTGCTGCTGACCGGGGTCGCCTACCAGTGTGGTGCGCTCCCTCTTCCGGCGGAGGCGATCGAGGAAGCCATCTCCCGCAACGGGGTCCGCGTCGAAACCAATGTGCAGGCATTCCGCAGGGGGCGGCAGTGGGTAGCCGACCGCGCGGCGCTGGATGCCTTGCTCAGCACCCTGCGCGGGGAGCCCGAACCCGAACCCGCGCTGTCGCCGGCCACGCGTGAACTGCTGGCCGAGGTCGGTGCCGACGACGGCTCCGAACTCGGCAGGCTGCTCCGCATCCGCGTGCCCGAGTTGATCGCCTACCAGAGCATCGCCTACGCGCGCCGGTACCTGGAGCACGTCGAACGGGCGCGTCGTGCCGAAACCGGCGCGGTCCCAGGCGCGACGGCGCTGACCGAGGCCGTGGCACGGAACCTGCACAAGCTGATGGCCTACAAGGACGAGTACGAGGTCGCGCGTCTTTCCCTGGATCCGGGGCAGGAACGCCGTGTCCGCGCGCGTTTCGGTGCGGACGCCCGCATCAGGTACCGGCTGCACCCGCCGGTGCTCAAGGCGCTCGGCATTCGCGGCAAAATCGAGCTGGGCCCCTGGTTCAAATCGGTCTTCCGCATCCTCGTCGCGGCCCGGCGGCTACGCGGGACTCGGCTGGATCCGTTCGGCCGCATGGCGATCCGCAGGCTGGAACGCGATCTGGTCGCCGAATACGAACGCGTCATCGGCGAACTGGCCGAGCGGCTCGACCCGGACACTCATGCGCTGGCAGTGGAAGTGGCCCTTCTGCCCGACCTGGTGCGCGGCTATGAGGACGTCAAACTCGGCACCGTCGCGAAATATCGGGGCGAACTCGCGCGGCGGATGTCGGAGGTCCGTGCGACGAAAGCCGATGCGCCATGCTGAAAGAACTGCGCCACGCGCTGCCCACCGGCCGGGTGCTCACCGATCCCGACGTCCTTGCCGCGTATGCGCACGACGAGGCGGTGTGGGCTCCGAGCGAGCTGCCGTTGGCCGTGGTGCGTGCCCACACCGCCGAAGAAATCCAGCAGACGGTACGAGTGTGTCTGCGACACGGGACCCCGATCGTGCCGCGCGGCGCCGGTACCGGTCTCTCCGGTGGGGCGAACGCGGTGGCGGGCGGGATCGTGCTGTCCACCGAACGGATGACCGCGATCCGCGAGATCAACACCGCCGAACGGCTTGCCGTGGTCGAACCCGGCGTCGTGAACGAGACGCTCCGGACGGCGTGTGCGGAACACGGCCTGTGGTATCCACCGGATCCGGCGAGCGCGCCGTGGTCCACGATCGGCGGCAACGTGGCCACCAACGCCGGTGGGCTGTGCTGTGTCAAGTACGGGGTCACCCGGGACTACGTGCTCGCGCTGGAGATCGTCACCGGCACCGGGGAGCTGGTCCGGCTCGGTCGCCGAACGGCCAAGGGCGTCGCCGGATACGACCTCACCGGACTGATGGTCGGCTCCGAGGGCACCCTCGGCGTGGTCACGGAGATCACCGTGCGGTTGCGTGGGGCGCGGGCGAGCGAGCGTACGGTCGCCGGTTACTTCGCCGGCTTGTCCGACGCCGGTGACGCCATCGCGGCCATCGGCGCGTCCGGCGTCGTGCCGTCGGCTCTGGAACTGATCGACCGGCACACCCTCGCCGCGGTGGACGCCTGGAAGAACATGGGGCTGTCCGCCGAAGCCGAGGTGGTGCTGCTCGGCCGCACCGACGCACCCGGCGAGGCCGGCGAGCACGAAGCCGAGATCATGTCACACTGCTTCACCGCCGCGGGGGCCACGTGGGTCGCCACGTCATCCGACGCGGAAGAATCCGAGGCCTTGTTCGCCGCGCGGCGGCTCGCTTATCCCGCGCTCGAACGGCTCGGCCCGGTGCTCACCGAGGACGTTTGCGTGCCGATCGCCGCAGTGCCGGAAATGTTGCGGCGAATCGAAGGGATCGGGACGCGCCACGAGGTTCGCATCGCCAACGTCGCGCACGCCGGTGACGGAAACCTGCATCCGGTGCTGGTCGTCCCCGCCGATGATCCGGCCGCGCGCGTGCGAGCACAGGCAGCCTTCGAAGAGATCTTGAACGAGGCGATCGCGCTCGGCGGCACGGTGACCGGGGAACACGGCGTCGGGCTGCTCAAACGCGGCGGGCTGAGCCGGGAGCTCTCAGCACCGGTGCTGGCCATGCACGCGGCGGTCAAACAGGCACTCGATCCGCGGGGAATCTTCAATCCGGGCAAGGTGATCGCGTCATGCGCGCCGCGGTCCTGACCCGTACGGGCGGCCCCAACGCGATGACGATCGCCGAGCTGGATCGCCCGGAGCCAGGCCCTGGCGAGGTCCTCGTCGAGGTCGCGGCCTGCGGGATGTGCGGACACGACCAGGCCGACCGCTCCGGGTTGCTGAGCATCCCGCTGCCGGCGGTCCTCGGACACGAGATCGCCGGAACCGTCGTGGCCGTCGGCCCCGGCGTGACCCGATTCGCCGTCGGGACCCGGGTCGCCGCGAAGCAGTTCGGAACCTGCGGCCGATGCGGACCATGCGCGAACGGCGACGAACTACGGTGTGCGCGACGCGCGTTCCTGTACGGCGGCTTCGCCGAGTACGCGGTGCTCCCCCAGTCGGCTCTGCTGCCGGTGCCGCCCGGCGTACACCTGGCCGAGGCCGCAATCGCCGCCTGCGCGGTAGGGACCGGATTGCAAGCGCTGCGACGCATCGCGCGCGTCGAACCCGGCGAGACGGTGCTCGTCACCGGGGCAGGTGGCGGGCTCGGGCTGCACGCCGTACAGGTCGCCGTCGCACTCGGGACCAGGGTGCTCGCGCTCACCGGTGATCCGGACAAGACGGAGCGGCTGCGGAAATACGGTGCCGCGCACGTAGTGACCACGGGGGACACCGCGTGGCGGGACATCCTCGACGCGACCGAGGGGCGAGGCGCCGACGTCGTGCTGGACAACACCGGGCATCCGGCCGTGTTCCGGCAGGCCTTCCGTGCTCTCGCCCATGCGGGGCGCTACGTGTTGACCGGGCAGGTCGGCGGCGAGCCGATCCGGGTCCATCCGGCCTTCGTGTTCGCGAAGGAAGCCGTGATCACCGGCTCCGGATCCACCCTGATGACCACCTTCGCCGACGCGCTGGACCTGGTCGCCGAGGGAAGGGTGCGCCCTCTGGTCACCGCCTATCCCCTCGACGACGTCGTCAGCGCCTTCACCGATCTCGACGAACGCCGGGTGACCGGGCGCGCCGTCCTCATTCCCGGTTCCCGACCTGGAGGTCACCGATGACCAGACCCATGACCGGCACCCACATCGTCGAATGCGCGAGTTTCGTCGCCGGCCCGACCGGCGGCATGACGCTGGCGCAACTGGGCGCCGACGTGATCCGCGTCGATCCGATCGGCGGCGGCAGCGACCACTTTCGCTGGCCGGTCGCGCCGACGGGCGAAAGCTACTACTGGGCCTCGCTGAACAAGGGCAAACGCTCGGTCGCGATCGACCTGCGCAGTCAGGAGGGCCGCGAGCTGGTCCTCGCGCTGGCGACCGCCGCAGGACCCGATCGTGGAGTGCTGATCGACAACGTGGTCGGGCGGCCATGGCTGGCCCACGAACGGTTGGCAGCACGCCGATCCGACGTGATCCACGTGCGCGTACAGGGTTATCCGGACGGGCGGCCCGCGGTGGACTACACCGTCAACGCCGAAACCGGGGTCCCGCGGATCACCGGCGGCGACGACTGGGCGGCTCCGGTGAATCACGTGCTGCCGGCTTGGGACCTGGTCGCCGGGCTGAGCGTCGCTACAGGGGTGCTCGCCGCACTGAACCAACGCGCACGTACCGGGGCGGGTGCCTACGTCGAACTGGCTCTCTCCGATGTGGCGCTCGCCGGAGTCGCCAATCTCGGCTGGCTCTCCGAGGCCGCCGACCGGCACGGGGAACGGCCGAGGCACGGCAACCACGTCTACGGCAGTTTCGGCGTCGACTTCGCCTGCCGGGACGACACGCGGGTGATGGTCGTGGCGCTCACCGACGGCCAGTGGCGGGCGTTGCAGTCCGCGACCGGCACCGCGGAGGTGTTCGCCGCGCTGGAACAGGCGTTGAACGCGGATCTGCGCGATGAGGCCGAGCGGTACCGCTTGCGCGAGACGATCGAGGCGGTTCTGCGGCCCTGGTTCGCGGCGCGCGATCTCGACGAGGTGGGCAAGGAACTGGACGCCGCACGGGTGCTGTGGGGCCGCTACCGCGGCATGGCCGACCTCGTGGCCGACCACCGCGAACAGCTGCACGAGGTACTCGCCGATCTGCGGCTGCCGGGCGGCGGCTCCGCCATCACCGCACGTTCCCCGTTGCGGTTCTCCGGCGAGCGCGGTCCCGCCGGGGTCTGCCCGGTGCTCGGCGGGGACACCGATTCCGTGCTGGCCGAGGTTCTCGGTCTCACCGCCGCCGAGCTCGGCGGCCTGCACGACCGGCGGGTCATCGCCACGCCGGACACCACGAAACACCAGGACAAGGAGCTACGTTGACTATCGCCGCAGATTCGAGCACCGATCTGGACCGGACCCGGTTCTTCATCGACGGCGCCTGGGTGGCGCCGAAGGGAACCGAGACCCATCTGGCCCTGGAAGCGGCCACCGAGGCCCCATTGGGCACTGCTTCCTTGGGCACCGACGCCGACATCGACGCCGCGGTCCGCGCCGCCCGCCGTGCCCTGGACGACGGACCGTGGGGCCGGACTACCCCGGCCGAACGTGCGGCAGCCATGCGCCGCTTCGCCGAGGCGCTGGCTGCCCGCGGCGCCGACACCGCGACTCTGGTCAGCCGGGAGAACGGCATGCCGATCGGGCTGTCGAACGCCTTCAACGGAGAAGCTCCGGCCGGCCTGCTGAACATGTACGCGGACCAGATCGAGACGATGCCGTTGGAAGAGACCCGGCCGAGCCCCTCGGGGTCCACGGTCGTGCGCCGCGCTCCGGTCGGTGTGGTCGGGGCGATCACGCCGTGGAACTACCCGCAGGCGCTCGCGATGATGAAGATCGCCCCGGCGTTGGCCGCAGGCTGCACTGTGGTTCTCAAGCCCTCGCCGGAAACCGCGCTGGACGGCTACATCCTCGGTGATGCCGCCGTCGAGGCCGGGCTGCCGCCGGGAGTGCTCAACATCGTCGTCGCCGGCCGGGAATCCGGTGCCGCACTGGTCTCCCACCCGCTGGTGGACAAGATCGCGTTCACCGGGTCCACCGCGGCCGGTCGGATCATCGGCGCCGAATGCGGACGACTGATCCGACGGTGCACGCTGGAGCTGGGCGGAAAATCCGCGGCCATCGTGCTCGACGACGTCGATCTGGACACCTTCGTCGCCGGTCTGGACAACGCCTGCTTCCAGAACAACGGCCAGACCTGCACCGTGCAGTCGCGGATCCTCGCCCCGCGTTCGCGCTATGCCGAGGTGGTCGAAGCGGTCGCGCAGTTCGCGCGGGAGATGGTCGTGGGCGATCCGCTCGACCCGGCTGTCACCTGCGGCCCGATGGCCAGCAAGGCACAGCTCGACCGAGTCCTCGGCTACCTCGACCTCGGACGCGCTTCCGACGCTCGCCTGGTGACCGGTGGCGGCCGTCCCGCGAACCTCTCCCGTGGCTGGTTCGTGGAACCCACCGTGTTCGCCGACGTGGACAACCGCGAGCGGATCGCGCAGGAGGAGATCTTCGGCCCCGTCGTCACCATCACCCCCTACGACGATGACGACGAGGCGGTCCGCATCGCCAACGACAGCGAATACGGACTCGGCGGCTCGGTCTGGACCACCGACGAGCACCGTGGCCTCGCGCTCGCCCGCCGAGTGCGGACCGGAACGATCGGAGTCAACTACTACCTGCAGGACCTCGGTGCGCCCTTCGGCGGCATGAAAGGCAGCGGCATCGGCCGCGAACTCGGACCCGAGGCACTCGGCAACTACCTGGAATTCCAGTCCATCTACGCCAGCGCCGACCACCTCGACCACTGAGCACCACGTCTCCGGGGCCGCTCCCCCGCGGCCCCGGAGACCCACGACCCTGGAGGACAGAATCGTGCTCACCCACCGACGTGTGACCACCGCCGGGCTCATCGCCTCACTCGCTCTGACGACGGCCTGCGCCACCGACAACCGTGCCACCGCCGACCATTCGGCCGCCTCCCGAGTCGAGCGACTCGTCGACGGCACCGCCCTGCACACGATCAACGGCCTCGCTCTCACCCCCGATGGCGACTTCCTCGCCACCGGCCTCGCCAGTGAAACCATCTCCACATTCGATCCCGAGACGGGAACGACAAGCGGCTTGGTAGGCCCGCGTGAAGGCCGCTCCGACGACCTCGTCGTCGGCCCCTCGGGCGAGATCTTCTGGACCGACCCGCTGGCCGGAGCCGTGAAGGGACGCACCCCCGACGGCCGGATCCGCACCGTCGCCCGCGACCTTCCCGGCGTCAACTCCATCGCTTTCGACCGATCCCGGCAGCATCTGTATGTAGGGCAGACCTTTTTCGCCGACGCGCTCTGGGAGATCGACCCGCGAGGTGACGCCGTGCCTCGACTCGTCGCGCGCGATCTCGGTTCGCTCAACGCCTTCGCGTTCGGACCGGACGGAATGATCTACGGCCCGCTCGGCAAGCGCGGGCAAGTGGCCCGTATCGATCCGAGGACCGGTGCTGCCTCGACCATCGCCACCGGATTCCGGCAACCGGTGTCGGTCCGCTTCGATTCCCGCGATCGCCTCTACGCCCTCGACGGAGCGGCCGGACAGCTGATCCGGATCGACCCCGCGACCGGTACGAAAGACACCGTCTCGACATTGCCCGCCGCCGCGGACAACATGGTCATGGGGCCGCGAGACCACGCCTACGTCAGCAATATGGCCGACAGCGCGATCACCGACGTCGACCTCACCACCGGCGCTACCAAGACCCTGACGTCGAGCCCACTCGCCTTTCCCCAAGACATCGACTTCGACGGGCATACCCTCTTCGTCGCCGACAGCACGGCGCTGCGCACGGTGAACCCGGCCACCGGCGAGGTCGGCGAGATCGCGCGGCGGTTGTCTTCCGAACTGGAATTCCCGTCCGGGATCAGCGTCACCGCCCGCCACATCGTGCTCACCTCCGAACTGATCGGGACCATCCAGGTGATCGATCGCACGACCGGCCACCCTGTCCGCGAAGTACACGGCCTGACCACGCCCTCCGACGCCGTCGAGCTGGCGGACGGCAGTCTCGTGGTCTCCGAGCCCTCGAACGGCCGGATACTCCACGTTGTGGGCGACACCCCTCGCCCGCTCGCCGAGAAGCTCGGCGCCCCGGCCGGTCTCGCCCTCACCCGGCAGGGCCGGATACTCGCCACCGACACCACAGGTGGCCGGCTGCTCGAGGTCGACCCCACGACCGGTGCGGTCACCGAGATCGCCCGTGGACTCGGCGCACCCCGGGCGATTGCCGTCCGGCCGGACGGATCGGTGGTCGTCCTCGACGCTGCCGGTGGCCGGGCGATCTCGGTCGACGCGCGCGGAGAGCAGCGCGTGCTGGCCGACGGCCTCGCGACCGGTTACCTGACAGTGCCGTATGCCCGGTCCGGAGGAATCGCGGTCGGCCCCGACGGGACTGTCTACATCGCAGCGGACCGGGACAACGCCATCGACAAGATCCAGAAAACGGATCGATGACCCAACGGCCTTTCCGCTTCGGCGTCAACCTCCTCACCCCATCGTCACGCACCGAATGGCAAGCGCGCTGCCGGGAAGCCGAAGACCTCGGCTACGACGTCATCGCGGTGCCCGACCATCTCGGCATGCCGGCACCGCTGTCCGCCCTCGTTTCGGCAGCCGAAGCCACGACCCGCCCTCGTCTCTCGGCCTTCGTCCTCAACACCGGGTTCTACCACCCGGCCGTGCTCGCCCGCGACCTCGCCGGCACGGACGCGTTGCTGAACGGACGCCTCAAGATCGCGCTCGGGACGGGCTACGTCAAAACCGAGTTCGACACAGCCGGGATTCCCTGGCGCAGCGCGGCCGAGCGAGTCGACCACCTCGAGCACACCGTGCTCGAGGTGCGTCGGCTGCTCGCCGATCCCCGGCACCGGCCGCGACCGGTCCAAGAGCCGATGCCGCCGGTGAGCATCGCGGGCAACGGGGACCGGGTACTCGGGATCGCCGCGACGCACGCCGACATCGTCGCGTTCAGTGGTGCCGCACCCGGCCGGAACCCTGGCATGCTCCGGTTCCTCGGCCCGGACGCGCTCGCCCGGCGTGTGGCACACGTGCGGCAAGCCGCGCCGCACCGATTCGCCGACCTGGAGCTCAACCTGCTCGTCCATGCAGTCGCGATCGACGGTGATCGCCGGGAAGCGGTCGACCGGTTGCCCCGGTTCGATCACCAGCTGTCCGACCGCGACCTGGCACGGGTTCCCACCGTCCTTTCGGGACACCCCGCTGAAATCGCGGAAAGACTTCAGCGGTATCGCGAGGAGTTCGGGTTCACCTACTTCACGGTGTCTGAGCCCGCGATGCGCGAATTCGCCCGTGTTGTCACCGCACTGAGAGGTTGAAGCATGTTCCGTTTGGCACGCACCGCCGGTTTGACCGACGTGCAGTCCGAAATCCTGGCCACGGTCCGCCAGTTCGTGGACAAGGAGGTCATCCCGCGCGCGCAGGAGCTCGAGCACTCCGACAC
>NZ_JBITKV010000017.1:0-180022 GCF_044461365.1 Amycolatopsis sp. NPDC049868 | reverse complement strand
TCCAGGATCTGATCGATCCGTTCGTCCCCGACCAACCCCTGCGCCGCGACCGCCGCGGTCGCGGGAGCAACAGGTGGAACCTCCGTGCCATCCAAAGCGCGGGTGGGATTCAGGGCGATCGCCCGCTTCACCAACGGACCCGCCTCACCCCGCGACAACCCCGCCATCTCCGCAAACCAGCTCGCCGTACTGCCATGCCCGTACAAGTCTTTGACGCCACGAGACTCGATCTCCGCCAGAAACCGCCCCAAACAAGCGGTCGCCATCCGAATCACCTGCAAGGACTGCTGCACGCCATGGGCAAGCTCCAGCTTGCCGGCGCGCCACAGCTCCTGCGGCAACTCGGGAAGGAAGGTCTCGGACACCTCTCCATAATACCGCATATCTGTCGAACACGTGTTCGTACTTTTAAGTAATAATCAAAACTCATGAATAACACTGAAGGGTGATCTTGCAGGCCGCCGGCCCAACCGGAGCCGGTACCGGTCAAGCGCGACTCCAATCATTCCCCGATCACCGGAACTCAGGGAATCTCCCCGATGCGCCGACCACGAACCGAAGCGAGAGTGAACCGAACTCGATCCGACAAGAAGGAGAACAGCACGCAGTGACTTCACCCGCGGCACAGCTCGAATCAGCCCTCACCAAGACCATCGAAGAGAAAACAGCACAAGGAAGAACAGACCAACTGCCACCCACCCGAGGCTGGCATCCCGGCGCCAGAATCGGCGCCACAGCCGAACTCGGCGCACTGCTCGCCTACAACGACGACGGATCCACCGGGATCTGCAATCTCGAAAACGGCAGCGGAACGTGGCTGAACCTGCAACCCCAAGACCAAAAGCAAGACCATCGCCCATACTCGGTCTGGCGATGGATGGCCGCCTACAACGGCCGGCCCGCCTGCCTGATGGGACGCCTCGCTCCCGGAGCAGCCAGGCTGGAGCTGCGAGCGACCGACGGCACAGTGGCCGAAGCCGACATCGTGGACGGCACCTTCGCCGCCGAAATCGCGGTGGACATGGTCAGCCTGCGCCACGCGCGGGAAAGACTGGAAGCCCATGAAGCCGACTCCGCGGAAGGCCGCGCGGAATTCGAGCGGCTGCTGGCCGACTCACGAACGGAAATGACGAAGGTCAAGGTCCGGGTCTACGACAGCGCCGGAGCTCTCCTCTACGACGGCGCGGCGATCAACGCCACCGACTAGAAGAAACCGTTCGCTGGACTCCACTCAGGAGTCCAGCGAACGGACCTACGAGACCAGCCGTCTGAGCAACGACCCGGCGTCCTCGGCGAGACCATCGGCGAGATGGTGCAGCAGCGCCTGCTGAAACAGGCCGTCGAAAGCCGCGTAAGCGACCTGCTGCGTCACGACCGGCGAAGCGTCGGCGAGTTCGGCATAGCGCTCCACGACCCGCCAGATCATCGCCTGCCGCTGAGCGTCGATCTCGAGCACGTCCGCGCGGAACGCGGCCTCGAACAGGCTCTGGTTCCGCAGGTCGTACCACAGCCGGTGCATCACGGCGTCGGCTCGCAGCGTTTCCGCCATCGCGGCACCGAAGCCCCGCTCCAGATCCTCGGCCGTACGCGCCACGGCCACGGCCTCGTCGTAGCGGGTCACGCACACTTCCTCGAACTTGCGGACCGCGTAGGTCAGCAGTTCCACCTTGTCGGTGAAGTAGTAGTGCAGGACCCCGTGCGAGAAGTTCGACTTCTGCGCGATCTCCCGGAGGCTCGTCCTCGCGTATCCCAGCTCGGACAGCGCCTGCAGCGCGGACTCGGCCAGTTCCGCCCGTCGCTGGGCGAACTTGTCCACGCTCCGGCGTGCGATCCGCTCGCTCGTCTCGGTCACCACGAGTTCCTGTCCGGTCCGGGAGCCCGCGCCTGCCGCGGGTCCCACAGTCTAGCGTCGCGGAATTCTTGACGACTGTCCAAGAAAATCTTGACGACTGTCCAAAACTGGCTCAGGATGTGACCCACACCGCAACCGCGGACCGTCTCAAGGAGGAGAAGTCCATGGGTTCGTACGACCTTTCGGGCCGGAAAGCCCTGGTCACGGGTGGCGCGCAGGGCCTGGGCGCCGGAATGGCCGAAGCGCTGGCGCAGGCGGGCGCCTCGGTGGTCATCGGCGACGTCCAGGAGGATCTCGGGCGCGCCACCGCCGACCAGATCAAGCAGAAGGGCGCCACCGCGGGTTTCGTCCGGCTCGACGTCACCGACGAACAGAGCTGGGAGCAGGCGGTCGCCGCGGTCATCGGCGAACTCGGCGGGCTGGACATCGTGGTGAACAACGCCGGTGTCGAGATCACCGGGCTCGTCGCCGACCTCGACCCCGCCGACGTGCGCAAGATGCTCGACGTCAACGTGCTCGGCACCGCCCTCGGCGTGAAGCACGCCTTCCGCGCGATGCGGCCCGGCGGCCCCGCGGGCACCGGCGGCGCCGTCGTGAACATCGCCTCGGTCGCCGCGACCATCGCCTTCCCCGGTATCGCGGGCTATTCGGCGACGAAGTCGGCCGTCGACCGGCTCACCAGGGTCGCCGCGATGGAGGCCGGGAAGCTCGGCTACGGCGTGCGCGTCAACTGCGTCTACCCCGGTCTCGTACCCACTCGGATGGGCAATCAGCTCGCGCAGGACGTCGTCGAAGTCGGCCTGTTCCCCAGCGTCGAGGACGCCATCGGGGCGGTCGTCGGGCAGACCCCGGCCGGACGGCTCGGCGAGGTCGCGGACATGGCCGACGCCGTCGTGTTCCTCGCCTCCGACGCCGCCCGCTTCATCACCGGCGCCGGGCTCCCGGTCGACGGCGGAATGGGCATGTGACCAGCACGAACCCGAAAGGAATCACCATGAGCAGCCCCAAGCCCGTCGTGGTCTACGGCGCCTCCGGCTACACCGGACGGCTGATCTGCGAGTACCTGCGCGAGTACAACGTCCCGTTCATCGCCGCCGGCCGGGACAAGGCCCGTATCCAAGAGGCGATCGACCACGTGCCCGGCCTCGACACCATCGATCACGAAGTCGTCGAGGTCTCACACGACGTCGAAGCGCTCACCGAACTGTTCCGCGACGCCAAGGTCGTGTGCAACACCGTCGGCCCGTTCAGCGAGTACGGCCACGAAGTCGTCGAAGCCTGTTTGCGGACCGGAACGCATTACCTCGACACCACCGGCGAACAGGACTGGCTGATCGCCGCCGAAGAGCGCTACGGCGCGCGGATGGCCGACAAAGGCCTGCTGCTCTCCCCTGGCATCGCGCAGATGTACACCACCGGCGAGATCGCGGCGAACCTGTGCCTGGAGACGCCCGGACTGGACACTTTGGACATCCTGGTGTTCTGGAAGGGGTATCCCACGGTCGCTTCGACGAAGACCATCCTGGTCAACGCCGCGCTGTCCGCCGCGTACTACCTCGAACAGAACGAGTACCTGCCCTGGCCCGCCGACGGCGGACTGCAGGACGTCACCGTGCCCGGTCACCACGAAACCGGGCTGGCCCTGCCCTGGGGCGGCACCTCGCATCCGGTCTGGTTCAAGAACGACGCCCGGGTGGCCAATGTCAAGGCCGTCGGCGGTGTCTTCGACCGCGCGCTCATGCAGGGGGTACCGCAGATCGTCGCGGCCGTGCTGGAACAGGTGAAAGACCTGCCACTGGACGAAAAGCTCCGTGTGCTGGCGGAGCAGGCCGCCGCGGTGCGCGACGAGATGCCGCCGCGGGAGAACCAGCGGCTCAACACCTCGCTGGATTCGGTGCACGCCTCGGGGCCGCTGGGCCGTGCGCACTGTGTCATCCACGGCACCTGCAACTACAAGCAGACCGGGTTGATGCAGGCCTTCGGCGCCTACTCTCTGCTTCAACAGCCGCCGAAGCGCGTGGGATTCGCCTCCGGGTGCCAGGCTTTCGGCCACCGCGAACTGCTCGGCGTGCTACGAAGCTTCGGGCTGGTTTCGAAGCCGGTCTTGACCGTTCACGACTGACCGGAAGGACGAGCGCGTGCGACTGACCGACTACCTCGACAAGGGCGCTTCACTCGATCCGGCGGCACCCTGCCTCACCATGGGCGACACCTCCCTCAGCTACGCCGAAGTGCGGGAGCTGTCGTGGCGGGTGGGGCGGGCGCTGGCCCGGTCCGGGGTCAGGCCGGGGGACAAGGTGGCGATCCTGTCCGGGAACGATCCCCTGTCGTTCGGCTGTGTCTTCGGGATCAGCCGGGCCGGCGCCGTGTGGTGCCCGGTCAACCCGCGCAACGAGGCCGCCGAGAACAGGGAACTGCTCGACCTGTTCGACTGCACCTGCCTTCTGGTGCAGGAGTCCTTCGCACCGCTCGTCTCCCGGATGCTCCCCGAACTGCCGAAACTGTCCACAGTGGTCTGTCTCGACGGCTCGATGCCCGGCGCCGTCCCGTTTTCCGACTGGCTCGGCAGTGCCGAGCCCTGGGAGGAGACACCGCCGGACGATCTGGTCCTGCTCGTGGGCACCGGCGGCACCACCGGCCGCCCCAAGGCGGTGATGCTCAGCGGCACCAACGTCGAGACGATGTCGGCGCTCACACTGATGAGCTACCCGTTCACCGGACGCCCGCGCTATCTGGCGCTGGCACCGCTGACACACGCGGCGGGCGTGCTCTGTTTCCCGGTACTGGCCCTCGGTGGCGAGATCGTCGTCATGCCCTCGCCGGACCTCGGTGAATTCCTCGCGCTGGTGGAGAGCCGCCGGATCACGCACACCTTCCTGCCACCGACGCTGATCTACCTGCTGCTCGACAATCCGGCGCTGGACGACGCCGACCTTTCGTCGCTGCAATGCCTTTGGTACGGCGCCGCGCCGATGTCGGCCACCAAACTCGCCGAGGCGATCACCCGGATCGGCCCGGTCTTCGGGCAACTGTTCGGACAGAGCGAAGCCCCCATGATGATCTCCACCCTCGCGCCCGCCGAGCACG
Organism: Amycolatopsis sp. NPDC049868; assembly: GCF_044461365.1. NCBI lineage: Bacteria > Bacillati > Actinomycetota > Actinomycetes > Pseudonocardiales > Pseudonocardiaceae > Amycolatopsis > Amycolatopsis sp. NPDC049868. Next base: position 175,083 of record NZ_JBITKV010000017.1, on the reverse strand, counting down.
TCCACCCCGACGGATCCCTTGCCCTGGAACGGTTCACCTCGGCGGGCAGGCCCACTCCGCTCACCCAGGTCGCGATCATGTCCGAGGCGGGCGAGCTGCTCCCGCCCGGCGAACGCGGCGAGATCGTCGTCCGCGGTTCGCTGGTGATGCTCGGCTACTACAAGAATCCGGACGCGACGGCGGAAGCGAGCGCGCACGGCTGGCATCACACGGGCGACATCGGCTACCTCGACGAGGATCACTACCTCTACATCGTCGACCGCGCCAAGGACATGATCATCACCGGCGGTTTCAACGTCTATTCGGCCGAGGTCGAGCAGGCGCTCATGGCGCACGAAGCGGTGCAGGACTGCGCCGTGATCGGGCTGCCGCACGAGAAATGGGGCGAGCAGATCACCGCCGTGGTCCAGCTCCATACCGGGAAAACGGCGGCGGCGCAAGAACTCCGCGCCGCGGTCAAGGAACGGCTGGGCGGTATCAAGACCCCCAAGGAGATCCTGATCTGGCCGGATCTTCCCAGGTCCAAGATCGGCAAGGTGCTCAAGACCGAGATCCGGAAAGCCCTGCTGGACGCTGACGTCGCGCGAGTTCCTCCGCGGTAGGCAGCGGCCATTCGTAGCGTTCCTTGGCGATGCGGAGGTGGACCCACGTCTCCGCGGTCACGACGTCGGGCCTGCCGCTGATCTCTTCGAGCGCCCGGTCGAGCGCGCGGGCGGACTGCGCGGCGATGGTGGCGACGACGTCGAACCGGCCGATGGTCCTGGCGAGGAACTCGGTGTCGTCCCGCGCGGCGAGCGTGGCGGTCACGGAATCCCCGGCGCCTCGCACGTTCAGGCCGATCCCGCAGACCAGGCCGGCGTCCGGCCGGGCGCGGCTGAGCACCGGCGCGATCCGGATGACGTCGTGCTCGACCAGGAAACGCACGCGGGTGCGCGTGGCCGAGGGCGACAGTCCGACGTGCTCGGCGATGCTCGCGTAGCTTTCCCGCCCGTCGGCCTGCAGCCGCAGCATGATCGCGAGATCGCGGTCGTCGAGCCGCAACCAGGGCGGTAGCGGACGGCCGGGCATGAACAGGCCCTTGACCACGTCCACGTAGACGAGCGTGTTGACCTGTTCCACCTCCGGCAGGCCGCGGATGTCGGCCACCGTGCGATAGAGCTCGGGCGAGTCGGGCAGGCGCAGCTCCGCGACGGTCTGGTACTCCCCGCTCACCGCGGAGACGAACGCGGCGGCGGGCATCGCCGCGATGGCCTCCGTCGTCGCCTGCGAGCGCCCCGACGTGCGGATCGCGAGGTGCGCGTACGCGGTCAGGCCGAGGAACTCGGGGTGGACCGCCGCGACCACGCTCAGCGAGCCGTCGGCCTTCAGTTGCTCAAGCCTGGCCGACACGGCCGACCTCGAAGCTCCGGCGCGCTTGGCCAGATCGGCGACGCTCATCCGGCCGTCCGTGCGCAAAGCCGCGACCAGCGAGTCGTCCACGACGGTTTCTCCTCTGCTGAATTTCCGACGGCGGCGAGCACCATTTCACCGGCCGAAACAGGCCTTTGGCAGCAAGGATAGAGCGTTATGTCCGTGATCTTGTGCATATCGATCGTGAACACCGTCCGTACGCAACTGATCTGATTGCGCTCAGGGTTTTCGTCACTTACCTTCGCCCCACTTCACCGTCGTAAACCCAGGAGTCCGCCCGATGCGCCTGTTGCCCCTCGATCGTTCAGTCCTCGACGCGCGAGCGACGATCCTGCATCCCGATGAGCTGGTGACCGTCGACGACGCCACCGAAGGCGCCGAAGCGGTACTCGTGTTCGGCGAGGAGATCGCCGCGGTCGGTTCGGTGGACGAGTGCCGTGCCCGCGCGGCGGGTCTCGGCCGTCCCGAGCCGGAGGTGCGGCGGCTGCCGGGCACGCTCCTGCCGGGGTTCGTCGATCCGCACGCGCATCCCTTGATGTACGGGCAGATGATGACCTGGGTCGACTGCGGACCCGAGCGGGCCTCGACCATTCCCGCCATCGTCGCCTTGCTGCGCGAGGCGGCCGAAAGCACCCCGGCGGGCAGGCCCGTCCGCGGTTACGGCTACGAGCACCGCAACCTCGCCGAGAAACGCCATCCCCGCAAGGAGGAGCTCGACGCGGTCGCCGTCGATCGCGAGGTCTATCTCATGAACGCCAGCGGGCACGGCGGCGTGGTGAACAGCTTCACGTTGCGGCGCAACGGCGTCACCCGGGACACCCCGGATCCCGACGGCGGGGTGTTCTTCCGTGACGAGCACGGCGAACTCACCGGCGAGCTCTCGGACGCCGCGTGCAACATCCTCACCGGGGTCACCGGGGTGAAGGTCGGGCGGCACGGGCCGAACTTCCACCTCGAAGACGAGCCGGAGGAGCACGCGCGGCAGCTGGCCGCGGCGCAGGAGAAGTTCCTCGCCGCCGGGGTGACCGCGATCGGCGACGCCCAGGTCACGCGCCGCGAGTTCGACATGTACCTGAGGCTGGACGAAGCCGGGCAGCTCAAGACCCGCGTCCACATGTACCTGCTGTCCCATCTGCTCGACCAGGCCCTGGAAATGGGACTGCACGGCGCTTTCGGCACGGCTCGCCTCGCTTTCGCGGGGATCAAGTTCTACGCCGACGGCACGCTCGGCGGGTGGACCGCGTACTTCCCCGACGGCTATGTCGGCGACCCGTGCCGCACCGGGCAGCTCTACCACGACCCGAAGGACTACGCCGCGCTCATCGGCAAGGCCCACGAAGCCGGGCTCCAGACCGCGACCCACGCCCAGTCCCCCGACGCGATCGCCATGGTGCTCGACGCCATCGAGGACGCGCAGCGGCGGAATCCCCGGCCCGACGCCCGGCACCGCATCGAGCACTGCGGGCTGCCGTCCCCGGAGCAGATCGAGCGGATGGCCGCGCTCGGCGTCCATCCGGTCAACCAGCCTCAGCATTACTACAACTGGGGCGAAGGCGTCACCGACGCCGTCGGCACCCCCGGCGAGCGGTTCAACCCCCTCGGCGAGTTCCAGGCCGCGGGTGTGCCGGTCACGCTGAGCTCGGACGCCCCGGTCGCGGAACCGAATCCGCTCGAAGCCATCCAGACCGCGGTGACCAGGACGACCCGCCGCGGCCACCGGCTCGGCGGCGACGACCTGCTGATCGACGTACGCTCCGCCATCGCCGCGCATACGATCGCCGGCGCCCGGGTGCTCGGCCGTGAACGCGACCTCGGCTCGATCACCCCCGGAAAACGCGCCGATTTCGTGCTGCTCGGCGAGAATCCCCTCACCTGCGAGCCGGACCGGATCGCGGGCATCGGCGTGCTGGAAACCTGGATCGACGGCGAGGTGGCCCGATGACCGTCCAAACCGACACCCAGTCGCTCCGCCGAGCCCGCCGGGCCGGGCTCGCGGCCTTCGTCGGCACCACGATCGAGTGGTACGACTTCTACATCTACGCCACGGCCGCGAGCCTCGTCTTCGGCACCGTGTTCTTCCCGGCGACCGGCGACCGGCTGACCGGTGTCGCGGCGGCCTTCGCGACGTACGCCGTCGGGTTCTTCGCGCGGCCGCTCGGCGGCATCGTGTTCGGGCACGTCGGCGACCGGGTCGGCCGCAAGACCGCGCTCGTGGTCACGCTGACCATGATGGGCGCGGCGACCTTCCTGGTCGGCTGCCTGCCCGGCTACGACCAGATCGGCACGTGGGCGCCGATCCTGCTCGTGGTGCTCAGGTTCGTCCAGGGGCTCGCCGTCGGCGGCGAATGGGGCGGCGCCGTACTGATGGCCGTCGAACACGCGCCACCGGACAAGAAGACCTTCTACGGCGCCTTCGCCCAGGCCGGTAACCCCGCGGGCGCGTTGCTGGCCACCGGCCTGTTCAGTCTCCTGAGCACCGGCGGTACGGAATGGCTCACCACGTGGGGCTGGCGGATCCCCTTCTTCGCGTCCGTGCTGCTCATCGGCGTCGGGCTCATCGTGCGGCTGAAGGTCGAGGAGTCACCGGTCTTCGAGGAAACCGCCGAAGAAACCGGCGTCCCCATCCTGTACGCGGTGCGGACCAACTGGAAGCCGATCCTGCTGGGCATCTGCGTGCTGCCCGTCGCGGTCGGCGGCTACTACCTCGTCACCACTTTCGCGACGGCTTACGCGACCGATCCGGCCGTCGGCGTCTCCGAATCGCTCGTGCTCAACGCGCTGACCATCGCCGCCTTCGTCGAACTGGTCGTCAGCTTCGGCGCGGCCTGGCTCGGCGATCGCTTCGGCCGGGTGCGGGTGGTCGTGATCGGCCTCGCCGGCGTCGCGGTACTCGCGGCCCCACAGTTCCTGGTGCTGTCGACCAAGAACGCGGTGCTGATCATCGCGGCGTTCGTGGCGATGCGCCTGGCGATGACGGCGACCTACAGCCCGATCGCCGCCATCCTGTCGCAGATGTTCCGCCCGCGGGCGCGCTACACCAGCATCTCGCTGTCCTATCAGCTCGCGGGCGCGCTGTTCGGCGGCCTCTCGCCGTTGGTGTCGACGCTGCTGTTCCAGGCGACGGGCAGTGTCTGGCCGGCGATCGGCCTGCTGATCGGGATGTGCGTCCTGAGCATCGCCTGTGTGCTGGCCGCGCCGCAGCACACCGACGAGGTTTAGCGGATGCGGAAGCGCCGCATGAGTTTCAGCCCGGACAGCATCCCCTCGACGTACTTCTCGTAGGTCTGGCCGCCGCGGGGACCCATGACCTGCTTCTTGAGCACCGCGACGTTCTTCACGTCGGTGTACTTGAGCAGGCCCTGGTCCCCGTGGCGGGCGCCGACGCCGGAGTTCTTGACTCCGCCGGACGGCGTCCCCTTCGAGGCGTACGCGGTGGCCAGGATGTCGTTGATGTTGACGTTGCCGGACTCGATCCGCGCGGCCACCGCACGCGCGGCGCCGACGTCACCGCCCCAGACCGAGGCGTTGAGCCCGTACTCGGTGTCGTTGGCGAGCGAGACGGCTTCGTCGACCGTGCGGTACTTGTGCAGTGCGACAACGGGTCCGAAGGTTTCGGTGACGCCGCAGAGCATGTCCTTCGTGACGCCTTCGAGGATCGTCGGCTCGAAGAACGCCGGACCGAGGTCGGGCCGCGGTTTTCCTCCACAAAGGACGGTCGCACCCTTCGCGACGGCGTCATCGACGTGGGACTTGACCCGGTTCATGTGGTCGACGGAGACCAGCGAGCCCATGTCCGGACCGAAGTCGTAGGCGGCCCGGACGTCGAGAGCCTTGGTCTTGGCCACGTAGGCGTTCTTGAACTCCTCGTAGCGGGACTCTGGCAGGTACATCCGCTCGATGTGCATGCAGATCTGCCCGGTGTTGCCGAAAGCGCCGAAGATCGCGCCCTGCACGGTCTCGTCCAGATCGGCGTCTTCGAGCACGATCATCGGGTTCTTGCCGCCGAGTTCGAGGCAGCAGCCGATGAGGTTGCGGCCCGCCTGCTCGCCGATCACCCGGCCGGTGGCGGTGGAACCGGTGAACATCACGTAGTTCGCCTGGCCGATGAGCGTGGGGCCGACGTCCGGGCCCTCGCCGCACACCACCTGGAACAGCCCCTTCGGCAGCCCGGCCTGCTCCAGCAGCTCGACGCCGTAGAGCGGGGAGAGCGCGGTCTTGTTGTCGGGCTTCAGCACCACCGCGTTCCCGGCCATCAGCGCCGGGACGGCGTCGGAAATGCCGGTGGCGAACGGGAAGTTCCACGGCGCGATGATCCCGACCACGCCCTTGGGCTGCCGGATCTCGGTGGACGTCGTCAGGAACGGGACCGGTCCCCCGCGTTTCGCCGGCGCCAGCAGTTTGGCGGCCCGGGTGAGGTAATGGCTCATCACCATCGCCGGATCGCAGGTCTCCTCGATCGCCATCCGGCGGTTCTTGCCGCTCTCGACCTGGATGAGGTCGGTGACGGCGGGCGCGTTGTCGACGAAGAGCGTGTGCGCCCGTTTGAACACCTCCAGCCGCTGCTTGAGCGGTGTGGCCGCCCACTTCTCCTGCGCGGCACGCGCCGTGGTGAACGCCTGCTCGATGTCGGCGGGGGTCGACTGGGGCAGCTCGACGAGCACGTCGCCGGTGTAGACCTCGGTGAGCTTCCAGCTCGCGCCGGACGAGCCAGGAACGCGGGCGACGAGCCGTTGAAGGAACGCGTCGGTCACCGACGCCGGACGGGTGAGCGCGAGCGGTGTGACGGTCATGGCCCTCTTTCCGTCAGTTGTCCGAATATCTGGTGGTGAACCCGCGTCCGCGATCGACGTCGGCAGGGCGCTCGTCGGCGATGCGCGTACCGGTGTGTGAACAAGGCGCCCTGCCACCGCGATAGCGGGGCCTTCGGCCGGGCGGGTTCACGCGTCTGGTCCCTTCTCGGTCATCCCTCAGCTCCGCCATCCGTCCCCGAAAGGACGAGCTGCGCGCCCATTTCGCCGATCATGATGGCGGGCGCGTTGGTGTTGCCGCCGGTGATCGACGGCATGATCGAGGCGTCGCAGACCCGCAGGCCTTCGACGCCGCGGACCCTGAGATCAGGACTCACGACCGCGAGTTCGTCCACGCCCATCCGGCAGGTGCCGACGCCGTGGTAGACCGAGGTCGCACGGTTCAGGATCGCGTCACGCAACTCCTGTCCCCGCAGTGACTTGCCCGGGTGGAGCTCCTCCTTGATCGAGCCGTTGAACGCCCCCGACGCGAAGATCTCGCGGACCATCTCCGACCCCTCGCCGAGCACCTCGAGATCGGCCGGATCGGACAGATACTGGAAGTCGATGAGCGGCGCCGCCGTGGGATCGGCCGAAGCGAGGCGCAGCGTGCCGCGGCTCCTCGGGTAGATCAGCGTGGTGAGCACGGTGAGCGCGGGCCGTTTGTCGACGTCGTGCCGGATGGGCGCGTCCTGGTTCGGCGTCACGTACGCCCACGGCAGGAGATGCAGCTGGAGGTCCGGGATCTCGGCGGCTTGGGAGGTCTTGAGGAAGGCGACCGCCTCGAAGACCGAGTTCGCCAGGAAGGTCGTGCCGGGCCGCATCAGTTCGCTGACGAGGCCGCGCGCGAAGTACGGCGGCGTGCCCCTGTTCTTGCTCGACGACGCGCGGAAGGTCAGCGCGTGGAACATGTGGTCGTGCAGGTTGTCGCCGACCGGCAGGTCCGCGACGACGTCGATGCCGTGTTCCTTGAGGTGCTCAGCGTGGCCGATCCCGGACAGCATCAGCAGCTGCGCGGACCCGACGAAGCCCGCCGAGAGGATGACCTCCTTGCCCGCGCGCAGAATGCGCTGTCCCCCGTTCGTGTCGACGACCTCGACACCGACGGCACGGCCGTTCTCGATGACCACCTTCTTCGCCAGCACTCCGGACTGGACCTGCAGCGTGGCGGGCGCGAGGTGGTGGATGTAGCCGCGCGAGGCGCTGTAGCGCAGGCCGTCGGCGGCGTTCTGCTGCATCCGGCTGACGCCCTCTTGGGACTTCGCGTTGTAGTCGTCGAGGATGTCGCAGCCGATCGCGTCGGCGGTCGCCTGGAGGAACTGGAGCGTGCCCTCCTGCGGGGTCTTGTTGCGGGTGACCCGGATCGGCCCGCCCGCGCCCCGGAACTCGCTCTCGCCGTCCTCGAAATCCTCCATCCGCTTGTACGCGGCGTTGACGCTGTCGGCGTCCCAGCCCTTGTTCCCTTCGGCGGCCCAGGAGTCGAAGTTGGCGCGGTTGCCGCGCACGTAGACCATCCCGTTGATGGAGCTGGAGCCGCCGACCACCTTGCCGCGCGGCACCGGCATCCGGCGATCGAGAACGTGTTTCTGCGGCACTGAGTAGTAGCCCCAGTCGAAGGGCTTCTTGAGCTGGGGCACCGCGTGCATCGGGCCGACCAGCCCCGGCTTCTTGACGAGCAGCTTCTCGTCGGTCTTGCCCGCCTCAAGCAGGATCACGCTGGCCCCGGCTTCCGCCAGCCTGCCCGCGATCGCGGCGCCCGAGCTGCCCGATCCGACGACCACGTAGTCGGCCTCGTCGCCGCGCGCAGCCCTGTTCGCCATGTCCGCTCCTCGGTCAGCCCACCGTGCAGAACTGTAACCTGTTCTAGTTCTGTCACCGTATAGCGAGACCGGCCGGTTCCGCAACGGGCCGTCGCTCCCCGGCCGGCCTCCGAGACCTCAGCGCAGCGGTTCGAGCGCCTTCGCCAGCGGTTCCAGCACGGCGGGGGTGTGCGGCGGCGGCAGGTAGATGATCGCCAGGTCGAGCCCCGCTTCACCGAGCGCTTCGGCCTCCGCGGCGACCTTCGCGTAGTCGCCGTCCGCGCCGAGGCGCACGTGCGAGGACAAGGTGATCTCCTTCGGATCCCGGCCGATGTCCGCGCAGTGCCGGTGCAGCACCTCGCGCTTGTGCGCGAACTCCCCCGGCGTGCCGCCGACGAAGTTCCAGTGCTGGGCGTACTTCGCCGCCGTGCGCAGGGTCCGCTTCTCGCCGCTGCCGCCGATGCAGATCGGCGGATGCGGCTTTTGCACGCCCTTCGGTTCACAGCGGGCGTCGGTCAGCTGGTAGTGCTCGCCCTGGAAGGTGGTGGTCTCCTGGGTCAGCAGGCCGACGAGGACCTCACAGGCCTCCTCGAACCGGTCACTGCGTTCCTTGATGGTGCCCAGTTCCATGCCGTACGCGCCGGATTCTTCTTCGTTCCAGCCCGCACCGACGCCGATCTCCAGCCGGCCGCCGGAAACGATGTCGAGTGTCGCGGCCATGTTCGCGAGGAGCGCGGGGTGACGGTAGTGGATCCCGCTGACCAGCGTGCCCAGCCGGAGCCGTTTCGTGGCCTGCGCGAGCGCGGTGAGCGTCACCCACCCTTCCAGGCACGGACCGGTCGAATCCGAGAAAATGGGATAGAAGTGATCGAAGGTCCAGCCGGATTCGAAGAGTTCGATCTCGTCGGCGGCCTGCCAGACGGCGAGCATGTCGGACCAAACGGTGTCCTGCGGCGAAGTCTTGATGGCGAATCGCATGATTTCGATCGTAAACCTGGAGTTCCTCCAGTCGCTCCCGGAAAATCAGCGGGCGATACCGCGGCGGAGGTAATCGTCGGCGTCCACTCCGGACTCGACGAGCAACGCGTGCGTGTGCTCTCCCAAGGCCGGGACGTCGCCCATGCAGGCCTCGAAATCGTCGAAGGTCACCGGCGGCAGCAGCGCGTCGACCCGGGCGAATTCGGTGCCGACCTCGCGCCAACGGTCGCGCGCCCGCAGCTGGGGATGCTCGGCGACCTGGCCGACGTCCTTGAGCTGGGCGGCGGGTACCCCGGCCGCGGCGAGCCGTTCGTCGAGTTCGCTGTTGGACCACAGTGCTGTCCTGGCGGCGACAGCGGCGTCGCACTCCACGCGGTGAGCGACCCGCCGCACGTTCGTGGCGAAACGCGGGTCGTCGGCGAGTTCGGGTGCGTCGAGGACGTCGGTGACGAGCGTTCGCCAGCCGGTGTCGTTCTGGACGCCGATGAGCATCTGGCCGTCACGGGTGGGAAAGGCGTCGTACGGCGCGATCGAACTGTGGCTCAGCCCCATCCGCTCGGGCTCGGTTCCGGCGTACATCCGGGTGTTGAGCGCGTATCCCATCCATTCGACGGTGGCTTCCAGCATCGAGACCTCGATCGTCGCGCCCTCGCCGGTGCGCCACCGGCGCAGCAACGCCGCCAGCACCGCCTGCGCGCAGTACATGCCCGAGGCGATGTCGGCGGTCGGGATCCCGGTCTTCGCCGGCGCGTCCGGGGTGCCGGTGATCGCGATGAGCCCGGCCTCGGCCTGGACCAGCATGTCGTAGGCCTTCCGCCGTTCCATCGGCCCGCCCGAGCCGAATCCGGACAGGTTCACCACGACCAGCTCGGGATGCTCGGCGCGCAGATCGCCGAAACCGAGCCGCTCCGCCGCGCCGGGCGCGAGGTTCTGCACGAACACGTCGGCCTTCGCGACCAGCCGCCGGACGACGTCACGGCCCTCGCCGGTCTTGAGGTCGACGGCGAGCGATTCCTTGCCGCGGTTGAGCCAGACGAAATGCGCGCCGCTGCCGTGCACGGCGTGGTCGTACGCGCGGGCGAAATCCCCGCCGTCGACGCGTTCGACCTTGATCACCCGTGCGCCGAGGTCCGCGAGGTTGCGGGTGGCCAGCGGCGCGGCCACGGCCTGTTCGACGGCGACGACGGTGACCCCGTCGAGCGGCCGCGTCATGCCTTCTTCTTCTCGGCCCGCACCAGCCCACCGCCGATGATCAACCGCTGGATCTCGCTCGTGCCCTCGTACAACCGCATCAGCCGGACGTCGCGATAGATGCGTTCGACCGCGACCTCACGCAGGTAGCCGCTTCCGCCATGGACTTGCACCGCGAGATCCGCGGCCTTGCCTGCCATCTCGGTGCAGAACAGCTTCGCCGCCGACGGCGCGATCCGCCGGTCCTCCCCCGTCACATACGCCCGCGCCGCCTCACGGGCGAGCGCGCGACCGGCGAGCACACCGGTCTGCTGATCGGCCAGCATCGCCTGCACCAACTGGAAATCCCCGATCGGCGTGCCACCCTGGGTCGCCGTCGCGGCGTACGCGACCGACTCGTCCAACGCCCGCTGCGCCGTTCCGACGGCGAGGCCCGCCATGTGGATCCGGCCGCGCGCCAACGACGTCATCGCCGCCTTGTAGCCGACGTCGCCGTCCCCGCCGACCAATGCCTCCGGCCCGACACGGACCTGCGAGAACGTCACGTCCGCGGTCCGGGAACCCTCCTGCCCCATCTTCGCGTCCTTCGCCCCGACCGTGATGCCCGGCGCGTCGGCGGGCACGAGGAACACCGCGATCCCGGTGTCCATACGCGCGAAAACCACGAACAGTACGGCCTCGGTGGCGTTGGTGATGAACTGTTTGCCGCCGTCGATCACCCAGCCGTCACCGTCCGGCTTCGCGCTGGTCCGCAACCCGGCCGGATTCGACCCCGCGCCGGGCTCGGTCAGCGCGAACGACGCGACGACCTCACCTGACGCGATCCCCGGCAACCACCGGGCCTGTTGTTCCTGGGTGCCGAAGCCGACCAGCACCTGCCCGGCGATCCCGTTGTTCGTGCCGAACATCGACCGCAACGCCAGCGACGTGTACCCCAGCACCATCGCGACCTCGACATCCTGGACCAGGTCGAGGCCGAGCCCGCCCCACTCCTGGGGGATCGCGTACCCGAACAGCCCCATCCCGGCCGCCTGCGCCCGCAGATCGGCCGGAACGGCGTCCGTGTTCACGATCTCCAGCTCACGGGGCATCACCCGAGTGCGCACGAAATCCTTGATCTGGCCGAGAACGTCCGCGAACACGTCGTCGGGGACGTCGGGGTTGCCGGTGTACATGCCCTCACTATCGATCACCGTCCGGGTTCGGTCCACTCCCTCGGGTGGACCTCGCCGCGGGGCCTACCGGAGATGTCGATCACCGTCCTAACGTCGAACCATGCGTACACGAACCGCTTTTCTTTCCTTTGCCAGTGCCGTCGCCCTCTGCTTCTCGATCCCGGCCGTGGCCTCCGCGGCCGAAGGCGAATTCACCTACCGCTATTACGACGAAGACGAAGAGCTCCAGGTCGGCACCCTGGTGGATCCGCCCAGCGGCGAATGCATCGAAATACCCGAAATAGCCGACTGGGACGTCGACGCGTTCCGTCCGCGGAACGACACCGATTCGACCGCGGTGGTGTTCCTGGACGACGATTGCTCGAGCGATTCCTACTTCTCGCTTCGCCCGAACGGCGGCCGGGGCTCGGACAGACTTCTCCTGCGCTCGGTCATCTTCAGTTAGGCCGAGCGGCCGTCGACACCGCGGTCCGCGCGGCGAAAGATGAGCCGCGGGGGTGGTCGTCGTGGCACGACGTGGACTTGTCTTCCTGGCCCTGCTCACGATCTTTCTGGGGCTGATGGTTCCCCGTGCCTCGGCCGACGGCCCGGTCACCAGGTACGAGGGCGACCTCGAAGGCGCACGCTATCTGGTGCTGGTGCCGGAAAACTGGAACGGCACGCTCGTGCTGTGGAGCCACGGGATGTACTCCGTGGCGTATCCGGAACCCGATCGGATCGCGCTGACGTCACAGCCCGCGACCGAGTCTTTCCTGCTGGCGCAGGGATACGCGCTGGCCGCCTCCCAGTATCGGACCGTGCGTGGCTGGTCGATCGAGGAGGCGCTGACCGACCAGACCCGGTTGCACGACTGGTTCACCCACACGATCGGCCCGCCGCGACGCACCATCGCGGCGGGCGAATCGGTGGGCGCGATCACCGCGACCCTGCTCGCCGAGCGGAACCCGCGCCGGTTCGACGGCCTGATGACCTTCTGCGGCACCCTCGCCGGCGGGGCCGCGCACTGGAATTCGTCGCTCGATGTCGGGTACGCGCTGAACACGCTGCTCGACGCACGGCTGCAGCTGGTGCGGATCACCGATCCCGCGGCCAACGTGGGCAGATTCGTCGACGTGGTGCAGGCCGCCACCGCGAATCCGGGCGGCAGGGCACGGCTCGCGCTGGCGAACGCGCTGGCCGAGATCCCAGGCTGGCTGGACGCCACGCAGCCACGTCCGCCGGACGTCGCGGACCAGGTTTTCTGGCAGGGCGTATGGGATCGCTACTACCGCGCCGGCGCGTTCGGCATCGACAGGGCCGGCCTGGAGCAACGGGCGGGCGGCAACCCGAGCTGGAACGTGGGTGTCGACTACCGGCGGATCCTGGCGAAATCCGGCGAGCGTCCGCTGGTGGAACGGGCCTACGCGGAGGCGGGGCTCGATCTCGGCGCCGACCTCGACCGACTGGCGAAGGCGCCCCGAATCACTCCGGATCCGGCCGCGGCCGGCTATCTGGCGCGGTTCGGGCTGCCGCTGGGTCGAACGCCGGTCCCGGTGCTGACCATGCACACGGTCGCGGACGGCACCGCGCCCGCGGCGCACGAACGCGCCTACGCCGAACGAGTCTCACGGCTAGGCGACCAGGACGAGCTCCGGCAGCTGTTCGTGAACCGGGCCGGTCACTGTGTGTTCACCGCGTCCGAGGAGATCACCGCCCTGCGCACGCTGGAGCGGCGGCTGGATCGCGGACACTGGCCGTCGACCGGCCCTGCGACGCTGAACTCCGAAGCAAGCGAACTTGCCCCGGAACACCAGACGATCTTCGACATCGTCGGGGAAACCCGCGTCACGACCACGCCCGCGTTCGCGCTCCACTCGCCTCCCCCGTATCCGAGGGCGCTGCCGTTCTAGGTCCCGGTGAGGATCGTCAGCCCGTAGGCCGACAGGACCCGGTTGACCGGGACGAAGTAGGTGGAGCCGCCGCTCGAGCAGTTACCGCTGCCACCGACCAGCACGCCCTGCGCCTGTGTCCCGCTGACGAACGGGCCGCCGTTGTCCCCCGGCTCCGCGCAGACGGACGTGCGGGTCAAGCCGGTCAGCGTGCCTTCGGGAAAGGTGATCGACACGTTCTTCGCCTGGATGATGCCGCACCGCCAGCCGGTGGTCGCGCCGTACCTGCACACCGACGCGCCCACCGGAGCCTCGACCGATCCGGTGATCGTCACGCGGGGTTCGGTGGGCGGGATCGAACCGACCAGCCGCCAGTCGGTCGTATTGGTCACCCGGATCACGATGGCGCCCGTCGGCGGCACCTGGGCGCCCAGGACCACCCCGACCACCCGGCCCGCGCTGCGGATCGTGTCACCGGGCTTGCCGCAAGCCGAACTCGCGATCAGGTAACCGACCTTGCCCCCGACGGCGGCGAAACCGGCCGTACACCGCGTCGCGGCGCTGCTCTGCAACACGCTCCCGCCGCCGAGCGGGGCGGGAGCGCTCGCTTGCGCGGTCGACGGAAGTGCCAAGCCGAAGGCCAGGACCAGGCAGGACAGGGATCGGGGCAGTCGCACGGGACCCTCCGATGGCCGGGGATGTCCCGATCGTAACGAGCGGAACGCCCCGGCCCATCCGCCGAACCGCGCATTCTCAGCGCCAGCCGAGCTCCGGCGCCACGTGGGTGAGGATGCTCTCCAGCACGTGCGCGTTGTACTCGACGCCGAGCTGGTTCGGGATGGTGAGTAGCAACGAGTCCGCGGCCTCGATCGCCTCGTCCTCCTTGAGCGCCCGCACCAGCTCGTCCGGCTCGGCGGCGTACGACCGGCCGAAGATCGCCCTGGTCGTCTCGTCGATCATGCCGACCTGGTCCCGCGAGTCACGATCGCGGCCGAAATAGGCCCGGTCCAGATCGTTGGTCAACGCGAAGATGCTGCGGCTGACCGAAACCCGCGGCTCACGCGGGTGACCGGCCTCCTTCCAGGCTTCGCGGTAGGCCTCGATCTGCTTGCGCTGCTGGACGTGCAGCGGCTCCCCCGTCTCGTCGTCCTTGAGCGTGGAACTCTGCAGGTTCATGCCCTGCTCCGCCGCCCACACCGCGGTCGCGTTCGAGCTGGAACCCCACCAGATCCGGTCGCGCAACCCCTCCGAGTACGGCTCCAGCCGCAGCAATCCCGGCGGATTGGCGAACATCGGCCGCGGATTCGGCTGCGCGAACCCCTCGCCCTCGAGCAGCTTGAGGAAGACCTCGGTGCGCTGCCGGGCCATGTCCGCCGCGGTCTGCCCCTCCGCGGGCCCGTACCCGAAGTACCGCCAACCGTCGATCACCTGCTCCGGGGATCCCCGGCTGACCCCGAGCTGGAGCCTGCCGCTGGAGATGAGGTCCGCGGCGCCGGCCTCCTCGGCCATGTACATCGGGTTCTCGTAGCGCATGTCGATCACGCCGGTGCCGATCTCGATCTTCGACGTCCGGGCCCCGATCGCCGACAGCAACGGGAACGGACTACCCGCCTGCCGCGCGAAGTGATGCACCCGGAAGTACGCGCCGTCCACGCCGAGCTCCTCGGCCGCGACCGCCAGATCGATCGACTGATGCAGGAAGTCGGCGGCGGACCGCGTCTCGGAGTGCGCGCTCGGTGACCAGTGACCGAAGGACAGGAAACCAATCTTCTTCACGCCCGTGTAAGCGCCTCGCGCCCGACTTTGATTCCCCGCCGCCTGTCACGCCCTGCGCTCGTCAGTCACTCTACGCACTTATGACGGCTGACCTGGGGATCCTTACCCACCCGACGTCCCGAGACCTGTCGGAGGGTAACCGATCATCGTCTCAATGTAGGTCTGCGTGACTATACGTACCCCCCTGATTGAGGCCCCTCAGGCGACGTATACTCTTCTCACATCAGCAAGTCCGAGTGGCGGAATGGCAGACGCGCTAGCTTGAGGTGCTAGTGTCCTTAACGGACGTGGGGGTTCAAGTCCCCCCTCGGACACCGCTTTAGGTGAGATCTCACCAGTTGCGAAAACCTTCACTCAACTCTACCGGGTGAAGGTTTTTCTATTTCAGAAGCACGCGAACGCTCTTCGGAGGAAGAGCGGCGATCTGCGCAGTGGATGCCGGATGACCAGAGTGCCGCTGCGTGTCGGCCAGTGTCAGGCTCTACGTCGGCAATGTAGTTCAATCGGAAACGACCGCGCCCGCCAACTCGGCAGCTTATGCGACCTGGGCGCTCTTGGTTGTCTCCCGGTCCGTCACCCATGATCAGTCTTAACTCTTGGCAATTCCTCGGCTGGGTCAGCCTGCGACCGGGCAACGTGGGCTGGTCTAGCCAGCTTTCTGAAGGCCCTCAGCGCGGCATGAGAGGACGGGATGTGGAGGTCGAGCGCGTCAGGGTGTGAGTTCCGGGATGGCCGACAGTTCGTCCGGTGGAGGACCGGGATGCACGATGCCCAACCGGTGGGTCGCTCTGGTCATGGCGACATACAGGTCGTTGTGGCCCAGCGGTCCCGCGATGAGAATCGACACAGGGTCGATGATCAGGACCGAGTCGAATTCCAGCCCCTTGGCCTGTTGGGGAGCCAGTAACACCACCTTGTCCGTCAGGTCCGGCAGCGTGGCCAGGGACATCTCGGCGGCCAGCCCTCCGAGATGCGTGCTCGGGGCGATGATCGCCAGCCTGCCTTCGACGTGTGTCGCGACCAGGTCGGCGACGACTTTCGGCAGCTCGGCGGGGGTGGTGCGCAGGCGCCACGGGGACCGGCCGGTGAAGCGGACCGACCGGGGTGGCCGCAATCCGGGATGGTGGGCGACGAGCAGGTCCGCGGTGGCGGCCATGATTTCCGCTGGTGTGCGGTAGTTGACGGTAAGCTGGGCCAGCCGCCAACGGTCGTCCAGGTGCGGCCGCAGCACGCGGTCCCACGAGGAGGCGCCCGCCGGGTTCCCAGTCTGAGCGAGGTCGCCGAGGACGGTCATCGATCTGCTGGGGCAGCGGCGCATCAGCATCCGCCAGGCCATGGCGGACAGTTCCTGTGCCTCGTCGACGACCACGTGTCCGAACGTCGCCGGGCTGCCGCCCTGGCCGACCAAAGCAGCAGCCTCGTCCAACAACGGGACGTCGGCGACACTCCAGCCGGCGCCCGGACCGTCGACGACGTCCGACACCACGTGCTGCGGAGTCAGCAGCGGCCACAGGTCGTCGAGCACGTCCTGGACGCCGGCATCACTCAGCAGGCTGTCCCGGAGACGGGCCTTGTCGGTCTCGTCCAGCAGGTTCCTCAGTCCGTCGTGATCGTCCTGGCCGATCACGACACCCGCGGCCGCCAACGCACGAAGGTCGGCTTCGCTCAGACGGCCATCAGGGCTGCCACCATCCAGCGCTTCGCCGGTATCGGAGAACACCACCGTCTCCAGGTCCTCGATCAAATCCTGAGCAAGTGCGTCCACGATCTCCCGTACGAAAACCAGCCTGGCCTGGTTGTGCGGCAGTCCGGTCTGCCAGGCCCTCTGCACGGCACGGCGGCAGGTCTCCGGATCGAGCCGCAGTTCCTGCTGCTCGAACTCGATGTCGATCGGCTCGCCGGGAATCCGGACCCGCGCGCGCACCGCTGCTCTCAACCGTTCGGCCATGTCCACCCGGCCCTTCAGCTCAGCGATCTCAGGTGGATCCACCCGGCTGACACCGATGCCCGGGAACAGGTCGGCGATCGTCGCCGTCACCACGGAGTTCTCGCCGAGACCGGGCAGAACCTGGCCGATGTAGTCCAGGAAGAGCCGACTGGGGCCCACGACCAGGACACCGCGGGCACGCAGGTGGAGATGCGTATAGAGCAGGTAGGCGACCCGGTGCAACGCGACAGCGGTCTTTCCCGTGCCCGGGCCACCCTGCACCACCAGGACTCCCTGGTACTCACTCCGGATGATCCGGTCCTGCTCCGCTTGCAGGGTCGTGACGACGTCGCGCATCCTCCCGGTCCGTTCCGCTGTCACCGCCGCCAGCAGCGCGCCCTCACCGACCAGGCTGCCGTCGGCGGCGGTGTCCGGGTCGAGCAACTCGTCGTCGAGCGCAACGACCTTGCGGCCCCGCGTGGTGATGCGCCGACGCTGGCGGACGCCGTGCGGCTCGGTCGCGGTCGCGGCGTAGAACGGCTGGGCCACGGGTGCGCGCCAGTCCACCATCAAAGGCACGTCATCCGTGTCCCGGAACAACCCCAGCCGACCCACGTACACACGGCGGCCGTCGCGCATGTCCAGCCGCCCGAAGCACAGCCCTTCTTCCACCCCGTCGAGGCGGGTCACCTCCGCTTCCCAGATGGCTATCGCCGCGTGGTCTTCGCCGACCCGCCGCACTGCCGCCAACCGCGTGGCCGCCTGTTCGCGCAGGGCATCCACCCGGGCGTACAAGACCGCCACGTACTGCTGCTCGACATCGATCTCAGTGACGGTCATTCCTGCGCTCCCCGCAATCGATGATCAGTGACATCGAGGATGCACAGCGACCTCACGGAGAAACAGTCTTGTTCTTTCCCACGGCCTCAGCCGCCGGGACAGTATTCGCCGGAATACAACCCGCTCATGGCCCACTACAACCGCAGCGCCTGAACACCCTCGACTCGGTATGAGGGCATAGTTGGCAGGGCGCGTGCCGTACGGAACGATGATCCAGTGCTGGTTCAGGTGGAGCGACATCCCGACGATGCCGCTCTGGTCACCGTGAGGACCTCGGTCGGAACCGTGCCGGCGTCCTGGGCCGGAAACCCGGAGACGGCAACGGGCGAGCACCACATCGAATGGGAACTGGACGAAGAGTTCCGGTGGGGATCCATCTGCTCGCCAGCCGCGATCGAGGAACCGCGCCTTTACAACGACGAACGCGAAGTCTTCTACCAAGGACGACTCGGCCTCACCGAGATTGAGGTGGCGCAGCCGCTCGCGCACCTGGAAATGGCCGGCGCGGTGATCGACCTCGGCCCTATTGACGGCCTGCCCCAAGGGATGGCCGGCACATGGGTCGAGATCGACCTAAGACCCGAGAAGATCAGAATCCATCCCTACCAGACATGACCTGCCGGCCACTGCCACCAGTCGTTGATCGGCATTAGCGGACGCTTCTGGTTCGTCCGATTTACTGCACCTTCGAACGACGGCACGCTCGACGAGCGTCACGGGCTTGGTGCTCGTGCGCCCATCCCAGCAAGAACGCAGTCTCGCTTCTCTTCTCATACGCGACGGGCCGAGTCGATCCATTCACCTCTTCATCGCTTCGAGCGCACGCACGAAGGCATCCTCGGTAACAACGGGAACTCCTAGAGCCCGCGCGTCCTTCGCTTTGCCGGATAACGAATCCGGGTCCGCGGCGGCAACGACTCGGGTCTTCCTGCTCACCGAGCTGATCACCTGAAGACCGAGGGCCAGCGCTTCTGCGGTGAGTTCGCTGCGCTGACGGCGCATCGTTCCGGTCAGAACGATCCGGTCACCAGGGCGCAGCACAAGCCCTCCGATATTGACCTCCACGACCTGGGACCGAGATCGCTCCACCCGCGTGGGCTGTTCCTCACGGAGAACGAGATCGACCTCATCGGCAACAAGGCCGAGAAGGGCAGCTACCGCTTCCAGATCTCGTCGCTCTCCCAGGGACACGTGCCCGTCCGCCCAAGCGGCTTGCGCGAGGCTGCGTAAGTAGCCGTGGTGCAACTGGATGACTTCCGCCTTGTGCAGGCCGAGGTCATGAGCGACGTCGATCAGCGCATCGGCTTCCGAAGCCGAGATCTGCCGATCAAGCAATGCTCTATCCAGGACAGCAAGGTACGCGTCGATCTCGGGCTTCCCCTTACGAGGGACACGATCCACCAACCGGGCAAGGAAGTGCGGCTCGGCGTGACCGGCAGCCTGCCGGTGTACCGGCTTGACCAGACCTCGAGGCATGGAAGGCAGGTCCCCATGCACATCCGGCAAGCCCCGAAGCCGAAATGAGGCTAGGTCCGGGGCGCCTTCTACCAGTCGACCGAACAACTGTGCGGTGGCAACGGCATCACCGAGCGCAGTATGGAACCGCACGCCGTCCACGCCGACAGCCTTGCAGCACTCGACGAGCGACCTCGGCATCCCAGGGAAGACCTCGCCTGCGAACCTCATAGTGCACACGCCGCCGGACAGGTACCGAGACAGATCCACATCCAGGCGGGCGAACTCGGCATGCAGGTGCATGGCATCGAACGGCAGGTTGTGCGCGACAGGAACACGACCTCGGAAGAGTTCGAGCACGTCGCCGGCGACCTGCTCGAACTTCGGAGCACGACGCACCTCAGCGGCGCGGATGCCATGGATGGCCTGAGGGCCGAGATCACGGTCCGGGTTCACCAGGGTCGACCACTCGTCGGTGACCTCGCCCGTGAAATCGACATGGACGACCGCGATCTCGGCGATTCGATGTCGGTAACCGGGCCGTATCCCCGTTGTCTCGGTGTCGACGACCGCGAACCCACGAAGCGACGTCATAGCGGCAGCCGGGTAGTCATGCCTGCCCGCACCGACGCAAGCCAGGACGGTGGCAACGGCTCTGCTTCCCCGTGCGCGTCCCGGACGTAGCTTCGCCTCTTGACGCCTTCGGTCTCGACCCATTGCCGGACCAGCCATCGCAGTACCCCGACCGCCGTCAACGCGGCGGAACCGACCTCTGTCGATCCCACGACGGCAGACACCTTCGACAAGGACCGTAGGTCTTCGAATCCGACGACCTGCTCGACTGTGAGGTCGCGGCTCCATTCCAGGTCCGCTACGTTCTTGAGCTCACGCTTCGCCACCGACACGGTGCTGTCGTACGCCACCCGACGGCTAACGATATCCGCGAAACACTGAAGCGGCGAAAACAACTGCGCTGTCCACCACTTCTCCGCCTCGACACCAGCGGCCTTCGTGACTCTGTCGAGCACTTCATCCAGCTCTCCCGGAACGACCGCGGCGATCGACCGTCGCTCCACCAAGGTCAACAAGCGACGCGCCTCGTCCCGCGACACCAGCAAACGATCGAGCTGGTAGATCCACGCTCCGACCGGCATCCCTTGCGGACTCACATGCCAGACCGCGACTGACTCCTCTCCTGCCACTCCAGGACCGACCACCACCACAGCGCTCGCAGGAGCCGACAAGGCGACCGAGCCCCCTACCACGCCTTCCATCCCGTCAACGTCGCTCACACGCCACCCACCCTCGAATCAGTCGAACGACTCAACAAGTCGTAGAGCGGGTCAACCTGTTACGCGAGCTTCTCCGACCGAAACAAAACTGTGGCCGTAGGTCCAGCACCTAGTGGGCAGCGACCCGGCGCTTCGTCCGCGCCGAGTCCCTGACCGGACACACCCTCGGACTCCACGTGCGGTTGCCCGACGGCAAGCAGATCGTCCTCAGCAGCGACGCCGCCCACCTGCGCAGCAACATCGACCAGACCACTGGCATGCCTCTGGACGTCTCCCAACCCTGACAAGGAGAACGGTCTGCGCAACCTGAAACTGCTCGCCAGCAGGCCGGACACCACGGTCTGGGGCAACCACGACCCCGACGACTGGAAACTCAACCGACCCAACGGACGTCAGATCGCCTGATC
The DNA here is from genome assembly GCF_044461365.1 of Amycolatopsis sp. NPDC049868. Taxonomy (NCBI): domain Bacteria; kingdom Bacillati; phylum Actinomycetota; class Actinomycetes; order Pseudonocardiales; family Pseudonocardiaceae; genus Amycolatopsis; species Amycolatopsis sp. NPDC049868. The sequence continues at coordinate 154,178 of NZ_JBITKV010000017.1, read as the reverse complement.
CCGTCGGCTCAGCAGTACGCTCAGGCGTTCGGCTTGAGCCACTTCGAACGTCTTACCCACGGTTGTCCCGTCCAGCGTCATCTCGAGACCGTGGTCTCGCCCCACCGTTCGGCATCTGCCCCGAGCAGGGCAGGCCAGTAACAGTCGGTGACAAGATCCCGACCTTCATCTCATGCCACCGCGACCACGATTTATGCACATGGTCAGCGCTTCTCGCGATGAAGCGCAGCTTGCCGTGCGCTTGTACAACGACTCGTCGGAGGTTCGTTCCTTCGAGGGCTTCGTAGTCCACATGCACCTTGCCTGGCTTTACCTCCTGCACGCCGAACTCACTCGGGACAGCATCGACTTCCGGTACTGGCGCACTCGGGGACGAGCACGGCGGCTGGAACGGGTCGACGGTGAACCGAAGCGCTGGGATCTGGCCACTTGCGTGCGGCATCGCTGGCCCGACAAGGCCGCCGCAGTGCGGGCCAATCTCGAGTTCTTCGTTGCGCTGCGCAACAAGATCGAGCACCGGTACGCCCGCGAGCAGCAAGCACTCGCCGTCGCCGTGAGCGGACAGAGCCAGGCGCTCCTGCTCAACTACGAGCAGGAACTCACTGGCCAATTCGGAACCGGATCGTCCCTCGCCACCCGCCTGCGATTCCCGGTCTTCGTCGGAAGCTTCACCGACGAAGGCGAACGCACCCTGCGACGGCTGCGCTCACAGCTACCCGTACCGCTGCGAACCTTCATCGCCGACTACGACGCCGGCCTCGACGCATCCGTCGCCCGGGACCCTCGGTACGACTTACGGCTGCGAGTGCTCCAGGAACTCGCGCCCAAGGACCCGGACGCGCTCGCGGTCCAGTTCACCCGCTATGACGACCTGACCGACGAACAGCGGGCCGCCGTCGAGGCGATCGGCAGAAAAGGCTACGTAGTCGTCCGCGAACAGAAGCGCCCCGTCGTCGGACACGGGTTGCTCCGGCCGACACAGGCCGCGCAAGCAGTTCAAGACCGGATCCCGTTCGTATTCAACACCAACCATTTCACCACCGCCTGGAAAAAGATCGGTGTGCGGCCGAAGGTGGGAGATCCGCATCCCGAGAGGACCGAAGAAAAGTACTGCCTCTACGACGAGCCACACCGCGACTACGGCTATACCGAGGCATACATCGCCAAGCTTGCCCGCGAGTGCACCACCGAAGCAGGCTTCCGCGCCTTACTGGGGACCGCCCCGAGAGACAAAGTGACCGGGGACTGGGTGGGATCGCCACCACTCAACGCGACACCTCCCTGGAGACGATCAGCCCCGTCTGCAGCACAAGAACCTCCGGACATGGACACGATGCGCTCAGCCTGACATCTGCGAAGACAAAGTTCGCGCTGCACCGTCACAGACGGGTGATTCAGACATCGCAGGGGTTGCGCGGACCGAACCAGGCGAGACCATGGCATGGTGGGACGACGCGTCCCCGGGACCGCACGAGCCGTCCGGCCGCGAGAGCAGTTGATCGCGGCACTGGCACCCGACAGCATCCAGCGCCACTCCCGACCTGCCCGGCTACCGGCGTTGCCCGAGCCGGGCCTGCCGGTGGAATCAGGCCCCGCTGCTGATCGGCGCCGTATGCGTTGACCGGACCGGCCGCGTCAACGAACGCCTCCTCTCACGCGCGCTCGGCTGGCACCCAGGCCGCCGGCTCTCACTGGACACGCTGCGCGGGCTGATCGTGATCGCACCCGACACATCCGGCCAACACGTGGGCTCTCTCGCGATCGAACGACGGGCTCCGTAGACGGTCTGGCCGTGGTCGGTCGCCACCTTCATCCCCAGGCAGCGGACAAACCTCGGCTGCCGGCGGACGGCGACCTGCCGGAACGCAAGTTTGTAGCTGGATTCACCTGCTCGTGGCCGCTCGACGGACACGTCGGCGACAAGGCCCTGATGACGATGAACGTGGCCATGCCCACTACGAGAACCGCGCAGAACGCGATGACGATCACCAGTTTTCGTTTCCGGACCCGAGACGGAGGCTCGCCCGGCACGATGGTTGGGCAAGGTTCAAACTCTGGCCGTCGACTACGCCCCAAGATCATCGACATACCTCACTCCTTGAGCGGAACCGCGCCCGTGATCAAGAACGTATCGTTGTGTGTCGGTGTTGATCACGCGGCAGTGCGACCAGGTCGACGTAGAGGGCACATAAGGAAAATGATGTTGAAGCCGGCGAAGCACGTGCTGAGGGATCTCGCGCAACGCTCGAACGTCTCCCTCCATTCGGATTCCAGTTTGGTTGGCGCCGTGGCCGCCGCCGCAGCCGATGACGACGAAAGGCGCGCAAAGAAGCGGGACGATGAGAGCAGTGCCAAAGACGACGAAGTCCTACGGCGGAAGCCCGAACTCCATCAGATACGCGCATGGGGAGACAAATACTCGCAGCTGACACCGTGGGAGGTGCTGCATGTACTCGGCAGAGCCATCGCATTGTCCAGACGAGGCGCCGCGCGCGGACTCGCCGAGCACTGGGGCGCACTGAAGTACAACCAGGCGCTGACCGGCGACACAGGTTCCTTCCTGAAGCTATCCGCTGAGGGCAAAGAGACGGCGGACTACTACAAGGCCGTCCAGTCGAGCGAGCTCGGTGTCGGCTTCGCACTGGTACTGGCCAGGCGGATCCTGGCGCAACGATATCCGGATCGCGTCGTCTCCATCGTGCCCGCGGACACGGCGCTGCGCGCAGGCTGGGCCTTGACCAGCAGAGACAAGGGACAACGACAGAACTACCGGTACCGCCCGCAGTTCTTCGCCGAGCTGTGGAAGCCGGGAGCGCCTTCGCTAGTACTGCCGATCGCCTGTAAGGGCAACCACAGCAACGCCGCACACTCCCACGTCCAACTCGCGTCTGCATCGGCTCATGTGGAGGCGGTGCACGTCGGACCATGGAATGAGACCCCCTGCCTGATCTTCAGCACTGAGCTGCCCCTGGATGGCCACGTCACCGTGCACGCCCTCTGCGCCGAAGGAAGCGGCGGACGGCTGGCCAATCCCAGCGCTGAGGATAGCGACCTGGATGCCGAGCTCAGCGACGTCAACCATTTCCCCCAAATCCACCTGCCTTCCAACGGTGACGAAGCCCGTATCTCGATCCCCGGCTTCCATATCACACCGGATCACTACGAATGGTTCGGGCGCGTGCTCGCACGAACGGCCGCCGCGGGACTGACAGCCTTCGCCGGCAATGGCGAAAAGACCGCCCAGTACCTGACCGAGCGCCAAGGACGGAAGCACTTCATCGGCTTCACGCACGCGGCCACCGGTAGCGTGCAGGACGCGAACCACACCCTCCTCGGCAAACGCTTCGTCGGCACCGACCACGTCTTCCGACTGAACGGCACCCGCGTGGAAGCCTTCTCTGGCGTAGAGATCGCACTATTCGAGCTCCTGGCTCACGGACGAGTGACGCAGTACCGCCACAAGGCCTACGAGCACCGCTCCGCCTGGCCCAGCGATTCCTGGGACAGCTCATGGGGCGGCCCGGTATCAATTCACCCGGATGGAACCGTACTCGCCATACGCCTGCTCCCCTGATGCGACAATCCGTTGCAGGGACGCAAGGCCGACCGCATCATCTTCTTGGCCGATCCCGATCTCCGCTCTACTTGACGCGACTAAATCGCCTAAGCTGTGTCGCGCCCTACATCGTGCTCCCTTGGGCAACCACTTCCTGAGACACCCTGGCTGCACCAACCGCTCCGCCCGACGTTCATCACGCAACCGTTAAGCGTTCGCCAGGTTGAAGGCGACTTTGCGTGTCCCTTCGGCCTGATCCGGCTCCACTACGCACTACATCTGATGGACGACGCCCAGCGACAAACCGATTCGCCGATGACTTCAACCGGCGATCAGGTCTCTGATGAACGCCGCGATCGCTACCAACATACTCACCCCGGCGATTGACATCATCGCCCAGTCGTAACCCGGCCTGTCCGCCCTCGAAGACATGGCGGCCGCACCGCGGACAGCCGAGCTTGGCTGCCGCTCTGGCAAAGCGCCACGATCGAAGGTGTCACGCGGCCACATCAAGGTCGGAAGCCCAAGAAAACCTCTACCGCGGACAAGAACAGGAAGCCCGCGCTTGTAACCGACGTGGAAGTCGCACGTGCCGACGATACCCCGAACAAGCCAGAGACACGGCCGATGCTTGACCGTCTCGACCCTGCAACGAGTCAGCCGAACTACGGTCAAGTAGAGCAGCAAGGCTGCGACAGCGAAAAGCAAAGGCTGCCACAGCCGTTCCGAATAAAAATAGTATGCCAGGACCGCGAGAACCACTCCCCAAGCCCTGAACGGAGTCTTGCGACGACGTCCTGTTGCCACGGATACCTCCCCACATCGATCGTGGCGGTCGCCCATGTGAGGAAACGACCGCCGCTCGAGTGACGGGATGGCACCAGTCGTCCTCCTAATACGACACATGACGTGTCTAAGGGCTGATCCTGAGACTGGTGTTATCACCTGTGAAGCATGCGGGTGACAGAAGCTCAATGTGTATCCAGCCAAATTTGAGGCTGATGACACATGCACAGCGACCATCGACACATGGACCATGTGGCACGACTGCCGCCGACGAGTGCAACAATTAGAGGCTTCTTCTAGCTCAGGTTCGAATAGCCTCGCCCAATCCTCACGAACGGGTGATCCTGGCGTCGCGGGGTTTGTGTCGATCATTCCGGGCACCACCATGACATGGTGGGACAACGCGTCCCCGTGGCCGCACGTGCAGTCCGGCCTCGGGAGCAGTTGATCGCGGCACTGGTGCCCGACAGCACCCAGCGCCGCCCCCAACCTGCCCGATTGCCGACTCTGCCCGAGCCGCGGCTGCCGGTGGAATCAGGCCCTGACCTGCTGATCGGCGCCGTCCGCATCGACCGGACCGGCCGAGTCAACGAACGCCTCCTGCTCCGCGCACTCGGCTGGAACCCAGGCCGACGGCTGGCACTGGACACGCTGCACGGGCTGATCGTGATCGCACCCGAACCCTCCGGCCCGCACGCCATCGATGCCCGCGGAGCTCTCACCCTTCCCGCCGCCGCACGCCACCTGTGCGGGATCGAACCCGACCGGCCCCTCGTGCTCGCTGCCTCCATCCGCGAACAGCTGCTCATCGTCCACCCCGGCACGACCGTCGCCCACCTCCTGACCGGGCACTACCGCGACATAACCGGACTGGATCATGACGCCTGACCCCGCCCAGATCCTCGCCGCCCGCCAGACACTGGCCGAACTGGGCGTCACCCTCGCCGACCTCCAGGACAACCCAGCAGAGGCACCCGGCATCCCCACCCTGGCCGACTACCTCCCCCAGGTCATCGCCGCCGCAGGCCCCGGAGCCGCCCGCACCTACGGCAACTACTGGACACGCATGGCCACAGCCTGGGGCGACCGGCGCCTCGACCAGATCACCGCCACCGACATCGAGGCGATGCAACACGACGCCGCCACCCACGCCCGGACCCGACGCAACACCCGCAACGGGCGCCACGCCAGCGAACACGTCATCGCCGCCGCCCGCGCAATCTTCAACCGCGCCATCGCCGACGACCTCATCCCCGCCGCGGCAAGCCCCGCCCACCGTGTCGCCAAACCCCGCCGTCTCCCCAGCCCACGCCGCGCGCTCACCGCCACTGAACTCGACCACATCAACACCGCCGCCCGTTGTAGTGGCAACGACCCCGTCCTCGACGCACTCCTGCTCCGCCTGCACACCGAAACCGCCTGCCGCCGTGGCGGAGCCCTCGCCCTCCGCCTCACAGACCTCGACACCACCCAATGCCTCGTCCGCCTCGAAGAAAAAGGCGGCACACTCCGCTGGCAACCCATCAGCCCACTGCTCGCCAGCCGTCTCGCCGACCACGCCACCGCCCGCGGCGCACTCGAACCATGCGAGCGCCTGTTGCGCTACCGCGACGGCCGGGCACTCACCAGCCGACGCTACGACCACCTCTGGAAACGCCTCGGCCAGCAACTCCCCTGGATCACCAACCAAGGCATCTCCACCCACTGGCTCCGCCACACCACCCTCACCTGGGTCGAACGCCACTACGGCTACGGCATCGCCCGCGCCTACGCAGGCCACACCGACAACACCGGCCCCGCCACCACCACCTACATCAAAGCCGACCTCCAAACAGTCGCCACCGCACTCGCCGCAATGACCGGACAACCCCACCCACTAGCCCAGCCATAGCAATCATTCGTCGTGGCTTCGTAGCCACGAGGTCGACTTATAACAGACAATCGCTGGTGGCCTCTTGACTCTGCCTGGGCAACCATGTCTCCGTAGGACTGCCTGGACGAACTTCACGCTCAGTGCTCAGGCCGCCCCGCGTCAACATCAACATGCGGCAGGCGTTCACCTCAACTGCCCCTGGAAATTCCCGATTCCGGCGCATGCCTTGCGACATCGGTCCTGACGTCACGATTTGCTCACGTCGGTCACAAAGATGACCTTGGCGGCGATGAACGGTCGACGACAGGAGGTGCCATGACCCGCGCTGCCATGCAGGAGTGCTCAACCAGCACGTGTTCGAACTCAGCCGCGTTCTCGACGCGAACAAAACCGGCGTGGTGCCGCGACTGCATCGGCGAGTTCATCTACAACGCTGGACTTCGAGCCGACGAACCATTCCCCGGGCTTCGAGCGTGGTGGCTCACGACATGCTTGACCTGCGGTGTGCAGGCGCACTACCGGCTCGAGCACATCCTCGACAAGAACCGATCCGGCGAGAAGACCTGCCGCGCTTGCTTTCTTCGGCGCTGGGGTACACGCAACGAGACAAGCCTACTCAGCACCTTTGAACGAGCGATCAACGATCTCCTGCAACACACGCCAGAGCAGATCCTCGAAGCAGTCCCGACCGACACAGTCCGCGACTCCCTGAACTCCAGACGGTGGCCGATGGAACGGCTCACGGCTCATCTCGACGCCCACAACTTCGACCTTGTAAGGATCTTCGACGAAGTCATCACCTCCAGCACTGTAATGGTGACAAAATGCCGTGCCTGCCAGAAGCTCGCCGTCGACCGCGTCTCCGACACTGGGTGGGGATGCACGTGCTCGCGCAACACCCGAGCCTCGGTCCCCAGCACTCCCGCCGCCGCGAAGACCTTCCTTACCGACTCGGAGTCACCAGCCCTCGAGTGGTGGGATCACGATCGGAACGATGAAACGACGCTCAAGGCAGTGACTGTCCGGGCAACTCGGTTGTGTCACTGGATTTGTCCACAGTGTTCCCTTCGTTTCACGGCGAAGGTCAGGGAGATGACTCTAGGACCCTCTTGCCCAGATTGCAGGAGCCGGGAGCAGACCGAATGGCGAGAAACACTGGCGCGCTGGGATGTCACCCCTGTCTCCGAGGTCCCAGAGCTGCTGGCAATGTGGGCAGATGAAGGGTCTCCCCGCGAGGTGATGGTCGGGGACTCGAGGCTTCGACGGTTCCGCTGTGACAGCGGGCACTATCCGCGGATCGCGCCAGGGCGCCTTCTCGACTCGGGCTGTCCACACTGCCGTGGCAAGAAGACCGCCGCAAACAAGAAGTGGCTCGCTGACACCCTTCCCGAGATCGCCGGTCAGTGGCATCCGACCCGAAACGGCAAGCTGACTCCACAGAATGTGGTCTGGGACTCGAAACGGACAGTGTGGTGGCTTGCAAAATGCTGCGGACACGAGTGGCAGGAATCAGTTCGCGATCGCGACAAGTACCAGCGGCTCCGCTGTCCGAAATGCCGCACCATCCTCGGCTCGCTCGCCTGGCAGAGTCCGGACCTCGCTGCCACCTGGAGCCCGGTGAATCCAGTCAGCGCCTGGCACATACGCCCACACGCCACGCTCACCTTTACACCTGAGTGGGTCTGTCCCATCAACCCAGCGCACGTGTGGCAGATGTCGCTGAGCTCGCGTTCGAGCGGCGGCGACTGCCCGGAATGCCGCGAGGCAGGCAAGTCGCGCGTCGAACTGGCCCACTATCAAGCGGCCGTCGACGCATTCGGCCAGGCCCGGTCCGGCGCGATCTTGCGCACTACCGGCCCCGCAGCCCGGTCCTGGACGGCCGACATCAGCGTCGAAGTCGCGGGACGCACAGTGGTGATCGAGTATGACGGGGCGTACTGGCACGCCGACAAATCAGAGGTTGACGAGCGCAAGAGCCGCGACTTCCTCGACGCCGGCTACCCGGTCGTCCGCCTACGCGAGGACGGACTCCCACCCTTGCCCGTGAACCATCCGGAGTACCGGGAGTTCGGCGTCCTTTCGACCGCGCCGCGGCCAGCAGAGGTCATGCAAAAGATCCAAGCATGGCTGGCTGTCGTACTGACTGGTAACGCCTCTCATAGATGACCAACTACTCCGGCTCGATTCAGCTAATCCACCGATAGCCCGCTAGCGCTCCACGAGAGATGATCGCCATGACCAGTCCGGAAGACCAGTCGCCCCTGTCAAACCGCCTAGTCGCCGGATTCGGCTTCGTCGGGTATCGCAGCGCACATAGCGATCTCACCCTCATTGCCCCGATGAGCAAGATCACGCTCTTGGCTGGCCAGAACAACGCGGGGAAGTCGACCATCCTTCGGTTCGCTGAACGGTTCCTCACCGGGCGTCCTGAGGCTCCGGGTACCGACGATGCACCACAAACTCTCCGCGGGGACTCACACCCCCTCGAACTAGCGCTCGCCATCCATTCCGACCACGAGCTCATAACCGGACTCGAGTCAAGCATCAACTACCGAAACAGCAGCTACGACGACTTTCAACGGTTCTTGTCACAGCCAGCCTTTCGCCTCACCGATGACGATCTCATCTGGATCCGATACACGGTGACCAGCGGAGAACTCAAGGGGAGATACGACGTAAGCCATGCTCAAGCAATAGAAGCAACCCGACAAGGCATCGGGCGCGCACTTGGCCACCTCTCCAGCGCACTCACCCAATCCAGCGGCGGACAGGAGGGCGAAGACGCCAAGCGCATAATTCGGCAACACCTCACAGTGCTTAACACCCTCCCGCCAGTATCAGCCATTGATGCTTTCCGCCAGATTCGACCGGATACCGGCGATGGCCAGAACAAGCACGACGGTCGCGGCCTGATCGACAAGCTTCAGCAACTGCAGAACCCACCGTCGTCGAACCGTGCCGCCAAACGGCAGTTCCATGCGATCAACAAGTTCTTACAAGTCGTACTCGACGACGACGCCGTCCAACTAGAAGTTCAACATGATCGCCGTGCGATCAACGTCACCCGCGGCGACACCATGCTCCCCCTAGAACACTACGGAACCGGCGTCCACCAGGTGATCATCCTCGCAGCGGCAGCAACCGTGCTCCGCGACCACCTTGTCTGCATCGAAGAACCTGAGATCCACTTGCACCCGATCCTGCAACGCAAGCTCATCCGCTACTTAACCGACCACACACAGAACCAATATCTCATCGCGACGCACTCAGCTGCAATGCTCGACTACGAACGCGCGAATATTTTCAAAATCAAAGCGACCAGCAATGGCCTCCAAGCTAGCGAAGCTAAATCCTCCGCACAGCTGTGGTCAATCTGCGCCGACCTCGGCTACCGCCCCTCCGACCTGCTGCAAACCAACTCAGTCATCTGGGTCGAAGGGCCAAGCGATCGCATCTACATCAACCATTGGATCCAGCAGCTGGATCCAGAACTCACCGAGGGTATTGACTATTCGATCATGTTCTACGGAGGCAGCCTGGTTTCACATCTGACTGCCGACGATCCTTGGCCTGAGCAGCTCATATCACTACGTCGACTCAATCGTCACCTCGCGATCGTGATCGACTCTGATACCACCTCCGGCGAGCAGGAACTCAACGCGACAAAGCAGCGAATAATCGATGAATTGAACGAACCCGGACAGCCCGGCCTGGCGTGGGCAACCGACGGATACACGATCGAAAGTTACGTTCCTGAGGAGCTGCTACGCGAAGCGGTTAAAGCAGTTCACCCAAGGAAAGAAGTGAACTGGGACGGCGACCCCTGGACGAATCCACTCGGCTCCATAGCCAACCCAGACAAGGTCCGCATCGCTAGGACCATATGTCAGGATTGGAGCCAATCGTCGTGGACCGACAGTCTTCGGAGACGAGTCGGTGATCTAGTCGCGTTCGTCCAAGCGGCAATACAAGACTAAGCTCACCCCGCCCCTTGCCACTGCGGTCCTCACCCTTCGTAGCGTCAGACGCCAGTAATGACGCAAACGTGACGACGGATAACTTCATGCCGCGAATAACTCGTGCCCATTGCCTGCGCAGGCCCCTCAGTAATCCGGCAACGCCGCCCGATCAGGTGAGAGCCAGACACACGCGCGCTCCACCCTAAGCCAGTTCACCACAACGCCACCCGTTCACGCCGATCCACGCAAGAGCGTCAACCACTCAACTGCACTTAGCCGGCAACGGAATCAAGAATTAGAACTCGCACCGACTGAACGGACGAGGACCCCATGTCGACACCCAGAACGCAACGGAATTCGTCTATATCGCAGCAACCGTGGGACATCCCCGGTCGAGGCAGAGCAACGCATCTGCTACAGTACACGCATGACCTCCCAGAAATTGGGGGATCTGCCAAGGATCTGTGATCACGTCCTCGGACACTCTTTTATCCCACGATATTTCGTGGGACAACTTTATATCAACGCCTGGGCGTCGAGCCCGAGGACAGCGACGCCTCGGGGCTACTCTGAAGCTTCGGTACGTCGCTAGAGTTCGGACGTTCTTCGAAAGCAAAGGGCATTTGGCCGGATGAGACTAGCCTGACGACCTTTTGTGCCGCGATTGGCCGGAGTTCTCGGCTTTCATGACCGCAGACCAGCTCCAATCCTTGACAGCGAAGGTCTTCACCGATGTCGCCCGACCTGTGATCGTCGGCCTGTCCACCCTGGGGAGGCAGACCGGCCAATGTCTCCAGAAGGTGATCTTCTCGGGCATAGACATTGCGAGCTGCGTGAGCCGGCCGCGGGGTGGCAGTGGTGTAACCGTGACGACATCGATACCCGCACGCCTATGAACCCAATGCGCGTCCATCCGACGGCCACACACCCTGCAGGCCACCAGTCCTGCCAGCGCATATTTGCGCGTGCCGCCGTCTTGGTCCGCCGGTCGGCGCGTATCCGCTGAACAGCAACGAACACGGCATCGTCGACCAAAGGAGCGTGGGCCAGGTGCTCGGACACCTTCCACGCTCGCACCGTATTCCGGCGCACGACCCCCGAACCTCGCCCGCCACGGCGTCCACCGGCACCGTAGCCCGTCGTGGTTTGACGGTTCCACACCTGGCGTCCGGTGTACCGCGGATTCCGACCGTCCGCACGATCCATCCCGCTCCCAGCCGGTGTGAGTTCCGCGCCGGATCAGCGCTCGATGGACAGGGAACGCCCTGGTCATTCAGCTCGCGCACCAGAGACGCCACAGACCGGCCCCGAGCCCGCTCGGCGAACATCCACCGCACCCATGGCGCGGTACCCGGATCCGGCTCCAGCACGTGCAGCCGCCAGCCCCCACCGCGCATGAATAGCGTTCGGATGGCGCCCGCCATCGGCCAACCGATACCCATACGGTGGGCGCCCACCCAGAAAACGACCCTGTAACCGTGTCTGGGTACTCATCGCCGCCAACACCCGATGACGAGCCCGCGCCACCTCCCGCTGCGCGTGCCCACCCAGCAACGTCACCAACGCCAGGTGAACCGGACTGTCCAACTCCACCGGACCACCAGACCTAGCGGCGAACCACGGCGACGAGCAGCCACAGCCTGCACAAACTCCGCCCCACTCAACGTGCCCATCCCGACCCCTTCCACCTGCCCCAAGCCGGGACCGCACCGCGTCCTGCCCCATGACGAAAGCCAGCAGTGCACCGCCCAAACAGACCGACGACAGCGACTCAGCCCCAGGGATGCCCTTGCGGAGCGGTTAGGACCAGACAACGCCACCCGGCCTCCCGGATGGGTGCCCTGCTCTCCGAGCACGCTCGCGACCTAGTTCGCAGGGGCGTTCAACCAAGGCATGGGTGAACCGGACGTCACTGAGAACGGCTGACGCTCAAGCCTTCGCGATTTCTTCGGTCAGGTCGAACTCACCGTCGATGACGCCCGCGACGAACTCGCGCCACACCGAGGGGGTGAAGACCAGGACGCTGTCCGGATCCGTCGACACCCGCATGGCGGTGTAGGTGACGCCGTCGGTGTGCCCGATGAAGGCGTACTCGATGCAGTCGTCGACGGTCGCGCCCTTCGGCTCAGCCCGGATCCATTCCGCCTTTGTGAAGTCAAGATGCTGCCGGATATCGGCCCTGTCGTCGACCGACTGCTCACTCATTACCGCAGCATAGAACTCGCATGCATCGACGGGCGAGGGCGGCGACGACGGTTGGGGACCTTGGCGTACAGAACCCGCCGAGATGACTGTCCAGGCAGCGAACGAGTTGAAGAGAACATAGACGAACAACAACCCTGCCGAGGCCGCCGAGCCGGCTTCACCCTCACCTAGCCCAATGACAAGCGAGCACATGCAGCCAGAATGATCGCTTCACAGGAACCGATTGCCACGGCGGCCACGTTCCAAGGACCTTGGCCGGTTACAACTAGGCTCTTTATTGCTCGGCGTTGCGTCCCACGCCCCTCCAAGCCGCTGAGCCATTCGAGTGATCGACAGGCACTGGTGGAACGGGCGCAGCGTACCCGGCGATCACCAGCCGTAGCGCACCTAGACTCGTGTGCTCTCTCGGAGGGAGGCGGTGTGGGGCAGATCGTTTGCGTGCACGGCATCGGGCAGCAGGTTGCCGGGGAGCAGACGCTGCTGCGTGACTGGACGCCAGCTATCTTGGACGGGTTAACTCGCGCTGGCCATGCGGGCGCCGCCACCGCGGACGACGTGGTGATGGGCTTCTACGGGGATCTGTTCCGCCCGGTAGGGGAACGGTTAGCCGTCGGCGACCCGATGTTCACCGTCGACGACGTCGCTCTCGGTCTGGAAGAGGACCTGCTCCTGGCGTGGTGGCGGGAGGCGGCGCGGGTGGATCCGAAGGTGGCACCACCGGACGCGGACACGCTGCTGCGGGCGCCAGGATCGGTTCAGGCGGCGCTGCGACAGTTGTCTCGGTCCCGGTTTTTCGGCGGTCTGGCGCTGCGGGCGATGGTATCCGACCTCAAGCAGGTCCGCCTCTACCTGCAGGACCAGCAGCTGCGCGAGGCAGCTCGGGCGGCAGTGGGCAAGCTGATCACGGAGGAGACCCGGGTGGTGTTGGCTCACTCCCTCGGATCGGTGGTGGCGTATGAGCTCCTGGCGGCGATGCCGGGCCATTCAGTGCGGGCGCTGGTGACATTGGGATCGCCGCTGGGCATCGAGAAGCTGATCTTCGATCGATTGGATCCGGCCCCCATCAGCGGGCTCGGCGCCTGGCCCGGTTCTGAGGACCTGGCGTGGACGAACGTGGTCGACTGCGGTGACGTCGTCGCGCTCGAGAAAGACCTCCGCCCGCGATTCGGGCCACGAGTGATCAACATGGTTGTGCACAACGGTGTCCACGCCCATGCCGTCGGCGCATACCTGACAGACGAGCTCACCGGGGCGGCGATCGCGGGAGGCTTGTATGCCTATTGATCCAGAGGAGCCGCGCCGGTATTTGCTTGCAGCAGCGGTCGCGCACTACCCGAAGGCACCCCAGTGGGACCGGACCGAACTCGTCGAGGCCCGTGAGCAGATCATCCGCCTGTTCACCGATGACCTCGGTTACAAGCACATCAGCTCCCTCGGACTCGACCCGCACAAGGACCAGCTGACCGCAATGCTGCGGGATTTCTGCTTGGACGCGGCGCGGCGACCCGACGACATCGTCGCCGTCTACATCGGTGGACACGGCGAAGTCCTCGACGAGACCCACGAGCATCTGCTCCTGACCTCCGAGACCAACCCGAACGACGTCGCCGGCGCACTACCGACTGCTGACCTGGCACGCGCCATGTTGCTCAGGACTCGGGTCCGACGGGTGCTGCTGATGCTGGACACCTGCTACTCGGGCCACGGCGTCGCCGAACTCACCGCCGCCGCGATCACTACGATGACCCGCACCTGGGGTGACGACCACGGGGCGGGCCTGGCCGTCATCACTTCCGCGCAGCCGACCGAGCAGGCCGGAGCCGGCGCATTCCCACGGCTGCTGCGCGAAGCGGTCCGCGCCTTGCCTACCGCTGGATACAACCCCGCGACCCTGCCACTGGACTCGCTCGTGAAGTTGATGAACACCAGCGTAGCCAAACCCGGTTACCAGACGATCGGGCACAGCATCACCGGACTCACCGGCGAGGTACCACCATTCCTACCCAACCCACGCCACGACCCGCGCATGACCGAGATCGATCTCGCCCTCCAGCACGCCAGCGAATTCGAGGTCCAAGCCGAACGACGTGACACCGAACTCCGTACTCGGTTGTTGGTCCGCGCCATGGGCGGCACCAGCAATGGCACCGGCGGCTGGTGGTTCACCGGTCGCCACACTGCACTGCTGGACATCACCGCTTGGCTACACCACCCTGACGCTGCCCGGCCACTGCAGGTAGTCACTGGCAATCCGGGATCGGGCAAGACTGCTGTTCTCGGTCTCATCGCCGCCCTCACCCATCCTGACCGGCGCGCCACTGTTCCCCTGGGCGGCCTCGGCCTTCCGGCCGCGGCTGTACCCGACATGGACGCGGTGGACGTGGCGATCTACGCTCAAGGCCTCACCAGCGAAGAGATGCTCTCTGGTATCGCCGCCGCCGTGCAGTCCAATGCCAGCACCCCCGGCCAGCTTTTGGAAGAACTCGATGACCGCAGCACACCGTTGACCGTGCTCATCGACGCTCTCGACGAAGCTACTGATCCCGACCATCTCGTCCGCCGCCTGCTACGGCCCCTGGCAGATCACGCAGCCGGACGACTGCGACTGCTCGTCGGCACCCGAGACTTTCTACTCGAGCGCCTGGGCTTTAGCCGTGAGGACACGGTCGATCTAGATGCCGATCGCTACGCCGACCTCGCAGCGCTCACCACGTACGTCGGCCGTGGTTTGTTGGATACCAGCGCGCACAGCCCTTACCGCAATGCGCCACCGTCGCTGCTCCGCGCTGTCGCGGACGCCGTTGCTGAAGCAGCGCACCCTTCATTCCTGGTCGCCCGAATCACCAGCGCCACCCTCGCCGCCCACGTACGGGTCGCCGACCCAAATGATCCGGCCTGGCGCCGAACCCTTCCCAGGCTGCCTGGCGAGGCGATGCGTCACGACCTCGAAGTCCGACTCGGGCACAACGCTGCCCGCGTCAGCGACTTGCTCCGCCCCCTCGCTTACGCCGAAGGCCAGGGCCTGCCTTGGGAAGACATCTGGGCCGCCGTGGCCTGCCGCGCCTCCGGTACTTCCTATACCGACGAGGACTTGCTGTGGCTACGCAAGCACGCAGGCTCCTATGTCGTCGAAGCCATCGAAGATGGCCGTTCCACCTACCGGCTCTACCATCATGCCTTGGCCGACCACCTCCGTGAGCATGCTGACGAGACTGCGATGCACGAAGCCATCACCGAGGTGCTACTGAGTCGGGTGCCGCGCATATTTGGGGGCTGCCGCGACTGGACCCGCGCCCACCCGTATGCGTTGCGACACCTCGCCACCCACGCTGCTCTCGCAGGTCAAATCGACAACCTGGTGGCCGACGCTGAGTACCTTGTGTACGCCGAGCCCGCTGCGCTCCTTCTGGCCCTGCATCGCACAAACACGGAACCGGGTATCCTCGCCGCCGCGGTCTACCGCTGCTCGATCGATAGCCACCGACATTTACCGCCCCGTCGTCGGCGCCAAGTCCTTGCTACCGATGCTGCGCGCTTCCGTGTTTCACGCCTCCACCAGGAGCTGTCAGCATCACTGGAGTGGCGACCACGCTGGACCACTGGACGGCACGCTGCTCACATCGTTCACGCAATCTTCACCGGCCACACCAACTCGATAATGGCGGCAGCTTGCACCACGCTCGGGGGACGCGCAGTCGCTGTCACGGTCAGCGAGGACAACACCGCTCGGGTCTGGGACCTCGCCACTAGCGAAGAAATCACCACCTTCACCGGCCACACCGACTCACTGCGAGCGGTAGCCTGCACCACGCTCGGGGGACGCGCAGTCGCTGTCACGGTCAGCGAGGACAACACCGCTCGGGTCTGGGACCTCGCCACTAGCGAAGAAATCACCACCTTCACCGGCCACACCGACTCACTGCGAGCGGTAGCCTGCACCACGCTCAAAGGACGCCCGATCGCCGTGACGGCCGGTAACAACGCGACCGCTCGGGTCTGGGACCTCGCCACCGGCGAGGAGCTTCTTGCATTAACCGGCCACACGAGCTCTGTGCAAGCGGTGGCTTGCGCCACGCTCAAGGGACGCCCGATCGCCGTCACCGCCGGCGCTGCCGCTCGGGTCTGGGACCTCGCCACTGGCGAGGAAATCACCACCTTCACCGGCCACACCGACTGGCTGGAGGCGGTGGCCTGCACCACGCTCGATGACCGGCCGGTCGCCGTCACCGCCAGCAACGACAACACTGCACGCGTCTGGGACCTCGCCACTGCCGAAGAAATCACCACCTTCACCGGCCACACCGACTCACTGCGAGCGGTGGCCTGCACCACGCTCGACGGCCGGCCGGTCGCCGTCACCACTGGCCGCGACAAGACTGCTCGGGTCTGGGACCTCGCCACTGCCGAGGAAATCACCACCTTCACCGGCCACACCAGCTCCGTGCGGGCGGTATCTTGCTCCACCCTTGAAGGCCACCCGATAGCCGTCACGGCGGGCATCGACGAGACGTCACGGGTTTGGCGTCTCTTTGCCAGCGTGGGTGATTCACCCGCAGCGCTAGGTCACTCCGCCAGAATCGCCGCCGGGGCGAGCACGACCGTCGGGGGCCGCTCGGTCGCCATCACCGTCAGCGACGACACAACGGCGCGGGTGTGGGACCTCGCCACTGGCAAAGAAATCACCACCTTCACCGGCCACACCGACTCGCTGCGGGCGGTGGCCTGCACCACGCTCGACGGCCGGCCGGTCGCCGTCACCGCCAGCAACGACAAGACCGCTCGGGTCTGGGACCTCGCCACTGCCGAAGAAATCACCACCTTCACCGGCCACACCAGCTCCGTGCGGGCGGTGGCCTGTGCCACGATCGAGGGCCGCGCAATCGCCGTCACCGCCGGCACACCTGTCGCGCGGGCCTGGGACCTCGCCACTGGCGAGGAAATCACTACCTTCACCGGCCACACCGGCTGGCCTGAAGCGGTGGCCTGTGCCACGATCGAGGGCCGCGCAGTCGCTGTCACCGCCAGCAACGACAACACTGCACGCGTCTGGGACCTCGCCACTGGTGAAGAAATCACCACCTTAACCGGCCACACCAAATCCGTCGAGGCAGTAGCCTGTGCCACGATCGAGGGCCGCGCAGTCGCTGTCACCGCCAGCAACGACAACACTGCACGCGTCTGGGACCTCGCCACCGGTGAAGAACTAAACGCCTTCGACTTCCGCGATATCGGAGCTGTCGCGCTTAGCACCGGCGGCGCGCTCATGATTACGACAGGATGGGACGTACTTGTATTTAACCGCACTGCGAGGCGCTGACTCGCCCTCGCCAGCAGAGCCGTTTCCATGACAGCAACGTCGCTCACTCTAAATTTTGAGACAACAGCGCATTGCCTCATAAATCGTCACGTACCGAAGATACTCCCTTCGTTTAGCGAATTGAGCACGAAACCTCCGCAAACGAGAGTCATTTCGACCCAACGATGGCTCTATGGAAAGCTTAGGCTCATGCCTTCGAAGGCCCCTGGTGACCGATGTGCACAGAAGGTCGGCCACTAACCTCAGTGCGGCTTCTCGTCGTGGCGCGAACGAATGCAGCGCCAACCGGCCAATCTTGAGCCAGTCCCAGCGCGATGTAAGGCGCGACGGCTGCCGGTTCACGTTCGATCAGGGCCCCGTCAACCCGGGCGGTCGACCATGTCGGCAAGACTGGCGCAGGGAGCGCCCCTTGACGAGGGCTCATCCACAGGGCGGGATTCTTCTTAGTCCAGGTCCATGGCGCAGGGTTGTCCACGGTGAGAACTCCGCTGACGATCGAATGCTCGTCGTCTCGTCCTGGCTTCCAGTAACCATCTGCTTGTCGTTCGAACGTCGGTATGCCTGCGCGATCGGCACGTTCGATCGTGCTGCCGTACAGAGATGCCTCAATGTCGTCGTCCTCGACGAACGCCCCCGCACAACCAACGGCAACGACGTAAGGGATTCCAAACCTGCCGTACTTCCCGCCTTTCCTCTTGACCGCGTCGAGCACCGGCGAAGTGTCGACTCGGAAGAAGCTCATCGCTGGGTAGATGCTGATGATCCGCCCGCTGCGTGAGCGCTTGGCGCGCGGGATGGCGCCGAAAGTGACCGACCATCCCGCTTCACGCCAGGTGTACCGCGGCGCTCGTTGGCGCTCGCCTCCTGCGGCGACTTTGCCGTAGTCCAGTTCGGACAAGAACTGGCCCAGCTCGGACTTCAATCGCTTCTGCGGCGGAAGAGCCGGCCCGACTCTGTCGATCGCCATGGACAAGACGAAGTCAGGACTCTGGATATTCTTCTCGATCGCGTCACGTAACTGAGCAGCTAGTTTGCCGTGCCGCGGGTCACCGATACGTTCAGCCGTCCAGATCGCCTCGACGACGAACTGCTCGTCTCCTCGGGAGACAAGGAAGTCCGGTTTCCGTCCTCGAGTGCCGACTTGCTGCTCGATCTCCACCGAGTACCCAGATCCGAGCAGCATCTCGTGCAGATACAGCTCCCACAGCGCGGAGTAGACGTTCGAATCGGCGTTGCGGTCCAGTAGGCGACTACGCAACCCTGGCCGCGAGTTGGCTGGCAGGTGAGAGCACCATTCGTTGATCACGTGGCGAACCTGGTCCCAGTACGATCCTGCGACCCGATCAAGGAACCCGGCCTGGGCCTCCATGGCTCCTTGAGGTGAGCCGTCAGTCCTGAGCCAGTCTGTGTAGACCGTCATGAGCTCGTCCTTGATCTCTAATTCTGCGAGAACTTGTACCAGTGCCGCGCGGCCCCTGGCCGGGAACGCAGGCGCGTCAGTCGTCATCGCCAGCAGCGCGCCGACGTAGGTAGTCGGCGTAGTCAGCTCGAAGGATGGCGCGACAGCGAGGGCGTTTGCCGGCGTTGATGTCGCGCACATACTGGCCGAGCCGCTGCGGGTTCTTGCCTGACCAGCCGTTGGCCAGCGACCAGCCTTCGATAGCCTCGGCGTCCATGGCAATGCCGGCGTCGCGAAGGGCGAGCAGGGTGCCCACCACCTGGTCCTTCTCGAACCCCGCCGAGATCGTGTTGTTGTGGTTCACCGTGCGGGTGATGCTCTTTAGAGCCTCGAGTACGACGCCATCCAGCTCAGGAGTCAACTCCATCCATGGCGAGTCGTCGCCAAGGATGGTGGGCCGGACCGCCGTAACCCAGGGCCTGATCGCGTCAGCGTTCCAGGTGACGACGCAGAGGGCTCGGACGTGATAGCCGCCAGCTTGGATCAGCTGACCAAGGTCGGCCATATCCGGCCAGGCCATCAAGACCGGGCCGGTACCTCGGACATATCCACCGCCGCGTCCCGTCACGTGCTTGACGTTCCGATACCGGGCTACGAACTGTTCTAGCCGATCACAGTTGCGCAGATTTGACTTCAGGTGAGTCCAACCAGTGAGGATGTCGTCGTCTTGCAAGTGGTCACAGGACCAGTCGATGGCCGCGTCCAGGCCTTCGACGTCGTAGCTGGCCACTGCCGTCGGGTAGTCCACTGAGCAGTCGAACATCTGCGGTCCTCGCTTTCGCCTGCCCCATGGTACGAGCTCGCACCGACAGAACTGGTGGTCACGCACGGCCCCTCGCGCCATACTCTGGTGGCCGCGGTCCTCCACCAGCCGAGCGTCAAGCCCCGCGACATCGAGCCGGAAAGGGCTCCGATCGGTCACAGTGCCACAGTCAGAACTCATCCACGTCCCGGTTGCCGCCTACCTGCGATGATTCGTGCACCGTTGTAACGCCGCGGAGCGGACTTTGCGACTAACTGTGCATGTCGCTCATTCCTGAGGCCATCCCCATGGTGTGTGCCCACTGCTCGAAGTCAGTCCTGGGTCAGACCGAAGGAAGCCACCAAGGCTACGACCCGGAGCACGGACCGCCGCTGCTGAGCTTGTTGATCAGCTGCACCAGCTGCGGACAGTCCAGCTTGTTTCTATCCGAAGACTACGGTGGTGGCTGGGACGAACCAACTCGCGTCTGGCCGGCACCCGGACGGCGGCTCGGGCTCTCGGTTCCGCGAGAACTCCGCGACGAACACGAACAGGCGCGGTTGTGCTTCGAAGCCAAGGCATATACCGCTGCCGGCGTGATGGTCCGCCGGACCCTCGAAGGTGTGTGCGCAGTTAAGGGAACCAAGAAGCGAAACTTGTTCGAGGGCCTTCGAGAGATGAAGGAATCCGGAGCGATCGATGAGCGCCTGTTCGACTGGGCACAAGCCTTGCGGATCTTGGGCAACCAAGGCGCACACTACACCGGAACGCAGATCTCACGAGAAGATGCCGAGGACGCATTAGATCTCTGCGAGGCCCTATTGGACTACATGTTTGAGCTGACCGCGAAATTCACTGCGTTTCAACAACGACGCAAGACGCCCATGGCCACCGAAGACAAGCAGTGACAGGCCCTCCGCGGCTGCTGAGTGGAGCAACGGTCTCGAGGTCATGTATCGTCCACACATGACCTCCCAGAAATTAGGAGATCTGCCACGGATTTGTGACCGCGTCCCCCCTCGGACACACACGTTATCCACACGTGGAGAGGCGGTCACTACGACCGCCTCTTTTTTGTTGTCATAGAGCACTTGCAGCCCGAGATCCCGGTAGACCTGCGTGATGCGGTCCGGGTTCCGCGAGTTGAGTGCCCGCTCGACATCACCCAGCGAGTCCAGCATTGCGTACACCTCCGCCGCGTCGATCGTGGCGGACTCAGGCAGGTTCTCCAGCTCCTCTCGTGCCGCCTGGCGCTCCGCCTGAGCAAGGTTCATCGCGTCCACGAGCGCTGCCGGATCCACGCCAGCCTCGATCGCCGCCTGATGACGCCGCAGCCGTGCCTCTGCGGCCTTCAACCGCTTCTCGACGGTCTCGCGTCCCGTTCCCGACCCACCCGGCTGGGCTCCGGCCATCGCGGCCACGGTCTCGTCGCGGTTGTCCGGGTCGAAGACCTGGCAAAGCCAGGCATTGAGCGGTGGGATCACGACGTCCTCGCGAAGGTTCACCGTCTTCGGATGATCGGCCAGCACCGGCGACCCCGGCGCCATCGTCCGCGCGATGCACCGGTAGTAGATGCCCTTACGAATCACCGCACCCTGCATCCTCCGAGCGCAGATGTCACAGCGCACTAGCCCTTTCAGCAGGTACGTGTGCTTGGCGGCGGGCCGCTCGCGCTCCAGCTTCGCGATACCGCGCAGTCCGCCAGCAGCCCGTGACCTGCGCATGAGCTGGGCCTGCGTGAAGTCCTCCACCGAAACGATCTTCGGATGCGCCGGCTGCCGTGAGCGCACGATGCGGTCAGGTGCCGCACGCCGGAACCGGACCACATGGCCAGCGCCTACGTCGTCAGGGTTCAGGAGCGTCTCATGCTTCGCCCATCGACCGAAGATGGCGTACCCGGTGTAGCGCGGGTTCTCCAGAATCGATCGCGTCGTGCTGCCCTGCCATCCGTCGGCGAGCCGATGCCGGTTCTGCTCCGGCCGCCGAGCGGAAGGGCACGGGATCCCATCGAGATTGAGCCCGTTCGCGATCGCTCGGTCGCCCTTCCCGTCGAGGTACTCGGCGAAGATCCGCCGCACGACCTCGGCAGCAGGCTCGTCGATCGCGAGCACCCGTAGACGGAACCCCTCCGCAGCCTTCCTCGGGTTCGGATGAGGTCCGCCGTCTACGACCACGTAGCCGTACGGCGTGCGGCCGCCCTGGTGCCGTCCCTCGTTGAGGACCTGCGCGTCCATCGCTGCCCTCACCCGAGCCTGAACGTGCTGCCGCTCCGACTCGCTCATGCCGCCTAGCACGCTCATCAGCATCTTGTGCGAAGGGTTCCGCGGATCAAACCGCCCGCCGAGCTCCGGCACCCACAGCTCCACCCCCATAGGCGGCGAACCGCGGGGCGATTAGCGAGAACTGGTTGCCAAACCAGCATCGGGTGCCCTCGCCGACGACCAGGGCGTTCCACATCCGGCGCGGATTCTTCAGCTCGGCGAGCAACCGGGATGCCTCGGTCCTGCGCTCCCAAGGCACTGAGCGCGACTGCCCGATGTCGAAGTACTCCGCCAGATCCGGCCGCCGAGCGGCTCGACGAACCGACCTGCGCAACCGTGGCGTGAAAGACATCCTGATCGCCTGCTGCGACGGCCTGCCCGGCGCGATCCGCGGCGCGTTCCCCGACACCGTGGTCCAAACCTGCGTCGTACACGTGATCTCCTACGGCGACCGGAAAAAGTCGCCGCCGCCATGCGGGACATCTACACCGCACCGACACTCGAAGCGGCCGAGATCGCACTCACCCAGTTCGACAAAGATTTCGGCAAACAATACTCCGCCGCGATCCAGTTCTGGCGACACGCCTGGAACGACTTCACGCCATTTCTCGACTACCCACCCGAACTCCGCCGGATCGTCTACACGACAAACCTCATCGAGAACATCAACTTCCAACTCCGGAAAATTACCACGAACTGCGGCCATCTCGACAGCGACACCGCCGCGATACCTCGGACTCCGCAACATCACCAGCAACCGAGGCGGACCATCGGGAACCGGAACCCGAGGCTGGAAACAAGCACTAACCGACTACCACTCCACTGGAATCAGCAAGAAATCATCCGTGGCTTACACGGAAACCATGACAGGACCCCACCCTACCCCTACCGCTTAAGCATCAACGGAAAACTCTCCAACCCCCGAAAGCTCACATTCCCCCGCCAGCGCAACTCCCCCTCATTCACCATCTCAATCCCCCGATACCTCCCCAGGAATTCCCGCAACACCGTCGCCGCTTCCATCTTCCCCAGCGCCGCGCCCAAGCAATAATGCGGCCCACCACTAAACGCCAGATTCTTCACCGCGCCCCGAGTGACATCCAACCGATCCGGTTCCGGATACCGCTCCGGGTCCCGACAAGCCGCACCGAACAACAACATCACCTTGGACCCCGCCGGCAACACCGCCTCGCCAAGCCCCACCGGCTCGTCCAGCAGCCGCGACAAGATCTGCACCGGAGCGTCGTACCTCGTCAGCTCATCCATCGCACCGGGGATCAAGTCCGGATTCGACCGCAGCAGCTTCAACTGGTCCGGGTGGCGCAAGAGCGCGAGCAACCCGTTCCCGATCAGGTTCACCGTAGTCTCATGACCGGCCACGAACAGAAACAGGATGTTCGCAATGATCTCGTGGTCAGTCAGGCGTACGCCGTCCACCTCAGCGTGGGCCAGCAGCGACAGAATGTCCTCCCGGGGTTCGGCCCGGCGCCGGTCCAGCTCCTCCTTGACGTACTCCCGGAACTCCGTCTCCGCCCGGTTCATCTCCGCCGAGTCCTCGACGGTGATCGCCGGGTCGATCACCCGGCTGATCTGTTCGGTCCACAGGCGGAACTGGTCCCGATGCTCCGTCGGGAGACCCAGCAAATCGCAGGTGACCGTAACCGGCAGCGGCAAGGCCAGGTCGGCGATCAAGTCTGTGGGCCCCTCGCCGACGGCGTCGAGGAGGCGGTTGGTCTCCGCCGCCACCCTCGGGCGGAGGCGGTCTACCGAGGCGCGGGTGAAGACTTTCCCGATCACCGCGCGGATCCGCCGGTGCGCGGGGCCGTCCAGCATCAGCATCCAGCTTCGCACGCTGGTCACCAGCGGGCTGTCCGGGCCGCCCCGCCGTTCGGTCCAGCTCTGGCTCCGGTAGAACTCGCTGGACACGCCGGACGCGGACAGCACGGCATTCACGTCGGCGTAGCGCGAGAGCACCCAGAACCCGAAGTCCGACTGGTGTACGGGATCGGTCTCCCGCAGCTTCCGGTACACCGGGTACGGATCGGTGCGCACCGCGGGGTCACGGGGGTCGAACAGTGTGCTCATCTCGTCTCGTCCCTGGTCAGATGGCGCGGATCCGGTGCACGAACTCGGTCAGGTCCGCGGCGGAGGCCCGGCCGCTCTCGCCGGCGAAGCCGGTGACCAGCCGCACCAGCGCGTCGTAGGCCTCGGTGTGGTCGTACGACGTGGCGTCGGCGACCTTCATCGACCACCGCCAATAGCCCTTGAGCGTGTCGGCCAGCGGCATCCGGAACGTGGCCAGCACGTCCTTCAGGTCCGCCACCGTCGCGCCGAGTCCGTGTCGCTCGATGTAGGCGCCGACGAGTTCGCTGTAGAACGCGAAGTGCCGGGCTTCGTCACGGGCCAGCCGGTGCAGCAGATCGCGCAGCACCGGCTCCGCGGCGACCGCCTTGAACCGCTGGTAGAACAGCTGCGTCGCCTTCTCCTGCACCAGCGTGTAGGTGAACGCCTGCACCGGCGTTTCATAGGGCAGTGCGAACTTCTTCCGCCCCTCCTGCGCCAGCTCCCGCATCAGCGTGTCCGGATCGCTGATGCCCGCCTCGATCTGGTACCTGGTCAGCACCGAGGCGTGCCGTTCCTCGTCGTTGGCCCAGGAGATCAGGAACCGGAAGTACTCCCGGTTGAAGCAGAACTCCTCGATGGCCTGATCGCCGCCGGAGACCGGGAACGCTTCGAGGAAATACGTGAGGTACCCGGGAATGTGGTCCTCGATGAAGGTGATGAACCGGACCACCGAGCTGTCGGTCTCGGTCAGCTCCTCCGGGCGCAGCGCGTCCCATGCCAAATCGTCGACCGACCACTGCCGGGCGCCCGCACGGCTGACCGCGAAGCCGGCCAGCCGCCGCATCTCCTCCGGCGGCAGTCCCGCACGAATGCCGGGCTCCGCGGCCGGGTTCATCGCACCTCCGTCGGGCCCATGCGCGATTTGACCGCGGTGAACGCGTAGTGCTTGGTGGTGTAGCCCCAGCCCGCGTTCGCCGTCTGCAGGTATCGGACCAGCGGTTCGCTCATGCCGGGCGCGACCTCTTCGACGCGCTCGCGCCGGGCGTGCACGCGTTCCTCCCACTGCTCGATCGTGCGGTGGTAGTGCGCGGTCAGGTCGGTCAGCCCGGCGAGGCTGAACCCCGCCGCCTCCATCGCCTCCACCAGCACCGACGCGGGCACCATGTCGGCGAAGCCGAAAATGCTGTCGGTGACGTGCACGGTGCCGGGCCGCCGGGAGAACTCGCGATAGGTCTCGTGGTCGCGGAAACAGCTTTCCGACACGTACAGCGACCCGTTCCGCCGCAGCAGCCCGCGAACCTTGCGCAGCACGTCGGTCCGGTCGGGCATGTGCACGATCGAGCCCAGCATGGTCACCGCGTCGAACGGCCCGGGGACCTCAACGCCGGTGAAAGCCCCGGGCACCAGCGTGACCAGTTCGGAGACGCCCATTTCCTCCGCGCGCGCCCGGATGAAGTCCGCCTGCGGTCCGGACGGCGTCACACCGGTCACGCGGCAGTCGTATTCCTGTGCCATGAACAGCAGCAGGCTTCCCCAGCCGCAGCCGATGTCGAGCAGCCGCTCCCCGCCGCGCAGGCCGAGTTCGCGCGCGACGAAGTGCAGTTTGTTCGTCTGCGCGTCGTCAAGGTCGGTGTGCTCGGCGTCGTACAGCCCGGAGCTGTACTTCAACCGCTGGTCCAAATAGAGCGCGAACAGCTCCGGCGGCAGCTCGTAATGCTGGTTCGTCGCGTCGCGCGCCTGCTGCGGGGTCGTCGCGGTCATGACCCCGCCAGCTCGTCTCCGATGCCCTTCCGCACCAGCTCGACCAGTTCGTCGACGGTCTTGACCGCGAAGATCTGCTCGTCCTCGAACTCGACGTCCCACCGGCGTTCCAGTTTGGACACCACACGCAGCATCTTCATCGAGTCCGCGCCGGGCAGGTCCCGCAGGACGTCGTCGGCGGCGATGTCGGCGGCCGGGATCTTCAGCTCCCCGGCGAGGGTCTCGGCGGTCGCGGCCGCGATCTCCTCGCGGGTGATCGTGTCGGTGCTCATGATTCTCCTGTTCCGTGGTCGAAATAGTGGCTGACGCGGCCGAACGCGGCCTCGTCCAGATCCATCAGGTCCTTCGCCTGTTCGGAGCGGATCGGCTGGAAGGTGCCGCGCGCCATCACGTGCACCTCGCCGTCCGGTCCGGTGATCTCGGCTTCGGTGTGCAGCACGCCGTTGCCCTGTCCGGTGATCCGCGCGGCCGTCGTGTACGGCACGTCGACGCGCAGCGGCAGCAGCATCCGGCTGCTCAGGCTCACCGAGAACGCGAGCATGCCGTGCACCAGCGCGAGAGTGTCGCCCATGACCTCGTCCAGCAGCACGTGCACGATGCCGCCGTGCACGATCCCCGGGTAGGACGCATAGTCCGGCGAGAACACTGTCACCGCACCGAATTCGCCGTTCGGCAGCTTCCGCATCCGCAGTTTGAGGCCGACCGGGTTGCGCGGCGCGCAGCCGAAGCAGTTGAACGACGGTTCGGCGTGCCAGGGGAATTCGATCTCCTCCCCCGGCAGAGACGACGCGACGGTCATACCGCGGCCGCCTCGGCCTTGATCGACTCCTCGGCGATCGCGCGCCGGACGTCGGCCATTTTCGTCAGCTTGTACCCGGTGATCGCGGAGAAGTACTTGAACAGCTGCTCGCAGCACTTCGCCCACTCTGCGCCGTCCTCGTCGACCTCGGCGAAGTAGGCGAACATCTCGTCGATGGTCTCGTGGCCCTCCAGCTCGGGCAGGTTGCCCTTGAAGCGGCTCACCGGGTGGCGGTACAGGTCGCGGGTGGTGCCCATGTAGATGTAGAGGGTCTCGACCACCGAAGCGAGTTCTTCGGGCCGCTCGGCCAGCTGCTGCGCCGTGTAGTACACGAATTCGCGCGCGTGCCGGGCTTCGTCGCCGCTCGCTTTGCGCAGGATCTCCGCCAGCACCGGCTCTTCCATGCTGCGCGCCACGCACTTGTAGGCGTGGGTGGCGAGCACCTCGCAGATCACGTTGGTGGCCAAGGTCGCCGCCCGGGTGACGCCCGGCGGGTACGCCTCGCGCATCGACGCGATGGTGCGGTGCTCGATGCTGTGGCCCGCCAGCTGCAACCAGGTCTGGAACGCGAGGTGGTGCTGGATCTCCTGGTAGCCCCAGATGCAGGTGAACTGCGAGAAGTCGTAGTCCATGCCGAACTCGTTGAGCAGCCCGTGCGTCGCGGCGACCACATTGGACTCGCCGATGATCGCGCCCTTGGCGAAGACCACGTGCTCGGGTCGCACCGCCTGCGGGGTGAACTCCGACCACGGGATGTGGTGCATTTCCCAGGTGGCGTGCTGGTATTCGGCGAAGATGCGGGCACTGTGCATCTGCTCGTCGGCGAGCAGGGGCACGCCGGCCCGCGAAGTCGTCCTGGTGTTCACACTCGTTCTCCTTGCGCGTCGGGTGCGGTCTCGGAAACTTCGGCCCGGTCCTTGGCGCCCGCAGTGCCCCCAGCGCCCTCGGCGAGGAGCCGCGCGGCCAGGACCCGCTGCCATTTCCCGCTGGTGGTGCGCGGGATCCAGCGCGGTTTGACGGGGTAGACCGCCACCCGCGGCAGGTCCACCTCGGCGGCGATCCGCCGACGGACCGCCTCGCTGACCGTGGCGGCGTCTTCGGCGGTCTCGACGATCACGCCGATCCGTTCGCCGCCTTCGTCGTCGGTGTCAGCGAAGGCGACGCACCGGCCGCGGTAGATCCCGGGCACGGTCCGGGCGACGGTCTCGACGTCGTCGGGGAAGAAGTTCTGGCCGTGCACCACGACCATCTCCTTGCGCCGCCCGGTGACGTACAGCTCGCCGTCCAATTCGAAGCCGAGGTCGCCGGTGCGGAACCAGCCGGAGTCGAACGCCGCGGCGGTCGCTTCGGGGTCCCGGAAGTAGCCGGTGGTCACCGCTTCGCCGGTGATCTGGATTTCGCCCAGTTCGCCGTCGGCGGCGACGGCGCCGTCGTCGCGCATCACCCGCAGCTCGATGCCGTGCACCGCGCGGCCGACCGAAACCACCGGCTTGGCCGCGCCTGCGGATTCGGGCACCGGACGCGCGAGGCCGGTGCCGCTGAGCTCCTGGCGGTCCACCGCGCGGATCTGCGGGAGGGAACCCGGGCTGGGGTAGCTGATCGACAGGGTGGCTTCGGCCATCCCGTACACCGGGTACATCACCGACGGGTCCACACCGCCGGGCGCGAAGGCTTCGGCGAACCGGCGGACGGTCGCCGCGCTGACCGGTTCCGCGCCGTTGAAGGCCAGCCGCCAGCTGGAGAGGTCCATGGCTGCCCGCCGCTCGGCGGGGACGCGGTCGACGAGGTAGTCGTAGGAGAAGTTGGGGCCGGTCATCACGGTGCCGCGGTGCTCGGCGAAGTGCGCCAGCACCGCTTCCGGGCGCCGCAGGAAGGTGGTCGGCGCGAAGACGTGCACGTCCGCGCCGTTCAGCCAGTGCGACTGGAGCCCGATCAGTCCCATGTCGTGGAAGGTCGGCACCCACTGGAGGAACACGTCGTCTGGGCTGAACGCGCCGGAGACCACGCAGGCCCGCAGTCCGGCCATGGTCGTGGCATGCGGCAGCATCACGCCCTTGGGCAGGCTCGTGCTGCCCGAGGTGAACTGCACGACGGCCAGCGAGTCCGGTTCGACGGTCGGCAGCGAGTGCGCGTCGCCGGTGCCGTGCGGGTCCGGCGGCGGCACCAGCGCCACGCCGGTGCCGAGTTCCCGCAGCGCCTCGCCGAGTTCGGCGTAGCCGGGGTCGAGCACGAGGTTGCGCATGCCCGCAGCGGTCACGATCCGCGCCAGCCGCCGCGCGGTGTTGGGCACGTCCGCGAATCCGGCCTGCACCGGCAGCACGCTCACCGCGGCCCCGGCGCGCCAGAGGCCGAAGATCGTGGTGAAGAAGCGGGCCGCGGTCGGCACCAGCACGCCGACCACGTCGCCGGGGCGCACCCCGGCGCGGAGGAACTCGTGCGCGGCGGCGGTGGCGGCGAGGTCCAGTTCGGCGGCGGTGATCCCGTCACCCGCGGTGGGGAACCTGGCGTGCGCCTCGGGGGTCGATTTCGCCAGCAGGGCAAGGCTTTCGCCAAGGGTGTGCCCGGCCAGCCGGGCGGTTCGCATGGGTGGCACGGTGGATCCCCTCAGGTGGTCGTCCGGTCGGATTGCTCGTCGCCCGCGGGTGAGAGGGCGTCGCGCAGCCATGCCCCGATCAGCGCCGCGGTGTCCGCCGCGTGCTCCTCGAGGATGGTGAAGTGGTTGCCGGGGGCGGTGGCGAGCGTGTGCGGGAACGGCCAGACCGGCGCCCAGTCCGACGGCCAGCCCTCCAGCGGCTTGGCGGCGCGGACGAACAGCACCGGGATCGGCAGTTCGGCCGGGGCCCAGTCGAAGTCCTGGTAGTGCAGCATCGCGGTGATCCAGCCGTCGTCGCCGGGAACCGCGAGGTCCGGGTTGTCCATCCGGGCCTGTGCTTCCTCGCCGAGCCCCGGCAGCAGCCGGACCAGCCGCTGATGCTCGCTGGGCACGTAGCTGTCGAGCACCACCACCCCGGCGGGCGGGGTGCCCAGTTCGTGCAGGCGGCGCGCGATCTGGTGCGCGACCAGTCCGCCCGCGGACAGTCCGGTCAGCACGAACGGCTGGTCGCCGAGTTCGGCGCGCAGGGCCTCCGCGTGCAGGTCTACCAGCACTTCCCGGGTCCGGGGCAGTGCCTCGGCGCGGCGGTACCCCGGGTGCCGCACCGCCCAGACGTCCCGCTCGCCCTTGAAGGACCTGGCCAGCCGCGCGAACTGCACCGGGTCGGACATACCGACGATGCCGGGGACGCAGACCAGCGCGGTGCGCGCGTCGCCGCCGGCCAGCCGGACCGGGACGGGCCGCTCGGCCAAATCGGCGACGGAGTCGGCGAAGGTGCGGGTCGCCTGCCATTCGGAGTCTCGGGCGATCAGCACCGATTCGCGCATCCGCGCGCCTTCCTCGTCGATCGCCTCCTCCGCACCGGTGGTCAGCAGTTCGGCCAGGTGCCGGGCCAGCACCACGGGGCTGGGGTGGTCGAAGGTCACCGTCGCGCGCAGCCGCAGCCGCAGCGCCCCGGCGAGCTGGTTGCGGATCCGGACCGCGGCCAGCGAGTCGACGCCGATCTCCAGGAACCCTGCGGTGGGGCGCAGTTCCGCGGCGTCCTCGTGCCCGAGCGCGCCCGCGACGGTGGTAAGGACGAAGTCGAGCAGCGCTTGTTCCCGTTCCTGGCCGGCGAGGCCGTCCAGCCATTGCCGCAGGTCGCCGTCCTCGGTGTCCGGCCGGTCGGCCAGTTCCCGCAGCAGGGGCCGATCCTCGGCGCCCTCCGGGTCGAACCGGGCGGGCACCAGCACGGGATCGCGCAGCGACACCGCGACGTCGAACAGCGCGAGCGCTTCCTCGGTGGCCAGTTCGTCGGGGCCGACGGCGAGGTGCCGGGTCAGATCGCTGCGCTCGGCCCATCGCCCCCACGCCAGCGAAAGCGCGGGCAGGCCGAGTACGTGCCGCCGACGGGCGAGCCCGTCGAGGACCGCGTTCGCGGCGGCGTAGTTCGACTGGCCGCCACTGCCCGCGACGGCCGCGGCCGAGGAGAACAGCACGAACGCCTTGAGCGGCTTGTCTTTCGTGAGTTCGTGCAGGTGCAGCGCGGCCTCCGCTTTCGGCCGCAGCACCGCGTCCAGCTGCTCCGGGGTCTGGGCCGCCACGACGCCGTCGGCGAGCGCGCCCGCCGCGTGCACGACGATGGTCGGCTGGTGTTCGGCGAGCACGCGGGACAGCTGGGCCGGGTCGGTGACGTCGCAGGACTCCACGACGGCCGTCGCACCGAGCCCGGCGAGTTCGGCGACCAGTTCCGGTGCGGAGCCGCGGCGGCTGAGCAACACCAGCCGCCGCAAACCGTGGGCGGTCGCCAGGTGGCGGGCGAGGAGTCCGCCGAGGGTGCCGGTGCCGCCGGTGATCAGCACGACGTCGTCCGCGCCGGCGAACCGTGTGGGCGTCGGGGCGAACGCCCGCACCAGGCGGCGTGCCAGCAGCACTCCCCCGCGCAGGGCGAGTTCGGGTTCGCCGGTGCCGAGCGCGGCAGCCACAGTCAGGGGCGTGACCTCGTCGGCGTCGAGCAGGACGAACCGGCCGGGTTCCTCGGTCTGGGCGGAGCGCACCAGGCCGCTCACGCCCGCGCCGGCCAGGTCGCGCAGCTCGTCGCCGCCCCTGGCCGCGACCGCGCCCGTCGTGCGGAACACCAGCTTCGACGCGGCGAACGCCGGATGGGCGAGCCACCACTGCACCAGCGCCAGCGCTCGGTGCGCGGAATCCCGCACCGAGCCCTCGGAAGCGTTGACGAGTACCGCGTTCGGCACCGGTTCTCCCGCCACGACAGCGGCGGCCAGCGCGTTCAGGTCCGCGTACGCGGGGAACTGTGCGCTGTCCGTGTCGACAGCCACGACAGTGCCCGCGGCGCTGCCGGTGGCGGGAACCTCGACCCATTTCTCCCGGAACAGCGCGTCCCTGGGCACGCCGTCGCGGGCCGCGGCAGGCCGCAGTGCCAGGGAGGCCACCGACAGCACCGGAGTGCCGCGGTCGTCGGCGACGTCCAGCCGCACCGAGCCGCTCAGCTCGCCGCGCAGGCGAACTCGCAACGCCGCCGGGCGCGTGGAATGCGCGGTCACGTCGGTCCAGCAGAACGGCAACATCGGGCCGTCGACGGCGGGGACGCCGGCCGCGAAGCCGAGGGCGTGCAAGGCGGAGTCGAGCAGCGCCGGGTGCACGGTGAAACCCTTGGTGTCGACCGGGCAGCTGATCTCGGCGAAGACCTCGTCACCGCGTCGCCACACCTCGCGCAAGCCCTGGAAGGCCGGGCCGTAACGCAGTCCTCGCTCGACCAGGCCGGCGTAGTGCCCGTCGTGCGCGACCGATTCCGCACCTTCCGGCGGCCACGCGCCGAGCGGCTCGGGTTCCGCCTGCTGCGGGCCGAGAATTCCTTCGCCGTGCCGGACCCACGCCGAGCCGTCAACCCTCGCGTGCAGCTCCAGGCCGCGTTGCCCGTCCGCATCCGGGGCTCCGACCCGCAGCTGGACCGCCACCGTCGCGTCGTTCGGCAGGATCAGCGGACGTTCCAGGGTGAGTTCCTTGACCGCCGGGCACCGGGCAGCGGCAGCGGCCTGCAAGGCGAGTTCGAGCCAAGCGGTACCGGGCAGCACCACCGCGTCCAGCACGCGGTGATCGGCCAGCCACGGCGTCTCCGCCGTCGACAGCCGGCCCGCGAGCACGAGTTCGCCGGTGCCCGCCAGCTCGACCGGCGGGTCGAGCACCGGATGCGTGCTGCGGCGGACTTCCTTCTGCGCCAACCAGAACCGCTTGCGTTCGAACGGGTAGGTCGGCAGCGCGGCGAACCCGGGACTGCCCGGCTCGCCCAGTTCCGTCCACTTCGGACTCAATCCGCGGACGTAGACCTCGGCCAGCGCGCCGAAGAACGCTCCCCGGCCGCTTTCGTCGCGGCGCAGGGTGCCGGTGACGACGGCGTCTTCCCCGACCGTCGCGGCCATTGCGGGCGCGAGCACCGGATGCGGGCCGACCTCGACGAAGAAGGCGAACTCCGGCGTCGGCAGGCCCGCCAGCGTTTCCGCGAACCGCACCGGCTGGCGCAGGTTCCGGTACCAGTACCCGGCGTCGAGTTCGGTGCCGGTCAGCACGGAAGCGGTCACCGTGGAGTGGAACGGGATTTCCGCGGCCCGGGGCGTGACCGGGGCCAGTTGGGCGAGCAGCCGTTCGCGGACCAGCTCCACCGCCGGAGAGTGCGAGGCGTAGTCGACCTCCAGGCGGCGGGCCTTGATCCCGGACTCGGCCATCTCGGTCACCAGCGCGTCGAGCGCTTCGGGAGCCCCGGCGACGACCACCGAGTCCGGCCCGTTGATCGCGGCGAGCACCAGCCGCTCCTCCAGACGGGGCTGCAGCAGCTCGGCGGACAGTTCGACCGAGACCATGCCGCCGAGGCCGGACAGGGCGGTCAACGCCTTCGCGCGGCGGCAGACCACGAGCGCGGCGTCTTCCAGGCTCAGCACTCCCGCGACGTGCGCGGCGGCGACCTCGCCCTGGCTGTGGCCGATCACCGCGTCCGGTTCGATATTCGAAGCACGCCAGACGGCGGCGAGCGACACCATCACCGCGAACAACGCGGGCTGCACGACATCGACGCGCTCCAACGACGGCGCGTCCGGGGCCTGCCGCAGGACGGCGAGGAGGTCCCAGTCGGTGTGCGGGGCCAGCGCGCGGGCGCACCGTTCGAGGTGCTCGCGGAACAGCGGGGAGCTGTCGAGCAGGTCCGCGGCCATGCCCGCCCACTGGCCGCCCTGTCCGGGGAAGACGAACACGACCTTGCCGGTCAGATCGGCGGTCCCGCGCACCAGGCCGGGGGTGATCGAGTCGTAGGCCAGCACGTCCAGCGCCATCCGCGGGTCTTCGTCCAGCACGACAGCGCGGTGTTCGAAGGTGCTGCGCGAAGCGATCAACGCGTGTGCCAGCGCCACCGGATCACGTCCGTCCACATGGGACAGCAGCTGTCCGGCTTTGGCCAGCAAAGCGGATTCGCTGCGCGCGGACAGCACCCAGGGCAGCTGGTCCTTCCCGGCCGGCGCGGCGGCGGGGCGCTCCGGTGCCTCTTCGACGACCGCGTGCGCGTTGGTGCCGCTGATGCCGAACGCGGACACGCCGGCCCGGCGCGGCCGCCCTTCCTCGGCAGGCCACGGGCGGTTCTCGGTGAGCACCTCGACCGCGCCGGTCCAGCCCACTTGGGACGAACGGGTGTCCGCGTGCAGGGTGCGGGGCAGGGTGCGGTGCTGCAGGGCGAGCACCATTTTCAGCAGTCCGGCGACCCCGGCGGCGGCCTGGCTGTGCCCGAGGTTGGACTTGACCGAGCCGAGGGCGAGCGGCGCGGCCCGGTCCCCGTCGAAGACCGCTTGCAGGGCGGCGACCTCGATGGGGTCGCCGAGCCGGGTGCCGGTGCCGTGCGCCTCGACCGCGTCGATGTCCTCGGGGCGCAGCCCGGCGTCGGCGAGGGCAGCGCGGATGACGCGTTGCTGGGCCAGTCCGTTGGGCGCGGTCAGGCCGTTGGAGGCACCGTCGGAGTTGATCGCGGTGCCGCGGACCACGGCCAGCACGGGATGGTCCTGTTCGAGGGCGTCGGACAGGCGTTCCAGCACGACGACGCCGGCGCCTTCGCCCCAGCCGACGCCGTCCGCGCCGTCGCCGAAGGCCTTGCAGCGCCCGTCAGAGGCGAGCGCGCCCTGCTGTTCGAACGCGCGGTAGATGCCGGGGGTGGACATCACCAGCGCGCCACCGGCCAGCGCGAGGTCGCATTCTCCCCCGCGCAGCGCGCGCACTGCCAGGTGCAGGGCGACCAGCGAGGACGAGCACGCGGTGTCGACCGAGACCGACGGCCCTTCCAGCCCGAGCAGGTAGGCGACCCGCCCGGACACCACGGCGGCCGAGGTGCCCGTCGCCAGATGGTCGGCGTGCTCGTCCAGGCGAGGCAGCAACAGCTGCCGGTAGTCCTGCTCGCTGGTGCCGGTGAACACGCCGGTGCGGGAGCCGCGCAGGCCAGCCGGGTCGATGCCGGCCCGTTCCAGCGCCTCCCAGGAGACCTCCAGCAGCAACCGCTGCTGCGGGTCCATCGACTCGGCTTCGCGCGGGCCGATGCCGAAGAACGCGGCGTCGAACCATGCGGGGTCGGAGAGGAAGCCGCCCGCGCCGGAGAGGTCGGCGGGCCAGCCGCGGTCGGCGGGGAACGCCGTCACCGCGTCCTTGCCGTCTTCGAGCAGCCGCCACAGCGCGTCGGGGTCGGTCACCCCGCCGGGGAACCGGCAGCCGGTTCCGACGATCGCGATCGGCTCCCGCGCCCGCGCCTGCGTCGCGCGCAGCCGCTCCCTGGTGGCCCGCAGCGCGGAGGTCACCCGGTCCAGCGTGGCCAGCAACTCGCCGTTGTCAGTCATCGATGAGATCCTCCAGCGCCAGCAAGACTTCCCGTTCGGCCCGGCCGAGCACGTCCGCTTCGGACACTTCGGAACCTTCTTCGACCGCCGCGGTCGGTTCTTCGGACGCTGTCGGCGTTTCGGCCGGGGCGTCCGCTAGTTCGGCTTCCAGGTACCCGGCCAGCGCGACCGGGGTCGGATGGTCGAACAGGGCGCTGGCGGGCACGCGCAGCCCGGTCCGCGCGCCGAGTTGATTGCGCAGTTCGACCACGCCGAGCGAGCTGAGCCCCTGCTCGTGGAAGGGCCGGTTCGGCTGGACCTGCGCGGCCGAGGCGTGCCCGAGGATCGACGCGGCGAGCTCGCAGACCAGGTCGCGCAGTTCGCGGCGGCGCTGCGCCGTCGACAGGCCCGTCAGCCGCAGCGTGGCCGGTTCGGCCGCCGGTGCGGCGGCCTGGCTCTGGCGGGCTTCCGGCAGCTCTCGGAACAGCGGGCTGGGCCGGGTGCCGGCGAACGCCTGGAGGAACCGGTCCCAGTCGACGTCGACGAGCACGAGACCGGACTCGTCGTTGGCGACCGCTTTCGCCATCGCGGCGAGGGCGACGTCGGGAGCGAGCACGGTCATGCCGTTGCGGCGCAACCGATCCCCGACCACCGTCGCGTCCGCGCCGTCCACCGCCATGCCGCCGTCGCCCCATGGCCCCCAGGCCAGCGAGGTCGCGGGCAGCCCGTCCGCACGCCGCTGGTCCGCGAGCGCGTCGAGGTAGGTGTTGGCCGCCGCGTAGTTGGCCTGTCCGGCGTTGCCGACGGCTCCGGTCGCGGAGGAGAACAGCACGAACGCTTCCAGTCCGCTGGTGAGGTCGTGGAGGTGGCGAGCGCCGTCGGCCTTGCCGCGCAGCACCCGCGAGAGGCGCTGCGGGTCCAGCGCGCCGATGACGCCGTCGTCCAGCACCCCGGCCGCGTGCGCGACGGCGGTCAGCGGCCGGTCGGCGGGGATCGCGGCCAGCAGGTTCGCCACCGCCTGCCGATCGGCGACGTCGCACGCGACCGCCTCGACCTCCGCGCCGAGCGCGGTCAGTTCGGCGACGAACCCGGGGGCGTCGGCGTGGCGTCCGGTCAGCAGCAGCCGCTCGACGCCTTCGGCGGCCAGCCACCGGGCGAGCCGACGGCCCAGCGCGCCGAACGCGCCGGTGACCAGGGTGGTGCCGCGGCGCGGCCAGCCGCCGGCCCCGTTCGCCGCCGGAGCGCGCAGCAGACGCCGCGCGAACACCCCGGACGCGCGGACCGCGATCTGGTTCTCGTCCCCGGCCAGC
This sequence comes from Amycolatopsis sp. NPDC049868, assembly GCF_044461365.1. Taxonomy (NCBI): domain Bacteria; kingdom Bacillati; phylum Actinomycetota; class Actinomycetes; order Pseudonocardiales; family Pseudonocardiaceae; genus Amycolatopsis; species Amycolatopsis sp. NPDC049868. The sequence goes on along the minus strand of NZ_JBITKV010000017.1, from coordinate 117,653 downwards.
ACCCCGGCCAGCCGTTCGGCCGCCGCCCGGTCCACCGTCTGCGGCAGGTCGGCCAGCCCGCCCCACCAGCGCGGATGTTCCAGTGCCGCGACCCGGCCGAGCCCCCAGGCCATCGCCTGACCGGGCGCGTCGAGTCGGTCGGCGGGGCCGGTCGAGACGGCGGACTGGGTCGCGCACCACAGCGGGACCTCGAGGTCGAGGTCCGCCGCGGCCTGGACGAGGGCGGTGGTCAGGGCGAGCCCGACGGGGACGCCGGGAGCGTCCGGGTGCGGCCGTTCGTCCAGCGCCAGCAAGGACACGAAGCCGTCGACCGGCCCGCATTCGCGCAGGAGCGCGGCGATCTCGGTGCGGGAGGCACCGGGCTCGACGGCGCGCACGGTGCCGCCGAGTGCGGTGGCCAGCGGCTCGGGGACAGAGTGCCCGGCGGGGTGCAGCAGTGCCCAGTTCCGTTTGGTGGCGTCGCGGTCGGCGACCGGCTGCCAGCTGATCCGGTACCGCAGCCGGTCCGCCTCGGCGTCCTGGTCGCGGCCGCGTCGCCAGCGCGCCAGCACGGGCAGCAGCTCGGTGACGTCGAGGTCGGTGCCGAGGAGCTTGCCGAACCGCTCCGGGTCGCCGCCGGCGACGGCGTCCCAGAACTCCGTGTCCTCGCTGCTTTCCGCGGCGGGTGCGGTTTCGGGGGGCAGCCAGAACCGGCTGCGCTGGAAGGCGTAAGTCGGGAGGGGCACCGGGCGCGCTCCGCTGCCGGCGTACCAGGCGGCCCAGTCCGGTCCGTGCCCTCGAACGTGCAGGGCGGCGATCGCGGCGCGCACGTCGTCGTCCCGGATCGCAGGGAGCACGGCCGTGTCCTCGGCGTCGTCCAGGCAGTCCGCGGCCAGCTCGGTCAGGGTCGCGCCGGGGCCGATCTCCAGGAACGTGGTGGCGCCCTCGTCGGCGAGCGTCCGCACGCCGTCGAAGAACCGGACGGCCTCGCGGGCGTGCGCCACCCAGTAGTCCGGTGTGGAAAGTTCCGCGTCGGTGGCGATCCGGCCGGTCAAGCCCGATACCAAGGGAACACGCGACGGCTGGAAGTCCAGTTCTGCCACCACCGCGCGGAACTCGGCCAGCATCGGCGTCATCAGCTCGGAGTGGAAGGCGTGCGAGGCACGCAGGCGTTTGGTCCGGCGGCCCTGCTCGCGGAACCGTTCCGCCACCGTCGCGACGGCCTCGGCGACGCCGGAGAGCAGCACCGAACGCGGACCGTTGACCGCGGCCACCGAAACTCCCGGCGGCAGCTCGCCGAGTTCGTCCGGGGCGGCGGCCACCGCCCACACGGCGCCCCCTTCGGGCAACGCCTGCATGAGCGAGCCGCGCGCGGCGACCATCCGGCACGCGTCCGGCAGCGACAGCATCCCGGCGACGTGCACCGCGGCCAGCTCGCCGATCGAATGCCCGAGCAGCAGATCCGGGCGAATGCCCCAATGCTCCAGCAGCCGGAACGCCGCGACCTCGAACGCGAACACCGCGGGCTGCGTGAATTCGGTGCGGTCCAGACGGTCCTGGTCCTCACCGAACATGACTTCGCGCAACGGCAAGGGAAACTCGGCGCACACCTCGTCGAAGGCGCGAGCGAACACCGGGTACCGCTCGGCCGGCGCGCGACCCATTCCGAGGCGCTGGCTGCCCTGTCCGGTGAACAGGCAAGCCAATCCGCCGTCCACGGTTTCGCCGGTGGTGAGCGCGGGGTCGGTCCGGCCGGCCGCCAGCGCGGCCAGCGCGCGGGTCAACTGTGGACGGTCGCCGGTGAGGACGGCGCGGTGCGCGAGTGCGGCCCTCGTCGTGGCGAGCGAAAACCCGAGGTCGCGGGCGTCGGTCTCTGCGGCGGAGTGCGCGAGCAGGCGGGCGGCCTGTGCACGCAGGGCGTCCCGCGAGCCGGCCGACAAAGTCCACAGTGGAGCGGGGGAAACCTCGTCGGGCGCTGGGGCTTCGTCTTCTGCCGGAGGTTGTTCCAGTACCACGTGGGCGTTGGTGCCGCCGATGCCGAACGACGAGACGCCCGCCCGCCGGACGCGGTCGCCGTCCGGCCATTCGGTCTCCTCGGTGACCAGGCGGAGGCCCCCGGTCCAGTCCACATGGGAGCTGGGCCGATCGACGTTGAGCGTGGCGGGGATGATGCCGTGCCGCATCGCCAGCACCATCTTGAGCACTCCGGCGGCCCCGGCGGCGGCCTGGGTGTGACCGAGGTTCGATTTGAGCGAGCCGAGGAGCAGCGGCCGGTCCGCCGGACGGTCCGCGCCGTAGACCGCGGCGAGCGCCCCAGCCTCGATCGGGTCGCCGAGCTTGGTGCCGGTGCCGTGCGTCTCCACGACGTCGACCTCGTCGGGCGTGAGCCCGGCGTCGGCGAGCGCGGTGGCGAGAAGTTGTTGCTGGGCGGCGCCGTTGGGGGCGGTGAGGCCGTTGCTGGCGCCGTCGGAGTTGACCGCGGACCCGGCGACCAGCGCGAGGACGGGGTGGCCGTGGCGGCGGGCGTCGGAGAGCCGCTCCAGCACGAACATTCCGCCGCCCTCGCCCCACGCGGTGCCGTCGGCGCCCTCGGCGAACGGCTTCACCCGCGCGTCCGGCGCCAGCCCGCCTTGCCGGCTGAACTCGACGAACACCGTCGGTGAGGACATCACCGCCACGCCGCCCGCCAGCGCGAGCGAACACTCGCCGCGGCGCAACGCGGACGCCGCCAGGTGCACGGCGACGAGCGACGACGAACATGCGGTGTCGATGGCGAGGTTGGGTCCCTGCAAGCCGAAGGCGAACGAGATCCGCCCGGACGCGACGCTGCAGACCGTCCCGATCGCGAGGTTCTCGTGGGTGTCGAGGCCGCCGGCGCCGTAGTCGTCGTGCGCCAAACCGGCGTAGACGCCGGTGTCGGAGCCCCGCAGCGTGGTCGCGTCGATCCCGGCCTGCTCGAACGCTTCCCAGGCCAGTTCCAGCAGCAACCGCTGCTGCGGATCCATCTCCAGCGCCTCGTGCCCGCCGATGCCGAAGAAGGCGTTGTCGAACTCGGCCGCGTCGTGCAGGAACGCGCCCTCGCGCACGTAACTGGTGCCCGGACGGACCCGGTCCGGGTCGTAGAGGGTCTCGACGTCCCATCCGCGGTCCTCGGGCATCGGCCCGATCACCGAGCGGCCGTCCGCGACGACCCGCCACAGGTCGTCGGGATTCTGCACGCCGCCCGAGAACCGGCAGCTCATGCCCACGATGGCGATCGGCTCGTCCGACGCCGTGCGCCGGGCCACCACGGTCTGGGGTCCGGCGCCGTCCAGGTGCGCGGCGAGCCGCTCCGGAGTCGGGTGGTCGAACAGCGCGGTCGTGGCGATCGGGAGGCCGGTCCGGCGGCGCAGCGCCCGGACGAGTTCCACCGCCGCGACGGAGTCGAGGCCCAGTTCCAGGAAGGTCCGGTCCGCCCGGTAGTCCGCGCCGGTCAACGCCTCGGTCTCGGCCCGGATGACCCGGGCCAGATCCCGTGCCGGGGACCGGGTTTCGACCGGTTCGGCGGTCTCGGCGGGCAGGTGCACCCGGTGGCCCGCGACGATGCTCGGCCACGCGAGCGGCACGCCGTGCCCGTGCAGTCCGGCCGCCGTGCCGAGCACCGCGTGGAGTTCGGATCGGGCGCTGCGCAACGCCGACGTCACGAAGACGTCGCCGCGCGCGGCCTCGGGGAGCGTTTCCTCGACGAGCGCGGCGAGGACGCCGTTGGCGCTCATGTCGAGATAGGTGTCGACCCCGGCGGCAGCCAAGCCCCTTACGCAGTCGAGGAAATGGCCGGTGCCGCGGACTTGCGCGCCCCAGTACTCGGGACGGCACACCACGTCGGAGTCGGTGCCGAGCCCGGGATGCACCGGGATGATCGGGATGCGCGGCGGCCGGGCGGGCAAGCCGCGGATGAATTCTTCGAAGTCGGCCGCCATCGGCGCCATGTGCGGGGAATGGAAGGCGCGGTCGACCGCGAGCTGCTTGACCTTGCGGCCGCGGCGTGCCCAGTCCTCGGCGATCCGCAGCACGACGTCGCGGTCGCCGGAGAGCACCACCGACTGCGGCGCGTTGACCGCCGAGATCTCGGCCTTGCCGGTCAGGCCGGCCAGTGATTCGCGGGCCTCGGCCTCGGTGACACGCATCGCCACCATCGCGCCGCCGACCGTCGTTTTCGTGCGGAACAACCGGATCCGCTCGGCGAGCACCGCACACACGTCCGGGAGGGTGAACACCCCGGCGACGGTGGCCGCGGCCAGCTCGCCCACGGAATGGCCGGCCACGAAGTCCGGGCGTACGCCCCAATGCTCGAACTGACGGAACAGCGCGACTTGCAGGGCGAACAGGGCGTCTTGGCTGTAGAGGGCTTCGTCGGCGGGGTCGACACCGGTTCCCCTTTCGCCGAGGAGGAGTTCGTGGACCGACCAGGTCGAGACGGCGTCCAGGTGCGCGCAGACTTCGTCCAGTGCTTCCGCGAACACCGGAAGCCGTGAGTACAGCTCTCGTCCCATGCCTGGACGTTGGCCGCCCTCGCCGGGGAACATCAACGCGACCTTGCGCCCGTTCCCCGCTCGGACCGGAGCTGCCGTTCCGTCCGCCAGTTCCGCCAGCCCGGCGGTCGCCTCCTCGCGGTCGGCGGCGACCACGGCCGCGCGGCAGGCCAGGTGCGGCCGGGCGACCGCCAGAGTGTGCGCGACGTCCCGCAGTGGTAAGGGCTCGGCTATTTCCAGGTGTGCCAGCAAAGTGCCGGCTTTGCCGCGCAGTTCCTCCGGGCTTTCGGCCGACAGGAGGATCGGCACCGCCGTCTTGTTCTCAGGGGTCGCGGGACGGTCTGGCGGCGGCAGCGCCGAGGCCGGGCTGAGGCCTTGCGCGAGTTCGGACAAATCCTCGTCGACAGCGTCGGGGGTGAGCAGGCAGTGGACCGGATCGTCGTCGGCGACGGCGCGGGCGGCGCCTTTCAGTACTGTGTAGACGGTGCGGTCCGGCGAGGTCCATCCGGCGAGCGCGAGAGTGGACGCTCCGGAGCGGAGGCTGTCCGCGGCCAGGCGGATCGCCGAGTCTTCCGCTGTCTCCGCCGGACCGGTCAGGCCGAGTTCGGCGCCGACCGGCGGGTGCCCGGCGGCGAAGACCCCGACCACGTCCGCCGGCCCGGGGACGATCGCCGAGTTCTCCAGTGCCCGGCGCGCGATCTCCGCCGCCGGCTCCGGTCCGGACGCGAGCCCGACGACCGCCAGGGACGCGGAAGCAGTGCCGCTGTCGAAGGCCATGAAACCAGCCGTCTCCGTTTCGAGTGTCGGTGACTCAGGCGGCCGCCGGGGCGGACACGATGCGGTCGACCCCTTCGACCGACGCCGATTGCGGGCTGGTGGCGTCCGACGGCGAAGACTGCCCGGAGCGGCTCGCTGTTCCCATTGCCAAACACTCACTTTCCGTCCCGCCTGAACGAATTCCGTTTCGGCGATACCCGCGCGGACTCGTGCCGGAAAACGGTCCGCGCCGACGGCGTCCCGACAACCGGGATTTCGTCGAGTTTCCGTTTTCCTGACTCGGAAATGGTCCAGCGAAACTAGCGATCGCCCGCGACGCCGGACAACCCCCTATGCCGCGATCGCGCCCTGCTCCCGCGCTTAGGGGGTAGCCCGGCATTCAGGACGCCGACCAGGGGAACTACGGGACGGTTCGTCTTGGGGACGGTATTTATGCCGGGGTTCTCCCGCCGGCGGTCCGTTCAGCGGGCTGACGGGTTCCGGAGTCCTGGCGTGTCATTCTTTTCGCGTGCTCCGGAATCGTTGCGGAACAAAGTTTCCGCTTGAGCCGACGTCGCGGCCAGGATGGCGTCGGCGAACTGCTGGTATGCGGAGTCGTCCGGGTAGCGACGTCCCGGGGCGGCGATCCGGGCAGCTGCCTCCTCACGGCGCCGTCCGCGATCTGGCGTGACCTGGCGGCTTCGGCTGCTCGCCGGATGCGGTCGCGGTCCGATCCACCGCGTCGTCCTCGATGAACAGCGTGGCGTAGTCCAATTCGAACTCGCCGACGAAGCGGTGCCAGAGTGGCCATCGATCCGAAATCTACTCGGCGGTCCGTTCAGAGCGGTCCGACCGCGGCCCCCGCCCGGACACCCTCGGCTTCCCCGCCGTCCGCATCCCGCCGGCCTGTGCCGCCTCCAGTTGGAGCTCCACCGGCAAGTCCGTCCGCTTACTCACCTTCAGCTTCCGGAACACTCTGGTCAGATGCTGCTCCACCGTGCTCGGCGTGACGTGCAGCTTTGTCGAAATCTCCAGGTTGGTGTACCCGAACGAAGCCAGCGTCGCCACCCGGTACTCCGACGACGTCAGGATCCGCAGGATCTGGTCGTTCTGCACAGCCGCGGCCGCGACACCGGAGGAATCGGAAGCATCAGCCGCCGGAGTCGCCGCGGCCGCTTGGTCCGGCGCTGCCCATTCGGCACCCGACTCCGGCCTGGGCTCCTCGCTCCCCCGCGGCGGCGTCATCTCCAGCCGGCACGCCTGGCCCAACCGCCGCGCGCGCAGCAGCACCATCCGCGCCTTGGCGAACTGCTTCATCGCCTGGTGCGTCCGGCTCAGGTCGAACAGCGCCTGCGCCAGCTCCAGCCGATCACCGCTGGCGTACAGGACCTCGACGGTTTCCTTCAGCATGGCCAGCCGCGAGTTCACGTCCTCGGTCGCGGCGAGCATCCGGAGCGCGGCGCCGCGCACCCGCGGCGTACGGAACCGGGGATGCGCCAGCTGCCGGTTCGCCAGTTCCCGTGCCCGGTCGGCGTTGCCGAGCCGCAGGTGCGCCTTCGCGCTGTCGGTCCGCCACGGCGCGAGCGTGGGCGCTTCGAACCCCCACGCCGTCATCAGCTCCCGGCACCGCTCGAAATCGGCGAGCGCGGCCTCGACGCGGCCGGTCGCCAGGCAGTACCGGCCGCGGGCCCGCAGGTACGGCAGGCAGTAGCCGGAGCGGTACATCTCCTCCGGCACCGGCTGCCGCAGGTGTTCGCGGACCGCCTCGTGGTCGCCGATCACCGTGGCGACGCTGATCAGCACCGCCAACGGCATCCCGATCGCGACGCCCCACCGTTCGGCTCCGACGGCCTCGATCGCGTCGCGCGCGTAGCCGGACGCCTTCGACAGTTCCCCGTACCGCAGCGCGATGTCCGCGCGGCAGGCCGAAAACACCGCCTGCCACCACGCCACTCCTCTGGCCTTCGCCTCTTCGAGCAGCGCGTCGCACCAGTTCGTCGCGTTCTCCAGGCGGTCGGCGTAGATCAGCGTGTGCAACGCCGACGACATCGGGCCGACCGTCAGGTCGTCGAGCGGCGTCGCCTCGAGGAGGCTTTCCGCCGTCGAGACCGCGCCGTGCTCGTCCGTGCCGCCCAGTACCGTGATCAGCGCTTCCGACGCGGACGCCGCCCACCGCGCCGGCTCCGCGTCCTCGCGAGCCGCCGCGCCGGTCGCTTCCGCCCAGCGCGGGGCCAGCGCGGGATACGCGTGCCGCAGCCAATGGCCGACGTCGGCCACCGTGCTGTTCAGCAACCGGCGGCTGGCGTACTCGCGGCCGAGCCGGTCGAGGACGGGTTCAGCGTCCGGCTGTCGGCCCGCCCACAGCAGGCGCTGCACCAGGAAGACTTTCTGTTCCGGATCGAGGTCGCCGGCGCGCTCGTGCTCGCATAGGCGGGTCAGGTGCCGGTCGGCGACGGAACCCCCGCGCATCTCGGCGCGGAGCAGCAGTACGCGCAGAGCGGCGGCTTGCGGTCCGTCCGGCTGCCCGGTCAGCGCGTGCTCCAGGTATTCGGCGGCCCGTCCGGCGTCGTCCGCGCGCAGCGCTTCCTTGGCCGCGCTGTGCAGCTGCTCCACCGCCCACGCGTCCGGTTCGCCGCCGGCCGCGAGGAGATGGTGGGCGACCCGGCCCGCGCCCGCCTTGTCCGCGTGCAGCGCCCGCGCCGCCGTCACGTGCAGCTTCGCCAGGTCCTCTGGCTCCATGCAGTCGATCACAGCCTCGCGGAAGGACCGGTCGCGGAAATCGTTGCCGTTCAGAAAACCGACCGTGCGCAAGGCCCGCAACGCGCGCGCGACGTCCGCGGGTCTGCGGTGCACGAGCCCGCTGAGCCGTTCCACCGTGCTGTCCGGGCCGAGCACCGACACCACGCGGGCGAGCGCCAGGACGTCGGATCCGCTGCGCCGCAAGCACGTCAGCACCGCGTGCCGGAACGCGTCGCCGACCACCGGGCGCGCGTCCTGGCCGGGTTCCGGCCAGTCGAGCTGGTCTTCGATCAGCGCACGCACCAGAAGAGGGTTTCCGCGTGTGATCGTGTAGCACCCCGCGGCCAGCCGCTCCACTGCGTCTGGATCGAGATGCTGGGCCAGCAGCTTCGCCACCCCCGCCGCCGAGAGCGGCGCGAGGCCCACCCGCCGGAAGTGCAATTGGCGGACCAGTTCGATGCGGTAGGACGGATGCGCCGACCGGCCGTGCGCCAACTCCGCCAGCAGCAGCATGATCCGGGCCGAGCGCATGCGCTCGGCGAGGCGGAGCAGGCAGTCCATCGACGACGCGTCCACGTGCTGCGCGTCGTCGACGGTGATCAGCAGGGGCGTTCTCTCCGCCAGTTCCAACGTCAGTTCGAGCACGATGTTCGCGACGTCGAACGAAGAAGGCGGAACACCGTTCGAGGACCGCGCGATCAACCGCGTCAGCTCGAGGGTTTTCGCCCGCGGCACCGGCAGATCCCGGACGAGCCGCTGCAGGCTGCCGTACGCGCGGGTTTCCCGGTCACGGTCTCCCGTCATCGTCAGCACGACCGCGCCCTCACTCGCCCGTTGTTCGGCGAACGTACGGAGCAGTTCGGTCTTCCCACTGGCAACTGCGCCATTGACCAGAGCTATTCTCCCGTTCCCGGAATCCGTTTCGGAAAACAGCTCCTCCAGGAACTTTATTTCGTTTCCGCGCTCGATCAGCACTGTCGTCCTGCCCCCAAGCATTCGACAGCGGAACGCCGGGCAGCACGCGAGCGCGCCACAGAACCGCCGATATCGCCCCAGGCGACTCGCCTCGCTCCCGAGAAGCCGCGCCGCCTCCCGGGCGCACCGTTGCCTACCCCAGTTCGTTCCGCACTCTTTTCACCGTCTTGCCAGGCCGCCCCGCCCGAGGACGGCCCTGTCGGCCGAACCCCGACCCGACCAAAGACGTCACAACTGGTAAACTACGAGGTCAGCCCCTGAACACCGACCACGCGACCCGACCGGCCACCGCACTGCGGCCCTCGCTCGCTCCCGGTGCCCCAGGCCATCGCCGCAGCTACCGGCCGAGCCCTCGGCAGCCCCGGCCACTGCCGGTCCCGCGCCGGCGAAGGATCCGTCCGGCCTGCCCCATGATTCCCCCTAGAGATGCGTGCCCGTCTTTTCTTCACCTATCCGGAGACTATTGCAGCAGGCACCCGCATTCGGACATAAGCGACAATGTCGGGTCCCTGTACGTTTATTCCCGTCATCGCTGATCTTAGCGAGCACCCACTGCGCTCGCAATCCCCGCCGCGTCGGCGAGTGCGCCGTCGCGACCGCCGCACACCGCCGGTGACTTGCCCGAATACCGACATCCCAGACAACGGGACCGAACGCCGTTCCGTCGCGCATTTCACCTCGCACCGGCCGGAATTGCCCGTCCGCGCGCGCCCGCGCTCCTCCTCCGTTCACCGGGCCGGCTGCACTCGGGTGAACGGAGCCGCCAATTAGGTGAAACAAGCGCGGGCTTTTCCGCCGGATCCGCTGGGGGCGGCGCGGACTTAATAGGGGTTGTTGCCGTCGCGGATCCTCCGGCACCCTCGAACCTGCGGTTTCTCGCATTCGCCGAGAGCCCGGACAACGAAAGGGATGCCCGTGTCCGGACAAGACAACGGACAAGACAGCAGCCGGTGGATCCGGCGATACCAACCCTGGGACGGGGCGCCGTTCCGGATCGTCTGCTTTCCGCACGCGGGCGGGTCCGCGAGCTATTTCTTCCCGATGGCGAAGGCGTTGTCCTCGGCGGCCGACGTGCTGGCGGTCCAGTACCCGGGACGCCAGGACCGGCGGTCGGAACGGTGCTTGGAGAGCATCACGGAACTGGCCGACGAGGCGGCCGAGGCCTTGCTGCCCTGGCTGGACCGGCCGACGGTGCTGTTCGGCCACAGCATGGGGGCAACCCTCGGCTTCGAGGTCGCCCGACGGCTGGAAGCCAACGGAGCCACCGAATTGCGGGCGCTGTTCGCCTCCGGCCGCGTCGCGCCGTCGCGGGCGCGGGACGAGCGGGTGCACCAGGAACCGGACGACAACCGGTTCCTCGAAGCGGTCGAATCCCTCGGCGGCACCAATGCGCAGGTCTTCGGCGACGACGACTTGCTCCGGATGGTCCTTCCCGTGCTGCGCGCCGACTACCGGGCCGCCGAAACCTACCGCTGCCCGCCCGGGACGGTGCTGGAGATCCCGATCCACGTCCTGCTCGGCGAGGACGACCCCAAGGTGACCGTCGAAGAGGCCGAGAGCTGGCGCGACCACACCACCGCGTCCTGCACGCTGACCACCTATCCCGGCGGGCATTTCTATCTCTCCGCACAGGCCCCGAAAGTCGTCCGGACGATCGTCGACGTGCTGACGCCGACCGGAGGCACCCTCGCCCGGACCCTGTGACGACTTGTACTGACGATTGTCGAGCAAATGGGAGAATGACCATGGCACGAATCAGAATCAACCTCGTCGGTTCCCCGTCCCGGCTCACCCCGTTGGGCGACGGGCATTACGTGGACGACCTCACTGAGGACGTCAAGATCTGCGTCGACGGCGGATACGAGCACTTCTCGCACCGCGGGGAGTTCGAGCAGGTCGACGAGGCCCGCGTCGCGGTCTACCACTGGACGGGACGCACCAAGATCGCCGAGTAAGAAAACTGAGCGGCAGTGCGGGGAAACGACTTTCGCCCCGCACTGCCCGTTCCGCCCTCGTGCGCTGCCGAGGGCCGGGCTGATCTGCCCGGCAGCGGGGCACTCCGGGCTGGTCGTCCGAGGGGCACCGAACATTTGCGATGAGCGACAATTCCGTGCTATGGGCGCTCACGCATTCAGGGGTGGCGTTCTTGCCGAGTTCAGGGGCGGTCGGCGCGCGTCCGGCCGCACCGGATACGGGGCAGGGCAACGGACATAGGGGGTTGTCCGGTGATCACGAAGCGATACGCTCCGGCAGAGCCCGAGCGCCCGCCGAATGGCGCGACAATCACGCTTACCCGCGAGGCGGACTGAGATGAACGCGCAATTCGACACCGACGGCGACGCCGTCCTGCTCACCCCGCGCTTCACGGAGGACCCGTATGCGCTGTACGCGCTGCTGCGCACCCAGCGTCCGGTCACCAAGGTGCAGGTGCCCGGCGGGCCGCCCGCCTGGCTGGTCACCCGGTACGAGGACGTGCGCGCCGGGCTCGCCGACCGGCGGCTGTCCAAGGACATCACGGCCGCGCTGGACGATCTGCGCGCGGCGGGGGCCGGGGTCGCGGCGGTGACGCTTGACGACTTCGACGTGCACGACCACATGCTCAACTCGGATCCGCCCAAGCACACCCGGCTGCGGAAGCTGGTCACCAAGGCGTTCACCACCCGCGCCATCGCCGGGCTGCGCCCGCGGATCCAAGAGCTGGCAGAGGAACTGGTCGACGCGCTGGCCAAGCGCCTCGCCGACGGCGAACGATCGGTCGACCTCATCGACGCGCTCGCGTTCCCGCTGCCGATGAAGGTGATCTGCGAGATCCTCGGCGTGCCGGAAGACCGCCGGACCGCCTTCCGGAAATGGTCGCACGCGGTGCTGTCGCCCGCTTCGCCCGCGGAGTTCGTGACCGCGTCGGCGGAGATGACGGAGTACCTTTCCGTGCTGGTAGCGGAGAAACGGGACCGCCCCGGCGAAGACATCCTCTCCGCGATCGTCGCGGCGGACGAGCACGGCGACCGGCTGTCAGACTCCGAAGCGACCGGGATGGCCTCGCTGCTGCTCGTGGCCGGGCACGAGACGACGATGAACCTGATCGGCAATGGTGTGCTCGCCCTGCTGAAGGACCGCGCCCAGTGGGACCGGCTGCGGCGGGAACCCGGGCTGCTGACCGGCGCCGTCGAAGAGTTCCTGCGCATCGACAGTCCGGTGAACACCGCGACCGTGCGGTTCGCAACCGAGCCGGTGACCATCGGCGCGACCACCGTCCTGCCCGGCTCGACCGTGCTGCTGGCGATCGGGTCGGCGAACCGGGACCCCGAGGTGTTCGAGCGGCCCGACGAGATCGATCTGCAGCGCCCGCGGGGGAAGAGCCTCGCGTTCGGGCACGGCATCCACTACTGCCTCGGTGCCGCGCTGGCCCGGATGGAGGGCGAGATCGCCTTCCGGGTGCTCGCCGACCGGGTGCCCACGCTCGCCCTCGCCGTCGAGCCCGGCTCGCTGAACTGGCAGTCCAGCCTGCTCATCCGCGGTCTCACCGAACTGCCCGTCCGCGCCTGAGCGCCGGTTCTGGGGTTCGGCGTGGACAGTAGGGGTGTCCACGCGGACCGGGTTCGAGGACAGTGGGGGGTGACTACGGCCGCTTGCTGTGACCTGTGAAGGACGATTTCGCGTGCCCATAAGCATCAGTGATACAGAACCGTGGATCCGCCGGTTCCAGCCCGCCGAAGACGCGGCGACCCGGCTCGTCTGTTTTCCGCACGCCGGGGGTTCGGCCAGCTACTTCTTCCCGGTCGCCCGGACGCTCGCGCCGAAGCTGGACGTGCTGGCCGTGCAGTACCCCGGCCGCCAGGACCGGCGTGCCGAGCCGGGCATCGACAACGTGCCCGGCCTGGTGTCGGCGTGCGTGGAGAATCTCCTGCCCTGGCTGGACAAACCGGTCGTCCTTTTCGGACACAGCCTCGGCGCCACGGTGGCCTTCGAGGTGGCCAGGGTGCTCACCGGACAGGGCCGTGCCCCGCTGGCGCTGGTCGTCACCGGGCGGCGGGCCCCGTCCCGGCACTTCCCTGAGGAGAACTACCTCGGCAGCGACGACCGGCTGATCGAGATCGTGCGCGAGCTGTCCGGCGACGAGGACCCGGTCTCGGGCAACGAGGAGATCCTCCGCATGTCGCTGCCCTCGATCCGCAACGACTTCAAGGCGGCCGAGACCTACCGCTACGAGCCGGGAGAGCCGCTGCCCTGCCCGATCCACGCGATGAGCGGAACCGCGGACCCGAAGGCCCCGGTGGAGGACGTGCGGGCTTGGGGCGAGCACACTTCCGGGCGCTTCGAGATGAAGACTTTCCCCGGCGGGCACTTCTTCCTGAACGTACACGGTGCGGCGGTGAACGAGGAGATCTCTCGGGTCGCCAGTTCTGCGCTTTGGTCTGCGTAGGGGTTTCCCGACGGCGGAACCGGAAGCAGGGCCGGGTGAACGGGAACTCCCGCTCACCCGGCCCCTCCAGTCAACTGATCCGCACCGAATGACTCAACGGCGTCACCGCGGCCGACGGACCCACCAAAACGCTCCGGTCCCCCGTCCCGACCCGCCAGCTCTTCGTCGACGTGTCCCAGTAAGTCAGCTCGGCCCCGTCGATATGCATCTTCACCCGAGTAGACGCCCCCGCGGCCAGCTTGACCCGCTGATATCCCGCGAGCGCCTTGGTCGCCTGCGGCGCCTTGACGTCCGGGCTGGCGCCCAGATACACCTGCGGCACTTCCTCCCCCGCCGCCGAACCCGTGTTGCACAAGGTGAATTCGACGTCGAGCCCGCCGTTGCGCCAGGCCGCCGTCAGGTCCCGGTAGCCGAACTTGGTGTAGGTCAGCCCGTAGCCGAACGGGAACAGCGGCCGCACGCCGTTCTTGTCGTACCACCGGTAGCCGGTCTGGATGCCCTCGGAGTACTGCACCGTGCCGTCCTTGCCCGGGTACGCCTCTGGCTTGCCGCCGACCGGAGTCTGGTCTACCGACATCGGGAAGGTCTGGGTCAGCCGGCCGCTGGGCGCGACATCGCCGTACAGCAGCCGCGTGGTCGCCTCGGCGCCTTGCTCGCCGGGGTACCACATGTCCAGCACTGCCTTGGTCTTGCCGAGCCACGGCATCGCGACCGACGAACCGGTGTTCAGCACCACCACGGTGTTCGGGTTGGCGTCGGCGACCGCGGAGATCAGCTCGCTCTGGTAATCGGGCAGCGACAGCGACTCGCGGTCGATGCCCTCGCTCTCGTCGTCGTAGGCGAACACGACGGCGGTCTTGGCCTTCTTCGCCGCGGCGACGGCTTCGCCGAACTTCTGGTGGGCCTGGGTCGGCGTGAGCCACTTCAGCTTGGTGGTGATGTCGCCGTTGGCGAAACCGTCCAGCTGCCCCAGCGTGACCGGGACCTTGCCCGCCTCCAGGTGCACCCGCAGCGTCGCCGGGGTGCCGGGGATGAACGCCTTCGCCCGTCCGCCGACGGTCAGCAGCGCGACGCCGGGACCGGTCACGTCGGCGGTGAACCGGTAGTCGCCGGTCTCGGGCACGTCCAAGGTCCCCTGGTGCACCTGTTTCGGCGCCACGGTGATCGCGCCGTCGGCGGCCGCGGGGAACTGGGGCGAGACCTGGGCGGCGGGGAGCGCCGCGTAGTCCTCGCTGATGCCTTGCGAGTAGGACACCTGCGCGCCCTTGCCCGCCCGTGCCGTGATCGTGTCCAGCGGGGACGACGCGTGCGCCGGGGTCACCAGCGAGCTGCCCTTGCCGCCGACCTTCGGCACCTTCGCGGTGGGGCCGATCAACGCCAGGTTCTGGCCCGCCGCACCGGAAAGCGGCAGTGTGCCGCCCTCGTTGCGCAGCAGCACCGCGCCCTGTTCGGCGACCTGCTGAGCCACCCTCGCGCCGGCGGCCGGGTCCTGGGCCGGCCGGGCCGGCGGCGGGGAGTCGAGCAGCCCGAAGCGGCCCATCTGGGTCACGATCCGGGTCACCGCGGTGTCCAAAGCGGACATCGGGATCGTGCCGCTGTCCAGCGCCGACTTCAGCGCCCGGCCGAGGAACTTGCTGTCCGGCATCTCCTGGTCGAGTCCCTTGACGAGGGAATCGGTGGACTGCGTGGCGTACCAGTCCGACATCACCCAGCCCTGGAAGCCCAGCTGCTGGCGCAGGATGTCGGTCAGCAGCGACGAACTCCCGCAGGCCTGTTCGCCGTTGACCTTGTTGTAGGAGCACAGCACCGAGGCCGCGCCCGCGTCGACGGCCGCCTTGAACGGTTTCAGCTCGATCTCGTGCAGGGCCTGGTCGTCGATCCTGGCGTCGACGCTGTAGCGGTCCTGCTCCTGATTGTTGCCCGCGAAGTGCTTGACCGAGGCCATCGCGCCGCGCGACTGGATGCCGGAGACCTCCGCCGCCGCGATGTGCGAGGTGACCAGCGGGTCCTCGCTGAAGGTCTCGAAATTGCGCCCGCCGAGCGGCACCCGGATCGCGTTCATCATCGGGCCGAGCACCACGTCGGCGCCGAGCGCGCGGGCGTCGGCGCCCAGCACCGAACCGTACTGTTTGGCCAGTCCGTCGTTGAACGAGGACGCCAGCGCCACCGGAACGGGCAGCGCGGTGGCGGGTTTGCCGATCCGGACGCCCGCCGGCCCGTCGGTGATCCGCAGCGGCGGGATCTGCAGCCGCGGCACGCCGGGCATGAACCCGGCCTCCCCGACCGAATTCGGGTCCGTCGTCCCGGAGACGAACGACAGCTTCTCGTCCAGGGTCATCTCCGCCACCAGCGCCCTCGCGCGCTCCGGGCCGAAGGAGGACTGCGGCCCACCGGGGGATCCGCTTTCGGTCACCGCGTAGGCGACCGCGCCGGGCAGCAGCACAGCGGCGCAGGCCACCGTCACCACCCGCTTGGCGCGGCCGTGCAAAAACCTGCCTAATGCATTCATCAACGACCCCAGACTTCTTGGGCGAACCCCCGCTCCGGCTCAGGAACCCCCACGACCGAACTGGACACTCGCACTTCCCGGCAATACCTTCACATTTCGGGCGTTCGCCGGCCCGCCCGCGATGTCCGGGCGGATACTACACACTGTCGCGGCCGGATCAGCTCGCATCGCCGACACAATCGGCCATCCGGAGCCGTCCTGGCAGCTCTGCCCTGCTGCGCACCTGGAGTTTCCGGTATATGCGGGTGAGGTGCTGTTCAACTGTGCTGACAGTGATGAACAGTTTCGGGCTATTCTCCCGGTTGGTCATACCCGGCTCCGCCGGTGGAGCGGCGGTGGATCTCCCTCAGCTTCCCCAGCCTTCAGACCCGGCTCCCCCATTGCCCACAGCGAATCCGCTTCGTCGGACCGGCCTCCTCGTGTCTTTCCTCGTCGGCTCGCCAGCGCCTCGGAATGTCCTGAGTGGAGGGTAGGAGCGCGGAAAGGGCATGGCGCGCCAGGGGGAACGGGCGCCGCGGTCCCGAGAGACCCGGCGCCGCACTCGGCTCCGGATCGTCTCGCCCGCTTTTCTCGCCTGCCTGCTCCCCGGCAGTTATCGAGGGGTAAGGCAAACGTGTCGTGTCCCGAGCGCCACGCTGGGGACACTCACCGTCTCGACGATCCGGCGATGGAGGTTCCCAATGTCGCATCTGAGACACTCAGCGTCTCAAATGCGACATTAGGAACAAGAACCGGGAACGCCCCACCGGGCGGGATCGTGTTTCCCCAGACCTCCCGGCTCGACCGTGCCCGCAGACGACGCCCCCGACGGGTCTGCCGTGCCGTCGCGAAAAATCGGAACCCTGCCGCTTTTTCCGGCAAAGCTTGGTTTGCCTCGCTACTTCATGACTGAACGTGCTTGATAATGTCCCCCATTATCGAGTGGTCGACAGGTCCCAGTCGTGTTCAACTGCCAGTTGAACATATCAACGGCCCGGCAGGCCCGTCAACGACTGACAGGGCAGGCCGCACCGGCGGTTAGTTTTTCCCGCTTCGTCTCCCGCCGCTCGCTCCCCTGATGGCCCAATCTAGCCGATGACCTGGCGGTTCTCTTGATCGAAGCGTGATCGACCCCGTGCCCGGCGCGAGCGACTCCCAGGGCCGTCCAGGACCCGGCGGGGCCGGACCGGGGCCGAGCGGCCGGACCGCCGCGCGGGCTTCCCGGGGAATTAGGCCACCGTTCACCGGCCCTTTCCCGGGTCGGCGAGCGCATTCGCCAGCCGGTCCCGGGCGTGCATTAATGCTTTTCCATCGGATGGCCGCCGCGTCGTTGACACCGGCTGACGGGTGCTGCTATTCACTTCTTCAGCCAGGCTTCCCGGGCTCAAAGGCGCACGCGCCGTCGAGCCGGAGCCGCCGGGGAGCGAAGTGTGGCTGTCCCTACTCGGCCGGACGTCCAGACCCATACCGGTCAGCCCGGCCGGTCAGTAACTTCGAATGCATCGCAAGACCTCGAACACATCACCAGACTTAAGGAACCGGACATGGCCAACTTCACGATCGACACCGCGGCGCTCAACGACCCGCGCACCAAGCAGGCGTTCGACACGATCAAGAAGTGCGTCGGCTTCTTCGGCATCGTCAGCGCCATCGTGCTCGCCACCTGCGTAGTGGTCGCCTTCATGCACCAGGAGGTCACGACGTTCATGTGGGTGCGGGGCGCGATCCTGCTCCTGGTCGCCCCGCTGATGCTGAGCTGGGTCAACAAGGCCGCCAACGGCGCGGGGGGTCCGTACGACCGGCTCGCCACCGTCTCCGTCATCCTGCCGATCGCGATCATCGCGGTGGACCTGATCCCGGGCATCTGCCCGCCCTGGTACGCCGTCATCCAGGGCATCAGCGCGCTGCCGCTGATCGGGGTCGCGGTGCTGACCCGCAACAGCCAGGTCCGCGCGGCGTTCCGCAAGCAGAAGAAGTAACGCTCCGGCCGAGCGCCCTCGTCGATCGTCGAACAGCCCCCTCGGTTTTCCCGAGGGGGCTGTTCGCTGTCTGTCATCGGATTGGCGGGGATGGCGGTCGACGGCGCGGGCCGCGGTTCACCGACCCAGTGCGGTCCCGATGAACGGAACCCGCTCCGCGAGAGCCCGCGGAGTGCGGCATTCGAAGAATTCCGTGAGACCGACCGACACGCCGCTCACCTTGTGCAGCTCCTGCATCGCCACCGCCGCCAGCATCGAATTCCCGCCGTGGGCGAAGAAATCAGTGTCCTCGTCCACGTCGTCACGACGCAGCACAGTGCGCCAGACCTCGATCAACCCGTCGGTGATCTGCACCGAACCCGACCCCGGTGCCGAAGCCGGGCAGGTGGTGCGAGGCCGTTCCGCCAGCGAGCGGTCCAGCGCCGGATAATCGACCTTCCCATTGGCGTTGATCGGGATCGACTCGAAGACCAGAAGCTCGCCGACGGTCATTGAGGCGGGGAGGCGTTCGCGCAGGTGCTCGCGGACGCTGTCCAGGTCGACACCACTCCCGGACGGCTCCAGGCAGCCGACGAGTACGGCATCGGCCGTCGGGTCGCCGACGACCAGGACCGCGGCGGCGGCGACTTCGGGGTGGGCCAGCAGGGTCGTTTCGATCTCGCCCAGTTCGATCCGGTTGCCGCGCAGTTTGACCTGGCGGTCGCCGCGGCCGAAGAGGTCCAGGGTGCCGTCGGCGCGCCAGCCGGCCAGGTCTCCGGTGCGGTAGAAGCGGCCGTGCACCGGGTGCACGCCGAAGCGGGCCGCGTTCAGCTCCGGGCGGTCGTGGTAGCCGATGGCCACTCCGGCCCCCGAAATGCACAGTTCGCCGCGGACGCCGACCGGCAGTTCCCGGTCGTATTGGTCCACGACGTGCACCTGGGTGTTGGCGATCGGGCCGCCGACGTCGAGCCGCGGTCCGGGGTCGTCGGCGATGACGCGGGAGGTCGACCAGATCGCGGTTTCGGTCGGGCCGTAAGCGTGGTGCAGCACGCAGCCGGCGGTCAGCAGGCGACGGGCCAGCGATACCGGAACCGGTTCGCCGCCGGTGATGACGCTGCGGCCGCGCAAGCAATCCGCCATGCGGTCGAGGACCAGCCGCCAAGTGGTCGGGGTGGCCTGCACGAACCGCGCGTCGTACCGTTCGACCAGTTCGCGCAGCACCCGGCCGTCGCTGCGGGCCGGGTCCGGCGCGGCGGCGAGGCGGCATCCGGAGACCAGGGATACGAACAGTTCCACGCCGGACATGTCGAAGGCGAAGGTGGTCGTCCACAGCATCGTGTCCGCCGGGCCGGCGTCCAGTTGCCGGGCGAAGTGGCTCGCGACGTTGGCCAGCGCGCCGTGCGTGATGAGTGTCCCTTTAGGACGTCCGGTGGAGCCGGAGGTGTAGATCAGGTACGCGCAGGAGGCCGGATCCGGTGCCGGGGGCGCGCTGTGGTCCGCCGGGAGCGCGTCCTCGGCGGGAGAAGCGGACAGCACGGCGAGGTCGGAGGTGGCGAACTGGCCCATATTTCCAGCCGCTATCAGGATTTTCGCGCACGAGTCGGCGAGCTGGTAACGGATTCGGTCCTCAGGGTGTGCCGCGTCCAGGGGCACGTAGGCCGCGCCGGCGAGCCAGGTGCCGAGGACCGCGGTGACGAGTTCGGGGCCGCGCGGGAGCGAGATGGCCACCCTGTCCCCCGGGCCGATCCCGGCTTCCCGGAGCACGGCGCATTGGGCGACGGCCGCGTGCCACAGCTGGCCGTAGTCGACGAAGCGATCCCCTTCGCCGACGGCGCTGGTCTCAGGTGCGCGCACGGCGCGGGTGTGGACGGCTTCGAGCACCGAGGCCGGTTCGACGGGTCGCGCGGTGTCGTTGGCCGCTGAGATGATTTCGTGGTCCTTCGCGCTCCACCACGGCAGGTCGCCGACGCGGCGCTCGGGGTCCTCGGCCACGGCGGAAAGCACTGTCTCGTACCGGGCCAGCAGCAGGCGGACCTGCTCTTCGGGCAGGAGTTCGGGCTGGTACCGGGCCGAAACCAGGTCGCCATCGACAGCGATCTCGAGTTCGACGCCGTCGTCGGCACCGAGGTCCCGGGAGAACGCGTACCGCGCGCGCCTGGACGACTCCGCAGGATATTCCCCTTGCTGGACAAGAAGTTCTCGAACAGTCCACAGTGGATCGATGAGCAGTCGCCGGTGCACGATTCCGAGGAACAGGTCCCGTCCGGCGCCATGCCTTTCGAGCAGCACGGCGAAGGCGCCGAGCAGCACCTCGAACTCCGGGACGCCAAGGGATTCGGCCTGTGCGCGGACTGCGCGGACCGTCTCCGCGGACAGCCGGTGCTCGATTCGCGCGGCCGCGGCCGGTTCGCCGGAAGCCGGTGCCACGCAAGCCAGTTCTTCGCCCTGCCAGGCACGCGTCGTGTCCATGTCAGATACCCAGTTCCTTGTCGATGAGCTCGAAGATCTCGTCGTCGGTCGCCTCGGCGATGTCGTCGTCGGAATCGTCGACGGACTCGGGATCCGTTGCGCTGCCTCGGAATTCCTCCACCAGCAGCTCCAGCCGGTCCGCCAGGCGGGCCCTGCCCTCGCCCCGCGCGCCGATCCCGGCCAGCAGCGACCGCAGCCGGTCCAGTTCGGCCAGCACCGGACGGTGGTCTGCTTCCCGGTCGGCGAGCTGCCCATGCAGGTAGCGGGCGAGATCCGCCGGGGTCGGATGGTCGAAGACCACCGCAGCAGGCAGCCGGAGGCCGAGCGCGCCGCTGAGCCGGTTGCGGAATTCCAGCGCGGTCAGCGAATCGAAGCCGAGCTGGCGGAAGTACCGGCCCGCCTCGACCGATTCCGGACCGGATTTCCCGAGCACCAGCGCCGCCTGCGCGAGCACCGCGTTCAGGATCGCGCCTTCGAGCTGTTCGGGCGGCAGCGCGGCGAGTTCCCTGGCCAGTGCGCTGGTCCGGCCGGGGTCGGCGGCTCCGGCGGTCCGCCGTCCTGGCCGGACCAGCCCGGTCATCAGCGCGGGGACCGGGCTGCCGGAGCGGCGCAGCGCGCCCAGGTCCAGCTGGGCGGTGACCAGCAGCGGGTCCGTCCGCCCGGTGGCGACGTCCAGCAGCGAGAGCCCGTCGGCCACGGCGAGCGGGCGCAGGCCGTGGCGGGTCATCCGCTGCCGTCCGGCTTCGGTGAGTTCCCCGGCCATGCCGTTCTCCCAGGGGCCCCAGGCCAGCGAAGCGGCGGGCAGTCCTTGCTGGCGGCGGTGCGCGGCGAGCGCGTCGAGGAAGGTGTTGCCCGCCGCGTAGTTGGCCTGTCCGGGACTGCCCCAGACCCCGGCCACCGAGGAGAACAGGGTGAAGGTGTCGAGGTCGAGATGCCTGGTCAGCTCGTGGAGGTTCCAGGCGGCGTCGGCCTTGGGGCGCATGACCTGGTGGATCTGCTCCGGGGTGAGCGAGCCGACGACGCCGTCGTCGAGCACGCCCGCGGCGTGGACCACGCCGGTCAGCGGCTCGGTCTCGGGCAGTCCGGCGAGCACTTCGGCCAGCTGGTCGCGGTCGGCGACGTCGCAGGCGATCACCCGCACTCTCGCCCCGGACCGGGCCAGTTCGCCCGCCAGTTCGGGCATGCCCGCCGCGCCCATGCCCCGCCGCGAGGCGAGCAGCAGGTTCTTGGCCCCGCCCGGCCGCGCCAGGTGCCGGGCGACCAGCCCGCCGAGCGCGCCGGACGCCCCGGTCACCAGCACGGTCCCCGCCCGACCGGACGGCGCGGGCACGGTCAGCACGATCTTCTCGGGCCCGCCGCGGTTCACCCGGGCGAACGCCGCCGCCGGGTGTCGGATGTCCCAGCACTCCACCGGCAGCGGGCGCAGCACGCCTTCGGCGAGCGGGGTCGACAGCGACGCCAGCAGCGGGCCGAACGCTTCGGGAGTCGGAAGTCGGTCGACACGCACGGTTTCCCGTCCAGGAGCCGAAGCGGCGTTCTCGGTGCGGTGCTCCTCGTCGAGTCCCGCTTCGGACAGCACGCGCCACGCGGACCGTTCCGCGACCGCGACGACGTCCGCGCCCTGATGCTGCGCCAGCCGCACCGCGGCCAGCCCGGCCGCCGACGCGGCGTCGTGGATGAGCACTCGCTGTCCTGGTCGGATGTCGGCCACCGCGTGCCACGCGGCGAGCAACGCCAGCGGAGCGGCGGCCGCCTGCGGGTGCGACCAGCCCGCCGGGATCGGCAGCAGCAACCGGGCATCGGTCACCGCGGTGGGGCCGAACGCGCCGTCGAACACGCCCAGGACCGCGTCCCCGACGGCGAACCGGGTCACACCGGGGCCGGTTTCCAGCACCACTCCGGCGCCTTCTCGGCCCAGGGGCCCGGAACCGCCGTCCAGCACGGTGCGCACGTCTTCGACGTTCACCCCGGCGGCGCGGATGCCCACCCGGACCTCGCCGTCCGCGAGCGGGACGCGGTCTTTCTCGCGCAGTTCCAGGTTTTCCAGCGAGGGCGCGGTGAAGCCGAGCTGCCAGTCCGGTCCGGCGGGCACGGCGAGGCCGTCCGCTTCGGCCCGGTGCAGGCGCGGCACCAGCACTTCCGCGCCACGGATCGCGAATTCGGGTTCGCGCAGCACGGTCGCGGCCAGCACCAGTGCGCCGGTGCCGTCGACTCGGTCCACGTCGGCCAGCGCGATCCGCTCCGGGTGTTCGCCCGCGGCGCCGCGAATGAGGCCGACGACCCCGGCCCCGTCCAGACGGACGCCGACGCCGGGCGTCGCGGCCACGGCTCGTTCGGTCACCACCACCAGCTGCGAACTCTCCATCGCGTCCGCCGCAAGCCAATCGCGTACCACATCCAGCACGTGCAGCACGGCCTCGCGGGCCTGCCCGGCGATGCCTGCCGCCAGGTCCTCGCCGCGAGGGCAGCAGACGACGACCACCTCGGGCACCGCGGCCCCGGCCTCGACCGCGGCGATCAGCCCCGCGACGTCCGCGTAGCCCAGGGCACCCGGCACGGCCAGTCCGCCGTCGCCGCCGAGGACGGCCGACGAAAGGACGGGAGCCGCGTCGGGCAGCTCTACCGGCGCCCATTCGATCCGGAACAGTCCGTCGTGGGTGCGGTCCAGCGAAGCGGCGGTCAACGGGGTCAGCACCACCGACTGCGCGGAGGCCACGAGCTGTCCGGCCGGGTCGGCCAAGGCCACCTCGACGCCCTCGGCGGCCGGGGCCAGGCGGACCCGCGTCGCGATCGCGCCGGAGGCGTGCACGTCCACACCGCTCCACATCGTGGGCAGCGACGGCGCGCCGCCGGTGGACTCGGCCAGCTGGGTCAGGTGCAGGGCGGCGTCGAGCAACGCGGGGTGGACGCCGTATCCGGCGACGTCGGTGCCCTCGGGCAGGGCTACGTCCGCGAAGAGCTCGTCGCCGCGCCGCCACGCCGCGCGGACGCAGCGCACGGCGGGCCCGTGGCTGGCTCCCGAGGCGGCCAATTCTTCGTACAGCGCAGTGACATCGATGGTTTCCGCGCCGGCCGGTGGCCACTGCGAACTCCACGGGGCCAGTCCGGCGTCGTGGCCGCCAGGGGCGAGCGTGCCGGACGCGTGCCGCACCCACGGGGCGTCGCCGATCCGGGTGTACACCGCCACCGGCCGCCGCTCCTCGGCGTCCGCTTCGCCGACGGTGACCTGCATCGACAGGCTGTCCCGGCTCGGCAGCACCACCGGCGTCTCGACGAGAAGTTCTTCGAGTCGACCGCATCCGGCCTCGTCGCCGGCGCGGATCGCCAGGTCCGCCAGTGCCGCGGCGGGCAGGATCGTCCGGCCTGCCAGTGTCGAGCCCGCGAGCCAGGACGGGGTTCCCGGCGCGAGGCGACCGGTGAGCATGACCCCGCCGGTGGCGGGCAGTTCCGCGACAGCGCCCAGGAGCGGATGTTCGGGGCTGTGCAGGCCGAAGTCCTCGGCACGGCCGCCCGCGACCGCGTTCAGCCAGTACCGCCGGTGCTGGAAAGCGTAGGTGGGCAGATCGACACGCCGAGCACCTGTGCCGTCGAAAACGTTGTGCCAGTCGAAGTCCAGGCCGCGCACGTACACTTTGGACACCGCCGTCAGCAGCGCACGGACCTCGTCACGTCCGCGCCGCGCCACCGGTATCCACGCCTCGTCCGCGTCGTCGGGGCGGCTCAGCGGACCCATCCCCGACAGGACGCCGTCCGGGCCGACCTCGACAAACGTCCGCACCCCCAGTTCCCGCAGGGTTCCCGCCACGTCCGAGAAGCGCACTGCCTCGCGCACATGCCGCACCCAGTAGCCCGGATCCGTCACCTCGTCGCCGACCACGGCCCCGGTCAGCCCGGACACCAGCGGGAGCTCCGGACGTCGGCACTCCACCGAGTTCACTACTTCGGCGAACCGCGCCAGCATCGGCTCCATCAGCGGCGAGTGGAAAGCGTGCGACACCGACAACCGCTTCGTCCGGCACCCCTCCAGTTCCGCCGCGGCCGCGAGAACCTCGTCCTCGACGCCGGAAATCACGACTGCCGTCGGCCCGTTCACCGCAGCCACTCCCACGCCCGGACGGCCCGCGATCACCTCCGACACCTGCTCCACGGTCGTCTCGACGGCGACCATCGCTCCGCCGGTCGGCAACTCCTGCATCAACCGGCCGCGAGCCGCCACCACCGCACACGCGTCGGGCAGCGACCACACTCCGGCAACATGGGCAGCCGCCAGTTCTCCGATGGAATGGCCCGCGACCACGTTCGGCCGCATACCCCACGACTCCAACAACCGGAACAGCGCGACCTCGACCGCGAACAACCCCGACTGCGCCCACACCGTGTCGTTGAGATCGCCATGCTCGCCCCGGATCACCGCCGCGGGCGAACCGTCCAGATGCTTCTCCAACCCGGCACACACCGCGTCAAAAGCTTCCGCGAACACCGGAAACACCGAGTACAGGCCCAACCCCATACCTAGCCGCTGCGCACCCTGCCCGGTGAAAACAAACCCGACCTTCCCCAGCGAACCCACCACACCCGACACCACGCCGGCGGATTCGCGGCCCTCGGCCAACGCCGCCAGCCCTTGGCCGTGATCACCCAACACGACCGCACGGTGCTCCAACGCCGCCTTGGCCGCCAACGACCACCCGACGTCCAGCGGCTCATCCGCCAACCCGGTCAACCGCCTGGCCTGCGCAGCCAGTCCCTCCGCCGAACGCGCCGACACCACCCACGGCACCACCGGCAACACCACGTCTGTCTCGACCGGAGCCTCCGCGACCTCCGGAGCCTGCTCCACGATCACATGCGCATTGGTCCCCGAGAACCCGAACGACGACACCCCGGCCCGACGCGGCCGATCGCCGACCTCCGGCCACGACACCGCCTCGGTCGCCAACCGCACCGCACCCGAATCCCACTCCACCCGCGTGGACGGCTCCTCGGCGTGCAACGTCGCGGGCACCACGCCCCGACGGATCGCCGACACCATCTTGATCACCCCGGCCACCCCGGCAGCCGCCTGCGCATGGCCGATATTCGACTTCACCGACCCCAGCAGCAACGGCCGGTCCGCGGGCCGATCCTGCCCGTACGTGGCCAGCAGGGCTTCCGCCTCGATCGGGTCACCCAGCCGGGTCCCGGTCCCATGCCCGTCCACGACGTCCACGCCGTCCGGCCCCACCCCCGCGCGCGCCAACGCCGCACGGATCACCCGTTGCTGCGACGGACCATTCGGCGCCGTCAACCCGTTCGACGCACCGTCCTGATTCACCGCCGAACCCGCCACCACCGCCAGCACCCGATGCCCGTTGCGCCGCGCGTCCGAAAGCCGCTCCAGCACCAAAACCCCGGAACCCTCACCCCAACCGACACCGTCGGCACCGTCCCCATAGGACTTGCACCGACCATCCGGCGACAGGCCCCGCTGCCGCGAAAAGTCGATGAACGTGGCCGGCGTGGACATCACCGTCACCCCACCCGCCAACGCCAGCGAGCACTCCCCCGCGTTCAAAGACTGCACAGCCAAATGCAGCGCGACCAGCGACGACGAACACGCGGTGTCCACCGTCACCGCCGGACCCTCCAAGCCCAGCGCGTAGGAGATCCGGCCGGAGGCGATCGAGCCCATGTTGCCGGTGGCGAGGTAGCCCTCGGACTGCTCGCGCGCCTGGTTCCAGATCAGGTAGTCGTGGTAGAACAGCCCGGCGAACACCCCGGTGTCGCCGCCGCGCAACGAGTCCGGGTCGATCCCGGCGTCCTCCAACGCCTCCCACGACGTCTCCAGATAAACCCGCTGCTGCGGATCCATCGCGAGCGCTTCGCGAGGGCTGATACCGAAGAACTCCGCATCGAATCCGCTTGCCTCGTAGAGGAAGCCGCCCTCCACGCAGATGCTCTTGCCGAGCGCGTCCGGGTCGGGGTCGAGCAGGTCGGCCGGCCAGCCGCGGTCGGCAGGCAGCGGGCCGATCGCGTCGGTGCGCGCTTCGAGCAGTTCCCACAGCTGGTCCGGGGACGAGACCCCGCCGGGGAACCGGCAGGCCATGCCGACGATGGCGACAGGTTCTTGCTTGCGCTCCTCGGCTTCGCGGAGACGCTCGCGGGTCTGGTGCAGTTCGGTGGTGACCCGCTTCAGATAGTCGCGGAGCTTGTCCTCGTTCGACATCCGGGAGTCCTTCCTCTTTCGTGCGCGGAGTTCAGATCCCGAGCTGTTTGTCGATGAAGTCGAACATGTCGTCGTCGCTGGCGGACTGGAGCTGGTCGGCGACCGAATCGCCGGCGCCGCCCTCCGCTTCGGTCAGCGCGGCGAGCAGGTCGGTGAGCCGGGCGGCGACCCTCGCCCGCGCGGTGTCGTCGGCCCGCAGTTCGGCGAGCGAGGCTTCGAGCCGGTCGAGGCCCGAGTAGGCCGACAGCGCGGGCTGCTCCGGTGCCTCCCCGGTCTCGGCGCCGAACATCCCTTCCAGCAGGAAGTCCGCCAGTGCGCTCGAGGTCGGGTAGTCGAAGACCGCGGTGGGCGAGAGGCGTTCCCCGGTGGCCTCGTTCAACCGGTTGCGCAGCTCGATCGCGGTCAGCGAGTCGAAGCCGACTTCGCGGAACGGGCGGTCCGCGTCGAGCCCGCCGGTCCCGGCCAGGCCCAGTACCAGCGCGGCCTGCGTGCTGACCAGCTCGCGCAGCGCGTCCCGGCGTTCCGGTTCGCTCAGGTCGTGAAGCGTGCTGCGGGCGTCCACGACGCGTTCGCCGACCGCGCGGCGGGTCGGTGCCGAGGGCCGGGCGCTGGGCACCAGAGCCGACAGCAGCGGCGGCACCTCCCCGGACCGGCGCACCCCGGCCAGGTCGAGCCGGGCCGCCACCAGCAGCGGACCGCACTGGCCCAGCGCGGCGTCGAGCACGCGCAGCCCTTCCGGTTCCGGCAGCGGAGCCAGCCCTTGGCGCGACATCCGCCGCCAGTCGGCTTCGGTGAACTCGCCGGCCATCCCGGATTCCCACGGACCCCACGCGATCGACACCGCGGGCAGGCCCCGCTGGCGGCGGTGCGCGGCGAGCGCGTCGAGGAAGGTGTTGCCCGCCGCGTAGGCGGCCTGTCCGGCGTTGCCCCAGATCCCGGCGACGGAGGAGAACACCACGAAGAAGTCCGGGTTCATCGGCTGCGTCAGCTCGTGCAGATGCCAGGCCGCGTCCACCTTCGGGCGCAGTACCACGGTCATCCGCTCGTCGGTCAGCGAGCCGATGACCCCGTCGTCGAGGACCCCGGCCGAATGCACCACGCCGGTCAGCGACACGCCGTCCAGCACTCCGGCGAGCTGCTCGCGGTCAGCGGCGTCGCACGCCAGCATCGTGGTTTCGACGCCGCGTTGTTCCAGGTCCGCGGCCAGCTCGGCGAGCCCGGGGGCGTCGGCGCCACGCCGGGACAGCAGCAACAACCGCTTGGCGATACCGGTTTCGGCCAGCCGCAGGGCGACCAGGCGGCCCAAGGCCCCGGACGCGCCCGTGATCAGCACCGTGCCCGCGGCTCGGGTGTCGTCCGGGGCAGGCGGCGTAACCCGGGTCAGCCTCGGCACCCGCACCTCGCCGGCGCGCACCGCGAACTCGGACTCCCCCGTCGCGATCCCGGCACGCACCCAGTCGAGGACGGCGGGACTGGCCAGATCGTCCACATCGGACAGCACGATCCGGCCGGGGTTCTCCGACTGCGCGACGCGGACGAGGCCCCACACCGGCGCCGTCGCCAGGTCCAGGGCGAGCCCGTCGCCGACGTCGACCGCGCGTTCGGTGACCACCGCGAGCCGGGTTTCGGTGTCCGTGGCGAGCCATGCCCGCAGCCGGGCCAGCACGTCGAGCGCGACGGCGTTGGCCTGTTCCGGCAGTTCGCCGTCGAGCGTCGGCACCGTCAGCAGGTCGAGGTCGGCGTTCGAGGAGTCGGCGGGCGGGACCGACGTCCACTCGACCGCGTAGGTCGAGCCGTCGGAACTCGCGGTCAGCTCTTCAACGCTTGCCGTGCGCAGCGCCAGCATCCCGACCGACGCCACCGGCTCGCCGGAGGCGTCGGCCAGCGCGAGCGAGATCCCGCCCGGCACCGGCGAGATCCGCACCCGGGCCGCCGAAGCACCGGACGCGTGTACCACCACGTCGTTCCAGGCGAACGGCAGCCGCAGGCCCTCGGTGTCCACTCCGGCCGCGTGCAACGCCGCGTCGAACAGGGCGGGGTGCACGCCGAACCCTGCGATGGGAACGCCTTCGGGCAGTTCGACTTCGGAGAACAGCTCCTCGCCGCGCCGCCAGACCGCACGGACGCCCTGGAACACCGGCCCGTATTCAAGCCCGGTCTCGGCCAGCCCTGGATAGAAACCGTCCAGGTCGATCGGCTCCGCGCCGGCCGGGGGCCATTGCGCCAGGTCTGAGCCGTCAGCGTGGGCGGCTCCGGCGGACACCGCGCCCGCCGCGTGCCGGACCCATTCGCCGTCGCCGCTCTTCGCGTAGACGTTGAGCGCGCGGCGGCCGGTGTCGTCCGGACCGTCGACGGTGAGCTGAATCCGGGCCGAGACCCCGGTTTCGAGCTTGAGCGGGGCCTCGATCAGCAGCTCGTCGATGTGGTCGCAGCCCACCTCGTCGGCGGCGCGGACGACCATGTCCAGCAGCGCGGTGCCCGGCACGAGGACCTGCCCGGCAACCGCGTGGTCGGCCAGCCACGGCTGTTCGCCGAGCGAGAGCCGGCCGGCGAGCATGACTCCGCCGGTGGCGGGCAGTTCGACAGAGGCGCCCAGGAGCGGGTGCTCGGGGCTGTCCATGCCGAGGTCGTCGGCGTGGCCGCCGGTGAGCGCGTTGAGCCAGTACCGCTGGTGCTGGAAGGCGTAGGTGGGCAGCTCGACCCGCCGAGCACCCGTGCCGTCGAAAACGTTGTGCCAGTCGAAGTCCAGGCCGCGCACGTACACTTTGGACACTGCGGTGAGCAGCGCACGGACCTCGTCGCGTCCGCGCCGCGCCATCGGAATCCACGTCTCGTCACGGCCGTCGGGGCGGCTCAGCGGACCCATCCCCGACAAGACCCCGTCGGGGCCCACCTCGACGAAGGTCCGGACTCCCTGGTCCCGCAGGGTTCCCGCCACGGCGACGAAGTCCACTGCCTCGCGCACATGCCGCACCCAGTAGCCCGGGTCGGTCGCCTCGTCGCCGACCACGCGCCCGGTCAGCCCGGACACCAACGGGATCGTGGGACGATGGCACTCGACCCGGTCCACGACTTCGGCGAACCGCGCCAGCATCGGCTCCATCAGCGGCGAATGGAACGCGTGCGACACCGACAACCGCTTCGTCCGGCACCCTTCCAGTTCCGCCGCGGCCGCGAGAACCTCGTCCTCGACGCCGGAAATCACCACCGCCTTCGGGCCGTTCACCGCGGCTATACCCACCCCGGCGCGGCCCGCGATCACCGCCGACACCTGCTCCGCGGTCGCCTCCACCGCCACCATCGCCCCGCCGGTCGGCAACTCCTGCATCAACCGCCCGCGCGCAGCTACCACCGCACACGCGTCCGAAAGTGACCACACTCCGGCGACATGGGCAGCCGCCAGTTCTCCGATGGAATGGCCCGCGACCACGTTCGGCCGCATCCCCCACGACTCCAGCAGCCGGAACAGCGCGACCTCGGTCGCGAACAGCGCGGACTGCGCCCACACCGTGTCGTTGAGATCGCCGTACTCGCCCCGGATCACCGCCGCGGGCGAACCGTCCATATGCTCTTCCAACCCGGCACACACCGCGTCAAAGGCTTCAGCGAACACCGGGAACACCGCGTGCAGCCCGGCACCCATGCCTAGCCGCTGCGCACCTTGACCAGTGAACACAAACCCGAGCTTGCCGAGCGAACCCACCACACCCGACACCACCTGGGCGGACTCGCGGCCCCCGGCCAACGCCGCCAGCCCTTGGCCGTGGTCACCCAGCACGACCGCACGGTGCTCCAACGCCGCCCGGGAAGCCAGCGACCAGCCCACGTCCAGCGGCTCATCAACCAGCCCGGCCAACCGCGCCGCCTGAGCAGCCAAGCCTTCCGGCGAACGAGCCGACACCACCCACGGCACCACCGGCAGCTCGACGTCGATCTCGACGGGAAGCTCCGCGACCTCCGGCACCTGCTCCACGATGACGTGCGCGTTCGTCCCGGAGAACCCGAACGACGACACCCCGGCCCGACGCGGCCGATCGCCGACCTCCGGCCACGGTGTCGCCTCGGTCGCCAACCGCACCGCGCCCGATTCCCACTCAACCCGGGTGGAGGGCTGTTCCGCGTGCAGGGTCGCGGGAACCACGCCGCGGTGCATCGCCGACACCATCTTGATCACCCCGGCCACCCCCGCGGCGGCCTGTGTGTGCCCGATGTTCGACTTCACCGACCCCAGCAGCAACGGCCGGTCGGCCGGCCGGTCCTGCCCGTACGTGGCCAGCAAGGCTTCCGCCTCGATCGGGTCGCCCAGCCGCGTGCCCGTGCCGTGTCCGTCCACGACGTCCACGCCGTCCGGCTCCAGTCCCGCGCTGGCCAGTGCCGCACGGATCACCCGTTGCTGCGACGGGCCGTTCGGCGCGGTCAAGCCGTTCGACGCACCGTCCTGGTTCACCGCGCTGCCTGCCACCACCGCCAGCACCCGATGCCCGTTGCGCCGCGCGTCCGAAAGCCGCTCCAGCACCAAAACCCCGGAACCCTCACCCCAACCGACACCGTCGGCACCGTCCCCATAGGACTTGCACCGACCATCCGGCGACAGGCCCCGCTGCCGCGAAAAGTCGAAGAACGCGCCCGGGGTGGACATCACCGTCACCCCACCCGCCAGCGCCAGCGAGCACTCCCCGGCACGCAACGACTGCGCCGCCAGATGCAGCGCGACCAACGACGACGAACACGCCGTGTCCACCGTCACCGCCGGACCCTCCAAGCCCAGCGCATAGGAAACGCGGCCGGAAGCGACCGAACCCATGCTGCCGGTGCCCAGGTAGCCTTCCGAGTCTTCGTGGACCTGATGCCACGACAGATAGTCGTGGTAGAACAGCCCGGCGAACACCCCGGTGTCACTGCCCCGCAACGAGTCCGGGTCGATCCCGGCGTCCTCCAACGCCTCCCACGACGTCTCCAGATAAACCCGCTGCTGCGGATCCATCGCGAGCGCTTCGCGAGGGCTGATACCGAAGAACTCCGCATCGAAACCGGTGGCCCCGTAGAGGAAGCCGCCCTCCGCGGCGACGCTCTTCCGCACCGCGTCCGGATCGGAGTCGACCAGGTCGGCGGGCCAGCCCCGGTCGGTCGGGAAGGTCCCGACCGCGTCGGTGCGCGAGGCGAGCAGCTCCCACAGCTCCGCCGGGGAGGACACGCCGCCGGGGAACCGGCAGGCCATGCCCACGATGGCGATGCGGTCCTCTCCGGTGGCCGCGCGCGGTGCGACGCGCGCGGGAGCGGTCTCGCTCCGGCCGGTCAGTTCGCCCAGCAGGAACGCGGTCAGTGCGGCCGGGGTGGGATAGTCGAACACCACGGTGGCGGGCAGCCGCACGCCGGTGGCCGCGCCCAGGCGCGTCCGGAGTTCCACGGCGGTCAGCGAGTCGAACCCGGCGTCGCGAAAGGACCGTCCGGAGTCGACAGTCGCGTCTCCGGTCAGGCCGAGCACCTGTCCGGCCTGCGCCAGCACCAGATCCCGCACGAGGTCCGCGCGCTCGGCCTCGCCCAGCGACGCGAGCCGCTCGGCCAGCGCGTTCCCGTCGGCGGACGACTGCTCGATGGTGCGTCGGGCGGGTGCCGAGGCGCCGACCAGCCCGGACAGCACCGGCGGCACCTCCCCGGCCCGCCGCAGCGCGGCCAGGTCCAGCCGGGCCGCGACCAGCAGCGGCGCGGGAGCGGCGGCCGGACCGGTCACCAGGTCCAACACGGCGAGGCCCTGCGCCGCGGACAGGGTCCGCAGGCCCTGGCGGGACAGCCGGGTGCGATCGGTCCCGGTCAGTTCTCCGGCCATGCCGGTATCCCACGGGCCCCAGGCCAGCGACACCGCGGTGCGGCCCTGCCGGTGGCGATGGGCGGCGAGCGCGTCGAGGAAGGTGTTGCCCGCCGCGTAGTTCGCCTGTCCGGCGGTGCCCCACACCCCGGCGACCGACGAGAACAGGACGAAGAAGTCCAGCTCGGCACCCTCGGTCAGCTCGTGCAACTGCCACGCACCGTCGACCTTCGGCCGCAGCACGGCGGCCGTCCGCTCGGCCGTCAGCGACTCGACGACCCCGTCGTCGAGCACTCCGGCGGTGTGCACCACACCGGTGATCGGCACGCCGTCCAGCACCGCGGCCAGCTGCGTCCGGTCAGCGACGTCGCACGCGGCGACGGTCACCTCGACACCGGACCGTTCCAGTTCCGCCGCCAGCCCCGGCATTCCCGGCGCCTCGGCTCCCCTGCGGGACAGGAGAATCAGCCGCGCGACAGCGCCGGTCCCGGCCAAGTGCCGGGCGACCAGTCCGCCCAGCGCACCGGACGCGCCGGTCACCAGCACGGTGCCCGGACGGGTCCGGGGAGCCGGACGCGGCGCGGTCGTTTTGACCAGCCGCGGGACCCGCACCTCGCCGGAACGCACCACGAACCGCGATTCCCCGGCGGCCACTCCGGCCCTCAGCGTCCGCTCGTCAGCGCTGTCGTCCACATCGCACAGGACGATGCTGCCGGGATGCTCGGCCTGCGCGGCCGAGACCAGGCCCCACACCGTCGCGGAGGCCACGTCGAGGGGCAGGCCGTCACCGGCGTCCACCGCGCGTTCAGTGACCACGACCAGCCGGGTTTCGGTGCCCGTCGCGAGCCATTCCCGCAGCACGCCCAGCACCTCGGCCGCCGCGGCGTGCGCTTGTTCGGGCACTGGGCCCGCGGCCGGATTCACCCGCAGGACCAGGAAATCGGCGTCTTCGCTGCTCCCCCACCCCGCCCAACGACCGGCGTCCGGGGAGCCGGACGGCACCGGCGCCCATTCCAGGCGGAACAGGTCGTCTCGGGGAGTTTCCCGGCCGGCCTGCAGCGGCCGCAGGGCCAGCGCGCCCACGGTGGCGATCGGTTCGCCCGCCGGATCGGCGAGGACCAGCGACACCCCGTCGGTGGCCTGGGGGCTGATCCGGACCTGAGCGGTCGTCGCGCCGGTCGCGTGGACCCGGACGTCCCGCCAGGCGAACGGGACCTCCAGCCGCCCGCCGTCGGCGCCGACCACCGCGTGCAGGGCGGCGTCGAACAGCGCGGGGTGCACGGCGAAGCCGGCGACCTCGGTGTCCTCGGGCAGCGCGACCTCGGCGAACAGATCCGCGCCGAGCCGCCAGACCGCGCGGACGCCCCGGAACACCGGCCCGTAGCCGAGTCCGGCTTCGGCCAGCGCCGGATAGAAGTTCTCCAGATCGACCGGCACCGCCCCGGCCGGGGGCCACTGCGCGAACCGCACGGCCTCGACCGCGGCACCCGGCCGCACGGTGCCCGCCGCGTGGCGCACCCAGTCGTCGCCGGCACGGGCGTACAGGGCGGCTTCGCGGCTGCCGTCCGGGCCCGGTCCGCTCACCGTGACCTGGACCCGCACCGAATCCTCGAGTACCAGCGGCGTCTCCATCAGGAGCTCGTCCAGGTGGTCGCAGCCCACCTCGTCGGCCGCACGCACGACCATGTCCAGCAGCGCGGTACCCGGCACGAGCACCCGACCCGCCACCACATGGTCGGCCAGCCACGGCTGTTCGCTGAGCGAAAGCCGACCAGTCAGCATCACCCCGCCGGTCGCGGGCAGCTCCACCGCCGCGCCCAGCAACGGATGCCGGGGGCTTTCCAGGCCGAAATCGTCGACGCGACCGCTCGCGACCGCCTTCAGCCAGTACCGCTGACGCTGGAACGCATAGGTCGGCAGCTCGACCCTCCGGGCACCCGTGCCCGCGAAAACGTGATGCCACTCCACATCCAGGCCGCGCACGTACACTTTGGACACCGCGGTGAGCAGCGCACGGACCTCGTCGCGTCCGCGTCGTGCCACCGGAATCCACGCCTCGTCCGCCTCGTCGGGACGGCTCAACGGCCCCATCCCCGACAAGACCCCGTCGGGACCCACCTCGACGAAGGTCCGGACTCCCTGGTCCCGCAGTGTTCCCGCCACGTCGGCAAAGCACACCGCCTCGCGCACGTGCCGTACCCAGTAGCCCGGGTCCGTGACCTCGTCGGCCACGACGCGCCCGGTCAGCCCCGACACCAGCGGCAGCTCCGGACGTCGGCACTCCACCGAGTTCACGACTTCGGCGAACCGCGCCAGCATCGGCTCCATCAACGGCGAATGGAACGCATGCGACACCGACAACCGCTTCGTCCGGCAACCCGCGCCCGCCAGCTCCGCCGCAGCCGCCAGCACCTCGTCCTCGACGCCGGAAATCACCACCGCCCTCGGGCCGTTCACCGCGGCTATACCCACCCCAGCGCGGCCCGCGATCGCCTTCCGAACCTCGTCTTCGGTCGTCTCGACGGCGACCATCGCTCCGCCGGTCGGCAACTCCTGCATCAACCGGCCGCGCGCGGCTACCACCGCGCAGGCGTCCGAAAGCGACCACACGCCAGCCACATACGCGGCCGCCAGCTCACCGATCGAATGGCCCGCGACCACGTTCGGCCGCATCCCCCACGACTCCAACAACCGGAACAGCGCGACCTCGACCGCGAACAACCCCGACTGCGCCCACACCGTGTCGTTGAGATCGCCGTACTCGCCTCGGATCACCGCCGCCGGCGAACCGTCCAAATGCTCTTCCAACCCGGCACACACCGCGTCAAAAGCTTCCGCGAACACCGGAAACACCGAGTACAGACCCAACCCCATGCTCAAACGCTGCGCACCCTGACCAGTGAAAACAAACCCGACCTTCCCCAGCGAACCCACCACACCCGACACCACGTGGGCGGACTCGCGGCCCTCGGCCAGTGCGGCCAATCCCTGGCTGTGGTCGCCCAACACGACCGCACGGTGCTCCAACGCCGCCCGGGAAGCCAGTGACCAGCCCACGTCCAGCGGCTCATCAACCAGCCCGGCCAACCGCGCCGCCTGCGCAGCCAGACCTTCCGGCGAACGCGCCGACACCACCCACGGCACCACCGGCAACACGACATCAGCCTCGACCGGAGCCTCCGCGACCTCCGGAGCCTGCTCCACGATCACATGCGCATTGGTCCCCGAGATACCGAACGACGACACCCCGGCCCGACGCGGCCGATCGCCGACCTCCGGCCAGGACACCGCCTCGGTCGCCAACCGGACCGCGCCCGATTCCCAGTCCACTTGGGACGATGGCTCGCCCGCGTGCAGGGTCGCGGGCAGTTCCTGGTGACGCAGCGCGAGCACGGTCTTGATCACGCCCGCCACCCCGGCGGCCCATTGCGCGTGCCCGATGTTCGACTTCACCGATCCCAGCCACAGTGGACGGTCCCGGTCCTGACCGTAGGTCGCCAGCAACGCCTGCGCCTCGATCGGATCACCCAGCCGGGTCCCCGTGCCGTGACCCTCCACGGCGTCGACGTCAGCGGCCTCGATGCCCGCGTCGGCGAGCGCGGCGCGGATCACCCGCTGCTGTGAAGGACCGTTCGGCGCCGTCAACCCGTTCGACGCACCGTCCTGGTTCACCGCGCTGCCGGCCACCACGGCCAACACTTGATGCCCGTTGCGCCGCGCGTCCGAAAGCCGCTCCAAGAGCAGCAGACCGCCACCCTCGGCCATGCCCATGCCGTCGGCCTGCTCCGCATAGGCCTTGCAGCGGCCGTCCGGCGCCAGGCCCTGCTGGCGGGTGAACCACTCCAGCCACGACGGCGTCGCGTGCACCGTCACGCCGCCGGTCAGCGCCAGCGAGCACTCCCCGGCACGCAACGACTGCGCCGCCAGATGCAGGGCGACCAACGACGAGGAGCACGCCGTGTCGACGGTGAGCGCGGGGCCTTCCAGGCCGAGGGTGTAGGAGACCCGGCCGGAGAGAATGCTGGGCGCGATCCCGGATTGGAGATGCCCCTGAAGCTCTTCGGGCGCGTTGCCGCCGTACCCGGAGGCCGCGCCGCCGACGAACACGCCGGTCGTCGAGCCGCGCAGCCGTTTCGGATCGAGGCCCGCGCGTTCGAACGCCTCCCAGGACAGTTCCAGCAGCATCCGCTGTTGCGGGTCCATCGCCAGCGCCTCGCGCGGGCTGACGCCGAAGAACGCGGCGTCGAATTCTCCCGCCGCAGCAAGGAATCCGCCCCCGAGCGTGGCGATCTCGCCGAGGCGGTCCCAGCCCCGATCGGACGGCAGCGACCCGACGGCGTCGCCGCCCGCGGCCAGGAGCCGCCACAGTTGCTCGGGGTCGCTGATGCCGCCGGGCAGGCGGCAGCTCATCGCGACGATCGCGATCGGCTCGTCCGCGGCCGCGCCGGTGCGCTCCGACGTCCGCGCGGCGTCGGCGAGCCCGAGAAGTTCGGTTCGCAGGAACTCGGCCAGCGCGAGCGGGGTCGGATGGTCGAAGGTGAGCGTGCTGGGCAGCTTGCGCCCCAGCACGGTGCACAGCCGGCCGCGCAGGTCGACCCCGGTGACCGAGTCGAAGCCGATCTCCTTGAAGGTCAGCGCGGAATCCACCGACTCCGGCGACGCGTGCCCGAGGACGGCGGCGGCCTGCGCCCGGACCAGGTCGAGCACCCGCGTGACCTGCTCCGCGGCCGACTTCCCGGCCAGCGTCCGCGCCCACCCGGAGACCGGGGCGGCCACGGGTTCCGGCAGGCTCGCGGCGACGCCGTCGAGCCGGCGGGGAGCTCCGGCGTCGAGCCAGAAACGTTCGTGCTGGAAGGCGTAGGTGGGCAGGTCGACGCGGTTCGCCGCGGGCAGCACGGCCGTCCAGTCCACCGGCACGCCGTGCGTGTACGCCTCGGCGAGGGAGGCGAGCAGCCGGGCGCTGTCGCCCTCGTCGCGGCGCAGAGTGCCGCACACCGCACCGGCGTCCTCCAAGGTGTCGGCGATCGCGGCGGTCAGCACCGGATGCGGGGACACCTCGATGAACACCCGGTCGCCGAGAACCCGCACGGCACGGTCGAACCGCACCGGTGCCCGCAGGCTTTCGTACCAGTACCCGGCGTCCAGTTCCTCGCCAGTCAGGGTTTCGCCGGTCATCGCCGACACCATCGGTACCCGGCCACGCCGCGGCTCGATCCCCGCCAGCACCGCACGGATCTCCTCTTCCAGCCGCTCCACCTGCGCGGAGTGCGACGCGTAGTCCACCGAAACCATCCGCGCCCGGATGTCCTCGGCGTCCAGCTCCGCCTTCAACTCCGCCAGCGCCGCCGGTTCACCCGAGACCACCACTGCGGACGGCCCGTTGACCGTGGCCAGCGACAACCGCTCACCCCACCGGGCGAGCCGCTCTTCCACTTCGGCCACGGTCGCGTTGACCGACAACATGCCGCCCAGGCCCGCGAGCGCAGTCAGCGATTTCGACCGCAGGGAAACGATCCGCGCACCGTCCTCAAGGGACACCATCCCCGCGACCGTGGCCGCCGCGATCTCGCCCTGGGAGTGGCCCACCACCGCGGCGGGCACGACACCCGCGGCTTCCCACACCGCGGCAAGGGAAACCATCACCGCCCACAACGCGGGCTGCACGACGTCCGCCGACTCCAGCTCGCCTTCGAGCACCTCGGCAAGCTTCCAGTCCACAAAGGACTCCAAGGCTGCCGCGCATTCCGCCAGCCGGGCCGCGAACACCGGATTCGTCCGCGCCAGCGCAAGCCCCATGCCCCGCCACTGCGAACCCTGGCCGGGAAAGACGAACACCGGCCGCCCGGAACCGCGCGCGACCCCGGAGACGACCTCGGCCCCGGGCACCCCGTCGGCGAGACCGGCCAACCCGGTCCACAGGTCCCCGGTCACCACCGCGCGATGCTCGAACGGGGTCCGGGTGGTGGCCAGCGACCAGGCCAGCTCGGCCGGTTCGAGCCCAGGCCGCGCCGACACCCAGTCTCGCAGCCGGGCCGCCTGCGCCCGCAGCCCCTCGGCCGAGCGAGCGGACAGCACCCAGGCCGGGACCACTTCCGGCACCGGCACCTGCTCCGTAGTGCCGGGGGCTTCTTCCACGATGACGTGCGCGTTGGTGCCGCTGAGCCCGAATCCGGACACCCCGGCCCGGCGCGGACGGTCGCCCGCCGGCCAGGGCACCGGTTCGCTCAGCAGCCGGACCGTGCCGCGCGACCAGTCGACGCGCGGGGTCGGCTCCTCGCCGTGCCGGGTCGCGGGCAGCACGCCGTTGCGCAGCGCGAGCACCATCTTGATCACCCCGGCCACCCCGGCCGCGGCCTGGGTGTGCCCGAGGTTCGACTTGACCGAGCCCAGCCACAACGGCTCGTCCCGCTCCCGGCCGTAGGTGGCGAAGAGGGCTTCCGCCTCGATCGGGTCACCGAGAGTGGTCCCGGTGCCGTGCGCCTCCACTGCGTCCACTTCGGACGCGTCGAGCCGGGCATTGGCCAGAGCCTGGCGGATCACCGCCTGCTGCGCCTCGCCGTTCGGGGCGGTCAGGCCGTCGCTCGCGCCGTCGGAGTTGACCGCGGAACCGCTCAGCACGGCCAGCACCGGCTGTCCGTCGCGGATGGCGTCGGACAACCGCCGCAACACGAGCAGTCCGACCCCCTCCGACCACACGGTGCCGTCAGCGGCGGCGGAGAACGGCAGGCAGTCCCCCTCCGGCGACAGCGCCCGCAGGCCGCTGAACGCGACGAAGTTGCCGGGCGTCGACATCACGGAGACGCCGCCGGCCAGCGCCAGCGAGCAGTCGCCGGCGCGCAATGCTTGTGCGGCGAGG
The DNA here is from genome assembly GCF_044461365.1 of Amycolatopsis sp. NPDC049868. Classification (NCBI taxonomy): domain Bacteria; kingdom Bacillati; phylum Actinomycetota; class Actinomycetes; order Pseudonocardiales; family Pseudonocardiaceae; genus Amycolatopsis; species Amycolatopsis sp. NPDC049868. The sequence goes on along the minus strand of NZ_JBITKV010000017.1, from coordinate 78,488 downwards.
TGAATCGCGACCAGCGAACTGGACGCGGACGTGTCCACGGTGAGGGACGGCCCGTGCAGCCCGAGCAGATACGAGACCCGGCCGGACAGCACGCTGGTCGTGGTGCCGGTCAGCAGATAGCCCTTCACCGGCGAGGGCGCGTCCTCCAGCCGCGGGCCGTACTCCCGGGGCTCCGCGCCGACGAAAACCCCGGCGCTGGTGCCCCGGAGCGACTCCGGGACGATGGCAGCCCGTTCGAGGGCCTCCCACGAAGCTTCCAGCAGCAACCGCTGCTGCGGTTCCATCGCCAGCGCCTCGCGCGGCGGAATGCCGAAGAACCGCGCGTCGAAACCCGTTGCGTCGTCGAGGAAACCGCCGCGGGCGAGGTAAGTCTTCCCGGCCGCTTCCGGATCTTGGTCGTGCAGGTCCGGCCGCCACGCCCGGTCTTCAGGGAACGCCGACAGCACGTTCCCGCCTTCGGCCAGCAGCTCCCAGAGGTCTTCGGGCGAGCGGACGCCGCCGGGGTACCGGCAGCTCATGCCGACGACGGCCACCGGCTCCGCGCCGTCGGCCGCGCATCCCGTGCCGTTCGTTCGGTCAGTCTCGTTCACAACACCCTCGGCATTCCGGAGATCTTCTGCGATAGCTGCGCGAATCCCGCCGCTACCTGGCACGGGCGGCGGGCGGGGAAGGACGCGCGGACGCGGGCCTTCCCCGCCCGGTGGGGGTCGGGGCGGGTCCGGTGTCAGCCGGGACGCACCGCGGTTTCGGCGGCGACAGCCAGCTCCGGTGCGGTGAGGCTCATCGTCGTCGAGGCGTCGCGCCGGTCGGCCACCAAGTGCAGGCGCTGCAGGCCGTCCGCGGCGGCTTCGCCGAGCACGGCGAGGCAGTCGCAGGCGTCGGTGGTGAACCCGGCGAACCGGTAGGCGATCTCCATCATCCGGTTGCGATCGGTGGCCCGGAAGTCCGCGACCAGATGCGCGCCCGCCCGCGCGGCCTCGTCGATCAGCCAGTTGAGCAGCACCGCGCCCGCGCCGAAAGTGACCACCCGGCAGGAGGTCGCGAGCAGCTTCAGGTGCCACAGCCGCGGATGCCGTTCCAGCAGCAGCACGCCGACCGCGCCGTGCGGGCCGAACCGGTCGGTGAGGGTGACGGTGAGCACTTCGTGGTCGGGGTCGGCGAGCAGTTTCCGCAGGTCCGCGTCGGAGTAGTGCACGCCGGTCGCGTTCATCTGACTGGTGCGCAGGGTCAGCTCCTCGACCCGCGACAGGTCGACCTCGTCGGCGCGCTTGATCGCCATCACCAAATCGAGGCTGCGCAGGAAGTCCTCGTCCGGGCCGTTGAAGGTCTCCTTCTCCGCGTCCCGGCGGAAACTGGCCTGGTACATCTCGCGACGGCGGCGCGCGTCGACGGTGACGACCTCGGGGCTGAACTCCGGCAGCCCGGTCAGCTCGCCCGCCTGCGTGGCGTCGTAGCAGCGCACGGCGTCGCTGTGGTAGTTCACCTCCGCCCGCTCCGTCGGCAGGTCGTCGATGAAGGCGATGGTGGTCAGCGCGAAGTTCAGCCGCTCCGCGATCTGCGCCACCGAATCGGACTTGCGGCCCCAGCCGATCTGCGGATGCACGAAGTACTCGGCGAGGCCGAGCTTCTCCAGGTGCTTCCAGGCGAGGTCGTAGTCGTTCTTGCTGGCGACGGAGTTCAGGACGCCGCGGGAGTCGAGTTCGATGATGGTCTCGCGGATCCCCGGGAACAGCTCCACGTCCGGGTTCTCCAGCAGGGTCCCGTCCCATACGGTGTTGTCCAGGTCCCAGACCAGGCATTTGACCAAGGTCGGCTTGTCGGTCACGGAAGTTCTCCTCCCCGGTTGCGCAAGACGTGATCGGCCAGGATCAGCTTGCAGATCTCGTTGCTGCCCTCGATCAGTTCCATCAGCTTCGCGTCGCGGAACGCGCGGGCGGCGACGTGCCCGTCCCCCGCGCCCGTCGAACCGTGCAGTTGAACGGCGGCCGCGGCGGCACGAGCCGCGTAGCCGGCGCTCACGTGCTTGGCGAGCACCGTCAGCGCGCCAAGGTCGGGCGAGAAGCTGTCCCAGCCCTGGCTGGCGTGTTCGCAGGCGCGCAGGCTCAGCTGCTCGGCCACGTACATCTCGGCCAGGTGTTCCTGCACCAGCTGGTGTTCAGCGAGCGCCACCCCGCCCTGGCGGCGGTGCGCGACGTGCCGCGCGGCGGAGTCGAGGCAAGCCCGGATGATGCCGACACACCCCCAGGCGATCGACATCCGGCCGTAGGACAACGCCGTGGTGAACAGCAGCGATAGTGGCTGCTCGCCCCCGCCGAGTACCGCGGTGGCGGGGACCGCCACGTTGTCCAGGAAAATGTTCGCGTGCCCGGCGGCCCGGCACCCCATCGGATGCGGCACCGGTTCGATCCGCACGCCCTGGGCGTCGGTGGGCACCACGACCGCGGCGGCGCCGTCCCCGTCGCCGTGGCGGGCCACGATGAGCACGAAATCGGCGTAGCGGGTGCCGGTGACCCACTTCTTCTCGCCGTCGAGGACGAACCCGTCCCCTTCCGGCTTGAGCCGGGTGCGCATGGCGGCGAGATCGCTGCCCGCGCCCGGTTCGCTGAACCCGACCGCGGTCAGCTCACCGCCGGTGAGCCTGCCGAGCAGTTCGCGGCGCTGCACCTTGTCGCCGAAGCGCTGGACGGTCCACGCCACGATGCCCTGCGAGGTCATGATGCTGCGCAGCGAACTGCACAGTTCGCCTGCCTCGGCGGTGAACTCCCCGTTCTCGGCGCTGCTCAGGCCCCGTCCGCCGAACGACTCCGGCACCTGCGCGCAGAGCAGGCCGCGGGAGCCGAGGTCCCGCAGCAGCCCGATCGGCAGCTCGCCCTCGACGTCCCAGCCCGCGGCCCGGTCGCCGACGAGCTCGCCGAGCAGGGCGACCTCGTCGGCGATCTTCTCAAACATCGCCGTCCTGGAGCCGGAGCACCAGCTCGGTCATCGCCACCACGGTGCGGAAGTTGTCCAGTTTGAGGTCCGGGCCGACGATGGCGATGTCGTAGGTCGATTCGAGGTGCACGACGAGCTGCATCGCGAACATCGAGGAGACGACGCCGGAGGCGAACAGGTCCTGGTCGGCCTCGACGTCGGTCTTGATGCGCTCACTGAGGAAGCCGAGCAGCTCCTGCTGGAGGCTTTCCGCGGTGCGCGACGTGGCGGTGGTCTCCCCGGTAGTCATGACGCGACCTTTCCGTAGTCGTAGAAGCCCCGGCCGGTTTTCCGGCCGAGGTGGCCGTCCGCCACTTTCTGCAGCAGCAGGTCGCAGGGGCGGCAGCTTTCGTCGCCGCGGCGCTCGTAGAGCACGTTGAGGGAATCGACCAGGTTCTCCAGGCCGATCAGGTCGCCGGTGCGCAGCGGTCCGGTCGAGTGGCCGAGGCAGCCTTCGAGCAGGCCGTCGACCACCTCGACGGAGGCGACGCCCTCCTCCACCAGCATCGCCGCGGTGTTGATCAGCGGGTGCAGCAGCCGGTTGATCACGAACCCGGCCGAGTCCTCGATCACCAGCGATTCCCGGCCGAGCACCGAAAGCAGCGCGACGGCGTTGTCCAGCACCGCGGGCGCGGTGCGCGGGCCGCGGATCACCTCGACCATCTTGATCAGGTACGAGGGGTTCATGAAGTGCACGCCGACCAGTTCTTCCGGACGCGCGGTCCAGGCGGCCATCTCGTCGATCGGGATGCACGAGGTGTTGGAGATCAGCGTGGTGCCCGGGGCCACGATCCGCGAGGCCTCGGTGAGCACCTTCTCCTTCACCTCGGCTACCTCGGTGACGGCCTCGACGACGGTGGTCGCGTCCGCGATCGAGGACAGCGAGGTGCTGGTGGTCAGTTCGGCCGTCGGGCGGTCCGGCAGGACGCCCATCAGCTGGGCGTGCCGGGACTTCTGCGCGATGGTGGCCTTCGCCGTGTCCAGAACGGACTCGTCGATGTCCACCAGCACGACCGGGACGCCGTGGCCGAGCGCGAGTGTCGAGATGTTCGTGCCCATCACCCCGGCGCCGATGACGGCGAGGCGGTGATCTTCGTAAGCCGTGGTCATACGCTCTTCCCTGCGGTCTCGTGAGCCGATTCCTGCCTTGCTTGTGACGCGCGCACCCACACGGCCAGCGCCGCGGGAGTCGGGTGCTCGAACACCTCGGTCAACCCGAGGGGGGTTCCGGTGAGCTCTTCGGCCCGCTGCGCCAGCACGGCGCCGAGCAGCGAATGGCCGCCCGCTTCGAAGAAGTGGGTCCGTGCGGTGGCCTCGCCGCCGAGCAGCTCCGCCCAGATCCGCACCAGATCTTCGACCAATGCGTCCTCGTGGTCGCGGTCGCCGGTTTCCGGCCGGGTCTCCCGTTCGGCGAGCAGCCGCAGTGCCTCGGTGTCGAGGCTGCCGTCGGCGGTCTCCGGCAAGGCCTCCAGCGACACCACCGGCCAGGGGACTTCCTTCACTGCCAACGGTTTCGCTGCCACCGCGAAGACGACGACGGTGTGTTCCCCGTCGTCCGTCGGGACGGCGACCGCCGCCGCGGCGGACACGCCGGGCTCGTCCAGCAGCGCCGCTTCGAGGTCGCCGAGGTTGACCGGACCGTGCGCGGTGTCGAACCGGCGGCCGAGCTGACCGAGCCATTCGATCGCGCCGTCGGGCGACCAGCGGGCCAGTTCTCCGGTGCGCGCAGGGCCATCGCCGGTGTCCAGGCACAGTTCGCCGCGGACGCCGACGGGCAGTTCCCGTCCGTCCGGAGCGACGATGGAGACTCGGCCGCCGGACAGTGCTCGTTCGCTGGGAGTCAGGGTGAGCCGTTCCTTCAACGCGGCCGCCGCGCGGGCCGGAGTGGCTGCGGGAACTGTCACGGCGATAGGTGCGCGATGGGCACGTTCGACGGTCTCGCGGTCGGTCTCGCTCCACCCGGCGGTTTCGGCCAGCGGCCGGTCCGGTGACCGGGCGGCGGCGACCAGCAGGGCGTCCAGCCGCCGCAGCAGCGCCGCCACGTCGGCGCGGTCCAAGTTCTCGGTGGAGTACCGGAACTGGATCTCCGGGGTGGTCTGCGAGGCGACCAGTTCGAGGTCGAACTTGCTGTAGGGGTTGTCCACCCGCAGCAGCCGGGCGGAATGGCCGGCCACGGCCAGTTCGGTGACCGGCGAGTCGGGCACGAAGTTGAACAGGTGCCGGTAAAGCGCGGTCTGCCAGGTGGAGCCGATGCCGGGCAGTTCGCCGGTCAGCTCCTCCACCGAGGTGTGCGCGTGCGCCATCGCGCCGAGGAAGGCGTCCCGGGCGTGCCGGACGAGCGGGCCGAACCCGGCCGCCAGATCCACCTGCATCCGGATCGGCACCACGTTCACGTGGTAACCGATGGCGCCGCTGTTCTCGCCGCGGACGTCGACCGGGGTCCCGACCACCAGATCGGCGCCCGCGCCGTGCGCGACGAGCAGCGCGGAGTAGGCGGCCAGCAGCACCGCCGCGACCGGGGCGCGCAGCTTTCGCTGCAACTGCCCGATCGCCGCCAGCGCTTCGCCGGAGAGCGGGTGGCGCGCGTAGTCGCCGCGCATCATCGGCCGGTGGACGCGGGGCCGTCCGCACCACAGGTCGAGCGTGCCGGGGGTGAAGCCGCTCAGGTTTTCGCGCCAGTACTCGAGATCGGCGGGCCGCGGCCGGCTTTCCACGCCCGCCGAGGGCCGCGCCGAGGCGGGCGGCACCGGACGCCCGGCGACGATCGCCTCGTAGACCGGGAGGAACTCCTGCAGGAACAACGCGGCGGAGGTCATGTCGAACGCCAGGTGGTGCACGCCGAGGCAGAACAGGTCGCCGTCCGGGCCGCGGGCGTGTCCCGCGCGGATCAGCAGATCGCCCTCCAGCGGGAACGGGCGGTCCACGAACGCGGTGAGGTCCTTTTCCAGCTCCGCGCCGGAAAGTTCGAGCGGTTCGACCGTCACCTCGGACACCTCCGCCGAGTCGGCGGGCAGGATCTCCTTGACCAGGTCAGCGCCACCGGCGCGGAAGACCGTGCGGAGCGCCTCGGTGCGCGCCACCACCACGGCCAGCGCCTCGCGCAGCGCGTCCGGGCGCAGCCGCCCCGCCACGTGCAGGGCGAAGCCGAGGTTGTTGATCCCCGCGCCGGGGACCAGTTCCTCCATCAGCCACAGTGCTTTTTCCTTGTTGGTCGTCGCGGCCATCGCGCTCAGAACCCGGAGTGGTCTCGGAGCACCCGCGCGGTTTCGTCGGCGCGCAGCAGGTCGGCGTGGCTGACTTCGAGGCGGAACCGCTTGTCGATCAGCTTGGTCGCGTTGACCGCGGTGGGGGCGCCGTCCTCTTCCAGCGCCGCGTAATCGGTGGAGGTGAGCGCGAGCGAACGGCCCCAGGCGGAGGCGGGGTCGATGCCCTCGGCGGCGGTGAGCCACGCCATGTAGGTCTCGAAGAACCGGACGACCTCTTCGCCGCGTTCCGGCGCGAGGCCGACCTTGTGGAACGCGCCGGTGGCCACCTCGCGGTAGAGCGTGACGATCTCCTCGGTGGCGTCGGCCAGCGCGATCCCCGGCGTGGTCACGATCTCGACGGCCCGCAGCCGGGCCTCGCTCGCTTCCTCCACGGTGAGCACCGGGCCGCCGAGCGCGATCAGCTTGTCGATCTCCACCGCGAGCAACTGCTTGTCGGTGACCTGCCCGTCGAACAGCACCACGGCCGGTTCGGTGCGCTGCCGCCGCGCGATCCGCTCGGCGATCTCCGCCGCGTAGACGCCGCCGAGGCAGTAGCCGAGCACCGCGACCACCTCGCGGCCGCTCAACTGCTCGTCGCCGGTCCAGTAGTCGAGGTAGGTCTCCGGGCCGGGCCGATCGGCGAGGGTCACCGCGGGCAGCTTCGTCTGGAGCACGCCGTGGGCGGACCACGCGGAGCCCATCACCGCGGTCAGATCCGCGAATCCCGCTTCGGGACGGCCGGGGGCAGGAAAATCGACGGCGAGGACGACGGAGTTCGACGTGGGGGCGGAGAGCACGCTCCACGATTCTTCGTTCGGCACTGGTAGATCCCATCATCGAAGTCGGACGGCCAAGTTCCCCGCGCTCGCGGACGGCGAACGCGCGCGACGATTCCCCTGGACCGCCCGGGAAACGGCGGCCCCGCGCGCTTTCGCCTACCCCGCCGAACCGGCGGGGTCGTGCAGTTCCTTCGCCAGGAAGTCCGCGATGGCTTCCGGCAGGTAGTTGTCGTAGACGAAACCCTCGGGCAGCTTAAGACCAGTCCGCGCGTCGAACCTCTCGCGCAGTTGAACGGCCGACATCGACGTCGCGCCCAGATCGAAGATGTCCGTGCTCGGCCCGACCTCGTCGACCGACGCGTAGCCGAGCACGCCGGCGATCTCCTCGCGAACCAGTCCGAGCAGCACTTCCCGGCGCTCCGCCTCGGTCTTCCCCGCCAGCAGCGGCAGCCACTGCGACTCCGCCGCGGCTTCCCCGCCGGGCTCGGCGTCGGCACCGCGCCAGGCGACGATCCGTTCCAGCACCGCGGAAAGCGGCATTTCGGCACTCAACTGCTCGGTCGTACCGAGCACTTCGGACAGTGCCGTCAGGTCACCGCCGTCGAGCGCGGCCCAGAACTCCCGTTCCCCTGGCACCTGCTTGTGCACAGCGGGCGGGGCGGGCCAGAACCGGTTGCGCTGGAACGCATACGTCGGCAGGTCCACCCGTCGTCCGCGGCCGAGCAGCGCGCTCCAGTCCACCGCGGTGCCCTGGACGTGCACCGCGGAAAGCGCGGTCAGCAACGCGCTCAGGCCGGGCACCGCACCGGACAGCGCGGCGGTGACCGTGGCCTCCGGTTCCGCCGGGCTCAGCCGCTCGGCGCCGAACTCCACGTATTCGCCGAACCCGCCGAGTTCTTCCACCGGCAGCACCGGGACACGTCCCGCGCGCCGTTCCGCCGGGGTGTCCGCGGCGAGCGACACCGCCGCTTCGGCCAGGGTCATCTCCCCTGCCACCGTCGCGGCCGCGAGCTCGCCGATCCCTTGCCCGGCGACGGCTGCCGGGCGCACGCCCGCCGAACGCCACAGCTCGGCCAGCGAAATCTGCACGGCCCAGCGGACTTCCGGCCGGTCCGAGCCGGTTCGCACCGCCTCGTCCAACTCGACGGACAGCGCCCGCGCACACTCGGCGATGCTCGCCGCGAAGGCGGGAGACTCGTCCATCAGCTCAGCCAGCTGACCGAACCCCTTGTCGGGAAAGACAAACACGGTCTTGCGGTCGGTCGCGACGCCCGTCGGCACTTCCGGCGACGGTGTGCCGTCGGCGAGCGCGGACAGCCCGGCGAGCAGGCCGTCGCGGTCGCGGCCGACGACGACGGCGCGGTGGCCGAAGACCGTTCTGGTGCGGGCCAAGGAGAAACCGACGTCGACCAGGTCCGCGTCCGGCCGGTCGAGCAGGTGCGCCCGCAGCCGCGCGGCCTGTGCCCGCACCGCTTCCCCGGTCCGCGCGGACAGCGCCCACGGCACCACCGCCGGGCCGCCGGACCGCTCCGGCTGTTCAGCCGCGGCCGGGGCTTCCTCCACGATCACGTGCGCGTTGGTGCCGCTGATCCCGAACGAGGACACGCCGGCTCGTCGGGGCCGTCCGTCCGAGGGCCAGGGCACCGGTTCGGTGAGCAGCCGCACCTCGCCCGCCGACCAGTCGATGTGTGGCGAGGGCTCGTCCACGTGCAGGGTCTGCGGGAGGCGCTGGTTCCGGAGGGCGAGCACCATCTTGATCACCCCGGCCACGCCCGCGGCCGCCTGCGTGTGCCCGATGTTGGACTTCACCGAGCCCAGCCACAGCGGCCGCTCCGCCGCGCGATGCTGCCCGTAGGTCTCGATCAGCGCTTGCGCCTCGATGGGATCGCCCAGTGAGGTGCCGGTGCCGTGCGCCTCCACAGCGTCCACTTCGGACGCAGTGAGGCGCGCGTTCGCCAGCGCCGCCCGGATGACCCGTTGCTGCGACGGGCCGTTCGGCGCGGTGAGGCCGTTGGAGGCACCGTCCTGGTTGGTCGCGCTGCCCCGGATGACCGCGAGCACGGGGTGCCCCGCACGGCGCGCGTCCGACAGCCGTTCCAAGACGAGCAGCCCCGCGCCCTCGGCGAATCCGGTGCCGTCCGCGCCCGCCGCGAAGGCCTTGCACCGGCCGTCCGGCGCCAGCCCGCGCTGACGGGAGAACTCGACGAACGTGCCCGGCGTGGCCATGATCGTGACCCCGCCGGCCAGCGCCATCGAGCATTCGCCGCTGCGCAGCGCCTGCGCGGCCAGGTGCAGGGCCACCAGCGCGGAGGAGCACGCGGTGTCCACGGTCATCGTGGAGCCCTCGAGGCCCAGCGTGTAGGCCAGCCGTCCGGAAAGGATGCTCGTCGCGATGCCGGTCATCAGGTGGCCTTCGAGGTCGGCGCTGCCCTCTTCGGCGAGCACGCTCTGCTCGTAGCCGGAGGTGTAGCCGCCCACGAACGCCCCGGTCTGGCTGCCGCGCAACGAGGTCGGGTCGATCCCGGCCCGTTCGAACGCCTCCCAGGACAGCTCCAGCAGCAGGCGTTGCTGCGGGTCCATCGCCAGCGCCTCGCGCGGGCTGATCCCGAAGAACGCGGCGTCGAACGCGCCGGCGTCGGAGAGGAAGCCGCCCGCCTGGGTGTAGGAGGTGCCGGTGTGCGCGGCGTCCGCGTCGTACAGGCCGCCGAGGTCCCAGCCGCGGTCGGCGGGGAACGCCGAGATGACGTCCTCACCGCCGTCCAGCAACCGCCAGAACTCCTCCGGGCTGTCGACCCCGCCGGGGAACCGGCAGCTCATCCCGACGATGGCGACGGGCTCGTGGTCGGTGACCCCACCGGTGACGACCGGCGCGGCCGGGCCCGCGGCGACCCCGCCGAACTGTTCGGCGAGCCGCACCGCGAGCGCGGTCGGGTTCGGGTAGTCGAAGACCAGGGTCGCGGGGAGCCGCAGGTCGGTCGCGGTGCTGAGCCGGTTGCGCAGCTGCACCGCGGTCAGCGAGGTGAAGCCCAGGTCGGTGAAGGCCCGTTCCGGATCGACCGCTTCGCCGGTCGCGTGCCCCAGTGTCGCGGCGACGTGGGTCCGCACCAGGCCGAGCAGCACCTCGTGCCCGTCCTGCGCGGACAGTGCGGCGAGCTGCTCGCGCAGCGAATCCGCGCCCGCCGCGCCGGACGAGGCGCTCCGGCGAGCCGGGCCGCCGAGCAGCGCCCGCCACAACGGCGCGACGTCGCCGCCGCGGGCCGCCCGGGTCCGCAGCCGGCCGAGATCGAGACGCACGGGCACCAGGACGGCCTCGGCCCGGTCGAGCGCGTCGTCGAACAGTTCGAGGCCCTCGTCGGCGCTGAGCGCGCCGCCGTCGCGGGCCATCTTGGCGCGTTCGGCGTCGGTGAGTGTGCTGGTCAGGCCGCTGACCTCGGCCCACATGCCCCAGGCGAGGGACGTGCCGGGCAGGCCGGCCGCGCGCCGGTCGGCGGCGAGGGCATCGAGGAAAGCGTTGGCGGCCACGTAGTTGCCCTGCCCGGCCACGCCGAAGGTGGCCGCGGCCGAGGAGAACAGCACGAAGCGCGCCAGGTTCCGGTCTCGGGTGAGTTCGTGCAGGTGCCAGGCGGCGAACGCCTTAGGCCGCAGCACAGTGTCCACACGCGACTCGGTGAGTGAAGTGATCGTCGCGTCATCGAGCACCCCGGCGGTGTGCACCACGGAGGTAAGCTCCGGGATCGCGTCGACCACGGTGGCCAGTTCGGCCCGGTTCGCCGCGTCGCAGGCGAGGACGGCCACTCCGGTGCCGCGTTCGGCCAGTTCGGCGGCCAGCCCCGCCGCCCCGGCGGCCGCGGGACCGGATCGGCTGGTCAGCACCACCGCGTCGGCCTGTCCGGTGGTCGCCAGATGCCGGGCGACGAGTGAGCCGAGGGTGCCGGTCCCGCCGGTCACCAAGGCGGTGCCCGCGACCGGCGGGTGCGCTGTCCCTTGCCGGACGCCGCTCGGGCGGGCGAGCCGCCGGGCGTAGGCGAGCTGCCCTCGGACCGCCAGTTCCGGTTCCCCACTGGCCACAATGGTCGGCAGGAGCGCGGCGGCGGCGCCGTCGGGCAGGTCGGCCAGCACTACCCGGCCGGGGTTTTCCGCCTGTGCGGACCGCACCAGTCCCCACGCCGCGGAACCGGCCAGATCGCCGATCCGCTCGCCAGGCTCGACGGCCTGGCTCCGCCGGGTCAGGAGCACCAGCCGCGTCTGCTCCAGCCGTTCCTCCGCCAGCCACGACTGGAGCAGGTTCAGCGTTTCCACAGTGACCTGGCGCGCCGCCTTCGCCGCGTCGGCCGCGTCTCCGTCGCCGACCCAAACCAGCACCACGTCGGGGGTGTTCTCCGCCGCGATCAGCGCAGGCAGGTCCACAAAGGACCGCAGCGTGAGCGTGTCGGTGAGGCCGAAGCGGTCAGCTCCGAGAAGAGCCCAGTCCCCGGCGAGCGCGGGTGCCTCGCCGATCGCGGACCACTCCACCGCGAACAACGCGTCCGCCACGCTGGGTCCGGCGATGGTCAGCTGATCCGTCGCGAGCGGACGGGTGATCAGCGAGTCCACCGTGATCACCGTAGCCCCGGCCGGGTCGGCGGCCGTCACGGTCAGCGCGCCGGTGTGGTCCCGGCGCAACCGCGCCCGGAGCGCCGACGCCCCGCTCGCGTGCAGCCGCACTCCCGTCCACGCGAACGGCAGGCGCACCTCGCCGGATTCGGCGGTGCCGGTCAGCGCGCTGGCGTGCAGCACCGCGTCGAGCAGCGCGGGGTGCAGGCCGAACGCTCCCGCGTCGAGCCCGTCCGGGAGGGCGACCTCGGCGAAGACATCCTCACCGCGACGCCAGACCGCTTGCAGGCCGCGGAAGGCCGGGCCGTAGCCGTACGGGCCTTCGTCCGCGTACATCCCGTCGACGTCCACAGCAGTGACCTCGCGGGGCGGCCAGACGGCCAGCTCGGGGTCCCGGGTCTCCGCGGTCGTCGCCGTGGTGACGGTGCCGCTGGCGTGTTGAGTCCAGTCCTCGCCCGCGTCGTCGCGGCGCGCGAACACCTCGACCGTCCGACGCCCGTCCTCTGCGTCGCCCAGCACCACCTGGACCTGCACGCCGCCGTCGGCCGGGATCACCAGCGGAGACTGCAAAGTCAGCTCTTCCAGCAGGCCGCAGCCGATCTGGTCCCCGGCCAGCACCGCCAGTTCCACGAACGCCGTGCCCGGCAACAGGAGCACCCCGTTCACGACGTGGTCGGCCAGCCACGGATGCGTGCGCACCGACAACCGGCCAGTGCACACCATGCCTGCACCGCCAGCCAGTTCCACCGCCGCGCCCAGCAAGGGATGGTCCACGGCGCCCAAGCCCAACGAGACCGCGTCACCGGCACGACCGCCACCGGGCTTCGGCCAGTACCGCACATGGCCGAACGCATATGTCGGCAGGTCCACGTGGGCGCCAGACGGCAGCACCGCTGCCCAGTCCACCGGCGCACCGTGCACGAAAGCTTCCGCGAACGAGGTCAGCAACCGCGCCGCACCGCCGTCGTCCCGGCGGAGCGTGCCGCACACGACGCCGGGCGCCGCGCCCGGCCCGGCGTCGGCGGCCAGTTCGTCCAAGGTGTCGTTCATCGCGCCGAGCAGCACCGGATGCGGGGTCACCTCGATGAACATCCGGTTTCCGTCACCCGCCACCGTCCGGATCGCGCGGTCGAACATCACCGGCGCACGCAGACTCTCGTACCAGTACCCGGCGTCCAGTTCCTCGCCCGTCAAAGTCTCCCCGGACATCGCCGACACCATCGGCACCCGGCCACGCCGCGGCTCGATCCCCGCCAGCACCGCACGGATCTCGTCTTCCAGGCTTTCCACCTGCGCACAATGCGACGCGTAATCCACCGCCACCATCCGCGCCCGAATACCCTCGGCATCCAACTCGGACTTCAACTCGGCCAACGCCTCAGGCTCACCCGAAACCACCACCGCGGCCGGACCGTTCACCGCCGCCAGCGACAATCGATCACCCCACCTGGCGATCCGCTCCTCCACCACAACAGCAGCCACGCTCACCGACAGCATGCCGCCCAGACCCGCCAACACCTTCAACGACTTGGAGCGCAGCGCAACGACCTTCGCACCGTCCTCAAGGGACAACATCCCCGCGACCGTCGCCGCCGCGATCTCACCCTGCGAATGACCAACCACCGCCTGCGGCGAAACCCCAGCCGCCTCCCACACCGCGGCAAGAGACACCATCACCGCCCACAACGCGGGCTGCACCACATCCGCCGACTCCAGCTCGCCTTCGAGCACATCGGACAACTTCCAGTCCACAAAGGACTCCAGCGCCCGCTCGCATTCGGCGAGCCGCGCCGCGAACACCGCACTCGACCGCGCGAGTTCCTCGCCCATCCCGAGCCACTGCGAACCCTGCCCGGCGAACACGAACACCGGACGCACGTCGTCGCGGACCACTCCGGCGGACGTCGAGCCGGACGGGACGCCGTCGGCGAGGTCGCGCAGGCCCGCGAGCAGGGCGTCCTGGTCGCCGACGACCACGGCGCGGTGTTCGAACGCGGACCGGGAGGTAGCCAGCGACCAGGCCACGTCGGCCGGGGCCAGCGCCTCCCGGGCGGTGGCCCAGCCGTGCAGCCGCTCGGCCTGGCGCGCCAGGCCGTCCGCCGTCCGCCCGGAAACCAGCCAAGCGCCGATCCCGCCGGATTCGACCGCCGTGGACGGCGGGACAGCCTCGGTCTCGGCGTCGTCCGAGGCGGGGGCCTCCTCGACCAGGATGTGCGCGTTGGTGCCGCTGATGCCGAACGAGGAAATACCGGCCCGGCGCACCCGGTCGCCGGAGGGCCACGGAGCCGGGGCGTCCAGCAGCCGGACCGCGCCGGACTCCCAGTCGATATGCGACGAAGGCTCTTCGACGTGCAGCGTGCGTGGGATCTCCTGATGCTGCAACGCCAGCACCATCTTGATCACGCCCGCCACGCCGGCCGCCGCCTGCGTGTGCCCGATGTTCGACTTCACCGAACCCAGCCACAGTGGACGGTCCCGGTCCCGGCCGTAGGTGGCCAGCAACGCCTGCGCCTCGATCGGGTCGCCCAGCACCGTGCCGGTGCCGTGCGCCTCCACGACGTCCACATCGGACGCCGACAACCCGGCATTCGCCAACGCCGCGCGAATAACGCGCTGCTGCGAAGGACCGTTCGGCGCCGTCAACCCGTTCGACGCACCGTCCTGGTTCACCGCGCTGCCGGCCACCACGGCCAACACCTGGTGCCCGTTGCGCCGCGCGTCCGAAAGCCGCTCCACCACCACGACGCCCGCGCCCTCGGCGAAGCCCATGCCGTCGGCTTCCGCGGAGAACGCCTTGCACCGGCCGTCTGCTGCCAAACCGCGCTGCCGGCTGAACCCGACGATGCCGTCCGGGGTGGCGATGACCGTCGAGCCGCCGGCAAGCGCCATCGAGCACTCCCCCGCCCGGATCGCCTGGACCGCGAGGTGCAGCGCGACCAGCGAGGACGAGCACGCGGTGTCCACGGTGATCGCCGGGCCTTCGAGGCCGAGAGTGTAGGAGATCCGGCCGGACAACACGCTGGTGGCGAAACCGGTGGTCGCATGTCCTTCGCTGCCCTCCGCGCCCGCGCCGAGGCTCATCCCGTAGCCGGAAGCGAACCCGCCGACGAACACGCCGGTCTGGCTGCCGCGCAGCGAACCGGGGTCGATCCCGGCCCGCTCGATCGCCTCCCAGGAGACTTCGAGCAGCTGCCGCTGCTGCGGGTCCATGGCGAGCGCCTCGTGCGGGCTGATACCGAAGAAGCCCGCGTCGAAGCCGCCGGCGTCGGACATGAAGCCGCCGGACTGGGTGTAGAGGGTGCCCACGCTGTCCGGGTCGGGGTCGTAGACCGTCTCCCAGCCGCGGTCGTCCGGGAACCCGGCGACCGCGTCGGTCCCGGTGCGCAGCAGCCGCCAGAACGATTCGGGGTCGGTGACGTCGCCGGGATACCGGCAGGCCATGCCGACGATCGCGATCGGCTCGCCGGTGGCCGCCGCGACGTGCGTCGCCACCGAGCGCACCGGCGCCGCGGAGCCGTCCACCAGCAGCGAGGTGAGGTGCCCGGCCAGCACGAGCAAGGTCGGGTAATCGAAGACGAGGGTGGCGGGCAGCCGCAGACCGGTGGCGGCGTTCAGCCGGTTCCGCAGTTCGACCGCGGTCAGCGAGTCGAAGCCCAGCTCGGTGAAGACCCGGTTCGCGCCGATCGCCTCGGGGGAACGGTGGCCGAGCACCGCCGCCACATGGGTGCGCACCAGATCGACGAGGGCGCGTTCCCGGTCCGGTTCGGACAGTCCGGCCAGCCGCTGCCGCAACGAGTCCGCGCCGACCTCCGACGCCGCCGTCCGACGGCCGGGCCTGGCGGTGATCAGTGCCCGCCAGACCGGCGGGACTTCGCTGCCCTTGGCCGCCTGCGCCCGCAGTCCGGCGATGTTCAGCAGCGCGGGCACGAGGACCGCTTCGTCGCGCGACACCGCGCGGTCGAACAGCGCGAGACCGTCCTGCGCGCTCAGCGCCGCCACGCCGCCCCGGTTGATCCGGGACCGTTCCGCGTCGCTGAGCTGCCCGGTCAGTGCGCTGGTCTCGGCCCACATCCCCCACGCCAGCGAGGTTCCCGGCAGCCCTGCCGCCCGGCGGTCCGCCGCGAGACCGTCCAAAAAGGAGTTCGCCGCGACGTAGTTGCCCTGCCCGGCGGCACCGAAGGTGGAAGCCGCCGAGGAGAACAGGACGAACTCGTCCAGCTCGCGGTCCTTGGTCAGCTCGTGCAGGTTCCACGCACCGTCCACTTTGGGCCGCATGACGGCCGACACCCGCTCGGACGTCAGCGACGCGATCGTGGCGTCGTCCAGGACGCCCGCCGTGTGCACGACCGACTTCAGCAACGGCACCCCGCGCAGCACGGTGGCGAGATCCTCGCGCTCCGCCGCGTCACAGGCGACCACGCGGACCGACGCGCCCAACGACGCCAACTCCGCCGCCAGCGTCGCGACGTCCGGCGCGCCCGGGCCGGAACGGCCGGTCAGCACCAACTCGTCCGCACGCCCGGTCGACGCCAGATGCCGGGCGACCAGACCACCCAACGTCCCGGTGCCGCCGGTGATCAGCGCCGAGCGGGAAGCCGACACCGCCGCGGCCGGAATGGTGAAGACCATCTTGCCCGTGTGCTTGGCCTGCGACATGAACCGGAACGCGTCCCGCGCCCGCCGCACGTCCCACACCCGCACCGGCAGCTTCGCCAGCACGCCCGAGGCCATCAGCTCGACCACCCGCGCCAACATCCGGTGCAGGCCCGCCGAGCCGGCCTCCGCCAGATCGAATGGCCTGTAAACCACTCCGGCGGGAATGGTCTCCGGGTCCCGCAGGTCGGTGCGGCCCATCTCCACGAACGAACCACCCTCAGGCAACAGCCGCAGCGACGCGTCCACCAACTCACCCGCCAACGAGTTCACCACGATGTCCACACCACGACCATCCGTCGCGACAAGGAAATCACGCTCGAACTCAACACCACGCGAGGTCGAAATATGGTCCGCATCCAGACCCAGACCGGCCAACACACCGTGCTTCGCCGGACTGGCAGTAGCGAAAACCTCCAACCCCAGATGCCGCGCGATACGCACCGCCGCCATCCCCACGCCGCCCGCGGCCGCGTGCACCAGCACCCGCTGCCCGGACCGCGCGCCCGCCAACTCCACCAGCGCGTACCAAGCCGTCAGGAACGCCACCGGCACCGAAGCAGCGTCCACTTCGGACCAGCTGTCCGGAATGCCGACGAGATGCCGCGCGTCGGCGATCACCTCCGGACCGAACCCACCGGACACGATGCCCAGCACCCGGTCACCCACCGCGAAACCGGTCACCCCGGACCCGACCTCCAAGACCCGGCCCGCGACCTCACCGCCCATCACCCCACCGCCGGGATACATCCCCAACGCGATCAACACATCCCGGAAGTTCAAGCCCGCGACCCGCACCCCCACCCGCACCTGGCCCGGCTCCAGCGCCACGCCGGCCACCGGAGCCAGCACGAGTCCGTCGAGGGACCCGTTCTCGTCCGCCTCCAGCCGCCACAAACCCCCCGGCAGCGCGAGATCGCCCGACGGACGGGTCAGCCGCCGTCCCAACGCGACACCACCGCGAACAGCCACCTCCGGCTCACCACTGTCCATAACGGACGGGAGCCGCGCGAGGTCCGCGTCGTCGAGGACGTCGGCCAGCACCAGCCGTCCGGGGTTCTCCGACTGGGCCGACCGCACGAGACCCCAGGCCGCAGCCCCGGCCAGATCGTGCACCCGCTCGCCGGGCACCGAAGCCACCGCGCCGCGGGTCAGCACGACCAGGCGTGCCGCTTCGAGACGTTCGTCGGCCAGCCACCGCTGGACCACGTCGAGCACTTCGGCGGTCGCCCGCCTTGCGGATGCGGGCGTGTCGGCGTCCCCGGTGCCGCCGGCGCAAACCACCAGCACACCCGGTGCCGTCTCAGCCAGCGCGGAAAGGTCCGAAATGGACTCGGCCGGAAGGACATCGGCGACGCCGAACCGGTCCTCCCCCACGACCGCCCAGGCCACATCGGCGGGAGTCGTCTCGCCGATCTCCGCCCACTCCACCGCGAACAGCGCATCCTGCACCACCGGGTCGGTGACGCTCAACTGGTCCGCCGCCACCGGACGGGTGCTCAACGACCCCACCGAAACGACGGTCGCGCCGGTGACGTCCGCCGCCACAAAGGACAGTGAGCCGGTCGCGTCGCGGCGCAGCCGCGCGCGCAGCACGGACGCGCCGCCCGCGAACAGTTCCACTCCGGTCCAGGCGAACGGCAGCCGTACTTCGCCGGAGACCTCGGCGTCGGGGCCACCGGCGAACACGCCGGCCTGGAGGACCGCGTCGAGCAACGCGGGATGCAGGCCGAACGTGGCCGCCTGCTCGGCCATGCCCTCGGGCAACGACACTTCGGCGAAGACGTCTTCGCCGCGCCGCCAGACTCCGCGCACGCCCCGGAAAGCCGGACCGTACCGGTAGGAAGCGTCAGCCAAAGCCTCGTAGAGGCCGTCGACCTCGACGCGGGTGGCGTTCCGCGGCGGCCAGACGGCCAGTTCCTCGTCGTGGGTTTCGCCCGGTCCGGCTGGGGCCACGGTGCCGCCGGCGTGCTGGGTCCAGCCTTCGCCCGCGTCGTCGCGGCGGGCGAACACCTCGACCGCGCGCCGGCCGTCCTGGCCCGCCTCGGACACGATGACCTGCAACTGCACGGCCTGCTCGGCGGGCACCACCAGCGGCGCCTGCAAGGTCAATTCTTCCAGCACGCCGCAGCCCGCCTGGTCCCCGGCCCGCAGGAGCATCTCCACGAAACCGGTGCCAGGCACCAGGATCACCCCGCCGACGCTGTGATCGGCCAGCCACGGATGAGTCCGGACCGACAGCCGACCGGTGCAGACCAAGCCGGCGCCATCGGCGAGTTCCACCGCCGCGCCGAGCAAGGGGTGATCGACCGCGCCCAGGCCCAGCGACACGGCGTCGCCGCCCAGCACCGGCGCGGCCTCCGAAGGCCAGAACCGCACCCGCTGGAACGCATACGTCGGCAGTTCCACCCGGTTCCCGGACGGCAGCACCCGCGTCCAGTCCACCGCGACCCCGTGCACGAAAGCCTCGGCGAAGGAAGTGAGCATCCGCGCGCTGCCGCCGTCGTCCCGCCGCAGCGTGCCGCACACCGCGGCGGTGTCGCCCAGAGTGTCGTTCATGGCGCCCAGCAGCACCGGATGCGGGGTGACCTCTAGGAAAACATTGTGTTCCTGCTCGGCGAGGAGGCGCACCGCACGTTCGAAGTGGACAGTCGAGCGCAGGCTCTCGTACCAGTACCCGGCATCCAGTTCCTCGCCCGTCAAAGTCTCCCCGGACATCGCCGACACCATCGGCACCCGGCCCTTACGCGGCGAAACACCCGCCAGCACCGCACGAATCTCCGCTTCCAGGCCCTCCACCTGCGCACAATGCGACGCGTAATCCACCGCCACCATCCGCGCCCGAATACCCTCGGCACCCAGTTCGGACTCCAGCTCGGCCAACGCCTCCGGCGCACCGGAAACCACCACCGCAGCCGGACCATTCACCGCGGCCAACGCCAACCGCTCACCCCACCTGGCGATCCGCTCCTCAACCACACCGGCCGCCGCGTTAACCGACAGCATGCCGCCCAGACCCGCCAGCACCTTCAACGACTTGGAGCGCAGCGCAACGACCTTCGCGCCGTCCTCAAGGGACAACATCCCCGCCACAGTCGCCGCCGCGATCTCACCCTGCGAATGCCCGACCACCGCCTGCGGCGAAACCCCAGCCGCCTCCCACACCGCGGCCAACGACACCATCACCGCCCACAACGCGGGCTGCACCACATCCGCCGTCGTCAGCTCTTCAGCCAACACCTCGGACAACTTCCAGTCCACAAAAGACTCAAGCGCCCGCTCGCACTCCGCCAGCCGCGCCGCGAACACCGCACTCGCCTGCGCGAGTTCCCGCCCCATGCCGAGCCACTGCGAACCCTGACCGGCGAACACGAACACCGGACGCACCCCGGTCCGCGCCGCCCCGGTCACCACCGCACCCGAGGGCACCCCGGCTGCCAGGTCGCTCAACCCCGAAGCGAACTCGCCCGTCACCACCGCGCGATGCTCGAACACCGACCGGGTCGTCGCCAACGACCAGCCCACGTCCGCCGGAGACAGCTCCGGCCGCGCGAGCACCCACTCGCGCAGCTGTTCCGCCTGCCCGGCAAGGCCTTCCGGCGTCCGCCCGGACAGCACCCACGCGCCGCCCACTCCGGTGCCGAGTACCGGCTCCGGCCGCTCAACCGGCGCGGGAACCGCGGCGGGCGCTTCCTCCAGGATGACGTGCGCGTTGGTGCCGCTCAGGCCGAACGACGACACCCCGGCGCGTCGCGGACGTTCGCCTGCGGGCCACGGCGTTCTCTCGGTCAGCAACCGGACGTGGCCTTCGGTCCAGTCCACATGCGGCGAGGGCTCGTCCGCGTGCAGGGTCTTCGGCAGCTCGCCGTGCTGCAGCGCGAGCACCAGCTTGATCACCCCGGCGATCCCGGCGGCCTGCTGGGTGTGCCCGATGTTGGACTTCACCGAGCCCAGCAGCAGCGGCCGGTCTTCCGGCCGGTCCTGGCCGTAGGTGGCCAGCAGGGCCTGCGCCTCGATCGGGTCGCCGAGCGTGGTGCCGGTGCCGTGCGCCTCGACCACGTCCACGTCGGCGGACGAGAGATGCGCCCCGGCCAGCGCGGCCTTGATCACCCGCTGCTGCGAAGGCCCGTTCGGCGCGGTCATGCCGTTGGACGCGCCGTCCTGGTTCATCGCACTGCTGCGAAGGACGGCCAGCACCTGATGCCCGTTGCGCTGGGCGTCGGACAGCCGTTCCACGAGCACCATCCCGGCGCCCTCGGCCATGCCCATGCCGTCCGCGTCCGCGGAGAACGCCTTGCAGCGGCCGTCCTCGGCGAGACCACGCTGCCGCGAGAAGCCGACGAACCCGCTCGGCGAGGCCATCACGGTGACCCCGCCCGCCAACGCCATCGAGCATTCCCCCGACCGCACCGCCTGCGCCGCCAGATGCAGCGCGACCAGCGAAGAAGAGCAAGCCGTGTCGATGGAGACCGCTGGCCCCTGCAAGCCGAGCAGGTAGGAGATCCGGCCGGACATGACGCTGGCCGCGCCGCCGGTCATCAGGTGCCAGGCCAGTCCCTCGGTGGTCTGCAGCGAGGGGTGCGTGACGTAGTCCCCCGGCGCGACCCCGATGAACACGCCGGTCCGCGAACCGCGCAGCGTGGCCGGATCGACCCCGGCGGCCTCCAGCGCTTCCCACGAGATCTCCAGCAGCAGCCGCTGCTGCGGGTCCATCGCCAGCGCCTCGCGCGGGCTGATCCCGAAGAACTCGGCGTCGAAGCTCGCCGCGTCCCGCAGGAACCCGCCTTCGACCACATAGGACGTTCCCGGGTTGTCCGGGTCCGGGTCGTAGACGCCCTCGGCGTCCCAGCCGCGGTCGGTCGGGAAACCCGAGATCGCGTCGCCGCCCTCGGACAGCAGCTCCCAGAACTGCGCGGGGGTGCGCACCCCGCCGGGATAGCGGCAGCCCATGCCGACGATGGCCAGCGGCTCGGAAGCCGCCAAGACGAGTTCCCGGTTGCGCGACTTCAGCCGCTCGGTCTCCTTGACCGAGGCCCGCAGCGCTTCCAGGAGCTTGTCAGCCTTCTCGCTCATCGCTGCTTCCACCCATCCCACTCGTCCCGCATCGTCACGGTCATTCGCTGTCGGTCTCGAGCACCAGGCGGATCAAGCTGTCCGCGTCCAGCTCGTCGATGTCGCCCGCGTCCTCTTCAGCCACCGAATCCTCGACGCCGGCCAGCCGCAGCAGCCCCTCCATGAGCCCCGCTTCGCGGAACCTCGCCAGCGGAACGGCGGCGAGCGCGGCGCGGAGCTGGTCCTCGGCCGCCTGCGCGCCGTCGGGCGCTTCGAGGTCCGGCACCAGCTTGTCCCGGAGCAGACCGGCCAGCTCGACCGCGTTCGGGTAGTCGAAGACCAGCGTGGCGGGCAGCCGCAGTCCGGTCGCGGTGTTCAGCCGATTCCGCAGTTCGACCGCGGTCAACGAGTCGAAGCCCAGGTCGGTGAACGCCCGGTTCGCGTCGATCGCCTCCGAAGACCCGTGCCCGAGCACGGCCGCCACATGGGTGCGCACCAGGTCGACCAGTGCGCGGTCACGGTCCTGTTCGGACAGTCCGGCCAGCCGCTGCCGCAACGAATCGGCGCCACCGGCGCCGATGGACACCGCCGCCCGCCGAGCCGGGCCGCCGGTGACCAGCGCGCGCCACAGCGGCGGCACGTCCTCGGCGGTCCGGACCTTCGCGCGCATGCCCGCGACGTCGAGCCGGGCGGGCACGAGCACGGATTCGTCCCGCGCCAGCGCACGGTCGAACAGCTCAAGGCCGTCCTGGGCGCTCAGCGCCCCGATCCCGCCGCGGTTGATGCGGGAGCGCTCGCTGTCGCTGAGCTGTCCGGTCAACGCGCTCGCTTCGGCCCACAAGCCCCACGCGAGCGACGTGCCCGGCAGTCCCGCCGCGCGCCGATCCGCCGCGAGACCGTCCAAAAAGGAGTTCGCCGCGACGTAGTTGCCCTGCCCGGCGGCACCGAAGGTGGAAGCCGCCGAGGAGAACAGGACGAACTCGTCCAGCTCGCGGTCCTTGGTCAGCTCGTGCAGGTTCCACGCACCGTCGACCTTGGGCCGCATCACCGCCGACACGCGCTCGGACGTCAGCGAGGCGATTGTCGCGTCGTCCAGCACACCGGCCGTGTGCACCACGGTCTTCAGCAACGGCACCCGGCGCACCACGGTGGCGAGATCCTCGCGCTCCGCCGCATCGCAGGCGACAACGCGCACTGACGCACCCGAGGTGGCCAGCTCCGCGGCCAGCGTCGCGACGTCCGGCGCGCCCGGGCCGGAACGGCCGGTCAGCACCAACTCGTCCGCACGCCCGGTCGACGCCAGATGCCGGGCGACCAGACCACCCAACGTCCCGGTGCCGCCGGTGATCAGCGCCGAGCGGGAAGCCGACACCGCCGCGGCCGGAATGGTGAAGACCATCTTGCCCGTGTGCTTGGCCTGCGACATGAACCGGAACGCGTCCCGCGCCCGCCGCACGTCCCACACCCGCACCGGCGACTTCGCCAGCACCCCGGACGCCATCAGTTCGACGATCTGGACCAGCATGTCGTGCAGTCCGTCCGGCCCGGCCTCCGCCAGGGTGAACGGCCGGTAAACCACTCCGGCGGGAATGGTCTCCGGGTCCCGCAGGTCGGTGCGGCCCATCTCCACGAACGAACCACCCTCAGGCAACAGCCGCAGCGACGCGTCCACCAACTCACCCGCCAACGAGTTCACCACGATGTCCACACCACGACCATCCGTCGCGACAAGGAAATCACGCTCGAACTCAACACCACGCGAGGTCGAAATATGGTCCGCATCCAGACCCAGACCGGCCAACACACCGTGCTTCGCCGGACTGGCAGTAGCGAAAACCTCCAACCCCAGATGCCGCGCGATACGCACCGCCGCCATCCCCACGCCGCCCGCGGCCGCGTGCACCAGCACCCGCTGCCCGGACCGCGCGCCCGCCAACTCCACCAGCGCGTACCAGGCGGTCAGGAAGGCCGACGGGACAGCACCGGCCTCGACGTCCGTCCAGCCTTCGGGGATGGGCACGAGCTGCCGCGCGTCGGCGATCACCTCCGGACCGAACCCACCGGACACGATGCCCAGCACCCGGTCACCCACCGCGAAACCGGTCACCCCGGACCCGACCTCCAAGACCCGGCCCGCGACCTCACCGCCCACCACCCCACCGCCGGGATACATCCCCAACGCGATCAACACGTCCCGGAAGTTCAAGCCCGCGACCCGCACGCCCACCCGGACCTGGCCCGGCTCCAGCACCGCGTCGGCGAGCGAGACCGGCGCGAGGCCCTCCAGCGAGCCGCCCGTGTCCGGTTCCAGCCGCCACAAGCCCTCCGGCAGCACGAGATCGCCGGACGGACGGGTCAGCCGCCGCCCCAACGCGACACCACCGCGAACGGCCACCTCCGGCTCACCACTGTCCACTGCGGACGGCAACGCGGCGAGGTCCTTGCCCTCGGCGAAGTCGGCCAGGACGACCTGGTCCGGGTTCTCCGACTGCGCGGAGCGCACCAGACCCCAGACCGCCGCGGACGCCAGGTCCGCCACCGGTTCGCCGGGGGCGGTCGCCAGACCGCGCCGGGTCAGGACCACCAGCCGCGCCGTCTCGAAGCGGTCGTCGGCCAGCCAGTGCTGAATCAGTTCCAGCGTCTCGGTGGTGGCGCACCGCGCGGCCTCGGCCGTGTCGGTCTCGTCGGCGCCACCGGCGCAGACCACCACCACGCTCGGCACCGTGCCGGACTCGGCCAGCGCCGTGAGGTCCGCGAAGGATGTCACCGGCAGCGCGTCCGCGACTCCGAAGCGATCAGTGCCAACGAGGGCCCAGTCGCCGGTCTTCGCGGCGGTTTCCGCGATCGGCTGCCATTGCACGGTGAACAGCGAGTCAGGCTGTGTCGCACCGGCCGCGCGGACCTGATCCAGCGAAACCGCACGAGTGACCAGCGAGTCCACCGAGATCACGGTGGCCCCGGCGGTGTCGGCGGCCAGCACGGTGAGAGCACCGGCGTCGTCCCGACGCAGCCGGGCGCGCAGCACGGACGCACCGCCGGCCCGCAGCCGGACGCCGTTCCACGCGAACGGCAGCCGCGCCTCGCCCGGCTCGGCCGTGCCGAGCAGTGCGCTGGCGTGCAGCACCCCGTCGAGCAGCGCCGGGTGCAGGCCGAACGCGTCCGCTTCCTCCGCGGTGTCCCCGGAAAGCCGGACTTCGGCGTAGATCTCGTCGTCGAGCCGCCAAGCCGCGCGGAGAGTCTGGAACGCCGGGCCGTAGCCGTAAGCGCCTTCGGCGGTGTACATCCCGTCGATGACGATCGCTTCCGCGCCTTGCGGGGGCCACACCGAGAGTTCGTCCGCGACCGGCGAGGCCGCGACCGGGGCCAGCACCCCGGTGGCGTGCTGGGTCCATTCTTCACCGGTTACGTCCCGGCGGGAGAACACCTCCACCGTGCGGCGACCGTCGTCGGTGGCGTCGGTGAGAACCACCTGGACCTGTACGCCGCCCTCGGCCGGGATCACCAACGGCGCCTGCAAGGTCAGTTCTTCCAGCAGACCGCAGCCCACCTGGTCGCCCGCCAGCACCGCCAGCTCGACAAACCCGGTGCCGGGCAACAGGATCACGCCACCCACCACATGGTCGGCCAGCCACGGATGCGTACGCACCGACAACCGGCCGGTGCAGAGGACACCCGCGCCGCCGGCCAATTCGACCGCCGCGCCGAGCAACGGGTGGTCCACCGCGCCCAAGCCAAGGGACACCGCGTCCCCGCCACGGCCGGTCGCGGGCTTCGGCCAGTAACGCTCACGTTCGAACGCATAGGTCGGAAGCTCGACCCGGTTCCCCGACGGCAGCACCGCCGCCCAGTCCACCGGCGCACCCTGCACGAAAGCTTCCGCTAACGAGGTCAGCAACCGCGCCGCACCGCCGTCGTCCCGGCGGAGCGTGCCGCACACGGCAGCGGCGTCCTCGACGGTGTCGGTGATCGCGCCGAACAGGACCGGATGCGGAGTCACCTCGATGAACATCTGGTGGCCCTGTCCGGAAAGCGTGGCGATCGCGCGTTCGAAGTGGACAGTCGAGCGCAAGCTCTCGTACCAGTACCCGGCGTCCAGCTCCTCGCCCGTCAAAGTCTCCCCGGACATCGCCGACACCATCGGCACCCGACCCCGCCGCGGCGAAACACCCGCCAACACCGCACGGATCTCCGCTTCCAGCCGCTCCACCTGCGCACAATGCGACGCGTAATCCACCGCCACCATCCGCGCCCGAATACCCTCGGCATCCAACTCGGACTTCAGCTCAGCCAACGCCCCCGGCTCACCCGAAACCACCACCGCGGCCGGACCATTCACCGCAGCCAGAGCCAGCTTCTCGCCCCACTTGGCGATCCGCTCCTCCGCCGCATCGGCCGCCGTGCCCACCGACAGCATGCCGCCCAAGCCCGCCAGCGCCTTAAGAGACTTCGAGCGCAGCGCAACGACCTTCGCACCGTCCGCAAGGGACAACATGCCCGCAACAGTCGCCGCCGCGATCTCGCCCTGCGAATGCCCGACCACCGCGTCCGGAGCGACGCCGGCCGCCTCCCAGACCGCAGCCAGAGACACCATCACCGCCCACAACGCAGGCTGCACGACGTCCGCCGACTCCAGCTCGCCTTCGAGCACCTCGGACAGCTTCCAGTCCACAAAAGACTCAAGAGCACGCTCGCACTGCGCCAGCCGCGCCGCGAACACCGCACTCGACCGCGCCAGCTCACGCCCCATCCCGAGCCACTGCGAACCCTGGCCCGCGAACACGAACACCGGACGCACCCCGGCCCGCGCCGACCCGGCAACCACCGAGCCCGACGGCGTCCCGGCGACCAGATCTCGCAACCCAGCGGGAAAATCGCCGGTGACCACGGCTCGGTGCTCGAACACCGACCGCGTCGTCGCCAACGACCAGGCCACGTCCGCCGGTGACAGCTCCGGCCGGTCGAGCACCCAGTCGTGCAGCCGCTCCGCCTGGCCCGCGAGGCCCTCGACGGTCCGGCCGGACAGCACCCACGCCCCAGCCTCACCAGCACTGAGCACCGGCTCGCGCTCCTCGACCTCCGCGGGTGCCTCGGCGGGCGCTTCCTCCAGGATGACGTGCGCGTTGGTGCCGCTCAGACCGAACGACGACACCCCGGCGCGCCGCGGATGCCCGTTGGCGGGCCACGGCGTGCTCTCGGTCAGCAATTCGACCTGACCGGCCGTCCAGTCCACCTGAGAAGACGGCACCTCGGCGTGCAGGGTGCGCGGCAACTGCCGCTCCCGCAGCGCCAGCACCATCTTGATCACGCCAGCCACGCCGGCCGCCGCCTGCGTGTGCCCGATGTTCGACTTCACCGAACCCAGCCACAGTGGACGGTCCCGGTCCCGGCCATACGTCGCCAGCAACGCCTGTGCCTCGATCGGGTCACCGAGCTTGGTGCCCGTACCGTGCGCCTCCACCACGTCCACATCGGACGCCGACAACCCGGCATTCGCCAACGCCGCGCGAATAACGCGCTGCTGCGAAGGACCGTTCGGCGCCGTCAACCCGTTCGACGCGCCGTCCTGGTTCACCGCGGAACCCCGCAGCACGGCGAGCACCTGGTGGCCCTGCCGTTGCGCGTCGGAGAGCTTCTCCAGCACGACCAGGCCCGCGCCCTCGGCGAAGCCCATGCCGTCCGCGTCGTCGGAGAAAGCCTTGCAGCGGCCGTCTTTCGCCAGTCCGCTCTGCTCGCTGAACCCGACGAACCCGGCCGGGCTGACCAGCACGGTCACGCCGCCGGCAAGCGCCATCGAGCATTCGCCGGACCGCAACGCCTGCGCCGCCAAGTGCATGGCCATCAGCGACGAAGAGCACGCCGTGTCCACGGTGACGGCCGGGCCTTCCAAGCCCAGCGAGTACGACACCCGGCCGGACAGCACGCTGGTCGCGTTGCCGGTGATCAGGTGCGCCGCGCCGTCGAAGTCCGCGTCGTAGCCGTAGCCGGACGAGTAGCCGCCCGCGAACACGCCAGTGCTGGTGCCGCGCAGGGATTCCGGGGCGATCCCGGCCCGTTCCAGCGCTTCCCAGGACAGTTCGAGCAGCATCCGCTGCTGCGGGTCCATCGCCAGCGCTTCGCGCGGGCTGATCCCGAAGAACCCGGCGTCGAAGCCGGAGATGTCCTCGACGAAACCGCCGGAGCTGACATAGGAGGACTCGTCCAGCGCGCTGAGGTCCCAGTCCCGGTCGAGCGGGAAGCCGGAGATCGCGTCGCCGCCGGAGGCCAGCAGCGCCCACAGCCCGTCCGGATCGACCACTCCGCCGGGATAACGGCAGCTCATGCCCACGATGGCGATCGGCTCGTCGGCCGCCGCCGATGCAGCGACCGGGGCGCGGGTCTGCTCGGGCAGCGCGCCGAGCAGTTCGGCCAGCAGGTAGTCGGTGACCGCGCCGGGGGTCGGGTAGTCGAACAGGAGCGTCGCGGGCAGCCGCAGGTCGGTGGCAGAGCCGAGGTCGTTGCGCAGTTCCACCGAGGTCAGCGAGTCGAAGCCCATCTCGCTGAACGCGCGGTCGGGGTCGACGGACTCGCCCGAGCCGAAGCCGAGCACCTGCGCGGCCATGCCTCGGACCAGGTCGGCCACCACACGGGTCCGCTCGGCGCCGGAGAGCCCGGTCAGCGAAGCGGCCAGATCGCCCTCGGCCGTTTCCGCGGGCGCGTCCGCGACGAGCGCGGCCAGCCGGTGGATCTCCGGCAGATCCCGCATCAGCGGGACCTGGAGCAGGCTCGCCGCCGCGTGCGGGGTGTCCAGGATGATGGACCAGTCGATGTTGGTCACCGTGAGGACGGTGTCGCCGCCCTCGAGCGCCTCGCCGAGCGCTCGCACCGCGAGCTTCGGTGCCATCATGCCTTCCCACTGGTTGCGGGCCAGCCGTTGCCGCGCCGCTTCGGAGCCCTGCGCCACCCCGGCTTCCCAGGGACCCCAGGCCACTGACAACGCGGGCAGGCCACGTCCTCGCCGGTGCTCCGCGAGCGCGTCGAGGTAGGCGTTGGCCGCGGCGTAGTTGGCCTGTCCGGGCCCGCCCGTGGTGGCCACCACCGACGAGAACAGCACGAACGCGTCCAACTCGCGGCCGGCGGTGAGTTCGTCCAGATGCGCGGCGCCACCGCCCTTGGCCGACAGCGCGGTTTCCAGGCGGGCCGGGTTCAGGCCGTCGATCACGCCGTCGTCCAGCACCGCCGCGGTGTGCACCACGGCGGAGAGGTCGTCGCCGATCCAGTCGAGGACCCCGGCGACCTCGGCGCGCACGCTCACGTCGCAGGCCAGCACGTCCACCTGGCTGCCCTGTTCGGCCAGTTCGGCGGCCCGCGCGGCGATGCCCGCCACGGCCGGACCGGACCGGCTGGTGAGCACGAGCCGGTCGCCGCCGTGTTCGCCCAGCCACCGGGCCACGTAGCCGCCGAGCGCGCCGGTGCCGCCGGTGACCAGCGCGGCGCCGCGGGTCTGCCACGTCCCCGTGCTCTTCGGGCGGGGAGCGTGGGTCAGGCGGCGGCCCAGTATCCCGGCGGGTCGCAGCACGACCTGGTTCTCGTCGCAGCCGGACAGAACCGCGACCAGTTGCGCGCCGGTCCGCTTGTCCACCGCGGCCGGCAGGTCGACCAGCCCGCCCCAGCGGTCCGGGTACTCGAGTCCGACCACCCGGCCGAAGCCCCAGATCTGGGCCTGTGCCGGACTGGCCGGGGACTCGCCCGCCCCGGCGGCGATCGCGCCGCAGGTGGCCAGCCACAGCGGGGCGTCCACGCACGCGTCGTCCAGCCCCTGCACCAATGCGGTGGTGGTGGCGAGGCCGGTCGAAACCACCGGGTGCCCGGCCAGCGGAGTCTCGTCCAGCGCGAGCAGTGACAGCACGCCGCTCACTTCGCCGGTGTCTCGCAGCACCGGTCCGAGCACCGCCGACATCGCGCCCCGGCCGGTCACCGCGGCGTCCAGCGCGATCAGCACCGGCTCGGCGCCGCGGCGGGAAAGCGCGGCCACGCACGCCCGCACCCGCTCGTCTTCGGTCTGCGCGGCGGGCACGACGACCAGCCAGCTCCCGTCGAGCCGGGCGGCGGACGGTTCGGCCACCGGCGCCCAGGTGATGCGGTAGCGCCAGGACTCGGTGGCCGAGCGGTCCCGTTCCCGCTTGCGCCACGAGGCCAGCGCGGGCAGCACCGCGTCCAGGTGGCCTTCGTCGGGCAGCGCCAGCGTGTCCGCGACCCCCGCCAGGTCGCCGCCCTCGACTGCGGCCCAGAAACGGGCTTCCTCGGCGGTTTCCGCCCCGGCGGGCGGCGTTGCGGCGGCGGAGCCGCTCAGCCAGTAACGCTCGTGTTGGAAGGCATAGGTGGGCAGATCGACGCGACTGCCCGCGGGCAGCACCGCGGTCCAGTCCACGGGGAGGCCGCCCGCGTGCGCTTCGGCCAGCGAAGCGAGCATCCGGCGCGCGCCCGCGTTTTCGCGTTCCAGGGTGCCGACAGTCAGCACCGGGCCGGTCCCGGCGTCCTCCGCGGTCTCGGTCACCGACGCGGTCAGCACCGGATGCGGCGAAACCTCCACGAAGGACAGATAACCGGCGGCGAGCAGCGCACGGGTGGCGTCCTCGAACCGCACGGTCCGGCGCAGGTTCGCGAACCAGTAGTCCGCGTCGAGTTCGGCTCCGGACACCCATTCGCCGGTGACCGTGGACATCATCGGCACCCGGCCGGTGCGGGGCACGATGCTCGCCAGGCCGGCCGCGAGCACCTCGGCCAGCGAATCCACCGCCGGGGAGTGCGCGACGAAGTCGGTCGCCGGGATCCGCCAGCGCAGCACGTGCCGCGAGGCCAGTTCCCGTTCGAATTCGGTCAGCGCCT
Organism: Amycolatopsis sp. NPDC049868; assembly: GCF_044461365.1. Taxonomy (NCBI): domain Bacteria; kingdom Bacillati; phylum Actinomycetota; class Actinomycetes; order Pseudonocardiales; family Pseudonocardiaceae; genus Amycolatopsis; species Amycolatopsis sp. NPDC049868. The sequence continues at coordinate 48,331 of NZ_JBITKV010000017.1, read as the reverse complement.
CGGGTTCGCCGGACACCACCACGGCGGCGGGACCGTTGACCGCGGCGATGGAAAGCCGGTCGCCCCAGCGCGCCACCAGTTCGCGCACCGGTTCGGTGGGCATGACCACCGAGACCATCGAGCCTTGCGCGGACAGTCCGGTCAGCTCCCGCGACCGCACGGCGACGACCTTCGCGGCGTCCTCGACGGTCAGCATGCCCGCGACCGTCGCCGCCGCGATCTCGCCCTGCGAGTGGCCGACCACCGCGTCCGGAGCGACACCGGCCGCCTCCCAGACCGCGGCCAGCGACACCATCACCGCCCACAGCAACGGCTGCACGATCTCCGCCGATTCCAGCTCACCGGCGAGCGCCTCGGTCAGGTTCCAGTCCACACAGGACGAAAGGGCGCGCTCGCATTCGGCGAACCGGGCCGCGAAGACCGGGCTGTCGGCCAGCATTTGCCGGCCCATGCCCGCCCATTGGGTGCCCTGTCCGGCGAACACGAAGGCAGTCCGGCCACCGGCCCGGGCCACCCCGGACAACGGGCCGGGCGCCGCGCGCAGACCGGAAACCAGCTCTTCGTGGGTGTCGCCGAGCACCACGGCCCGATGCTCGAACGCCGACCGGGTGGTGGCCAGCGACCACGCCACGTCCGACGGCGGCAGCTCCGGGCGCTCGGCCAGCCAGTCGGCCAGCCGATCCGCCTGCGCCACCAGGCCTTCCGCGCTCCGCCCGGCCACCAGCAGCGCCGACGGACCGCCGGTCAGCACCGGCACCCCGGTTTCGTCCGGCTCCGGCTCGGCCCCGTCGGTCTGGGGCGCTTCTTCGACGATGACGTGCACGTTGGTGCCGCTCATGCCGAACGCCGACACCCCGGCCCGGCGCACCCGCTCCCCCGGCGTCCACGACACCGGCTCGGTCAGCAGCCGCACCTCGCCCGCCGTCCAGTCCACGTGCGGGGTCGGGTCGTCCACGTGCAGGGTCTTCGGCAGCTGCTCGTGTCCCAGCGCGAGCACCATCTTCATCACGCCGGCCACGCCCGCCGCGGCTTGCGTGTGCCCGATGTTCGACTTCACCGAGCCCAGCCACAACGGTCGTTCCCGGCCCTGTCCGTAGGTCGCCAGCAACGCCTGCGCCTCGATCGGGTCGCCCAGTGTGGTGGCCGATCCGTGCGCCTCGACGACGTCCACATCGGACTCGGAGAGCTGGGCACTGGCCAGTGCCGCGCGAATAACGCGCTGCTGCGAAGGACCGTTCGGCGCCGTCAACCCGTTCGACGCGCCGTCCTGGTTCACCGCGGAACCCCGGATCAGCGCCAGCACCGGATGCCCGTTGCGCTGGGCGTCGGAAAGCCGCTCCAGCACGAGCATGCCCGCGCCCTCGGCGAAACCGGAACCCTCCGCGGCGGCGGCGAAAGACTTGCATCGCCCGTCCACCGAGATGCCGCCTGCCTTCGCGAAGGCGCTGAACACGCCGGGCGTCGCGGTGACGGTGACGCCACCGGCGAGCGCGAGCCCGCACTCGCCGCCGCGCAACGCCTGGCTGGCCAGGTGCAGCGCGACCAGCGAGGACGAACACGCGGTGTCCATCGTGACGGCCGGGCCTTCCAGCCCGAGTGTGTAGGACAACCGGCCGGAAAGCACGCTGGTGGCGTTGCCGGTCACCAACTGCGCTTCGGCGACGCCGGAAGTTTCCAGGTCGATATCCGTCGCGTACCGGGAGCTGTAGCCGCCGACGAACGCGCCGGTCTGCGTGCCGCGCAGCGAAGCGGGGTCGATCCCGGCCCGCTCGACAGCCTCCCAGGACACCTCCAGCAGCAGCCGCTGCTGCGGGTCCATCGCCAGCGCCTCGCGCGGACTGATGCCGAAGAATCCGGCGTCGAACGCGCTGGCGTCGCGGACGAAGCCGCCTGCCTGGTCGAAGGAGCCCAGCAGCGGGTCGTTCAGCAGGTCGAGGTCCCAGCCGCGGTCCTGCGGGAACGGGCCGATGGCGTCCGCGCCCGCGGCCAGCAGCTGCCACAGCTCCTCGGGGCTGGCCGCGCCGCCGGGGAACCGGCAGGCCATGCCGACGATCGCGATCGGCTCGTCCGTTCCGGCCCGCCGCACGGTCGGGGCCGGGGGCGGCGCGACGGCGGGCAGGTCGCCGGACAGCTCGGTGCGCAGCAGTCCGGCCAGCGCGATCGGCGTGGGGTAGTCGAAGATCAGCGTGGCGGGCAGGCGCAGGCCGGTGGCCGCGTTCATCCGGTTCCGCAGTTCCACCGCGGTCAGCGAGTCGAAGCCGACGTCGGTGAACGCCCGGTTCGCGTCGATCGCTTCCACGGAGGCGTGCCCGAGCACCGCGGCGACGTGCGCGCACACCAGGTCCAGCAGGACCCGGCCGCGTTCCGCGCCGGAGACCGACGCCAGCTGCCGCCGCAGCGACTCGCCTTCGCCCGCGCCGTCCGCGACGCGCGAGACCGCGGTCCGCCGCCTGGTGGCACCGACGAGCGAACGCCAGATCGGCGGGACCTCGGTGCTGCCCGCGGCCAGCGCCCGCAGCGCGGGCATGTCCAGGTGCGCGGGCATCAGGACCGGCTCGTCGCGGCCCAGTGCCACGTCGAGGACGACGAGGCCTTCCTCGCCGCTCAACGGGATGAAGCTGCGGTCGATCCGGGACAACGACTGCTGGTCCAGGTGTCGGCCGATGCCCTCCTCGTGCGCCCACGGCCCGAGTTGCAGGGACATCCCGGCGAGCCCGGTGCCGCGCCGCCAGGCGGCGAGCGCGTCCAGGAAGGAGTTCGCGGCGACATAGCTGCCCTGCCCGGCCGCGCCGAACATGGCCGCCGCCGAGGAGTACAGCACGAACAGGTCGAGATCCATCCCGGCGGTCAGCTCGTGCAGATGCCAGGCGGCGTCCGTCTTCGGCCGCAGCACGGCGGCCAGCCGCTCCGGCGTCAGCGCGCTGATCACGCCGTCGTCCACGACACCGGCGGAATGCACGACAGAGCCGAGCGGATGCTCTTCGGGCAGCTGCGCCAGCACGGTCGCCAGCGCGGCGCGATCGGCGGCGTCGCAGGCGACAACTCGCACCCACACGCCCATTTCGGCCAGCTCGGCCACCAGCGCGGCCACGCCCGCGGCCGCGCCGGAACGGCTGAGCAGCACGACTCCCCCGGCGCGGCCGGTGGCCGCCAGATGCCGGGCGGTCAGGCCGCCCAGAGTGCCGGTGCCGCCGGTGACCAGCAGCGTGCGGGCGGCGGGATCGGCGTGGGGGCCGTCCGGCCGTTCGACCGCGGACAACCGGCCCTCCGGCCGGACCAGCCGCCTGCCATGGGCGCGGCCGTCGCGCAGCAGCAGTTCGGGTTCGTCGCCGCCCAGCGCCGCCGGAAGCAGCGCGAGCTGCTCGGCGCCCAGGTCCGCGAGCACCAGGCGATCGGGTTCTTCGGACTGCGCCGAGCGGGTCAGGCCCCATACCGCGGCGCCGGCGAGGTCGGTCACCTCGGCGCCGACCGCGCCTTGGGTGACGACGACCAGCCGCGCACCGGCCAACCGGGTCTCGGCCAGCCATTCGTGCAGCAATTCCAGGTGCGCGGCGCTGACGCGGCGCACTGTCTCCGGGATGTCAGCGCCAGTGTCTTCCGCACCGGCGCACCGCAGCACCACGCTCGGGTCGATCTCGCCGGCTTCGACGGCCGCGGCCAGTTCGGCGAGGTCCGCGTACGCCCGCACCGGCAGCCCCAGCCCGTCGAGCAGGCCGAACCGGTCGGTGCCGAGCAGCGCCCACTCCCCCGCCGGAGCGGCGGCGTCCGGCAGCGCGGCCCAGTCCTGGACGAACAGCGAGTCGGCCAGCGCGCCGTCGGCGGGCCGCAGCCGGCCGGTCGGCACGCGGCGTTTCACCAGCGAGCCCACCGAAACGACCGGGGCTCCGGTGGCGTCGGCGGCGGTCAGCGAAACCGAGCCCTGCCCGTCCAGCCGCAACCGCACCCGCAGCGTGGACGCGCCCGCGGCGTGCAGTTCGACGGAGTTCCAGGCGAACGGCATCGGCACCGTGCCGGGCTCCTCCGGCACGCCCGCCTCGGCCTCGGCGATGACCGAGGCGTGCAGCGCCGCGTCCAGCAGGACCGGGTGCAGGCCGTAGGAACCGGCCTTCTCGGCGACGTCGTCGGGAAGCACGATCTCGGCGAAGACGTCCCCGTCGCGGCGCCAGGCGGCGCGCAGCGCGTGGAACGAAGGGCCGTAAACGTCGGCAAGGTAAGTCGGGTACAGCTCTGAGACGTCGACCGGCGTGGCGTCGCGCGGCGGCCACATCAGCAGGTCCTCGTCGGCGGAACCGACCGGACCCGCGGGCGCGACCGTCCCGACCGCGTGCCGGACCCATTCCTGGCCGGGACCGGCCTGTTCGGGGCGGGAGAAGATCTCCACCGGCCGACGGCCGTCCCGGCCGGCCTCGGCCACCACGACCTGGAGCTGCACTCCCTCGCCCTCGGCGGGCACGATCAGCGGCGCCTGCAGCGTCAGCTCTTCCAGCGCGCCGCAGCCGAGCTGGTCCCCGGCGCGGACGGCCAGCTCGACGAATCCGGTGCCGGGCAACAGCATCGTGCCGTCCACCGCGTGGTCGGCCAGCCATGGCTGGGCCTTCGGCGAGAGGTGCCCGGTGCACACCAGGCCCGCGCCACCCGCCAGGTCCACGGCCGCGCCGAGCAGCGGGTGCCCGAGCACGCCGAGCCCCAGCGTCGACAGGTCGCCGTTGCCGGACTTCCCGTGGAAGCCGGACAGCACGCCCTGCGGCCAGTAACGCCGGCGCTGGAAGGCATACGTCGGCAGTTCGACGTGCGCCGCGACGGGCAGCAGTTTGGTCCAGTCCACGGACGCGCCGTGCACGAAGGCCTCGGCGAACGAAGCGACCAGCCGGTCCGCGCCGCCCTCGTCCCGGCGAAGAGTCGCGCAGACCACCCCGGCCACCGCACCGGCGCCCGCCTCGTGCGCGACCTCCTCCAGGGTGTCGTTCATCGCACCGAGCAGAACCGGGTGCGGGGACACCTCGATGAACATTTGGTGGCCCTGTCCGGAAAGCGTGGCGATCGCGCGTTCGAAGTGGACAGTCGAGCGCAGGCTCTCATACCAATACCCGGCGTCCAGTTCCTCGCCCGTCAGGGTCTCCCCGGACATCGCCGACACCATCGGCACCCGGCCACGCCGCGGCTCGATCCCCGCCAACACCGCGCGGATCTCGTCCTCCAGGCCCTCCACCTGCGCACAATGCGACGCGTAATCCACCGCCACCAACCGCGCCCGGACACCCTCGGCATCCAACCCGGACTTCAGCTCAGCCAACGCCTCAGGCTCACCCGAAACCACCACCGCAGCCGGACCATTAACCGCAGCCAGAGCCAGCTTCTCGCCCCACCTGGCGATCCGCTCCTCCACCACACCGGCCGCCGCGTTAACCGACAGCATGCCGCCCAGACCCGCCAACACCTTCAACGACTTGGAGCGCAACGCCACCACGCGCGCACCGTCCTCAAGGGACAACATCCCCGCCACAGTCGCCGCCGCGATCTCACCCTGCGAATGACCAACCACCGCCTGCGGCGAAACCCCAGCCGCCTCCCACACCGCGGCAAGAGACACCATCACCGCCCACAACACGGGCTGCACCACATCCGCCGTCGTCAGCTCTTCGGCCAGCACCTCGGACAGCTTCCAGTCCACAAAGGACTCCAACGCCCGCTCGCATTCGGCGAGCCGCGCCGCGAACACCGCACTCGACCGCGCCAGCTCACGCCCCATCCCGAGCCACTGCGAACCCTGACCGGGGAAGACGAACACCGGGCGCACGTCGTCGCGCCGCACCCCGGAGACCACCGCGCCGCTGGGGGCCTCCGCGACCAGGCTGTCCAGCCCGGCCAGCGGATCCTCGCCCAGCACCAAGGCGCGATGCTCGAACACCGACCGGGTGGTGGCCAGCGACCAGGCGATCCGGTCGGCGTCCAGTTCCGGACGGGCGGCCGCCCAGTCCCGGATCCGGGCCGCCTGCGCGGCGAGCCCTTCGGCGGACCGGCCGGTGATCAGCCAGGCGTTGGCGCCGGTGACGACCGGAGCTTCGGGCTCGGCAGCTTCGTCCGGCGTTTCCTCCGCCGGGGCTTCTTCGAGGATGAAGTGCGCGTTGGTACCACTGCCGCCGAAAGAGGAAACCCCGGCGCGGCGGATGCGCTCACCTGCGGGCCAGGCGACCGATTCGGTCAGCAGTTCCACTTCGCCGGCGGACCAGTCCACGTGCGGCGTTGGTTCGGTGACGTGCAGCGTTTTCGGCAGCTTTTCGTTGCGCAGCGCCAGGACCATCTTGATGACCCCGGCCACGCCGGCAGCGGCCTGCGTGTGCCCGATGTTCGACTTCACCGAACCCAGCCACAACGGTTTGCCGCCGCCGCGTTCCTGGCCGTAGGTGGCCAGCAGCGCCTGCGCTTCGATCGGGTCGCCGAGGGTGGTGGCGGTGCCGTGCGCCTCGACCGCGTCCACGTCGGCGGGAGTCAGCCTGGCACTGTCCAGCGCGGCGCGCACGACCCGTTGCTGCGACGGCCCGTTCGGCGCGGTCAGCCCGTTGGACGCGCCGTCCTGGTTGATCGCGGAGCCGCGGATCACCGCGAGCACGTGGTGTCCGTGGCGGCGCGCGTCGGAGAGCTTCTCCAGCACGATCATGCCGGTGCCCTCGGCCCAGCCGGTGCCGTTGGCGTCGGAGGAGAACGCGCGGCACCGCCCGTCCACCGAAAGCCCTTGCTGCTTCGAGAATTCCACGAACATGCCGGGCGTCACGAGCACGGTCACGCCGCCGGCCAGCGCCATGGTGCATTCGCCGGTGCGGATCGCCTGACAGGCCAGGTGCAGGGCCACCAGCGACGAGGAGCACGCGGTGTCGACGGTCACCGCGGGGCCTTCGAGCCCCATCAGGTAGGCGATGCGGCCGGAGAGCACGGCAGTCAGGTTGCCGGTCATCATATGGCCTTCGAGCTCGCCCGAGCCGCCCTGCAGCAGTTCCAGGCTCATCGCGTAGTTCGAGGTGAACCCGCCGACGAACACGCCGGTTTTGCTGCCCTTCAACGTGGTGACGTCGATCCGGGCGCGCTCCAGCGCTTCCCAGGACACCTCCAGCAGCAACCGCTGCTGCGGGTCCATCGCCAGCGCCTCGCGCGGGCTGATCCCGAAGAAGCCCGCGTCGAAGCCGCTCGCGTCCTTGATGAAGGCACCGGACTGGGTGTAGGACTTGCCCGCCTTTTCCGGGTCCGGGTCGTAGAAGTCGCCGAGGTCCCAGCCGCGGTCTTCGGGGAACGGGCCGACCGCGTCGCGTCCGTCGGAGAGCAGCTCCCAGAAGTCCTCCGGGGTTTCCACCCCGCCCGGATACCGGCACGCCATGCCGACGATGGCGATCGGCTCGTCCTCGCCCGCCTCCAGCCTGTGCAGCCGCTTGCGGGTCTCCTGGAGTTCGGCCGCCGTCTTCTTGAGGTAGTCGAAGAGCTTCTCTTGGTTAACCACTCTGGCCCCTTAGCAACACCGTGACGTCAAACAAGCCCGCAGCACCTAGTCGGACAGGCCCAGTTCCTTGTCGAGAAACTCGAACACCTCGTCGGGCGACGCCGAGCCGAGTTCGACCTCGCTGCCCTCGGCTTCCGCTCCGCCCTGCTTCGTGATCCACGCCGACAGGATCGTCTGCAGCCGACGCGTGATCCGGTCCTCCATCTCCCGCCCGGCCGCCGGCTTCGTCAGCGCTGCCTCCAGCCGGTCCAACTCGTCCAGCACCGGGACCCCGGCCGCGTCGTCGCCGACGAGCCCGGACCGCAGCCAGGCGGCCACCGCCACCGGGGTGGGGTAGTCGAAAATCAACGTAGTCGGGACCCGCAGCCCCGTGGCGGTGTTCAACCTGTTCCGGATCTCCACCGCGGTCAGCGAATCGAAGCCGAGTTCCTTGAACGCCTGGCTCGCCTGCACCGCGTCCGCCGACGGGTGGCCGAGCACCACCGCGGCCTCCGCGCGCACCAGATCGGTGAGCAGCCGTTCCTGGTCGGCCCGTTCGAGCCCCGCCAGCCGCTGGGCGAGGTCGCCCGCTTCCGGCGCGGCCGCGGCCGGAGCCGCGGCCAGCTGCCGCATCTCGGGCAGGTCCCGCACCAGCGGGCGCTGCGCCAGGTTGGCCAGCTGGCTCCAGTCCACGTCCATCACCGTCACCACGGCATCGGACCCGTCGAGCGATTCGCCCAGCGCCCGCACCGCCAGGCGCGGATCCATCGCGGGCATCGGCAGCCGCTTCATCCGGCTCTTGATCGCGTCCTTGGACTCGGCGAGACCGCCGCCGCCCCACAGGCCCCACGCCACCGACAGACCGCTGAGGCCCCGCGCGCGCCGGTTCTCCGCCACCGCGTCCAGGTAGGCGTTCGCCGCCGCGTAGTTGCCCTGCCCTGCCGAGCCCAGCGTCGAAGCCGCTGAGGAGAACAGCACGAACGCATCCAGGTCCAGCTCGGCGGTCAGCTCGTCCAGGTGGCCCGCGCTGGTGGCCTTGGCCGAGAGGACCTTCTCGAAGCGCGAGGTGGAGAGCCGGTCGATCACGCCGTCGTCGAGCACGCCGGCGGTGTGCATCACCGAGGACAGCTCCGGTCCGGTGCGCCCGATCCAGTCGAGCACCCCGGCGACCTCGGCCCGCTCGCCGACGTCGCAGGTCAGCACGTCCACCCGGCTGCCCTGTTCGGCCAGCCCCGCCGCCTGCGCCGCGATGCCCGCGGCCGAGGAGCCGGACCGGCTGGTGAGCACGAGCCGCTCGGTGTCGCGTTCGGCCAGCCACTGCGAGACGTGCCCGGCGATCGCGCCGGTGCCGCCGGTGATCAGCACGCTGCCGCGCGGCCGCCACGAGGACCCGCCTCGCCGCGGGCGTCCTGCCCGCGCCATCCGGCGGCCCAGCACCCCGGACCGGCGGAGGGCGACCTGGTCCTCGTCGCCGTCGGCCAGCACCGCGGCCAGCCGCGCGCCCGCCCGCTCGTCGATCTCGGCGGGCAGGTCGAGCAGCCCGCCCCAGCGGTCCGGGTGTTCGAGTCCGACGACCCGGCCCAGCCCCCACACCTGCGCCTGCACGACGCCCGAGGGCACCTCGCCGGGCACGGCCGCGACCGCCTGGCTGGTCGCCAGCCACAGCGGCGCGAGCACCCCGGCGTCACCCAACGCCTGCACCAGGCCCAGCGTGGCGGCGAGTCCGGCGGCCACCATCGGATGGTCCGGCAGCGGAGCTTCGTCGAGCGCCAGCAGCGAGAGCACCCCGGCGATCGGCGCGCCGTCGACGGCTCGGTCGAGCACCGGCGAAAGCTCGTGCCGGGCGGCGTGCCCGGCGGGGATCTCCGCGACCACGACCTCGGCGCCCCGTACGGTCAGCGCTGTGGCGCAGTCCCTCCGCAGCGTCTCGGCGAAGCCGCCTTCGGGGACGACGAGCAGCCAAGTTCCGTTCAGCAGCACGGGATCGGGTTCCGGCAGGGGCGCCCACGACATGCGGTAGCGCCAGCTCGCGGTCACCGACTGCTCCTGGTCCCGGCGCCGCCAGGACGCCAGCGCGGGCAGCACCGCGCTGAACTGCTCCTGGTCCTCCAATGCCAGGGTGTCGGCGATCTGGGCCAGGTCGCCGCTCTCCACCGCCGCCCAGAATTCGGCTTCGGCGCGCGAACCGTCGCCGCCGCGCACCGCGCCGGCGGCGGACGCCCCGGTCGGCCAGTAGCGGTCGTGCCGGAAGGCGTAGGTGGGCAAGGCGATCCGCTCGGCGACCGGGAGCACCGCGGTCCAGTCCACCCCGGCTCCCGTGACATACGCCTGTGCCAACGAGGTGAGCATCCTGGTCGCGCCGCCGTCGTCGCGGCGCAGCGTCGCGCACACCGCGGCCGGTTCCGTGCCGGGGGCGGCGGCCGCGGCGGCTTCCTCCAGCGTGTCGGTCGTCGCGCCGAGCAGCACCGGATGCGGGCTGACCTCGACGAACAGCTGATGTCCCTCGTCGGCCAGCGTCCGCACCGCACGGTCGAAACGCACGGTGGCACGGAGGCTCGCGTACCAATACCCGGCGTCGAGTTCTTCGCCGGTCAGGGTTTCGCCGGTCATCGCCGACACCATCGGGACCCGGCCACGACGCGGCTCGATCCCGGCCAGCACCGCACGGATCTCGTCTTCCAGCCGCGCCACCTGCGCGGAGTGCGACGCGTAATCGACGTCGACCATCTTGGCGCGCACGCCCTCGGCGTCGAGTTCGTCCTTGAGCTCCGCGAGCGCTTCGGGAGTGCCGGAGACGACCACGGCGGCCGGGCCGTTGACCGCGGCCAGCGCGAGCTGGTCTCCCCAGCGGGAGATCCGCTGTTCAACCGCAGAGGCGGGCAGCGTCACCGACAGCATCCCGCCCGCGCCCGCAAGCACTTTCAACGACTTCGAGCGCAGCGCGACAACCCGCGCGCCGTCCCGCAGGGACAGCATCCCGGCGACGGTGGCGGCGGCGATCTCGCCCTGCGAGTGCCCCACCACCGCATCCGGCGCTACTCCGGCCGCTTCCCACACCGCGGCCAGCGAGACCATCACCGCCCACAGCGCGGGCTGCACCAGGTCCGCGGTGCGCAGTTCGCCGGAGAGCACCTCCGTCAAGTTCCAGTCGACGAACGGCGCCAGTGCCCGCTCGCATTCGGCGAGCCGGGCCGCGAAGACCGGGCTGGCCTCCGCCAGTTCCCGGCCCATGCCCGCCCACTGGGAGCCCTGGCCAGGGAAGACGAACGTCACCGCGCCGCCGGGGCGGGCCGTTCCGGCCACCACCGTGCCGGTGGTGCCTCCGGTCGCCAGCTCGTGCAGTCCGGCCAGCAGTTTCGTCCGGTCCTCGCCGAGGACGACGGCTCGGTGCGCGAACGCCGAGCGGGTCGTCGCCAGCGACCACGCCACGTCGGCGGGGTCGGTCTCCGGATGCGCGACCGCCCATTCGCGCAGCCGGCCCGCCTGTCCGACGAGGCCCTCCGCGGAGCGGCCGGACACCAGCCAGGCACCGGGTCCGCGCAGCAGGGGCTCGGCGTCCGGACGTGGTTCGGCGTCCTCCGGCGGGGCCTCCTCGAGGATGATGTGCGCGTTGGTGCCGCTGATGCCGAACGAGGAAATCCCGGCCCGGCGCGGCTGTCCGCCGGAAGGCCAGGCCACCGGTTCGGCGAGCAGCTCGACCTTCCCGGCCGTCCAGTCGATCTGCGAGGACGGCTCGGCCGCGTGCAGGGTTTTCGGCAGCTGCTCGTGTCCCAGCGCCAGCAGCATCTTCATCACGCCCGCCACGCCGGCCGCGGCCTGGGTGTGGCCGATGTTCGACTTCACCGAACCCAGCCACAACGGGCGGTCGCGGTCTTGGCCGTAGGTAGCCAGCAACGCCTGCGCTTCGATCGGGTCGCCGAGTTTCGTGCCGGTGCCGTGTGCCTCCACCGCGTCCACTTCGGACGGCGAAAGGCCGGCGCTCGCCAGCGCCGCGCGGATGACCCGCTGCTGCGACGGACCGTTCGGCGCCGTCAAACCGTTCGAGGCCCCGTCTTGGTTCACCGCGGAACCCCGGACCAGCGCCAGCACTGGATGCCCGTTGCGCCGCGCGTCGGAGAGCCGCTCCACCACCAGCATGCCGACGCCCTCGGCCATGCCCATGCCGTCGGCCGACTCGGCGAACGCCTTCGACCGGCCGTCCGCCGCCAGACCGCGTGCCTGCGAGAAGGCGACGAACCCGTCCGGGCTGGCCATGATCGTGGCTCCGCCGGCCAGCGCGAGGGAGCACTCCCCCGCGCTCAGCGCCTTCGCCGCCAGATGCAGCGCGACCAGCGACGAGGAACACGCGGTGTCCATCGTGACCGCCGGGCCCTCCAGCCCGAAGAAGTACGACAGGCGGCCCGAAAGGATGCTGGTCGCGTTGCCGGTCATCAGGTGGCCTTCGGCACCCTCGAACTCCGCACTGCCGTCCAGACCCGCCGCCGCGTAACCCGAGCCGTAGCCGCCGATGAAGGCGCCGGTCTGGCTGCCCGACAGGCTCGCCGGGTCGATGCCGGAGCGTTCGAACGCCTCCCAGGACACCTCCAGCAGCAGCCGCTGCTGCGGGTCCATCGCCAGCGCCTCGCGCGGGCTGATCCCGAAGAACCCGGCATCGAAACCGATGACGTCGCGGACGAAACCGCCTTCCTTGGTGTAGGTGGTCCCGGCCTGCTCGGACTCCGGGTCGTAGAGCTCGTCCACCGGCCAGCCTCGGTCGGCCGGGAAGGATTCGATCGCGTCGCCGCCGGAGGACAGCAGCTCCCACAGCTCCTCCGGGCTGGCCGCGCCGCCGGGGAACCGGCAGGCCATGCCGACGATCGCGATCGGCTCGTCCGTTCCGGCCCGCCGCGCGGCCGGGGCCGGGTGCGGTGCGGACAGGTCGCCGATCAGCTCGCCGCGCAGCGAAACGGCCAGCGCGGCAGGCGTGGGGTGGTCGAAGATCAGCGTGGCGGGCAGCCGCAGCCCGGTTTCGGCCCGCAGCCGGTTCCGCAGTTCCACCGCGGTCAGCGAGTCGAAGCCCAGATCGGTGAACGCGCGGTCGGCGCCGATCGAAGCCGCCGAGGCGTGCCCGAGCACCGCGGCCACGTGCGCCAGCACCAGCTGCCGCAGCATCCGGTCGCGTTCCTGGCGGCTGGCCGCGGCCAGCCGCTTGCGAAGGGAGTCGCTGTCAGCAGCCGGGGCCGAAGCAGCGGTGCGCCGCGCGGGAGCACCGGCCAGCGCCCGCCACAGCGGCGGGACGTCGGCGCCGCGCAGGGCCGCCACGTCCAGGCGGACCGGGATGAGCACGGCGTCTTCGGTGGCCAGCGCCGCGTCCATCACCGCGAGACCCTCGTCGGCGCCGAGCGCGGTGACGCCGGAGCGGCTGATCCGCGACAACGACTGTTCGCCGAGGTCGCGGCCGATGCCCGCCTCGTGCACCCACGGGCCCCAGGCCAGCGAAGTGCCGGTCAGGCCCGCTGCCCGGCGGTGTCCGGCGAGCGCGTCGAGGAAGGTGTTGGCGGCGACGTAGTTGCCCTGTCCCGGCGCGCCGAAGGTCGCCGCGGCCGAGGAGAACAGCACGAACTGCCGCAGGTCCAGGTGCCGGGTGAGTTCGTGCAGGTGCCAGGCGGCGTCGGCCTTCGGGCGCAGGACCGCGGACAGGCGGTCGGCGGTGAGCCCGGCGACCAGGCCGTCGTCGATGATCCCGGCCGCGTGGAAGACCTCGCCGAGCGGGCAGTCCTCTCCGACGGTGTCCAGCAGCGCGGCCAGCGCGTCGCGGTCGGCCGCGTCGCACGCGACGATCCGGACCGCGGCGCCCAGTTCCGCCAGCTGCGCGGCGCGCGCGGCCGCTCCGGCGGCGGCCGGGCCGGACCGGCTGGTCAGCAGCACTTCCTGGGCGCGGCCGGTGCGCACCAGATGCTGGGCGACCAGGCCGCCGAGGGTGCCGGTGCCGCCGGTGACCAGCAGCGAACGGGGACCGTCGGGGCCCGCGTCGGGTCGTTCAACCGCCATCGTGTTGCCAGACGAACGGACCACGCGGCGTCCGAAGACGCCGTTCTCCCGCAACGCCAGCTCCGGTTCCTCCCCGCCGAGCACGGCGGGGAGCGCGGCGATTCCGGCGTTTTCGATGGGCAGATCCACGAGGACGAACCGGCCGGGGTTCTCCGCCTGTGCCGAACGCAGCAGCCCACGGACGGCAGCCGCGGCGAGGTCGGCCACGGCCTCGCCCGGGGCGACCGCGGCGCCGGACCGGGTGACCACCACCAGCCGCGCCGCGTCCAGGCGCGGTTCCTCCAGCCAGTCCTTGACCAGTTCGAGCGCCGCCGCGGCGGCGGTGTGCGCGGCTTCGGGCATCGAGCCGGCCCCGGCGACGCTGGTGAGCACGATCGAGGGAACGGGGTCCGCGGCCGCCAGTCCGGCGAGGTCCGGGTAGGTCTGCATCGGGAGGCCCGCTACGGCCGGCTCTTCGGCCAGGCCGAAGGGGTCGTCGCCGAGCACCGCCCAGGCACCGGCCGGGATCGCGGCTTCGGCGGCCGGGGTCCACTGTTCGGCGAACAGCAGGCCGGACGAAGCCGGTTCGGCGACCGCGGGCGCGGACACCGGACGACTGGTCAACGAATCCACCGTGACCACCAGAGCACCGGCGGGGTCGACGGCGACCAGCGAAAGATCGCCGCGCCGCCCGCGCCCGACTTTGGCTCGCAGCACCGAAGCGCCCTCGGCGTGGAGTTCGACGCCGGTCCACGCGAACGGCATCCGGATCTCGTCGCCGGAGTCCTCCAGCAGCGCGGCGTGCAGGGCGGCGTCGAGCAACGCCGGGTGCAGGCCGAACTGATCCGCTTGGCCCGCCACCGACTCCGGCAGCTCGATCTCGGCGAACACGTCCTCGCCGCGCCGCCATGCCGCGCGCAGGCCGTGGAACGCCGGACCGTACACATCGGACAGTTTCGCGGCGTAAAAACCGTCGACGGCCAACGCGGTCGCGTCCGAAGGCGGCCAGACGCCGAAGTCCTCCGACACCGCGGGCGGGGCGGACGCGGCGGCCAGCACGCCGGTGGCGTGGCGGGTCCACTCCGCCGCGGAACCGTCCGGGCGGGAGAAGATCTCCAGGTTCTCGCGGTCCGCGGCGACGACGACCTGGATCCGCACCGCACCGCCGTCGGCGGGCAGCACCAGCGGGGCCTGCAAGGTCAGTTCTTCCACCTTGCCGCGGCCCACCTGGTCGCCCGCGCGCACCGCCAGCTCCACGAATCCGGTGCCGGGAAACAGGATCACGCCGCCGACGGCGTGGTCGGCCAGCCATGGCTGAGTACGTGTGGAGAGCCGGCCGGAGCACACCGTCGCGCCGTCGGCGAGTTCCATCGCCGCGCCGAGCAGCGGGTGCCCGACCGCGGACAACCCCAGCGCGGCCGGGTCCGTGCCGCCGTGAGGCGAGAGCGAAAGCATGCCCTGCGGCCAAAACCGCTCGTGCTGGAAGGCGTAGGTAGGCAACTCGACCCGGTTCCCGACGGGCAGCACCTTCGTCCAGTCGACGGTCACGCCGTGCACGAAAGCCTCGGCGAACGAGGTGAGCAGCCGGACCGCGCCGCCGTCGTCGCGCTGCAACGTGCCGCAGACCGGGGCGGTTCCCGACTCGGCGTCGGCGGCCAGTTCGTCCAAGGTGTCGTTCATCGCGCCGAGCAGCACCGGATGCGGGGTCACCTCGATGAACATCCGGTTCCCGCTGCCCGCCACAGCCCGGATCGCGCGGTCGAACATCACCGGCGCACGCAGACTCTCGTACCAATACCCGGCATCCAGCTCCTCGCCCGTCAAAGTCTCCCCGGACATCGCCGACACCATCGGCACCCGGCCCCGCCGCGGCTCGATCCCCGCCAACACCGCACGGATCTCCGCTTCCAGGCCCTCCACCTGCGCACAATGCGATGCGTAATCCACCGCCACCATCCGCGCCCGGACACCCTCGGCATCCAACTCGGACTTCAACTCGGCCAACGCCTGCGGTTCGCCGGAGACGACCACCGCGGCCGGACCGTTCACAGCTGCGAGCGACAGTCGATCACCCCACCGGCCGAGCCGTTCCTCCATTTCAGAGGCAGCGGCGCTCACCGACAGCATGCCGCCCAGACCCGCCAACGCCTTCAACGTCTTCGAGCGCAGCGCCACCACCCGCGCACCGTCCTCGACCGACAGCATCCCCGCCACAGTGGCCGCCGCGATCTCGCCCTGCGAATGGCCGACGACCGCCTCCGGGCGCACCCCGGCCACTTCCCACACCGCGGCCAACGACACCATCACCGCCCACAACGCGGGCTGCACCACATCCGCCGTCGTCAGCTCTTCGGCCAGCACCTCGGACAGCTTCCAGTCCACAAAGGACTCTAACGCGGCCTCGCACTCCGCCAGCCGCGCCGCGAACACCGGGCTCACCTGCGCGAGTTCCCGGCCCATGCCGAGCCACTGCGAACCCTGCCCGGCGAACACGAACACCGGCCGGACCCCGGTCCGCGCCGACCCGGTCACCACCGCACCCGAGGGCGAACCCGCCGCCAGATCCGTCAAACCGGTGCCGTCGCCGATCACCACGGCGCGGTGTTCGAACACCGACCGCGTCGTCGCCAACGACCAGGCCAGGTCCTCCGGACGCGTCTCCCGCCCGGCCAGCCAGTCGTCCAGGCGACGCGCCTGTGCGGCGAGTCCCGGCTCGGTCCGGCCGGACAGCACCAGCGCACCCGCGCCGGACACCACCGGAGCCGTCGCGTCCTCCGGTTCGGCCGGCACCGTGGCCGGCGCGTCCTCCAGGATGATGTGCGCGTTGGTGCCGCTCATCCCGAACGACGACACGCCCGCGCGGCGCGGATGACCGTTGACCGGCCACGGCGCGTTCTCGGTCAGCAGGCGAACGTCGCCCGCCGTCCAGTCCACATGCGACGAAGGCGTCTCAGCGTGCAGCGTGCGCGGAATCTCGTTGTTCCGCAAAGCCAACACCATCTTGATCACCCCGGCCACACCAGCCGCCGCTTGGGTGTGGCCGATGTTGGACTTGACCGAACCCAGCCACAGTGGACGATCCCGGTCCTGGCCGTAAGTCGCGAGCACGGCCTGCGCCTCGATCGGGTCGCCCAGCGTCGTGCCCGTGCCGTGCGCCTCCACGACGTCCACATCGGACACCGTCAGCCCGGCATCGGCCAACGCCGCCCGAATCACTCGCTGCTGCGAAGGACCGTTCGGCGCCGTCAACCCGTTCGACGCACCGTCCTGGTTCACCGCGGAACCGGCCACTACAGCCAGAATCGGATGCCCGTTGCGCTGTGCGTCGGAAAGCCGCTCCACCACCAGCACGCCCGCGCCTTCGGCCCAGCCGGTGCCGTCCGCGTCGTCGGAGAAGGCCCGGCACCGCCCGTCGGCGGAAAGGCCCTGCTGGCGCGAGAAGTCGATGAACATGCCCGGGGTCGCCATCACCGTGACGCCACCGGCCAGCGCCAGCGAGCATTCGCCGGAGCGCACCGCTTGCGCGGCCAGGTGCAGGGCGACCAGCGACGACGAGCACGCGGTGTCGATGGTGACCGCGGGGCCTTCCAAGCCGAGGGCGTAGGAGATCCGGCCGGACAGCACGCTGGTGGCGTTGCCGGTCAGGCTGTGCGCTTCGACCCCGCTTTCGGTGGCCAGGTTGAGGCCGTAGCCGGAGATGTAGCCGCCCGCGAAGACGCCGGTGGCGCTGCCCTTGAGCTTCGCCGGGTCGATCCCCGCGCGCTCCAGCGCCTCCCACGAGGTCTCCAGCAGCAGCCGCTGCTGCGGGTCCATCGCCAGCGCCTCACGCGGGCTGATCCCGAAGAAGTCGGCGTCGAACCCGGCGGCGTCGGCGACGAACGCGCCTTGCGCCACATAGGAAGTGCCCGCATTGTCCCGGTCGGCGTCGTATACGCTGTCGAGGTCCCAGCCGCGGTCGGTGGGGAAGTCCCCCACCGTGTCCGTGCCGGAGACCAGCATCTCCCAGAACTGCTCCGGAGTGCTGGAACCGCCGGGGAACCGGCACGCCATGCCGACGATCGCCATCGGCTCGTCGGCAGACGACACGGCGGCGGGCGCGGCGGCACCGATTTCCGGGTGCTCGCCGAGCAGTTCGGTCCGCAGGAACGCGGCCAGCGCTTCCGGGGTCGGGTAGTCGAACACCACCGTCGCGGGCAGCCGCTCGCCGGTCGCCGCCCCCAGCCGGTTGCGCAGCTCGACGGAAGTCAGCGAGTCGAACCCGAGGTCCTTGAACGCCCGCCGCTGCTCGATCGCGTCCGCCGAGGCGTGCCCGAGCACGATCGCCGCTTCGGTGCGGACCAGGTCGGTGAGCAGTTCGTCCTGGTCAGCGGGGCTCAGCCCGGTCAGCCGCCGCACGAGTTCGCCGGTGGCGGGCGGCTGCGCGGCGACGGCGGGAAGACGTCGGATCGCCGGCAGGTCCCGCAGCAACGGCGCGGTCCGCAGCTCCGCCGGGAGCTCGGCCACGTCGATGTCCAGCACGGTCTGCACCGGTTCGACCCCGCGCAGCGCCTCGCCGAGGGCGCGGACCGCGAGCTGCGGCTCCATCGGCCGCATGCCGCCGCGGCTGGTCCGGGTGCGCGCGGCCGCGCTGGAGTCGGCGAAGCCGCCGCCCGCCCACGCGCCCCACGCCACGGCCAGCGCGGGCAGTCCTCGCGCCCGACGGTGCTCCGCCAGCGCGTCCAGGTACGCGTTCGCGGCCGCGTAGTTGCCCTGTCCCGCCGCGCCGAGGGTCGAGGCGGCCGAGGAGAACAGCACGAACTCGTCCAGTTCCAGTCCGGCGGTGACCTCGTCCAGCAACGCCGCGCCGCGGGCTTTCACGTCCAGCACGGCGGCCAGTCGCGCGGGCGAGAGGTGTTCGAGGACGCCGTCGTCGAGCGCCCCGGCGGTGTGCAGCACGGTGCTCAGCTCAGGACCGATCCAGGCGGCCTGCGCGGTCAGCGCCGCGCGGTCGGTCACGTCGCAGGCCAGCACGTCCACCCGCGTGCCCTGCTCGGCCAGCTCGGCGACCAGCGCCGCGACTCCGGCGGCCGGGCCGGAACGGCTGGTGAGCACCAGCCGACGCGCGCCGTTTTCGGCCAGCCAGCGGGACACGTGCCCGGCGAGCGCGCCGGTGCCGCCGGTGAGCCACACGTCGCCACGCGGCGTCCACGGCTCGCGCGAAACCCGTCCGGCGTGCACGAGACGGCGGCCCAGCACCCCGCCGTCGCGGAGCGCGACTTCGCGCTCAACGCCCCCGGCGAGCACCGAGACCAGTCGCGTGGCCGCACGCTCGTCCAGCGTCTCCGGCAGGTCGAGCAGCCCGCCCCAGCGTTCCGGGTGCTCCAGGCCGACAACCCGGCCCAGGCCCCAAGCCTGGGCCTGCACCGGATTCGCAGCACCGTTCGCCACCGCGCCGCACGTGGCCACCCACAGCGGCGCGCTGACCTCAGCCAACGCCTGGACGAGCCCGAGGGTCGCGGCCAGTCCGCCGGGGACGGAGGGCAGTCCGGGCAGCGGGTTCTCGTCCAGCGCGAGCAACGACAGCACGCCCGCCGGCGCGGAGTCCAGCAGCGCGCCGAGCGCGTCCCGCGCCACGACACCGGCGGGGACCTCGATCACCTTGACCTCAGCTCCCGCGGCCGACAGCGCGTCGGCATACGGCCCCGTGCCGACGCTCTCCGGCGCGACAAGCAGCCAGCGCCCGGAAAGAGCCGCCGGAGCGGGCTCGGGCAGCGCGGTCCACTCGGTGCGGTAACGCCAGTCGGCGATGGTCGAGCGGTCCTGTTTCCGGCGCCGCCAGGACGCCAGCGCGGGCAGGAGCACGTCGAGGTGCTGCTGGTCGTCAAGCCGATCGTCAAGGTCGAGTTCCCCGGCGAGCCAGTCCAGATCGCCCTCGTCCACCGCGGTCCAGAACTCGGTGTCAGCGGCGGCCGACGGCGTCAGCGAGATAATGCCGTCGGGCCAGTAGCGCTGGTGCTGGAAGGCGTAGGTGGGCAGCGGCACTCGGTTCCCCGCCGGAATCAGCGTGCTCCAGTCCACGCGTGCGCCGTGCGCGAAAGCCTGCGCCAGCCCGGCGATCAGGCCGGTGCCGTCCTTGCGCTGCAAGGGGACGAACGCGGCGTCCGCGGTGCCGAGCGCGGACAGCGAACCGTCCGGCCCGACCTCCAAGAACACCGAAATCCCCTGCGCGACAAGGGACTCCACCGCATCCCCATACCGCACCGCATCCCGCGTCTGCGCGGGCCAATAGCCCGCTTCGCACTCCGTCAGCACTTCACCGGTCAACGCACCCGCCCACAACAGCTCCGGACGCGCATACGTGAGCCCGTCAGCCACCTGACGCAACTCATCCAGCACCGGATCCATCGCCGCCGAATGGAAGGCGTGGCTGACCCGCAGCCGCCGAACCCGGTTCCCGCGCTCCTTCCAGAGCGCCACGATCTGTTCCACCGCATCAACTTCACCGGAAACCACCACCGACTCCGGACCGTTCACCGCCGCGATCGACACCCCACCGACCAGCGTCTCAACAACCTCGTCCTCCGGCGCGTTGATCGCCGCCATCGCACCACCCACCGGCAACGCCTGCATCAACCGAGCACGCGCCGCCACCAACCGACACGCATCAGACAGAGAGAGAACCCCCGCCGCATACGCCGCCGCAATCTCGCCGACCGAATGCCCGACCACCGCATCCGCCCGAACACCCGCGGCGCGCAGCACCTCGAACAGCGCCACCTCAAAGGCGAACAACCCAGCCTGTGCATACAAAGTCTGGTCACTGCCCGGTGTCTCCGGATCCAGCACGACGTCCCGAACCGAAACACCCAGCTCCAGCTCCAACAAACCCGAAACCCGGTCAAACACCTCAGCGAACACCGGACTCGACTCATACAATCCCCGGCCCATGCCCGCCCACTGCGAACCCTGACCCGCGAACACCAAACCCACCCGAACACCCGGATCCGCGACGCCGGACACCACCGAACCCGACGACACCCCGGCCGCCAAATCCGCTAAACCGCCCGCCAAATCCTCGCCCAGCACCACGGCCCGGTGCTCGAACACCGACCGCGTAGTCACCAACGACCAGCCGACATCCACCGGGTCCAGCTCGCGCCCGGCCACCCACCCGCGCAACCGCCGAGCCTGCGCGGCCAGCCCGTCCGCGCTGCGACCCGACAGCACCCACACGGTCGGCTCATCTGTCACGACCACTTCGACGGGCTCCTCGGCCGGAGCCTCCTCGACGATGACGTGCGCATTGGTCCCGCTGATACCGAACGCCGACACCCCCGCCCGCCGGACCCGCTCACCCCGCTCCCACGCCACGTTCTCCGTCAACAACCGGACCTCGCCCGACGCCCAGTCCACATGGGACGAAGGCGTCTCAGCGTGCAACGTCCGCGGAAGCTCGCCGTGCTGAAGGGCGAGCACCGCCTTGATCAGCCCCGCCACCCCGGCCGCGGCCTGGGTGTGCCCGATGTTGGACTTGACCGAGCCCAGCCACAGCGGACGGTCCCGATCACGTCCGTAGGTCGCCAGCAACGCCTGCGCCTCGATCGGGTCCCCGAGCTTCGTCCCCGTACCGTGCGCTTCCACCACGTCCACATCGGACGCCGACAACCCGGCATTCGCCAAAGCCGCCCGAATCACCCGCTGCTGCGAAGGACCATTCGGCGCCGTCAACCCATTCGACGCACCATCCTGATTCACCGCCGAACCCCGCACCACCGCCAGCACGCGATGGCCGAGCCGCTGCGCCTCCGACAGCCGCTCCACCACCAGCACCCCGGCGCCCTCGGCCCAGCCCGTGCCGTCCGCGTCCTCGGAGAACGCCCGGCACCGCCCGTCCGCGGACAGTCCTTGCTGCCGGGAGAACTCGACGAACGTCCCCGGCGACGGCATCACCGTGACACCACCGGCCAACGCCAGCGAGCACTCTCCCGACCGGACCGCATACGCGGCCAAGTGCAGCGCGACCAGCGACGACGAACACGCCGTGTCGATGGTGACCGCGGGCCCTTCCAGACCGAGCACATAGGACACCCGCCCGGACAGCACGCTGGTCGAGTTTCCGGTCATCAGGTGGCTTTCGACACCCGAATCCGCCTGGCCCGACATGGAAACACCGATGCCATACCCGGAGGCGAAGGCGCCCGCGAAGACACCCGTTGCGGTGCCCTTGAGCTTCGCCGGGTCGATCCCGGCCCGCTCCAGGGCCTCCCACGAGGTCTCCAGTAGCAGCCGCTGCTGCGGGTCCATCGCCAGCGCCTCGCGCGGGCTGATCCCGAAGAACGCCGGGTCGAACTCCGTGGCGTCGCTCAGGAACGCACCCTGCGCGACGTAGGAGGTGCCTTCGTGCGCCGGGTCCGGGTCGTAGACGCTGTCGAGGTCCCAGCCGCGGTCGGTCGGGAAGCCGCCGACCGCGTCGGTCCCGGCCGACAGCAGCTCCCAGAACTCCTCCGGCGTGGTCACCCCGCCGGGGAAGCGGCAGGCCATGCCGACGACGGCGAGCGGTTCGTCGGCTCGTTCCCGGACCTCGCGCAGCCGCGCCCGTGCGTCTTGCGCGTCCGCGATGGCCCGCTTCAGGTAACTCCGCAGTTTGTCGTCAGACACGGTCAGCCCCTAGCCAGGATGTTCGATGGTTCACGATCGGCGGCGTGGATTCACTCGAGTCCGTCGACGAGTGCGAACAACTCGTCGTCGGAGGCGGTCTCGAGGTCTTCCTCGCGCCGTTTCTTGGTCTTTCCGGCGGTTTGGTCGCCGATGACCTCCAGCAGCCTGCGCAGCCGTTCGCCTGCTTCGGCCCACACCGGTTCGTCGCCCGCCCCGTCCCGCAGCGCGGCTTCGAGCCGGCCGATCTCGGCCAGCACCGGCTCCGCGGCGTCATCCGGGCCGTCCGGCAGCAGTTCGGTCCGCAGCCACGCGGCGAGTTCGCTCGGGGTCGGGTAGTCGAACACGAGCGTCGCGGGCAGTTGCCGCCCGGTCGCGGCACCGAGCCGGTTGCGCAGTTCCACCGAGGTCAGCGAGTCGAAACCGAGGTCCTTGAACGCCTTCCGGTCCTCGATCGCCTCCGCCGAGGCGTGCCCGAGCACGATCGCCACCTCGGTGCGCACCAGTTCGGTGAGCACCCGCTCCTGCTCCGCGCGGCCCAGTCCGGCCAGCCGGGCGGCCAGGTCCCCTTCGGGGCGGGCCGACGGCTCGGCCGCGGTGCTCGCCATCCGGCGGATCTCCGGCAGGTCCCGCATCAGCGGCGCGGCGCGCAGCCCCGCCGTGCCCGGCCCCGAGGCGAGTTCGGCCCAGTCGACGTCCATCACGGTGAGCACCGGGTCCGGTCCACGCAGGGCCTCGCCCAGCGCCCGCGCGGCCAGCCTCGGGTCCATCGCGGGCATCGCGCCGCGTTCGAGCCGTTTGCGCACCGCCTCGGTGGACTCGGCGAGCCCGCCACCGGCCCAGACACCCCAGGCCACCGTCAACCCGGCCAGTCCGCGCGCCCGGCGATGCTCCGCCAACGCGTCCAAATACGCATTCGCCGCCGCGTAGTTGCCCTGGCCCGGACCGCCCAGCGTCGAAGCCGCCGACGAGAACAACACGAACGCATCCAAATCGAGATCCGCGGTCAGCTCGTCCAAGTCCTTCGCCGACGCGGCCTTCGCCGCCAGCACCGACTCCAAACGCGGCACCGAAAGCCGGTCCACCACGCCGTCGTCCAGCACACCCGCGGTGTGCAACACGGAGGACAACTCCGGACCACACCACTCGACCAAGCCCGCCAACGCCGACCGCTCCGTGACGTCGCACGCCACCACCTCGACCGAGGTGCCCAGCGCGGCCAGTTCCGCGACGGTCGCGGCGACCCCGCGTGCCGAGGGACCGGAACGGCTGGTCAGCACGATCCGAGGCGCGCCCTGTTCGGCGAGCCACCTCGCGACATGCCCGGCGATCGCGCCGGTGCCACCGGTGAGCAGCGCCGTGCCTCGCGGCGTCCACGGCTGCGACGCCGGTCGTCCGGCGTGCACGAGCCGACGGCCGAGCAGCCCGGCCGAACGGAGCGCGACCTCGGACTCGCCGCACCCGGCGAGCACCGAAACCAGCCGCGCACCCGCACGCTCGTCGAAGGTCTCCGGCAGGTCGATCAGCCCGCCCCAACGCTCCGGGTGTTCCAAGCCGACCACACGGCCCAGACCCCACACCTGCGCCTGCACCGGGCTGGTCAGGGTCTCCCCCGGCCCGGCCGCCACCGCGCCCCGAGTCGCCAGCCACAGCGGGGCGGTCACCCCGGCGTCGCCGAGCGCCTGCACCAGGCCGAGCGTCGCCGCCAAGCCCGCCGGCACCGAAGCGTGCTCGGCGACCGGCGTCTCGTCCAGGGCCAGCAGCGAAACCACCCCGGACACCGCATCGCGGTCGATGTCAGACAACAGCGCAGTGAACTCGGCACGGTCCACCGTCCCGGCCGGGCATTCGACCACGGCCACGTCCGCGCCCCGGGTTTCCAGCGCTGCCCAGCAATCCCGGGCAGTGTCGGCGTTCGGCGCGACGACGAGCCAGGTCCCGGACAGCACGCGGGCGTCCGGCTCCGAGACCGGAGCCCAGGTGATGCGGTAACGCCAGTTCGCGGTGGTCGACCGGTCCTGTTCGCGTCGCCGCCAGGAGGCCAGCGCGGGCAGCACTTCGTGGAACGGCCGCGTGCTGTCCACCGACAGCGAGTCGGCGAGACCGCTCAGGTCGCCCCCTTCGACCGCCGCCCAGAACTCGGCGTCGGCCGCGCTGTCCTGGACCTCCGTCGCGCCGGCCTTCGGCAGCTTCAGGATGCCTTCCGGCCAGAACCGTTCCGTGCGGAAGGCGTAGGTCGGCAGGTCCAGCCGCCGGCCGGCGGGCAGCACGGCGCGCCAGTCCACGTGCACGCCGCGCACGAAAGCCTGCGCCAGCCCGGCCATCAGGCCGGTGCCGTCCTTGCGCTGCAAGGGGACGAACGCCGCGTCGGCCGGGCTGAGCGCGGACAGCGAACCGTCCGGCCCGACCTCCAGGAACACCGAAATCCCCTGCGCGACAAGAGACTCCACCGCGTCCCCGAACCGGACCGGGCGACGCGTCTGCGCGGGCCAGTACTCGGCCTCGCAGTCAGCGACCAGCTCGCCGGTCAACGCACCCGCCCACAGCAGCTCCGGACGCGCATACGTGAGCCCGTCGGCCACTTCGCGCAGCTCGTCCAGCACCGGATCCATCGCCGCGGAATGGAAGGCGTGGCTGACCCGCAGCCGCCGAACCCGGTTCCCGCGCTCCTTCCAGAGCGCGACAAGCTGGTCGACCGCCTCGGTCTCACCGGAAACCACCACCGACTCCGGACCGTTCACCGCCGCGATCGACACCCCATCGATCAGCGTTTCGGCCACCGCTTCCTCCGGCGCGTTGATCGCCGCCATCGCACCACCCACCGGCAACGCCTGCATCAACCGAGCGCGAGTAGCGACCAGACGGCACGCGTCGGGCAGAGAAAGCACGCCGGCCGCGTGTGCCGCGGCGACCTCACCGACCGAATGCCCGACCACCGCATCCACGCGAACCCCGGCCGCCCGCAGCACCTCGAACAACGCCACCTCGAAGGCGAACAATCCCGCCTGCGCGAACAAGGTCTGATCGCCGTCCCGGGTTCCCGGATCCAGCACCACATCCCGCACCGCGACACCCAGCTCCAGCTCCAACAGACCCGAAACCCGGTCGAAGGCCTGGGCGAACACCGGGTTCGCCTCGTAGAGGTCCCAACCCATGCCGGCCCACTGCGAACCCTGGCCCGCGAACACCAAACCCACCCGAGCACCCGGATCCGCGACCCCGGACACCACCGAACCCGACGACACTCCCCCGATCAGGCTGTCCAGCCCGCCCGCCAAATCCTCGCCCAGCACCACGGCCCGGTGCTCGAACACCGACCGCGTAGTCGCCAACGACCACCCGACATCCACCGGATCCAGCCCACGGCCGACCACCCACTCGCGAAGCCGACCCGCCTGCGCGAGCAACCCGTCCGCGCTGCGACCCGACAACACCCAGGCCGTGGGATCGTCGGCCGACACCGCGGCCGCGGGCTCCGGCGCAGGAGCCTCCTCGACGATGATGTGCGCGTTGGTGCCGCTCATCCCGAACGCGGAGACGCCGGCGCGGCGCGGACTTCCGACGGCCGGCCACGGCGTGTTCTCGGTCAGCAGCTCGACCCGACCGGCCGACCAGTCCACATGCGACGACGGATGCTCGGCGTGCAGCGTGCGTGGAATCTCCTGGTGCTGCAACGCCAGCACCATCTTGATCACGCCGGCCAC
The DNA here is from genome assembly GCF_044461365.1 of Amycolatopsis sp. NPDC049868. Classification (NCBI taxonomy): domain Bacteria; kingdom Bacillati; phylum Actinomycetota; class Actinomycetes; order Pseudonocardiales; family Pseudonocardiaceae; genus Amycolatopsis; species Amycolatopsis sp. NPDC049868. The sequence continues at coordinate 22,516 of NZ_JBITKV010000017.1, read as the reverse complement.
CCCGGCCGCGGCCTGCGTGTGCCCGATGTTCGACTTCACCGAACCCAGCCACAATGGACGGTCCCGATCACGCCCGTAGGTCGCCAGCAACGCCTGAGCCTCGATCGGGTCCCCGAGCTTCGTCCCCGTACCGTGCGCTTCCACCACGTCCACATCGGACGCCGACAACCCGGCATTCGCCAAAGCCGCCCGAATCACCCGCTGCTGCGAAGGACCATTCGGCGCCGTCAAACCATTCGACGCACCATCCTGATTCACCGCCGAACCCCGCACCACCGCCAGAATCCGGTGCCCGTTGCGCTCGGCGTCGGAGAGCCGTTCGACGACCAGCATGCCCACGCCTTCGCCCCAGCCGGTGCCGTCCGCGTCGTCAGAGAATGCCCGGCATCGCCCGTCGGTGGAAAGCCCCTGCTGGCGCGAGAAGTCGACGAACGTGCCGGGGTTGGCCATCACGGTGACCCCGCCGGCCAGCGCCAGCGAACACTCGCCCGACCGCACCGCCTGAACCGCGAGATGCAGCGCCACCAACGACGACGAACACGCCGTGTCAATGGTGACCGCCGGACCCTCCAGACCCAGCACATAGGACAGTCGACCCGACAGCACACTCGTCGAGTTGCCCGTCATCAGGTGCCCTTCGGCACCGGAACCGGCTTGGCCGGACAGGGTGACGCCGAACCCGTAGCCGGAAGCGAAGCCACCGGCGAACACGCCGGTAGCGGTGCCCTTGAGCGCGGCGGGGTTGATTCCGGAGCGCTCCAACGCTTCCCACGAGGTCTGCAGGAGCAGTCGCTGCTGCGGGTCCATCGCCAGCGCCTCGCGAGGGCTGATCCCGAAGAAGGCCGCGTCGAACTCCGTGGCGTCGCGCAGGAACGCGCCCGACTGCGTGTAGGAGGTGCCGGCGCTGCCCCGGTCGGGGTCGTAGAACCCTTCCAGATCCCAACCGCGGTCAGTCGGGAACGCACCCACCGCATCCGTACCCGAACGCAACATCTCCCAGAACTCATCAGGACTCGCCGCACCCCCCGGGAACCGGCACGCCATCCCCACGATCGCCAACGGCTCGTCCACCGGCAGCGCCGCCACGGGAGCCGCGGCCACGGGGGCGGTCAGGTCGCCGGTCAGTTCCTCGCGGAGGAACGCGGCCAGCGCTACCGGCGTCGGGTAGTCGAACACCACCGTCGCGGGCAGCCGCTCGCCGGTCACCGCACCCAGCCGGTTGCGCAGCTCGACCGAGGTCAGCGAGTCGAACCCGAGGTCCTTGAACGCCTTCCGGTCCTCGATCGCGTCCGCCGAGGCGTGGCCGAGCACGATCGCCACCTCGGTGCGCACCAGTTCGGTGAGCACCCGCTCCTGTTCCGTCGGGTTCAGCCCGGCCAGCGTGCGGGCGAGGTCGCCCTCGCCGCGCGCAGTGTCCGCGGCGGCCTTGGCGGAGCCGAGCCGCCGCACCTCCGGCAGCTCCTGCACCAACGGCGCGTTCCGCAGCTCGGCGGAGGACTCCAGCTGTGCCCAGTCGACGTCCATCACGGTGACCGCGGCGTCCGGCCCGTCGAGGGCTTCGCCGAGCGCCCGCGCGGCGAGCTGTGGGTCCATCGCGGGCATCAGGCCGCGCTTGACCCGTTCCCGCACGACCTCGCTCGATTCGGCGAAACCGCCGCCCGCCCAGACACCCCAGGCCACCGTCAACCCGGCCAGTCCGCGCGCCCGGCGATGCTCCGCCAACGCGTCCAAATACGCATTCGCCGCCGCGTAGTTGCCCTGCCCCGGACCACCCAACGTCGAAGCCGCCGACGAGAACAGCACAAACGCGTCCAGATCGAGATCCGCGGTCAGCTCGTCCAAGTGCGCGGCAGACGCCGCCTTCGCCGCCAGCACCGACTCCAAACGCCGCACCGAAAGCCGGTCCACCACGCCGTCGTCCAGCACACCCGCGGTGTGCAACACGGAGGACAACTCCGGACCACACCACTCGACCAAACCGGCCAACGCCGACCGATCGGCAACATCGCACGCCACCACGTCGACGGAGGTTCCCCGCTCGGCGAGCAGTGCCGCCGTCCCCGCGACGTCACGCGCACCGGCGCCGGAACGGCTGGTCAGCACCACGCGCGGCGCACCGCGCTCGGCCAGCCAGTGCGACACGTGGCCCGCGATCGCGCCGGTCCCGCCGGTGATCAGCACCGCGCCCCGGGGCGACCAGCCCTCGGCGTCCCGGCCCCGCGCGGCGCGGCCCAGCCGACGGCCGAGCACGCCCTCCGGCCGGATGGCGACCTCGGGCTCCCCGGCCCCGGCGAGCACCGAAACCAGCCGCGCACCCGCACGCTCGTCGAAGGTCTCCGGCAGGTCGATCAGCCCGCCCCAGCGGTCGGGGTGTTCGAGACCGGCGACGCGGCCGAGGCCCCAGACCTGCGCCTGCACCGGGCTCGCCAGCGTCTCCCCGGCGCCGGCCGCCACCGCACCGCGCGTAGCCAGCCACAGCGGGGCGTCGATGATCACGTCGCCGAGTGCCTGCACCAGGCCGAGCGTGGCCGCCAATCCCCCGGCCACCACGGGATGTCCCGGCGTGGAGGTCTCGTCCAAGGCCAGCAGCGACAGCACGCCGCGCACTTCGGCGGGATCGACGTCGTCGAGCTCGGCCGCGATCTCGAGGCGGTCCGTCGTGCCGGCCGGGAGCCGGACCACCCGGGTCTCCGCGCCGCGCGAGCACAACGCCTCGGCGTAGCCGGTGACGTCGTGGTCCGCCGGGGTGACGAGCAGCCAGGTGCCGGTCAGCGGCCGCGGGTCGAGTCCCTCGACCGGCGTCCAGTTGATCCGGTAGCGCCAGTCCGCGGTGGCCGAACGGTTCTGCTCGCGCCGCCGCCAGGAAGCCAGCGCGGGCAGCACCTCGCCGAGCTTCGTGTGGTCCTCGATGGACAGTCGTTCGGCGAGTTCGGTGAGGTCGCCGTTCTCCACCGCCGCCCAGAATTCGGCGTCGGCGGCGGAGGTGGGGCTGTCGTCCGCACCGGCCTTCGGCATCGCCAGGATGCCGTCCGGCCAGTAACGCTGATGCTGGAAGGCATACGTGGGCAGCGGCACTCGGTTCCCCGCCGGAACCACCGCGCTCCAGTCCACGCCCACGCCGTGCACGAACGCCTGCGCCAGCCCGGCGACCAGGCCGGTGCCATCCTTGCGCTGCAACGGCACGAACGCCGCGTCGGCCGGGCTGAGCGCGGACAGCGAACCGTCCGGGCCGACCTCCAGGAACACCGAAATCCCCTGTTCCACCAGCGCAGCCACCGCATCCCCATACCGCACCGCACCCCGCGTCTGCGCGGGCCAATACTCGGCCTCGCAGTCAGCGACCAGTTCGCCGGTCAACGCACCCGCCCACAACAGTTCCGGATGCTCGTACGCCAACCCCGCGGCCACTTCGCGCAGCTCTTCCAGCACCGGATCCATGGCGGCGGAATGGAACGCATGGCTCACCCGCAGCCGCCGAGCACGACGGCCCTGCTCCTTCCAGAGCGCCACGATGCGCTCGACCGCATCGGCCTCGCCAGAGACCACCACGGACTCCGCTTCGTTCACCGCCGCGATCGACACCCCCGGCTCCAGCGACTCCAGCACCTCGGCCTCCGATGCGTTGATCGCCGCCATCGCACCACCCACCGGCAACGCCTGCATCAACCGAGCACGCGCCGCCACCAACCGACACGCATCAGACAGAGAGAGAACCCCCGCCGCATACGCCGCCGCAATCTCGCCGACCGAATGCCCGACCACCGCATCCGCCCGAACACCCGCGGCGCGCAGCACCTCGAACAGCGCCACCTCAAAGGCGAACAACCCAGCCTGCGCATACAAAGTCTGGTCACTGCCCGGTGTCTCCGGAACCAGCACCACGTCCCGAACCGAAACACCCAGCTCCAGCTCCAACAAACCCGAAACCCGGTCGAAGGCCTGGGCGAACACCGGACTCGACTCATAGAGTCCCCGGCCCATGCCCGCCCACTGCGAACCCTGACCCGCGAACACCAAACCCACCCGAACACCCGGATCCGCAACCCCGGACACCACCGAACCCGACGACACCCCGGCCGCCAAATCCGACAAACCGCTCAGCACGTCACTCCCGACCACCACGGCCCGGTGCTCGAACACCGACCGCGTAGTCACCAACGACCACCCGACATCCACCGGATCCAGCCCACGCCCGACGACCCACTCGCGAAGCCGACCCGCCTGCGCGAGCAACCCGTTCGCGCTGCGACCCGACAACACCCAAGGCCGCGCACCCGACACCACCGGAGCCGGCTCCACCACCGGAACCTCTTCGACGGCAGGCGCTTCCTCCACGATCACATGCGCGTTCGTACCGCTGATCCCGAACGCCGACACGCCCGCCCGGCGAACCCGTCCCGCGGATTCCCAGGCCACGTTCTCCGTCAGCAATTCGACCCGACCGGCCGTCCAGTCCACATGCGACGACGGCACCTCGGCGTGCAGCGTCCGCGGAAGTTCCTTGTTCCGCAACGCCAGCACCATCTTGATCACACCAGCGACACCCGCCGCCGCCTGCGTGTGCCCGATGTTCGACTTCACCGAACCCAGCCACAGCGGACGGTCCCCAGCCCGTTCCTGGCCGTAGGTCGCGAGCAACGCCTGCGCCTCGATCGGGTCGCCCAGCGTCGTCCCCGTGCCATGTGCTTCCACCACGTCCACATCGGACGCCGACAACCCTGCATTCGCCAACGCCGCCCGAATGACCCGCTGCTGCGAAGGACCGTTCGGCGCGGACAGACCGTTGGACGCACCGTCCTGGTTGATCGCGCTTCCCCGCACCACGGCGAGGACTTCGTGGCCCTTGCGCCGAGCATCGGAGAGCCGTTCGACGACCAGCATGCCCACGCCCTCGGCCCAGCCGGTGCCATCGGCGTCGTCCGCGAAAGCCCGGCACCGCCCGTCCACGGACAAGCCCTGCTGGCGGGAGAACTCGACGAAGGAGAACGGAGTCGCCATCACCGTGACACCACCGGCCAGCGCCAGCGAACACTCGCCCGAGCGCACCGCTTGAACCGCGAGGTGCAGCGCCACCAAGGACGACGAACACGCCGTGTCAATGGTGACCGCCGGACCCTCCAGACCCAGCACATAGGACAGTCGACCCGACAGCACACTCGTCGAGTTGCCCGTCATCAGGTGCCCTTCGACCCCGGCGCCGTCCTGGCCGGTCAGCGCCATGCCGATGGCATAGCCGGAGCCGAAACCGCCCGCGAACACGCCGGTGGCGCTGCCCTTGAGCGTGGTCGGGTCGATCCCGGCGCCTTCCAGCGCCTGCCAGGTGGTTTCCAGCAGCAGCCGCTGCTGCGGGTCCATCGCCAACGCCTCGCGCGGGCTGATCCCGAAGAACCCGGCGTCGAAACCGGTGGCGTCCCGCAGGAAAGCACCGGAACGGGTGTAGGTGGTGCCTTCGCTCTCCCGGTCCGGGTCGTAGAACCCTTCCAGATCCCAACCGCGATCGGTCGGGAACGCACCCACCGCGTCCGTGCCCGAACGCAGCATCTCCCAGAACTCGTCCGGGCTCGCCGCGCCACCCGGGAACCGGCACGCCATCCCCACGATCGCCAGCGGCTCGTCCACCGGCACCGCCGCCTTGGGGGCCGCCGGCGCCGCGACCTGTTCCTGGTCGCCCATCAGCTCGCCGCGCAGGAAACCGGCCAGCGCGAGCGGCGTCGGGTAGTCGAACACCAGCGTGGCGGGCAGCCGCAGCTTGGTGGCCGCGTTGAGCTGGTTGCGCAATTCCACCGAGGTCAGCGAGTCGAAGCCGAGGTCCCGGAACGCCTGCCGGGCCTGCACCATCTCGGCCGACGCGTGCCCGAGGACCACCGCGGCCTGCGCGCGGACCACATCGGTCAGCACGCGTTCCTGTTCGGCGTGGCTGAGCCCGGCGAGCCGCTGCGACAGCTCGCCCGCCGCCGGGGCCGCGGTCCGGTTCGCCGCGGTGGCGGCGGCCAGCCTGCGGATCTCCGGCATGTCCCGCACCAGCGGCATCTGGTGCACTTCGGCGGTGCCCGCGGCGGACCCGAGCTGCTCCCAGTCCACGTCCATCACGGTGACCACAGGGTCGGTGCCCGCCAGCGAATCGGCCAGCGCGCGCACGGCGAGCTTCGGCTCCATCGCGGGCATCGGGATGCGGCGCATCCGCGACCGGATGGCCTCGTTCGAGTCGGCCAGCCCGATCCCGGCCCACAGCCCCCAGGCGACCGACAGACCGGCCAGCCCGCGCGCCCGGCGATGCTCCGCCAGCGCGTCCAGGTACGCGTTCGCCGCCGCGTAGTTGCCCTGACCCGGGCCGCCCAACGTCGAAGCCGCCGACGAGAACAGCACAAACGCGTCCAGGTCGAGATCCGCGGTCAGCTCGTCCAGGTAACCCGCCGACGCCGCCTTCGCCGCCAGCACCGTCTCCAGGCGCGGCACCGTCAGCCGGTCCACCACGCCGTCATCCAGCACCGCGGCGGTGTGCAGCACCGAAGACAACTCCGGACCGCACCAGGCGATCAGCCCGGCCAGCGCCGACCGATCGGTGACATCGCAGGAAACCACGTCCACCGCGGTGCCCTGCTCCGCCAGCCACGCCACCGTCTCGGCGATGCCGGCCGCAGCGGGCCCGGAACGTCCGGTCAGCACCACGCGCGGCGCACCCTGCTCAGCCAGCCAACGCGACACATGCCCGGCGATCGCGCCGGTGCCGCCGGTGACCAGTGCCGTGCCTCGCGGCGACCAGGTCCGGCCCGCACGCGGGCGAGGCACCCGCGACAGACGGCGGCCGAGAATCCCGGCCGGGCGCAGGGCCACCTCGGGCTCCTCCGCCCCGGCGAGCACCGAAACCAGCCGCGCACCCGCACGCTCGTCGAAGGTCTCCGGCAGGTCGATCAGCCCGCCCCAGCGCTCCGGGTGCTCCAGGCCGACCACTCGGCCCAGGCCCCAGACCTGCGCCTGCACCGGACTCGTGAGAGTCTCGCCCAGCCCGGCCGCCACGGCGCCGCGGGTGAGCACCCACAGCGGCACGTTCTGCCCGGCGTCGCCGAGCGCTTGCACCAGGCCGAGCGTCGCCGCCAAGCCCACCGGCACCGAGGAATGCCCAGCCACCGGCGACTCGTCCAGCGCCAGCAGCGACACCACCCCGGACAGCTCGCCGAAGTCGACTCCCGCCAGGATTTCGGCCCGGTCCACGACACCGGCCGGGACCTCGGCCACGACGACCTCGGCACCACGCGCGGACAACGCGGCCGCGCACACCGGCTCGACGCCCTCGGGGACCACCAGCAGCCAGGCACCGGTCAGCGACCCGGTCCCGGGTTCCGCGACCGCGGCCCAGCCGACCCGGTACCGCCAGTTCGCGGCGGTCGAACGGTCCTGTTCCCCGCGGTGCCACGACGCCAGCGCGGGCAGCACCTCGTTGAACGGACGCGCCCCTTCCCGCGACAGCGTTTCGCCGAGCGAAGCCAGGTCGCCCTTCTCCACGGCCGACCAGAATTCGGCATCCGCCGCGGAGCTGACGAGCCGGCCGTCGCCAGAGGATTTGGCTGTCGGCAAGGGAAGCGCACCGGAGGGCCAGTACCGCTGGTGCTGGAACGCGTAAGTGGGCAGTTCGATGCGCCGCCCGGCAGGCAGCAGCAAGGTCCAGTCCACCGAGGCACCGCGCACGAAGGCCTCGGCCATCGACCGGACCACTCGGGCGGCGCTGTCGTCGTCGCGCCGCAGGGTGCCGCACACCGCGGCCACCACCGCGCCGGGACCCGCGGCGGCCGCAGCGTCCTCGACGATGTCGTTCGTCGCGCCGAGAAGCACCGGATGCGGCGTCACCTCGATGAACAGCTGGTAGCCGCGGTCGGCGAGGATACGCACGGCCCGCTCGTAGTACACCGGCGCGCGCAGGCTTTCGTACCAGTAGCCGGCGTCGAGTTCTTCACCGGTGAGGTTCTCCCCGGTCATCGCCGACACCATCGGCACCCGGCCACGCCGCGGCTCGATCCCCGCCAGCACCGCGCGGATCTCGTCTTCCAGGCTCTCCACCTGCGCACAGTGCGACGCGTAATCCACCGCGACCATCCGCGCCCGCACGCCTTCGGCGTCCAGTTCGGACTTCAGCTCCGCCAACGCCTCCGGCGCGCCGGAAACCACCACCGCGGACGGACCGTTCACCGCGGCGAGCGACAGCCGCTCGCCCCACCGGCCCAGCCGCTCTTCCACTTCGGCGGCAGCCGCGCTCACCGACAACATGCCGCCGAGACCTGCCAGGGCCTTCAAAGACTTCGACCGCAGCGCGACGACCTTCGCACCGTCCTCAAGGGACAACATGCCCGCGACAGTCGCCGCCGCGATCTCGCCCTGCGAGTGCCCGATCACGGCATCCGGACGGACGCCGGCCGCCTCCCACATCGCGGCGAGAGACACCATCACCGCCCACAACGCAGGCTGGACGACATCCGCCGACTCCAGCTCGCCTTCGAGCACATCGGACAGCTTCCAGTCCACAAAGGACTCCAAAGCCGCCTCGCACTCCGCCAGCCGCGCCGCGAACACCGCACTCGACCGCGCGAGTTCCCGCCCCATGCCGACCCACTGCGAACCCTGGCCCGCGAACACGAACGCCACTCGGGTGCCGGACTCCGACACCCCCGAGACCAGCTCGGAAGAGGTCACCCCGGCGGCCAGGCTTTCAAGACCGCCGGACGGCTCGCCGACGACCACCGCGCGGTGTTCGAACACCGACCGGGTGGTGACCAGCGACCAGCCCACGTCGACCGGGTCCGCGTCCGGGTTCGCCAGCGCCCATTCCCGCAACCGGCCCGCCTGCGCCGCCAGCGCGGCGCCGGACCGGCCGGACAGCACCCACGCGCCCGCGCCGGACAGCACCGGCTCCGGAGCCTCGATGTCCTCGGTGTCCTCGAAAGCGGGGGCTTCTTCCATGATCACGTGCACGTTGGTGCCGCTGACGCCGAACGCCGAAACCCCGGCGCGGCGGACCCGGTCACCGGGCGTCCACGGCCGCTTTTCGGTCAGCAGCCGGACATCTCCGGCCTCCCAGTCCACATGCGACGAAGGCGCGTCCACGTGGAGCGTCCGCGGGAGCTCTTCGTGCCGCAACGCGAGCACCATCTTGATCATCCCCGCCACCCCGGCCGCGGCCTGGGTGTGCCCGATGTTGGACTTGACCGAGCCCAGCCACAGCGGCGTTTCCCGGTTACGGCCGTAGGTCGAGAGCAACGCCTGCGCCTCGATCGGGTCGCCCAGCGTCGTCCCCGTGCCATGTGCTTCCACCACGTCCACATCGGACGCCGACAACCCTGCATTCGCCAGCGCCGCCCGGATGACCCGCTGCTGCGAAGGACCATTCGGCGCCGTCAACCCGTTCGACGCACCGTCCTGGTTCACCGCCGAACCCCGCACCACCGCCAGCACCGGATGCCCGTTGCGCCGGGCATCCGACAGCCGCTCCAGCACGAGCATGCCCGCACCCTCGGCCATGCCCATGCCGTCCGCGGCGTCCGCGAACGCCTTCGACCGGCCGTCGGCCGCGAGACCGCGAGCGTGGGAGAAGGCCAGGAATCCGTCCGGGCTGGCCATGACCGTGGCCCCGCCGGCCAGCGCCAGCGAGCATTCGCCGCCGCGCAGCGCCTGAGTCGCCAGATGCAGCGCGACCAGCGAAGACGAGCACGCGGTGTCGACGGTGACGGCCGGGCCTTCCAAGCCGAGCGCATAGGAAACCCGGCCGGACAGCACGCTGGCCGCGTTGCCGGTCATCAGGTGCGAGCCGAGGTTCTCCAGCTCCTCCTCGTCCTCCATGGTGAGTGCCAGGTAGGAAGAGCCGTAGCCGCCGACGAACGCGCCGGTCTGGGAGCCGCGCAGCGTCGCTGGGTCGATCCCGGCGCGTTCGAACGCCTCCCACGAGGTCTCCAGCAGCAACCGCTGCTGCGGGTCCATCGCCAGCGCCTCGCGCGGGCTGATCCCGAAGAACCCGGGGTCGAACGCACTGGCCTCCCGGAGGAAACCGCCGACCTGTGTGTAGGAAGTCCCCGTGCGTTCGGAATCCGGGTCGTAGAGCGCCTCCAGGTCCCACCCTCGGTCGGTCGGGAAGGTGGAGAGCCCTTCGCCGCCGGTGGAGAGCATCTCCCACAGCGACTCGGGGCTGGTCGCGCCGCCGGGGAACCGGCAGGCCATTCCGACGATCGCGATCGGCTCACCGTCCACCACCGCCTGCGGCGCCGGTGCGGCGGCGGGCGCTTCGACGCCGTCGAGGTCCTCCAGGTCGTCGGCGAGCTGCTCCCACAGGAAACCGGCCAGTGCCACCGGGTTCGGGTAGTCGAAGACCAGCGTGGCGGGCAGCCGCAGCCCGGTCGCCGGGTTCAGCCGGTTCCGGAACTCGACCGCGATCAACGAGTCGAACCCGAGGTCGGTGAACGGCTTGCCCGGCTCGATCGCGTCGCCGGAGGAGTGCCCGAGCACCGCGGCCGCGTGCGTGCGGACCAGGTCCACCAGCACCCGGTCGCGTTCCGCCCCGGCCAGCCCGGCGAGTTCGCGGCGCAGCCCGTCGGAAGCGCCGGCACCCCCGGTGTCCGCGGCGGCGACCGCACGGCGCGGGAGGAAATCGTCGGCCAGTACCTTCCACAGCGCCGGGATGCCGGTCGCGGCGGCCTGCGCGCGCAGCGCCGTCTTGTCCAGCCGCGCGGTGACAAGGTTCGCGTCGGCGCGGCCGAGCGCGAGGTCGAGCAGGACGAGGCCTTCCTGCTCGTCCAGCGCCATCAGACCGGAACCGGTCATCCGGCGCAGCATGACCTCGTCGAGGTCGCGGCCGATGCCCACCTCGGGCATCCACGGCCCCCAGGCGAGCGAGGTGCCCGCGAGTCCGGCCGCGCGGCGGTGCGCGGCCAGCGCGTCGAGGAAAGCGTTGCCCGCGGCGTAGTTCGCCTGCCCGGCGCCACCGAAGGCGGCGGCGACCGAGGAGAAGAGCACGAAGTCGGTCAGGTCGAGGTCGCGGGTCAGCTCGTGCAGATGCCACCCGGCGTCGACCTTGGGGCGCATGACCGAGGCGAGGCGCTCCGGGGTCAGCGATTCGACCATGCTGTCGTCGATGACGCCCGCGGCGTGGAACACCGAGCCGAGCGGACAGTCCGCCGGGACGGCGTCCACCACCGCGGCCAGCGCGTCGCGGTCCGCCACGTCGCACGCGACGATCCGCACGGAAGCGCCGCGCTCGGCCAGGTCGGCCGCGGTGGCGGCCGCTCCGCCCGCGCCCGCGCCGGAACGGCTGAGCAGGAGCACGCCGTCTGCCCGGCGGGTGGTCACCAGGTGCCGGGCCACGACCCCGCCCAGCGTTCCGGTGCCGCCGGTGATCAGCGCGGTGCGCGAATCCGGCGCGGGTGCGATGTCGGTCGGGTCGAGCACCGCCAGCTGACCGGCCGGGCGGGTCAGCCGCCGACCGTGGGCCTGCCCGTCGCGGACGGCCAGTTCCGGTTCCCCGCTGCCCAGCGCGGCGGCCAGCGCGGCGACCTCCCCGGCGCCGTCGAGGTCGGCCAGCACGATCCGCTCCGGGTTCTCCAGCTGCGCGGACCGCAGCAGACCCCAGACCGCGCCGGAGGCCACGTCCGACAGGTCTTCCCCGGCCCGCACGGCGACCGCGCCCCGGGTGAGCACGACCAGGCGCGCCGGTTCGAGCCTCCGCTCGGCGAGCACGGCCTGCGTCACTTCGAGGGCGTGGGCGGTGACCTGCCGGGTCGCGGCCGTCACGTCGTCGGTGTCGCCCTGCACGCAGGACAGCACGAGCGCCGGAACGGTCTCGGCGGCGACGAGCTGCGCGACGTCTTCGTAGGTCCGCACCGGAATCCCGGCCACGCCGAGTTCCTCGGCAAGCCCGAACAGGTCAGCGCCGACGAGCGCCCAGTCGCCGCCGGGGATGTTCTTCTCCGCCAACGGCGTCCACTCGACGGTGAAGAACGCTTCCTTCAGCCATTCGTCCCCGGCCTGCAACTGCTCCGGCGAGACCGGCCGGGTCACCAGCGAACCCACGGAGACCACCGCGCGGCCGTCGGCGTCCACACCGGACATGCTCAGGTTGCCCTGCGCGTCCCGGCGCAACCGGACCCGCAGCCTCGCGGCGCCCCGGGAGTGCAGCTGCACTCCCGTCCAGGCGAACGGCATCCGGATCTGGCCCTGATCGCTGTCGCCGTCCGCCTCCGGCTTCGCCGCGTCCGCGACGACTCCGGCCAGCAACGCCGAGTCCAGCAGCACCGGGTGCAGCCCGTACGCTTCCGCGTCCGCGCCCACCTGCTCAGGCAGCGCGACCTCGGCGAAGATGTCCTCACCGCGCAGCCAAACCGCCTGCAGCCCTTGGAAGGCCGGGCCGTACACGTCGGCGAGATGCACCGTGTACAGATCGGAGATGTCGACCGCGGTGGCGTCCCGCGGCGGCCACACCGCGAGATCCGCGATCTGGACGGGGCTATCGGAGGCGGCGGCGATCACCGCGGCCGCGTTCTTCTCCCACTCGTGGTCCTCGTCCGGGCGGTCGAGCCGGGAGAAGACGTTCACGTCTCGGCGGCCGGTGCTGTCGGCCGCGGACACCACCACCTGCACCTGCACACCGGTGTTGTCCGCGGGCAGCACCAGCGGCGCCTGCAAGGTCAGTTCTTCGACCAGCGCGCAGCCGACCTGCCGGCCGGCCTGCGCGACCAGTTCGGCGAATCCGGTGCCAGGCAGCAGAACGACGCCGCCCACGGCGTGGTCGGCCAGCCACGGGTGCGAACGCAGCGAAAGCCGGCCCGTGCAGGCGAGCATGCCGCCGTCGGCCAGTTCCACCACAGCGCCCAGCAGCGGGTGCCCGGCGGTGCCGAGGCCCAGCGACGCCGGGTCACCGCCACCGGCGGTCTTGGTGCCGGGCAACCCGAGGGTGCCCTTCGGCCAGTAACGCTCATGGCGGAACGCGTAAGTGGGCAGTTCCACCCGCTCTCCGGCGGGGAGCACGGCCGTCCAGTCCACAGTGGCCCCGGCGACGAAAGCCTCGGCCAGCGAGGTCAGCAGCCGGGTCGCACCGCCATCGTCACGGCGCAACGTGCCGCACACGGCGGCGGGCTGGGTGCCCGGACCCGCTTCGGCGGCGGCCGCGTCGAGGGTGTCGGTCATGGAGGCCAGCAGCACCGGGTGCGGCGCGACCTCGACGAACAGTTGGTGGCCCATGCCCGCGAGAGTGCGGACCGCCTTTTCGAAGCGGACCGTGGCGCGCAAGCTGTCGTACCAGTACCCGGCGTCGAGCGCGGTGCCGTCGAGCGGTTCGCCGGTGACGGCCGAGACGAGCGGCACCCGTCCGGTCTGCGGGCGCACCTCGGCGAGCAGGGACTTGATCTCGTCTTCGAGCTGTTCGACCTGCGCACAGTGCGAGGCGTAGTCCACCTTCACCAGGCGCTCGCGGATCCCGTCCGCCTGAAGCCGCGCACGCAGTTCGCCCAGCGCTTCGATCTCGCCGGAGACCACCACCGTCGAAGGACCGTTGATCACGGCGATCGACAGCCGCCCGTCCCACGCCCGCAGCCGCTCTTCGACGCGTTCGACCGGTTCGGTGACCGACAGCATGCCGCCGATGCCGGTGATCGCCCGCAGCGCCCGCGAACGCAGCGCCACCACCTTCGCACCGTCCTCAAGGGACAGAATGCCCGCCACCGTGGCAGCCGCGATCTCGCCCTGCGAGTGGCCGACGACGGCTTCGGGGTTGACCCCGGCCGCTTCCCACACCGCGGCCAGCGACACCATCACCGCCCAGAGCGCGGGCTGCACCAGGTCCGCCGACTCCAGTTCGTCCTGGAGCACTTCGGACAGTTTCCAGTCCGCAAAGGGCTCCAGCGCGCGTTCGCATTCGGCGAGGCGTGCCGCGAAAACGGGACTGACCCGCGCCAGCTCACGACCCATGCCCAGCCACTGCGAACCCTGGCCGGGGAACACGAACACCGTGCGGGCCTGTCCGTGCGCGACGCCGGTCACGACCGAGGAGACCGTCTCCCCGGCGGTCAGCTCGCGCAGACCGCCGACCAGCTCCGCGCGTTCGGCGCCGATCACCACGGCGCGGTGCTCGAAGACGGAGCGGGTGTCAGCGAGCGACCAGGCAATGTCCGCTGTGGACAGTTCGGGGCGGCTGCTCGTCCAGTCGAGCAGCCGTGCGGCCTGCGCGTGCAGACCGTCCGCCGACCGGCCGGAGACCGACCAGGCGACCGCACCCGACACCACCGGGGTCCGGACTTCGGCGACTTCGGCGGTGTCCCGCGGCTGGTCTTCGGTGCTGTCCTCCGCCTCGGTTTCTTCCAGGGCCGGAGCTTCTTCGATGATGAAGTGCGCGTTCGTGCCGCTCACCCCGAACGAGGACACACTGCCCCGGCGGGTCCGTTCACCGGACGGCCACGGCCGCGCTTCCGACAGCAGCCGGACGTCCCCGGCCGACCAGTCGATATGCGGCGACGGCTCGTCGGCGTGCAAGGTCTGCGGCATGCGCTCGTGCTGCAGCGCGAGCACTGTCTTGATCACGCCCGCGACCCCGGCCGCGGCCTGGGTGTGCCCGAAGTTCGACTTCACCGAGCCCAGCCACATCGGACGGCCTTCCGCCCGGTCCTGGCCGTAGGTGGCGATCACCGCCTGCGCCTCGATCGGGTCACCCAGCGTCGTCCCCGTGCCATGCGCCTCCACCATGTCGACGTCCTGTGGGGACAGCCGAGCGTTGGAGAGCGCCGCGCGGATCACCCGCTGCTGCGAGGGGCCGTTCGGCGCGGCGAGGCCGTTGGAGGCGCCGTCCTGGTTGACCGCGGACCCCCGCACCACCGCCAGCACCGGATGCCCGTTGCGTCGGGCGACCGACAGCCGTTCCAGCACGAGCATGCCCGCGCCCTCGGCGACGCCCATGCCGTCGGCGTCGGCGGAGAACGCCTTGCAGCGTCCGTCCGAGGCCAGGCCGAGCTGACGCGCGAACTGGGTGAACATGATCGGGATCGCGGTGACGGTGACCCCGCCGGCGAGGGCGAGGTCGCATTCGCCGGTGCGGATCGACTGGCAGGCAAGGTGCAGTGCCACCAGCGAGGACGAGCACGCGGTGTCGACGGTGACCGCGGGGCCTTCCAGTCCCAGCGAGTAGGACACCCGGCCGGAGATGACCGAGGTCGAGGTCCCGGTCATCAGGTGGACGTCCAAGTCCTCTTCGGCGGCGAAGCCGTAGCCGGACAGCGCGGCGCCCGCGAACACGCCGGTCTGCGAGCCGCGCAGCG
Source organism: Amycolatopsis sp. NPDC049868 (assembly GCF_044461365.1). Classification (NCBI taxonomy): domain Bacteria; kingdom Bacillati; phylum Actinomycetota; class Actinomycetes; order Pseudonocardiales; family Pseudonocardiaceae; genus Amycolatopsis; species Amycolatopsis sp. NPDC049868. Next base: position 7,235 of record NZ_JBITKV010000017.1, on the reverse strand, counting down.
AAGTCGGGTCGAGCCCCGCCCGCTCCAGCGCTTCCCAGCAGACCTCCAGCAGCACCCGCTGCTGCGGGTCCATCGCGACCGCCTCGCGCGGGCTGACCCCGAAGAATCCGGCGTCGAATCCGCTGGCGTCGTCGATGAACCCGGCCTCGGGTTTGGGCACCGTGCCGTCCGGCTCGCGGCCGAACAGCGCCTCGGCGTCCCAGCCGCGGTCCTCCGGGAACCCGGCGACGCCATCGGCCCCGGTGGAGAGCAGCTGCCAGAACTCCTTCGGCGACGTCACCCCGCCGGGATAGCGGCACCCGATGCCGACGATCGCGATCGGCTCGCCGTAGCGGTCCTCGACGTCACGAAGGCGCTGACGCGTCTCGTGCAGATTCGTCGTCACCCATTTCAGGTAATCCCGGAGCTTCGCCTCGTCTGCCATCGGTTCTCACCATTCCAGTCGTAAATACACCAGCGCGGATGCGCGAAAGCGCGGGATCACCGGCCGAGTTCGGTGTGGATGAAGTCGAAGATTTCCTCGTCGGAGGCGGAGTCGAGCTTCTCCGCGGCGTTCGCCCGTCCGTCGCGGGCTCCCGCGTCGGTCCAGCGGGAAAGCAGGCTTTGGAGACGCTCGGCGATCAGTTCGTGGGTCTTCTCGTCCGGCGCCGCCTCGGTCAGCAACGAGCCGAGCCGGTCGACCTCCTCCACCAGCGAGGCAGGCTGGGCCTCGTCCTGGAACTGCTCGGACCACAGGTGGTCGGCCACCGCGGCCGGGGTCGGGCAGTCGAACAGCAGGGTCGCGGGCAGCCGCAGCCCGGTCGCCTCGCCGAGCCGGTTGCGCAGCTCCACCGAGGTCAGCGAGTCGAAACCGAGGTCGCTGAACGCGCGGATGGCTTCCACGTCGTCGGCCGAGGCGTAGGAGAGCACGGCCGCCGCCTCCGCCTGGACCAGCGAGACCAGCACCCGCACCTGTTCGGCGCGGGACAGTCCGGCCAGCCGTTCGGCGAGGTCCGTCGCGCCGTCCCCGGCCGGGCCGTCCGCGGAGTCGTCCAGCGCCTGCCGCACTTCCGGCAGGTTTTCGACCAGCGGGCTGCGCCTGCGCAGCGTGAACGTCGGAGCGAAGGTCGCCCAGTCCACGTCGACCACTGTCGTCTGGGCCGCGCCCTCGTCGACGAGCTGCGCGAGCACCTGGATCGCCTGTCCGGGTTCCAGGATGGAGAACCCGCCGCGCGCCAGCTGCGCGATGCCTTCCTCACTGGTCAGACCGCCACCGCCCCACGGGCCCCACGCCACCGAGGTCGCGGGTTCGCCGCGGGCCGCGCGGTTCTCCGCGAGCGCGTCCAGGTAGGCGTTGGCCGCCGCGTACACCGACTGCATGGCGCTGCCCCAGGTCGCCGAGATCGAGGAGAAGAGCACGAACGCGTCGAGGTCGGCGTCGCGGGTCAGCTCGTCCAGATGCCGCGCGCCCTCGACCTTCGCTGCCAGCACCGAGGCCGCCTCGGCGGGGTCGGTGTCGGCGATGGCGCCGAACTGCCCGATACCCGCGGCGTGCACCACGCTGGAGAGCGCGGGCCCGGTCGCGGCGATCCGGTCCAGCAGCCCGGCCAGGTCGGGCCGGTTGCCCGCGTCGCAGGCCACCACCTCCACGTCGGCTCCCTGCGCGGCGAGCCCGGCGACCAGCGCGACGACGCCCTCACTGGGCCCGGTGCGGCTGGCCAGCACCAGCCGTTCGGCGCCGCGGGCGGCCAGCAGGCCGGCCACCCGGCCGCCGATCGCGCCGGTGCCGCCGGTGATCAACGCGGTGCCCAGCGACATCCACGGCGCCGCCGCGTCCCCCCTGCGCGGGGCGCGTTCGAGCCGACGGCCGTGGATCCCCGCGGTGCGGATCGCGACCTGGTCTTCCCCAGTGCCGGCCAGCACCGCGGCCAGCAGGCCCGCCGTGCGGTCGTCGAGGGTGGTGGGCAGGTCGAGCAGACCTCCCCACCGGTGGGGGTGTTCCAGCGCGGCGACCCGGCCGAAGCCCCAGACCTGCGCCTGCACCGGGTTCGTCAGCGGCGTGCCCGGCGCGGTGGCGACCGCACCCGAGGTGACCGTCCACAGTGGCGTGTCCGGCTGCGCGTCGCCCAGTGCCCGCACCAGGTCGATGGTCGCGGCCAATCCCTTGTTCAGCGCGGGATTGCCCGGGGTCGGGGTCTCGTCGAGTGCCAGCAGCGAGAGGATTCCGCTGAGTTCGCTGCCGGGGATCGGGTCTTCGGGTGAGAGCAGCAGCACCTCGGCGCCGCGAGCCCGCAGCGCGGCTTCGCAGTCGCCGGCGAGCTGCCGGCCGCTCGGCGCGACGATCGCCCAGGTCCCGTCGAGAGTGACGGGGTCGGGGTCGGTGATCGGCGCCCAGACGGTGCGGTAGCGCCAGTTCTCGGTCGCTGCCCGGCCCAGTTCGCGGTGCCGCCACGATGTCAGCGCTTCCAGCACCTCGCCGACCGGGCGCTGGTCGTCCAGTTCCAGCACCTCGGTCAGCTGCGCGAGGTCGCCGCCTTCGACCGCGGCCCAGAACCGGGCCTCGGCCACCGTGCCCGCGCCGTCGCCGCCCGGTGCGGGCTCCAGCCAGTAGTGCTGGTGCTGGAATGCGTAGGTGGGCAGCTCCACCGGCTTCCCGACCGGCAGGATCTTGGCCCAGTCCACTGAAAGGCCGTGCACGAACGCCTCCGCGAACGCCGTCAGCAACCGCTCCGCACCGGCGTTGTCCCGCTCCACCGTCCCGAGCGCGACCGCCCCGGAAACCACGGCGTCCTCAGCAGTCTCGGTGACCGACGCGACCAGCACCGGATGCGGGGAAACCTCGACAAAGGAATCGAAGCCGTCCGCCAGCAGCGCCCGAGTCGCGTTCTCGAACTGCACCGTCTGCCGCAGATTCCGGTACCAGTAACCGGCATCCAGCTCCTCGCCGGACACCCACTCACCGGTCACCGTCGACATCATCGGCACCCGACCGGCCCGCGGAGAGATCCCGCCGAGTTCGTCCGCCAGCACACCTTCCAACGGCTCGACCGCCGACGAATGCGCCACGAAATCCGTCTCCGGAACACGCCAACGCAACATCTTCCGCGACGCCAACTCCCGCTCGAACTCCGCCAACGCCTCCGGGTTACCGGACACCACCGTCGCCGCGGGACCGTTCACCGCCGCCACCGACAGCCGGTCCTCCCAACGCTCCATCAGTTCGGCCACCGAACCGACCGGCGCGACCACCGACACCATCGACCCTTCCGCCGACAGCCCGGACAAGCCACGGGACCGCGCAGTCACCACTCGCGCCGCGTCGTCCAGCGACAACATGCCCGCCACCGTCGCCGCCGCGACCTCACCCTGCGAATGCCCCACCACAGCCTCGGGCTCGACGCCCGCTGCCTCCCACACCGCGGCCAGGGAAACCATCACCGCCCACAGAACCGGCTGCACGACTTCCGCCGACGCGAGTTTCGCCGGGTCCAGCAGCACTTCCCGTGCGGACCAGTCCACACAGGACGCCAACGCACGCTCGCACTCGGCGAACCGCGCCGCGAACACCGGGCTCTCGTCCAGCAACGCGCGACCCATGCCGGTCCACTGCGCACCCTGCCCGCCGAACACGAACACCGGACGCACGCCAGGCCGCGCGACACCGTGCACCGGTACACCCGACCGCAGCGACGCCAGGTCGCCGCCGACCGTCACGGACCGGTGCTCGAACGCCGACCGCGTCGCCGCCAGCGACCAACCCACGTCGACCGGATCCAGCTCCGCGCGGGCATCGACCCACGCCGCGAGCCGATTCCCCTGTGCTGCCAGGCCACTCGCCGAACGGCCCGACACCGGCCACGCGGTCAGCCCGCCCGTGACGACGGGAACCCGCTCGTCGACGATCTCCGCCGCGACCGGCTCCGGCGCCTCCTCGAGAATAAGGTGCGCGTTGGTCCCGCTCATCCCGAACGAGGACACCCCCGCCCGGCGCGGCCGGTCCTCCGCGGCCCACGGCTTGTTCTCGGTCAGCAGCCGCACCTCGCCGGACGCCCAGTCCACATGCGGCGAACGCTCGTCGGCGTGAAGGGTGCGCGGCAGCTCCCGGTTCTGCAACGCCTGCACCATCTTGATCACGCCCGCCACGCCGGCCGCGGCCTGCGAGTGCCCGATGTTCGACTTCACCGAACCCAGCCACAACGGCCGCCCCTCCGGCCGACCCTGACCATAAGTCGCCAGCAACGCCTGCGCCTCGATAGGATCGCCCAGCGGCGTACCGGTCCCGTGCGCCTCCACCACGTCAACGTCCTCAGTGGACAAACGCGCACTCGCCAACGCCGCCCGGATCACCCGCTGCTGCGAAGGACCATTCGGCGCCGTCAAACCATTCGACGCACCATCCTGATTCACCGCCGAACCCCGCACCACCGCCAGAATCCGGTGCCCGTTCCGCCGCGCGTCCGACAGCCGTTCCACCACCAGCATGCCCGCGCCCTCGCTGAGGCCCATGCCGTCCGCGCCGGAGCCGAACGGCTTGCACCGTCCGTCCGGCGCGAGCCCCATCTGCCGGCTGAACTGGTTGAACAGCAGCGGGCTCGCCGCCACCATCACACCGCCGGCCAGCGCCAGGGAGCATTCCCCGGAGCGCACCGCCTGGCAGGCCAGGTGCAGCGCCACCAACGACGACGAGCACGCGGTGTCCACGGTGACCGCGGGGCCTTCCAGCCCCATCACGTAGGCGACCCGGCCGGACACCACGCTGGTGGAGATGCCGGTGACCAGGTGCCCGTCCAGTTCGCCCTGCAGCCCGGAGCTCCAGCCGTAGCCGGAGGCGGACGCACCGGCGAACACGCCGGTCGCGGAACCCCGCAGCGACGCCGGGTCGATCCCGGCGCGTTCCAGCGATTCCCACGCCACCTCCAGCAGCAACCGCTGCTGCGGGTCCATCGAGACCGCCTCGCGCGGGCTGATCCCGAAGAACCCGGCGTCGAAACCGGTGGCGTCGTACACGAATCCGCCGGACCGGACCGGTTTCCCGGAGTAGCCGTCGCCGCTGGTCGGCATGTCCTCGACCACCCAGTTGCGGTCGCCGGGCAGTACCGAAATGGCGTCGGTCCCGGCGGCAACCAGGTTCCACAGGTCCTCGGGGCCGGTGACGCCGCCCGGGTACCGGCAGCTCATCCCGACGATCGCCAGCGGTTCGTCGGCGACCGCCGCCGCGACCGGCGCCGGCGCGGCGGTCTCGTCCGCGCCGGACACCTTCGCCAGCAGGAACGCGGAGGCGGCGTTCGGGGTGGGCGCGTCGAACAGCAGCGTCGCCGGGAGAGCGAGACCGGTGGCGGCGCTGAGCCGGTTGCGCAGTTCCACCGAGGTCAGCGAGTCGAAACCGAGGTCGCTGAACGCACGGGCGGCCTCCACCTCGTCGGGCGAGGCGTAGCCGAGCACGTCGGCGGCCTTCGCCTGGACGAGCCCGACCAGCAGCCGGTTCCGCTCGGACTTCGACAGCACGGCGAGTTCCTGCCGCAGCGTCGCGTCGTCCGCGGCGGCGGCGCCCTCCGGCCCGTCAAGCGCCTCGCGGACCTCCGGGAGGGCCTCGATCAGCGGGCTCGGGCGGCGCAGTGTGAAGGGCGGAGCGAACCGCGCCCAGTCGATGTCGGCGACGGTCAGCCGGCCCTCGTCGCCGTCGAGGATCTGGCCGAGCGCTTCGATGGCGCGGTGCTGGTCCATCACCAGCAGACCGCGTCGGATGCCTTGCGCGGCACCGTCGGAGTCGGTCATGCCGCCGCCGCCCCACGAACCCCACGCCACGGAGGTGGCGGGCAGGCCCGCGGCCCGGCGCTGTTCGGCGAGGGAGTCCAGGAAGGTGTTCGCGGCGCCGTATGCGGGTTGCAGGCCGCTGCCCCAGGTCGCGGAGATCGAGGAGAACAGCACGAACGCGTCGAGGTCGGAATCCCGGGTCAGCGTGTCGAGATGCACCGCGCCCGCGACCTTCGCCGCGAGCACGGCGGCCGTCTCGGCGAGATCGGTCTCCGCGACCGTGGTGGCCTGCCCGATGCCCGCGGTGTGCAGCACCGAGGACACCGCGGGCCCGGTCCGCGCGGTCCAGTCCAGCAGCCCGGCCAGCTCCGCCCGGCTGCCCGCGTCGCAGGCGACGACGTCCACCCGGGTGCCCGCCGCGGCCAACTCCGCGGCGAGGGCGGGCATGTGCCCGGCGGCCGGTCCGGAACGGCTGGTCAGCACAACGCGTTCGGCGTCGCGGCGGGTCAGCCAGCGGGCTACGTGCCCGCCGATCGCGCCGGTGCCGCCGGTGACCAGCGCCGTCCCGCGCGGGGTCCACGTCCGGTCCGTCGTCTTCGGCCGGTCCGCCCTGGCCAGCCGCCGCCCGAGGAGGCCGCCGGCGCGGATCGCGACCTGGTCCTCGCCGCAGCCGGCGAGCACCGCGGCGAGCCGGTCGCCGGCCGCATCGTCGAGTTCTGCGGGCAGGTCGAGCAGACCGCCCCAGGCTTCGGGATGCTCCAGGCCGACCACGCGGCCGAGCCCCCACGCCTGCACCTGCACCGGATTCGGCACGGTGTCGTCGGCCGCGGCGGCGAGCGCGCCCTGCGTGGCCACCCACAGCTGCGCCTCGACCTCCAGGTCCACCAACACCTGCGCCACGGAGAGCGTCCGCGCCAGTCCTCGTGTCAGGACGGGGTGTTCGGGCATCGGCGTCTCATCGATCGCGAGCAGCGACAGCACCCCGGCGGGCTGCGTCCCCGGCAGCGCCTCGTCGAGGAACTCGGTGACTTCTTCGCGCGTGACGACCCCATCGGGCAGCTCGGCGACCAGCACCTCCGCGCCGCGGGCCTCGAGCGCCCGCACACAGCTCGCGGTGAGATCGTCGGCCGCGTCTGCGGTGAGCACCGTCCACATGCCGTCGAGGGAAACCGGGGCCGGATCGACCACCGGGGTCCAGACGGTGCGGTAGCGCCAGTTCTCGGTCGCTGCCCGGCCCAGTTCCCGGTGCCGCCACGTGGTCAGCGCCTCCAGCACCTCGCCGACCGGACGCTCGTCCTCCAGCTCCAGCACCTCGGTCAGGTGCGCGAGATCGCCGCCCTCGACCGCCGCCCAGAACCGCGTCTCCGCGACCGTTCCCGCGCCGTCGCCGCCCGAAGCGGCCTCCATCCAGTAGCGCTGGTGCTGGAATGCGTAAGTGGGCAGCTCCACCGGCTCGCCCACCGGCAGCACGGCGGCCCAGTCCACCGGCAGGCCGTGCACGA